>JAKVOA010000001.1:25000-1280000 GCA_022483045.1 Oscillospiraceae bacterium | reverse complement strand
GGGGATTTTTGTTGCTTATTTGATGCGCTCATTATTAACGTGAAAAATTAACGCAAAATAGGAAAAACTTAGCGAATTAAAAAAAGCAATTCAGATGCAATTCAAGATGAGGCTTGCGAATAGAGCGAAAATCTTTGCGCTGTGCATTAGGCAGCGCTTTTTATCTATACAGCATTCTGTATTTTCAGCGCGCCATATTCTTTTTAAAAGAATATGGCGCGCAGTATTGACAGATTCTGCAAAAGCGAGTATCCTTACAAGAAAGAAAACATATATAAGAAGTAAAGTATATATGGAGGGCTTACAAATGAATTTGCGGACACTTTGCGTACATGGCGGTATACGGGACGATGACCCAACCGGAGCGGTGGAAATGCCGATTTACCAGACAGCGATGTTTCGGCACCACGATATTGGCGAGGGCGGCTATGACTACAGCCGTCAGCAGAATCCAACCCGTGAAAAATTAGAGCAGTTGGTTGCCGGCTTAGAGCATGGTTGCGGCGCCATTGGCTTTTCTTCCGGCATGGCGGCGATTACCTGCCTGATGGAGCTTTTTCAGCCGGGAGACCATATTCTGGCGACTGATGATTTGTACGGCGGCAGCATTCGCCTTTTCCGCGGGGTGGGGGAGAAAAACGGCCTTTCCTTTGATTTTATGGATACTTCCGATATAGAAAAGGTGCGCAAGCGGCTGCGTCCGCAGACAAAGGCTCTCTTTATCGAGACGCCTACTAACCCGATGATGCAGGTCACTGATTTGCGCGCGGTGGCTGCCCTTTGCCGCGAAAAGCATTTGCTTTTGTTGGTAGATAATACCTTCTTAACGCCGTATCTGCAGAATCCGTTAGAACTTGGTGCCGATGTGGTTATTCATAGCGGTACAAAGTTCTTAGCCGGGCACAACGATACGCTGGCAGGATTTTTGGTAGCAAAAGATCCGCAGCTGCTGGAAAAGCTGCGCTGGTACTACATGACGACCGGCGCATGTCTTTCCCCGATGGACAGCTGGCTGGTCCTGCGCGGTATTAAGACTTTGGCAGTGCGTATGGAACGCCAGCAGCAAAATGCGCTTGCCTTGGCGCAGTGGCTGCAAAAGCAGTCTTGGGTGCGCAAAGTGCTGTACGTGGGTTTGCCGGAGCATCCGGGCTATGAAATCAACTGTAAGCAGAGCCGCGGTGCCGGTGCGATGATTTCGTTTGTCGTTGATAGCAGCAAAACGGCGCTGCGCCTGCTGCGCAATGTGCAGCTGATCCTTTTTGCAGAGAGCCTCGGCGGTACTGAAACGCTGCTGACCTACCCGATGACGCAGACCCACGCCGACTTACCAAAAGAGGAGCGGGAGGCCCGCGGTATCAATGACTGCCTGCTTCGCCTTTCGGTAGGCTTGGAAGAAGTCACGGATCTGGAAGAGGACCTGCAGCAGGCCGCGGCTGCAAAGGATATTTGAGAAAAATATTCTTTGCACGAATTTCAAGTACAGAAGAAAAATATAGAAAGCCGGATTCGGTTTGTTTGCAGGCGCAGAACTTAAAAAAGTATCAGAGAGAGGATACAAATATGAATTTTGATTTTTCAACGCCGGTAGACCGGCACGGAACCGGCAGTTTAAAATATGACTTTGCCGCTCAGCGCGGCAAGCCTGCAGATGTTTTACCTCTGTGGGTGGCAGATATGGATTTTCAAACGGTTCCGCAGGTGAGTGAGGCTCTAGAGAAAGCGGCACGTTTCGGCGTATTTGGGTATACCGAAAGTACGGACAGCTATTTTCAGGCAGTCGCCGATTGGTTTGCAAAGCGGCATGGCTGGCGTCCCGAAAAAGAGTGGCTGGTCAAAACACCGGGGGTCGTCTTTGCGCTTGCGGCGGCTGTGCGTGCCTTTACACAGCCCGGTGAGGCGGTTTTGTTACAGCAGCCGGTATATTATCCTTTTTCAGAGATTATCCGCGACAACGGCCGGCAGCTGGTCAATAATCCACTGGTGCTGAAAGACGGACACTACGAAATTGATTTTCAGGATTTTGAAACAAAGATTCGTGAAAACCATGTCAAACTCTTTTTGCTGTGCAGCCCGCACAATCCGGTTGGCCGCGTTTGGAAGCGGGAAGAGCTGCAGCGCATGGGGGAGATCTGCCTAAAGTATCATGTCATTGTCGCCGCCGATGAGATTCATGCGGATTTTGTTTGGCCCGGACATACGCACACTCCGTTCCTGGCGGTGGATCCGCGTTTCCTTGACAGCACAGTGCTGTGCACTGCGCCCAGCAAGACGTTTAATCTGGCTGGCCTGCAGACAAGCAATATTTTTGTAGCCAATCAGCAGCTGCGTAAAAAATTGGAAAAGCAGATTGCCGCTGCGGGATACAGTCAGCTTAACCAGATGGGTCTGATTGCTTGCGAAACAGCTTATCGTTATGGGGAGCCATGGCTGGAAGCACTGCTGCAGTATCTGCAGGGGAATATCCGTTTTGTACGCGAATTTTTACAAAAGAATCTGTCGCAGATTCAACTGATTGAGCCGGAAGGCACCTACCTGTTGTGGCTGGACTGCCGCGGTTTTGGCCTAACACAGGAACAGCTGGAAGATTTGGTCGTTAACCGTGCAAAACTTTGGCTTGACAGCGGAAGTGTTTTTGGCAAGACAGGCGAAGGCTTTGAACGTATCAATATTGCATGCCAGCGCGAAACACTGCAAAAGGCACTGCAGCAGCTGCAGAAAGCGGTTGCAGAAAGTCCGCTGATTTCGTAAACCATAGAACTTTCGTATGAGCTTCGTCGATAGCACTTATCAGAATTTTTAGCACAACGGGCCGTCGGAAAATTGCTTTCCGGCGGCTCGTTGTGTGTACCTGGCATTTTCTGCTGTTCCAATCTGCTGACCCCGGCGAGTAGCTGCCTATGCGAGGGAGGCAGCCATAAAAAAGGCCGTCGGAAAATTGCTTTCCGGCGGCTCGTTGTGTAAATCATGTTTTAAGATACAGCACTGGAAGTAGGCTGTGGCAGATAATCGGAAGAGAAGCCCGTACTGAGGGGGACACTGCTTTTTGAAAGTTTCTTTTGGTTCATCCAGGTGTAAAAGCGGTTCCAGCGCTGGGTGTCGAGGCTTCCCCAAAGGATGGCATCGTCCGTATATTTTCCCGCGAGCCATGTCAATGAGCGCTGCACCAGTGCCTGCTGATTTTTAACGGCGGGAACTTGTGCGCAAACTTCTTTCGCGGTGATGTCAGGGTGCGCGGCTGCGTAAAGATAGCCGAGATTGGCTGCGGAAAGGAAATCTTTTGCGGTCTGGGGGTGCTGCTTTAAAAAGGTATTATTTGCCGCCAGCAGGCAGGGGTATTCATCCAGTACCGGCGCCGTGTCACGGTAAAACAGAAAGCTGGCTGAAACGCCGCTTTCCTTACAGCTGAGGCCGCTCCAGCTGTAGCTGCCGCAGGTGAGGGCACCGCCCTTTACAGCGGCAGTCGTGCCGGAAGTTGAGGCAATCTGTGTTTTTACAAGGGCCGCGTTACCTCCGTCTGCGGTAACTGCTTCTTTCAGCATTGCCTCTGCCAGCGGAGTGCCGTCTGTTTGGCAGGCGGTGTTTTCCAGCTGCTTTGGCCGGGTGATCTTTTTGTCAGTCAGGCTCAGCACACCGGCGTCGTTGTGCTGCTGCAGGGCTGCGACAGCGGTGACGTCTTTTTTGGCGATAAGTGCATCCGCAAAAGAAGTACTCTGCTCTGTCGTGGTAAACTGGGCCGTGCCGGCGCTGGCAAGGTCAACAGCCTGCGCGGCAGACTTTGCCGTTGTAATGGTGACATCCAGACCGTAACTTGCAAAGTAGCCCTGCTTGCGGGCAGCGTACAGGCCGCCCAGCAGCGGTGCAGAGGTATCCGGGCTGACAGCAAGCGTCAGCTTGATCTGCGGCGCGCTGCTTGCAGAGGACGATGACGAGGCAGCTTCGATGTTGGAAACCGCCGCCGATGAAACAGCCGAAGAGGCGGCGGAAGAGGACGACGCGCTTTGGCCGGCATTTGTGCAGGCTGCCATCGACAGCCCCGCTGCCAGCGCCAAAAAAGCGGAAATCGTTCGTTTGCAGTTCATGAAAGGTTCCTCCCAAAAGCGGAAAATGGAAAGCCCGCGGGCTTTCCATACAATGTTATTCCAGATTACTTGTGATATTTTTCTACAATATCCATAACCGCATCGATGACATACTGTACCTGTTCTTCAGTCATAGTTGGGTACAGCGGTAAGCTGATGATGCGCTGAAAATGTTTTTCTGCATTCGGAAAGTCGCCGGGCTTAAAGCCGTAGCGGCTGGTATAGGCGCTCATCATGGTGACCGGGATAAAGTGAACACTGGTGCCGACGTTGCGGTTATTGAGTTCAACAATAAACTGGTCGCGGTCAATAGTCAGGTTTTCGGGTACAATGCGCAGAACATACAAATGCCAGCAGTGGGTTGTGTAGTCTGGCACAAAGGGCGGGTCAAGTGCGTCGCATTTGCTAAAAGCTTCCTGGTAGCGGGCGGCAATTTTCAGCCGCTTCTGCTGCATTTCTTCCAGGCGGCCCAGTTGGTGCAGACCCATAGCAGCCTGAATGTCAAACATATTGTATTTAAAGCCGGGCTCGCAGATATCGTACTGCCAAGAGCCGCCTTTCGCATAGCGGTTCCAGGCGTTGTGGCTCATGCCTTGTCCAGCCCAGATACGTGCTTTTGCGTCGATTTCGTCGTTGTCGGTTACCAGCATGCCGCCTTCGCCAGTGGTCAGGTTTTTGGTTGCATAGAAGCTGTAGCAGGCAGCGCCTTTCAGCTTGTTGCCGATTAGGCGACCTTTGTAGCGGCTCCACAGGGCGTGGGCCGCATCTTCGCTGACATACAGATTATATTTGTCTGCCAATTCATAAATCGGGTCGAGGTCGCAGACCTGACCGCTGTAGTGCACGGGGACAATGGCTTTTGTCTTTGGCGTGATTTTTTTGGCAATTTCCGCTGGGTCAATGCAGCCGGTGCGATAGTCAATGTCGGCAAAAACAGGCTTGGCACCGCAGTGGATAATAGTGCTTGCCGTAGAGGCAAACGTCATGGGGGTGGTGATGACCTCGTCACCCGCCTTGATACCTGCGCTTAAAAGGGAAACATGCAGCGCAGCAGTGCAGGAGTTAAGCGCCAGTGCGTGCTTGGCACCCAGGTACTCTGCAAATTTTTTTTCAAATTCTACGGTGCGCGGCCCTTTGGCAATCCAGCCGGATTTCAGGGTATCCACTACCTCGTTAATTTCGGCGTCGGTAATATCCGGACGGTTATAGGGGATAAAATCCTTTCTGACATGAAAATTGCTCATTTTTCTGTCCTTCTTTATTTAAGTTTCAAGATTTCACGGAAAAAACAGAAGCACAGCCGGCCGCCGCGGCAAAACCCACGGAAAGGTGGCAGCTTTTCTGCAGTTTCAGATTACATCATAATCTATAATACACACAAAGTCAATGCGAAAGCCGGGACGAAAAGGAAGAAAAGAGGCGATAAAACATTTGACGATAGCGCCCGTTTATACTATAATACATTAGTTAAAGGATATATTCTGGAAAGGAAGCGCCTGCCTCGTAAAACCGCAGCCTGGCTTTTTGGCGGCAGAACTTAAAATAAGAAGAGGGAGATGCTCCCTGACTGCGTCCGGTGCGGCTGCTGAAAAAGCTCTGGCGCGGCCTTCCTTTGCTGCGCTGCCTGTCCCTAAAATGGAAATACTGAAATGATGAAGGAAGCTGTGCAATCACAATGAGCGACTCTTATTTTGTCCACCCCAGTGCCTGTGTCGACAAAGGCGCTGAAATTGGCGAGGGCACAAAGATCTGGCATTTTTCGCATATCAGCGGCGGTGTAAAAATCGGCGCGGGCTGCACGCTTGGGCAAAATGTGTTTGTAGCAGGTGGCGTGAAAATCGGCAGCTACTGCAAAATACAAAACAATGTCAGTGTTTACGAAGGTGTAGAGCTTGGTGACTATGTCTTCTGCGGGCCGAGCATGGTGTTTACCAATGTGCCGCGGCCACGCTGCCGCTACCCGCAGAAAGGGTCGCAGTTTTATAAGCCAACGCCGATTGGCGACGGCGCCTCAATCGGGGCAAATGCCACCATTGTCTGCGGACATAGCATTGGCAGAAACGCCTTTATTGCCGCGGGGAGCGTTGTTACCAAAGACGTGCCTGCCCACGCAATTATGATGGGCGTGCCTGCGCGGCAGCACGGCTGGGCCTGCGAGTGCGGCGAAACATTGGACGAACACCTGCGCTGTCCCAAATGCGGCCGCCGGTACGCTGAGGAGGAAGACGGCCTGCATGAAGTGAAAGACTGAAAGACCGTGCGGAAAATTCTTACTGTATTTTCAGGAGGAAGCAACAATATGGATGAAATAAAGTTTAATGACCTCGGCGCCCAGTACCGTGCGCTGAAACCGGAAATCGACGCGGGCATTGCCGATGTCATTGCGGGCGCCCATTTTATTTCCGGCCCGCAGATAGAACAGCTGGAAAAGGAACTGTGCGCCTATACAGGGCGCAAATACTGCGTGACCTGCGGCAACGGCACCGACGCGTTGCGTATACCGCTGATGGCGTGGGGTATTCAGGCAGGCGATGCTGTATTTGTGCCGGCCTTTACATTCTTCGCCAGCAGTGAGGTCATCAGCCTGTGCGGCGGCACGCCTGTCTTTGTTGACAGCCGTCCTGACACCTTTGATATGGACCCGGCGGATTTGCAGAAAAAGATTGCTGCGGTCAAAGCAGAAGGCAAGCTGACCCCGCGCGCGGTTATTGCGGTAGACTTGTTTGGCCAGCCGGCACAGTTTCCGGAAATCGAGAAAATTGCAAAGGCAAACGGCTTGAAAGTACTGGAAGACGGTGCACAGGGTTTTGGCGGGCGCATTGGCGACAGGCGCGCATGCTCTTTCGGCGATGCTTCCGCGACCAGCTTTTTCCCGGCAAAGGCGCTTGGCTGCTATGGCGATGGCGGTGCCGTCTTTACCGACGACCCGGAATTGTACACGGTGCTTAAATCCATTCGTGTACATGGCAAGGGTAAAATGAAGTATGAGAATGTACGTATTGGCGTTAACTCCCGTCTGGATACGCTGCAGGCGGCAGTTCTGCTGCCAAAACTGCATGCCTTTGATACCGAAGATGCGCACCGCAGCCGTGCCGCACAGCGCTACAGCGACGCACTGAAGAATAAATTTCAGACGCCTGTTGTGCTGTCAGGTTACCATTCGAGCTTTGGCTACTATACCCTGTGTGCCAAAAGCGAAGAAGAGCGCACCCGCGCCATGGCTGCTCTGAAAGAAGCCGGTGTACCGTCGATTATCTATTATCCGTGCCCGCTGCACCTGCAAAAGGTGTATGCGCCGCTGGGCTACAAGCCGGGCGATCTGCCAGTGGCAGAGAGCTTGGCCAAGACCGTCTTCAGCCTGCCAATGCACGGCTACATCACCGACGAAGTGATTGACTATGTCTGCGGAGTCCTGCAGAAGCTGTAAACCGTAAATTTGCAAAAGCTTTTTTGCTTTTTATATAGATTCTTTAATTCTACAAAAAATGAGGGAAAATAAAAATGGCAAATGTTAAAGCAGAGCTGCTCGAAAAAATCAACAGCAAAACAGCAAAAGTCGGCATTGTCGGCCTTGGCTATGTCGGTCTGCCGCTGGCCGTTGAGTTCGCACGTTCAGGCTACACGACCATCGGCTTTGATGTGCAGAAGAAAAAAGTTGACTCTGTAAATGCAGGGCATAATTACATTGGCGATATTGTCGGCGATACACTGAAAAAAGAAGTCGAGACTGGCAAGCTGCGTGCAACCAGCGACTTCTCTTTTATCAAAGAAGTAGATGCGGTTGCCATTTGTGTACCGACTCCTCTGGATGCTCACCAGCAGCCGGATATCAGCTATGTCAAGAGCTCTACTGAAAGTGTTGCTGAGTATGTGCACTCCGGCATGGTCATTATTCTGGAAAGCACCACTTATCCGGGAACAACTGAGGAACTGCTCAAGCCGATTCTTGAAAAGAGCGGCCTCAAGTGCGGCGAGGATTTCTACCTTGCTTTTTCCCCAGAGCGCGTGGATCCCGGCAACAAGCAGTACAAGACCAAAAATACACCGAAGGTCGTAGGCGGTATTGGCAAAGATGCTACCAACGTGGCTGCTGCGCTTTACCGCAATGTGCTTGAGGGCGGCGTTTACGAAGTTTCCTCCCCGGCTGTTGCTGAGATGGAAAAGCTGCTGGAGAACACTTACCGCAACATCAATATTGGCCTGGCAAACGAAATGGCCATTATCTGCAACCGCATGGGTATCAATGTCTGGGAAGTCATCGACGCCGCTAAGACAAAGCCCTATGGTTTCCAGGCGTTTTATCCGGGCCCGGGCCTGGGCGGTCACTGCATTCCGCTGGACCCGTTCTATCTTTCCTGGAAAGCGCGTGAGTATGACTACCATACCCGCCTGATTGAAACTTCCGGCGAAATCAACACCTCTATGCCAGAGTACGTTGTCGACCGTGTAATGAAGGTGCTCAGCCGCAGAAAGACCGCACTCAACGGTGCAAAAGTTCTGGTTCTGGGTGTTGCGTATAAAAATGATATTGATGACTGCCGTGAAAGCCCGGCAATCAACGTGATTGCAAACTTCATTAAGCAGGGCGCAGATACAACTTATTACGACCCATATATCCCGCAGTACACCCACAAGGGGGTTGTACACAAGAGCGAGCCGGCTTTGACAGACGACATGCTGCGCAATGCGGATATCGTGGTCATCTGCACATCACACAGCTGCTTTGATTACGACCATATCCAGAAGACTGCAAAAGAAATCTTTGATACCCGCAATGCAATGAAAGATGTAAAGGACCGCAGCAATATCGAATTGCTGTAAAAATACAAAACTGCGCCGTCAAAGGCGGTGCTGCAATTTTGCGCTTTTCCCACGGAAGAGCGCAAAATTTGTGTAAAGGAGAGTTTTACTAGAATGGCAAAATTACGCTTTATGCTTATCGGCTGCGGCCGTATCAGTAAAAACCACATTGCGGCTGCTGCTGCAAATAAAGACACCATGACCCTTGCAGTTGTCTGTGACCCGGTACGCGAGCGCGCCGAGGCAAAGGCTGCCATGCTCAAAGAACAGGCTGGTTATGAGCCGCTTATCTATACCGACTACAAAAAAGCACTGGAAGAACAAGAAATCAACGCCTGCTCTATTGCAACCGAGAGCGGCTATCATGCACAGATTGCCATTTACTGCATGGAGCACGGTAAACATGTGCTGACTGAAAAGCCAATGGCTCTCTCTACAGCTGATGCGGAAAAGATGATTGCCACCGCAGAAGCAAAGAACGTGACTTTGGGCGTCTGCCACCAAAACCGCTTCAACGAGCCGATTCAGCAGCTGCACAAGGCGCTGGACGACGGCCGCTTTGGCAAACTGGTGAGCGGTACTGCACGCATTTTATGGAACCGCAACATGTCGTATTATCAGCAGGCCCCGTGGCGCGGCACCTGGGCGCAGGACGGCGGCACACTGATGAATCAGTGCATTCACAATATTGACCTGCTGCAGTGGAGCCTGGGTGGCCAGCCGGACACCATCATGGCTATGACCGGCAACTATCTGCGTGACATCGAGGCCGAGGACTTCGGCTCTATTTTGATTCGCTTTAAAAACGGCGCTATCGGCATTGTAGAGGGCACCGCCTGTGTATACCCGAAAAACCTGGAAGAAACGCTTTCTATTTTCGGTGCGACCGGCTGTGCGGTTATCGGCGGCCTGGCAGTTAACCGTGTGCAGACATGGAACTTTGAAAAGCCCGCTGAGCAGGATGAAGCAGTTGCCAAGCTTGCTGGCAAAGACCCGAAAGACGTTTATGGCAGCGGACACAACGCCCTGTACGCCAACTATATTCATGCAATCAATACGCACACCCGCCCGCTGGTTTCCGGGTACG
This sequence comes from Oscillospiraceae bacterium, assembly GCA_022483045.1. Taxonomy (NCBI): domain Bacteria; kingdom Bacillati; phylum Bacillota; class Clostridia; order Eubacteriales; family Oscillospiraceae; species Oscillospiraceae bacterium. Next base: position 1,270,034 of record JAKVOA010000001.1, on the reverse strand, counting down.
AGGGCATTAAGGCCATGAAGATTATCTTAGCTGCCTATAAGAGCCAGAAGACCGGCAAGGCTGTGAAGTTTGACGGCCTGTCTTTTGCCAGCACAGAGATGTGCAGCGAAGACGTAAAAGTGCGCTGAAACAGGCAAAAAAGCAGGAGGATTGTCATGAAAATTGTTACGGTAGTTGGCGCACGGCCGCAGTTTATCAAGGCTAGCGTGGTTTCCGCCGCTTTGGCTCCACTGTGCCAGGAAGTTTTGGTGCATACCGGGCAGCATTATGATAAGAATATGTCTGCGGTCTTTTTTGAGGAGCTGCAAATTCCGCACCCAGCGTACAATCTGGGTGTAGGCAGCGGCACACACGGCCGCCAGACCGGTGAAATGCTGATTGGCATTGAAGAAATTCTTTTTAAGGAAAAACCAGATGTAATGCTGGTGTATGGTGACACTAACTCTACTTTGGCGGGCGCTTTGGCAGCAAGCAAGCTGCACATTCCGGTGGCACATGTCGAGGCCGGTCTGCGCTCTTACAATATGCGTATGCCGGAAGAGCAGAACCGCATTTTGAGTGATCACATTTCCACATGGCTTTTCTGCCCGACCGAAACAGCCAAAAAGAATTTGGCAAAAGAGGGCATTACAGAAGGAGTCTCTGTGACCGGGGATGTTATGCTTGACAGCGTTCTGCATTTCCGTGAAGTTGCCCTGAAAAATCCGGAGAAGCGTAAGATTTACGAGCAGCTGGGCATTGCGCCAAAGCAGTATCGCCTGGCGACTCTGCACCGCGCCGAAACGACCGACGGCGGCGAAGCGGCCATTGAGCGTATCTTTGATGCCTTTGAGCAGCTGCCGCAGCGCGTGGTCATTCCGATTCACCCACGCACCCGCCCCTTAGCAGAGCAGGCGCTCAAGCACCGCGGCTACAAGAACATTCAGCTGATTGACCCAGTGGGCTACTTGGAAATGCTGCTTTTGACAAACGGCGCCTGCCAGGTGCTCACCGACAGCGGTGGATTGCAGAAAGAGGCATGGTTTATGGAAGTGCCGTGTATTACCCTGCGCAGTGAGACAGAATGGATTGAAACTCTGGCCGGCGGCTGGAATGTGCTGGCCAAACTTGAGACACAGGATATTTTGAATAAGGCACTTCATACCGTGCCCGACCCGTCTGTGCGCAATGCGCACCCGTTTGGCGACGGCCACGCCAGTGAAAAGATTGCCCGCATTGTTTGCGGGCAGGGGGAGTGAAAACCGCATGAACATCATTTACCTTGAGCACTATGCGGGTTCCCCAAAGCTTGGTATGGAGTTTCGGCCGTATTTTATGGCGAAGCGCTGGGCAGAGGCAGGCCATACTGTAACGATTGTTGCAAGTTCTTATAGCCACCTGCGTACCCAAAACCCCGACATGAAAGGCCGGCCGTTTTTTACAGAAACAGAGGATGGCATCCGCTGGTTCTGGATTGCCGGGCCGCAGTATGATGGAAACGGCGTCGGCCGCATTCGCAATATTCTGTCGTTCCTGCACGGCGTAAAAAAATATCAGAAAGAAATCTGCGCCGTAGGAAAGCCGGATGTTGTTATTGCCTCCAGTACTTATCCCCTGGATATTTACCCGGCAGAGGCGATTGCAAAGCGTTATAATGCCGAGGTCATTTATGAAGTGCACGACCTGTGGCCGCTCAGCCCGATGGAACTGGGGCACATGAGTGCACATCATCCGTTTATCATGGTGATGCAGCATGCAGAGAATGAATGCTGCAGATCGACCGACGCAATCGTCAGTTTATTGCCGTGCTCAAAAGAGCACTTTGTCGAACATGGCATGCGGCCGGAAGCCTTTTATTGTATCCCAAACGGAATTGTAAAAGCCGACTGGGAAAAGCCCCTGCCCGCGCAGCCGGTGTATGCTGAGCAGATTGGGCGCTGGCATGATGAGGGCTGGTTCTTAGTGGCCTACACTGGTGCGCATGGCGTCGCCAATGCACTTGACAGCTTTGTAGAGGCTGGACAGAAGCTGCAGGGAAAAAAGATAAAGCTTTTGCTCATCGGCCCTGGGCCGGAGCGCGAACGCCTGAAAAAGAAAGCCGCCGGTCTCCAAAACGTCAGCTTTTTAGAGCCGGTATCCCGCGGTCAGGTGCCCGAGCTTTTGGCACAGATGGATGCTTTATATATTGGCCTGCAGCGGCAGCCGCTGTTTCGCTTCGGCGTTTCCCCAAATAAACTGATGGATTATATGATGGCCGGCAAGCCGGTTATCTTTGCTGTTGAGGCCGGCAACGATATGGTGGCCGAGGCCGGCTGTGGCGTTTCCATTCCTCCGGAGGACAGCTCAGCCATAGCTGCCGCCGCGCAGGAATTGGCGGCTATGCCAAAAGAAAAACTTGCCGCCATGGGCGCCCGAGGCCATGCCTACATTCTGCAGCACCACGAGTACGATGTTTTGGCGCAGCAGTTCCTGCAGGTGATGCAGGAGCACCTGAAACACAAATAGAGTTTCATTAAAATAAAAAACTATAAAAAAGACTGTACAGAAAGCTGCTGACGCTCTCTGTGCAGTCCCTTTTTATTTGGCGGATTATTCGTCTCTGCCGCAGCCGCACTCTCCGCAGCGTCCGCAGAAAATAGAGGGGTCGCCGGCGCTGGCAGTGGTAGAGTACGTGACGGGAATTTTAATGCAGATCTTTTGTACGATTAAAAATTCACACAGATGCGTGCAGCGGTTTTCGCGGCAGATAATGGAGGGGTCGCCACAGCACTCGGTTTCAACACTTCCCAAGGTGGTTTTTGGCTTTAGGGCGACCGGCAAAGTCACCTGGGCACGGTGGCTGCCCACAGAGGTGCATGAGCCGGCCTGCTGCGGGATAGGCGGCAGCTGGGAATCATCAAATTTATCGCTCCATTGGTCAGAGGGTTCGTAGGTATCCATTTGTTTCTCTCCTTTGTCAGGCGGCGCACGGTTTTGCCCGCAGCGCACAGCGCAGAAATCGCCGGTACCAGCGGTGCTGAAGCCGGCGAAAGCTTTTACGCAAAATAGAAGTCGCTTTCGTAAGGCGGCCTTTGGAAAAGGACGGGAAAAGGGCCGTTGCTGCAAAAACTGCATTTCGGCAAAAATGGCTTTTTGTTTTGCATGTTCGGTACAGTTCATAGTATGCGCTGCAGCAAAAAGTGCCACTGGGGCATGGCAGTACAGGATTTTCCTGCAGGCCGCATGAAATAGGCTAGCCTTTTGTGCGGGCGACGCCCTCCGGCGCAAGCCCCTTTTGGCAGTGCTCCATAAAGCAGAGGCACAGCTTTGTGAGCAAACGAAAAGGCCTTTCCACCGGTAAAAGTGGGAAAGCCTTTGCAGAATCAAATTTGTTTACAAGAAGCGGCAGTACAGAACTTTCCCGCGAGCCGCATGAAATAGGCTAGCCTTTTGTGCGGGCGACGCCCTCCGGCGCAAGCCCCTTTTGGTAGCGCTCAATGAAGCAGAGACACAGCTTTGTTGGCAGCACGCGGGCTGCGACATAGGCGGCTTTGTATAGAGGCGAGGGGATAATCAAAAACTTGCCGCGCTGCATTCCCTGATAAGCGGAAAGCGCCACCGCACGCGGATTTGCCGCGAAGGCGGCATCCTTGCGGCCGGCATTCTGTGAAAAGTTGGTCTTTGTAGGCCCAGGACATAGGATACTCACACTGACCGGTGTTTTGCGCAGCTCTGCCCACAGCGTTTTGCCAAACAGCAGGTCGTAGGCCTTTGTTGCACAGTAGACCGCAAAGTATGGGTCCGGCGCAAAAGCGCTGACAGAGGAGGTGATCAGAATTTTACCGCTGCCGCGCGCGACCATTTCTGCAGCAAAGTAGTGTGCCAAAAGGGTCACGCTGCTGACGTTTAGGTTAATGGTGTCAACCATGGTTTTTGGGTCGGCTTTGCTCACCTCCTGCCGGCAGCCGCTGCCGGCGTTGTCGACAAACTGGTCAATCACGATTCCCCTTTCGTGCACCGCGCTGTACAGCTTTTCTGCACTCGAGGGGTCTGAAAGATCTGCTGGTAGAATCAAAACTTTAATATGGTAAGCGCTGCGCAGCTGCGCGGCAAGGGCTTCCAGCCGCTGGCGGTTTCTTGCGGTCAGAACCAGGTCAAAGCCGTGCGCGGCAAAAAGGACAGCCATCTCTTTTCCAATCCCGGAGGAAGCACCGGTAATCAAGGCTGTTTCGTGCGGTGGGCAATTCGTGTATTTCATTCTGCTTGCCTCATTTTTCGTCAGAAGAAACCACGTTTTTGACAAACGCTTTCATACGTGAAAGGTCGGCCTGGTTTGGGTGGCTGCGGTGCAGAAAGAAGAACTTTCCGCGGCAGTGAAATTCGCGGCTGTCCAGCGGGATTCCCTTTGCGGTGAGCAGCTTTTTCATGCTGCCGTAGGTGGAAGAGAGCACAGCGGCCGTGCTGAAATTCACCACTTTCTTTACCTGAGACTTGTCTAAAGAAGCGATAAACTGCTCCACTGCCTGGTCTACGTAACCAGCGTAGACCGAGCTGCCCAAAAACAAAATGTCGGCTGGCTCTTTCAGCGGCACAGAGACGGGCAGTGCGGGCACGCCGAGGGTTTCCGCGGCGGCTTCGGCCAATTTTTTTGTATTTCCTGTTTTTGTATAGTACCGAATTGCGAGATTCACAGCTTTTCCTTCCTCTCTAAAGAGCGGCTGCCCGGCGTCACAGATTCTGGGCAGTCACTTTGCAGTTATTTCTAATTTTCGTATTCTTTATTTTACAGCCATATCATACATAGCCTGCATGCAGATTTGCGCATGCTGCTCAAAACGGGCAAGGTCAATGCTTTCATTTGTGTTGTGCAGGCGGCGATCCGGCTCATCCGGGAAAAAGGGACCGAAAGCAACGCCGCGGCCCTCAAGCTCACGGGCATAGGTGCCGCCGCCGGTTGCATATACGGTGGGCTCTTCACCCATGACAGCGGCATAAGAGCCCTTTAAAAGGCGAATCAGCTCGCTGTCTTCCGGCAAGTAGAGCGGTACATTTTCGCAGGTGCGTACGCAGGTAAGGCCGTATGGCGCACTGATACGCTGCATCTGTGCAAAAATATCGTCTCCGCTGGCCGTCACCGGGTAGCGGATATCAATGCCGGCAGAGGGGGTGCCCTCGCCGATACGCACCAAACCGAGGTTTAAGGTCAGCGGACCAGAGGGCTCATCGCTCTGCTGAATGCCGGCAGTGGCACCGTTGTATTCATTCTTTACTTTTTCATCTAAGAAGCATAAAAGACTGCCGAGCTCTTCTTTATTCAGCACATCGGCAAGCAGCAAAATCAGCTTTTCGGCGGCATTTACGCCCTCCTGCGGCTGCATGGCATGAGAAGCAACTCCCTCAGAGTCAATGCAGACGCCATCGGGGGTTCTGGTGCAGCGGAAATTGTCGGCATCTTCGGTCATTTCCAAGAATGCGTTGGCCTGCTCTTCCGAGCAGACAACAACCGTCTCTGCTTTGGCTGGCACGGCGTTCACTACATCGCCTGCTGTAAACAGGCGCACGGCTGTGGAGTCATCACCACCGGAAAAGTCGAGCCGCAAAATACCCTTTTCACGGTTGCAGATACCGTAATCGCTGTCGGGCGTAAAGCCAAAGACCGGCAGGTGCTCGGAAGCATAATAGGTGGCGATGTCGTTGCTTGCGACTTCTTCACCGGCACCGAAAATCACGCGAATGCGGCGCTTGGTCTTTACCCCGGCGTCCTGCAGGGCTTTCAGACAGTACAGCGCGACCACAGCGGCACCTTTATCATCGGCGGTGCCGCGGCCGTAAAGCTGGCCGTCCTTTTCGGTGGTGTCAAACGGCTCGGTTTCCCAGCCATCGCCGGCGGGTACGACATCAACATGGCACAGCACATCGGCAAAGTCGCTGCCCTGGCCGTAAACCGCATGGCCGGCGTAGTTGCCGACGTTTTTGGTTTCGAGTCCCAGGCTGCCGGCCATTTTTAAGATGGTCTGCAGAGCACGGGCACTCTCTTCACCAAAAGGTTTCCCGGGCAATGGGCTGCTGACAACGGAGGGAATTCTGACTAATTCTTTTAAATCCCGCAGGATTTGCTTTTTGTACGGAAGAATGTGTTCACCAAACAGCATAAAAAGGCTCCTTTTTTAATGAGAATATAGAAAAACGGAATGGCCGCAAAAAGCGGTAACCGCTTTTTCTAGTATAGCACAAAGCCTGCCTGCTGCATACAAGGCCACAGGAAAATTCTGAAAAAGCTTGAGTTTTTTCAGAAAATCGTATATAATATATTCCTGTATTCTATAGTGTGCGAAAGACTGCAGAAGCAAGGCAAAAATCGCGCGGCGGGATATGCAGATGGGCGGGCTCTGTGCGGCGGGGCGCCGTGAACCATGTCAGGCGGGGAACCGAGCAGCATTAAGCGGAGTGGCCCTGTGCGATGCAGGTTTGTCTGTCCATCTGTATATCCGGCTGTGCGGCGGCGCAAAGCGCCTGCCTTGCTTTTTTTGCACACAGCGAACTTTTTCCCGAAACAAAGCACTCGTTTCGTGCGGGAAGGGAAGACAACTGTGGGCGGGAAAAGATAGATCTTTTGTATGCTGTTCCGGTATAGAATTTTTATCGTGCGAGCAGAAAAAACAAGGAAGTGTGTGCATGTATCAAGTGCTTTACCGCAAATGGCGCCCGCAGGTTTTTGCGGATGTCATTGGTCAGCCGCAGGTCACAAAGACGCTGAAAAACGAGCTGACTGCGGGCAGAGTGGCACACGCTTACTTGTTTACCGGCTGCCATGGCACCGGCAAAACTACCTGTGCCAAGATTTTAGCAAAAGCGGTCAACTGCCTGCACCCCAAAGACGGCGAACCCTGTGGGAAATGCGAAATCTGCCGCGGCGTACAGGACGGCAGCATTATGGATATTGTGGAAATTGATGCTGCCAGCAATAACGGCGTCGACAGTATCCGTATGCTGCGCGAAGAGGCGAATTTCACCCCGGCAGTGGCAAAGTACCGCGTGTACATCATCGACGAAGTGCACATGCTCTCAAGCGGTGCATTCAATGCGCTGCTCAAGACTTTAGAAGAGCCGCCAGCCCATGTTATTTTTATTTTAGCAACTACAGAAGTACAGAAGCTGCCGGCGACCATTCTTTCCCGCTGCCAGCGCTTTGACTTCCACCGGATCGCACCGGAAGAGATTGCCGCCCGCTTGACGTATATTGCTGGGCAGGAGGGCGCGTCCCTGGAGCCAGAGGCAGCTTTGCTGCTTGCGCGCCTTTCAGATGGTGCCATGCGTGACGCACTCTCCCTTTTGGACCAATGTCTGGGCCGCGGCAGAGAAGTGACAGTACAGATCGTAAACGAAGCGGCAGGCCTTGCCAGCCGCGACCATTTATTTCGTTTGGCAGATGCTGTTTATCGGCAGGACAGCGCCGAGGCGCTTGCGGTGATTGATGAAGCGCATAAAAGCGGCAAAGACATGGCGCGTCTGTGCGAGGAGTTTTCCGCGCATTTGCGGGCGCTGATGCTGATTAAGACCATGAAAGACGCCCGCTCCCTAGTGGCTGTGACCGAGGACGAGTACAGAAAACTAGAGCAGCAGGCCCTGAAAATTCCGCTGCCGGTTATTTTGCACGGCTTAGATACTCTGCAAGATACACTCGAGCGCATGTACCGGGGCGTAGACCGCCGCACCGAGATGGAAATGAGCATGCTGCGGCTTTGCTGTCCAGAACTGGACGACAGCAAAGCCGCGCTGGTGCGCCGTATTTGTGCACTGGAACAGCGTGGGCCTGCAGCACCGCTGCAGGCACCGACTGCACAGCGGCCTGCTTCCGCGGTACCTACCAAAGGGTCTCTGCCGAAAACGCCGGCCGCAGCGGTTACACCGAAAGTTTCGGCTGCACCGCTGCAAACGGAACCAACAACAGAATCGCCGGCTGTGCCGGCCCTGGCAGATGTACCGGAAAATCCACTAGAGCAGGTGCCAAAGGCTGCTGCAACGGAAACACCGCTTGCGGAAGCGACTTTGCCGCAGAGCGAGCCGCTGCCGGAAAAGCGGGCAAAGCCGCAGACCGCAGAAGAACTTGCGGCAAACGCGGTGCCTCTTGCCGAGTGGCCCGAAATTGTGCAGGCGCTGAAACGGTATTCTAAGTCGATTGCAGCGGCGTTTCACGGAACGAAAGCGTATGTCAGCGGAAACTATGTTCTAATTGATGCCAATAATGAATTGGCGTTTCGTCTTTTACGTGAGTCCTCTCAGCGGGACAGTATGCGCCGCGCAATCCAGCAGGTGACAGGAAAGATGTATCACCTGGGACCGTACCGCTCAGCGCAAAAGCGCGAGCAACAGAGCGACCCGCTCAAAGAAATGGAGCAGCGCGCAAAGGAACAGGGAATTCCTGTTATTGAAAAATAAAAACTCCTTGACCTGTCTGGCTGGGATGTTATATGATGGTTTGACACAGAAAAAAGTCCGCGCACAAAGCGCAGATAGAAAACAGAAATAGGCGGAGGTTTCAATTATGAAGGCAAGAGTTCCCCAGAGCAAAGGTCCGCAGAACCTGCAGCAGATTGCCAAACAAGCACAGAAACTGCAGGAGCAGATGAATGAACTGAACCAGGAATTAGACGAAAAAGAGTATTCTGCCACCTCTGGCGGCGATGCTGTAAAGGCAACAGTACTGGGAAAAATGGAAGTAAAGAGTATTGAAATTAAGCCCGAGGTTGTTGACCCGGAGGACGTAGAGATGCTGTCTGACTTGGTCATGGCTGCGGTAAACGAAGCGCTGCGCGCGGCAGCTAAAGACAAAGATGAGCAGATGGAGGCCCTTTCCGGCGGGCTGAATGTGCCAGGGCTGTTTTAAATGGCAGGGTATCATGTTGCGCCGCTGGCGCGCTTGGTCGACCAGTTTGAGCAGCTGCCGGGGGTTGGGCACAAAAGCGCTCAGCGCCTTGCTTACCATGTGCTTGGTATGAGCAAAGAGCAGGTGCAGGCATTTGCCGATGCTTTGCTGGAAGCGCACGAGAAAATTCATTACTGCAAGGTCTGCTGTAATCTCACTGACCAGCCGCTGTGTCCTATCTGCCGGGACGACCGCCGCGACAAGTCGGTCATTTGCGTGGTAGAGGATCCCCGCGATGTGGCTGCTATGGAGCGCACTAATGAGTATACCGGTACATACCATGTGCTGCATGGGGCAATTTCGCCGCTTTCCGATGTTGGGCCGGACCAGCTGTGTATTAAGGAACTTTTGGACCGTCTGCACGATGGCACGGTAAAAGAAGTGATTATGGCTACGAACCCCACAGTAGAGGGAGAAGCGACTGCCATGTACATATCGCGCCTGATAAAGCCGCTGGGCATTAAGGTAACACGCCTTGCCTACGGTATTCCTGTAGGCGGCGATTTGGAGTACGCGGATGAAGTGACGCTGCTGCGCGCATTAGAGGGCCGCAGCGAACTGTAAAAAGCTGCCGGAAACGGGGTGTGCAAATGGAACGCAAAGAAAATTTCAAGACGATTGCCCGTAACAAAAAAGCCTACCATGATTATTTTGTAGAGGAATCTTTCGAGGCGGGCATTGAGCTGTGCGGCACAGAGGTAAAGTCCCTGCGTGCTGGCGGCTGCAATCTGAAAGACGCGTGGTGTGCGGTCGAAAATGGTGAGCTGCTGGTGCGGGGAATGCACATTAGCCCCTATGAACACGGCAATCAGTTTAACCGCGACCCAGTGCGTGCGCGCCGCCTGCTGATGCACAAGCGCGAGATTATGCGCCTTTTCGGTATTGTCAAACAGCAGGGCTATTCGCTCATTCCGCTTTCTGTATATTTTAAGGGAAGTCTGGTAAAAGTGCAGGTTGGGTTGTGCCGTGGTAAAAAGCTGTATGATAAGCGCGCAGATATGGCTGCACGCGCAGCAAAACGCGACATTGACCGTGCAGTAAAGACGCAGTACCGCTGAACATTTTCTGTATGTTGTATTCTGCTGGATTCTATGCTATACTAAAATTAGGCTGGAATCCGGCCTTTTAGGGGGATGTAAAGGTTTCGACGGGGGCTGAGAACCTCGGCAAGCGAGTAGCGGAGCGGGACCGCTTCATCAATCCGCACCCTAAATTTAGTTGAGAAATCTTCTAAGAAAAACAGCAATGTCATGAACGTTAACTTTAACAATTATGGGATGGCTGTTGCAGCTTAATTAAAAAGCTGCCGTCCTCTCCGGGAGTACCGCGGCCCGGCTGAGGGCGTAACTCAGCGGTGAACGTGAACCGAGCGCTGCCCCTCGCCCGGTCATGAAGCAGGGGCTGCCGGTGCACTGAGCCTGCCAGTAGGGCGCTGTGCACCGGGAGAATAAAACCACTGGCTACGCTCGTAGAAAACCTAGGCAAACGGCTTTCGGACAGGAGTTCGACTCTCCTCATCTCCACCAAATAAGTGCCATGCGAAAAGTCTTATTGTAAGCGACAGGGTTTGCTCGCTCTGTAACATTTCGCAGCATAAATAGAAATTCCTCGGATTACCGAAAAAGGTAGTCCGAGGAATTTTTTTGTGCAGCAAGGGCAGCTGTAAAGAATGTGAAAATGGCTTCCTTTCAGGGTATTGAGTTTGCTGCTGTGCTGTGTAGAATACGAAAGGGCATGCTTGAAAACGTTTTCTTAATATTGGAATTCTCTTTTGCTTTGCGGAAAGTTAAGCAAGTGCCTGTACGGAAAACTCCTTATCAGAAAGAATTTTGTACAGGATATACAAATTATTTTACATACTATCAGAGGCAGAAAGGATCCACACGTGCAAAAAAATTAAACGATTTCGTAAAAACACTGATTTTATGCGCAATCAAGATGTAAAAGTACAAATTTAAATCTAAAAAAATTTTATTAGGAAATTATCTGGGGATTATTAAGATAATTTCTCTAATTTATATTTTATTTTTTCAATAGAAACTATTGCATTTGCTGAATACATATGCTATATTAGACTCATGAAAACGTTTTAACATAGCTTTATGAAAAGGAATTTGCCAAATTAGATACGGGACGGCTAACTTTCGGCAAAGCAGCCTTACGTACTTACCGGGCAAAATGGTTTCGGCGTATCAACAGGTGAGGAGCACCTGATATACAATATTTGATTTTATATGGAAATCAAAGGAGGATAAGTATTATGAAAAAAAGCGTAAAAAGATGGGCCGCAGTTGCATTGGCAGCGGCAATCGCCGTATCGGCAGCAGCCTGTGGTGGAGCATCGTCAAGTTCTCAAAACGGCGCTGCCACAAGCAGCACTGCTGCAAAGGAAGGAAAGACACTGAATATTTGGTGCTGGAACGATGAATTCCAAGGACAGTTCAACAAGTTCTATCCGAATGTCAAAGGGGTGGCAAAAGATAAATCAACAACCACACTCAAAGATGGCACAGTCGTAAAGTGGACGATTAATCCCAACGATAACAACAACTACCAAAACAAACTGGATGCCGCTTTGCAGGCGCAGGATTCAGCAAAAACAGATGATAAGATTGACATGTTTTTGGTAGAGGCGGACTATGCTTTGAAGTACGTCGACTCCGAATACACACTGGATATAAAGAAAGATGTCGGTTTGACAGATGATGACCTTTCCAATCAGTACCAGTATACAAAAGATATTGTAACGGATAAAAATAAGGCAATCAAGGGTACATCTTGGCAGGCAACCCCAGGCCTTTTTGCTTACCGCCGTTCTATTGCCAAAAAAGTGCTAGGCACAGATGACCCGGATAAAGTGCAAGAACAGCTCTCTGACTGGGCAAAATTTGACGCAGTTGCAAAAAAAACAAATACGATGGGCTACAAGATGCTCTCTGGCTTCGATGACAGCTACCGTGTCTTTTCCAATAACGTTTCTGCACCGTGGGTAACGGGCACGACCGCAACTGTTGACCCGAATATAATGAAGTGGGTAAAACAGACAAAAGACTACACGAACAAAGGCTACAACAACAAGACTTCCCTGTGGGATGACAAGTGGCAGGCAGACCAGGGCCCGACTGGCAAAGTTATGGGCTTCTTCTACTCCACTTGGGGAATTAACTTTACACTGGTTGGCAACTCTCTGAAAACACCGACCAAAGAGGGCGGCAAAGAAGAAGTGGGCAACGGCATTTATGGCGACTATGCTGTCTGCAAAGGGCCACAGAGCTACTACTGGGGCGGCACTTGGATGTGCGCCTGCAAAGGTTCTGACAACTTGGGCACAATTAAAGACATTATGAAGTCGATGACCTGCGACAAAGACAATATGAAAAAGATTACCGAGCAAAGCCAGGACTACACCAACAACAAGGCCGCTATGGAAGAAATTGCAAATAGTGACTACAAGTCAGCTTTCCTCGGCGGGCAGAACCACATCAAGCTTTTCGCAGAAGTTGCACCGAAAATCGACATGAGCAAAGCCGGTGCTTATGACCAGGGAATGAATGAAGGTATCCAGACTGCTTTTAAAGACTACTTTACCGGCAATGCCAACGAAGCAAAGTGCAAATCAAACTTTGAAAAGATTGTAAAAGAAAAATATCCGGAAATTACAGACATCAAATGGCCTGCTGACTGAAAAAACACAGCACAGCCGACTGACACAGCAGCATAAGAGGACTACATAAAGAGACTGCACTGCCGCGAGCCGGATTTTTCAAACCCACGGCAGCGCAGCTTTTGTTTTCAGAGGAGAGGGGACTTTCTAATGCGCACCGGAAATTTACTAGAGAGGAAGAAAGCGAAAAGAGTAAATTACGCAAAGTATGGATACATATTTTTGATTCCGTTTTTTGCGGCTTTTGCTATTTTCCAATTTGTCCCGCTTGTTCAGACAATTTATTATAGTTTTTTCCAGTATTTTCGTTCTGGGCTGCGCATCATAGGCCCTACATTCATAGGAATGAAAAACTATGCCAGTCTGTTTCAGACCGATCTGCCAAAATACATGGGCAACACTCTGCTGATGTGGGTGATCGGTTTTGTACCGCAGATCATTGTTGCGCTGCTGCTGGCGGCATGGTTTACCAACACACGCCTCAAGCTGCGGTGCCAGGGATTTTTCAAAACAGTGATTTATATGCCAAACCTTATTATGGCTTCTGCTTTCGCAATGCTGTTTTTCACTCTGTTTTCTGACAATGGTCCGGTAAATGCGTCACTGATGTCGATGGGTATTATTAAAACACCGATTCAGTTCCTTTCCACAGTGCTTGGCTCACGCGGGCTGGTTTGCTTTATGAACTTCCTAATGTGGTTTGGAAACACAACCATTGTGCTACTGGCTGCTATCATGGGTGTGGACCCTGGTCTGTATGAAGCAGCTGAAATCGATGGTGCCTCTTCGCAACAGATGTTCTGGCGCATTACGATTCCACTGATCCGCCCAATCCTTGTTTACACGTTTATCACGGCACTGATCGGCGGCCTGCAGATGTTTGATGTTCCGCAGATCCTGACAAACGGCACCGGTGCGCCGGACCGCAACACAACCACAATGATTATGTATTTGAATAATTATATGTACAGTAAGAATTACGGCATGGCCGGTGCCATTTCTACGGTATTGTTTATTCTGTGCGCGGTACTCTGCCTGCTGGTTTATTTCTCTTTGACACGGGATAACGAATCCGCGCAAAGCCTGAGAAAGGCGAAAGCACATAAAGGGGGCGCAAAGGAATGACAAACAATAAGCAGGTTTCAACTGAAAAGACAAGCGCTTTCCCGGAAATCAAAAGCGGAAAAGGTAAACTGACCGCGGCCAGAGTCGGCTGCTATATTGTGCTGTGCTTTCTATGCTTTTTGTGTCTCTTCTTCTTCTATATGCTGCTCATCAATTCATCCCGAAACACATTCCAGATTCAGCAGGGTTTCTCTTTCCTGCCGGGCAGAAGTTTTTGGATCAACTTGAACAACACACTTAACAACGCAAATATTCCAGTACTCAGCGGTATTATGAACAGCCTCATCGTTTCTGCACTCAGTGCGCTGTTGGCAACCTATTTTTCTACACTCACCGCTTATGCGATACACGCCTACGATTTTAAATTGAAGAAAGCCGCGTTTGCGCTTATTCTTCTGATTATGACTATGCCAACTCAGATTTCTGCTGTCGGTTTTGTCAATGAAATGACGGCCATAGGTCTGAAAAACTCTCTGATTCCTCTGTTCCTGCCTGCAATCGCCAGTCCAGTCGTTTTCTTCTTTATGAAGCAGTACATGGACAGCAATATGCCGATGGAGATTGTGGAGGCTGCCAGAATTGACGGCAGCAGTGAGTTTATGACTTTCAACAAAATTGTACTGCCGATTATGAAACCGGCAATCGCTGTACAGGCAATCTTTACCTTTGTAGGTGCGTGGAACAATTACTTCGTGCCAGCGCTGCTGCTTGACTCGGCAAATAAAAAGACTCTGCCAATTCTCATTGCGCAGCTCAGAGGCGCCGATTTCTTAAAGTTTGATATGGGGCAGGTCTATATGCTTATCACCATTGCAATTGTACCTGTCATCATTGTTTACCTGTGCTTGTCCAAATTTATTGTCCGCGGTGTTGCACTTGGCGGCGTTAAGGGCTAAACCTTTTATTTTAATATCTTCTGTATGACGAAAAAAACCGGTTGCCTTAGCGCAACCGGTTTTTGTTTTGTATGAAAGCAGATAAAATGCTATTTTCTATTTTTTTACAGGAAACACCTGCTCACCGACGTTGTCATTCGTCTTTACGGTTACCGGCGTTTTTGTATCACTGAGTTCATACGATATAGCATTCTCTACTGTACCGCCCTTTTTGATTTTCTCCATTTCAGTATCTGAAAATTTGTCATCGGGCAGGCCGCTGAGTTTTAAGCTGTTTACAGAGTTTGGGTTGTTATCCTGAATCACATCAAATGCTGTGGACCAGGCACTCCAGGGGTCCAGTTCTTCTCCAGATAAATTTGTCGTTTTGTACCAAAAAGCGATGAGTGACTTGTCACCATACTCATTTCCTTTTTCTCCAGGAGCAATTACTTTACTTTTTGTAATTTCAATTTTGAAATGACTGGTTGTTAAAACATGGTTTTTGAATTCAGAAGCAGATGCTGATGAACTGGATTTGCTGCTGGAATTTGATGATGAGGAACCTGCACTGTTAAATGATTTTGAAATTTCATTTCCGGCTGATACAAATCCAGAGAGGAAGACATCGGCAAGGTCATCACTTAATTTATCGATATACCATTTGTCACTGACCTTTACGCAATTTATTTTCACTGTCTTTGAAACAAAAGTTTCTTTTGTCGTTTTGATTTTATCGGTTATAAGCTGACTTATTTCTTTAGAAGAAGAATCACTTGAAGCCTGTGTGCCGGAGAAAGCTTCGCCAAATGCTTTTACCATATATTCTGAAACTGCGCTTTTTAAAATTGCAGAGGCATCAACATATTTGCAGTCCACAGTGACAGTGGCAGAAGAATCTTTGATGCTACTGTCTTTGATGTTGTAGGTGATCTTTTTCGCATTGCCTTTCAGGTAATCTGTGCAGTATTTCTGAAAGTCAGCACCATTTTTGTCGGAAGATGCACTTGAAGAACTGCTGGAACTTGCATTCTTTGGATTAATGAAAGAGCGCATCTTTGCAGTATCGCAGCTCTTTCCTGCCTCAAAAAAGCCTGTTACAGTATTTTCTGGTTTTGCTGCGCTTTGGCACGCGCTTATGGGAAGGCACATAAGCAGGGCCAAAATAACAGCGGCAGTCTTTTTCATTTTCATAAAATTTCCTCCTAAAAATTTACTCTGTATTTACTATAATATTCCTTTTGATACATGTACACCCGCTTAAACGGAAATCGTATACAATCTTTTTGCTGTGGCCCATTTTTGGACCTTTGCCTTTACAAACACATCGGTCTGCATAAAAACGAAAACTTTTTGTGTAGCGTGGAAAAAAGAATTCTCAATAAGGCTTGACAAACTCGGCGTGCCGTCCTATTCTTCATATATATCATTCTGTAAATGCCGCAGTGGGTCTATCATGTGCTCGTGCACATGCACCGCGGAATACTCTAATGGAAAGTGATGGATACAAAATGACAAAAGCCATGCAGGACCAGGCGTGTGTCGAAAAGCAGCCCCTCACCGACGATTATCTGCAGAAAATGAATGCCTACTGGCGCGCCGCCAACTACCTTGGCGCAGGCCAGCTCTATCTGCTGGACAATCCGCTGCTTCGCCGCCCGCTCACGATGAACGATGTCAAAAAGAAGATTGTAGGCCACTGGGGCACGGTGCCAGGGCAGAATTTCGTTTATGTGCACCTGAACCGCGTCATTAAGAAGTACGACCTGGATATGGTCCTTATTTCCGGCCCGGGCCACGGAGGAAACTTCTTTGTTGCCAACACGTACTTGGAGGGCACCTACAGCGAAGTTTACCCGAACATCAGCCAGGACGAAGAGGGTATGAAAAAGCTCTTTAAACAGTTCTCGTTCCCGGGCGGTATTTCCAGCCATGTTGCGCCGGAAACTCCCGGCTCTATCAATGAGGGCGGCGAACTGGGCTACTCCATTGCCCATGCTTTTGGCTCTGTGTTTGACAACCCCGACCTCATCACTGCCTGCATTGTAGGCGACGGCGAGAGCGAAACAGGCCCGCTTGCCACCAGCTGGCAGTCCAACAAATTCTTAAATCCTATTAACGATGGCGCGGTGCTGCCTATTCTGCACCTCAACGGCTACAAAATCAGCAACCCGACCATCTTTTCACGCATGTCGCATGAAGAGGTGGAGGACTTCTTCTTAGGCTGCGGCTGGAAGCCTTACTTTGTCGAGGGCGATGACCCCATGACAATGCACCGCAAAATGGCCGAAACCCTTGATACCGTTATTGAAGAAATCAAAGCAATCCAAAAGCATGCCCGCGAGACAGGCGATACCACCCGCCCACGCTGGCCGATGATTGTGATGCGCACCCCCAAGGGCTGGACCGGCCCTAAAGTGGTGGACGGCAAGCAGATTGAGGGCTCTTTCCGCGCACACCAGGTGCCAATGACGATGGAAAACCCAGGACATCTGCAGATTCTCAGCGACTGGCTGCACAGCTATCGCCCTGAAGAGCTGTTTGATGAAAACGGCCGCCTGATTCCTGAGCTGCAGGCACTTGCCCCTACCGGAAACCACCGTATCGGCGCAAACCCACACGCAAACGGCGGCAAGCTGTTGCGCGACCTGCGCCTGCCCGATTTCCGCAGCTACGGCGTAGATGTGCCCGCGCCTGGCCAGGTAGAAAAACAGGATATGATTGAACTTGGCGGTTTTGTGCGTGATATCTTCAGACTGAATGAAGAAAGCCGCAACTTCCGCATCTTTGGGCCGGATGAGACGATGTCGAACCGCCTGAACAAAGTCTTTGAGGCGACAAACCGCGACTGGAACGCTAAGCGCCTGGACAGCGACGAATTCCTTGCTTCTGACGGCCGCGTAATGGATTCTATGCTCAGCGAGCACATGTGCGAGGGCTGGCTTGAGGGCTACCTGCTCACAGGCCGCCACGGCTTCTTTGCCAGCTATGAGGCATTTATCCGTATTGTCGACAGCATGGCTTCACAACATGCCAAGTGGCTAAAAGTTTGCAATCAGATTCCATGGCGCCAGCCTATTGCTTCGCTGAACCTGATCTTGACCTCTAATGTCTGGCAGCAGGACCACAACGGTTTCACGCACCAGGACCCCGGTTTTCTGGATCATATTGCCAACAAAAAAGCAGACGTGGTGCGTCTGTATCTGCCTCCGGATACCAACTGCCTGCTTTCCGTATTTGACCACTGCATTCGCAGCAAAAACTATGTGAATGTCATGGTTACTTCCAAGCATCCGCGCCCGCAGTGGCTTACGATGGACCAAGCTGTAAAACACTGCACTCAGGGTATCGGTATCTGGGAGTGGGCGAGCAACGACCAGGGTGCTGAACCAGACGTTGTCATGGCCTGCTGCGGCGACACCCCAACTTTAGAGACGCTGGCTGCGGTTACCATTCTGCGCGACAACATGCCAGAGCTGAAGATTCGCGTCATCAATGTTGTAGACCTGATGAAGCTGCAGCCAAAATACAAGCACCCGCACGGCCTTTCCGATGTTGAGTATGATGAACTCTTCACCAAAGATAAGCCTATCGTCTTTGCTTTCCACGGCTACCCGACCCTGGTACACGAGCTGACCTATCACCGCCATAACCGCAACATGCACGTATGCGGCTATGAGGAAGAGGGCACCATTACCACGCCGTTTGATATGCGTGTGCAGAACCACATCGATCGTTTCCACCTGGTAAAGGATGTCATCGAGCGTTTGCCGCAGCTGGGCAACCGCGGAGCTTACCTTGTGCAGAAGATGAACGATACCCTGGTGGCACATAAGCAGTATATTTCCACCTACGGGCAGGATCTGCCGGAAGTGCGTGACTGGAAATGGCATACCCCCAAGGACAATGCCTGATTCTGTGCAACTGTTTTCTGTACAGAAAATAAAATAGAATGAAGATAGAAAAGCGCTTACTTCCTTTGGGGGGTAGGCGCTTTTTGGGCGGGCGATTACACTTGCTTCGAATTTTTCCCTTTGTGCGGTCTTCATTACAGGCTAAAGTGTTCATATGACGGAAGGCGGTTCTGCTATGCCTAATCTGATTGCAACTGCATTAAAAATACACGATTACTGCATCTTATGCCGCTGAATTTGGGATTGCCGAAATGACCGGCATGTTTATGGGCAGGCTGGAAATTTTTTTGGTCATAACAGGAATTTGCGCCGGCTTTTCGTCCATTAAAGCCTGTGCTGTGCGCAGAAAAGAAAAATGGCCTCAAAATATGCGGGAAAGAAAGCGTTACTGATTTAGAAGAACGATTCTTAGTATTCTTTCGGGTGTATTTTGCGTATTTTATTGCTTTCTATTGCAATTCGTCTGGTGGCATGATACCATAAACGTATTCGCAAAGGCGCAGAAGCTTATATGCTTCTGCGCCTTTTTATATGGCAGGGGGCAATAGCATGAGACAGCTTGAGACAAATGATTGGCTTCTTTTAAACAGCATTATTTATAAAATCTATACGACAAAAGATTTTTGTGCCATGCGTACGCAGCTTTTAGAGCAGCTGAAAATGCTGCTTGACTTTGACAGCGCTGATTTCTTTTTGGCTGCACAGGATGGCAGCGATGCGCTGACCGACCCCGTTACTTACAACTGCGATGGCGCCTGCTCACAGACCTACGATTTTCTCGACTACAGCCGGGGAATCCTGTACGGCGGCAAAAGTCTGATTTACCGCGAAACGGACATCATCAGCGATGAAAAGCGGGTGCAGACAGAGTATTATCGTAAAGTTTATCAGCCAAACAACTGGCACTTTTCCCTGCAGATGATTATGGCAAAGGACAAAAAGCTTTTGGGGGTTATCACGTTTTACCGCACTATCGGGAAGAATAATTTCTTGTACGATGATATTCAAATTTTAGATATGCTCAAAGACCACCTTGCTTACCGCTTGGCAGAGGAGCGGCGAAAAAGCCGGGCGGCCCGCGGCAGAATTACCGTGGAAGAGGCGGCGGAAAAATATGGGCTTACCAAAAGAGAGGCCACTGTGCTGCGGCTGGAAATGTGTGGACTGGACAAAGACGCCATCTGCGAAAAATTGGTTATCAGCCCAAATACGCTGAAAAAGCATATTCTCAATCTTTACCGCAAACTTGGCATTTGCAAACGTCTGCAGATGTTTCAAATGATTGTGGAATGCGAACTGCCGGAAGAAAACTCGTAAAAAAAGAAGACAGTCCCACACAGCGCGCCGCAGCTTTTGCGGTACACGTTTTGTGGGACTGCCTTCTTCGGTTTATGAGATTTGCAGGCAGCGGTTATTTCCAAATGCCGCGCTTTTTCCGAATTGTGTAGTACATGCTGTTTTCCATTGCCATGACTTCTTCCATAGGCACATGCTGAAAGACGGGGCGCTTCATGCGTTTCTTAATCCAGAAATACGAGAAGATGCCCAGCAGCAGGAATGTAATACCCGTGATGAGCCAAATGTTGTTTCGTTCAACCGGATCAGTGGAAATATTGAGAATCATGTAGGCTGTGCCGGCAATGCCGATAATCGGCAGCACCGGGCCGAGCGGTACCTTAAAGGAGCGCGGCGCTTTGGGCAGTCTGTGGCGCAAAATCAGTACATCAATGTGTGCAAGGATATACGAAACCATCCAGAACACAGAGCCTACCAGAATCAGGAACGAAATGATACTGGAGGAATTATCGCTGATTGCTGCGAATACAAAAATGAAGACGCTGACAAACAGAACGCCGAACCAGGGTACGTTTCGCTTATTCGTTTTGCTGAAAACACGCGGCATCATGTTCATTTTCGCCATGCCTTCGCTGATGCTGCTCAGGCCGTTGACCGTGGAATTCTGTGTGCTGATGACAGCCAGAGCGGAGACACAGGTCATCCAAATCTTTCCGCCCTGTCCCAGCAGCTTTTCGCCGTACAACAGGTGCGGTGCCGGTGAATTTGTCAGGTCACCCCAGGCGGTGTAGTTGTGAAAGCCAAAAACCATAATTGCCTGTACAATCCCGATCAGCACCAGGCCGAGCATCATGCCGAGGGGAACATTCTTTTTCGCATTTTTTACATCCTTTGATACTGGAATGGCGTATTCAGCACCAATAAAGAGCCAAAATGCCACGGCTGTCATGGAAACAATGTCGTTAAAGTTGGTTGAGATGACAGCCGGTTGACTGACAGTGGGCTGTGTACCAGCGCTGCAGGCGCCGATAATCCCCATTACCAGCATGGAGCCGACTAAAAGGAAAGCAACCAGATTCTGCACCTTCGCAAAAATATCGACCCCGTACAAATTCGCAATCGTTACGCCCACAGTCATAACGAGCGTGTAGACAATGCTTGGAATTTTAAGTGGAATGGTTTGCGCGCAGGCATAGGCAAAGATAGAGGCTTCAACCCCGCACGACATGATATTGCAGATTAAGTATCCGCCCACCATGGAAATCATCGTGGGAAACGGCCCCATGCAGGCCAGAGTGTACTGTGCCAGCCCACCAGTGGTGTTTGGCATCAGCGCGTTTAGCTCAGAGAGTGAGGCAATAGTAATGATGTTGAGAATACAGGCAATGATCAT
This sequence comes from Oscillospiraceae bacterium, assembly GCA_022483045.1. Lineage (NCBI taxonomy): Bacteria > Bacillati > Bacillota > Clostridia > Eubacteriales > Oscillospiraceae > Oscillospiraceae bacterium. The sequence continues at coordinate 1,248,883 of JAKVOA010000001.1, read as the reverse complement.
CGGAATGATGAACATGGTACCCAGCGTGCCGGCGCCCTGCCCCAGGGATACCAGACTGCTGGTCGCAACTACCAGCCCGACAGAGATGGAAATAACACTGCCAAGCCCGAGCTTCTTTTGCTTTTTCATGTTTTGCCAGCCTCCCTGTTACAGGGCATCTTTGCCTTCGTCGCCTGTCCTTACACGTACGACATTCGTAATATCGTACACAAAAATTTTGCCGTCGCCAATATGGCCCGTGTAGAGCACCTGCTTTACCATCTCTACAATTTCCTTTGCCTTAGCGGTTTCTACCACGATGTTGATTTGAATTTTGGGCAGCAGCTCCATTTCAAAGTTCTTATCCACTTCGTATTCCTTTGTGCCCTTTTCTACGCCGCAACCCAGTACCTGCATCATGGTCATGCCGCCAATCTGCAGTTTGCTTAGGGAAGCTTTCAGGTCTGTATATTTCGACATATCGGTGATAATTTCGATCTTTGATAATTCGCTCATATTTCATTTCCTTTCCGGAGTGTCTGCGGGAAAATACCGCAGGGTATTTTTTGTGTAGGTGCCTGTCTGCTTTTATGCCATTTCCGGCTTTTCCCACAAAGGAAGCACGCGGCCAATGCCTTTTTCCAGGGCGCTGCGGTAAACGGTGCAGCCCCACGCAATATCCTCTACTGGCATGCCGCCCACAGAGTATACAATGACTTCGTCTTCACTTTTTCTGCCCGGGGCCGCGCCGGTGATGATATCGGTAATGTCTGTTACATCTTCGCGCTTTACCAGCCCATCATGGATAAGGTCTGTGAATTTGGTGCCGATAATCTGCATTTTGGGGTAGGTGGGGTACGGGTACTCTTCCTCCCATGCCTCGTAAAGTTTGGAGTTGTCAACTACCAAACGGCATTGGGACAGATAATCGTCGTCAAACCGGGCGGCGGATGGCATGCTGATGAGGGCGCCTTTTTTAATCCAGCTGCCGTTAATGTAAGGGAAGGTAGAAACGTCGTCTTTTACGGTTGTTGTAAAGCTGATGATGTCGCTGCCACGTACGGCTTCCTCCACGGTGTCACAGACTTTGATTTCTTTAATCTGCGGCAGCTCTTCTTTAATAAAAGTGATAAAGGAATCAATCGAGCGCTGGCCGCGGCCTTTAATCTGCACACGGGAAAGTTTGGGGCAGGCGGCAGCAAACGCGGCAAGCGAAGTCTTGCCCATGACGCCGGGGCCAATCACGGCAGCTGTCCGCGAATCTTTCCTTGCCAGATATTTGGCACCCACCCCTGGAATGCCGCCGGTGCGGTAGGCACTCAAGAGGTTTGCCGACATAAAAGCGAGCGGTGCGCCTGTGTCTTTGTCACTCAAAGTCATCATCAAGATGGAGCGCGGCAGGCCTTTTTCTTTATTTTCTACGTTGGAGCCATACCATTTTACGCCTGCCATCTGGTATTTGCCGCCAAGGTAGGCGGGCATTGCCATAAAGCGCCGGTCAAATGCGTTTTTTGGCATACCCGGAAATTGCGGGTCATTTGGGAAAGTAATCATACAGCCGTGAGAGTTGTGATTTTCGCCGCCCATGACGTAGTCGCCTTTTTTCAGCAGCAGCAACATATCCTCCATGGAAAGAATGCACTTGCTCATATCCTTGACGCCGGCTTTTATCATGTCCGGCTCATCCAAGTATAAAAACGAAATTGATGTATCCATTTTTTACCTCCAATGAAATACAGGCTTTGAAACGGTCGTAGCGAAACGCGGAAAGAATGGCGCCGCCGGTTTCCTTTTTGATTCAGCTGTGTATAAAAAGAATTGACGTATCCACTTTCTGTATCAAAATCAAATACAGGCTTTGAAGCGGTCGTAGCGAAACGCGGAAAGGTCCAGCATTGGCTTTTCGCCGACGGTCATCTGCGCCAAAAGCTGCCCTACCACAGGGGAAATACCGAAACCGTGGCCGGTAAAGCCGCAGGCGAGAATCAGGCCGGGCGCTTCCTCAACTTCACTGATGACGGGTACTTTGTCGGCACTGTCATCCTCATAGCCCGCCCAGGTGCGCACAATCTTTGCGTGTGCCAGCCGTGGGATATACTTCATAATACCACGGCAGATGCACGGCGCAGTGATACTGGAAGTAGCCATGCAGCCGTTGTCTTTATTTTCCTCTTCATATCCCGATGCACCGCCGAAAACAAAAGAACCGTGGTTGGTCTGGTGACCGTAAAAATCCGCATCTGCGGTGCCGAGCATTTGCGCAAACATGGGCGGCTCAGCCTCTGTGACCAGAGCCTCAATCAGCTCTTTTTTCATGGGAATGTCAATGCCGACAGAGGCGGTGATTGCGCGGCTGTCATAGCCGGAGGCGACAATCACTTTGTCACAGCCGTACACAGCCTTTTCGGTCAGCACTTCTTTGACTTCACCGCACACTTTCTGCAGGCCGGTCACCTTTTCCCCGGTAATAAACCGAACCCCGCGCTGCCGAGCGGCCCGGTAAAAGGCAAGGGTGGTTTTCAGCGGGTTTGCGTGGCCGTCTGTTGGGCACCAACTGGCGCAGATGACTTCATCGGAAAGATAGGGGTTGATTTTGCGGACCTCGCTGCCGTCAATCATGCGCACACCCAGCCCGCAGGCAGCTGCGCGGGCTGTCAGCCCCTGCAGAATTTGCCGGTGTTTTTCGGTCTTGCCTAGGCGCAGGTTGCCCTCTTTATGGTATTCGACATCTGTACCCAGTTCTTCGGAAAGAGACGGCCAGACATGCTCTACACCGTAAATAGCCAGTGGCAGTTCCCGCGGGTCACGGCCTGACTGGCGCACCCCGCCGCCGTTTCGGCTGGAGCCGCCGTTGCCGATTACTTCATCGCAGTCGAGCACGGTAACGGAAACGCCTTTTTTGGAAAGATAATAGGCGGTCGCGCAGCCAATGACGCCGGCGCCGACAATGACGACCTCTGCTGTATGTTCTGACATTACTCTTCGACCTCCTTCGCAAAAACGTTCATTTCCGTTGGGCGCATGGGGGAGCGGGAGGTTGCTGCCTCCAGCTCTGCCGGCGAAACACCCAGTTCGCGTGCGACAATGCCCTTTACCAGCTTGCCGCAGGTTTGTCCCTGGCAGAGGCCCATGCCACAGCGCAGGTACCGCCGGATTTCTGCCATAGTCCACATGCCATCGTGTACGGCGCGCCTGATTTCTCCCTTTGTAATCTCTTCACAGCGGCAGATAATCATATCGTCGTCGCTGTGCGCGGTAAATTCGCCGATGTCTTTGGAACGATCGATTCTTTTGCTCATTTCACAGCCTCCGGGTTTCTATAAACGCAGACACGCTCTGCCTGCGGGTCATTCAATTTTCCGCCTGAAAAAAGCGCGCTTTTCCCGCGTATGCTTTCGGCACTTTCATAGTCAGCAGATTTGTTTTATCAAATGCCGGCGATGACTTGACGGATACAATTTCAGCTTCGCAGATTGGTTTTCCACTGCGGGAAAGGCCCTTGCCCTTGTCACCGGCCTTTGGCAGAGGTAAAAATTCATACGGAAGGGTTACTTCTGCTGTTTCGTCGCCGCAGTCTTCATTTACCAGAAAGATTGCCTGTCCCGGACAGGAGGCTACACACATGCCGCAGCCGATGCACTGCGCGTCTGCTTCGACCGCCGGCAGGGAGGTAATGTTGCTGCCAATGCGAATGCAGTGTTTCGGGCAGGCGTCCTGGCACGGGTTGCAGGGGATATTCTGTGTACATTCCATAACCGGATGAATGCCGGCTTTCTGTACCACGCCCGGGAAGCGTCCAATCTCTTCGTCGGCGACAAAGCCGTGCTGCAACAGACTTTTCGAAACAGGAATGCCCTCTTCAGTTTTGTCAATTTTTCTGCCCTTATTTCCGGGGGCAAACATGCCCTGCCGCAGGCCATCCAGAGCTTTATCCAGGTCAGCTTCCTCACTGTCAAGCGCTGCTTTATTCATGTAGCCAAGATATTCAGAAGCGTAAATGCCGGCTTGCCGTCCTTCAATCATCGCAGAGCTCGCCTCCTCAATGCCGGAAACATCCCCTGCTGCGAAAATACCCGGAATGGAGGTCTGACCGTGCGCGTCAATCACCGGCACCTGGCCGCCTTTTTTCGGATTGTCGTCCATTTTGCAGCCGACCATTTTCAGCAGCTGGCTCATGGGCGAAAGACCAACCGCCACACAGATAGTATCGACATCAAAGTGAACCTCCGTACCCGGAATAAACTGAAAATGCGCGTCTACTTTCGCAATGGTCACGCCGGTCACGTGGTCGGTGCCGTCTACTTTCTGTATGGTATAAGGAAGGTAGAAAGGAATGCCTGTACGGGCCACTTTCGCGGCATGTACGCCATAGCCGCCGATTTTCGGGGCCGCGTCTGCCAGAGCCACCACTTCACAGCCGCTCTGTTTGAGCTGGTAGCTGACAACCAGGCCGACATTGCCGGAGCCGAGCATTAGAATACGGTTTCCGGGTTTTACGCCGTGCAGATTCATCAACGTCTGCGCGGCGCCTGCGCCGATGACCCCCGGCAGGGTCCAGCCGTCAAAGGGCACCATGTTTTCAGAAGCGCCGGTTGCCACAATGATGGTGTCGGCCTTAAAGTGCTCGATTGCGTCGCTGATGCGCACCACCACTTCTTTGTCCTGATAAATGCCGATGACGGCTGCGTTCAGCCGAACCTGAACACCTGCTTTTCCGGCTTCGTCCAGCAGCTGCTGTCCGATGCGGAAGCCCCGGATTTTTGCCCGGTGTTCTTTTGAGCCGAAAAATTTATGAATCTGCTTAAAGAGCTGCCCGCCGGGGCGCGCGTTTTCGTCAAAGACCAGTACGGAAGCACCGCGCTTGGCGGCCTCTATGGCGGCGGAAAGGCCGGAGGGGCCTGCGCCGATGACGATTAAATCATATCTTTTCATGCTTTTTCACCATCTTTCACAGCGAAGGGTTCTGCCGATGTGCCGTACTGTGTCTGTACGGTCATGCCGGCCGCAAGCGGTGTCATACAAGTGCGTACGTTTGGTTCACCGTTTACGACCATCACGCAGTCGGTACATCTGCCGATTGCACAGAAGATGCCGCGCGGCTTGTGCTGCTTTTTTGTGTACCGGTGCACCATGACGCCATTTGCTTTCAGCGCTGCGGCAATCGGCTCGCCCTCATAGCCCATAAGGGTTTTGCCGTCGTAAGTAAAGGCAACCTGTCTGCCTTTTTCAAATGTACCCAGAATCGGGTGCTCTGTGATACGGTTTTCCATCGTCTGCCTCCTGTTTTGCGAAAAGAAAAAGATGACTTGCTCTTCATCAGATTGATTTTGACAATCAAAAAGCGCCGCTGCAAATCTGCAGCGGCGCCCTTGCCAATGTTTTTTCATTTGACTTGGATAAATTATATAACAGGAAATGTGACCTTTCAAGTCCTCATTTTCCCCATTTAAATAATCTTTTTTGCGTAAAAATGACCTAAAAGGAGTATAAAACAAAATTCTGTACCCAGGCAGCATTCCTTTGTGTATTCTAAAAGCACCGCCCCAAAGGACAGCAGGCAGCTGTCGGTTTCAGGGCGGTGCTTGTGCCTGCATTTGCGGGGAACTTTTTGCAAATAGCAGGCCAAAAGAAATTGAAAGAGAGAGGAGTGAAAAGCTTGTTGACGTATTAAAAGATAGGTGCGGCCGCTCAGATCCTTACGGCAGCAGGTAGACATTTGCCTCGTAAGGGGAGAGGGACATGTGCTCTTTAAGCGTGCAGTCGGAGTCTGCCGCCTCGTTTGAAATCAGCAGAGCGGCGTTTTCGGCCTGCGGCAGCTTTGGCAAGTTTACTTGTGCGGGCCGGCCGCTGAAATTTAGCAGGATTAAAAACGTCTGCTGTCCGTCTTTTCGCAGATAGGCAAAAACCTGGCTATCGTCTTCCAAAAGAGGCGTATAAGAGCCGTACACTAGCCCTAAATATGTTTTGCGCAGACGAATCAGTTTTTGGTAGTAGTGAAATACCGAATTGGGATTCTGTCGATTTTCTTGTACATTGATGGTTTTGCAGTTTGGATTGACGCCAATCCAGGGCTTGCCGCGAGAGAATCCTGCGTTTTTCGAGCTGTCCCACTGCATGGGCGTGCGTGCGTTGTCGCGGCTTTTAAAGCGGATGGCGCGCATGACTTTTTCTTTGTCGTCCGGGTACTTTTTGCACAATTCCCGGTACGCGTTGTGCGTTTCGAGATCTCTGTACTGAGAAATATCCGTAAACGGCACATTCGTCATGCCAATTTCTTCCCCTTGAAAGACATACGGTGTTCCCTGCAAAGTGAACTGCAGTGTGGCGAGCAGCTTTGCCGATTTTTCGCGGTATGCCGGGTTCCTGCTGCCAAAGCGCGAGACAGCGCGCGGCTGGTCATGGTTGCCCCAGTAAATGCTGTTCCAGGCTTTTCCGTCTAGCTGCGTCTGCCATCGGGTTACGATGGATTTCAGGTCTTTCAGGGCAACAGGCGCATCGTTCCATTTCCCATCTTCGTTTATCCCCAGGTCTACATGCTCAAACTGAAATACCATATTGAGTTCGCGGCTGTCAAAGCCGGCATAACGCAGGGCGTCGTCAGGTGCGATACCGCCTGTTTCGCCGACTGTCATAATATCATAGTGGCTCAGGACCTCACGGTTCATTTCCTGCAGAAAAGCGTGCTCGTGCGGGCCATTAGAGACATAGGGCCAGCCGTTGCCGTACTTTTCCCCTTTGGCAAGAGGAGCATCGGGAAAGGCCGGTTCTTTAGAAAGCAGATTGATAACATCCATACGGAAACCATCAATGCCTTTGTTGAGCCACCACTTCATCATATCGTATACAGAGCGGCGTACCTCTGAATTTTCCCAGTTGAGGTCCGGCTGCTTTTCTGCAAACATGTGCAGGTAGTACTGCCGCGTGCTGTCGCTGTACTTCCACGCGGACCCGCCAAAGACGCTTCCCCAGTTGTTGGGTGCACCGCCGTTTTTGCCGTCTTTCCAGATGTAGTAATTGCGGTATTTGTTTGCGGGGGCTTGGCAGCTTTTTCGAAACCATTCGTGTTCGTCAGAGGTGTGGTTTACTACCAGGTCCATGACAATGCGCAGGCCCTTGTTGTGTGCTGCCTCCAGCAGCTGGTCAAAATTTGCCATGGTGCCGAATTCCCGCATAATGGCGCGGTAGTCGCGGATATCGTATCCGTTGTCGGCATTTGGGGAGTCATAGATGGGGCAGAGCCAGATGACATCTGCACCCAGCTCACGAATATAGTCCAGTTTGCTGAGAATGCCTGGCAGGTCGCCGATGCCATCGCCGCTGCTGTCCATAAAGCTCCGGGGGTAAATTTGATAGACTGTGGCTTCTTTCCACCACTTCTTTTCATTCATTGTACATCATTCCTTTGTAAAGAAAGTATGCGCGGTATATGCTTATTGTTTTACAGCGCCTTTTGTAACGCCGCCGATAATCCATTTTTGTCCGACCAAATAGAAAATGAGGATTGGCAGCAGAGCCATGAGGTACGAGGCAAACGCAAGGTTGTAGTTGGTCGAGAACTGTCCCTGGAAAACATACTGTGAAAGCTGCAGCGTTTGTTCTTCTGGTTTGCTGAGCAATACCAGGGGCATTAAGAAGTCATTCCAGGTCCACATAAAAGTGAAGATGGCGACGGTCGCGTGCATGGGGGTCATCAGCGGGAAAATGATATGTACGAAGGTCTGCCATGGACTTGCGCCGTCAATCATAGCGGCCTCGTCCAGAGAGTGCGGAATAGACTTTAAGTACCCGCTGTAAAGGAAGGTGTTCATCGGCAGGCCCATGACAATGTACAGCAGGGTAATGCCGGCTACGTTGTCGATGTGCAGGGTGTTGGCCTGCTTCACCAGCGGCAGCATTAACACCGCAAAGGGGATGAACATTGCGCTGATGAAGTAGTAATAAAGCAAGTTGAAAAATTTGCTCTTGGCGCGGTTGCGCGAAATGGCATAGGCCACCATGGAGTTTGTAAGCAGCGTAAAAATCAGCGCAAATACAGTGATTAGAAAGGTGTTGAGAAATTTCTGCGGATAATTCACCATTTTCCATGCGTCGGCGAAGTTCTGCCAGCGAATGGTCTTTGGCAGCGCGAGAATATTGCCCATTTCGTTTGGCGTTTTTAGGGCGATAATGATGGTCAAATACAACGGAAACAGAATGAATGCGGCTGCCAGTACAATCAGGAGGATGGTTGCGGGCCAGCGGGTCTTTGTGTTTACCTCAGTGTGCCTTTTTTTCATGATAGTTTTTCCTCCCTTTTCTCAAGGACAAGAAGCTGGAACAGGGAAATGCCGCCGATAATCAGGAACAGCAGGACCGCGTTTGCAGATTGATAGGCAAACTGCGCGCCTTGAAACCCGCGCTTGTAAATCAACACAGAGACCGTGGTGGTTGCTGTGCCCGGGCCGCCGTTTGTCATAGCCATGACCTGGTCAAAGGTCATCAGGAAGTTCTTTACGCAGAGTACCATGTTGATGGTAAAGAAGGGGGCAATCAGTGGGAAAGTGATTTTTGAGAAACGCGCCCAGCCAGAGGCGCCATCAAGGTCAGCGGCTTCGTACAGGTCAGGGTCAACCGTCTGCAGTCCGGAAATGTAAATCAGTGTGTTAAACGCGAGCGACTGCCATACTGTGACAAACAAAAGGCCTATCCAGGCGTTGTCTGTGCCGAGAATGTTGACACTCAGCCAGCCGATTCCCAGTGCTTTGCCCACCTGCGGCAGCAGGTTTGCAAAGATAAAGTTGAAAACATAGCCGACAATCAGGTTGCCGAGAATGTAGGGCAGAAAGTAGACAGCGCGCAGCGTCTTTTTCAGCTTGATTCGCTTGGTCAGGCAGATGGCCAGCAGCAGGCTGATGACATTGACCAGTACCGTTGCCAGGATAGCAAAAACAAATGTGAAACCATAGGCGTGGCCGATATCGGGGTCCGTAAAGATATGGGCGTAGTTGCGCAGACCCACAAAGTGCCACTGCCCATAGCCTTTCCAGTTTGTAAAGCTGTAGAAAATACCCTCTAAAAACGGATAGGTGTGCAATAGGAAGAATAGTACGGTCATCGGCAGCACCATGAGGTAAAAAACCGGTGACACTCTGCTTCTTTTGTGTTTCATCTGAACACCTCATTCTATAAATCAGTCTTGAAAAAGCAGCTGTCAAAGCCGCGGCAGCTGCTTCATCGGTTTCCCATCAGTCAGAAACATTTGCAGCGTCATACTTTGTGTCGCACTGCTTTAAGAAATCGGCAATGTTTTTGTCTGCAGCCATGCCGGCCGCCGCATTTTTGCCGAAGTTCTGTGCGAGAGATGCCAGGTCAAAACCAGAGGGATAGTAGTGGTCAGGGTAGTTCGCAACTTTGCCGCTTGCGATATCTTCTTTGACGCCGGCAACTGTTTTGTCGTTCTGCTCAACACCGTTAATCGCAGAGAAAGCAAACTGTTCGGTGATGTATTTCTGTGCATTTTCTTTCTGCATCATAAAGCTGACGAATTCTTTAGCGGCCTCTTTGTTTGCAGACTTAGAGCTGACTGCCAAAAGGACATCGACACCGGAAGTGACATAGTTTTTGCTGCTGTCGTTGCTGGAGGGGAACGCAAACATGTTTACTTTAAAGCTGGAGTTGACTTTCTTAAACTCTGGAATTGCCCAGTTGCCGTTGATCATCATAGCAGCTTTTCCCTGTGCAAAGGCGGTGTTGCCGTCTGCATAGGTTGTGCCCATGTAATCTTTCTGTGCAAAGGGCAGCAGGTCCAGATACTTCTGAGCGATTTCTTTATGAGTTGCTGCAAAGGTGGTCTTACCGTTTTTGCGGTCATCGGTGAAGTTCGCGGGCTGCAGGTCCGGGGCAAGGCTGTTCCATGCCGGCAGGGTGCACCAGCTGTCTTTAAAGGTCAGCTCAAACGGTGTAGTGCCACCGCTCTGCAGCTTTTTGCATAGGGCGATGAATTCATCCCACGTCTTTGGTACAAACAGACCCTTGCTCTTAAACAAATCTTCATTATAAAGTACACCGGAAGCATTGGTGGCATAAGGAATGCCGTAAAGCTTCTGTTCTTTGTCCTGTTGTACGTCGTAAACCATCTTCTTATAGGCGTTCTGTATGCCACTTACATAGGATTCACTGCTCAAGTCTTCCAGCACGCCGGCGCTCTGCACTTCAGTGTAGGTCGAGTCGCCGCCCATGGCAATGATGTCTGGAATATTGTCTTTTGTAAGCCGTGTTTTCAGGACCGTGCCGGCGTCCTGCGGGCTGGAGAGCGTAATGGTGATGTTCGGGTGCTTGGCGTGGAATGCAGCAATCAGTTCTTTTAGAGTGGAAGCATTCTCTGTCTTTGTTGAGAAAAGCTCCAGAGAGACAGCCTTGCTGCTGTCTGCTGTGGTAGAGCCTGCAGCAGAGGTTGTGGAAGCCCCGCCGCCTGCGCACCCGGCCATAGAGAGCGTCATTGCTGCACTTAGCGATACAGCTGTTATTTTGGTAAAACCTTTCATCTTTTACTCCTCCTAGAGAAAAAATAATAATATGTGAAACTCCCAAAACAGGAGAATCCTCCGGCAAAAAGCGCACACAACTTGTGCGCTGCTGAGTAGAACTGCTCATTTTAGTAATCGATTACGTAAAAGACAATGACTGATTATATTTAGAAAATTTGTACAGAATGCTGAGTAATCGTTTACGTAAAGTGCCAAAAAAGCGCGGCAATTAAATTTTGCGTACAGAATCTCTTTCGACAATTTTAAAGGGAAGAATCCTGCTCTGCACCGGCTGATGCTCCATTCCCATTTTCAGCATTGCAAAAGCTTCGCGCCCCATGCGGTAGAGCGGCTGTGCAACAGTGGTCAGCTGTGGTACGGTCATTTTTGCGGTGCGGGTGTTGTCATAACCTATGATAGAAAAATCATCCGGGACCTTGCAGCCTAAAAGGGAAGCAGCTGTCATAGCACCCGCAGCAACTTCGTCGCAGCAGGCGACAACGCCAGTAAAGGACTGCCTGCTTTTGATGAGTTCCTTCATTGCCTGTATACCCTTTTCATAGATGAATCCGGTGTAGCGTACCAAGTCGTCACTGTAGGGAATAGCGTGGTCTTCCAGTGCCTTGCGGTATCCCTCCAGGCGAAGTCTGCCGGCGACCATATCGTGCTTTGAGCCGGAAAGCATCGCAATTTTGCGGTGGCCTTTTTCGATTAAGTAAGCAGTTGCTTTGTAGGAAGCCTGAAAGTCATCTACACGAATGTAGGGAATTGGGTAACGCGGCGAGAGGGTAGAGACCAGCACACACGGAATCCCGCTTTGGCTGACCAATGCGTCGATTTTCTCTTTTGGTGGCAGGCTGCAGCCGATTATACCGTCTGTTTGGCGTTCCATCAGCATTTTTATGTACTGCTGGGTGCGGTTGCCGGAAACGCCGACATGGCACATCATTACGTTGTAGCCCTGCTTTTGCGCGGCGTCCTCAATGCCATCTAGTATTTTGACATAGAATGTGGTTTCTACTTTTGGCAGCAGAACGGCGACAATGTTTGACTTCTTTGTTTTCAGGTTGCGTGCGACAATGTTGCACTGGTAACCGAGCGAGTCAATGGCTTCCTGTACTTTTTCTTTTGTTTCCGGCGAAAATCCAGGCAGGCCGTTCAGAACTCTTGAAACGGTCGCGACAGAAACGTTTGCTTTTTCGGCAACGTCCTTTACAGTTGGATTTTTCGCCATGTTTGTCGCTCCCTTACTACGTAATCGTTTACTACAGCTAAGATAGCACTTATAGAATAAAAAGTCAATAGAAAGTTAAAATAATTTATTCATTTTTCTGTACTTTTCTTTTTTGTATACAAAAAGGCCGCACTGCCAGGCGGCAATGCGGGTCCTTTGTAGGTCTTAGTCATACGCATAGTGGGTAAAGAGCGGGGAAGCAATCCGGTCAAGAAAAAGCTGAACCATGGGGCCGGTGCCGCAGGCAATCACAATCGTGCCTAGGCCGACAATGCTCCAAAGCTTCCCGGTGGGCAGGCTGGTCAGTGTGCCTGCCACAACACAGGAAACATCGCTTAAAATACGGGCATATTTGAAAGGTAGTTTTTTGTGCGTCAGTGTTTCCAAAAGATAGGCTGCCGCATCATAGGGGGCAACCCCCATGCTTGCGCCGATATACAGGGAATCTCCCAAGCAGATGATAAAGAAAGCGGCAGCAAAAAGGAAAATGCGGGCGGGCATGGCAGAGGCGGTGATACCGGCGGCGTGAAACAGAAACACGGTGAAATCCGCGAGATAACCGACAAAAACCATGTTGAAGACAGTGCCAAATCCGATCAGGTCTTTCCGGCGCAGCAAAAGCACCGGTACCAGCAGAATAAAATTGACGAGCAGCTGCAGATTGCCGAACTGCAGCTTTAGCAGGCCGCTAATGCCGAGGTTCATAGTTGTAAAGGGGTCGCAGCCAAAGGCTGCCATGCGTAAAAACCCAACGGCAATGCCAATTAGAAAAATTCCCAGTACAACATTTGCGGCGCGAAATCCATATTTTTTGAGCATCTGACTAATTGCCTCCCAAAATTGCAGTTTGTAGTGTGTAAAACAGGCAAAGCCTGCACCGCCCGGGACGCTGCTCCGCGGCGGTACAGACTTTTTGAAAAAGAAAGCGTTGCTTTATTTGACAGCGCCGTTGATAACGCCGCTGATAATCTGCTTTTGGCACACCAGGTAAAATACAAGAATGGGTACCAGCGCCAGCAGGTAAGACGCAAAGGCCAGGTTGTAGTTTGTGCTGAACTGACTCTGAAAGTTGAGCTGTGCCAGCGGCAGAGTGTTGCTGCCGCTGCCGCCCATCAGAATCAGCGGTGTCATTACGTCGTTCCATGCGCCGAGTGCGGCCAAGACCGCTACAGTTGCGTGCATCGGTTTCATGTTGGGAAAGATGATATGCCAGTAGGCAGTCCAGACGCTTGCGCCGTCGACGTAGGCGGCTTCCTCCAGCGAAAGGGGAACATTTTTCAGGTATCCGGTGTAAAGCATCAGGTCCATAGGCAGGTAAAAGACCACATAAAGGATAATGACACCGGCCCAGTTTGTCAAGTGGAAAAAGGCAGTCAGCTTTGCTTCCGGCATCATCAGAATGGCAAAAGGAACGAACATACCGCTTACTAGGTACATATAAGAAAATTTGTAAAACTTGTGTCGCTTCATGTTTCTGCCTATGGCGTAGGCCGCCAGCGGGTGGATCAGCACGCACAGCGCCACGGTGCACAGGGTAATCACCATGGAGTTCAGCAGGGAGTGCCAGAAATCTGTCACCTGCATCGCTTCAGAAAAATTTGACAGGCTCCACTGCATAGGTAGCTTCAGTGCACCCATGATGTCGTTTGTCATCTCGGCGGGCTTCTTGAACGCGATTACGATCGTCATATAAAGTGGGAAAAAGATTGTGATACAGCCAATCAGCAGCAGAACCGTGATAGGGACGTTTTTCGAATTCCTGGTTTTTACAGATGTTTTCTGATTCATAGCTGCTCCTCCTTGCTTCCCAGATATTTCATCTGGAATACGGAAATCGCGACAATGACAATGAAGAACACGACCGCGTTGGCGCTTTGGTAGCCGAACTGTCCGCCACCCATGCCGTTGTTGTAAATCAGGTAAGAAATAGATTCCGTGCTCTGTGCAGGGCCGCCCTGTGTCAGGGACATGATCTGATCAAAAACCATCAGCGCGTTTTTCATACTCAGCACCAAGTTCACCGTGACAAAGGGCATAATCAGCGGCAGGGTAATGGACCGAAAGCGCTTCCAGCCAGTTGCACCGTCGATTGCGCCGGCCTCATAGACATCTGATGGTACAGTCTGCAGACCGGAAATATAAATCAGTGTATTCATCGCAATAGACTGCCACGCGGCAACCAGCACAATGGCGAACCAAGCGCGGTCTGTGCGGGCAAGCCAGCTTGAGCTGAGGTCGGCAATGCCCAGTGCAGTGCCGATTGCGGGCAGAATATAGGTAAAGAAAAATGAAAAGATATAGCCAACCACCAGTCCACCCAGTACGTTTGGGACAAAATAAATGCCGCGCAGGGCCGATTTTGCGTAAATTTTAGAGTTCAGGCCAAGGGCAAGAATTAAACTGACCACATTAACCAGTACAGTGGATACAACGGCAAAAAGAAAGGTAAAACGGTACGAATTTCCGACACGGCCGTCGCCGAAAAGGTCAGCGTAGTTTCGCAGGCCCACCCAGTCGTAGCTCCCGAAACCACGGAAATTTGTGAAGCTGTACAGAAAGCCCTGAATGAGCGGCAGGGTGTTAAACAGGAAAAATAGAATCAGGATAGGCAGCAAAATGAAGAAATAAGAGCGTTCCCGGCTGCCAAGCGGCTTCTTTGCTTTTTGACGGTTCATACGCACAGAACTCCTCTCTTAAGATACAGAGCTGGTGGAAACAGAGCCGTGCTCTGTTTCGTATTTTTTCAGCTTTGCAATAGTGTCACGGTTATACCGCTTCCAGTTTGTATCAAAGGTCTGCAGAAAATCCGCTTTGCTTTGGCCGAGCAGATAGGTTTGAATCAGCGCATCGGCAGACATTTCAGATGGATAGTGGTGGTCCTGATAGTCTGCCATCTTGTTTTGCTGGATATATAACTTCATGCCGTCAAGCATAGAGGGAAGCGTAAAGCTGCCGGTCTTGCAGGAAACAGCGTTTTGATCATCTACATATTTCTGTACATTTTCGTCTTTCAGCATATAGTCCAGTACACGGTAGCAGGTGGCTTTGTCTTTCGTCCCTTTCATAATGCTGAACTGCAGGTCATTACCAGAGTTCAGCTTGTTTTCGGTGGCGCTGCTGCTGGCCGGCAAAACAAAGGAGTCAATGTCGATATCGGCGTTGACAGTCTTAATCTGCGGAACCGCGTAGCTGCCAATCAGCATCATAGCCGACTGCCCTTTGGCAAAGGCTGTGCACGCATCGTTGTAGCCGTAGGCAAAGATATCTTTTTGTCCGTATTTCGTCAGTTCTTTTTCTTTGTCTGCCACTTCACTATAAGCTTTTGTAAAGGTCGTTCTGCCTAGATTTACTTCCTGGGCAATGTTGGGCTCTACCAGGTCCACCGCAATAGCGTTCCACGGGGCGAGCGATGTCCACGAATCTTTCAGGGCAAAGTAAAATGGTGTAACCTTGGCGGCCTGCATCTTTTTGCACAGAGAGATCAACTCTTCCCATGTGGTGGGAATGCTCCAGCCGTACTTTTTGAAAATTGCCCGGTTGTAAAGGACACCGGAGGCATTTGCAGCATAGGGCAGGGCGTAGGTCCCCGCCTTTGGCACCAGTTCCAGATTCTTGTCCATTTCCTTATAGACGCTCTTAATGCTTTGCAGGCCCTTGTAGCTGCTGATATCCTCAAGCATATCTGCGTCCAAAAGATTGGAGTAGGTGCTGTCGCCGCCAATACCGATAATGTCGGGCGCGTCGTTTTTAATCAGGCGCGTTTTCAATACGGTTACAGCATCATTTGGGGAAGAGACGACCAGGTTAATGTCCGGGTTTTCTTTGTTGAAGTCAGCAGCCATTTTTTGAAAAATGGAAACTGCTTCGCGTTTGTACTCTAAAAGTTCGATGGTTACTTTTCCGCTGTCCGCTGTGCATCCCGCTGTGATGACCCCCATGCCGAGGATCATGCTGGCGGCGAGCAGCAGGGCAAGCAGGTGCTTCAAGTGCTGTTTCATTGCAAACCTCCCATTCTGTATTTCTCTGCGGCCTTTTCCGCAGAGGATGACAAAGATAACACCTTTTCAATTTTTGCAGATCATTTCATACCTGATGGAAGCGCCACAGGCGGCTTGTGAAGTCTCCGAGAACCGGTGGTACGGTCAAGCCTGCGTACATCAATTCGTCACCGCCGTAGACTGCTTTGGTATCGGTATCCTGGTACTGTGCGCTGGGGTCAAGATCACGCAGACGCAGAATATGCACGGGCGCGGCGGGCTCTGCAAGGACTTTAAAGTAGAAAACGGCAGCATCTGATTGGTCCTGCGACAAAAACAGCCACGCGGCCTCGTTTCCTTCAAACGGGCTGAGCAAGCGGTGCTGTGTACCAAACTGAATCATGGGGCGCAGTTCTTTGTACAGCTGTACCTGCCTGCGGATTTCCTCCCGTTCCTGTTCAGTCAGCTGGCCCAAATCCAGCTCGTAGCCGAAGCAGCCGGACATCGCGGTTAGCCCGCGGGTAGAGAGCGGCGCAATGCGGCCGACCTGCTCATTTGGGGAAGCAGAAACATGCGAACCAATGGTTATAGGGGGATAAACCAAACTGGTGGCGTACTCAATTTTCTGCCGGCACACGGCATCGGTGTTGTCGCTGGCCCAGGTCTGCGGCATGTAGTAAAGAAAACCGGGGTCAAATCTTCCTCCGCCGCCTGAGCAGCTCTCAAATAAGATATCCGGGAAGCGGCTGGTGATTTCCTCAAGAACTTGATAAAGACCAAGCATGTAGCGGTGGGCGGTTTCGCGCTGCCGTTCCGGCGGCAGAAGCGCCGAGCCTACTTCAGTCATGTGGCGGTTCATATCCCATTTGACGTAATCAATCGGTGCACTGGAAAGTACTTCTTCTACAGCGTCTGTAATATAATGGCATACGTCTTTTCGGGAAAGGTCGAGGACTAGTTGATTGCGGCCTTTTGAGCGGACTCGCCCATTTACGTGCAGGCACCACTCTGGGTGTGTCCGGTAAAGGTTGCTGTCTTCGCTGACCATTTCTGGTTCAAGCCAGATGCCGAATTTCAGCCCCATGCGGTGTGTCTTTTCTCCAAGACCCGCTAGCCCGCCGGGCAGTTTTTTCCGGTTGACGACCCAGTCGCCAAGGGAAGAATTGTCGTCGTCGCGCCTGCCAAACCACCCGTCGTCAAGGACCAGAAGCTCAATGCCCACCTTTGCGGCCTCAGAGGCAAGCTTAAGAATACTGTCTTCGTTAAAATTAAAATAGGCGGCTTCCCAGCTGTTGATTAAAACAGGGCGCTGCGCATCACGGAATTTTCCGCGGCAGAGGCGCCGCCGGTACAGCGGATGGTAAATCTGCGACATGCCGTCCAGGCCTTTGTCGGAGTAGACTAAAACGGCCTCCGGCGACTGAAATTCCTCACCGGGCTTTAGCAGCCAGCTGAAATCAAATGGATTGATGCCGATATTCATGCGTGCTGTATGAAACTGGTCTGTCTGCACTTCTGCGAGAAAGTTTCCGCTGTATACCAGGTTCATACTGTAAGCTTCCCCGGAAGCTTCGCCTGTATTTTTGCGCAGCAGGGCAAAGAAAGGGTTATGTTGGTGGCTACTGGCCCCGCGGCAGCTGTCGACTAACTGAGTCCCCGGCGCGAGCGGACGCCGAGCAATGTTTCGCTCATTTGCATGGGCGCCGTCCAGTGTGAGCAGGTCAAATTGGTCGTCTGTGAAATCAACGCTTGCGCTGAGGACCCTGTTTAGGCGTATCTCTTTTTTTCCACGGTTTACAAAGCGTACGCTGCGTGCTATTGCACCATTCCCTGTAAAAATGGTGTATAGGAGCACCGCTTCCAGGCCGGAAAGGGTGTCCTGCATGGTGAGCTCCAGCGTTTCTGCTTCTTCGGGACTTTCTGTGTACGTGGCAGGAAGCCCCTGCAGCTTTGGCTTTCCTTTGATGATGCGGTGTGCGCAGCAGCGCAGGTCTGTGACAGTTGAGCCGTTTGGATAGGCAGCCTCAAAAGCCGGCACGCGAAAATCTCCATTTCCATAGGCGGGGTACTCCTGCGGCAGATTGTCCAGAGAAAAGGTGCGGTCTTCACCAGTTGGGTTTGGGGAAAAGGCCCGGTCCATAAAGACGTGTGGTGCGCTTTCGTGAAATGCACGCAGCTTTTTTCCCCAGTATTTGTGGGAAAGGCGGCCGTCTTGTGAGACCTGTAGTACATAGCTGACACAGTCGTTTGAAAGATGAAAGAGCTGCTTCTTTGCGTCATAGAATATTGGCATTTGGATTCCTCCTTTTACTTTTTAAAAGAGATTGCACTTTAAAGTATGGGCTGATATACTATAAAAAATGATGAAAAAAGGAATAGCGTTTTGCTGATGCAGGCACAGAAATCTGTATCTATCTGCTGCTAAAATCAGCAGATAATCCGGAGATCCTTTTGCTGACTCGGATGTGATGCTTAAAAATTTTCTATATATTACATATAATTTATTGCTTTTGACAGTTTTATTATAAATAAAAACAGTGCCCCAAAAAATAAATATTTGATGTAATTGTTATAGAAATGATGCAGAGACTTTACAGCGCTGATGGCGGGGAGGGGAAAAGATGACAGAGCAGATAAAGGATTACTACAAGAAAGCAGACGACTTGGCTATTTTGGGTCTGCAGGTGCTGCACGCGGGCAGGCAGGTGTGCTCGCCCGGGCACTATTTTGGCTACACTACACGTGCACATTACCTGATTCATTATGTAATTTCCGGAAAAGGAGAGTACCATGTGCATAGCAGAGTATATCATCTGCAGGCAGGGGACGGCTTCTTGATTCAACCTAATGTCAGCACGTTTTACAAAGCTTCAGACGATGACCCATGGACTTACCGCTGGGTTGGCTTTAATGGAACCGCTGCGCGCCCTCTACTGGCACATGCAGGCCTGACCGGCAGCAGCCTGGTCTTTCACTATGACAAAGACGATTTCCTCACAGATTGCTTTGCTCACCTGATGGAGTGCTGCCGCGACCTTTCTGTGAGCAGTATCGTGGGCACCGGCTATCTGTTGCTGCTCCTAGGCAGGCTGCAGGGGCAGATTGAGACAGACAAAGCGAAGCCGCAGGCCGGCAAACGCGATTATTTTTCCAATGCCTGCTTTTATATCCGGCAGAACTATATGCGGGATTTGAAAGTGACCGATATTGCCGACTATCTTTCCCTTGACCGTTCTCAGGTTTACCGTATTTTTGAGCAGGAGGTGCACATTTCGCCAAAACAGTATCTGACGAACTATCGGCTTGACTGTGCTGGAATCTTAATCTGCACGACGGATATGTCTTTTCACGAAATTGCAAGTATGGTTGGCTTTGAGTATCCATCTCATTTTTTTCGATGTTTTAAAGAACATTTTGGCCTGACACCCTCTGAATACAAAGCCTCTGCCGGCGGCAGCTAAAGCCTTATTTCCCGGGAGATAACGGAATTCCTTTGTAAGCCCGGATTTGCTGAAACCTTGTCTTGCGCCGTCTGTTGGAATTTGCTATAATGAAAATCAGTCGCTTATCCGACAGAATGCAATTAAGGAGGGTACAAAATGAGCAAGCGGGCCATGGGTGCTTTTCTCACAATTTTCGGCGGGGCGTGCTGGGGCGTTTCCGGCTCTGTTGGGCAGTACCTTTTTACCCGGCAGGGAATGGACAGCCGCTGGCTTGTTCCTATTCGTTTGGGGCTTGCCGGCATTCTGCTGTTTTTATATTGTCTGGTTCGGTATCGTTCACAGCTGTTTGCTCCGTGGAAAAGCCGCCGCAATGCTGTTGATCTGCTTATTTACGGTGTGGCGGGCGTCAGCGTCTGCCAATTCCTATATTTCTTGACGATACAGCTTTCCAGTGCTGGCACTGCCACAATTTTGCAGGACCTTTCTCCTATTATGATTTTGCTGTGCGGCTGTGTAAGTGCGAGGCGCTTTCCCCGTGCCTTTGAGTGGGTCAGCATTGTACTGGCGTTGTCTGGGGTGCTTTTGCTGACAACGCACGGCAGTCTTGGCAGCTTTGCCGTTTCCCCGGCTGCGCTGCTCACAGGTGTTTTAAGTGCAGTCTGTGTGACAATTTACAATGTGGAGCCAAAGCGCCTTTTGCGGCAGTTCCCAGTGGCTGTGCTGCAGGCGTGGGCTTTTCTGATGGGTGGCGTGCTGTTTTCGCTGGCCTTTCGTCCGTGGAGCTTTGGCTATGTGCCAAACTTCAAGGGACTGCTCGGTATTGTCTTTGTCGTTGTCGTAGGCAATATTTTGGCGTTTATGAGCTTTATGTCCGGGGTGAAGCTGATTGGTCCGGAAAGAAGCATTCTATACGGCTTTTCTGAGCCGATTACCGCTGCACTGATCAGTACGCTGGTGCTTGGCTCCTCTTTTACCCTGTGGGATGCGGTGGGTTTTGCTGCTGTTTTTGCCATGCTGGTGTTGATTTCTGCAGCACCGCAGGCGGATGCAAAAACAATTTCTTCTACTGCTGTGTAAAGATTTTTGTACTTCGAAATACAATAAAAATAACAAAAGCCGCGGCGCTCCCCAAAACAGGAGCGCCGCGGCTTTTGTTATTTAATAATTTGTTTTTAAATCACTGGTACAGAAAACACTGGGCTTTGTACCAGTGAATCAAGGAATACGGCGATTCTTTTCGCGGCAGCTTTTTTACAGCCGTCCAATAAAGTATTCCAGATTGCTTGGCAATATGACCTCCAGCTTCGTGTCATAGCGGCTCTGTGCAATAGGCTGGTTGTAGCACATTTGGCGAAATAAGAGACTGCAGGCTAGGCGCGCCTGTTCTTTTAGGTCTTGAAAAACCACTGCGTCAATCATGCCTTCTCGCAGGTAAGGTTCACTTTGCGCGGTAAGGTCAATACCGACTAACCGTATTTGCGCTTTCCCATGCTTTTTCAATGCAGCGGCTATAGCTTCAAGCCGATAGGTCAGGTCAAAAATACCGGCTAGGTTCGTCACTCCCCAAAGCGGCTCCAGAGCAGCTTCCATTGCGGCGCTGCCCGCCGGGACTTCCAGCGGCTTTGCCAGACATACTTCCGAAAACTGCTGCATTCCATCCGTGAAGCCGCGCAGGCGGTTTTGGGTTACATAGCGGTTTGCATGCGATTCTTTTGGCACCAGCACTTGCACAGTCCCGCCTGGAAAAGCCATGCGGCCCAGCAAATCTGCTGCCAAGCGCCCGGCTTTATATTCGTCAATACCGATAAAACTTTGGCAGGGCGCGCCGGGAATCTGCTTGCTCAGCAGCACTACCGTACAGCCCTCCTGCTGCAAACGCTGTAGGACGGGAAGCAGACGTTCTGGGTCAGAGGCGGCAATCACATAGCTGCGAATGCCACTGCGCAGGGATTCCAGCAAAAAGGCCTCCTGCTTTTCTGGCTCCTGCGGCCCTGCCGCACAGGCCTGCACCGTCAGCCCATGGTCACCGTACTGTGCCGCAGCCTTGCGCAGCCCCGCATGAATGGCTGGCGCAAAATAGGCCGCATCCGCGGACTCATAGTAGCAGCAGGCTATGCGGTAAGCTTTGTTCAGTGCAAGGTTGCGGGCATTGTTGTTGGGGACATAGTGATATTTTTTTAGAGCCTCCGTTACGGTTTGGCGTGTTTTTTCGCTGACGCGGCCCTTGTTGTTCAATACTTTGTAGATAGTGGTGCGGGAAATGTGAATCTCTTCCGCAATTTCTTCCAAGGTAGAGCGGGCGTTCGTTGAAATCATGTTTTCCTCCTGCCCGGTTGGGAATAGGTTCTTTGCAAATGATATAAAAATACTTTTCCCTATTATAACATAAATTGCATATCTACGCGTGCCTTTCCACGGAAAAGTAAATAAAACTGTGCGTAAGGAGGTACAATTTCACAAAACTGAGCACCTGATTTCGACAATTACGACGAAAATCTTAATATTAAATAAATAATTATAGACAAATAGGTACATACATGCTACTATAATGCTGTTAACACGTGTTAAATATAAAATTCGATTACAGGAGGGAGTCAATTTGCTGTTTATACAAGAAGATACCTTTTACCGCCGTTTTGATAAAGAACTGCTGTGCATTCAGCCCTTTGGAAAAAATGGTTTTCGCGTGAGGGCAACCCAGCTTTCTACGTTTCAAGCAAGCCAGCCCTCTGCGCTGACAGAGCCCAAAGCACCGCAGCCCTTTTCAAGTGCAGAGATAACAGGAAACAGTGCGCGCTTGCAAAATGGGGACATTATCTGCGAGGTTCTCTGTACCGGAAAACTGAAGTTTTACAATCGGAATGGAGATCTTTTGCTAGAAGAATACGATAAAAATCGCTTTCGCGAAAGCGCACCCGGCGAAGCGGACAGCGCTCTGGAGATTGCCCCACGCACTTTTGTGCCACACCGCCAGACAGACCACTTTGCTTTAACAGTGCGTTTTGAGGCGAAAGAGGGAGAGCGCTTTTACGGCATGGGGCAGTATCCGCAGCCGTATCTCAATCTGCGCGGCTGTGTGCTGGAGCTTTCCCAGCGCAATTCCCAGGTGACAGTGCCGTTTGCGGTTTCCAACCGCGGCTACGGTTTTTTGTGGAATAATCCGGCAATCGGAAAGGTGGTGTTTGGGCGCAACTTGACCGAGTGGACCGCCGACTCAACCTGCCAGATGGACTACTGGATTACCGCGGGCGATACTCCTGCTAAGGTCGTAGAGGCCTATGCGGATGCGACCGGAAAAGTGCCGCTTATGCCGAAATTTGCTACTGGTTTCTGGCAGAGCAAGCTACGCTACCGTTCTCAGCAAGAGGTGCTCAACGTGGCGCGCGAGTACCGCAAACGCGGCCTGCCGCTTTCCGTGATTGTCATCGACTTTTTCCACTGGACTGCGCAGGGTGACTGGAAATTTGACCCCGTGCTATGGCCTGACCCCGCGGCAATGGTGCGGGAGCTGAAAGAGATGGGCATAGAAACCATGGTTTCTGTCTGGCCTACTGTAGAGGAAAAAAGCGAAAACTTTAAGTACATGGAGGAGATGGGCTATCTCATCCGCTCAGAAGCAGGGCCGCGCATGGGCATCAAAAACAAAGATACTTATATGGATGCAACCAACCCAGGCGCTCGCGCATTTGTGTGGCAGCAGCTGAAAAAAAATTATTTTGACAAGGGAATCCGCCTCTTTTGGCTTGACGAATGTGAGCCGGAAATCAGCCGATATGAATATGAAAACTTCCGCTTTTATCAGGGCTCTGATAAAGCTGTGGGGAATATTTATCCGAAAGAGTTTTCTCGCATGGCTTATGAGGGCCTGCACAAACAGGGCGTACAGAATGTTGTCAGCCTGACACGCTGTGCTTGGGCTGGTTCACAAAAATATGGTGCTCTGGTTTGGACAGGAGACCTTTCCTCCGACTTTGCTTCCCTGAAGAATCAAATTGCAAACGGCTTAAATATGGGCCTTGCGGGGCTGCCGTGGTGGACGACCGACATAGGCGGTTTTACCGGTGGAGACATCCGTTCGCCAGAGTTTCGCGAGTGCTTCGTGCGCTGGTTTGAGTTTGGTGCTTTCTGTCCGGTGTTTCGCTCTCATGGTTTCCGCAAGCCCCTGGTGATGGCCGATGGAAAGACCTTTCGTGCAGGCGATGCGGATATTTGGAAGTACACCAGCGGTTCGCCAAACGAGGTTTGGTCGTATGGGGATCAGGTATACCACATTTGCAAAAAGTATCTAACTCTGCGTGAGCGCCTGCGCCCCTATATAGACGAGCAGATGAAAGCTGCACACGAAAAGGGTACGCCAATCATGCGCCCACTGTTTTACGATTATTCACAGGATAGGCGCGCTTGGCATGTAGAGGACCAGTACTTATTTGGACCAGACATTTTGGTGGCGCCGGTAACGGATGCCGGCTGCCGGGAAAGAAGCGTCTATCTGCCTGAGGGAAACTGGCAGAATCTTGCGACAGGCGAAATCTGCCGCGGCGGGCAGGAAATTGTGTGCAAAGCTGCGCTTCAGGACATTCCGGTCTTTCTCAAAGCGGAGCGCGCGGCTTCTATTTTACCGGCGGAGAAATAAAAAAACGATTAGGTTTGGGATAAGGAGAAGATAATGGGTACATTCGGCGTATTGAATTGGGTCGTCCTTTTGGGCTATTTTGTCGCCATGATGATCATGGGGAAAAAGATTGGCAAAAGCAACAATAGTACAGAAGCTTACTTTTTAGGCAGCAGAAAGATTCCATGGTGGGCAATTGGTCTTTCTGCAATGGCAACACAGTGCTCGGCGGTGTCTTTTATCGGTATGCCGGGCTGGGGCTACACCAGCGGCTTAAAGCGGCTGACTTTTACATTTCAGTTTCCAATTGTCATGCTCATCATAATGGCTACCTTTGTTCCGTTTTTCTATCACACAAAGGTCGTCAGCATCTATGAATACTTAGAAAAGCGTTTCGGCAAAAAGTCGAGGGGCTTTATGGCTTTTATTTTCCTGCTTTCCCGCGGGCTGCAGACCGCTATTGTCATGTTTGCCCCGGCGCTGGCACTTTCCATGATTACCGGTATAGACCCTAAAATCACAATTCTCATCATGGGTGGCGTTTCCATTGCTTATACGGTGCTGGGAGGCATTACTGCGGTTATCTGGACGGATGTTGTGCAGATGTTCATTATTTGGGGCGGCATCTTGCTGGCCATTTTGTTTCCGCTTTTGCACAGCGGCGGTTTTTCAACCGTGTTGGCCAACGCGCAGGCAAATCATTTTCTGACTCGGCTGGATTATTCTTTTGATATCAATAACCAGTATTCCTTCTGGGGCGGGCTGCTCGGTTCCGGCTTCCTGTATTTGGCTTATTTTGGTACAGACCAGAGCCAAGTGCAGCGTCTGCTCACAGCCAAGTCCGTACGCGAGACGAAAATGTCCATGGCGTTGTGTGGCTTTATTGTGCCGATTCAGACGCTGCTGTTTCTGTGCGCCGGCATTAACCTGTTCACAGCCTTTGGCGGCAAACACTTTGCAAACTCCGACTATGTTATGCTGACCTTTATTACCAAGTATCTGCCGGCAGGCATTGCCGGGCTGGTTACCGCAGGTGTTTTCGCTGCCGGAATGTCCAGTGTTTCCTCTGCTTTAAACTCCCTGGCAACGGTTACAGTCAGCGACTTTTATAAAAAGTGGAAACCGCAGGCTGATGACCGCCAGTGTCTGCGAGTTTCCCGATTTGCCACATTCTTCTGGGGGCTGTTCTGCACCGTCTTTGCGTTGCTGCTGGGCGGGCTGGGCACGGTGCTTGACCTTATCAATGTCATAGGGCCGATGTTTTATCCCTGCATGCTCAGTGCATTTATCTTGGCTGTTTTCTGCAAGCGCGGTAATGAGAAAGGCTGCCTTGCCGCCATCCTTACCGGCTTGGTTGTAGATATTTACATGTTCCGCTTTACTTCTATCGGTTCTTTGTGGTGGAGCTTCTTTGGGACCATTGTCGCTGTGGCGGTCGGCTATCTGGTCAGTGTTTTAACCAGCAAAAAAGAGGAGAAAACCGAAAAAGAACAGCAGAAAGACCTTGAAAACTTTGACTTCACCACCGCCACCGGCAGCGCGCTGACTATTCACAACATTACAAAACTGGCCGTTGCCGGGAAAATTGCCGAAAAGGACAAAGAGGGCTACTATGTTATTCCGGGTAAAATTGACAAGATCGGTTATGGCCTGATTGCTTTCTTTGTAGTGCAATGCATTATTTTGTCCATTATCTAAAAAGGAGTACACGATGGAACTGGAATGTCTGACTTTGAAAAATGCCGGAGAGCCGCTGCAAATCCTGGCGGACTTTTTAAAAACAATGGTTGCCGTGATGAAATACGGAAAGACTGTGATTTACAGGGGAGAGGTGTTTTATATTCCCTGCTATCTGTTTACTTTTGAAATTCCTAAGACAAAGGAAATCTATCTCATCCTGCAGAGTGTGCTGTGTGAAAGTACGGCATTTTTCAGCGCAAAAAGCGGTGCCTGTCAGGAACCTCAGACCTGTGACCAGCGCTGTGTGCTGCAGTTTCACAAAACGCAGGAAAAGGCCGCGGAAGAAATGAAGCGTAAGATTCAGCTTAACCGAAAAATGCGGCAGATGTTCCGAAAGTATCGCCCCGTGCAGAAAAGCGCCGCGTGTGTTTATGTGCCAGAGCATTCTTTCTACGTAAAAGGCAAGCAGAATCACCTTTTTTTGGTAGATCCTTTATTGGGAAAAGTGGATTTTGCCAACCTACCGGAAGCAGAAGCGCGCTTTGCCGAAAATTATCTGGCAGACCTGCACAGTCAGAAATCCGGGCTCTCTCTTGTGCCTTAAAGTTTTTCCAGCCGCGGCGTTCCTCAAAGCAGGAACGCCGCGGCTTTTGCTATGCGCTTTTACGCCATCTTTCTGTACAGAAATCCGTAAAAGAGAGCAGCGCCGGCACGGGTACAAAAGACTTCTGTACTGTTTTGCAAAATTGACAATAAAATGCAAACCGGCTATACTCAAGAAAAAGCAATTTGCATAGATTCTGCCGTACACGGGAAATCGGGTCTTTCTGCACAGTTCTATTTTTTAAAAACCGGTGCAAGGGCAGTAAAAAACAGTTTTTTGTTCTGCCTGGCTGCTTTTGGGCCGGGCGGCAGACAGGAGGCAGCAATGCAGAAAAAATACAGAATTTATACGGCGCAAAATGCAACGATTATAGGGAATGTTTCTTTCGACAGCGGCTGTTCGATTTGGTACGGTGCTGTTGTGCGTGCAGATAGTGCACCGATTGTTTTAGGTGCACAGACTAATATACAGGACTGCTGTGTGCTGCATGTCGATGAGGGCTTTCCGCTGCGGCTTGGCAGCGGCGTAACGGTGGGGCACGGTGCAATTTTGCACGGCTGCACCGTTGGTGACAACACCGTTGTCGGCATGGGCGCCATTCTTCTAAACGGCGCCGCTGTCGGGAAGAATTCGATTGTCGCCGCAGGTGCACTTGTGCCGCAAAATCACACCTATCCGGCGGGAGCACTGCTGATGGGCAGTCCGGCAAAGGTCAAACGGATGCTTACGCCACAGGAAATCGAGCAGAACCGTGCCAACGCGGCACATTACACGGAACAGGCAAAGCTGCAGTTGGAGGAACATCTGGTGTAAACTGCTGCTAAAAGAAGTACAAAAAAACGGACTGCTACAGGTTATCTGCAGCGGTCCGTTTTTATACGTCTTCATAAGTTTGCAAAATATCTTCTGCAATTTCCAGCCGCGGAATGCGCCTGTCCATTGCCTGCTTTTCAATGTAGCGGTGCGCTTCCTGTTCGGTCAGGTGGCGGTACTGCACAAGCGCACACTTGGCACGCCCTACTAGCTGCAGCTCGTACACTTTCTTGTGCAGCTTTTGGTTTTCTTTCTGCAGAGCTTCCAGCCGCCTGCCAGAGGCCGCCGCCACCCGCATGGATTGATACAGAAGCATACGGTTAAAAGGCTTTTGTGCAACGATTACGCCCGCTGTTTCCACTTTGGCGGAAACTGCCTCGAAAAGGTCTGTCTTTACAATTAGAACAACGCCGGCCTGTGTCTTTTCCGTCAGGTCAACCGCAAGCTTGTGGCCGAATTCATCGCGCAGCGGCGCATTGATAATCACTAAGTCAAAGTCCTGCTGCATCACTGTGCGGCGCGCTTCTCCGCCGGTGAAAACGCTGCTGACGGACTGTACCGCATGTGACCGCAGAAAATCCAGAAAATAGGATTGACCTTTCTCGGAACTAGCGACAACTAAGACATGCTCCAACCCTCATCACCAACTTTTTACAGAATTTTTCTGTCGTCATACAGTCAGAAAATATTCGCGGCGCTCAAATTCCTGCCCGTTGCCAGAGGAGCGGTAGCGCTCCCACTCGCGGCGCTTCTGTTCCAAAAAGCTCAGGCGCAGCTTTTCAGGCAGGCATTTGCGGATAAAGTCGCTTTTTTCGGCCAGCTGCAGCGCTTCATACAGGTTGGCGGGCAGCTGCTCCAAGTTGGCGGTTTCTTCTTCGGGCACATCAAACAGATTGCGGTTTTCCGCCGGTGGCAGCTGCAGACCATCCTGAATCCCTTCAAGCCCGGCCCACAGCAGCAGGGCAAAGGCAAGGTGCGGATTGCAGGCGGGATCGGTGCTGCGCAGTTCCATGCGGGCATGGTCCGGGTCTGGTGCAGAGGGAATACGAATCAGCTGCGAGCGGTTTTGGTGCGACCATGTGACAAACTTCGGTGCCTCAAAGCAGCCAAAACGTTCATAAGAATTTGTGATCGGATTTAAAAACAGAGTGATTTCAGACACGCGCCGCAAAACGCCTGCCATAAAGCTCTCTGCCAGTGGGCTGCATTTGTCGTTTGTGGTCTGAAAGAGGTTTTCGCCGTCGCGGGTTAAAGAGATATTGATGCGCAGGCTACTGCCACTAAAGCCAGGCAGGGGTTTCGGCATAAAGGAGGCGTACAGGCCGCTGCCCTCGGCAATCGATTTGACGGCGCCCTTAAAGGCGATAAAGTTATCTGCTGAACTTAGAATATCGCTGTGTCGAAAATCAATTTCATTTTGTCCGGGGCCCTCTTCGTGGCGGCTGGTTTCCGGGCGCAGTCCCATGGCCTCTAAGGCGAGGCAGATTTCCCGGCGCACATCTTCGCATTTGTCACGGGGGGCGGTGTCGCAGTACGTACCGAAATCGTATGGTTCTTGGGTGGCGTCGCCGTTTTCATCTGTTTTAAATAGGTAGAATTCACAGGCAGTGCCGACTTTGCAGGAGAGGTGCATTGAGCGCGCCTGGCGCACAGCGGATTTCAGCAGAGAACGGCAGTCGCCTTCAAAAGGTTTTCCATCTGGATAGCGCACATCGCAGAAAAGGCGCACAACCTGTCCGTGAGAGGGACGCCACGGCATTACGGTAAAGGTGCTGGGGTCTGGCACCAAAAACAAATCTGATTTTACTTCGTTCATAAAACCACGGACAAAGCTTGCGTCAAAGCCAACGCCGGTGTCAAAGGCGCGGTCCAGTTCGCAGGGCATAATCGCCACATTTTTCTGCATGCCGTGGATATCGCAGAAAGCCAGACGAATGAATTTTACATCATTGTCCTCCACATACTGCATGACTTCGCTGCGTGTATAATTCAATCAAAACACCTCCTGAAAATTTAAAAAGCACAATGCTTTAGGGATCGTAGGCCGGCATCTTTTCTTCGGGCACACCGCCATATATGGTTAAGAGAAAAGGCCTTTTGTGTGTCCTCTGCAGGGAATCCATAAATTCCCCATGCGCCGGAGCCAATGGCGAAATGCCCTAAGATCAGATGAAACCGAAAAGAACAGTCCTGCGGTGCGGCATTAGGTTTGCCAGACTTTTTGTGTAAAATGGAGAGCCGCGGCAGGTCATCGTAACGCTTTGGCCATAGGCTGTTAGGAAAATTCAGGCAATCAGATTTTTCATTTTCCATAGGGTCCGGTCTGTTAGCTCAAGAATGCTTTTGCACAGGGGACTTTCTTCATTTTATCAGTTCCTTTTCCGGCTTTTGCTTTAGTGTATCATCTTTAAAAGCAAAGCACAAATAAAAAAAGCAAAACCGCCGGGCCAAAAACTGTCCTGCGGTTTTGCCGGAAACAGAGCAGGCTCAGTTTGCCGTGTAAAGCGCTTTATAGGGATTTGTAGAGTCAGGAGTCAGCTTAAAGAAGTGAGAACCCAAAATATCCTTTAGGTTTTCACCAAATTTGCTGCAAAATTCCTGCAGGAGCGGGCGAATAGAGTCTAAATCCTTTGAGGAGGCGTCCTCTGCTTTTACCTGTGCCGGCATATCGGAAGGCAGGGTGTCAGTGCGCAGGAACATTTCCCCGCCGTGCATGCCGGTACCGCAGAAATGGCCCACCAGCGGTGCACTAGCTTTGCGGTGCAGCCCCAGCACAATGATGACGCCGCCTGCCTGGTACTCGCCAAGGAAACTGCCCGCGCAGCCGCCGACAACAATTTTTGGTATTTTTTCCTGGTACGCTTTCATATGAATGCCGGCGCGGTAACCAATGCTGTCGCGTACAAAAATTTTGCCGCCGCGCATTGCGTAGCCGGTGGCGTCGCCAGAACTGCCGAAAATGCTGATGGTGCCGCCATTCATAGTGTCACCGGTAGCGTCCTGTGCATTGCCGTACACCGTGATGTCAGAGCCATCTAAGTAAGCGCCAAGCGCATTGCCAGGAGTACCGGAAATGATAATCTTTTTGCCGGAAAGGCCTGCGCCGATATACCGCTGACCAAGGCACTGGTCAATCTGGATTTCGGTATCCGATGCGCTGCGCACCTCTTCATTTAATTCCTGAAAATACATGTCATCCGCTTCAATTTTCATTTTCAGGCATCTCCTTCCTGTTTTGCGCCAGCCAGCTTGATTTTGCGGTCTTTTTTCGAGAAAGCCATCAGCTGCGGTTTTTCTTTGATCAGGTCAAAATCAACGCTGTCCAGCGGTGTCTGCTCCCGAATCAGGGAAGTGTAAATGCCCGCGCGGCGAATGTCGCCAATTAGAATCATGCCCGTGAGGCGGTTGTCTTTGGTAAACAGCTTTTTATAGGCACCGTCTTTCTGCGAAAGGTAAACTTCACCGTCATAACTGCCCGCGGTGATGATGTGCAGACCAAAGAACCCAATAGAGTTCATCGGAATGGCTTTGTCATAGTACTCGCTGCCGCCAGCCATATTTGTGCCTGCAGCCATGCCCTGCATGTGTGCATTAGGCAGCAGCGCCAGCACACGGTCTGTGCCGCTGGTAATATCGTGGCTCTTAGCGCAGTCGCCCGCAGCGTAAATGCCGGGCACTGTCGTTTCGCAGGAAACATTTGTGCAGATGCCGCGCTCTACTTTGCAGCCGGCCTGTTCAGCAAGTTGCGTGTTTGGCCGCACGCCGACTGCAACGACAACAATATCATACGCAAGTGTTTTCCCGCTTTTCAGGGTTGCCATGCCGTCTGCAAAGCGGGCGACACTGTCAGAGAGAAAAAAGTGCATCTTGTGTTTTTCCAGGTGCTTCTGCATCACAGCGGAGCCGGTTTCGTCCAGAATACTGGGCAGTACACGGTCGGCCATATCTACAACATTGATTTCTGCGACCCGTGCGGCAATGCCCTCGGCACACTTCAAGCCAATCAGTCCCGCGCCGATAATCAACACGCGGCTTTGGGGAGTCAGGGCCTTTTCCAATGCTTTGGCTGAATCAAGATTCATAAAAGTAAATTTATTTTTTACAGAATCCAGTCCGGCCATCGGCGGTACAAAGGGGCGGCTGCCGGCTGCAAGCAGCAGTTTGTCATAAGGCAGGCAGGTGCCGTCATCGAGCACAACGGCTTTTTTGGCAGCATCTACGCTTTCCGCGCGGCGGCCAAAGTATGTTTTTACATCGTTATCCTGATAAAAAGTTTTGGGGCGGTAGTGCATGTGTTCTTCGTCTACCCGGCCCAAAAGCAGATAGGAGATGAGCGGGCGGGAGTAGACAGGGTACGGCTCTTCACCGACCAGGGCAATGCTGCCTGTCGGGTCTTTGGCGCGAATGCCCTCAATGCAGCCGATTCCGGCGATTGAGTTTCCGATAATGACGTAATTCATTGTTTTACCCCCTCTCCTCATAGACAATGGCCTGGTTGGGGCAGCCTTTTACACAGGCAGGCTCGCCGCAGGCGTTTTGGGTGCACAACTCACATTTCTGTATTACACGGCCGTCGTCCGCCGGCATGACACAGCCGTAGGGACATACCAGAATGCAGGTATAGCAGCCCACGCATTTGTCGGTATCCACCCGAATGACGCCGTTGTCGATAGAGAGCGCGCCGGTAATGCAGCTCTTTACACACAGCGGGTCTTCACAGTGGCGGCAGGAAACGGCAAAGTTGATTTTGTCACTTTCCTCTACCTGAATGCGTGGATTGATTTTTTTATCTTTTAGTGCCTTTGGCATATAGTCTTCGCCAGAATTGGCAAACGCGCAGTTATATTCGCACAAATGGCAGCCCAGGCACCATTCTTCATTGACATAGACTCGTTTCATCAGTGACACCTCATTCAAAGGTCCAAAGTTTATGGTTTATCGGGAACTTATTCGCCGGCATGCTGAATGCCCAAAATCTCCAGTTCCTTTTCATTCAGGCCGATGCCGCGCAGCATCAGGCGGTTGCCTTTCAGTGCTTCAATCGAGTTAATTCCCATGCCGCCCATCATTTCCATGATTTCATGCTGCCAGGCGCTCACCATATTGACAAGGCGCTTATAGCCGATGTTTGGGTTCAGGCGTTTTACAAGGTCCGGGCGCTGGGTGGCAATGCCCCAGTTGCATTTGCCGCTTTGGCAGGTTCTGCACAAATGACATCCCAGTGCCAGCAGCGCTGCTGTAGCAATGTAAACGGCGTCCGCGCCAAGCGCAATCGCCTTTACCACATCGGCGGAGTTGCGGATAGAGCCGCCGACCACCAGGGAAACATTGTTGCGGATACCCTCTTCGCGCAGGCGGCGGTCTACACTGGCAAGTGCCAGTTCAATCGGAATACCTACGTTGTCGCGGATACGGGTAGGGGCGGCGCCGGTGCCGCCGCGGAAGCCGTCAATGGCAATAATATCGGCGCCGCTGCGGGCGATACCGCTGGCGATTGCCGCTACATTATGTACTGCGGCAATTTTTACAATAATCGGTTTTTGGTAATTGGTCGCTTCCTTTAAGGAATAGACCAGCTGCCGCAGGTCTTCAATCGAGTAAATGTCGTGGTGCGGGGCGGGGGAAATAGCGTCGCTGCCCTCTGGAATCATGCGGGTGCGGGCCACGTCGCCTACACTCTTGGTGCCCGGCAAATGGCCGCCGATGCCCGGCTTTGCGCCTTGCCCCATTTTAATTTCAATCGCGGCGCCGGCTTCTAGGTACTTTTGGTGTACACCAAAGCGGCCGGAAGCAACCTGTACAATGGTGTGCGGACCGTACTGATAGAAGTCTTTATGAAGGCCGCCCTCGCCGGTGTTGTAGTAAGTGCCCAGTTCGGTTGCTGCGCGCGCCAAACTTTCGTGTGCGTTGTAGCTGATAGCGCCGTAGCTCATGGCAGAGAACATAATCGGCACGTCCAGCCGCAGCTGCGGGGGTGTGTTGACTTTCAGAGTACCGTCTGCCTTGCGCTCTACATGATCCGGCTTGCGGCCAAGATATACACGGGTCTCCATCGGCTCGCGCAGCGGGTCAATGGAGGGGTTTGTCACCTGAGAGGCATTTATCAACATTTTATCCCAGTAGACTGGGTAGTTGTTTGGGTTGCCCATAGAGGAAAGCAGCATGCCGCCGGTATCTGCCTGACGGTAGATTTCCGTCATGGCCTGGTTGCTCCAGTTGTCATTAAGTTTAAAGGTATCTGAATTCTTTACAATTTTCAGTGCATGGGTTGGGCACAGCGAAACACAGCGGTGGCAGTTGACACACTTGGTTTCGTCGCTGCGCATGCAGTTGAGTTCCGGGTCATAGCGGTGCACTTCATTGGCACACTGACGCTCACAGACACGGCAGGCAATGCAGCGCTGCGGGTCACGCAGAACTTCATATTCTGGTACAATATAATTGATGGCCATATTAGAATTCCACCCCTTCGTTCAGTCTGAAAATCAGCGGTTCGCCGCCCATGGGCGACCAAATTTGGTCAAGGCTCGGCTGTATACGGCGGATTGCGCTCTCTTCACTTGCAACATAAATGGTTTCACCCTTTTGTGCGGCTACCATAGAGCGCAGCTTCAGCCGGTCATTCAAAGCCATCAGGCCGCCGTTGAAGCCCAGCAGTATGGAAAACGGCCCGGTAATCAGTAAACTTGCAAATGTATTGCGCAGGTAAGTGAGCTGGCTGCGCTTTGGCTCGGGCATTGCCTCAATCGTACTCCAGAAAGGCGCCGCAATGACATTGGCGACTTCTTCCAAGGTCAGGCCCTGCCGGCGGTTGAGGTAATCTACAATATAAGTAATGGCTTCTGTATCTGTCATCAGGTTGCAGCTGTAGCCATACATCTCAATACAGCGGCGGTTTGCGTCATAAGACGAAATTTCGCCGTTATGTACAATAGAGTAATCCAGCAGCGCAAAAGGATGGGCACCACCCCACCAGCCCGGTGTATTTGTGGGGTAGCGGCCGTGAGCGGTCCAGCAGTAGCCCGCGTACTCTTCCAGTTTATAAAACCGGCCGACATCTTCGGGGTAGCCGACTGCCTTAAAGACACCCATGTTTTTGCCAGAAGAAAAGACATAGGCGCCGTCAATATGAGCGTTAATATTCATCACGCAGCGCACCACATATTCGCGCTCATCCAGCTGTGCATCGTGCAGCTTGCGTGGCAGCGGATAAACAAAGTAGCGCCAAATCAAGGGCGCATCGGTAATGCCCAAAGTCTGCCGGGTTGGGATCTTTGACAGGCTCTCGATTTCAAAGTGATGGGCAAGAAAATCTTCCACCTGCTCTTTTGCGGTGATGCTGTCGTAAAATACATGGAATGCGTAAGCATCCTTATGCTCGGGGTAAATGCCGTAGCCGGCAAAGCCGCCACCCAGCCCGTTGCTGCGGTCGTGCATAATCCGAATCGAATTAATCATGCTTTCGCCGCTGACGCGTCTGCCGTCCTTGCAGAAAATGCCTGCAATCGCGCAGCCGGAGGGGATATGGATCTGGCCTTCTTTTTGCATGACGAGTGCCTCCCTAAAAGCTTAATAAAAGAAAGAAGAAACAAAAACAACTCAAAAAAGTAAAGCAAACAATAAAAAAAGCATTCATTACACGGAATTTACAGAAAATCCCCTTGTAATGAACGCCTTTGTTCACTGCCCCTTATTATACGCATATAGATTGTATTCGTCAACGCTTTTTCGCGCGTTTTTGCATGTCGGCAGAAGATTCCTGCAAAATTATCAATTTTAGCCGTGGCTTACTCTTACCAGTGAGTAAGAATGACGGTTTTTAAAGTTTGTGCTTCAATTTCCATATTTTCTATTGACAAATATCACCTGCAGGCATATAATGCAAAGCATAGTAGCAAAGGCGCTGCGGCTTTTTGGCCGCCGTGCCTTTTTTATTTAATTTTCAGTTAGCATTTGTGCAGGAAATGATTCTTGCCTATATTATTTACAGGAAATCTTTTGATACCTGGAGGGATTACGTTATGGCAACAGCATCTGTGCCGGAAATCTTCGGAAGCATGGTCTTTGATGAGCGGACTATGCAGGAGCGCCTTCCGCGCGACACCTTTAAAGCATTGGAGAAAACCATTCAGGAAGGAAAAAGCCTGGATGTGGGTATTGCCAACACGGTGGCCAGCGCGATGAAAGACTGGGCACTGGAAAATGGCTGTACGCACTTTACCCATTGGTTTCAGCCCATGACCGGTATTACCGCCGAAAAGCACGACAGCTTCATTTCCCCTGCAGGGGATGGCTCCGTGATGATGGAGTTTTCCGGTAAAGAATTAGTCCGTGGGGAACCGGACGCCAGCTCTTTTCCATCCGGCGGGCTGCGCGCCACCTTTGAAGCCCGCGGCTATACCGCATGGGACCCCACCAGCTATGCCTTTATTAAAGGAAAGACCCTTTGTATCCCTACAGTATTCTGTTCTTACACTGGCGAAGCACTGGATAAAAAAACACCGCTGCTGCGCTCTATGGAGGCGCTCAATAAACAGGCACTGCGCATTGTGAGACTGTTTGGCGACACCAAAACACAGCGCATTAACTCCACTGTCGGCCCCGAGCAGGAGTATTTCCTGATTGACCGCAACCTTTACAATCAGCGTGAAGATTTGGTGCTGACCGGTCGCACCCTGTTTGGTGCACGCCCGCCGCGCGGGCAGGAACTGGAAGACCACTACTTCGGTACAATTAAAATGAAAGTGGCCGATTTCATGCGCGACCTGGACGATGAGCTTTGGAAACTGGGCGTTTTGGCAAAGACAGAGCACAATGAAGTTGCACCTGCTCAGCATGAACTGGCGCCGATTTTTACGAATACCAATGTTGCCGCAGACCACAACCAGCTGACCATGGAAGTCATGAAGAAAGTGGCAGAGCGCCACGGTATGTACTGCCTGCTGCACGAGAAGCCCTTTGAGGGTGTCAATGGTTCCGGCAAGCACGACAACTGGTCTATTTCCACAGATACCGGTGACAATCTGCTTGAGCCCGGCGATTCCCCTATGGAAAACGCGCAGTTCCTTCTGTTCCTGGTTGCAGTCGTAAAAGCAGTTGATGAATACCAGGATTTGCTGCGCATTTCCGTTGCAAGTCCCGGCAATGACCACCGCTTGGGTGCCAACGAAGCACCGCCGGCTATTTTAAGCATGTTTCTCGGTGACGAGCTGACCGAAATCCTGGAGTGCATCGAAAAAGGCAAGCCGTACAGCCAGAAAGATAAAGAAATTTTAAAAGTCGGCGTACATACGCTGCCGCGTTTCCCGAAAGACAGCACAGACCGCAACCGCACCTCTCCCTTTGCTTTTACCGGCAATAAATTTGAGTTCCGTATGCTTGGCTCCGCAGCATCCATTTCTGGGCCGAACGTTGTGCTCAATACCATTGTTGCGGAAGAACTTGAGGGCTTTGCCGATAAACTCGAAAAGAGCAAAAACTTTAAGAAAGACCTGGATTCCCTGGTGCGCAAGACTATTAAAGAGCACAAGCGCATTGTCTTTAATGGCGATGGCTACACCGATGAGTGGGTAAAAGAAGCCCAAAAGCGCGGCCTGCTGAACTTGAAAACTACAGTCGATGCCATGCCGCATTTCCTCGACAAAAAGAATGTCGAGCTCTTTACCAAACACCATATCTTTACCGAAGTTGAGATGCGCTCTCGCTATGAAGTTTCA
The DNA here is from genome assembly GCA_022483045.1 of Oscillospiraceae bacterium. Taxonomy (NCBI): domain Bacteria; kingdom Bacillati; phylum Bacillota; class Clostridia; order Eubacteriales; family Oscillospiraceae; species Oscillospiraceae bacterium. The sequence goes on along the minus strand of JAKVOA010000001.1, from coordinate 1,212,320 downwards.
ATGGAAAACTACAGCAAGACCCTCAATATTGAGGCTTTGACCATGATAGATATGGTTAACAAGCAGATCCTGCCGGCAGTCGAAAAATATGTGGATGACCTGAGCCTTGCGTTTACGCACAAGAAGGCAATGAATCCGAATATGAACTGCCACGTCGAGTATGAGCGTGTGACAATGCTCAGCGACTTGAGCGCAAAGGTCTATGATGAAGCATACGATCTTCAGGACGCTGTCGACAAAGCTGCGGCAATTTCTAACTTTGAAGAGAACGCCTGTGCCTACAAAGACTTGGTCCTGCCGGCAATGGAAACCCTGCGCGGCGATGCCGATAAGCTGGAAACTGTGACCGGTACTGCCTACTGGCCTTTCCCAACCTACTCTGATTTGATTTATCATGTTTAACTGAAAAGAAACAAAATTTACTTATGCAAAAGGCAATGGAGCCGCAGCAGAGGAATCACTCTGCCACGGCTCTTTTTCTATATATATATAAAGATATACAAATAAGAATAAGGGAGTAATCTTATGAATGGAACTGTAGCAGCTTCGGCTGTAAACACCATATGGACTTTGGTGGGTGCAGCACTGGTATTCTTCATGCAGGCTGGCTTTGCAATGGTTGAAACCGGCTTTACGCGAGCAAAGAATGCAGGCAACATCATTATGAAAAACTTGATGGATTTCTGTATCGGAACACCTCTGTTTTTCTTAATCGGTTTTGGCGTCATGTTTGGTGCCGGCAATGGCTTTTTCGGCTGGCTCGACCCTGGCATTCAGCAGTCTTATGCACAGATTCTGCCTACAGGCGTACCTAAATGGGCATACGTCATTTTCCAGACCGTCTTCTGCGCAACCTCTGCTACAATCGTTTCCGGCGCTATGGCAGAGCGCACGAAATTCATTTCTTACTGCATTTATTCCGCTGTCATCAGCGGTATCCTTTACCCCATTACCGGCCACTGGATCTGGGGCGGCGGCTGGCTTTCCACGCTCGGCTTCCATGATTTCGCCGGTTCCACCGCTGTACATATGGTCGGCGGCATTTGCGCTTTGGTTGGCGCCATCATCCTTGGGCCCCGTATCGGCAAGTATGACAAAGACGGCAAGCCGCGTGCAATACTAGGGCACAGCTTAACTTTGGGCGCTTTGGGCGTATTTATTCTTTGGTTCTGCTGGTTTGGTTTCAACGGCGGCTCCACTGTCTGCATGGACAACACAAAGTCCATCACTTCCGCCGGTCTTATCTTTATGAACACCAACATCTCCGCTGCAGTTGCTACCTGCACAGTTATGATCTTCACTTGGTTGCGCTATGGCAAGCCTGACATTTCCATGACCCTGAACGGCGCTCTGGCAGGCCTGGTTGCCATCACTGCCGGTTGTGACACGGTCACTCCGGTTGGCGCTTTGATTATCGGCATTATTTCCGGCTTCGCTGTCACTTTTGGCGTTGAACTGCTGGACAAAAAGCTGCACATTGATGACCCCGTCGGTGCAGTTGGCGTGCACTGTGTAAACGGTGCCTTGGGCACCATCCTTGTTGGTTTGTTTGCAAAGTACCCGATGAATGATACGTTCGGTGAAAACTCGGGTCTGTTCTACGGCGGCGGCTTTAAGCTGCTGGGTACACAGCTGCTTGGCGTTGTTTCTGTTGCGGCTTTCATTGCCGTCAGCATTACCGTCGTCTTCCAGATTCTGAAGCACACCATCGGCCTGCGCTGCAGCGAAGAAGAAGAACTGCGCGGCCTTGATGTTACCGAGCATGGCATTCCCAGCTCTTACGCTGACTTTATGCCGATGCCTCCAGCTGTTTTGACAGGCATCAGCGAAGGTAAGGTTCGTGCCGAAACCGCCTTTAAGGCTTCGGTTGCTTCTGTTGAAAAGTCTGTTCCGGTCGAGCATATGCCTGCACCGTCGACTTCCGCAAATCCGGAAGCTCCGCTGACAAAGGTTGTTATGCTCTTTAACCAGAACCGCTTTGAAGATATGAAAAAGGCCATGAATGATATCGGTATTATGGGCATGACCGTTACCCACGTACTTGGCTGCGGCACGCAGAAAGGCCGTCAGGAATACTACCGCGGTGTAAAGATTGACGACGTTAATCTGCTTCCAAAGGTCAAGCTGGAAATGGTTGTTTCCGCAATCCCGGTCAAGACAGTGGTCGACACTGCAAAGAAAGTTCTGTATACCGGCCACATCGGCGATGGCAAGATCTTTGTCTACGATGTGCGTGATGTTGTGAAAGTGCGTACCGGTGAAACCGGATTTGACGCACTGCAGGGTGAGGACTGAAAACAGCCCGTAAACTCTGAGAGTTAAACAAGAAGACGGCGGCCCTGCAAAAGAATGGGTGCGCCGCTTTTTTGTGTGCCGGCATAAAAAATCCTGCTGCTTCCGTATGGCTTTTGTAAAGCGGGCAATACTGGAAGAGAAACAGGAGGAATGCAAAATGGTAGATATGCAGAAATGCGCGGTTATTGGCTGCGGTTATGTGGGTGCTTCCAGTGCATTTGCACTGATGGACCGTGGCGTTTTCAGTGAAATGGTCTTAATCGACGTCGATAAAAACAGAGCAGAGGGCGAAGCTATGGACCTGAGCCACGGCCTGCCCTTTACCAGACCAATGGAGATTTATGCCGGCAGCTATGAAAACCTAAAAGATGCGGGTGTTATCATCATTACCGCTGGCGCTGGGCAGAAACCGGGTGAGTCTCGCATAGATTTGGTACACAAAAATGTGCGTATTTTTGAAAAAATCATTCCGGAAATCGTAAAGTACAATCAAGATGCCTTTCTGCTGGTGGTTTCCAATCCAGTAGATATCCTCACATGGGTTGCGCTGCGGCTTTCCGGATTTCCGCCGCAGCGGGTCATCGGCAGCGGGACCGTGCTGGACAGCGCCCGCCTAAAGTACCTTGTCGGCCGCCGCTTAGATGTTGACCCGCGCAGTGTACACGCATTTATTATCGGTGAGCATGGCGACAGCGAACTTGCAGTGTGGAGCAGCGCCAATATCAGCGGTGTGCCACTCAATGATTTATGTGAACTGCGTGGCTTTCGGCAGCACGCTTTTCATCAGGAGCAGCTGTATAAAGAGGTAAAGGAAAGTGCCTACCGGATTATTGAAAAGAAAGGCGCCACCTATTACGGGATTTCTTTGGCAGTGAGGCGTATCTGTGAGTGTATTGTGCGGGACGAACACAGTATTTTGCCGGTCAGCAGCCTGATACAGGGCCACTACGGGTTGCAGGGGGTGTGTATGGGGGTGCCTACCATCTTGGGAAGCGGCGGCGCCGAGCATGTGCTGGACATTGCACTGGATGAAAATGAGCAGCGCGCTTTTGCGCTCTCTGCACAGACTTTACAGCATATTTTAGAGCAGATTCACTGTGAAAACTGCTAAAGCACCAGAGGTAATTTGTGCAGAACAACAATTTTTCAGGTAAAAAACAGATTTTGCTTTTCCCCCGATTCATTTATGATATAATGGCACTATCGGTACAGAATGCTGTACTGAGTAATTTGCGGAGTTTATGTTGAAGCCTGTTTATGAAAACAAAGGGGGTAATGCAATTTTGGTCAAACATATTGTTTTGTGGAAGCTGAAAGAAGCCCAGCGCAGCAATGCCGCAGGTACCGCAGCCGGTCTGCGCAGCCGTTTTAAATCTCTGTTGGGCGTTGTAGAGGGCCTTACCGCCATTGACGTTGGCGTCAACTATAACGGCGGTGAGTACGATATGTGCCTGATAGCGGATTTTACTGACAAAGCTGCACAGGAGGCTTACCAGACACATCCGGAGCATCTAAAGATTAAAAAACTAGTGCACGAGGTCGTTTGTGCACGTACAGCGTTCGATTATGAATATATTGTACCGGCCGATAAATAAAATACAAAAACATAAAAGCGCCGTGGAGCAGGTAAAATGCCCCGCGGCGCTTTTTGCTGCCCCTTTGCCGGTTCTAAGCGGCAAAGGGGCTTCATAGGATATAGGGACATGGGAAAGGTGGGACAAACCAAAAATGAAAATGGAAACAGAAAATGCACAGAAGTTTCATCAGGCAGTGTCGGCATTGTGCCCGCGGCTGCGGGTGCTGCTGCTGCGTCTGCCGGAAGAAATACAGGCAAAAGTATCAGAAATACGCCTGCATGTTGGCAGGCCGGTCTGCCTTTGGAACGGCAGCAGCACTTGGTTTTTAACTGACGGCGGTGTGACACCACTGCCGCAGAACGGCATCTGTGCCACTAAAACAGATTTATATGAATCTTTCCGTACCTTATGCAGCTTTTCAGTTTACAGCTATCAGGAGCAGATACGTGAAGGTTATGTTACACTGCGCGGCGGCCACCGCGCGGGTCTTGGCGGCACGGCCGTTTTCAGCGGCGGCAGGGTCAGCGGTATGCGCGACATCACTTCTGTCAATCTGCGTATCGCCCGGCAAATCGAGGGGTGCGCACAACCGCTTTTGCAGCGTGCCGGAGATTTAAGCGGCGGGCTGCTGCTTGCGGGGCCGCCGGCTTCCGGCAAAACGACCCTGCTGCGGGATATTGCACGGCAGCTTTCCAGCGGTGCCTGCGGGCGTATTCATAAAGTAACCGTTGTAGATGAACGCGGTGAGCTCTGCGGAGCAAGCTGCGGAGAGTACGGCAGCGACCTTGGTCCCTGCTGCGATGTACTGGACGGTTTTCCCAAAGCAGAGGGCATGCTGATGGCGCTGCGCACCCTGTCGCCGGAGTATCTCATCTGTGACGAACTCGGAACGCGGCAGGAGACAGAAGCCCTGCTGCAGAGCGTAAATGCCGGTGCCAGCGTTGTTGCAAGTATTCACGCGGGCAGTTTAGAGCAGCTTGCGTCACGACCACAGGCGTATGCCATGCTGCAGAGCGGCGCTTTTCAGCATGTTGCCCTTTTGGCGGGCGGAAAACCCGGCAGGATCACAAAGCTTGTAAAGGCAGGTGATCTGCTTGCTCAAAGCGGTGGGGGCGCTCTGCCTCATCTTCGCGGGAACAGCGGCGGGCTGCCTGCAATCGCGTAAGCTGCGCAGAAGACGCGACCGGCTGCAGGCTTTTCTGCAGTTCTTAGCAGAGGCAAAAACGGAAATATCTTATACGGCGGCGCCAGTGGAAGAAATCGTGGAGCGCCACGGAAAAAAACTTTCCTTTTTGCAGCCATATTTTCAGGCGGTACAAGAAGGTCAGCCATTTGTGCAGGCGTGGCGAAAAGCCGCCGCAAACCCGGCCCTTACGCCGCAGGAGCGCGTGCTGCTGCGGGATTTCGGTGAAGGCTTCGGTGCAACGGATGTGCAGGGCCAGCTTGCGCACTGCAGCCTGTATGAGGAATTGACCAGGCAGGAATTAGGGGAAGCACAGAAAACCTACCAGAAAGACGGCCGGCTTTACCGCATGCTGGGTGTCTGCGCGGGGCTTATTTTTGCTCTGGTATTACTGTAAAGGAATGCGGAGGGACGTTGCATGAATGTAGACCTGATTTTTAAAATTGCCGCAATCGGCATCATTGTGGCCGTCTTAAATCAACTGCTGATTCGTTCCGGTCGGGAAGAGCAGGCAATGATGACAACGCTGGCAGGGCTGATCGTGGTGCTGATGATGATCATTCAGCAGATCGATGTCCTGTTTCGCACCATCAAGTCTACATTTGGGCTGTGAATATGAATCTGACAGGGGTGATCGGCGCGGCGCTTATTGCGGCGGTGTTTACTGCTTTGCTGCGCCGAGAAAGCAGCGAGTACGCCATGGTGCTGCGCATTGCCGCCGGTATTTTAATTGCACTGGAGATCTTGCAGGCAGTACTGCCTGCGCTTCGGCAGATTTCCAGTCTGTTGTCTGCGGCGGGGGTCGGCGGGGAGTACAGCGGCATTCTGCTGCGCACGCTGGGGGTCGTGTTTCTTACACAGTTTGCGGCAGATGCTTGCCGCGATGCAGAGGAGCGTGCACTTGCCAATAAAGTGGAGCTCGCCGGCCGGGTAAGTATTCTTGTACTGGCGCTGCCACTTTTTGCGCGGGTGGCTTCTATTGCGGCAGCTTTGGTGAAAAAGTAGGGGGAAGTATGAAAGGCAGAATTTCACAAAAGCTTTTCCGCGGCGTGGTGGCGCTGCTGGCTGCTTTACTGGCCACGGCCTGCGCCTGCATTCCGTCTGCTGCCGCAGAAAGTTCTAGTCAAAGCACAGCAGAGAGCTATTACGCGCAGCAGGCGCAGGCGAGCGGCGCCGACCAGCTGCCGGGAAAGCTGCCGGAAGAAACGAGAAAGCAAATTGCCAATTTTGGGGTGGACGACAATCACTTTCAGAGTATTGGAAACCTTGACCCCAAAAAATTCTTTTCAGCCGTGTTCGGTATTGCCGGTACAGAGGGAAAAGGACCACTTCATGCAGCCGGTGCCTGCCTAGGCATTATTTTGCTTTGTGCACTGGTTAATTCTATGAAGCTTTCTTTCGGGGATCGGCCGCTGGGCGGGGTTGCAGATGTAATTGCCGCTTTGAGCATCTGCGTCGGCATTATTGAGCCAGTTGTGGAGGTGTTGGTGCGGGCGGCCTCAATTATTAAGACCGCGTGTGGGTTTACGCTGGCAGCGGTGCCGGTGGGGGCAGCAGTACTGGCGGCGGCCGGCCGCCCGGCAAGTGCCGCCTCAATGCAGATTATGCTGACCACAGCGGGCAATGCGCTGCAGGTGCTGTCGGCCTGCGTGTTCGCTCCAGCTATGAAAATCTGCCTTGCCATGGCGGTAGTTTCGGCCATTTCGCCCGACATAAGCCTTTTGGGTATTTTTCGCTTTTTCAGCAAAGCGGTCAAGTGGCTTTTAGGCCTTTCTATGACGTTATTTACAGGTATTTTGGGAATGCGGCAGCTGGTGGCCGGCGGCACCGACACCATGACAGGGCGGGCTGTGCGCTTTGCAGTCAGCAGCGCGGTGCCGGTCGTGGGAAATTCTTTAAGCGATGCGCTGGGGGCTGTGACGGGCTGTGTGCAGATGCTCCGCTCCGGTGTTGGTGCTTTTGTACTGCTGGCATTGTTTGCACTGTTTCTGCCGATTATTCTCAGCAGCCTTTTGTGGATGCTGATGCTGCAGCTTTGTGCTGCAGTCAGCAAGGTCTTTGATTTGCGAGAAGTAGAAACTTTACTGCAGGCCTGCGGAAATGTACTGGAAATTCTGCTGGCAGTTTTGCTGTGCTCTATGACGGTGTTGATTGTTTCGTGCACTGTTATGCTGACCATGGGCGGTGCGTCGTGATTCGCGCGTGGGCGGGCGGGTTGTGTGCGTTGGCGGTTGCGGCAGCAATGATTCGCTTTTTGGCGCCGGACGGCTCCATGCGCAAAATGCTCCGGTTGATTATGGGGGCTGTAGTGTTGTGTGCCATCATTAACCCGTTGCTGCAGACAATCCCAAAACTTTCGTCAGCGCAGCAGCAGAGGACTTCCAGTACAGCTGTATCGGATTTTACCAAGCTGGTGCAGCAGCAGGAGGAAAGCGCTGTGCAAAAACAGACAGAGAGTATTGCCGCAGCCGCACTGCAGCATGCAGGCATTCCGTACAGCAAAATTGACACGCAGCTGCAGTGTACTTCCGGCAATAGGACCTGTACCGTCAGTGTGCTGGTTACTCTGCCGCAGGGTGGAAACATACAGCGGGCCAAGGCCCTACTGAAAGAAACACTGGGCGTGGATGTGGAGGTGACAAGCAGTGGATGAAACAGATAAAAAAATAGGATTTCTGCAAAAACTTTCGCACAGTGATACCGGCCGTCGGGCGGTCCTGATTCTCGGCGTCGTGGGTATCGGGCTTATTTTCCTGTCCAGTATTCTTTCCAGCGGCAGCAAAGGCACGTCTTCCACAGCGCAGGCAGCCAGCAGTACCGTCAGCGCTGCCGCAGCCGATGACACCTATGCTAAAAAGCTTGAGCAGGAACTGACCTCGATAATTGGACATATCCAGGGCGCCGGTACCCCGCATGTGCTGGTGACTCTGGAAGAGGGCAGTGCCGAAATCTATGCGCAGGAAGAAAAGCGCGCGACCCAGCAACAGGGCAGTTCCGGTCAAAATACCGACAGCCAGGAAACTGGATACATCATTGTAAAAGACGCAGACGGCAGTGAACACGCCCTGACAGTCACCCGCCGGCAGCCTAAAGTGCAGGGAGTAGTGGTTGCCTGCCCTGGTGCCGCACAGCCTGCCGTACAGCAGGCCGTACTTGAGGCGGTTTCCGCTGCGGCAGGGGTCAGCAGTGCCCGGGTCTGCATTGTGCCGTCGGCGTAGTCCATAGATTCCTGGTATTCTCAGGCAGTGTACCGCATAAACATAAAATAATCAGAAAATCCGGACACAGTCCGTTTACGGGAAAGCGAATGGAGGAGTACAGAATGAAGGTAGAAAAGCGTCAGCTGGTACTGGCCGCGCTAGTGGTGGCACTGGGGGCGGCCGTTTATTTGAACTGGAGGTTTTCCAATGGGAATCAGGTCCTTGCAAAAGATGCAGCCGCATCGCGTGACCTAGGGCAGGTGCAGCTAGTCAATGCTGGAGAGGCATCGTCTTCTGCCGCAAGTTCCGGTAATCCTTCGGCTGCATCGTCTGCTTCATCGGCAGCTTCCAGCACCAAGGCCGCAGCATCTTCCGGCAGCGATTACTTTACCGAGGCGCGCCTAAACCGCCAAAAAGCCCGTGACAATGCGGCGCAGATGCTGGAAAAAACGCTGACTGACGCGGGCTCGAGTGACGCCGCGAAAAAAGAGGCTGTCAAACAGTCGGCAGACCTTGCACAAAACCAGCTAAAAGAAAGCAATGCCGAAAGCATTCTCAAGGCAAAGGGCTTTTCGGATTGTGTCGTGTTTTTGGAAAACGGCGAATGCAGCGTGGTCGTAAAAGAGGGCAGCACCAATATGGAAAACGCCGCGCTGCTGGTAAAAGATACCGTTTCGGGGCAGACAGGCGTTTCTTATGATAAAATCAAAGTGATAGAACAGAAAGCTTCTTAAACGCCGCGCGGGTTTCTGGTGTTTTCCTTGCAAGTCCTGGTACGTGCGTGTTATACTAATGATAAGCGGAATTTGACAAATGAACAGTTCCTGCATAAAATCCTCCGCTCAGGGGGATTTTTTCATTTTGGGGGTAACTATGAAACGACATGAAGCACGCAGACAGGCTTTTTGCCTGCTGTTTGAGCAAAGCCTTAACGGCGGCACAATTGATGAATTGATCGATTACGCGAATGAAGCCGGCTCTTTTGTGCCGGAAGACAGCGAAAACCAGGCACCTGTGCCGGTAGATGACTTTGCCGTAAAAATTGCCTGCGGCGCAGAAGCACACCAGGCAGAGCTTGACCAGCTGATCAGCAAGTACGCGCGTGGCTGGTCGCTGCAGCGCCTTTCCCGGGTGTGTCTGGCACTTGCGCGGCTGGCTCTGTACGAGATGAAATGGGAAAAAGAAATTCCGGTGAGTGTTTCCATCAACGAGGTGGTCGAGCTCGCCAAACAGTACGGCGATGCAGGGGATCCGCCCTTTTTAAACGGCATTTTGGGCAGCGCTGCAAAGGAGCTGCCGCAGAATGAGTGAGATCCTTGCACTGGATACCAGCAACTACACCACGAGTACTGCGCTTTTTCGGGATGGAGAAATCTTTCAGCAGAAACGCCTGCTGCCGGTAAAAAAAGGGGAGCTTGGCCTGCGGCAGAGTGACGCGGTATTTCACCACGTGCAGCAGCTGCCAGAGCTGCTGGAAGCTCTACTGAAAGAGGAGCCGCTCAAAAACCTAAAAGCTGTGGGTTGCTCTACACGGCCGCGCACCCAGCTGGGCAGCTATATGCCCTGCTTTACGGTTGGCCACGGCGCTGCGCGGGCGCTTTCGGCCGCATTCGGTGTGCCACTGCACCTGTTTTCTCATCAGCAGGGGCATATCGCGGCGGCGTTGTGGTCGGCAAAGCGGCTGGATCTGTTTTCAAAGCCCTTTCTTGCATTCCATGTTTCCGGCGGTACGACGGAAGCGGTACTGGCGAGTCCCGGCGGCGAAGAGCCTTTTACAGTCACGCTGCTGGCTCAGTCGCTGGATTTAAAAGGCGGACAGGCCGTAGACCGCGTCGGAAAGCTTCTGGGTCTGCCGTTCCCGGCCGGTCCGCAGCTGGAAAAGCTGGCGGCGCAGTCACAGCGGCAGTTTCGTGTTCACCCCTCGATGAAGGGCGCAGACTGTTCCCTTTCCGGTATTGAAAACAAATGTCAGAAAATGAAAGCGGAAAATGAGCCGGCGGCTGATATCGCGAAGTACTGTCTGTGCAGTGTGCTTGCCGCACTGGACGCGATGGCGGCCGCGCTGCTGAAGGAACACCCCGGCCTGCCGCTGGTCTTTGCAGGTGGAGTGATGGCAAATCAGTTTATCCGAAAAGCGCTGACACAAAAGTACGGCGCCTGTTTTGCTGAACCCATTTTTTCTGCGGACAATGCTGCCGGGGTGGCGGTGCTGGCGGCACGTGAGGAGGGCCTTCTGTGAAGCAGAGTTTTGTACTGACCGTGACGCAGATAAACCAGTACGTAAAGTCTTTGCTCGAAGGCGATGACAACCTGCACTGCGTCTATGTGGCGGGGGAAATCAGCAACTTTACCGACCACTACCGCTCAGGACATCTGTACTTTTCTTTAAAAGACGAAAAATGTGCCATTAAGACAGTCATGTTTGCTTCCGCTGCACGGCGGCTGCGCTTTCATCCGGAAAACGGAATGAAGGTGTTGGTGCGCGGGCGCGTTTCTTCCTATGAAGTTTCCGGGCAGTATCAGCTGTATGTGGAAGAAATGCAGCCGGTCGGCGCGGGCGAGCGGGCGGTAGCTTATGAGCAACTGAAAGAAAAGCTGCAGAAAGAGGGCCTGTTTGATGAGGCCCGCAAGCGGCAGATGCCCCGCTGCCCCACAAAAATCGGCGTCATCACTTCACCGACCGGCGCAGTTATCCACGATATACAGAATGTGCTGTCACGGCGCTGGCCGCTGGCAGAGATCCTTTTATACCCGGTGGCGGTGCAGGGGACAGAGGCGGCACCGCAGCTGGTGCAGGCACTGCAGAGCTTCAGTCAAAGACAGTGTGCAGACGTTGTGATTATCGGCCGTGGCGGCGGCAGTGCCGAAGATTTATGGGCTTTTAACGAGGAGGCAGTCGTGCGCGCGGTGGCCGCGTGCAGCGTCCCGGTTATTTCGGCGGTGGGACACGAAACAGATGTGACCCTTACGGACTTTGCCGCTGACTTGCGTGCCCCTACTCCGAGTGCTGCTGCTGAGCTTGCCGCACCGGATGCTGCCGAGTTGAAAGAAACCCTTCTGCAGACGGCAGTCTCTCTGCATACAGGGCTGGAAAATCGGCTTAATGATGAGCGTATGCAGCTGGATCTGCTATCGCAGTCTTTAAAGGAAGCGTTGGAAAAGCCGACGCAGCTGCGCCGGCAGGAGCTGCGCACCCTTGCAGGTAGACTGGAGGACCTAAATCCGCTGCGCGTATTGTCCCGCGGGTATTCGCTCGTAACCGACGCCGGCGGCTGTGTGCTGACGGATCCCAAAGAGGTTTCTGTAGGCGAGCGGGTACGTGTGCGCATGCATCAGGGGACACTTTCCTGTATGGTGGAGAAAAAGGAGGACCTGCATGAACAAAAAAATGACATTTGAGCAGGCTATGGATAAACTAGCGCAGGTGGTACAGCAGCTGGAAAGCGCTAGTGCACCGCTGGATAAAACCATGAAGCTCTATCAAGAGGGCGTTGAACTGACTGCTTTCTGTTATGATAAGCTGCAGAAAGCAGAGCAAAAGATGAAAATAGTCACCGAGGGAAAAGCTTCGGCTGATACAAAAACGTAAAAAATCTGTTGGGAGGTATTTTAAACATGCGTGATGAAGAAGGATTTGACGAGTGGTCGGATACGTATGACGAAAGCGTAAAAGAAACTGAGGCAGCACAGAAATATCCGTTTGCCGGCTACCAGACCGTGCTGCGCACTGTTTACCATAAAATTGATACCGAAAAACAGCCGTCTGTGCTTGACTTCGGCTTTGGTACAGGAAAACTGACAAAGAAGCTGTATGATTCCGGGTGCAGAATTTCGGGTATTGATTTTTCCATTAAAATGGTAGAAACAGCACAGGAAAAAATGCCGGAGGCAAAGCTGGTACAGGCGGACTTTTCCAAGGGCCTGCCACAAGAGCTGCGCGGCGAAAACTTTGATGCCGTCATCAGCACCTATGCGTTTCATCACCTGACAGATGAGCAGAAGGCCGCATTTCTGCGGGAATTGCTGCAGTACTTGAAGCCGCAAGGGAAAATTATCATCGGCGACGTGATGTTCCGTACTTTGGCCGAGAGGGAAGCCTGCCGCGAAAAGAGTGGAGATGACTGGGACTCAAGCGAACATTATCTTGTCTTTGACCAGTTAAAGCCGCTTTTTCCTGCAGCTGTATTCCAAAAGATTTCTTTTTGTGCCGGGATTCTGACACTCTCTAAAGAAAGCTCGTGCAAAGGAGCAAATCATGAATCACTCTGAGTTTGATGCGCAGATGAAAACCTATGCGCATATGACCGAGGAAAAAATAAAAGAATTGGTGCCCGAGGAGCCGCAGCTGCCCGAGGCCGTTTTGTATAGTGCTATGCGCTACAGCCTTTTGGCCGGCGGCAAGCGGGTGCGCCCGGTTCTGATGCTTTCGTTCTGCACGCTCTGTGGCGGCAGTGTGCAGGCAGCGCTGCCGTTTGCCTGCGCGCTGGAAATGGTACACACCTATTCGCTGATTCATGACGACCTGCCCTGCATGGACGACGACGACCTGCGGCGCGGGCGTCCCTCTAGCCACAAACAGTTTGGTGAAGCAAACGCTCTTTTGGCCGGCGATGCCCTCCTTACTAAGGCGTTTGAGGTGGCTGCGGCAGACTCTTCTGCAAAACAGGTTGGCAGCGGGCGTGCCCTGAAAGCTGCCGCAGTTTTGGCAAAGGCAGCCGGCGACCACGGTATGGTGGCGGGACAGGTGCTGGACCTGCTCAATGAGAAAAGGCAGATCACAGTACAGGAACTAAAAGATATCGATGCCAAAAAGACCGGTGCCATGATTCGTGCAGCGGCAAAGATGGGCTGTGTCTTAGCGGGCGCTAGCGAAACAGAGACTGCTGCAGCCGACAGTTATGCCAAAGCACTGGGCCTTGCGTTTCAGATTCAGGATGATATTCTGGATGTCGCAGGTGACATGCAGGCCCTGGGCAAGCCGGTGGGCAGTGATGCGCAAAATGACAAGGCCACTTATGTCACGCTGCTGGGCCTGCAGAAAGCGCAGCAGACGGTGCAGAAGCTGACCGACTGTGCCAAACAGGCGCTGGCACCCTTTGGCAAAAATGCTGAGTTCCTCTGTATGTTGGCAGACAGCCTCTCTCAGCGTAAAAATTAAGTACAGGCTGTTAATCAACACAGTCAGCCCTGCTAAAATGTGTTGACAAAAAGATTAAGCCATGATAAAATAATGAAGCCGCTTATTTTGGGTATAAGTGGGCCTTTTTGGTCCCGCCTACAATAGCGAGTCTAATGAAAGCAGGTTCTCAGTTTATGTATGCAATTATTGAAACCGGCGGCAAGCAGTATAAAGTAGAAAAAGACGACGTTGTCTTTGTCGAAAAGCTTGCAGCAGATGAAAACAGCACAGTTGACTTTAAAGTCATCGCAGTCAGCGGCGACAACGGCCTTACCGTTGGTAAGCCATATGTCGAGGGCGCTTCCGTAAAGGGCAAAGTCCTGAAAAACGGAAAAGCAAAGAAAATCAATATTTGGACTTACAAAGCCAAAAAAGGCGAGTCTCGCAAAATGGGTCACCGCCAGCCTTACACAAAGGTTCAGATTGAGTCTATCGAAGCCTGATGATTACCTGCAGTTTCCTTTCGGATTCTCAGACAGGGCAGTGTGTCGGCTTTGAGCTGCAGGGCCATGCAGAGGACGCGGAAAGCGGCAGCAGTATTGTCTGTGCGGCGGTTTCTTCCGCTGCTTACCTTGTTGCCAATGCAGTAACGGATGTTTTGCAGGTCCCGGCAGAGGAAAGTGAAAATGACGGGCATCTGCTTGTGCGGGTGTCTGCAGCGCAGCAGAAGCGCTGTGCTCCGTTTTTTCAGGCACTCAGGCTTCATCTCGCAAATCTGAAAGAGCAGTATCCGCAACAGATCCACATGACAAATAAAGAGGTGTAAAAAATGCTGAAAGTTAATATTCAGTTATTTGCTCATAAAAAAGGTATGGGTTCCACAAAGAACGGCCGTGATTCCGAGTCTAAGCGCCTTGGCGTAAAGCGCGGAGACGGTCAGTATGTGTTGGCTGGCAACATCCTCGTCAAGCAGCGCGGCACACATATTCATCCCGGCCAGAATGTGGGCATTGGCTCGGACGATACGCTGTTTGCAAAAGTAAGCGGCAAAGTAAAATTTGAGCGCATGGGCGCAGATCGCAAGAAAGTCAGCGTTTACGAAGTAGAACAGTAAATCGGCAAAGTAAATCCCGGGCTTTTCTGGCCTGGGATTTTTGTTGTTTTCGGGAAAGAATACACTTAGCAAAGACATTTATTTTATTTCTGCGGAAGACATGCCCGCAGCGCCGAAGGAGTTTTTTATGTTTATAGATCAGGCAAAAATCCATATTAAAGCGGGTGACGGCGGCGACGGCGCGGTTTCTTTCCGCAGGGAAAAGTATGTTGCTGCCGGCGGCCCAGACGGCGGCGACGGTGGCCGCGGCGGCAGTGTCTTTTTTCAGGCCGATGACAGCATTTCCACCCTCTCCGATTACCGCTACCGGCACAAATTTGTCGCTAAAAATGGCGAGGCCGGCCGTGGCAAGCGCTGTTCCGGAAAAAAGGGCGAAGACCTGCTTTTACGTGTGCCGCGCGGTACTCTGGTAAAAGATGCTGCCACTGGACGGCTGTTGGCGGATATTTCCGGCGATGAGCCGCAGAGCGTGCTGCAGGGCGGCCGCGGCGGCTGGGGCAATATCCATTTTGCAACACCAACCCGGCAGGTCCCGCGCTTTGCAAAGCCGGGCACACCTGGTCCGGAGCTGGACGTGCAGCTGGAGCTGAAGCTTTTGGCAGATGTCGGCCTTGTCGGTTTCCCAAATGTTGGGAAAAGTACGCTTATCAGCGTGGTAAGCGAGGCAAAGCCTAATATTGCGGATTATCATTTCACCACTCTGACCCCAGTTTTGGGGGTTGTGCACCTGCCGCAAGGGCGCTCATTTGTCATGGCAGATATTCCCGGCCTGGTCGAGGGCGCATGGCAGGGCGTTGGTCTGGGTCACCAGTTCCTGCGGCACGTCGAGCGCTGCCGCCTTTTGCTGCATGTGGTTGACGTTTCCGGCAGTGAGGGCCGCGACCCGAAAGAGGATTTCCGTATTATCAATGAGGAACTCAAAAAATTCAATCCGGAACTTGCAAAGCGCCCCATGATTGTTGCGGGCAATAAGTGTGACTTAACAAATGAGGCCCATATTGCAGATTTTGCTGCCTATGTCGAAAAGCAGGGTTATGCATTTTTCCCCATCATGGCACCCATTCATGAGGGAGTCGCCCCACTGCTCAATGCGGTCAGCGAAAAGCTCAGCCAGCTACCGCCTATCCGCCGCTTTGAGCCGGAAGCTGCACCGCTGAAAAAGCCAGAGGAGATTCCGCGCGGTGAGGTCAAGATTACTCACCAGGACGGCATCTATCTGGTAGAGGCACCGTGGCTTCTTCAGGTTATGCGCTCTGTCAATTTCGACGATTATGAGTCCATGCAGTATTTTCAGCGTGTGCTCATTGAGACCGGCGTCATCGACCATCTGCGCGAGGCCGGCATACAAGAAGGCGACACGGTTTCCATTTATGATGTACAGTTTGATTTTGTAGAATAAAATAAAAAGAATGCCTGCCGCCGCAGGCGGAAAGGCAGAATATGGAACGCTTTTTAGATCTTGCCTGTGACCCGAAAACGCTGAGTCCCCTGACGCTTGCATTTGTGGGGGACGGTGTGTTTGAGCTTTTTGTACGCGAAAAACTAGTGTGCGAGGCAAACCGCCCGGTCAATACCCTGCACAGATGTGCCGTGCGCCAGGTCTGCTGTACTGCACAGTCCGCGGACTGTGCAGTGCTGCAGCCGCTTTTGACAGAAGAAGAGACAGCGGTTTTACATCGCGGCCGAAATGCACATACTAACCATGTCCCCAAAAATGCCTCTGTCGCCGAGTACCACGCAGCAACCGGGCTTGAGGCGCTGTTTGGTTATTTGTATTTGCAGGGCAAGCTTGACCGCCTGCGCGAGCTGTTTGGGGCTTTGCTGCAGGGAGAGAAAAAAACGCAGGAGGAGTAAGGAAAAGTGTCGGGAAAACAAAAGAAAACCGCCAAAAGCGTGCTGGTTGATCTGCTGCTTTACTTTGCCAGCGGATGTATCTTTGCCGTAGCCATTCGGGTCTTTACGGCGCCCAATAAAATTGCGCCAGGCGGGGTTACCGGCCTTGCTACCGTGCTAAACTACGTTTTTGGTCTGCCAATCGGTCTTGTCAGTTTTCTTATCAATATACCGATTTTTATTGCGGCCTTTATGGGCATTGGCTACCGAATTGTTTCCAAAACGATTGTCGCTTCGCTTTTCAGCTCTATTGCAATCGACTGGTTCGGCTCTATGCTGCCGGCTTACAAAGGCGACCCAATGCTTGCGGCCATTTTTGGTGGCTTGCTTGAGGGCATCAGTCTTGCCATTGTGTTTATGCGCGGCGCAACAACCGGCGGAACTGACTTAGTCGCGCGCCTGCTGCAGCGGCACTTTCGCCATTTGAGCACGGGCAAACTGATGATGTCCGTCGATGTGGTTGTCGTTGTCATTTCGGCAATCATTTACCGCCGTGTGGAAAGCGTTTTGTATGCAGTCATTTACCTGTTTGTTTCTACCAATGTAATTGATGCACTGCTGTACGGCGCCGACAGCGGCAGCGGTAAGGTGCTGTGGATTGTCACAAAATATCCGGACGAAATTGCGCAGCGCATTTTTAAAGAAGTGGACCGCGGCGTAACGGCGATGCACTCCAAGGGCATGTACAGCGGCCGCGAGGGTGAAGTGCTGATGTGTGCGGTCAGCCGGTCAGAGGTTTACCAGGTCATGGACCTTGTGAAAGATGAAGATAAAGATGCCTTTATCATTGCCGGCGAGGCAGCACAGATTCGCGGCGAGGGCTTTCGCAGTTCCACTCCGGCAGATAAAACCCTGCCTGAGATTCTGTCGGAACATAAAAAATCGGATTCTGACCAAAAATAAAAAAGGGACCGGACAGTGCCGCAGAGAGTTCTGCGGGGCTGTCCGGCCCGGCTTTTGCTGTTCCAGCCGACTTTAGCCTTCTGTATCGGAAGAATCCTTTTTGTTCTGTGCGTTCTGTGTTTTGCGGTTCTGGCCATACTGCTGGGACTTGTTCTGGCCGTTCTGCTGAGCTTTGTCAGTATGAGTGCAGTTCTCGTATTTGTCAGAAGAATAGTTCTGGTTATCCAAGATACTCACCTCCTTACACGGTCTAGTATGAACCGGGAGATAAAAAATATACGAAGAGAGTGATGAAATTGCAGCTGCCCACCGCCTTTGCCGAGCGTATGCAGCATCAGCTGGGTGCAGAAGCTTCGGCCTTTTTTGCCTGTTATCAGCAGCCGCCGCTGCGTGCACTGCGGCGCAATCCGCTGAAATGCACACAGGAGATTCTGGAAAAAAATCTGCCGTTTTCTTTAAAAAAAGCACCATTTTCGCCGCTCTCTTATTATGTGCCAGAGTCGTTTCGTCCCGGCAGAGAGCCGCTGCACCACGCCGGTGCCTTTTATATGCAAGAGCCCAGTGCGGCCGCCGCGGTAACAGCACTGGCCCCGCAGCCGGGGGAACGCATACTGGACTTGTGTGCGGCACCGGGTGGAAAGAGCACTCAGATTGCAGGCTGTCTGCAGGGCCGCGGCCTTTTGTGGAGCAATGAGGTTGTGCACGGCCGCGCAAACAGTCTGCTTTCCAACATTGAGCGTCTTGGGGTTGCAAATGCGGTTGTCAGTTCCTGTCGGCCGGATGTGCTCTGCAGTACGCTGAGCGGCTTTTTCGACCGTGTGCTGGTAGATGCGCCCTGCTCTGGTGAGGGCATGTTTCGGCGCGATGAGGGCGCTGTACAGGAATGGAGCCCTGCGCATGCTGCAGCCTGCGCAGTCAGGCAGCTGGCAATTCTGCAAAGTGCACGGCAGGCGGTCCGGCCGGGCGGTGTACTGGTCTACTCAACCTGTACTTTTTCACCGGAAGAAAACGAGGGGACCATTACTGCATTTTTGCAGAATAATCCGGATTTTCATCTAGAAGATACTGGCTTGTCTGCAGGGCGGCCGGCGCTGCAGACAGCCCGCCGCATTTATCCGATGGATGGCGGGGAGGGGCACTTCGTCGCTTTTCTTCGTCGGGAGGGCGACGCCCCGGGTACGGAAATTTCTGCATCTCAGCTGCCGTTTTCTGCTGCCGCCGCAGAGCTTGCCAAAGAGCTGTACGTGCAGCCGATGCCCGGCGTGCCGGCGCAGATTGGTGAGCGGCTCTATTTACTGCCGCAGGGCCTGCCGCCGCTTATGCACCTTGGCGTGCTGCGTGCCGGCGTACTGCTCGGCGAGGCAAAACCGGTGCACCGAAAAAATGCGCCGCCGCGCTTAGAACCTGACCATGCGGCCTTTATGGCAGCACGTCCCGATCAGCTGCGGCAGTGCGTGAATCTTTCCCATGAAGACCCGCGCGTTTTTGCTTTTCTGCGCGGAGAAGAAATTGAAGCTGAAGAATCCTGCCGCGGCTACTGCGGGGTCGCGGCCGCGGGCGTGACCGTCGGCTTTGGCAAATGCAGCGGCGGCCGCTTAAAGAATCATTACCCCAAAGGGCTGCGCCTGCTTGCAGGAAAATAACTTCTGCAGAAAATAGCAAAGAATGTAACATGCTTTACATTCTTTTTGTCGGTGTTGTGCCATAATGTTGGCAAGCTTAGCCTTGTCAGCAATGTACTGATGTGATAGAATAGAAGGCAATAATACGAAAGAGGGCTTTTTTTATGCAGGAGATCCGCTATGAACTGACAAAAACGCCAAAGAAGAAACCGGCCCCGGGCGATCCGCTGCCCTTTGGCACCATTTTTACAGACCACATGTTTGTTATGGACTACACCGTCGGCATTGGCTGGCACGATCCCCGCATTGTACCATATGCGCCGCTGCAGCTTGACCCTGCTGCCATTGTTCTGCATTATGCGCAGGAGTCTTTCGAGGGCATGAAAGCTTACCGTACACCCAAGGGCGACATTCAGCTTTTTCGTCCGGAAAAGAACGCTGCGCGCTTTAAATCCACCAACGAGCGCATGGTTATGCCGGTCGTGCCGGAAGAGGACTTTGTTACGGCAGCCAAGGCACTGGTAAAGACCGAAAAAGACTGGGTGCCAAGCCAGGCCGGCGAATCTTTGTACATTCGCCCGTTCTGCATTGCGACCGAGGCTCATTTAGGTGTAAAGCCTTCTGATACTTACAAATTCATGATTATCTGCTGCCCGGTTGCTGCCTATTACCCGACAGGCCTCAACCCGGTCAAGATTTACGTAGAGGACAAATACGTACGCGCAACACCCGGCGGCACAGGCTACATCAAGTGCGGCGGCAACTATGCAGCTTCCCTGATTTCACAGGAGATTGCGGAGTCTTTGGGTTACAGCCAGACTCTTTGGCTTGACGGTGTAGAGCGCAAGTACGTGGAAGAAGTTGGATCTATGAACTGCTTCTTTAAGATTGACGGCACCATTTATACAGCGCCTACTGTTGGTACGGTTCTGCCGGGCGTCACCCGCATGTCCTGTATTGAACTGCTGAAAAAGTGGGGCTATGAAGTTTCTGAAAAACGTCTGCCGGTTGTCGATGTTATGAAAGCGGCAAAAGAGGGCAAACTAGAAGAAGTCTTTGGCACCGGCACCGCGGCTGTCATTTCCCCGGTCGGTGAGCTGCGCTACAAAGATGAGGTCGCCAAAATCAATGGCGGCAACATCGGCGAAGTTACCCAGCGCCTGTACGATACTCTTACGGGTATTCAGTGGGGTCGTCTGCCGGACGACATGCACTGGATCACAAAAGTCTGCTGAATTTAAAATTTTCAGAAATGCCACTCTGCGCTGCGGGGTGGCATTTTTTACGGAGGAACTATGCGCGAAATTTCTTTTACAGTACCGAAAACTCATGAAGGGGTGCGCGTGCGGGGTTTCCTGCGCGGATACTGCGGGGTTTCCGCGCGGCTGCTGGCACAGTGCAAGCGTGTTGAAAACGGCATCACGGTAGGGGGCATACAGAAAATCGCCACAGATAAACTGCATACAGGAGAAGTGCTGACTCTGCGCCTGCCGCAGGAGCGCGAAAAGGCAGAGCTGCACCCCAACGGAGCGCCGCCGCTTTCGGTTTTGTATGAGGATGCCTCTGTGCTTGCGGCGGATAAGCCGGCCGGCATGATTATTTATGCACGCGCGGGGCAGCTGAGCGGCACACTGCGAGATGTAGCGCTTGCTTATTTTCAACAGCACGGCGAAGCCCCGGCTTTTCACCCGCTCTACCGCCTGGACCGCGATACGACCGGCTTGGTTCTGCTGGCTAAAGACCGCTATGCTGCTTGTGCGGTCCCGCCTACGGTACAGAAAACCTACTGGGCTGTTTGCGAAGGCATGCTGAGTGGCCAGGGAACGGTGCGCGAGCCGCTTGGTCCAGTGCCCGGCAGCAAAGTAAAACAACAGGTTTGTGCAGAGGGCCGACCGGCAGTAACCCATTGGCGGGCAGTTGGCAGCGCAAACGGCCATACACTGGTGTGCTGCGTTTTAGAGACCGGCCGCACACATCAGATTCGTGTACACATGGCGTACCTTGGTCATCCGCTTGCCGGCGATGACTTTTACGGCGGCAGCAGGCAGCTGATCGGTCGGCAGGCGCTGCACTGTGCAGGTGCGCACTTTGTTTCGCCGGCAGCAGGGGAGCAGACTGTCTCTGCGCCTTTTCCGGCAGATTTTTCGGCTCTGCTGTGTGAGCTGGGGCTTTCCTGCCCGGCGTGCAGGTAGTATTCTTTTTGACAGTATGGTACAATACAGATGTCTGTAAAAGGAGGGCTTGCTATGCCGGCAGCAATTACGTATTATCTGTATGCAGGGCGTGTAAAAGAAGTACTGCAGGAAGCGGCAGATTCCGTTTCTGATGAAGCAGCCTTTTTGTGGGGCGCACAGGGACTGCAGATTTTATCTCTGCAGCCTGAACTAAAGATTGGTGCAGCAGCTGTAGAGCGGCAGACATCCGAGCAGCTGCAGTCCCTTTTGCGCATTTATGTACAGCAGTCTGCGGGTACCGCATCGCTTTCCTGTGCATGTGGCTTTTTGTGCGCGGCTGTTCTGCAGAAAGAGACGACGCCATTCATCAGCTGCTTTGCGCAGAGGCTGCAGGAACAAGACCCGCAGCAGCCGGCGGAGATCTTGGTTAATGAAGAGGAAACAGCCCTAGATACCATTTTGCTGCGCTATGAGCGTGGGCTGCTGCCAACCGATTTTCCGCTGCAGAAAACACTGCCAAAGTCAGACACAGCCTCACAGCAAACAGCAGGGCTGTGTGCCTTTTTATTTGGAAAACTGACGAGTACCGCAGAAAGTGAGGAGCTGTGTGAAAAAGCGGCTGCCGACTGCCGCCGCCTTTATCGGCGCACGACAGACCCCACGGGGCTTAGGCGCATCTTTTACCAAAGGCACGAAAAAAATGGTCTGCACCAAAAGTCCAGCCAAATGCGCAGCTTTATGGAAGACGGCAGTTTTGATTACGCGAATCTGCAGCAACTACCCTGGGGCACTGCACCCCAAGCGGACAGCCGCACGTTTTTGCAGCTGTATGAGGACATAATCCCGCTGGGTGCGGATTTGCTTCGTACTTTTCTATTGTAAAAGAATTATTGGGAAAGGATAGACCAGATTATGAGAAGAATTGCAAGTTTTTGTGTGAACCATAATACCTTAACGCCCGGCATTTATACTTCCCGTATCGACGGCGATATTACAACGTACGACATCCGTATGCGCACACCAAACCAGCCGCCCTTTTTGCCGCAGGCTGCGCTGCACACGATAGAGCATTTGTTTGCCACTGCCGCGCGCAACAGCCGCTTTGGCGACCGCGTCATCTACTTTGGGCCTATGGGCTGCCGCACCGGTTTTTATCTGCTTGTGCGCAGCATGAGTCAGCAGGACGCTATCACGCTGATTCAAGAGAGCTTCCAGCAGATCGCCGACTGGAAAGGCGAGATTCCCGGAGCCAAAAAAGCAGAGTGCGGCAATTATCTGGAGCATGACCTTGCAGGCGCAGTAAAAGAGGCGAAGGCCTTTTTGCCGATTATTGCAAAGTGGCAGCCCGCTGACCTTGCGTACCGCCCGTAAAAATACCAAGGAGAGGAAATGAAGTGAATTCTTATACAGAATGATTAAGATTTATTAAATCTTTAGGAACAGAAAGAAACCGAATATGCACGTAAGGCGGGTTATAAGCCAAAAAATTGGCGAAAGACCTGCTTTTTTTGTCGAGAAGAAATGGTTGCAAGTTTGTAACTCTTGCTTTATAATGAAATCAGTTTTTAGTAGTTTTTAGAAAATACAGGAAGAAAACTGAAAACAAGATAGATAGAAAGGATACGCTTTTCATGCAGGAAGATCAGAAAAAACAAGAGAAAAAGATTTCGCTGCCAGAGAAGAAATCTCTTTTGCCACAGGTGTATACGGCTTCTTCCCGAGCGAAACATACAGCACGCTTTTTGCTGCCGGCAGTGGCACTTTTTGTGACTGCCGGTGCGGCATATGGCGCGCATTCTTTGTGGGACGAAACGACACAGGCTGCCAGCGTGCAGCTGCGCAGCGCATCTCCTTTTGTACAGAATATGTCGTCTGTGCGGCCGGCTCAGCAGTTTGAGCTGCGCTTTGCCTTGACCGATAATGCCGCCGAACAACAGAAGAGCGCTTCTACTGTGCAGATGTTTGCAGTCAATACGCCAAAACAAAAACAGGCGGCTACAGGCCTTTATGTAGATGGAACCTTTGTCGGTGCAGTAACAGACAGCGCAAAACTGCAGACTATGCTGAATACCCTTTTAGCGAATGAGCAGGTCAGTACCGGCGGAAAAAATGCTGTATTTTTAAGCCAGATGAAATTGGTGCCTGGTGAGTATGACACCGCCAGCATTGTGACGGATGATGCCATGCAGGTGCTGCTTTCCGGCGAAAAAGCAAAGACCAAAACGTATACCGTGGCAAAGGGCGACACTGCAGATTCTATTGCAAAAAAGAATGGCCTGACGCCGGCAAGGCTTGCAGAAGTAAACCTTGGCACAAATATGAAGACATTGCAGCCCGGAGACGTTATTCAGCTGGAGCCGCGCAAAAAACTCGTTTCTATCAAGACAGTTGGAAGCCAAACCGTTTCTCAGGCGTTGCCCTACGCGAAAAAGACAGTTTCGTCCGCTTCTCTTTACCAGGGGCAGACAACTGTACAGACAAAAGGTGCCAATGGCAAAAAGACAACAACCTATCAAATTACGTATGTCGACGGAATTGAAACGGCACGCAGTACGTCTGCGGTGCAGACTGCCAATCCGGTAGATGAAGTAACCGCAAAGGGGACAAAAGTGCATCCTGTTGTCACGGCGGCAGCGGGTACTGCAACCGGCAGCTTTTTGTGGCCGGTCCCAACACTTACCAGCATTACTTCCGGCTATGCTGCGCGGTGGGGCAAGTTCCACTATGGCCTTGATATTTCCGGCAGCGACGCTATGGGCCAGCCAATCTATGCGGCCGACGGCGGCACCGTACAGGTTGCCGGCTATGATGAGGGCGGCTACGGCAATTATATTATGATTGACCACGGCAACGGTTTCTGCAGCATTTACGGCCACGCCAGTAAGCTGCTGGTAGCGCAGGGCGCAAAAGTCGCACAGGGTCAGTTGATTGCACTGGTTGGCAGCACCGGCCACTCTACCGGTGCCCACTGCCACTTTGAGGTGCATAAAAATGGAGAAAAAATTGATCCGACCAATTTGGTAAATGCCGACTCTGCCAAGGCAGTGTCTTATCTAGGGCAAAAGCTTACAGCAGAGCAGATTACCGCGATGTCAACGGCTGCACAAAACACAGCGAAAACATCACTTGCGTCATATCAAAAGAGCGCGACTGTTCTATCCACAAAATAATATCCCGTATTTTTAATAAAAATTATGCAACTTTTTTAAAAGCGGCACTTTGCCTGTATTTTACAGGGAAAAGCGCCGCTTTTTCTGCAGGGTTTACACCCTGCTTTTCGGTTGACAACAGCCGTTTCTTGCGGTATTATCATAAAGGTACATTTACATAATCCGAAAATAGGATTCCCTGTTAGTGGAATACGGCACAGAAAAGTGGGCCTTTACCCAAAAACTTCGGCCGCTTTTCCGTTGCCGGCAGGTCCGTGCAAGGAGAAAAATGGAATTGCTTTTTTCTTCAAGTTCTTGTCGCTTTGCGATATACTATAATTGATGAAAGCGCGGGCAGGCAGACAGGAAGACTATCATGAAATGGAGTGTCAGAACTTGGATAAGTTCTTAATAAATGGCGGCAACCAGCTGAAGGGGCAGATCAGAATCAGCGGCGCAAAAAATGCAGCGATTGCGATTATCCCCGCGGTCCTTCTTTGTGATGATGCCTGCCGTATAGAAAATGTTCCGAATATTACCGATGTTAATGCGATGATTCATATTCTGCACGAAATGGGTGTGGATGTGCGCTGGATCAACCGCTCTACTTTAATTATCGACCCGCGCTCGCTGAGCACTTATGTGGCTTCTTATGAGCTTGCGCGCCAAATGCGCGGCTCTTATTATCTTTTGGGTGCCCTTTTAGGGCGCTGCCACCATGCAATCGTTTCCATGCCGGGTGGGTGCAACTTTGGCGTGCGCCCCATCGACCTGCATTTGAAAGGCTTTGCTGCTTTGGGCGCAACGCATACGGTTGAGGGCGGCATGGTCAATGTTTCCGCAAAAGAGCTGCATGGAAGCAATATCTACCTGGATGTTGTTTCTGTGGGCGCGACTATCAATATCATGCTGGCGGCGGTAAAAGCTACCGGTGTTACTGTGATTGAAAATGCGGCAAAAGAGCCGCATATTGTCGACCTGGCAAACTTTCTCAACTCTATGGGTGCAGATATCCGCGGCGCCGGCACTGATGTTATTAAAATTTATGGTGTCAAGCATCTGCATGGTGTCACGTATTCCATTATTCCTGACCAGATTGAAGCAGGTACCTATATGGTAGCGGGCGCTGCAACCCACGGCGATGTAACGGTGACCAATGTCATCCCCAAGCATCTGGAGTCTATTATGGCCAAACTTGAGGAAGTCGGCCTGGAAATCACCGAGTACGACGAAGCGGTGCGGGTGCGTTATGTTGGCCAGCTGAATAAGTGTAATATTAAAACAATGCCGCACCCCGGTTTCCCAACGGATATGCAGCCGCAGATTACGGCACTGCTCTCCATTGCAAAGGGAACCAGTATTGTAAACGAAAGCGTATGGGACAACCGTTTCCGGTATGTCGAGGAATTAAAGCGCATGGGCGCGCAGATTTCTGTAAATGGCCGCCTTGCTGTGGTAGAGGGAGTCGAAAGCTTGACTGCTGCACCGGTAAAGGCAACCGACCTGCGCGCGGGTGCAGCCATGGTCATTGCGGCGCTCTCTGCCAAAGGAACAACAGAGATTGAGCAGATTCGCAATATTGAGCGCGGCTATGAAAATATTGTAGATAAACTGCAGAGCGTTGGGGCGGATATTCGGCGTGTTACCGTCAAAGATAATGCAGAAGAGCAGGAAGCTGGATAAAGCATAAATACAGAATTATTAGGCGGGGCAAGCGGAATTTTTTCGGCGCGGTCCCGTCTTTCCTGCGCAGGATAGGAGCTATCAAAGAGAATGGCAGTATTTTGTCCGCTTTTTAGCGGCAGCAGCGGAAACAGTTATTACATAGGTTCTGCAGATGAGGGCATTTTGGTCGATGCTGGGCGCAGTGCAAAGCAGATTCGGGAAAAACTGGATGCTTGCGGCATTGCGCAGAAAGCAGTGCACGCAATTTTTGTGACACATGAACATACAGACCATATCAAGGGTCTGCGTGTTCTGGCCTCGCGCATGGAGGTACCCGTGTATGGCTCAGCAGGTACTTTGCAGGCGCTGCAGAAAATGAGTGTGCTCAATGGCAAATTCCCTGCGTATGTGGTTGGCAAAGAGGGAGTGGCCTGCGCAGGTATGCGTATTCGTCCATTTCACACGTCGCACGACTGCGCCGAGGGCTATGGCTACTGCGTAGAGACAGCTGATGCACACCAGGTGGCCTTTGCCACTGATTTGGGCTATTTTTCTGACGAAGTGCGCAGCAGTATTACCGGTGCAGAGCTGGTTGTGCTGGAGTCGAATCATGATGTCGGTATGCTGCAGAATGGGCCGTATCCCTATCCGCTCAAGAGGCGGATTTTATCAGATCGCGGTCATCTTTCCAATGCGGCCTGCTCTGAGGCAGTCACCGGCCTGGTGCACAGCGGCACAGCGCACATTTTCTTAGCACATCTCAGCAAAGAGAACAATACACCGGAACTGGCGCGCACAACCAGCCTGTGTGCGCTTACCCAGATGGGTGCACAGGACGGCCGGGACTTTTTACTGGAAGTGGCCCCGCGTGAAAACCCGGGAAAGGTGACGGTGTTTTAGTGCAGAAAGTGCAGATCGTCTGTATCGGCTCGCTTAAAGAAAACTATTGGCGGCAGGCCTGCGCAGAGTACGAGAAGCGGCTGCGCTCGTTTGCGCAGTTTTCTATTACGGAACTGCCGGAAAGCCGCCTGCCAGATTCCCCATCGCAGGCACAGATTGACACAGCTCTGCAAAAAGAGGGAAAGCACATCCTTTCCGCATGCGGCAGCGGAGCAGTGGTTCCACTGTGTATTGAGGGCAGGGAAATGGATTCGCCCGCACTTGCGCGCTTTTTGCAGGAAGCTGCCGTGCATGATGCAGGGCAGGTTTCGTTTGTCATCGGCAGCAGTTTTGGTCTTGCGCTGCAGGTAAAGCAGGCAGGCCGTCTGCGGCTCTCTATGTCGCCCATGACTTTCCCGCACCAGTTGGCTCGGGTCATGCTGTGTGAGCAGATTTACCGGGCTTATCAGATATTAAATCACGGAAAATACCATAAATAACAGCGAATCCGAAAAAGAAAGACGCTTCCAGATGTTTCCACCTGAAAGCGTCTTTCTTCTTTTTCAACACAACAGTTCCTGCACAATCCCCAAAAGGCAGGTAGGAAAAATGTACATACGCTTGCCCCATCATTTTCTGTCTAACAGAAATCAGGCTTGCTTTTCCGTTTCTTAGTGTAGCATAGAATGAACAAAAAAGCAAACAAAAATTTATAAGTTTTCTATATTTCTATTGAAAAGTGGACATATTTTATTGTAAATTGCAGTCTAATATTTACTGTAAAGAGAAGCAGTGGTCATTTTGCCCAAAATGCGTGCAGCTTTTACAAATCCTGCAGAATCACAGCGGGGGACAGCTTTTGCTGCGCTGCCGCGGGGGGAAATGGGCAGTGCGGGAACTTTCCATGCAAAAGTGATTGACAGCACCCGCAAAATAGAATAAAATAATGAAAGCGGTCAAAAAAGACGGCAATACGAATATTTTGCGGCAAGGAGGTGCAGCGTTCTACTGGCAGCCTTGCCGCATTCTTTGTTTTTACAGCTGGAGGCAACTTTATGAAGTTTACAAAAATGCAGGGAATCGGCAACGATTATATCTATATCAACTGCTTTCAAGAAACCGTAAAGGACCCGTCCGCACTGAGCATTCGCCTGAGTGATCGCCATTTTGGTATTGGCTCTGACGGTATTATCCTTATCAAGCCGAGCGAGAGAGCCGACTGTGAAATGGATATTTACAATGCAGACGGCTCCCGTGCAATGATGTGCGGCAACGGCGTGCGCTGTGTTGGCAAGTATGTCTATGACCGTGGCATTTGCCGTAAGAACCCCTTGCGGGTTGATACACAAAGCGGGGTCAAAACGCTGTACTTGCAGGTAGAGAATGACCAGGTGCAGTCGGTGCGGGTCGATATGGGCGAACCAATTTTAGTGCCTGCAGAGATCCCTGTGAAACTGCCAGGCACGCGCGCAATCGACGTTCCTTATACTGTGGGCGGTAGAGAAGAGCGCATTACCTGTGTTTCCATGGGCAACCCGCACTGCGTTGTGTTTGTGCCGGATGTCGATGTGCTGGACCTGCCCAAAATCGGGCCTGCGTTTGAGCACGCGGAAATTTTTCCGCAGCGTGTCAATACGGAATTTATTGAGGTACGCAGCAATACAGAAGTGAAGATGCGCGTATGGGAGCGCGGCTCCGGTGAAACGCTTGCCTGCGGCACGGGCGCGTGTGCGTCTGCGGTGGCGTGTGCGCTGAATGGAAAAACTGGCCGCAGCGTGCTGCTGCATTTGCGCGGTGGCGACCTGCACGTCACATGGGACGAAAAGACCGGCCGTGTTTTCATGCAGGGTCCGGCGGCATTTGTCTTTGATGGTACGATAGAGGTATAAGAAAAATTCCTCTTTGTCTATTTGCGGAAGGGAGCACAAAAAACAGATGGTAAAAGTAAACGAAAACTTTGCAAAATTGCCCGCAAATTACCTGTTTGTTGATATTGCGAAGAAAGTGGACGCCTACCAGAAAGCACATCCCGAAAAAGAAATTCTGCGTCTTGGCATTGGTGATGTGACCCGCCCGCTGGTAAAGCCAGTGGTCGAGGCCATGAAAAAGGCGACCGATGAAATGGGCAGGGAAGAGACTTTCCGCGGCTATGGCCCAGAGGCAGGCTATTCCTTTTTGCGGGAAGCAATCGCTGACCATGACTACCGCGGCCTTGGCATTGATGCGGACGAAATCTTTGTCAGTGACGGTGCAAAAAGCGACACCAGCTCCATCGGCGATATTTTTGGCTTGGACAATATTGTCGCTGTCTGCGACCCGGTTTATCCGGTTTATGTAGACTCCAACGTTATGGCGGGCCGTGCCGGCGAATATACCGAGGGCAAGGGCTGGAGCAAAATTGTATATATGCCCTGTTTAGAGGAAAACGACTTTCTGCCGTCATTCCCTGAAACGGTGCCTGACCTTATCTATTTGTGTTTCCCCAATAACCCCTCAGGGGTCAGTATACAAAAAGACTGTCTGCAGGCGTGGGTCGATTACGCCAACGAGCACGGTTCAGTTATTCTGTATGATGCGGCTTACGAAGCGTTTATCGTTACCCCAGGTGTGCCACACAGCATTTACGAGTGCAGCGGCGCAAAAACCTGTGCCATTGAGTTCCGCAGCTTTTCCAAGACAGCGGGCTTTACCGGTACACGCTGTGCATTTACCGTTATCCCTAAAGAACTGAAAATTGGCGAAACATCGCTTAACCAGCTTTGGGGACGCCGCCAGTCTACCAAAATGAACGGCGTTTCTTATCCCGTACAGCGCGCTGCAGAGGCAGTCTACTCAGAAGAGGGACAAAAGCAGGTGCGCGCAAATATCGCCTACTATCAGCAGAATGCCCGTATTATTCTGCAGGGCCTCAAAAAGGCCGGTTTTACCGTTTACGGCGGTGTAGATTCCCCGTATGTCTGGATGAAAGTGCCCGCCGGCATGACCAGCTGGCAGTTTTTTGATGAGCTGCTCAAGCGCTGTGCAGTTGTAGGCACCCCTGGCTCTGGCTTTGGTGTACACGGCGAGGGTTATTTCCGCCTTACTTCATTTAATACAAAAGAAAATACAGAAAAAGCTGTTCAGCGCATTGCAGAGCAGTTCACATAATAGAATGAATCCCTCAGACCGCCAGACGCCATGTCTCTTGTGACTGGGGGAATCGTTCTGTCCGCAGACAAAAAACTGACAAAATCTTCTGCATAAATGAAAAGCAGAGCTGAATTTATAGAAATGGCTGGTGATTACATGAAAGGATTGCTGATGCTGGAAAACGGGGCGACCTTTGCCGGAACCGGGTTTGGCGACGAACACGATGTTTTGTGCGAGGTTGTGTTCAACAGCGCCATGTGCGGCTATCCGGAGCTTTTAACAGACCCCTCGTATGCTGGGCAGGGTGTTGTTATGACATACCCAATGATCGGCAACTACGGCATTTGCTATGAAGACGCTGAGTCTTCCAAACCGTGGCTGCGCGCCTATATTGTGCGTTCCGTTTCCAATATAGCAAGCAATTTTCGCTGTGATGTAGATCTGAATTCGTACCTTAAAACGCACCATGTGCCGGGCCTTGAGGGGATAGACACCCGTGCACTGACCCGTATCCTGCGCGAAAGCGGCACGATGCGCGGCATGATTGCCTATGCAGACAGCCTTGAGCAGATTGACCAGGCGGCTATGAAGCGGAAAATCCAGAATTATCAGCTGGAGTCCTGTGTGCCGCAGGTCAGTGTGCGCGGGGGCAATGTGTACGGTGATGGCGCTGTAAAAGTGGCCCTGATGGATTACGGCGTAAAGAGCAATATTATCCGCTCTCTAGTGGCACGCGGATGTACTGTGAAGTGCTTCCCGTGGGACGCCGCCTTTGAAGAAGTTATGGAGTGGAAGCCGGACGGCATGATGCTGAGCAACGGACCCGGTGACCCGAAAGCCTGCGGAAAAGGAATCGAGGAACTTAAAAAAGTATACAAGTCAGAAATCCCGACCTTTGCTATCTGCCTGGGGCACCAGCTGATGGCATTGGCACAGGGTTTCGATACCTATAAACTGAAGTACGGCCACCGCGGTATTAACCACCCGGTGAAAGACCTTTCGACAAACCGTGTGTATATCACTTCCCAAAACCATGGCTATGTGGTGGATGAAAAGACCATTGACCCCGCAGTCGCCGCTGCAAGCTTTATCAGCATGAACGACGGCAGCATTGAGGGTATTCGCTACAAGAGCGGCCGGTGCTTCTCTGTGCAGTTTCATCCAGAAGCCTGCGGCGGCCCGCGTGACACAGCCTTTCTGTTTGACCGCTTCATGAAAGTACTTGGAGGTGAGAAGCTTTGAGTAAGCGCCCTGAAATTAAAAAAGTAATTATTATCGGTTCCGGTCCGATTGTCATCGGCCAGGCGGCTGAGTTTGACTATGCAGGCACACAGGCCTGCCGTGCGCTGCGCGAAGAGGGCGTTGAGGTCGTTTTAATCAACTCAAACCCTGCCACAATTATGACGGACAAGCAGATTGCCGATAAAGTGTATATTGAGCCGCTGACCACCGATACCGTAAAAAAGGTGATTATCAAAGAAAAACCGGACAGCATTCTGCCCACCCTTGGCGGACAGAATGCCCTGAACCTGGCGGTCGAGCTGGAGGAATCCGGGTTCTTAAAAGAGCACCATGTCGAGATGATTGGCACCAGCGCTGACACAATCCGTATGGCTGAGGACCGCGAGCTGTTTAAAGAGGCAATGGAGCGCATTCATCAGCCCTGTGCTGACAGCGCCGTGGCCGAAGACCTGGAGACCTGCTTTAAAATAGCCGATAAAATCGGCTATCCGGTGGTTGTGCGTCCGGCCTACACCCTGGGTGGCAGCGGCGGCGGTATTGCTGCCGACAAAGAGGAACTGGAAGAAATTGCGACACTCGGCCTGCAGCGCAGCCGTGTTAACCAGGTGCTTATCGAGCGCAGCATAGCCGGCTGGAAAGAAATTGAGTACGAAGTTATGCGTGACCACAACGGCAACTGCATTACCGTGTGTAATATGGAAAACCTGGACCCGGTCGGTGTGCATACCGGCGACTCCATTGTTGTTGCACCGTGCCAGACCCTTGCCGATAAAGAAACACAAATGCTGCGCACCGCCGCACTGGATATCATTACGGAGCTGGGGGTAGAGGGCGGCTGCAATGTACAGTTTGCGCTGAATCCGGACAGCTTTGAGTACAGCGTCATTGAGGTAAATCCGCGTGTCAGCCGCTCTTCCGCATTAGCAAGTAAAGCTACCGGTTACCCGATTGCAAAAGTTGCCAGTAAAATTGCCCTTGGCTATACGCTGGACGAAATTAAAAATGCCATTACAAAGAAAACCTATGCCTGCTTTGAGCCGACCCTTGACTACTGCGTAGTAAAAATACCGAAGTGGCCGTTTGATAAATTTATCGGTGCGCGCCACACCCTTGGCACACAGATGCAGGCCACCGGCGAGGTCATGGGCATTGCGCCAAACTTTGAGATGGCGCTGATGAAGGCTGTCCGCTGTCTGGAGCAGAATCTTTACAGCCTGCGTGACCCGTCCCTTGCAGATCTGCCCGATGAGGAAATTGTAAAGCGTCTGCACAACATTGACGACCGCCGCCTTTGGATGTGTGCAGAGGCCCTGCGCCGCGGTGTGCCGGCCCAGCAGATTCACGATATTACCAAAATTGATTTGTGGTTTATCGGCAAGCTGCAGGCCATTGTCGAGACCGAAAAAGCGCTGCAGACACAGCCGCTTACCCGTGACTTGCTGCTGCACGCCAAAAACTTTGGTTTCCTTGACAGCACCATCGGCGAGTTAAACGGTGAATCAGTCGAAGAGCTGCGCCAGCAGGAGGATGACTGGAACATTCACCCGGTGTATAAAATGGTCGATACCTGCGCGGCAGAGTTTGAGGCCGAAACCCCTTATTACTATTCCTGCTATGGTACACAAAATGAGTCCAGTCCGAGGTCTGACCGCAAAAAAATCATAGTTATCGGTTCCGGTCCGATTCGCATTGGCCAGGGCATTGAGTTCGATTTCTGTTCGGTGCACAGTGTCTGGGCGCTGCGGGACCTTGGCTACGAAACCATTATCGTAAACAACAACCCCGAGACCGTTTCCACTGATTTCGATATTGCAGACAAGCTGTACTTTGAGCCCTTGACTCCTGAGGATGTGCTGCATATTATTGAACTGGAAAAACCGGACGGCGCTGTGTGCCAGTTTGGCGGCCAGACAGCCATCAAGCTTGCAGCTTCGATTGAAAAAATGGGGGTTCCGGTACTAGGTACTTCCAGTGACAGTATCGACTTGGCAGAGGACCGCGAGCGCTTTGACGAGATTTTAAATGCCTGTTCTATTCCGCGTGCAGCCGGCCGCACAGTGTTTACCTGTGATGAGGCCATTGCTGCTGCACATGAGCTGGGCTACCCGGTTTTGGTGCGCCCCTCTTATGTGCTTGGCGGGCAGGGAATGCAGATTGCCTACACGGACCAGGATATTGTCAACCAAATCGGTATTATCAACCGCATTGCGCAGAAGCACCCCATTTTGGTTGATAAGTATATCATGGGTACTGAAGTAGAGGTCGACGCGGTCTGTGACGGTATCGATTCGGTTATTCCCGGCATTATGCAGCACGTAGAGCGTGCGGGCATTCACTCTGGCGACAGCATTTCGGTGTATCCGCCGATTAACCTGAGTGAAGAAGTGCAGGAGACAATCGTTTCCTATACCCGCCAGCTGGCCATGGCGCTGCATGTCAAGGGCCTGCTCAACATTCAGTTTATTGTAAAAGATGAAAAGGTCTATATCATTGAGGCCAACCCGCGTTCTTCCCGCACGGTGCCGTATATCAGCAAGGTCACAGGCATTCCGATTGTGCCACTGGCGGTCAACACGTTCTTTGGCAAGACTCTGCCGCAGATGGGCTACCACTATGGCCTGCAGCGCCCGCATGACTATGTTGCTGTAAAGATGCCTGTTTTCTCATTTGAGAAAATCCGCGGTGCCGAAATCAACCTTGGGCCGGAGATGAAGTCAACCGGCGAGGTCTTGGGCATTGCGCACACCTTTGATGAGGCCCTTATTAAGGCGTTTTACGGCGCGGGTGTGCACATGATTCAGCACGGCCGTGTGGTCATTACCGTGAAAAACAGCGATAAGCCGGAGGTCTTGCCGATTGCCAAGGGCCTGTACGATTTAGGGTGGACAATTTACGCCACAGCGGGCACTTCCGAGTATCTCAATGACCACGACATTCCCACTATCCGTGTCTGCAAAATCGGCGCGGGCGAGCGCGATACCCTTTCACTGGTCACTTCCGGCAGAATTGATTTGATTATCAATACACCGACTTCAATCGCTCAGCACAGTCGCGACGGCTTTGCAATCCGGCGTGCAGCGGTCGAGTGCGGCGTCACCTGCCTGACCTCTCTGGATACAGCAAACGCATTTTTGACCTGCGCGCGCCAGGTAAAGACTACCCAGCTGAGCGTTGTGGATATTACGCGGGTCAACACCTTTCTCAACCTGGTCTGATTTTATTTGCTTACAACACTTTTATCATAGATAGAAACTTATAACTCATACAGAAACCGCAACGGAGGTATTTTTCATGGAAAAGACAGAACAGCTGTACGAAGGAAAAGCCAAAAAAGTGTTTGCTACCGACGACCCGGATTACTGCATCGTCTCGTATAAAGATGACGCGACCGCCTTTAACGGCAAAAAGAAGGGCACTATTACCGGCAAGGGCGTTGTCAACAACAAGATGAGCAACTACATGTTCAAAATGCTGGAAAAAGACGGCATTCCGACCCACTATGTCAAGGAGCTCAGCGACCGCGACACCCTGGTGAAAAAGGTGCAGATCGTTCCGCTGGAGGTCATTATCCGCAACGTCGCCGCCGGCTCTTTCTCCAAGCGCCTGGGTGTACCCGAGGGCACCGCGCTGAAGTGCCCGGTGCTGGAGTTCTGCTATAAGTCTGATCCGCTGGATGACCCGATGGTCAATGATTCTCATGTCTTGGCAATGGGCTGGGCTACAGAAGAAGAAGTAAAGACCATTAAAGAAATGGCTCTGCGCATCAATGAGCTGATGAAGAAATTCTTCCTAGGCGTAGGAATCGACCTGATCGACTTTAAGCTGGAGTTCGGCCGCTACAAGGGTCAGATCCTGCTGGCGGACGAAATCAGCCCGGATACCTGCCGCTTCTGGGATGTAAAGACCCACGAAAAACTGGACAAAGACCGTTTCCGTCGCGACCTGGGCGGTGTAGAAGAAGCCTATGCTGAGGTCATGAAGCGCATTGGCCTGTAAAAAAAGCCACCTGTTCGGCTGACTCAACGAGGAGGTTGAAACTGTTTGCTCAGTGAATTTGCATACGAACAGAAACCGCACGAGGAATGCGGCGTTTTCGGCATCTGCAGTCCGGACGCTTCGGTCAATGTGGCCTATGCGTCCTATAATGCCCTGCTGGCGCAGCAGCACCGCGGGCAGGAAAGCTGCGGCATTGTTGTAAATGACCGCGGGGTTATGTCTTATTCCAAAAGCATGGGCCTTGTAAGTGAGGTGTTTGACAAGCAGGTGCTTGACAGCCTGCCCGGCCAAATGGCCTGTGCCCATGTCCGTTACTCGACCGCCGGCGGCAGTGTGCGCGAAAACACGCAGCCGCTGGTCATGCGCTATGTAAAAGGTACGCTGGCCATTGCCCACAACGGCAACCTGACCAACGCCTATGAGCTGCATGAAGATCTGGTACAGAAAGGCTGCATTTTTCAGACAACGATCGATTCAGAGGCAATCGCCTACATCATTGCGCAGCAGCGTGTTTCGGCGCCTTCTATTGAAGAAGCTGTGCGCCGCGCGCTGCCGCACATACAGGGTTCCTATTCGCTGGTCATTATGAGTCCGCAAAAACTGGTTGCCGCGCGTGACCCCAACGGGTTCCGCCCGCTGGTCATTGGCCGCATCGGCGGAAAGACCTATGTCTTTGCTTCCGAGACCTGTGCACTGGACGCCTGCGGTGCCACATTTGTGCGTGACGTGGAGCCGGGCGAAATCGTGATGGCCGACTTTGACGGCCTGCACGTTGTACAGAAACCGACGGAGCAGCGCAAGTCGCTGTGCGTTTTCGAGTATATCTATTTTGCGCGGCCCGACAGTGTCATAGATGGCATCAATGTCTACGAGGCGCGCAAGCGTGCCGGTAAGCTTTTGTGGGAACAAAAGCCGGTCGAGGCAGACATGGTGGTCGGCGTGCCAGAGTCTGGCATAGACGCTGCCATTGGTTACTCTGAGGCCAGCGGCATTCCGTACCAGAAAGGCATTGTAAAGAATTCATATATCGGCCGTACGTTCATCAAACCGACGCAGGGGGAGCGCGAAAAGAGTGTTCGCCTAAAGCTCAACTTGATTCCAAACGCCTTTCGCGGCAAGCGCGTAGTTTTGCTGGATGACTCGATCGTGCGCGGCACGACTTGTGCGCATATGGTGAGCATGCTGCGCGCCGCAGGCGCAAAAGAAGTGCATCTGCGTATCAGCTCACCGCCGTTTTTGTGGCCCTGCTATTATGGCACCGATATTCCCGACAAAGACTGCCTGATTGCCTGCCACCATACGGTAGAGGAAATTGGGAAAATGAGTATGGCAGACAGCATTGATTATCTGCATGTAGAAAATCTGGCGCCTATGCTGGGGGTAAAAGACGGTTTTTGTGACGCCTGCTTTACCGGCAATTACCCGGCGCCTACGCCCAAAGTTTCTGTTGCGGACAAGCAGTTTGATTACTATTCCAAGCCCATTCAGCGGGTAAAGGACTAAGGAGGAATCCTGTACTTGAAAGATACGTATGAATCGCCGCTTTCTGCGCGGTATGCCGACAAAGAAATGAAATACCTGTTTTCGCCGGATAAAAAGTTTCGTACCTGGCGCCGTCTGTGGATTGCCCTGGCCGAGTCGGAAAAAGAACTGGGTCTGGCGATTACACAGGAGCAGATAGACGAAATGAAAGCCCACCAGGACGATATCAACTATGATGTCGCCGAGGCGCGCGAAAAAGAAGTGCGCCATGACGTTATGAGCCATGTCTACGCCTTTGGCGTGCAGTGTCCCAAGGCCGAGCCTATTATCCACCTGGGCGCGACTTCCTGCTATGTGGGCGACAACACCGATATCATCATCATGACCGAGGCACTGCGCTTAGTCGAGCAAAAGCTCGTCAGCGTGTTGCGCGTACTTGCAAAATTTGCCGAAAAAGAAAAAGACCAGCCAACTTTGGCCTTTACCCACTATCAGCCGGCGCAGCCAACTACAGTAGGTAAGCGTGCTACCCTGTGGATGCAGGATCTGCTGATGGATTTAGAGGACGTGCGCTATCAGCTGAGCAAGGCAAAACTTTTGGGCAGCAAGGGAACTACTGGCACCCAGGCAAGCTTTTTAGAGCTGTTTGACGGCAGCCGTGAAAAAGTAAAAGCACTGGATAAAAAGATTGCAGAAAAAATGGGCTACGCAGATGTTTTCCCGGTTTCCGGCCAGACCTATTCCCGCAAACTGGACAGCCAGGTGCTCAATGTTCTTTCCGGCATTGCGCAGAGCGCGGCAAAATTCAGCAATGATATCCGCCTGCTGCAGCACATGAAAGAGGTAGAGGAGCCGTTTGAGAAAAAGCAGATTGGCTCTTCTGCCATGGCTTATAAGCGCAACCCCATGCGCAGCGAGCGCATTGCGTCCCTTTCGCGCTATGTCATCGCTGATGCACTCAACCCTGCCATGACTGCCTCAACGCAGTGGTTTGAGCGCACCCTGGACGATTCCGCAAATAAGCGCATTTCTGTACCGGAGGCTTTCCTTGCAGTAGACGGTATTCTGAACCTGTACCGCAATGTCGCAGACGGTTTAGTTGTGTACCCGAAGGTCATTATGCAGCACTTGCTCAATGAGCTGCCATTTATGGCAACCGAAAACATTATGATGGATGCTGTCAAGCGCGGCGGTGACCGCCAGCAGCTGCATGAGCATATACGCCAGCACTCTATGGCGGCAAGCAAAGTCGTCAAAGAAGAGGGCGGCAAAAATGACCTGCTGCAGCGCATTGCCGGTGACCCCATTTTCGGTGTCACTTTAGAGGAACTGAACGAAGTGGTGAAACCCGAAAAATACGTGGGATGTGCCCCGCAGCAGACGGAGGAATTTCTCCAAGAAACTGTGGCGCCTGTGCTGGCACAGTACGAAGATGTACCGGAAGATGCTGTTGCCATTACGGTTTAAAGGGCTCTTGTCATTTACTTTCCGGCTTTTATGTGTTAAGATGTTTTTGTCCTTCTTTTCTTTAGAATGCTGCCTAAATCCAGCCGTAAGACAGCATTTGGCGGCACGGGGGGACCTTGGCCGCCGCTTTCACGGACTTTCCCGTAGCGGCGCGGTGTTAGATGGGGAATTATCGATATGATCAAAGCTATTGTAGGCGCAAACTGGGGCGACGAAGGCAAAGGGAAAATTACCGATGTTGAAGCAGAGAAAGCGGATTTCGTTGTTCGTTTTCAGGGTGGCTGCAACGCAGGCCATACGATTGTGAACCAATACGGTAAATTTGCTCTGCATCAGCTGCCCTCAGGTGTCTTTTATGACCACGTGACCAATGTAATTGGCAACGGCGTGGCACTCAGCCCTGAAAAGCTGGTCGAAGAAATCGCTACACTAGAGTCCCGCGGTGTGCCAAAGCCGCATGTGGTCGTGTCTGACCGTGCGCAAGTCGTTATGCCGTACCATATTCAGCAGGATACCTTTGAAGAGGCACGCCTTGCAGGCAAATCTTTTGGCTCCACCAAAAGCGGCATTGCGCCTTTTTACGCTGACAAATATGCAAAAATTGGTTTTCAGATTGCTGAACTTTTTGATGACGAGGCCAGTATCCGTGAAAGAATTGACCATGTGCTTTCCATCAAAAACGTTCTTTTCCGCGAGCTGTATCATCAGCCGGAACTGAAAGCGGACGATGTGTATAATCAACTGATGCAGTATAAAGAAATGCTGAAACCATATGTTACAAATACCTTTACATTGCTGCACGATGCATTGAAACAGGGCAAGACAATTTTGCTTGAGGGCCAGCTGGGTTCTCTGAAAGACCCGGATTGGGGTATTTACCCAATGGTCACCTCCAGCTCAACTTTGGCGGGCTATGGTGCTGTCGGTGCAGGTCTGCCGCCGTATGAGATTAAAGAGATTATTACGGTTGTCAAGGCATACTCCAGTGCTGTCGGCGCAGGTGAGTTTGTCAGTGAAATCTTCGGTAAAGAAGCAGATGAGTTGCGTCACCGCGGCGGCGATGGCGGAGAGTTTGGCGCAACAACCGGACGTCCGCGCCGCATGGGCTGGCTTGACTTGGTTGCGAGCCGCTATGGCTGTCAGGCACAGGGTGCCACTCAGGTTGCCTTTACGGTTTTGGATGTGCTGGGTTATCTGGACGAAATTCCGGTATGTGTTGCCTATGAACTGGACGGCAAGCGTATTGATTATTTCCCGCCTACCCCACAGCTCAAGCGCTGCAAGCCAATTTACGAGAAGCTGCCCGGTTGGAAGTGCGATATCCGCGGCATTAAGAAGTATGAAGATTTACCGGAAAACTGCCGCAAATATATCGAATTTGCAGAAAAAGCGGTCGGCGTGCCCTTTAAGATTATCTCGAACGGTCCGAGCCGTGACGATATTATTTATCGCTGAACTGTATGATACAGAGCGTCAGCACACGCAACCCGGGTGTTGACGCCCTTTTATTTTAATAAAGAAAGCAGGTTATGTTGATGGTAAAGAATGAAGCCGTGCTGGTGCTGGACTTTGGCGGCCAGTACTGCCAGCTCATTGCCCGCCGTGTGCGCGAGTGCAAAGTCTACTGCGAAATCAAAAGCTATAAAACGCCCGCAGCGGAGCTTGCAAAGAGGGGATATAAGGGAATTATCCTGACCGGCGGCCCAAATTCCGTGTATGGCGAAAATGCCCCGCGCTGCGAGAAAGCGCTCTTTGAAATGGGCGTACCCGTGTTGGGCATCTGCTATGGTGCGCAGCTGATGGCCTATACCTTAGGTGGCAGCGTAGAGAGCAGCGAAGTACGCGAATACGGCAAAACGCCGTTTGAGGTCACGGACAGTGAAAGCCCGCTTTTGGCAGGTGTGCCGAAAACTTCTGTCTGCTGGATGAGCCATACCGATCGTATCAGCAAGGCGCCGGTCGGTTTTCAGGTGACAGCTTCCAGTAAAACCTGCCCGGTTGCGGCGATGGAAAACCGCACAGAGAAGCTGTGTGCTGTTCAGTTCCACCCAGAAGTGCAGCATACCGAGTACGGACAGCAGATTCTGCACAATTTTCTGTTCAATGTCTGTAAATGTAAGGGCGACTGGGTTATGTCTTCCTTTATTGAAGATACCATTGCTGAAATCCGCAAAAAAGTCGGCAGCAAAAAAGTTCTCTGTGCACTTTCCGGTGGCGTAGATAGTTCTGTTGCGGCGGTGCTGGTGCATAAGGCAATCGGCAAAAACCTGACCTGTATTTTTGTTGACCACGGCATGCTGCGCAAAGATGAAGGCGACCAGGTGGAAACGGTATTTCGCAAGCAGTTCGATATGAATTTGATTCGCGTAAATGCCGCCCCACAATTTTTAGAGAAGCTGAAAGGCGTGACCGACCCGGAAAAGAAGCGCAAAATCATCGGCGAGGGGTTCATACGTACTTTTGAGGCGGAGTCGCGCAAACTCGGGAAAATCGAATTCCTGTGCCAGGGCACGATCTATCCAGATGTTGTTGAGAGCGGAACTGGCGACGCGGCTGTCATTAAGAGCCACCACAACGTTGGCGGTCTGCCCAAGGATATTGGCTTTGAGGGCTTGATTGAGCCACTGCGTGACCTGTTTAAAGATGAGGTCCGTGAGGTTGGCACACAGCTTGGCATTCCGGAAAACTTAGTCTGGCGTCAGCCGTTCCCCGGCCCGGGACTCGGCATTCGTATTTTGGGAGAAGTCACAGCGGAAAAGATTGCGGTCCTGCAGGAAGCAGATGCAATCTTCCGCGAAGAGGTTGCAAAGGCGGGGCTCTCAAAAAAGATAAGTCAATACTTTGCAGTGCTGACCAATGTACGCAGTGTTGGCGTAATGGGCGACAGCCGCACCTATGATTATACAATTGCTTTGCGCGGCGTGACAACCAGTGACTTTATGACCGCTGATTGGGCGCGCATTCCGTATCCAGTTTTGGAGCGCTCTTCTGACCGTATTGTCAATGAAGTGGGACACATCAACCGCGTCGTTTATGATATCACCAGTAAGCCGCCCGCAACAATCGAGTGGGAATAACAAACAAAACCCCCGGAACCCGCATTTCTATGCGATTCCGGGGGTTTTGTTTGCTTGTATGATACCATTGTGACACCACTATAAGCCT
Organism: Oscillospiraceae bacterium; assembly: GCA_022483045.1. Lineage (NCBI taxonomy): Bacteria > Bacillati > Bacillota > Clostridia > Eubacteriales > Oscillospiraceae > Oscillospiraceae bacterium. Next base: position 1,171,066 of record JAKVOA010000001.1, on the reverse strand, counting down.
TTTTAAACGTCCGATTTAACTTTTAAGGTTAAATCGGGCGTTTTTTAACAAAAATCGATGGACTGATACCATCATGGCCTGATCGTCTGGATAGAGGTGAGGTATGGTTTGAATTATTTTAAACAGTGGTGTTACTAAAATGCTTGACCACAACAAACCTTGTCCTTTCCTTACACCTTTTTGAATTTGCCCAACTTAGTGTGGCTTATCTTATTCGGTGTTCCCTTAGGCAAAAAAGTCCCCCCATTTGTTAGATAGTATATCATACTGTCTAACAAATGGGGGGTGCAGTTCAAAGTCAGCTTTTAAAAGTTTTTTGTACCGTATTAAACTGATGCTTTGCCAGATTTTCAAAGCTGAGGCAAAAGTACAGATTCACGAAATTTTGAGCAGTGAAAAGACTTTGTCTTTTAGGTTGTAGTAATCGTCAAGCTGGGCTTTAGAAGAAGCGTAAATATCAAGTCCTTTCATAGACTCCAGTGTTGTTTTTTGTGAAAGTCCATTTTCAAATTTAAAGAATTCTGTTTGTTTTGGTAAATTGTAAAATCGAATTGAACACATAAAAAGGTCCATGGTGAATGGACTCATCTGTTAGAATAAAGTTACCACACAAAACTCTGACAGAAGGGACCAAACGCCATGGAATATAGTCATTCTATCATAATCTCGGCAGAACGCAAGCGTGGACAGCACCTGGGAGCAGAAGAACGGGGAGCAATCCAACAACTAAAAAAGCTAGGATATTCAAACAGAGCCGTCGCCCGGATGATCAATTGCAGCCCATCAACCGTCGGTTATGAGCTGCAGCGCGGAACGCCTCCTTATTGCGGTCACGGTCGCAGGCCCGGATACACTGCAAAGAGAGGAGCCGCCGTATACTGTGCGAACCGCAGCCACTGCCGCCGCACCAGAAGCATACCAAGAGACTCGGCCTTCCTTCGCTGGACAGCGGAGCAGGTGCGTGTGCATAAATGGTCGTTCGATGCCTGCGTAGGCCATGCAAGGAGCAAAGGCTTGTTTCCCGCAGATGAAATCTCCTGTACCAAAACACTCTATAACCTTCTTTGGAAAGGCGAAATAGTGCTTACGCCCTTTGATCTTCCTGAGGCTCTGACAAGGAGAAAGCGTGGGAACCCCCGCATTTCCAAACGTTTGAACGGCAAAAGTCTGGATGAACGGCCGGCCGAAGTGAATCAGCGAAACACCTTTGGCCACTGGGAATCGGACACGGTGCTTGGACGAAAAAAGAAAGGTGAGCCAGTAGTGTTTACCATTGTGGAGCGATTGACCGGCTACTGTCTCGCCTTTCGGGTAGATGGGAAAACAACGAACGGAATCGCCGATGCTATGAGGCAGTTGCACGACCAGTTTGGGGAACGATTCGGCGAGATATTCCGCAGTATTACAACGGATAATGGCAGTGAATTCGCAGCTTTTTCTGCATTTGAGGCATTGGGAACTACCGTCTATTTCGCACATCCTTATTCCGCTTGGGAGCGGCCAGTAAATGAGCGTACAAATCGTGTCTTGAGGCGTTTCATACCTAAAGGGGTGTCCATTCAAAACTACTTTAATGAAGCTGTCCAAATGTTTGCAGATGAGATAAACGCACTGCCGAGAAAGCGGCTTGGTTACCTCGCACCAGAAGAACTGTTCGATGCCCAACTTGACTTGATTTGTGCTCGGCCATGACCCCACACTTTTATTCTTTCTGAGTGTTCAATTTGTTATTGCAATTTTCGTTCTGTTTGTTTTGCGTTGTTGAGCGGAAAGTAGCCAAGTGCTGAGTTTGTTATAAGGTAATACTGCTTTTTTTGAATGTCGTCAAGTTTACGGGCTTTGTTAAAGGGATACTTTTTAAGCAGAAGGATATACTCGCGGCCTTTTTGCAGTGGCAAGCACATAAAACTTAAGCTGTTTAAAAATTTAGTGTTATTGAAAACTTCAATAGATTCAGTATAAATTATGTTGTGTCCTTTAAAACTTTTGTCACCTTTATAAACATCCTCTGCTGTTACAGTGGAATAAAAAGCGTGTGTGGTTATTTTCCTTTCACCAGTGAATTTTCCTTTTATAATCAGGTCGGACTGATTAATTAAATCCTCTTCATCTTTGATTTTATTCTTCTTAAATATCGTTTCAATGCTGTCATAAAGGGAAGAAGAAAATTGATAAGTCTGGTATTCCTTGCTGATTACATCTGTGTAGGAAACACGGACAATTCCCGCAGTAATGACAGCGACAAGCAGTATGGACAAAGGAATTAGGTAGAGTTTTATTTTCATTACTGCAGGTCGCCTTCTTCCAATTTGCCGTCATTCATTTTGTAGAACTTGTCACACATCTGCTTTAAGTCCTCTTTGTTGTGGCTTGCGATCAAAACCGTTGCGCCGCGCTCTTCCTGTTCCTGTCTGATCAGTTTGCGCACAGCGTCAACCGCTTCTTCGTCCAGAGCGTTGGTCGGTTCGTCTAAAATGATAAGCTGAGGTTTTTCCATGACAGCCTGAGCAATGGCAAGTTTCTGTTTCATGCCAAGTGAGTATTTTTTGTATGTACGGGTGTCTTCCGGGTCAAGCGCAACCTGTCTCATTACATTTTTAATGTCATCTTCTGTGGCAATATGCTTTATGGAAGCAAGCACCTTTAAGTTTTCGAAACCGGTGTAGTAAGACCAAAACCCAACGTTTTCGATTATGAGTCCCATGCTTTCCGGAAAGGAAATGTCTGTGCCGAGTTGTTTGCCAAAAACTTTTACAGTACCCTCTGTCGGATGGATTAATCCAGCAATCGCACGGAAAAGCATGGATTTTCCGGAACCGTTGTGGCCATAAAAACCGTAGCTGCCACCCTGTTCAAGATTTAGCGTGATATGAGACAACACCGTTCTTTCTTTTAATACTTTGGTTAAGTCATTTATTTCAATAGCGTTCATTCTGATTCTCCTTTTACAAGAACAATTAAATCTTTTTTCTTTAAAACAATGGAACAGACTAGGTAGGAAACTGCAAAACAGACAGTCAGCCAGACAAGAGAAAAGCCTGATGTAAAGCCATTTATGGTTTGCCCGTCACTGATATCCTGTATCTGGGGGCTGTCACAGTGCCAAAAGTACATTTGGCTGCTGGACGGCAGCAGTGAAGCAATTATGTTCCCAACCGTACTTGTGTTTGCGAGTTGTGTTGTTAAAGTGGTGCATGAAAAATATAAAATCATAAAAATCAAAAAAGACGTTGCTCTGCCGAGACTTAGAGATAGAAAGTTTTCTAGAAAAATCATAAAAAACATGGTTAATGATTGAAACAAAAACAGTTTAATATATATTTCAGAACAGTTTGCTTTATCAGAAAGGCCAGAAGAGATTCCAATTATAAATGCAGCTGCGAATGCCAGTGAATAAGTAAAAACTATTTTGAAAAACAATTCCAACGTTTTTTGGAGCAGCCATCTCTGTTTGCTGCCTACTCTAGTGAAAACATAAACGTAGTTAGTTTCATAGTCAGCTAAGAAGACGCCAGAAAACACATATAAGACAAGTATACTCGGAACCATTTCAATAAGAAAGAAAGGCAGTATGGTGAATGTTAAATCGGAACCTTTAAAAACACGAAGGAATAAATAGGACAAATTTTTGTCAGAAGTATGTAGATTAGCAAAGATCAAAAAAACAAACAACAGAAAACAAATGAAGCACGGCGCAATAAATGACATAAGTTTTCTTTTTTTCATATTTAGTCATGCCTTCTTTCCAAAAAATCTTTCTTTTCAGCCAAAAGAGGTAAAAGAAAAATTGCTGCCGCTATTTCTGCGGCAGAAGAAAGGGCGTAATGGAATGCTGCGTTTACACTGGCAGGGGATATAGCAAGAGGTGTCAGAAGAGATACTAAAAAGTATTCATCTGAACGCAGACCGCAATGTGACTCGTAAAGTATAATTCCTAATATTAAAATGATTCCGATTGCACTGTTTCCAGTCGCAAAAATTAGTGCATCGAGAATGATAGAAATAATGAAAAAAGTTGCTATTTGAAGCAAGAAAGCTGTTATCAAAATATGCGAAAACTTATTAAGCTCTGCAGTATAGTTAAAGAAAAAGACTCTGGAAAGCATTAATACGTATATATATATATTAAAAGTTACCGCATCAATGAGAGAAGTTAAAAACCATTTGTGACACAGTCCTTCTATGCTTCCCATTCTGTAAATCACAGAGGCATTTAAAAAATAAGAATGGCTGAACATAATAAAGATTATGTAAACAGGAACCAAGAAAAATGCCAGTATGTTTTCATCAAAAAATAATCTTGTACAAATACCAATGTTTTTGAAGCCAAGATCCAACCATATTGGTGAAGTTGTAGTTGGAACAAACTGTGGGAACAGATATAATATTAATGTGTAAATTAACGGTATTGTAATAGCTGTCCACATTTTTTTATCTTTTAATCTTAAGCTGTAATATTCTTTTATCATATGGACTCATCCTTTTGTGTAACGCCATGGACAGTTAAAAGAATTACGCAAACAATTGTTAATAGAAGTGCAAATACTAAAAAATAAAGGATATTTCCTACAGGATACATCATGAATATAGTTTCTTCCATCTGATTCCCCGTCCTTACGAAATAGTCCTTCGCAAATCCGCCGACTAACCACAAGATTCCGGGCAGAGTTAATACCAAAAATCTTCCTTTACTGTTTTTTACAAAAAATGAGATACAAAACGAAAGCGCAGCCATAAAAGCGCCTCCAAGAGCTGGAACCAGACTGTAAATAAAGTTACTGATATAAGGATGGTTCATTTGGAAAATAGAAAATCCATTTTGAGTGTAATTGTATTTTACACTCATTACATTATCACCGATAACTCCGTTTCTCAAAATATTAAAAGAGGATGTTGCAGGACAGCTAATTAGTAAGACAAGCTGTTCTAAGATAAGAGGCAAAAATATAACAAGAAAGCCACTTACAAATGAAGTAATCAATTGGGCGGTATAATAGGCCTTTTCTCCTGTTCTGGGTAAAATAATGTTTGCAATGCCGTGACTTCTGTCATCAAAGTAATGAAAGGAATACGCAAAAGATGAAATAAAGGGAAACAAAATTCCAATGAAAAGCATATTCCAAAATGCATAATTAAATGGGTTAACATCGCCGTGACTTTTCAGTATCATACCGCCAGTCCCCCAATAATCAGAAGCTGGGTATATTGTTGTTATATCTGCTTTGTACACGGTAGTTAAATTCACAATTAAAGGAATAAAAATTATAGCCAAAGACAGTGTAAGTGCAAAGAAAAATTCCTTACAGTGAAACATGTCTTTGAAATCTCGTTTTAGTTCATTTTTCAGCATTGATTTTCTCCTTATGTACAAAAAGAGAAGTATCTGTTTGTGCAGATGCTTCTCACTGAAATTTTAGTATGCTATAGTAACATCATCCAAATTAACAATAATTTTGATCATTGAAATTATAGATTCCTCCGAACTGACAATTACCATTTGTAGACCCACCTCTACTATCAGGATATTGGAGACCGGTATACAAATCCAGTACGATACCGGGCGCGCATTGATAGGCATATTGAAGGATGTGTTGTTTGCAAGGCTGCGCATTATCATAAGTTGATGCGCTAGTCCAATGGCCATTTACCTTTTCTCTTACGTTAAAGTACACTTCACTACTCGCTCCCAATGAAACTAATGCATATTTTGAATTGCACTTGATAACACTTGCTTCAGCAACTACTTTTTGCGTCCTGTTGCCAGAGAGCGAGACACCTGTCCATCCATCTCTGCCTGCATGGACTGCGCTTGCAGGAATTGCTGCACACGCTGTTATAACAGCGGCAGCGGCAAGTACCGAAAAAGACCTTTTTACTTTTTTTCATACAATTCGCATCCATAAAAAATATATTTAGGAAATACTTGTGAATGTTTCCTGGACAAATATAACCACACAATTATTCTAATGTAAATATATAACAAAAATTTACATCAAAAAATAACATGAAATTTTCGTTTAATTTATTGAATCGTCAAGTCAAATGCGTCAGTTTGTGTGGAAAAACATGAATGGGAAATTTCCTGCGAAGTTTTTGTGCTGCAGGGAGAGGCAGGCCTTACCCTTTTATATGGACGAAAGCCATCACTATGATTTAGCGGTGCAAAAAACACGCAGCGGTTGCCATATCCTTAAGCGCATCTGTATCGGCAATGTGCAGTTCGTACAGCAGGAAAGGACCTTTTTTGCTTCTGCTGCTGTGATTACGCTGCAGATTTCCGCAGAAAATCTGACATACTCCTTTGGTGCAGTCCTCAATGGGAAAAAACATTCTTTTGGAGAGAATCACACCAAATATCTTCCTACAGAAGTTGCCGATGGTTTTACGGGTGTTTTGATTGGCCTGTATGTGCAGAGCACAGACGCGCGTGATTGCAGTCAGTCGTCTGTTTTCCGCGGGCTTTCCTGTGATTACGCGGAGGGGAAATTGTTTTAGCGAAAATTTCTGCAAATCCTGTTTTTAAAGGGCGGCAGAGCCACTAAAAATGGCTTTGCCGCCCTTCGCTGTACAGATGCAGGTGCATAGCTTGTTTTATGCAGCAGCAAGTTAGCGAATTAAATAATACTAAACTTATTGACTTGGTAATATATAAGTGCTATACTAATTGCATATTTTAGAAATGAGGTGCAGATATGATGAAAAATGGAAAGGCAAATGTGCTTGGGATAAGTCGTCCGGTGTGTATGCAGGAAAAGTGTATGCGCCGTACGGCAGCACAGCGAAGAGATTGCTTTTGCATTTTTTAAAAACTGCAAAAAATTTTCTGATGCTGCCTGCCTGTAAAACTGTAGGCGGCTTTTTTATACCCATTTATCGTAAAACACAAAAAAACAAGGCTTATCCTGAGTAGGAAAGAGGAATTTTCTTATGGCACTCGACAGACAGCAGGTTATTGCATACGACCAAAAGTACAACCAGCATCCGTGGCTTTCCGGTGGCAGCGCAGCCCTTCCAGTGGAAAAAGGCAGCGGCATTTATTTTTGGGATTACAACGGAAAGCGTTACACAGATATGTGCAGCCAACTGGGAAATGTTAACCTTGGCTATGGAAATAAGGCTATGATTCAGGCGGCACAGAAACAGCTGGAAATCCTGCCGTATATTGCCCCTGCCAGAGCAAGCGGCCCGCGCTCGGAGCTTGCCAAAATGCTGATTGACCGTGCACCGCAGAATATGGCAAAAGTGTTTTTTGCCTGCGGTGGGTCAGACTCCAATGAAGCGGCAATCAATATGGCCAGAAACTATACCGGGAAAAGCAAAATCCTCTCCATGTACCGCAGCTATCACGGCTCAACTCTGGGGTCTGGCAACCTCTCTGGCGACCCGCGGCGTCTGTCTTTGGAAAAGCCGGCCGCCACAGGGTTCCTGAAATTTTTCAATCCGTACACGTACCATACCAAGCTGAAATTTGCCAACGACAAAGAAAAAACGGAGTTCTTTCTGAATCTGTTGGAAGAACAAATCGTCTATGAAGGGCCAGACGAAATTGCAGCGGTAGAAGTTGAGTCGGTTGTCGGTGCAAACGGCATTTTGATTCCGCCGCAGGGCTACCTGCAGGGACTGCGAGCATTGACGAAGAAGTACCATATCCTGCTGATCTGCGATGAAGTAATGGCTGGTTTTTACCGCACCGGCAAGCTGTTTGGCTTTATGAATTGGGATATTGAGCCGGATATTATTACTTTTGCAAAGGGGATTACCTGCGGCTATGTGCCGCTGGGCGGCATTATCATCAGCAAAGAGATTGCTGATTTTTACGAACACCACACGTTCCAGTACGGCTTAACTTACAGTGGACACAGCCTTGCGTGCGCAGTTGGCGTGGCGACACTGCACGAGTATGACCGGCTGCATATAGAAGAAAATGTGCAGAAGACCAGCAAGGTACTGGGAGAACTGCTGGAAGAACAGAAAGCTAAACATAAGAGTGTAGGCGATGTTCGGTACATTGGGCTTTTTGGTGATTTAGAGCTTGTCAAAAACAAAGGAACAACAGAGCCGCTGGTGCCGTACGGAAACGACAGCAAGGGCATTATGGGCAAGATCAAGGGCGCACTGCTGGAGCGCGGCTTTGCGGCCATGGGGCGTGAAAACAACATCACGCTTGCACCGCCGCTGATTATTACCGAACAGCAGCTGAGAGAGGAATTCCCCAAGCTGGACGAAGTCTTGAGTATTGTCGATGAAAAATATACCGATTAAGGGGTAAGGCATTTTGAGAAAGCGGAATAAAAAAGCGGAGAAGTGCATCACGCTGGTTACAGTTGCGGCCATCTTGCTGGCATGGTTTCTTGTGTCAAACTTTACAAGTGTTTCCGATATCATTTTGCCTTCCCCCCAGAAAGTCTGGAAAAGCTTTATCAATGTTGCGGAGAATGGCTATGGAACAAACGGCGACAAACTGATTACACATCTGATGAGTTCCATGCAGCGCTTGATGACTGCTTTCGGTCTGGTCATTGTCACGGCGATTCCGCTGGGACTGCTCAGTGGCTGCTTTCCAAAGTTCTGCGCAGTGCTTGACCCTATCATTGAGTTTTATCGGCCGGTTCCACCGCTTGCGTACTATACCATTCTGGTGCTGTGGTTCGGCATCAACGAGAGCTCAAAAATCATTCTGCTGTACCTTGCAGGGTTTGCGCCCATTTTTATCACTTGTGTATCGTCCGTAAACCACATTAAAGAGGACTATATCAACGGTGCCTATATGCTGGGCGCCAATAAGCGGCAGGTGTTTTTCAATGTCATTTTGCCCGCAACATTGCCAGACATTTTTACCGGCCTGCGCACTGCCGTGGGCATTGAGTATACAACACTGGTTGCGGCGGAAATGGTTGCAGCAAAGACCGGCATCGGCTGGCTTGTGTTGGACGCTTCTAACTGGCTGAAGTCAGATGTCGTGTTTTTCGGCGTCATCATCATGGGCATTACCGGCATTCTGCTCAACCAAATTCTTTTGCTGTTGGAAAAACTGATCGTCCATTGGAGCGGAAAATCCTAATGACTAAAGGGAGAGAATCACAATGAGAAATAAAACGAAACGACTGACAGCTTTTCTGCTTACCGCGGCGGTTGCGCTGGGTGCCACGGGCTGCGGCACTGTGTCCGGCAGCAGTAAAGGCGGGGCATCCGCCTCTATCGTAAACATCGGTGTGCAGACGCTGATTACGCCGGAATTGGTTACACGCTATGAAAAGCTTTATGAGAAATACCTTGGTATGAAAGTGAATCTCGTACAGTTTAATTCCGGCGCAGATATCAACAAAGCCTTTTCCAGCAAGAGTCTTGATATTGCCTCGATTGGTTCTTCGCCGGTTTCCATCGGTTTGGCAAACAACCTTGGGTATGAAGTGATTTGGTACCATGATGTTATTGGCAGCGCAGAGTCCCTTGTCGCAACAAAGGCCTCCGGCATACATAAAATTGAAGACCTGAAAGGCAAAAAAGTGGCGACTCCATTTGCATCGACAGCACATTACAACCTGCTCAATGCTCTGAAGTTTGCGCACATGAAAACATCGGACCTGCAGCTTTTAGATATGCAGCCGAATGATATTTACGCTGCATGGCAGCGCGGCGATATTGATGCGGCGTATGTCTGGAATCCGGTCCTCGGCGAAATCACAAAGGAAAGCGGTACTGTCATTATGGGCAGCGGTGACCTTGTGAAAAAAGGCGTCGTGACCGCGGACTTGGCAGTTATCAACAAAGACTTTGCGGCAAAGCACCCCGCCGTGGCGACAGGCTATATCAAAGCGCAGCTTTATGGCCTTTCTCAGTACCAAAGCAATCAGAGCAAAGCAATCAAAGAGATTGCCTCGGCTGCTGGTATTTCCGAGACAGAGGCCAAAAATCAGGCGAAAGGCTTTACCTATCCTGCCGGCAAAGAGCAGCTGGGTGCAGGCTATCTTGGAACAGCCAAAGAAAAGGGAGCACTTGCCAAAACACTGAAAGACACAGCGGACTTTCTTGTACAGCAGGGCAGTATCGATAAATCAGCGCCGCTCAGCACTTTCCAAAATGGCATAACCAGTGAATTTATTGAGAAAGCACTCCGTGAAAAATAAAGAAAGGACGGCGCCGCAAATTGGATACAAATACTGTGGCCGCAAAGACAAAGAATCCGGATGACTTTTATTACGCGGATGATGCACTGCTCGAAATAAAAAATGTAAATTTCGACTACAAAACAAAAACGGGAACGGTCAAGGCGCTGGATAATCTGAATCTAAATATCTACAAAGGCGAGTTCCTGTGTGTACTCGGTCCCTCCGGCTGTGGTAAAAGCACATTGCTCAAGCTGATTGCCGGCTTTGAAAACCCTACTTCCGGGGAACTTCTGCTTGACGGCCAGCCAATTCACAGTATCGATTGGCACCGTGGGGTTGTGTTTCAGCAGGCAAATCTTTTTGAATGGTTTTCTGTGCGAAACAATGTAAATTTTGGACTGCGTATGCGAAAATTCCCAAAAGATGAGATCCGCAAAAAGACAGACGCAATTTTAAAAACAGTTGGACTGGAAGAATTCGCTGATAAAAAGGTGTATGAATTGTCGGGCGGCATGAAACAGCGTGCAGGTATTGCGAGGACTTTGATCAATGACCCTGAGATTCTTCTGATGGATGAGCCCTTCAGTGCGCTGGATGCTTTGACGCGCGAGCAGATGCAGAACTTTATGCGGAAATTGTGGTGGAAAACCGGCAAGACAATTTTCTTTATTACACATGATATCGATGAGGCCATGGTCCTTGGTTCCAGAGTTGTCGTTTTGTCGAAGCGCCCGGGCAAAATTGTTAAAGATATCCCGCTCCATTTTACCAATGAGTTTGAAGAAGAGCGGTCCAGCAAAATTAAGTATACAGAGAAGTATTACAAAATTCGCGAAGAGCTGCTCGGCATTATCAACAGTCAGCAGTAACGGAAAGGGATAAAAATATGTCTGCAAAAGTATTGTCGCTGCAGGAAAAGCGTCTGCAGGAAGAAATAAAAACGAAAAAACGAGTTTACCCACAGAAAAACCGCGCGGCAGACCTGTTGGAAAAAGTAAAAGGAACAAAACCACAGATTGATATTGAGCGCGGCCTGTATTTTACAGAATCCTTTGAAACAACAGAGGGACAGCCGCTGATTTTGAGATGGGCAAAGGCAATGTACCATTATGCACAGCATGCCACAGTCTACATAGAGGATGATCAGCTCTTGGCCGGACGCAGCGGCAAGCTTGGCCGGTACGGTATTCTGTACCCTGAGCTGGATGGCGATATTCTCGGCGATGCAATTGCTAAGCTTCCAGAAAGAGCTACGTCGCCGTTTGAGATAGCTCCGGAAGATGCCCAGACGGTAAAAACAAAGATTCAACCATATTGGCAAGGCAAAACATTCCACGAGGATTTGGCAAAAGCTTTTCCGGACGACACGCTGAAACTCACCTATAATCCTGACGGAAGCTCCCGCTTTATTGTGAACGAGACCGCCTCTTTCCGTTCCTCCATTCAGTGGGTGCATGACTATGAAATCGTTTTGAATCTCGGCTTTTCCGGAATTAAAAAAGACGCGGAAAAAAGGCTGGCTGCACTGGACGAAAACAGTGCAGTTGATACACTGGAAAAGAAGCCGTTTTTACAGGCGGAAATTACCATCTGCGACGCCATTGTACTTTGGGCACACCGGCACGCAGACCTTGCCGAAAAGCTGGCACAGAAGGAAATGGACGACCAGCGCCGGCGGGAACTGCTGACGATTGCGCAAAACAGCCGGCGTGTGCCGGAGTTTCCGCCGGAGAACTTTTATCAGGCCGTGCAGTCACAGTGGTATGTCCAGATGTTTTCGCGCATTGAACAAAAGACAGGCACAGTCATTTCCAATGGCCGCATGGACCAGTACCTTTACCCGTACTATAAAAAGGATATCGACAGCGGCGCTATTACCGAAAGCCAGGCACAGGAGCTTTTGGAGTGCATGTGGGTGGAAATGTCCGAATTTATAGATCTGTATCTTTCTGAGACAGGCGGTGCCTTTAATGAGGGCTATGCCCACTGGGAGGCAGTCACCATCGGCGGCGTTGACAAAGACGGAAACGATGCAGTGAATGACCTGACCTATCTGTTGCTGAAATCCAAGCGCGATTTTCCACTGAATTATCCAGACCTTGCGGCTAGAATCCATACGCTCAGCCCAAAGCGGTATCTGTATGAAGTAGCTAAAACCATCAAAGAAGGCAGCGGCTTTCCAAAACTCATCAATGATGACGAGGTGATTCCGCTTTTGCTTGCAAAGGGCGCAAAGCCGGAGGAAGCCTTTGATTACAGCGTTTCGGGCTGCTCTGAGTGCCGTATGCCAAACCGGGATACTTACACAAGCCCGTGCGCTTACATCAACTTTGCGGCCGCACTGGAAATGACACTTTACAATGGCAAAATGCTGAAATACGGGAATGAAGTTATTGGGCTGCAGACAGGGGAGCCGGAAACGTTTCAGACCTTTGATGATTTTCTGCAGGCATACCTGAAGCAGCAGAAATATTTTATCCGCCATGCGTTTGTCCAGCAGCATGAAATTATCCGCCTGCGCGCACAGCACTTCGCGTCGCCGCTTGGCTCTACACTGCACAAACTCTGCCGCGACAGCTATACAGATATTCACCAGCCCAAAATACCGGGCGGCATTGATTTGGGGTATTTTGAGTTTATCGGGTACGGCACGGTTATCGATTCGCTTTCTGCAGTTAAAAAAATTATATTTGAGGATAAGAAGCTGACAATTGCACAGCTGAAAGAAGCACTTGCCCATAATTTTGAGGGCTATGAAGAAGTGCAAAAGCTTCTAAAAACTGCACCGGCATACGGCAATAACGACCCTTATGCAGACAGTATCGGAAAACTGCTTGATCGCGAAGCGCAGGACTTTGCCAAAAAGTATTCTGCTGAATTAGGGGTGCACCTTGACCTGCGCCTGGTTCCATTTACCTCTCATGTGCCATTCGGTAAGGTGGTCAGTGCCACACCAAATGGTAGAAAGGCATTTGCACCGCTTTCAGATGGCAGCAGTGCTTCTCAGGGTTCTGATAAATTCGGCCCGACCGCGGTGCTCCTCTCTAACTATGCAACTAAAAACCAGAATTACACACAGCGCGCGTCCCGCCTGCTGAATATTAAACTGAGCCCATCGTGCGTAGAGGGAGATTTGGGTACCAAGAAACTGGTCAATTTCATTCAGACGTGGCACGACCTCAGGCTTTGGCATATTCAGTTTAATGTCATTAACACAGATACCCTTAGGCAGGCGCAGAAGCACCCAGAAGATTACCAAAACCTTTTGGTGCGTATTGCGGGGTACAGCGCTTATTTCACAGAACTCTCTAAAGACCTGCAGGACGATATTATTGCAAGAACCGAGCAGCAGGCAATATGAAACATGCAGAGAGAGCCTGCGTCTTTAATATCCAGCATTATTCGCTGCAGGATGGGCCGGGCATTCGGACAACCGTCTTTTTTAAGGGCTGCCCGCTGCACTGCCGGTGGTGCTGCAATCCTGAGTCACAGCGGACAGAGGCGGAGCCCTTTGGCGAAGAAACTGCAGGCCGGATGATGAGCGTGGACGAAATTTTGGCCGAGGTGGAAAAAGACGAACCGTTTTACCGTCATGGCGACGGTGGCCTGACCGTGAGCGGCGGTGAACCGCTTTTGCAGGGGGCGTTTTTGGTTGCGCTGCTGAAAAAAGCCAAAGAGCACTACTTGACAACCGCGATTGAAACCAGCGGTTGCGCCCCACAAAGCATTCTTCTGGCGGCCGCAGAGTATCTGGATACAATTTATTTTGATGTAAAAAGCCTGAATACAGAGAAACACCGGGAGTGGATTGGCCGAAGCAGCGAGCAGATTCTTGAAAACTTGAAAGCGTTGCTGGCAGCTTTTCCGGAAAAAGATGTGCGTGTCCGCACACCTGTTATTCCGGGATTTAATGATACAGAGCGGGACATTCGGAATATCTGCGAATTTTTAAAGCTGCTCCCTCCATTGCATTATGAACTTTTGCCGTATCATTCTTATGGAAAAAGCAAATACAGCAAGCTTCACCGCGCCTATGAAATGGGCGATGCTGTGCTCGATCAGGAAAACTTCAAAAAGCTGCAGAAAATCGTGCGCACTTATGGACTGAATTTACAACCGGATTTCTAAGATCGTTTTGCAAGGCAATTCTGTACGAATTGGGGCATAGTGCATAATCAAGACGCGGTTTCTCCACTTTTGGACGTGAGACAAATATCAATGTCTGCCCGCCGCTGACGATTACGGCGGAGGAATTCAATGCTTATCTGCCAATTTTGGATGAGGTGCTGACTCTGGTCGACAAAACGTACTGCGACTAATTTGAAAGAAGGTATTTTCATGCTCTGGGACTATATGCAGCCGGTAAAGATTTGCTTTGGCAGCGGGCGTGCTGCAGAACTGAAAGAGTTGGCAAAGAAGCTTGGGCTGAAAAATGGAATGCTGGTAGCAACACCTCATTTCTGTAAAAATGGCTTTGCAAATAAAATCCTTGCGGAAAGCGAAGGAACTATTACCTGCTGCTTCAGTGAGCTTTCTCCAAACCCGGATGTAACAGAAGTGGATGCCTGCGCTGCGGCTATTCGTGCTAGCAAATGTGAATTTGTGGTGGCGCTTGGCGGCGGCAGTGCCATGGATCTTGCCAAAGCAGCAGCCAGTATTTGTCTGACAGAGGATTCTATCTGTAAGTATCACGGTACTGGTGTGCCGATGCCGCAGGCACATCTGCCGCTGATTGCCGTACCGACTACCGCTGGCACGGGCAGTGAGGTGACTTGCGTATCTGTCCTTTCCGACCACGCGAAAGGAAAAAAGGCACCGATTGTGTCAGATGCTTTTTTCCCGGATTATGCGGTCATTGATCCGAAACTGACGTATTCCATGCCGCCCTATGTGACAGCCTGCACGGGCATTGACGTTCTGTCCCATGCAATTGAGGGTTACTGGAGTAAAGGCCATCAGCCTGTCTGTGACGCCTGTGCGTTTTACGCGGCGGACTTAGTCTTTCATAATTTGGAGTGTGCTTATCATAACCCAAAAGACTGCACAGCGCGGGAAAAAATGTGTGAGGCGTCCGTTATCGCGGGTCTAGCTTTTACGCTGCCGAAAACGACTTCTTCTCATGCCTGTTCTTTTCCGCTGACAAACCTGTACGGAATTCCGCATGGCGAGGCGTGTGGGCTGACTTTGGATTACTTTGCACGCATTAATGCAGATGCGCAGAATGGCCGCGTACAGACTTTTGCGAAAAAGCTGGGATTTTATGATGTGAATGATATGGCAGACGCTATCTTTGCCCTGAAAAAGAAGCTGGGGCTGCGCACAGATCTTAAAGACCTGCATTTGAGTGATACGCAAATTGCGGAGCTGGTGCGCATTAGCCGTCATCCAAATTTGTACAACAATCCAGTCGAAATTACCGATGAAATGCTTACGCAAATGTATCAGAGCATGCGGTAATCCTGCGTGTCTGCACAAAAATTCTTGTGCTTGTATCTACTTGTGCCGACTTGTCAAAACACTTATAATCATAAATATCAATTAACGGGGACAATGGCGATAGGCATCGGTCAATATTGTCTTTGCCGTATTTGCTCAAGTTTAACAAGGAGAAAAATTGTCATAAAAATGATCGGAAACCCAGTTCCCAATTCAATATGTAAATTTATATGTTGATAAAAAGCATCCCACCGAAATTTTAATTGATTTCGGTGGGATGCTTTTTACATTTTTGTAGATCAATACACACAATATATTTTCAATCCGCAGATTGCTCTGACACACTCATATTATCATTTTGCAATTGCAAAAAAGTTTGAAACATGGATTTTGCTAGTTCATATAAATTTCTATATAGTATGAAGTGAAGTAGTATTTCCTTTGATGAAGCATATGTATTTGTTATAAAGGGGGAGTTATGATATGTATCAGGGGGCCGCCAACTTATGGGAGTGTAAACTTAAACTGTGCAGAAAAATTGTAGAAGAAGTCGTCGCTTATTTGATGTAGCGGGAATAAACAATAGCAGGGGCAGGGTTATTATACAGAATTTCCTGTACAGTAGCCCTGACCCTGCTATTAATCTGTCGCTTTTAGGAATCCAAAAATTTGTTTACAAACAACAGTGCTGCACCTGTGGAACTGGCTTTTTCTCTAAACTTGCTGAAGCGTAGATAATCAGGCTGTTCATGAAAAGAATTCAATAACAGAAGTTTCTTTTTCAGTAAGGGAGAAGCTGCCTCTAAATATTGCGAGATTTCACCGCCCAAAATAATGTCGCAATTAAAGATCATACGTAGGTTGTTAATGCCGGTTGCCAGATAATCCAGGTAATTTTCCCATTTACGAATGCAGTATTTGTCTCCAAGTTTAAGTGCAGAAAAAAATTCCTCAACATCACTAAAGTTTGGTTCAGTTAAAGTTTTTGTAGAACAATACGCTTCCAAACAACCGCGCTTCCCGCAGGAACAGGTTAGGCCGTCTTTGACAATCGTCATGTGCCCAAATTCGCCGGAACGGCCGCTGCTTCCGTTAAAAATTTTATTTCCCAGGATAACTGCGCCGCCAACGCCTTTATTGACAGAGAGATAAACGGCATTTTCTATGTCATTAATGTGCCAAATTTCTGCCAGTCCAGCTAGGTTTGCTTCATTGTCTGCCAGAATAGGATAAGAAATATTTTTTGCAATGGCCTGTATAGGCAGGTCCTGCACTTGTAAAGTGGGGCTGTATTCCAATATCTTTTTATCAGTGTTTACTAATCCCGGCAGGGCAATGCCAACCCCTAGCAGCTTTTCCCGCGGCAGTTTAGCCTGAGTAAGGAAAGCTTCTAATTCCTTAGAAAGCAGCTGATAGTATTGGTTATTAGCAGAAAAATGCTGCTTTATACTTTTATAATGAACAATTTCTGCTCCCAGATTGATAATGGCAAAACGTATATGATTTTGAGTAATGGCGATTCCTGCTGAATATTTTGCATCATATTCTAGGTGCACAGCGGTCGGCTTTCTGCCGCCGGAAGATTGCAGCGTGCCTGTTTCCTTTACGAGGCCAAGCTGCGTAAGATCCTTAAGAATAAGGGTGACTGTGGGGACACTAAGACCCAATTTCTTTGCAATTTTTTTTTTGGTGGCATCTCTGTTTTCATACAGGAAATTAACGATTTTTCTGCGGTTTTCTGAGCGAAGGTTCAAACTGTTCATGTCATTCATCTCTTTCAAAGAAATAGCTTTTGCAAAACGCTCAAGGGGAAAAGAAATTAAAATAATATTAAATAGTTTTACAAATTTCAAAGCCAAAATGATTTTTTGCTCAAAAAACCATTAAAAAAGTACTTTTTATAAGTATAATAATAAACCGAATTTTTAAGATTTATTTCTCAAACAGAATAATTTGGTTAAAATATATAAAATTATAATATAATTTGAAATTTTTTAATAAACAAATATTGACAAACCTTTCCTGTAATGCTATAACAAGTTATATGAAGCACTTAACAAAAGTAAAGGAGCGTATGAAAGATGAGAAGGATGAGAAGAGTAGTCGCAACTGTTTTGTCACTGTGTATGCTGGCGTCTTGTGTGGGCTGTTCAGTAGTTACAACAGACACGGGTACTTCTGGAAGCGGCAGTAATACAGCAGCTTCCGGCGGAAAAAAAGTTGGCGTTTGCATGCCGGAAAAAAATTTGCAGAGATGGGTGCAGGACGGCGACAACATGAAAAAGGTGTTGGAGTCTAAAGGATACCAAGTACAGCTTCAATATGCAAACAATGATGTAAATACCCAGGTCTCTCAGATCGAAAATATGGTGACCAGCGGTGTAAATGTGTTGGTCGTTGCCTCCATTGATGGCTCTGCCCTAACGGATGCCTTAAAACAAGCCAAAGCTAGCAATGTAAAAGTCATTGCTTATGACCGCTTGCTCATGAATTCTGATGCAGTTGATTACTACGCAACGTTTGATAACTACAAAGTGGGCCAGCTGCAGGGACAGTACATTGTAGATAAACTGGGACTTAAACAGGGGAAAGGTCCTTTTAATATTGAAATCTTTACTGGTGCCCCCGATGATAATAATGCAAAGTTTTTCTATAATGGTGCACTTAATGTTTTAAAGCCCTATTTAGACAGCAAAAAACTGGTCGTACGTAGCGGAATGAATGATTTTACAAAATGTGCTACCGAGCACTGGAAGACAGAAGTTGCAGAGGCCCGCATGGATAACCTGCTTTCTGCAAACTATGCAAGCGGCGCTAAATTGGATGCGGTATTGGCACCAAATGATGCGATTTCCCGCGGTGTGCTGGCTTCTTTAAAGAATATCGGTTATGGTTCTTCTGCAAAGCCGCTGCCAATTATTACTGGCCAGGACTGTGAAAAAGCAAATGTTACCTCTATTGCAAAAGGTGAAATTTCCATGAGCGTCTTTAAAGATACCCGTACATTAGCCAATAAAGTGGCAGATATGGTTTCAGCACTGCTTGAAGGTAAAAAAGCAGAAGTAAATGATACAAAGACTTATAACAACGGCGTTAAAGTGGTTCCTTCTTATTTGTGTGATCCAGTAGCGGTAACAAAGGACAATTATCAGAAGGTCTTAATCGACTCTGGTTATTACACAAAGGCTGAGCTGGGCCTTAACTGATTGATAAACGCTGGCGATATATCTGCCAAATTTGTTGGGCAGGTAAACCACGGCTATTCTATTTGGCAGGAGGCTGCATGATGGCAGAAAATATTCTGGAAATGAAAAATATTGTCAAAGAGTTTCCAGGGGTTCGTGTTTTAAAAAATGTAAATTTTACCGTGGAAAAAGGTTCTATTCATGCTCTAGTAGGAGAAAATGGTGCAGGCAAGTCTACCTTGATGAATGTACTCAGCGGTGTTTATCCTTTTGGCAGTTACACAGGAGACATTGTTTTCGAGGGCAAGCCATGCCGCTTTAGGGGAATTAAAGACAGTGAGAAAGCTGGAATAGCCATTATACATCAAGAATTGGCTTTGATCCCGTATCTCTCTATTGGAGAAAACCTCTTTTTGGGACATGAGAAGGCATCTGGAAAGGTAATTAACTGGGACTTTACTTATAATGAAGCACAAAAACTGCTGGACCGTGTTGGCTTAGATGAGGACCCGCATACGCTGGTGAAAGATTTGAATGTGGGGCGCCAACAGCTAGTGGAGATTGCCAAGGCCTTGGGCAAAAATGCAAAGCTCCTGATCTTTGATGAACCCACAGCTGCGTTGACTGAGAAAGATTCACAAAAGCTGTTGCAACTGATGAAAGATCTACAAAAGCACGGCTTAACTTCTATATTGATTTCTCATAAACTCAATGAGGTTACCGAGGTATCTGATACGATTACCATTTTGCGTGATGGTCAAAGTATTGAGACCTTGGTGCAGGGAAAAGATAAAATTACAGAAGACCGTATTATTAAAGGTATGGTTGGCCGTGAGATGACCGAACGTTTTCCGCCACGCAATGTTAAAATCGGCGATGTAGCCTTTGAAATCCAGCACTGGTCCGCAGATAGCCCAATTATTGAGGGCAAAAAGTTCCTTAATGATATTTCAATTAAGGTACATAAAGGTGAAGTAGTAGGTTTGGCCGGCCTGATGGGTGCTGGACGCACAGAGCTTGCTATGAGTGTATTTGGGCATTTGTATGGCAAAAATATTACCGGAAAAGTAATAAAAGACGGAAAAGAAATTGATACCAGTACGGTTGAAAAGGCAATTTCCAATAAAATTGCTTATGTCACTGAAGACAGGAAAAATGCAGGCCTGATTTTGTCAGATGATATCTGTACCAATATTTCGCTTTCCAGTTTAGGGCGCGTTAGCCAAAACCGCATTTTGGATACGGATAAGGAAATTGCTTATGCCAATCAGTACCGGGACGAACTCAAAATCAAGTCCAGCAGCATTTATCAGCCAGTAGGTAGTCTTTCTGGCGGCAATCAGCAGAAGGTCGTGCTGAGTAAATGGATTATGACAGAGCCGGATGTACTGATTCTGGATGAACCAACGCGTGGTATTGATGTAGGTGCCAAATATGAGATTTATACAATTATCAATGATCTGGCAGCCAAGGGAAAGTGTGTTATTATGATTTCTTCCGAATTGCCGGAAGTGCTGGGCGTTTCAGACAGAGTGTACGTGATCAATGAAGGAACCGTGGTTGGCGAGCTTCCTAAGGAAGCAGCCAAAGCTGAAACGGTTATGCAGTGCATTGTGGCAAATAAAAAGTTAGGAGCCTGAGGAATATGGGAACAAAAGCTGAAAAAAAAGGATCGTCTGTTAACCTCAGACGATACAGTATGGTAATTGCGCTGATTGTCATTATGGGCCTGTTTCAGGTTTTAACTGGCGGCATCTTTTTGAAGCCGCAGAATATAACAAACCTAATTTTGCAAAACAGTTATGTTATAATTCTTTCCATCGGCATGCTGCTGTGTATTGTCAGTAGTGGTTCAATCGATCTTTCTGTTGGTTCAGTCGTGGCCTTTGTTGGCGCACTGCTTGGCGTTTTAATTGTGCAAAAGGGCATGAATCCTTGGCTAGCCATTCTCATTGCACTTTTGGCTGGTGCACTGGTTGGCGTATGGCAGGGCTTTTGGATTGCCTATATGCGCATTCCAGCGTTTATTGTAACATTGGCAGGTATGCTTATTTTCCGTGGCATTACGCTTTATGTATTGCAGGGTATGACCTTAACTCCTTTTCCTAAAGACTTTCTAGCTATCAGTTCCGGTTTTCTAGTAAAAACAGGCGGCGGTAAACTGGATATGACTTCAATCATTATTGGTGCAGCTGCAGCAATTATTTATTTGGCAGTTTCCATTGCAGAGAGGCAGAAGAAAAAACACAAAGGTTATCAGTACTCGTCTGCAGGTGCCTTTTGGGGCAAAAACATCATTGCTGTCGCTGCTATTGCACTGTTGACAGTTTGGCTTGCCCTTTATAATGGTGTGCCGATTTTGCTGCTGATTATGTTGGTATTGATTATTGCATATTCTTTCTTTATGAACAGAACTGTTCCAGGCCGTCAGCTTTATGCAATGGGCGGAAATGAAAAAGCCGCTATCCTCTCTGGCATTAATACCAAAAAGGCGCTGTTCCTCACCTTTGTCAACATGGGTGTACTTGCAGCCTTAGGTGGCATTGTCTTTACATCACGTTTGCAGGCGGCTACACCTTCTGCCGGCCAGAACTTTGAAATGGATGCCATCGCATCCTGTTACATAGGTGGCGCAGCTGTCATGGGTGGCAGTGGCACGATTGCCGGTGCTGTGGTTGGTGCATTGGTGATGGGCGTTATTAACAACGGCCTTTCCATTATGGGCGTTGGCAGCGATATTACCCAAACTATTAAAGGCCTGGTTTTGCTGGCAGCTGTTGTGTTTGATATTCTTTCCAAAAAACATACCGTCAAGGCATAAACCGTTTAGAAAAGGACTTGCTGCTTTTGGTAAAGACAGCAAGCCCTTTTTATTTCCTTTTTCGGTACTGTGCCGGCGTCATTCCGGTAACTTCTTTAAAAACTTTTGTAAAATAGTCGGGGGAAGAGTATCCTAATATTTCGCTGATTTCATAATTCCTGCGATTTTCAGTATCAATCAGGTATTTGGCATACTCTACTTTGACCATCTCATAAAAAGCATGAAAAGACATTCCGGTCTGCTGCTTAAAAGTCTTGCTGAAGTAATCCTTGCTGTATTTCACTTTTTTTGCAGTGTCTTCCATTGTTACCCAGGAACCCATATGGTCAGAAAGATAAGTGCAGATATTTGATAAAAAGGGATTCTCAGAAAGATCGATCTGATTGTTCTCCAGGACCTGCAGAATGCTTGTATGAATGAACTGCTTCGATTCAGCGGCTGCCAGTTCTTCGTGCAGCCTGCTCAGTACTTTTCCCAGGTTGTCAGGCTTCATTGGCTTTACAATATAATCAAATGCACCGAGAATCAGGCCTTGCCTCGCATACTCAAATTCATCGTATGAACTGATGAGTATGGCCCTGCAGCTGATGTTCCGTTTCTTCATCTCTTTTAAAAGCGTGAGGCCGTCAACAGCTGGCATGCGTATATCTGTAATTACAGCGTCATAGGTCTTTTGATCCAGCTTATCCAGCGCTTCTTTTCCGTTAGAGACTTCGTCGGCTATCTCAAACCCGTACTGTATCCAAGTTTTCAGTTTTGTATACACATATCTCTGTGCCGGGTCGTCTTCTGCCAGTAGGATCTGATACATTTTCTCATCCCTCTCAGGGCTGCTTTAAATTTTGCAGAGTGGCACGAAAATTCTTTTCCTTTTATCAGCATAGCGGCAGCCGCAGCGCGAGTCAAGCACAATCTGCCATTTTGCCTGTAAAGAAGCGTGCAGAAGCCCCTGCAGCTCCATCTAAAAAGACCTATTCTTGTACAAAAAACTTGACAATTTGGTATTTAGAATTTAGAATAATAAAACAGAACCGTAATGCCATTGGAAGAGCAGCGAAGCTTTTCCAATGGCATTTTGTCTTGTTATGGAGCAAAGTACAGACAAGGAAGGGGAGGCCGGCAGTGAAAAAGGCACGCATTCGTCAAAGCACCATTCTGTGTATGACAGGCGCCATCATTACACTGATTGCGCTTGTGCTGCTCGACAGCGCTACTGATCTGTGCCAGTCCATTCAGGCGCAGAATGAGGCGGAAACAAACCGGGCTTCTTTTCAGCAGCTTGGCCAGCAGCTCAAAGACGGTTCCGACTACCTCACCGACCAGGCACGTACTTATGTGGTTACACACAGCCGCGCGGCTATGCAGAATTACTGGTATGAAGCCGATGTTTCCCGCCGCAGGGATAAAGCTGTGCAGCAGCTGACCGGCGCATATCTGCCGGCAAAGGAATTGGCCGCCTTAAAAAGTGCAAAGGCAAACTCGGACCGGCTGATGAAAGTAGAAACACACTCCATGCGGCTGATTGCCGAAAGCGACGGCCTGCCGCTTTCGCAGATGTCCAAAGAGGTGGCGGCTTACCGGCTTCCGGCAGACGAAAGCAGCCTTACAAAAGATGCAAAGAGTCAACTGGCCAGGAAATTCATGTTCGACGATTTTTATAAAAACAGTAAAAATGGAATTTTAAACCCTATAGCACAGTTTCAATCCATGATGAGCACACGCCTGGCACTGCAGCTGAAAACCGCAAAAGAACGCACTGCGCGGTCGGTTGGGTTTGTTGCAGGGCTGGATATTGTAGCGCTGTTTTTCGTCAGCGCACTGGCGGCGCTGTTTCATCATTTCTATCTTGCACCGATTAAAGAGAACATTCAGTACCTGCAAAACGGCGAAAATCAGCTGAAAGAAGGTGGTGCGTGGGAGCTGCAGGAGCTGACCGGCGGCTGGAACCATTTGTCACAGAATTTGCAGGGGGAGATTACCCGCCGAAAGGAACTGGAAAAAGATCTGGTGCAGGCAAAGGAGAAAGCAGAGGCCGGCAGCAAGGCAAAAAGCCTCTTCCTTGCGCAGATGAGTCACGAAATCCGCACACCGCTCAACACCATTACGGGGTATTTGCAGCTGCTCGAGGACACACCGCTCAATGTACACCAGCGCAGGTGTTTTGCGTGCGTAAGTGAGGCTTCCCATAATTTACTGGGCATTTTAAATAATGTACTGGATTTTTCTAAACTGGAAGCGGGACAAGAGACGCTTATAGAAGCGGACTTTGACTTGCACGAAATGCTCAGCAGCGTTTACGGCATGTTTCGTGTACAGGCAGAGCAAAAAGGAATACAGCTGTCTTTGCAGGACGAAGTGGCCCCTGTGTACAGATGGATTTACGGAGACGAAAAAAAGCTGCGTCAGATTTGTATCAATTTAGTGGGGAATGCGGTTAAATTCACATCACACGGAAGTGTTTCCCTGCGCGTATGGGTTCCTTCTCCTGCAGTGCTGCAGCTTTCTGTGGCAGATACCGGCCCCGGTATTAAGCAGAAGGACCAAAAGCGCATTTTTGAGTCGTTTGAGCAGGCCGATGCCTCGGCGTCCCAAAAAGCCGGCGGCACCGGACTGGGCCTCAGTATTTCCAGCGGCTTTTTGAAGCTGATGGGCGGCAGGATAGCGCTTACCAGCCGCAAAGGGAGTGGCTCTGTCTTTACAGTTTCTCTGCCGCTGCATCCGGGAAAGCAGCGCGATTTACCTGTGCTTTCCGATGCTTCGCTTCTTTTCGGCAAAAAAGTACTGGTCGTCGATAATGACCAGGTAAACCTGCTGATGGAAAAAGAAATGCTGCAAAAGGGCAGATTGTCAGTTTCCACGGCAGACGGGGGAAAAAAAGCGATTGCGCTCTGCCAAACAAATCGTTATGACGTCATTCTGCTGGATGTGCGCATGTCGGGTATGGATGGCTGTGACACTGCCCGTGAAATCCGCAGAAGCGGTGTCAACCGCTTTACGCCGATTGCTGCACTTTCGGCAGATGCTGTCGACACCTCTGTTCGCGCAGCTCAACAAGCGGGAATGGACGCCTATCTTTTAAAGCCGATTGACCGCGGCAGGCTTTTTCAAAATCTTGAGCAGCTCTGCCAAACGCGGCACTGTCCAAAAAACATAAAGAAGCCCCTGCAGGCACAGCCGGAGGGAATACTGGAAGCCCTCTCTGCAGAATTTGAAAATGGGGATTTTCATGCGGTGCAGTGTGTAAAAAGCAATGCACTTGAGCTGCAGCGCCTTTTGCCGCCGCCTGCTTATGCCCGGCTGCAAGAGGCTGCCGAAAGCTTTGACATGGCCGCCTGTGCCAGCCTGCTGCGTTCTGTTTTGGCAAAGAGAAAAATGTGCCGGGTGCAGAGGCCTGTATGCAAAAAAACAGTACAGCACTTTTGTAAGTGAGATACTGCAAGCTGTATGACAAAATGCAAAATCTTTGTAGAGAAAGCTTATCTGGAAAGGCAAGTTTATGCCTGAAACCATAAAAATAGGGTAAAAATCAGGATTTGTTAGGTTTTCAATTCCTTTTTCATCGAGTATAATGGAGCCAGTTATTAAGCAGAAGATTGGCAAAGGCGCCGCAGGTGAGTTTTCACCCGCGGCGCCTTTTCTTATCGAGACAGGAGGGAGAACTTATGAAAAAACACTTTGCGGTGAAAGCGGCGGCCCTGCTCCTTGCGGCTAGTCTTGCGGTGGTCCCGCTTTCGGGGTGCGGCAATTCCGGCGCTTCTTCTGCGTCTGTTATCAAAGTTGGTATTCTGCATTCTTTGACAGGTACCATGTCTATCAGTGAACCTTCACTAAAAGATGCTGAGATGATGGCGATTGATGAAATCAACGCCAAAGGCGGTGTGCTGGGCAAAAAAATTGAGCCAGTGGTAGCTGATGGTGCCTCTGACTGGCCTACTTTTAAAGACCAGGCACAGCGGCTTTTGCAGCAGGACAAAGTTGTGACCGTCTTTGGCTGCTGGACCTCGGCCAGTAGAAAAGCAGTGCTGCCGGTCTTTGAGCAGTATAATGGCCTGCTGTGGTATCCGGTGCAGTACGAAGGAATGGAGTCGTCACCCAACATCATTTATACGGGGGCAGCACCAAACCAGCAGATTGTGCCGGCGGTACAGTGGTTGATGAAAAAATTTGGTAAGAAAGTCTTTTTAGTTGGTTCTGACTACATGTTCCCGCGCATTGCAAATGCGGTTATTAAAAAGCAGGTCGCGGCCGCAGGCGGAACTGTTGTCGGTGAGGAATACACACCGATGGGGCATACGGAATACAGTACCGTGCTCAGCAAAATCAAGTCGGCAGATCCTGATTTTGTATTTAATACACTCAATGGTGACAGCAACGTGGCTTTCTTTAAGCAGATGAAAGATGCCGGCTTTACCGCGAAAACACTGCCTACTTGTTCTGTTAGCGTGGCTGAAGAAGAAATCAAGGGAATCGGTGCCGCTAATATGGCAGGGCAGTATGTTTCGTGGAACTATTATGAGACGACTAAAAACAGTGTGAATCAAACCTTTGTTGCCAACTATAAAAAGCGCTATGGCCAGAGCCGCGTGACCGATGACCCGATTGAGGCGGCGTACAATGCCGTTTATCTATGGGCGTCGGCGGTCACAAAGGCCGGCACGACCGATGTCGACCAAGTGCGCAAAGCGGCAGGCGGCATTTCAATTGATTCTCCAGAGGGAAAAATTACGATTGACGGCGAAAATCATCACGTTTACAAGACCGTGCGTATCGGTCAGGTCAATTCCGCCGGATTAATCGACGAGGTGTGGAAGTCGGACGGCCCACTGAAACCGGACCCGTACCTGAAAAACTACACATGGGCCGCGGGACTTGCGGGCTGAGAGGGGGAAGACAGATGGGAGAAACAGTTTTTCTGCAGATTTTTAACGGCATCAGCTTAAGCTCCATTTTGCTGCTTGCCGCCCTGGGCCTGATGATCACTTTTGGCCTGATGAAGATTATCAACATGGCACACGGCGAGTTTCTGATGATAGGGGCCTACACGACCTACTGTATACAGAATCTTTTCCTCAGTGCGCTGCCCGCCGGCGCTTTTGATTTCTATTATATTATTGCACTGCCGGCGTCATTTATCGTGTCTGGGCTGGTAGGGCTTGTTTTGGAAAAGCTGATTATCAGCCGCCTGTACGGCCGGCCAATGGACAGCCTGCTGGTTACGTGGGGCGTCAGTCTGATTCTACAGCAGCTTGCGCGAAATATTTTTGGTACAGCGAATGTCAATGTGACTTCGCCTGCATGGCTTAGCGGTACGCTCAATGTCACGTCTACGCTACATCTGCCGGTCAAGCGCATCTTCATTATGCTGCTTGCGGTTTGCATCTGTGCGGCAATGTACGTGCTGCTGCATCGCACGCGCGTTGGGCGCAGTGTTCGTGCGGTGATGCAAAACCGCGAAATGGCGGCCTGCCTCGGCGTTCCTGCAAAAAAAGTAGATACATGGACTTTTGCGGTTGGCTCGGGAATTGCTGGCATTGCGGGCTGTGCACTGACCCTGCTCGGCTCCATTGGACCCACGCTCGGTACCAACTACATTGTAGACAGCTTTATGACTGTAGTTGTCGGCGGCGTCGGCAGCATTTTCGGCACTGTCTTTGGTGCGGCGTTTATGGGTGTCGGTGACACTGTGTGCGAGTTCTTGACAAATGCTTCGCTCGGCAAGGTGCTGATCCTGGCAGCGGTTATCGCATTCCTGCAGTTTAAGCCGCGCGGTATGTTCTCTACCGACAGCCGCAGCCTGGAAGACGATTGAGGAGGGAACAATATGCTGAAAACAAAAAGACAGCCAGCGGGAAAACGCCTGGCACCTATGATTCTGTTCCTGATTTTGGCGGTGCTGCCGGGTTTTACTTCCGACTTTCAAACAAATCTTTTGGGAAAATTCCTGTGTTACGCAATTATTGCTGTAGGGCTTGACCTAATCTGGGGTTATACCGGCATTCTCAGCCTGGGGCACGGTGTGTTTTTTGGGCTTGGCGCTTACAGCATGGCTATTTATATGACGCTTTCCTCTACAGGTGGCGCAATGCCTTCTTTTATGAAGTGGAGCGGTCTGAGCACGCTGCCGGCGGTATGGCGGCCGTTTGCCAACCCGGTGTTTGCCATTGTCATGGCGGTTTTGATTCCCATGCTGCTGGCCCTTTTGATTGGTTTTCTGACTTTTCGCAATAGAATTAAAGGAGTGTTCTTCTCCATTATTTCGCAGGCTCTCGCGGTGATTATTCCGCTCTTGATTGAAAGCCAGCAGGCATATACGGGCGGCACAAATGGCCTTACGAATTTCCGCACACTCTTTGGACTGAATCTTTACAGCCATGCGGGCCGCCTGACGCTCTATTATGTGACGTTTGCTGTGCTGGCTCTTTCTTTCTTGTTCTGTACGTTTTTAGTTAGGCGCCGTACCGGCAGCATTCTGGTGGCCATCCGCGATGGCGAAAACCGTATGCGTTTTACGGGCTACAATCCAACTACTTATAAGCTGTTTGTCTACTGCCTGTCGGCTGGGCTTGCCGGCTTAGCCGGTGCACTGTATGTTCCGCAGTCCGGCATTATTTCGCCAACGGAAATGGGCATTACGCCTTCTGTGGAAATGGTTATCTGGGTCGCAGTCGGCGGTAAGGTCACGCTGTTTGGTGCGGTACTTGGTGCGGTGCTGGTGAGTGTCTTTAAATTCGTTGTCAGCTCCAATGTGCCAGACGCGTGGTCTTATATTATTGGTGCAGTGTTTGTGCTGGTGATTCTTTTCCTGCCAAAGGGCCTGATGGGTATTCCGGAAAAACTCAAATCCTGTTTTGCCAGACGAAAAGGTTCACCGGCTTCGGTGGTTTCCAAGTAAACTATTATTCATTTGCGGAGGTGCTTTTTCATGCTGCCAATTTTAGATTTTCAAAACGTAAGTGTTTCTTTCAATGGCTTTCAGGCAATTAAAAATGTGAGTACGCAGGTGATGGAAAATGAGATTCACTTTTTCATCGGGCCAAACGGCGCGGGCAAAACGACCCTGCTGGATATGGCCTGCGGCAGGACGCATCCCTCAGGTGGACACATCATTTTTGAGGGAACACACGACCTTGCCAAAATGAAAGATTATGAAATTGCCCATCTTGGGGTTGGGCGCAAGTTCCAGGCCCCGTCGGTTTTTCCCGGCATTACCGTGTATGAAAACCTGGAATTGGCATGCACACAGCGGCATTCGTTGTATTCCTCCATGTTCCAGCGCCTTTCTGGTGAGCAGCGGGACCGTTTGGACGAAACACTGAAAATGACCGGGCTTTACGAGCACCGGTTTGATTATCCAACACGGCTTTCCCATGGGCAGAAACAATGGCTGGAAATCGGCATGCTGTTTGTAGCAAAACCAAAGCTGATGCTGCTTGATGAGCCGGTAGCGGGCATGGGCCGCACAGAGACAGAGCGCACCAGTGAGCTGCTGCAAAAATTTGCAAAATACAGTACAATTGTTGTAGTGGAACACGACATGGAATTTGTCCGCAGCTGTTCCACCAGCGTGACGGTGCTGCACGAGGGCCGGATTTTAGACGAGGGGAATATCAGCGAAGTGGAAAGAAACCCCAAAGTTATTGATGTATACCTTGGCAGAGGCGGTGAATGCAGTGCTTGAGCTTCATGATTTAACCGCAACCTATGGGGAAGGTCTAGTGCTGCACGGTGTCAACTTGACAGCACGCGCGGAGCGGGTCACCTGCCTGATTGGCCGCAATGGCGTTGGAAAAACCACGACCCTGCGGGCGGTGATGGGTCTTATGAAAACACCAAACGGCTCTGTTACGTTTTCTGGGGAGGATATCACCAAGCAGCCGACCAATGTGCGGGTGCGCAAAGGCATCGGCTATGTGCCGCAGGGCCGCGAAATCTTTCCGCAGATCAGTGTGCGGGAAAATTTGCTGCTGGGGCTGGAAGCCAACCCGCAGATAAAAGAAATTGATCCCTTTGTGTTTGAGCTGTTTCCCATTTTGAAAGAGTTCCTCGCAAGAAAAGGCGGCGACCTTTCGGGTGGGCAGCAACAGCAGCTGGCCATTGCCCGGGCGCTGGTATCAAAACCGAAGCTTTTGATTCTCGATGAACCGACCGAGGGGATACAGCCCTCAGTTATTCAGCAGATCGGCGACGTTATCCGCAAACTGATTCAGCGTGGCGGGCTCACTATTTTCATTGTAGAGCAGTATGTAGAGTTCGTCATGGGCATTGCAGACGATTTTTATGTTATGGATAAAGGCAGCATTGTTATGCAGGGCGAAACAGAAAATGCGGATATGAAAGCCATTCAGCAGAAAGTTTCTATTTGATTTTATATCGGAGGCGTACATGAAACCGGAAGTGCTC
The DNA here is from genome assembly GCA_022483045.1 of Oscillospiraceae bacterium. Taxonomy (NCBI): domain Bacteria; kingdom Bacillati; phylum Bacillota; class Clostridia; order Eubacteriales; family Oscillospiraceae; species Oscillospiraceae bacterium. The sequence goes on along the minus strand of JAKVOA010000001.1, from coordinate 1,141,115 downwards.
ATTATTGCAAAAAATGCGGCATACATTGGCCCTGCGGCCGATATTTTGCAGGCGGCGGGTGCACATGTCAGAATCGCCGCCGACAGCGGCGCAGGTTTTCAGCTTGCCTGCCGGTATTTGCCCGCTCTGGCCGTCCTTGAGGCGGCAGATGTGCCCTGTACAGAATTCTGTACAAAGCTGCGCAGCAAAACAGAAACGTGCAAGATCCCGGTCCTAGTCGTATCCGATACCCTGCCGTTTGCGGCATGTGTCTGTGCGGGTGCCAATGACCTAATCAGGCCGTCAGACGGCGCTGAAGCTTTTGCCGCGCGGGTGAAGCCGTACCTTGCATATGCACAGGCGCAGAATGCCGCAGGAGCGGCTGTACAGGAGCGCAATCAGTTTTGCTATGCCGCCGCCCATGACCTCAAAGCGCCGATGCAGAATATTGCACAACTGGGTAGTTTAATAGACAGCGGGGAACTTCCTCCCGCGGAAACAGAAGAGGCAAAGAAGCTGCTTTATGGGTGCACTCAAACCGCGCAGCAGTTAATTGACAGGCTGCTGAAAGTCTCGCGCGTCTGCAGCCGCTCCCTCGTTCCTAAAGCAGTGGATTTGAATCCGCTGTTTGACCGTGCCGCGCAGCAGCTTCAGGAGCGGGAACCGAAGCGGCATGTAGAGCTGTGCCGGGAAATGCTTCCATGGGTTTGGATGGACCCGGATATGGCGGTGTGTATTGTTTGGGAGGCTCTCTCAAACAGCTGGAAATTTACACGAAACTGTCCTGCACCGAAAATTGCGGTTACCTGCAGCAGTTCAGGCGGCATGCTGCAGTTACAGATTGCCGATAACGGTGCAGGCTTTGATGAATCTTGCTCTCAGCATTTATTTGAACTTTTCAGCCGCCTGCATACAGAAAAAGAATTTGAGGGAAGCGGTGCAGGATTGTTTATCATACGCACCATTGCTGTACGGGCCGGCGGAACTGCACAGCTGCATGCTTTGCCTCGGGGTGGGGCTGTGCTTTCGCTGTCCCTGCCAGCTTGCGGGGAGAAGACAGCAAAAGCACAGAAATGAATTGATAAAGGAGCCGGCGGTGTTCTCCATTCTGTATGTATTGAATTCGTAAAAATGATTCATCGCGTGTATCTGCTTTTTTTCGGAAGAAGAGCCGATGTATCAGTTCCAAAATCCGGGTACAGCCAATCATAAAAAAGCTTTCCACTGCAGGATTAACCGCAGCGGAAAGCTTTTCTTTTAGATGCGCGTGTATTTTTGTATGCCACAGTCAGTGACGGTTCCGGTCATTTCTACCGTTAGACATTTTCCGGAGAAAGTTAAGCATGCATCAAGCATGTATGGCGCGGCAGGTGTGCGCATGACAAAATGTAGGGAACCCTTTTGCCAGCCGTACGCGCACAGCGCTTTTTGGGGCTGCTCGCCGGGTACAAAGGAAATAAATTCACCGACAATCGGTTTCCTCAGGCCAAACAGCATAGGAAAGGCCGGGTATGATCCGGGCACATGGCGGTGCAGGCAGATAGAGCCGTCCGGGTTGTTTTCAATGCGTAGAAAACGCCCTTCCGTACCAATGTAACTTGCGTTGATAGAAAAGCCAGAACCATCATCGCGGGGAAAATCGTAGTGCAGTGATGCAGTGCGTGCTGCCAGTTGCTTTTGTGCAGCTGTATCTCCCATGGGTAGGCTGAGGCTTTTGAAAAAAGTGTTGACCGCATCCAGCTCATCGCCCATATTGTCTACGCCGGCGATTGCGGCAACTACTGTGTCGTTTGCCTCGTCTACCATGCAGATTTGGCCGTATGCACCGTCACCACGGTATCGCCCGCCGCGGGTGCGCCAAAATAGATAACCGTAACCCTGGTTCCAATCGTTGTTTGGGTCTGTGCCGTTGTCCATGTGTTTGCGAGAGGCCAGCTCCACCCAGCCCTTTGGCAGCACGCGCTCACCGTTCCACATGCCGTGGTCCAGCAGCAGCTGCCCAAATTTCAGAATATCTTCACAGGATAAGTGCAGGCCAAAGCCTGCACAGTTGACACCAGTGGGGGAGCAGTCCCACTGCGGCGTCTGAATGCCAAGCTTGTCAAACAGCCGCGGCTGCAGATAATCGCGCACCGTCATTCCTGTGACGCGCTGCAAAGCGCAGGCAATGACATAGGTGCTGATGGTATTGTAATGAAAATGCGTGCGGGGCGGATACTTGACGGGGCAGGATAAAAAGTATTTTTCCCAGTCGATGCAGTCCGCAGGAATGACATCACTTTCTTCGCTCATGCCACTTCCCATACAGAGCAGGTCGCCTATAGTGATCTTTCGCAGTGCGTTCGAGGCATCAGCGGGTACTTTGTCAGGCAGCAGTTCGCAGATTTTGTCGTCAAAAGACAGTAGCCCTTCTGCAGCAGCGAAACCTGTCGCACAGGAAGTGAAGCTTTTTGACAGTGAAAACAGCGTGCTTGCTGTACAGGCGTCGTAGGGTGCCCACTCCAGACGCGCAGCAATTTTTCCGTGCCGGGCAATCATGATGGAATGGACGTCAATTTTGTGTGCGGAAATCTCATCCAGCAGCCGCATAACGGCCAGAGAGGAAACTCCTGTCGCTTCCGGTGCTGATACATACTGCAGCATTTTGATACATCTCCTTTGAAATCCAGTATCTTCATTATGAAGTGCCCGCTGATGCTTGTCAATACAGGAAAGACGTCCCGTGCATTTGTTTGCAGATAGTCTATATATAGCAGGTTAAGAGTAAGAATAGAGTCAACAAACACCAAAATAATACATAAAGCATCAAATCCAATACGATAATTTTGTTAATTAACATAATTGTGATATAATACAATATATTCATTTATTGATAGAGTTAAGGAAATCATTTTTGAAAAAGGCAGGAGAATTTCATATTTGCTGTTTCAGGGCCCATTCTTCTGTTTTAGTGCGAGCAAGACAGCAGAAAAATAAAAAGCCGAAAGGAATCAATCCCTTCGACTTCTTGTTTTCTCATAGTGCCGCACAATGCGGGCAAACGTATTCGGAAGAATCCTTACTTGAACTCACCTTGTAAGTAATTTCAATAATACATCTCAAAGAGATAAATGTCAAGACGTTTTCACAAGGCTTTGAAATAATGGAGGTAAATTATTATGGCATACAGCAAAGATTATTATGTGGGCTTGGATATAGGAACGGCGTCTGTTGGCTGGGCTGTCACAGATACATCTTATAAAATCATCCGCGGCAAAGGCAAAGATATGTGGGGAGCGCGGCTGTTTAAAGAAGCCGGTACAGCGCAGGGCAGGCGAATGCAGCGGGTAGCACGGCGCAGACGGGAAAGAGAAACAGAGCGCATATCCGTTTTAAAAAGTCTATTTGCCTCAGAAATAAAGCAGGTCGATCCTGGATTTTATCAAAGACTCAGCGAAAGTAAATATTTTTTAGATGATAGAAGCGACGGCAATCAACAGAAATCTGCCATTTTCTGTGAAAAGAATTATACGGATGCAGACTATTTTAAGGAATACCCTACAATCTTTCACCTTAGAAAAGAACTGGCCTGCCCAGATGGCACACATGCAAATTCGCCAATGCGAAAAGATGTACGGCTGGTTTATCTTGCACTGCTGAATATGTTTAAACATCGCGGAAATTTTTTAAATGATAACCTCGATGAAAATAGCAGCAGTTCCTTTAAAGACAGCTGGAATGAACTTTCAAAGGAATACCAGGACTTATTTTCTTCTGATGAAAAAATAGAGGCCTTTCCAAAGGCAGAAAATGTAGATGAATTAAAACATATATTAGATGACAAGAATTCTTCCAAAACAGCAATCTTTGAAAACGTCGCAAAGTATCTTGGAGTCTTAAAAAAGGATAAGCGCCTGTACAATATTCTGGGCTTACTATGCGGCTGCAGTCAAAATCTCGACGCAATCTTTGGCAAAGAAAAATTTGAAGATGCAGAAAGCAGCGCCCTGACAAAGATTTCCTTTAGAGACAATAGCTTTGAAGAAAAAATTGCAGAGTTGGGTGAAGTCGTAGAGGAAGACGATATGTCGTTTGTGATGGCCATGAAACAAGTTTACGACAGTATTCATGACCATATTATGTGCGGTAAAGAATTTATAAGCGAAGCAAGGGTAGAAGCATATGCCAAGCACAAAGAAGACCTGAAACTGCTGAAAAAAACAATTAGGCGCCTTTCTCCGGACGAATATGATGGAATGTTTAGAGAAATATCAAGCGGCAGCTACAGCGCTTACATAGGCAGTACAAACACGAAAAAGAAATATACGGATGATGGTTCTGGTAAGCAGAGACGTTATGTCGCCGGCAAAAAAGAAGATAATTATAAGCCAACTGCAATGTACGACAAAATCAAAAGAATTTTTAAAGATTTTCCTGAGGATCCCGATGTAAAAAAAATACTCTGGGAAATAGAAAACAAAACATTTCTTAAAAAGCAGCTTATTTTCGAAAATGGAGTTATCCCAAATCAAGTATATGTCCATGAAATGAAAGCAATTCTGAAAAATGCTGAAAAGTATTTGCCATTTCTCAGCGAAAGAGATCATTCGGGATATACTGTATCTGAAAAGGTCGTGGAACTTTTTCAGTTTCACATTCCATATTATGTGGGTCCCTTAGGCAAATCTGGTGATCCAAAGAAAGACCATGGGTGGGCTGTCAGAAAAAGCAATGACAAAGTTTATCCTTGGAATTTTTGGAGTGTGATTGATAGAAATAAAACTTCAGAAGCCTTTATTGAAAATTTAATTGGACAATGTACTTATCTTTCCGACCAGAAAGTTCTGCCTAAAAAATCTCTTCTCTATGAAAAGTTTATGGTTTTAAACGAACTGAATAACTTAAAGATTAATAGCAAGCCTGTTTCTGTAGAGCTGAAGCAGAATATTTACAACGATTTATTCATGAAAGGACGCCCAGTCAAGCAGAAAAAGTTATTGGATTATCTGCAGACCAACGGAGATATTTCTAAAGAAAACGCTGATCAGGTTTCCGGAATAGACGGCGATTTTAAAGCTTACCTTTCCTCTGTAGGCAAGTTTAATGGAATTTTTAAATCTCCTTATTTTGACCGAGAACATAAAAAAATGATTGAAAGGATTATCTATTTAGGGACGGTTTACGGTGACTTAAAAGACATGTTTAAAGCACGCGTAAAAAAAGAGTTTGGAGACAGACTTGATGAAAAGCAAATTAAGAGAATTATGGGCTTTAAATTTGCAGGCTGGGGCAGAATGTCGCGCAAATTCCTTGAGCTGCAGGGAGTATTTAAAGAGGACGGTAAAGAGGACGGTGTGGTAAGAAGCATTATCCAGACAATGTGGGAAACAAATGACAACTTAATGCAGGTGTTAAGTTCAAAGTACACGTACACAGAAGAAATAGAAAAAGCAACTCTTAAAAGACATAAAATCCTGTCTGAGTGGGTTCCAGAAGATTTTGACGACATGTATTTGTCTGCTCCGGTAAAACGAATGACATGGCAGACAATAAAAATTTTGCGCGAAATTGAAACTATTATGGGACATGCGCCAAAGCGTGTCTTTGTTGAGATGACCCGTTCTGACCAGAAAAAGGGTGCTCAGGGCAGAAAAAAATCAAGAAAAGACTTCTTCACAAAACTCTATGAAAATATAAAAGATGGGGAAAAAGATTGGAACGGAGAGATAGAAAAACTGCCAAAAGACAAGTTTAGAATCAAAAAAGTATATCTCTATTACAGCCAAATGGGGCGTAGTATGTACTCTGGAAAAAGCATCAGCCTTGATGATTTGCTGAATAACAATGACCACTATGACATTGACCATATTTATCCGCGGCATTTTGTAAAAGACGACAGCCTGCAAAATAATTTGGTCCTCGTTGAAAAAACAATAAATTCCGATAAGAGAGATGCCCCATTGAATTCGAATATTCAAAAGGAATGCAAAGGGTTGTGGAAAGAACTAAAGGAAAAAGGTCTGATTACAAAGGAAAAGTATCAAAGACTGATTAGAACAACGCCCTTCACAGCGGAGGAAAAAGCTGAGTTTGTGCAAAGACAGGTCGTTGAAACGGGCCAGTCGGCCAAAGTAGTTACTCAAATATTAAAAGAGAGTTTTCCAAACGAAACCGACGTGGTCTTTTCAAAAGCCGGCCTTGTCAGTGACTTTAGAAATGAATTTGGTATTTATAAGTGCAGAAGCATAAATGATCTGCATCATGCAAAAGATGCGTACTTAAATGTTGTTGTAGGCAACGCCTACTTTGTGAAATTTACAAATAATCCGCTTCAGTTTATGCGTAATGCCGAAGGGAAAGAAAATAAAAATTTCTATCAATACAATCTTGGCAATATTGGTGAATTCTTTAAGTACAGCATTAGGAGCCAGAACGAAACTGCCTGGAATGCGAATGAATCAGGTAAAGAAGATACAATTCAGATTGTAAAAGGACAGGTCTTTAAAAATACGCCGATCATTACTAGAAGAAGCTATATGCAGAGCGGAGAACTTACTGGAAAAGATACCATATATCCAGCGAGAAATGCAAAGGAAAAGGACTATTTCCCCATAAAATCATCTGATGAACGACTTTGTAAAGTTTCACGGTATGGCGGAAGAAAAGACATAAAAACAGCTTGCTATTGTCTTATAGAATATAAAACAGGAAGAAAGGTCCAGCGCTCTCTTGAGGCCATTCCATCTTTTCTTATAAAAAACAATGAATTTGACGAAAAAGTGGTTTACACCTACCTTCTTGATTCAGTTACAAGAGAAAGCAAGGAAGAAATTACAGACTTTTCTCTTAGAAAGCCGAAAATTTTATTCAACTCCCTTTTTAAAATTGAAGGATACTATTATTGCTTAGCAGGCAGAACAGGTGACTACATTATCCTTCACAATGCTGTACCGCTCCTTTTTAATAATCAAGAATCACTTTATGTTAAAAAAATTGATAAAGCGGTGAAAACTCAAAACTACGACGAAAAAGATAGGAATAAGAACCCTATTTTGACGGAAGAAAAGAATATTAAATTTTATAATACGATCGTTGAGAAATTAAGCAAAAACATTTTCAGAAACAAAAAAGGTAAATTGTGTGAACTCGTGTTTTCTGGTAAAGAAAAATTTGCAAATTTGTCTTTGCCTAAACAATGCACCAGTATACAGGAAATTTTGCTCGGCTTTGCAGCCAATACAAATCCTGTCAATTTGTCTGATATCGGGGGTTCCAAAAAAGCAGGTGGGGCAAAAATAAAGAAAAATATTACGGATCTGAAGGAGTGCGTCTTAATCCATCAATCAGTTACGGGCTTGGTTGAAACAAGAGAGGATCTGCTCACAATATGAGTTGGCGTACAGTTGTAATAAGCTCCAGCGCAAAGCTCGATTATCAAATGGGATATATGGTTGTGCGCTCGGCAGAAACAACTAAAATTTTAGTTGATGAAATAAGAAGCGTTATGATTGAATCAACAGCTGTTTCTCTTTCGGCTGCTTTGCTTGCAGAACTTGTAAAAAATAAAGTGAAAGTGATCTTCTGCGACCAGAAAAGGAATCCTTCTTCAGAGCTTATTCCGTACTATGGTTCGTTTGATACAAGTGGAAAAATACGAACGCAGATTGCTTGGAATAAAGACATCAAAACAGCTGTGTGGACAGAAATTGTAACAGAAAAAATACGGAAACAAAAAGAGCACCTCGTATCCATGCAAAAACAGGAAGCATCTTTGCTTGGCGAATATTTGAATCAAATTGAATTCGGTGATGTGACTAATCGCGAAGGACATGCCGCAAAGGTTTACTTTAATGCTTTGTTTGGACATGAGTTTACAAGATCAGAAGACTGCAACGAAAATGCTGCCTTAAACTATGGATACAGCATTATTCTGTCTGCTTTTACAAGGGAAGTGGCAGCAAACGGATACCTGACACAGCTTGGCTTGTTTCATGATAACAGAGCAAATCCTTTTAATCTTGCGTCAGATCTTATGGAACCATTCAGACCACTTGTGGACAGAATAGTCCTAACCATGGAGCTGAAGCAGTTTTTGCATGCAGAAAAGATGGAACTTGTTGGGGTGTTAAGCCAGCAGGTGATTATGAATGATCGGAGTGAGTATGTCGACAATGCAATACAAATATATTGTCGCAGCGTTTTTGATGCTTTAAATGATCATGATGTTTCAGAAATTCGATTTTATAGGAATATGCAGAAATGAGCTATAGATATATGCGTATCTTTGTTATGTTCGATTTGCCTGTGCTGACAGCAGAGGAAAGGAAAAAATATAGGCTTTTCCGAAAGTATCTGGTTAAAAACGGATTTATCATGCTGCAGGAATCTGTCTATTGCAAGATGGTACCGAATTCAGCAGCAGGCGATGCGGTTTCCGCAGGGTTGAGAAAGAATAAACCACCAGAAGGAAGCGTTCAGGTGCTGAAAGTAACTGAAAAACAGTTTCAGAAGATGGATTATATGGTGGGCAGCTTATCAACTAGTATTTTAAATGATGATGAAAGGCTGGTAGTACTTTGAGATTTTTATGCAGCCAGTTTAACTTGAATTTTGAAACAGAAGAAAACAATGTAGATGTAATTTCCATAGAGTCTTCCCAATATTTTCTTGAGTTTATTCAGCTTATGTTATCTGAAAATACCGAAAACAATGGCGGCATTATCCTGTCTGAAAATTCAGAAGAGCTGGAATTCGGTAAAGCTGCAAGTATCATCATAAATCCGCTGAATGTCGAGCTTAATGAAAGAAAAATGCTGTCCAAACTTTATAAAGAAATGGAGGATACAGTCAGTGAAAATTTTTATCTTGAAAAAGCAGAAGCCTTTTCTGGGATCCAAATTCTGCTGGAAAAAGCCGGCAGTGCCTTAGATTACCCCATTTCTTATTCTGAAGAGTTTGACCTCTCAAAGCTATTGAAAGTCTTTGACGTGAAATTTTTGGAGAATCATACAAATAATGTATCGGAAAGACTAATTGAATATATGAAGTTGGCAAAAGAACTTCTGCATACCAAGCTTTTTATTTTGGTACATTTTAAAGATTACTTTGACGAGAAACAGATAAAATTATTTTATGAAACAGCCGCAGATTACAAATTGCAGCTTTTATTAATTGAGAGATATGCATATCCAGCGGCTGCAGGGGAAAGAAATTACATAATTGACAAAGACCAGTGCCTGATTTATTATTAATATTGTTAAAGACTGTTTCTGAATGCTGTCACAAAGCAAAGAGGTTCGGTGAGAGCAAGATGCAGACGAAATTCTGCATTTGAGGCTTGAGAACCTTGTAAGTAACGAACGGTCTTTGACACGCTGCCGCCCGCCTTATCCGCACAGAAGGCTTGAGAACCTTGTAAGTAACGAACGGTCTTTGACTAATCAAGTCTAAGTCACTTACGTACATTTGCTTGAGAACCTTGTAAGTAACGAACGGTCTTTGACACTCTCACGGTCGAAACAAGTTTGATATTGGCTTGAGAACCTTGTAAGTAACGAACGGTCTTTGACTGTTATAGTGATAGTCCGTGCATCGCTCTTGCTTGAGAACCTTGTAAGTAACGAACGGTCTTTGACTTTGGCTTGCTGACTGATAATGTTAAGGTTGAGCTTGAGAACCTTGTAAGTAACGAACGGTCTTTGACCTTTGAAAACGTAGAATTTGTAAGCGCTGAGCTTGAGAACCTTGTAAGTAACGAACGGTCTTTGACACTCTCACGGGAGAAACAAGTTCGACATTGGCTTGAGAACCTTGTAAGTAACGAACGGTCTTTGACAAATAAGCGAATTAACAAAAGCATTGCTGAGCTTGAGAACCTTGTAAGTAACGAACGGTCTTTGACCAAAAGGGCCATATCGGATGAAACGGACTAGCTTGAGAACCTTGTAAGTAACGAACGGTCTTTGACTCAATTTTTCTCCATCAAAACATCTATTGTGCTTGAGAACCTTGTAAGTAACGAACGGTCTTTGACTCAATTTTTCTCCATCAAAACATCTATTGTGCTTGAGAACCTTGTAAGTAACGAACGGTCTTTGACTTACGAATAGTGTGTCATGGGCGCCACCTAGCTTGAGAACCTTGTAAGTAACGAACGGTCTTTGACTTGGAAAAATTCCGCTAGTTTCTGCCATTTAGCTTGAGAACCTTGTAAGTAACGAACGGTCTTTGACTAGCTCCAGCGACCAGTTCAGACCGAACCAGCTTGAGAACCTTGTAAGTAACGAACGGTCTTTGACTGTCAGCCGCGCGGCTGGCATCGACTGACAATCATAGTACATTGAAATCTTTAACCGGAAGAAAGAGAGGAAGAACTAAAGCATCTTAAAGAAGAAAGTGACAAACTAAGCGAATGGCCGGAAATGTAGAGAGCACCACTAACAGAAATGTTGACGGCGCTTTTTGTGTTGAAAGAAGTGAATGCCATATTGATTGAAGTAACCGTCTGGCGGGCGGTATTACAGTATCCGGACACGCAGGATATGCGGAGAAAGGCAAGAATATCGTTTGCGCCGCAGTGTCGGCACTGTTTCAAACGCTTGCGGGTGTCGTTGAAAATTTGACGCCGGAAACAGTAAATAGAGAATTTGACAAAAGAACACATACAAAAACAAAGAAGCTGGGAAACCCGAAGATTTCCCAGCTTCTTTGTGGATTTTTTGTGGAGCTGCTAACGCGATTCGAACGCGTGACCTCATCCTTACCAAGGATGTGCTCTGCCATCTGAGCCATAGCAGCAAATGGCGACTCGGAACGGGATCGAACCGTCGACCTCTAGCGTGACAGGCTAGCGTTCTAACCAGCTGAACTACCGAGCCGTATGGCAGGGGCAGAAGGACTCGAACCCTCGGCACGTGGTTTTGGAGACCACTGCTCTACCAACTGAGCTATGCCCCTTTGTTGCTTCTGCGTTGTGTTATCCACAAGCGCGAAAATAATCATACCATGAACCTTCACAAAAGTCAACACTTTTTTACCTTTTTTTATCAGCAGCCTGAAAATGCTGCTTTTCTGGAAAGAATACTTGACAGCGGTTTTTTTAGTCGGTATAATATTTATTGTGTAACAGATATTGATTACAGATAACCCCTGCCTTTTGGCGGATGGGAGGGAAAATACATGGCTGAAGTCCGAGTAAAGGACAATGAATCTCTGGACAGCGCTCTGCGCCGCTTTAAAAAGCAGTGTGCACGCTCTGGTGTCATTGCCGAGGTCCGCAAGAGAGAAGCTTACGAAAAGCCCTCTGTCCGGCGGAAGAAAAAATCCGAAGCAGCCCGTAAGCGCAGATATAAGTAAGCTTATACTTGCGTTCGGTTTCTTAGGTACATGGAAAGCGGGCTTATAGCCCGCTTTTTTATCGTAAAGGAGTGACTGCTCTGGTGCTGAAAATGCCAACCTGCTCTGTTGACCGTGTCACGCAGATTACGCCGCAGCTGCTGCAGCTCCTTGGGGCGCGGGCAGTCATTCTGGATGTTGACAATACGCTTTCTCCGCCAGAAAGCCAGCGGCCTTTTCCCGGTACAGTCGATTGGGCTCAGCAGCTTACTCGTCTGGGCTTTCATCTTATCATTGTTTCCAACAACTTTCGCAGCCGTGTAGCGCCCTTTGCGGCGCAGTACGGCCTGCCATATATTTGTTTTGCAATGAAGCCTCTGCCGTTGGGCTATTTGCGCGCTCTGCACAAACTGCGGGTCGGTCGTGCACAGACGGTGGTAGTCGGTGACCAGATCTATACAGATATTATCGGTGCAAATGTTGTCGGCTTCAAGTCTATTTTGGTTACGCCACTCGTAAAAGAAGAGAGTGCTTCTTTTTTGCGCCGGCGCCGCGGCGAGATCCCAATTCGCCGAAAACTAAAAGAAACCGGTCGTCATCTTTCACCAAAGGAGTGACCGCTCGTTGGCAAAGAAAAAGATTTTGCTTCTGCTTGGGCCAAACCTGGATATGGTTGGTGTGCGCGAGCAGGGAATTTACGGCACCGAAACAGCAGAGAGCATTAACCGCGAGCTGCAGCAGTTTGCCCAGTCTATCGGGTTTGAGCTGACAATCTATCAGTCGAACCACGAGGGAGACCTCATCGACCAGATTCACGCGGCACGTGGCTGTTATGACGGCTGCATTTTAAATGCCGGCGCGCTTACGCATTACAGTTATGCTTTGCGAGATGCGATTGCTTCTGTGCATGAAGTCCCATTTATAGAAACCCACATGAGCAATATTTATGCCCGTGAAGATTTCCGCCACATCAGTGTGCTTGCACCGGTGTGTGCCGGCCAGATTTCCGGTTTTGGCAAGACCAGCTATTATCTTGCCATGTATGCCCTAAAAGAGATGCTGTAGGGCCTGCTTTTTGCAAAACGTGCAAAACAACTTGAAATCTTGCCGAAAATACGATAAACTGAATAAAATAGCATTGTCATTTATTTTGAATTGGAGGATATACGATGATCTCTGCAGGTGATTTCAGAAATGGCGTGACCTTCGAAATGGATGGTCAGGTCGTTTCCATTATTGAGTTCCAGCATGTAAAACCGGGCAAGGGTGCCGCTTTTGTCCGCACAAAAATCCGCAACGTCATTACTGGCGCGGTAGTTGAGCGTACTTTTAACCCCAACGATAAGTACCCGGTTGCCTATATCGAGCGCAAAGATATGCAGTATCTTTACAACGATGGCGATCTTTACTACTTTATGGATAAGGAAACTTTCGAGCAGATTCCGATCGGCAAAGATATTTTGGGTGACAACTTTAAGTTTGTCAAAGAAAATATGGACTGCAAGATTCTTTCCTACAAAGACAATGTCTTTGGTGTAGAGCCTCCTACTTTCGTGGAACTGCAGATTACAAAGACCGACCCCGGCTTTAAAGGCGACACCGCAACCAACGCCACAAAGCCTGCTACTCTGGAAACCGGCGCAGAGATCAAGGTTCCGCTGTTTATCAATGAGGGCGAAATGATCCGCATTGATACGCGCACCGGTGAATATATGGAGCGTGCGTAAGCCATACTGCTGTCAGGCAGCTTTGCCTGCAGACACATATAAAAAGTGGTCACAATAAAGGAGGTTTATCATGACAGTCACCGAAAAAGTTGCGTATATCCGTGGTTTGGCCGAGGGCTTGGAACTGGATGAGAACAAAAAGGAAGTCAAGGTTATCAAAGCGATTATTGACCTGCTGGAGGATCTCTCAGAGTCTGTAACTGATACCGAAGATGTCGTTACGGATGTTGAGGGCCAGCTGGACGAAGTTGACGAAGACTTGGGCAATTTAGAGCGCTTTGTCTATGGCGATGACGAGGAAGACGACGATGAGTGCTGCGATGAAGACGGCGATGAGGACGATTATTACGAAGTAACCTGCCCGAATTGCCACGAAACGATCTGCCTTTCGCAGGACATTGTTGAGGATGGCCAGATGGAATGCCCCAACTGCGGCGAAGTACTTGAATTCGACGTTGTCGACGATGACGAAGATGAACCGAGCGGCAGCGAAGATGCCGATACAGACGATCAGGAATAAAATAGCCAGTCTAGATAAAATGAGTACCGCCTATGGGCTTTTGCCTGCAGGCGGTATTTTTTTGATTCTCTTCAATTAAACTTATATTCCTACAAAACTTGACAATTACGGTTATAAACGGTATTATTATAAAAGAAATTTGTCCCATATAACACAAAACGGAAGGACTTTGTATCATGCTCCAGCTGGAAAAGAAAGACAGATTTTTTACAATGCTGCGCAGGGCACCGCTTTTTGAAAATATCCCTGAGCAGGAAGTATCTGCCGCGTTTCAGGACAACGGCTGCCGCTGCTGCTCTTTTACAGCGGGGGAGAAGCTGCCTCTGTGGCGCTGCGTAGGTCTGGTATGTTCTGGTGAACTGTGCGCCTATCAGCGCACCGCTTCCGGCGGAGAGATCTTGATGAATGATTTTCAGCGGAATGATGTCTTTGGCTTGGCAGGCACTTTTTTAAGAAGGGAAGAGCCGCTTTCCCTTATGCGGGCGAAGCGCGCCAGCATTGCTATGTTTTTAGCACTGCCGCTTTTGCGCGAGCTGTTTACAAAAGATGAAAGAATAGCGGAAAATTACATAGCCTATCTTTCTGGGCGGGTCGCTTTTCTTACGCAGCGGCTGCGGGTCGCTTCCGGCGGCACAGCGCAGCAGCGCCTGGTAGTGTGGCTTTTGGCACAGCAGGTAGGGGAGGACGGTGTCCTTTGCCTGCCGTGCAGCCTTTCCAGTCTTTCCGGCCTGCTGGGAATCAGCCGCGCTTCTCTGTACCGCGCGCTGGATGACTTGGAAAATGCCGATTTATTGGAACAGAACGGCCGCCGGATTCGCCTGCTCAATCGGGAAAAGATGGCTTCTTTTGTTGGATATATTGAAGAGCATGACGCACCAACAGGGAAAAGTACGTCGTGAGAATTTTTGAGGAGGAAGAAGAAAATGAATCAGATTAAGAATCGTTTTATAGCGCTGCTGCTGGCAGCTGTGCTGGCTGTGGGCGCTGCCGGGTGTGGCAGTTCTTCGGGCAGTTCAGCGGCGTCCTCTGCTGCATCTGCTTCAGCGGCCGCATCGTCGTCGGTACAAAAGACAACCATTAAAATTGATGCTCTGAAAGGCCCTACCGGTTTAGGTATGGTCAAGCTGATGCAGGACGCAGAGAACGCAAAATCGCAGAATGACTATCATTTTACGCTGGACACCGCACCAGATGCCGCTGTTGCAAAACTGACTTCCGGCGAAGCGGATATTGCAGCGATGCCGACCAATATGGCGGCACTTCTGTACAAAAAGACTTCCGGAAATGTGCAAATGCTTGCGGTCAACACCCTGGGGATTCTTTCCATTGTTACAAACGGTGAGACGGTTTCCTCAATAAAGGATTTAAAAGGAAAAACCGTTTATTCTTCCGGACAGGGCGGCGTGCCAGAGTACGCATTTGATTACATTCTTCAGCAGAATGGTCTTACACCCGGAAAAGATGTAAAAGTAGAGTATCTTTCCGAGCATGCGGAAGTAGTCAGCCGCCTGCTTTCCGGTAAAGCTAAGATCGCTGTGCTGCCAGAACCTTTTGTGACACAGACGCTCACCAAATGCAAAACAGCAAAGGCTGCTTTAAACCTGACAAAAGAATGGGACAAGGTCGTTAAAGATGGCAGTGTGCTTTCCATGGGTTGCCTTGCCGTACGCAAAGACTTTGCGCAGCAGCACAAAGAGGCATTGCACACTTTCTTGAAGGAATATCAGTCAAGTACCACTTACACCAACCAGAATCCAGCGGCTGCCGGCAAGCTGGCACAGAAATATCTGGGTATGCCTGCTGCCATCGCCGAAAAAGCAATTCCAAACTGCAGCATTACCTACTTGGATGGTACAGAAATGAAAACAAAAATTCAGCCGTTTTTCAAAGTGCTTTATCAGTACAACCCGAAATCAGTGGGAGGAAAATTGCCGGATGATGGGCTTTACTACCAGCCGTAAAAAACAAAAATCAAAGGGAACACGCCGCGCCGGATTTTTGCGCGGCGTGTTTTCGGCGGCGGTGTGGCTGCTGGTGTGGCAGATTGCTGCCGATGCTGTGCATCAAGAGATTCTGTTGGTTTCGCCGGGTACAGTCCTCTGCCGTTTGATACAGCTGGCATGTACAGCAGCATTTTGGCAGACAATTGCCGGCAGCATGTTGCGCATTCTGCTGGGCTTTTTACTGGCAATGGTCTGCGGCACGCTGCTTGCCGCGTTGACAAGCCGCAGCAAGCTTTGCTATGCTTTGTTTTATCCGATTGTCAGTATCATGAAAGCTACGCCGGTCGCTTCATTTATCCTTTTGGCACTGGTCTGGCTCTCTTCTACACGTATTTCTTCATTTACGGCTTTTCTGATTGTGCTGCCGTCTTTTTGGCAGAATGTCACCAACGGCATCGATGCAACAGACAAAAGTCTGCTGGAAATGGCGCAGGTTTACCGCTTTGGCAGGCTGCGTACGGTTGCAAAAATTTATCTTCCATCGATTGTTCCGTATTTTTCTGCGGCCTGCCGCACTGGTTTCGGCATGGCGTGGAAAGCAGGCGTGGCAGCCGAGGTGCTCGCAAATACGCACAATTCTATCGGCGGCAATCTTTACGATGCAAAAGTCTACTTTGAAACAGCGGACCTGTTTGTATGGACTGCTTCGGTTGTTTTGCTCAGTATGCTGCTGGAAAAAGGCATTTCCTCTCTGATTGAGATACTGCTTAGGCGTCTGCACACACGGGGGTATTTATGAGTACAGAATTGCGGCAGGTGTCTTTTACCTATGAAAACGGCACACAGGTTTTGCAGAATTTCAGCCTTTGTCTGCCTGCTTGTGGTACAGTCTGCCTTTTAGGACCCTCTGGCTGCGGCAAGACCACGCTGCTGCGCCTTCTTGCAGGTCTGGAAGTCCCGCAGAGCGGTACGGTTTCCGCGCCGCGGCAGACTGCTGTAGTCTTTCAGGAGGACCGCCTGCTGCCGTGGATGACTGCCCGCCGCAATGTTGCGGCGGTTTTACATGGCTGCCGAAAGGAAAACCTGCGCCAGGCAGGGGAGTGGCTGCAAAAATTGAATCTTGCCGGCAGTGAAGATGCGCTGCCCAGCGAACTTTCCGGCGGTATGCGGCAGCGTGTGGCGCTTGCGCGCGCGATGGCTTTTGGCCCGGAACTGCTGCTCTTGGACGAGCCGTTTCATGCGCTGGACCCCGAAAACCGCAGGACCTGCATGCGGCTTCTGCACCAGCAGGGCCAGCAGAAGCTTACACTGCTGGTGACGCACAATTTGGAAGAAGCCAAACAGTTTGCGGACAGCATGATTTTTCTGCAGGGGCCTCCGCTTAAAATTATTTCAAAGAAGAATTTTCGCTGACAAAACCGCTTTTGGGGGAGAAACCCTGAAAAGCGGTTTTTTGTGTTTCATTTAATAAATAATTGTGGTATAATACGTTAGATTGCAATTATATTGCCTGCATTGGAGAATGAAATATATGAAACAAGCAAACCGGATTTTCCGGAATATATCTATGAAGAGCCTGATTCCGCAGCTGATTGCAGATGGCCTGACTGTTTACTTGGGCTATTGGCTCGCTTTTGTTTTACGTTTTGATTCTATCGTGTTTGATTATTACAACTGGGAAACATTTACTTTTTGGATTCCGTGGCTGATTCTCATTCACATAGCCTGCTTCTTTGTCGCACGCTTTTACAACACCCGCTGGGAATACTGCAGTATTGATGAAATATTCCAGATTTTCCTCGGCACCACTGCGGCGGCGGCCATCTGCTTCTTGCTGGTTTGGTTTGCAAGCCCGCTGTTTGACGTGCGCAAATTCTGGCGTGGCATCTATGTGTTTGCCTATGTGTTGATTTTTGGTTTTGTTTGTCTTACCCGCATCAGTGTGCGGTTTGGTTACCGGCTGCGCCGCTCACACCGCGCAAACCAAATGTCTGACGAATTCCGCCGTGTTATGATTGTTGGCGCCGGCGAAATGGGTTCCATGCTCATTAAGGATATGAAGAGTGCACCGGAGAGCAAGGGGACACCGATTATTGCAATCGACGACAACCCCAAAAAGCGCGGCACACGTATCAATGGCATTAAAATTGTAGGCGGCCGCCATTCCATTCCGCGTATGGCTGCCCGCTATAATATCGATGAAATTCTGCTTGCCATGTCTTCCGTTTCACGACAGGATAAGCAGGAAATTATGAAAATCTGCTCCTCCACCGGCTGCAAGCTGAAAACTGTTCCGGCGCTTTACGAAATGATCGAAGATACGCCTGCCAGTATGCAGGTGCACGATGTCGATATTACTGATCTGCTCGGCCGTGATGAAATCCGCCTGAATACAGAGGAAATCAGCGGCTACCTGACTGGAAAGACCATCTTGGTGACAGGCGGCGGCGGTTCTATCGGCAGCGAACTTTGCCGGCAAATTGCGCACTTTCACCCGGCGAAAATCGTTGTATTCGATATTTATGAAAATAATGCTTACGACCTGCAGAATGAATTAAAAATTAAGTATGGCGATAAGCTGGACCTTGAGGTTATTATTGGTTCTGTCCGCGACAAAGCGCGTGTCGAGCACGTCATGCGCGTATATCAGCCGGACGTTGTTTTTCATGCGGCTGCGCATAAGCACGTGCCGCTTATGGAGCTGAGTCCCGGCGAGGCAGTTAAGAACAACGTCTTTGGTACGTTAAATGTTGCACAGGCCTGCGATAAGTATTCTGTCAAGCGCATGGTGCTGATTTCTACAGATAAGGCGGTAAATCCCACCAATATCATGGGCGCAACAAAGCGTATCTGTGAGCTGATTATTCAGTACATGAGCCGGCACAGCAATCACACTGAGTATGCGGCGGTGCGTTTTGGCAATGTATTAGGCAGCAACGGCAGTGTTATTCCACTGTTTAAGCGCGAAATCGCCGCGGGCGGGCCGGTTACAGTTACGCATCCGGATATTATCCGCTATTTCATGACGATTCCAGAGGCGGCGCGTCTGGTTATTCAGGCGGGCGGCATGGCGCATGGCGGCGAAATCTTTGTGCTGGATATGGGCCAGCCTGTTAAAATTGTCGATTTGGCGCGCAATTTGATTCGTCTTTCCGGGTATGAGCCGGATGTGGATATTAAAATTGTGTACACAGGCCTGCGCCCCGGCGAAAAGCTTTACGAAGAGCTTTTGCTGGATGCTGAGGGCACGTGCAAAAAGACAGAGCATAACCTGATTTACATTGGTACGCCGATTCGTTTTAATGAAAACAGC
This sequence comes from Oscillospiraceae bacterium, assembly GCA_022483045.1. NCBI lineage: Bacteria > Bacillati > Bacillota > Clostridia > Eubacteriales > Oscillospiraceae > Oscillospiraceae bacterium. The sequence continues at coordinate 1,122,320 of JAKVOA010000001.1, read as the reverse complement.
TTCCTTTCCGATTTGGAAGAGCTGCGCTCTGTTGCGGGTGTCGACAATGGTCAGATGATCAATGTTGTGCACCGCTTGGTTCCCACCTATTCCGGCCATGCAGATAAGACCGACCTGCTGGCGGTAGAGGATAGTAAAAAAGCAGAAGCATAAAAAACAGAGCAGCGGTAAAAAATACCGACTGCTCTGCTTTTTTGAGGGAGGCTGTCCTTGGCGGTCTGCATTGCCTGCTGTGCAGAACACGAGCTGCAAAATTATAATTTCAGCTGCCGCGAAAGATGCAAAATAGCATTCTTTTATATAGAAAACAGTCAAAAATTCACGCTTTCGGCTGAAATTGACAGCTATAAACAGCGCTCTTAATCATACACTAGTGAATGCAAACGCAAAAAGCTTTCACTAGAAAAAGGAGTGTATTGAAATGGCTAACAGTTCTTCTCAGAGCAGCAACAACTTGGTCGTTCCCGAGGCACGCGCAGCATTGGACAAGTTTAAAATGGAGGCGGCCTCTGAGGTTGGCGTCAACCTGAAAGAGGGCTATAACGGCGACCTTACCAGCCGCGAAGCTGGCAGCATTGGCGGCCAGATGGTCAAAAAAATGATCAAGTCTTACGAAGAAAACATGAAATAAAACTTGATCCTTTTGGGGCGCTGCGCCGTGCGGTGCAGCGCCCCTTTTACATAAAACTAGTGCCGTTAGCTTACGTAGTCCTCAATTACTGACTGCAGCTCCTGCGTGCTCTGTACGGAAATGCCGCTTCGCAGCAGTTCCTGGTCGGCCGGTGGCAGAGACGCTGTTTCTACTTCCAGCACGCGGAACGGCTTTGTTTCGCCAACCCGGAAAATCCCGATTTTTCCATTATAGGTTTTTACCAGGTAGAGCGCCTGCTTTTGCACACCGGAGGCAGCAGACCCCAAAGAGGCCTGCCCTGCAGTGCTGCCTTGACTTGAGAGTGGATTTGAGCTAGAATAAACAGACGTGCTTGAGGGTGTCTTTTCTGTTTCTCTGCCGACAACTGCAACAGAAAGGGATACCACCAGTACAGCAGCCAGGGCAACTGCACACATCAGCAAGGCTGTGTTTAGCTTTTTCACAGCTATCACCTCTGCTGTATTTTGTGCATTTTTTGGTAATTTATACATTTTTCTTTTCGGGGTTCTCCCGGCAAAGAATGCCGCGGGTACGCAAAGCGGATTTTGCGCTCTTTGCAGCAATGGAGGAAAGCAGTATGAAAAAGACGGAAAGGGATACCAGTTTTATCGACGGGCAGATGCAAGACCGCTCTGCCTCGGCGACCGGTGCCTCGGTTTTCCGAATCATTGGCAAAGTGCTGCTTACAATTTTGGCAATTTTGTTGATTACTATGCTGATTGTAGGCATCTCTCTTGTTTCTTTTATTTTTAGTATGAAAGATGAAGAAGTAAAGGTAGACTTAACTACTTATAAGCAGACTTATACTAGTTACCTCTATGTCAATGGCACCAATGACAACAAAGACCAGCCTGTGCAGAAGCTCTCTCTGCACAGTGGCGAGCAGCGCACGTGGGTAGATTACAACAAGATTCCCAAGTACATGAAAGATGCTATGGTCGCCATTGAGGACAAGCGCTTTTGGGAGCATAAGGGTGTCGACTGGAAGCGCACGGGCGGCGCTATGCTCAATCTGGTGGGCGGCACAGAGAATTACGGCGGTTCTACCATTACGCAGCAGCTGATTAAAAACCTGACACAGGAAAATGAAGTCAGCCTGACTCGTAAAGTCAAGGAAATCTTCCGTGCGATCAACCTTGAAAAGAAATACAGCAAAGAGCAGATTTTAGAGGCGTACCTAAATTGTGTGCCGTTTGGTTCTGGTACGCAGGGTGTGCAGGCGGCTGCAAATTTGTATTTCGGTAAAAACATTGAAAATTGTGATTTGGCGCAGTGCGCGGCAATCGCCGGCATTACGCAGAATCCAGCCAAATACACGCCGCTGGTGCATAAAGACAACAACCGCGCCCGCCAGCAGACGGTGCTGACCGCCATGCACGACCAGAAAATGATTACGGATGCCCAGTACAACCAGGCTATGCAGGAAAGTAAGAATATGACCTTTGTCGGTAAAACGGCAACGGATACAAGCCAGGTATGGGATTGGTATACAGAGGCGGTTATCCGTGATGTGCAGAGTGCACTGATGAAAAAGTACAGCTGCTCGGCAAGTACCGCCAGCAATATGATTTACAGTTCTGGTTTAAAGATCTATTCTGCAGAGGACCAGGATTTTCAAAAAACCGCACAGAATTATATTCTGAAAAGCGGTGTACTCAGCGACGACCAGCAGGTGCAGACAGGCTTCTGTGCGGTCGGCTATGACGGCAGAGTGCTTGCAACCGTGGGCAGCCGCAGTGAAAAGACAGGAAATCTGCTCAACTCTTACGCTACGATGCTGAAGTTCCAGTCAGGTTCTTCTGTCAAGCCGATTTCCACTTATGCGCCGGCTTTGGATAAGGGCCAGATTACGTATTCTTCACTGGTAAAAGATGAAAAAGTGCCGAATTACTTCTCCAACGGAACTGCCGGACCAAACAACTACAGTTCCGACACCCAGTCATCGGTGCTACACGGAAATGTCACTGTGAAAGAAGCATTGGAGCATTCCTACAACTGTGCGGCCGTACAGGTCTGCAAAGCTTATGGAACTTTGCAGAGTTATAATTTTATGGTCGGCAAATTAGGCTTTTCCAACTGCTTGACACAGGAAGACAGCCAGCTTTTGGGCAACATGGCCCTTGGCGGCCAGACACAGGGTGTTACTGTGCTGAATATGGCTGCTGCCTATGAGATCTTCGGTAATGGCGGAAAATATTATCAGCCTTATACTTTTTACAAAGTTTTGGACCATAATGGAAATACCATTATTGACAATACAACGGAGACACCGACACAGGCAATTAGTTCTGTTTCTGCGTCTATTATGAACCGCCTGCTGCGTGCCGTTGTCACAGAGGGAACCGGTACAGCTGCTGATATTGACGGCTGGGATATTGTCGGCAAGACCGGCACTACAGATAAAGACGTAAACAGCTGGTTTGTCGGTTGCTCGCCCTATGCCACCGGCGCCGTATGGACAGGTTATGGCAAGACAAAGACCTTGTCCGATACACATTATTCCAAGGCGATTTGGCGTGGCATTTTCAAAGCATACCTTGCCACCAAGACCAATAAAGACTATGCATTTGACCAGGATATGGTTGAAAAATCCTATTGTCCGCAGTCTGGTCTTTTGGCAAGCAGCAACTGTCCGGATACACAAACGGGCTATTATGATAAAAATAATTTGCCGCAGATCTGCAATGCAGACCATGCGTATGCTGCCGACAGCGGAACAGGCACGGATTCTGGTACGGGCACAGATTCGCAATCGGCAGGGGGCGATACGACCACTTCCTCTTCCGGTCAGGGAAATGCCGGTGACGGCTCGGCTTCTTCCGGTAATTCCACACAGTCTCAGACAAGTGCGGCTTCTCAGACGCCTGCTAATTCACAGTCTGCCTCTTCAGCCCCGCAGGGAAATACCACGGGCTCTAAAAAAATCGCATAATTTTGGCTTTTGGCAGAGCGGCAGTAAAGTGTTTTTGCATTTTGCTGCCACTCTGCTTTCATGCATTCCCGCCGCTTGGGCAGGAAAAACGCGTAAAAGAATAAGAAACGGTTGAAAGATGCAAAAAAACATGTTAAACTGATAAAGCGTCCATGTAAATATCTTGGCTGATGTCTTACAGCCGGATTTATAATAGATTCGCTTTGTAAAGAAAAGTTTGTCCCAAAAATGCAGTTGGTGGGGGAGTGCTGAATATGGTCGAAATTGCAGTCATGGGTTACGGTGTCGTGGGGACTGGCGTGGTACAGGTCCTTACCCAGCATGCTAAAGGGCTTACTATGCATGCACATGAGCAGATCCATGTAAAATATATTCTTGTACGCCACGATTACCCGGAACCGCCCATGATGGGCACTTTTACACAGTCTTTTGACCAGATTCTCAATGACCCTGAAATTCGTATTGTCGTTGAAGTGATGGGCGGGCTGGACCCCGCATATTCCTATGTTCGCCGCTGTCTGCAGGCAGGCAAAAGCGTAGTCACTTCCAATAAAGAACTGGTCGCTGCCAAAGGCGCTGACCTGCTGCAGGTGGCAAAAGACCACAATGTCAACTTTCTGTTTGAGGCAAGCGTCGGCGGCGGTATTCCCATTATCCGGCCGATGAGCCAGTGCTTGGCAGCTAATGTTGTGGTGGGCATTGCCGGTATTCTTAATGGCACGACAAATTACATTCTTACAAAAATGTTTCAGGAAGGCGTTCCCTTTAAAGACGCGTTGGCAGATGCCCAGCGCCTTGGCTATGCCGAGCGTGACCCTACCGCTGACATTGAGGGCGACGATGCCTGCCGCAAGATTTGCATTCTTGCATCTTTGGCATATGGCAAACATGTGTATCCACAGCAGGTGCATACCGAGGGCATTACCCATATTACTTTGGCAGATGTAAAGTATGCGCAGAACTGGGGCGGCGTGGTCAAGCTGATTGGTGAGGCAAGACATACTGACAATGGAAAAGTCGACCTCATTGTCTGTCCGATGTTTATCCAGCACGACAGTCAGCTTGCCAATGTAGATGACGTATTTAATGGCATTATGGTGCGCGGCGATATTACCGGCGACATTGTGTTTTACGGAAAGGGCGCCGGCAAAATGCCAACTGCCAGCGCGGTTGTCGCCGATGTTATTGACTGCGTCAAGCACTTGAAAGCGCGTAAATATCTTTACTGGTCCGATGGTTCGCCGGACTATGTCGTGGATTACCGTGAGGCGTCCCGCAAGTTCTATATTCGCGCACGTGCCAAAGACCCGGATGCCGCTTTTGAAGAAGTGGAAGCCCTGTTCCCGGGTGCGGCCCGCCTGTACCGCACAGATGCCCCCGAAGATGAATTTGCTTTTGTCACGGAGCAGCTGCAGGAAAAGAAATGTGACGAATGCCTGCTGCAAATGAAAGAAAAAGGAATTTCTGTCGATAGCCGCATTCGCATAGGCGATATGTAATAAAATTATTAAAACAATTATTTAACTTGTAAATACCTCTCAGGAGAAGTTGACTATGATACGTATTCAGGTGCCGGCAACCAGTGCAAACCTTGGTTCCGGTTTTGATTCTTTGGGCATTGCGCTCAATCTGTACAATCAGGTCTGGATGGAGGAATCCGACAGCATCGATATTTCCTGTAAAGATGATGTTGAGGTGCCGCTGGATGAACATAACCTGATTTATTGGGCCGCCAGTCGCCTGTATGAGCAGTGCGGCAAAAAGCTGCCGGGCTTAAAAATTGTGCAGCTCAACAACATCCCGATGGCCCGCGGCTTGGGCAGCAGCTCAGCCTGCATCGTAGCGGGTATTTTGGGTGCAAACCGTCTGCTGGGTCGCCCGCTCAGCCGCACCGATTTGGTGTCGCTTGCAACGAAAATCGAGGGTCACCCCGACAATGTTGCTCCCGCTATCGAGGGCGGGCTGGTTGCTTCAGCAATCGAAGGGGAAAAGGTTTACAGTGTCAGTGTGCCTGTTTCGGAAAAAATTCGTTTTGTCGTTTTTATTCCGCCGTTTGAATTGAAAACGGAAAAGGCGCGCTCTGTTTTGCCGGAAAGCTATTCTCGCGCGGATGCGGTCTACAATCTTTCCCGCTCTGCTTTGATGACGGCATCGCTTTTTTCAGGCAATCTCGAAAATCTGCGGGTCGCTGTGCAGGACCGGATTCATCAGCCCTACCGTTGCGGCCTGATCGCCAATTATAATGACATCTGCCGCATGAGCTACGAGCTTGGCACGCTGGGTACCTGTGTCAGCGGCGCGGGTCCCACGATTCTTTCCATGGTAAAAACGGAAGAGGCAGAGTCTTTCGCCAAGTCCGCCCGGACGCGGCTTGCCGAAAAAGAGCTGGATGGCTGGCAGGTAAAACTGTTGACCACAGAGCCGAATGGTGCGCAGATTTTTATTGAGTAAGTTCCGACAAAAGAGATGGAGGGTGGAACGGTATGAGTCTCATTGTACAGAAATTTGGCGGCAGCTCCGTGGCAAATGCGCAGCGTGTCCGCCATGTGGCAGAAATTATCACCAATACCTATAAGGCTGGCAATCAGGTGGTTGCGGTTGTTTCTGCACAGGGGGATACCACGGACGACCTGCTTGCAAAAGCGGATGAAATCAATCCGCATGCGAGCAAGCGCGAAAAAGATATGCTTTTGACCGCCGGTGAGCAGATTAGTGCATCACTTTTGGCTATGGCGATTGAAAAACTCGGCTTTCCGGTCATTTCGCTCTTAGGCTGGCAGGCGGGATTCTTTACCAGTACTGCATATGGCAGTGCCCGTATTCATCGGATTAAGCCGCAGCGCATTCATAATGAACTTGATAAAAAACATATTGTCATTGTTGCGGGTTTTCAGGGCATTAACCGCTATGACGATATGACAACCTTGGGCCGCGGCGGCAGCGACACCAGTGCAGTGGCCCTTGCGGCGGCCTTGCATGCAGACCTGTGCCAGATTTTCACAGATGTCGAGGGCGTTTTTACAGCTGACCCGCGCAAGGTAAAAAATGCGAAGAAGCTGGCATTTATTTCGTATGATGAAATGCTTGAATTGGCAACTTTGGGTGCACAGGTGCTGAACAATCGCTCTGTAGAGCTTGCAAAAAAGTATGGAATTGAGTTGGAGGTGCTTTCCAGTATGACAAACGAACCGGGAACCATTGTAAGAGAAACCAGCCATGTAGAGAAAATGTTGATCAGCGGCGTTGCAAAGGATGACGACATTGCGCGCATCTCCATTATTGGCGTGCCAGACCGCCCGGGCCTTGCTTTTAAAATCTTTACAAAGCTGGCCGCAAAAAATATTAACGTTGATATTATTCTGCAGTCAGTCGGCCGCAATGGCACAAAAGATATCAGCTTTACCATTCCGAAAAACAGCCTGCAGGAAGCAACAGACCTGCTCAACCCGTATGTCGATATGATCGGCGCTTCTGCTGTTACTCATGATGACCATGTGGCAAAGGTCAGTATTGTTGGTGCTGGTATGGAGTCGCACCCGGGTGTTGCTTCTGATATGTTTGAGGCACTGTTTGAGTCTGATATCAATATTCAAATGATTTCCACCAGCGAAATTAAGATTTCTGTGCTCATTAATGCAGACGACGCAGACCGCGCTGTTTCTGTAATTCACAAAAAGTTTTTTGGCGAAGATTAAAATTAAAATTTCTGTATATAAATCCGGCGGGACATGTTCCCACCGGATTTTTTATGCACAACAATAATTTATAGCTCTTTTTCTGTCTAATATTGTATAAAAATTGTGAAAATGTTATAATGAGCGCACAAAACAGCAGAATTTAATTTAGGAGATGACGAAATCTTGAGCAACCTTTTCAAAAAACTGGCGCTGGCCTTTACTTTAAGCGCAATGCTTTTTGCAGCAGTCCTGCCGGCCAGTGCGGCAGATGACAGTTTCTCCAAAAGCAGCAGTACATCATCTGCTGCGGTTTCCAGCTCACAGGAAGCTAAAATGACTGAGAGTACTGTTTCATCTGCTTCATCAACAGCAAGCCAGCAGGCAGAGACAGTTCCCTCTCAGAAAGCTGCAGCTTCTTCCACAGCTCCTGTACCAAAGGCGGAAACTTTTGCAGCAACCGCTAGTATCAAAGGCGATACGGATTACAATTTCTCTGTTTATGAGGGCAGGGAATACACATTTCGTTTTGAAGTGATCGGTCCGCGGGGACTCAGCCCGACTTTCAGTATCAGCACAGCAGCTTTTAAAAATACCAGCATCAAACAGACCGTAGAAAACGGGCATGATGTGTACTACTATAAAATCAAGGCAGTTGGCAGTGCAGGCTTAACGACGGATATTTACACACAGCTGCCGGGGCAGCAGAAGGTAAAGCGCTGCACGGTCACAATAAAGCCGGCTAGTATCAAAGGCGATACGGATTATAATTTTTCAATGTATCAGAACAGCGAGTACACATTCCGCTTTGAGGTTGTCGGTCCGCGGGGACTTAACCCGGCTTTCAGTATCAGCAGTGCGGCGTTCCAAAACACCAGCACCAAACAGACCGTAGAAAACGGCCGTGACGTGTATTATTACAAAATCAAGGCGGTCGGCAGCGAAGAGCAGCAGGCAGATATTTCCACGCAGCTGCCGGGGCAGCAGAAGGTAAAGCGCTGCACGGTCACAATAAAGCCGGCTAGTATCAAAGGCGATACGGATTATAATTTTTCAATGTATCAGAACAGCGAGTACACATTCCGCTTTGAGGTTGTCGGTCCGCGGGGACTTAACCCGGCTTTCAGTATCAGCAGTGCGGCGTTCCAAAGCACCAGCACCAAACAGACCGTAGAAAACGGCCGTGACGTGTATTATTACAAAATCAAGGCGGTCGGCAGCGAAGAGCAGCAGGCAGATATTTCCACGCAGCTGCCGGGGCAGCAGAAGGTAAAGCGCTGCACGGTCACAATAAAGCCGGCTAGTATCAAAGGCGATACGGATTATAATTTTTCAATGTATCAGAACAGCGAGTACACATTCCGCTTTGAGGTTGTCGGTCCGCGGGGACTTAACCCGGCTTTCAGTATCAGCAGTGCGGCGTTCCAAAACACCAGCACCAAACAGACCGTAGAAAACGGCCGTGACGTGTATTATTACAAAATCAAGGCGGTCGGCAGCGAAGAGCAGCAGGCAGATATTTCCACGCAGCTGCCGGGGCAGCAGAAGGTAAAGCGCTGCACGGTCACAATAAAGCCGGCTAGTATCAAAGGCGATACGGATTACAATTTCTCTGTTTATGAGGGCAGGGAATACACATTTCGTTTTGAAGTGATCGGTCCGCGGGGACTCAGCCCGACTTTCAGTATCAGCACAGCAGCTTTTAAAAATACCAGCATCAAACAGACCGTAGAAAACGGGCATGATGTGTACTACTATAAAATCAAGGCAGTTGGCAGTGCAGGCTTAACGACGGATATTTACACACAGCTGCCGGAGCAGCAGAAAGTAAAGCGCTGCAAAGTTGCAATTATTCAAAACAGCACTGCGGTTTATCTCAAAGGGATCGATGTCAGCGAACATAACGGCATCGTCGATTGGGAAAAAGCCAAGGCTGATGGACTGCAGTTCGCTATTCTGCGCTGTGGCTATGGTTCGGACACTACAAGCCATGATGACAAGCAATTTGAAAGAAATATTTCGGAATGCGAGCGCCTGGGTATTCGTTGGGGCACCTATCTTTACAGCTATGCACTGACAGTAGATGACGCACAAAGTGAGCTGGCGCATGTTCTGCGTCTGCTTAACGGTAAAAAACCCGATTTTCCAGTCTTTATTGATATGGAAGATGCGGATTACTACAGAGAGAAAAATGGTATGCCGAGCAATGAGACCCTGACGCAGATTACAAAAACAGTATGCGCCGGTGTGAAAAATGCCGGGTACCTTTCGGGGTATTATGTAAATAAAGACTGGTACGAAAATTACATTATTCCAAGCGAGCTTTCTGATTATCTTCTCTGGTATGCACGACCAGGGCTGACTGCACCAGACAAGACCTGCAGCATTTGGCAGAGTGAGTTTCCAGAGACCGGTGGCGCGTGGGATGGCGCCGATGTCAGCAGCGGCGGGTGTGCTCTGGATGTTTCCTATGCTGATTTTTCCACGTGGAGAAAAATTTGATTTTTACATAAACAAGGACAGGCTGTTTCTTTTTACAGAAGCAGCCTGTTTCTATTTTACCAGCTTTGCCTGCAGCAGAGGCTAAAACGCAGATTATCAAATTCTGTCGTTTTGTTTTTATGGAAAATGTGTTATAATAAAAAGACTCATGAATTAGAACAGGGGGCTCTGCCTTTGTCAGAACAGCTTCTTATACCGCTTGAGGAAGAGCGGAAGTATATTGCGCAACTGCGGCAGATTATGCAGGTGCGAAAGCGCGGCGAAGTTCCGCTTGCTTTTGTGCACACCTATGGCTGCCAGCAGAATGTTGCCGACAGCGAAAAAATCAAAGGAATGCTTGCCCGTATGGGCTTTTCCTTTACGCAGCAGCCCGCAGATGCCGACTTCATTTTATTTAATACCTGCGCTGTGCGCGAGCATGCGGAAGACCGCGTCTTTGGCAATGTGGGCGCACTGAAAAATATAAAACGCCGTCACCCAAGCGTGATCATTGCCCTGTGCGGCTGCATGATGGAGCAGGAGCATGTGGCAAAGCGGATTCACGACAGTTATCCGTTTGTCAATATGCTTTTTGGTACCCATCAAATATGCCGTTTTCCAAAGCTTTTGTTTACCTGCATTACGGACAGCCGACGTGTCTTTGTGCGCGGCGGTGAGGAGCAGGACCACACCATTGCCGAGGGACTGCCCACTTACCGTGACGGCAAAGTAAAGGCCTGGCTTACCATTATGTATGGCTGCAACAATTTCTGTTCATACTGCATTGTGCCGTATGTGCGCGGGCGCGAGCGCTCCCGTACTCCGCAGGCGGTTTTGGCGGAATTTCAGCAGCTTGTCGCGCAGGGATACAAAGATATTACGCTTTTGGGGCAGAATGTCAATTCTTACGGCAAAAACAGCAGCTGCGGCGTTAATTTTGCAAAGCTGCTGCAAATGCTTGACGCCGTGCCCGGTGATTACCGCATCCGCTTTATGACGAGCCACCCCAAAGATTGTACGCATGAGCTGCTCGATACCATGGCCGCCGGCAGGCACATTGCTCACCACCTGCATCTGCCGTTTCAGTCCGGAAACGACCGGGTGCTCAAAGAGATGAACCGCCACTATGACCGCGCGCAGTACCTGGAGCTGGTGCGCTATGCACGCAAAGTTATGCCTGATATCAGCCTTACCAGTGACGTGATTGTTGGTTTTCCAGGTGAGACGTACGAGGAATTTTGTGATACGCTTTCATTGATTCAGGAAGTCGATTTTACCAGCCTGTTTACGTTTATCTATTCTCCGCGCGAGGGCACCCGCGCCGCTAAAATGCCGGACCCGGTCCCTGCTGAGGAAAAATCGCGCTGGTTTACCGAGCTTTGTCAGACACAGGAGCACATCGCCGCAAAGCGCTGCGCTGCCGCGGTAGGTACTGTACAGCGTGTGCTTGTAGAGGAAAGAAATCCTAAAAACGGCCTGCTGACCGGCCGTACCGGCGGCAATATTGTAGTCGATTTTCCGGGGGAAAGGACCCTTTGCGGCACGTTCCAGAGGGTACGCATCACAAAAGCTCGCAACTGGATTTTAACCGGCGAACTGCTGCCATAAGCAAATTTGTTTACCAAATTTTTTATTATATTATTTAAAGGAGATCACACATGAATATCATCGACGCAACCAGAGACCTTGGCCGTACCTTACAGGGAGATGCCCGCTACACCAGACTGCAGGAGGCCACCGCAAAGTGTGACCAGGACAAAGAGCTGCAGGATATGATTGGAAACTTTAATCTGCTGCGCATGAACTTAAATGCAGAAATGCAGAAAGAGCCGCAGGATACAGAAAAAGTCAACCAAATGAAGGCAGAGCTGCAGGCCGCCTATGACAAGACTATGGCCAGACCCAGCATGTCACAGTACACGGTTGCACAAAAAGAAATGCAGGACCTGCTCAACCGCATGTACGGTATCCTCAACCAGTGCGCACAGGGTGCTGACCCCGCCACAGCGGATTACAACCCCTGCACACATGACTGCTCCACCTGCGGCGGCAGCTGCCACTAAGCACAAGCCGGCAAAGTATTTTTACGAGGAGGAAACCGCAGTATGGCAAGTCTTTCGCCTATGATGAAGCAGTACTTTGAAATGAAGAAACAATACCCGGATACCATTCTGTTTTTCCGTCTGGGCGACTTTTACGAAATGTTTTACGATGACGCCAAGCTGGTTTCCCGCGAACTTGACCTGACCCTGACCGGCCGCGACTGCGGGCAGGAGGAGCGCGCACCGATGTGCGGCGTTCCGTTTCACAGTTATGAGACCTACCTTGCAAAGCTGGTCGCAAAGGGCTATAAAGTCGCTATCTGCGAGCAGATGGAAGACCCGGCTTTGGCCAAGGGACTGGTCAAGCGTGACATTATTCGTGTCGTAACACCCGGCACTGTGCTGGAAAGCAGCATGCTGGATGAATCCCGCAACAACTATATCAGTTCGGTCTGCGTCCGCGGGGAAACCGCGGGCGTCTGTTTTGCGGACATTTCTACGGGGGAACTGTACGCGACCACGCTTCACAAGAATTTGCAGGAGCAGCTGCAGAATGAACTTTCCCGGTATTCTCCCAGCGAAATTCTGGTTAATCAGGAAGTACTCGATTTTTCAAAACTGGCAAAGTTCATTCACGACCGGCTTTCGGCATCTTTAGAGCTTCTAGAGGACGACACTTTTTACAGCGAAGGAAGCAGTAGGCTGCTTTTGCAGCAGTTTCAAAAGCAGTCACTGGAAGATTTGCAGCTTGCGGACAAGCCGGAACTGACGGCCGCTTTGAGTGCGCTGTTTTCTTACCTCAAGCAGACCGAGCGCAGTGGGGTAGAGCGCATTTCGCAGATTCAAATGTACAGCGGTGCCCAATATATGCGGCTTGACCTGACCGCCCGCCGCAATTTAGAGCTGACCGAGACTATGCGCAGCGGGGAAAAGCGCGGTTCCCTTTTGTGGGTACTGGATAAAACCCATACGCCAATGGGTAAGCGCTTGATTCGCAGTTGGATTTTGCAGCCGCTTTTAAGCCCGGCGGCAATCGGCCGCCGGCTGAACGCGGTGGAGGAGCTGACCGAAGATCCTGTTCTGCGTGACGCTGTTGCCGGGCAGCTTTCCGGTGTGCATGACTTAGAGCGAGTGATGTCCCGCATTGTTTACGGCAGTGCAAATGGCCGCGAACTGCGTGCACTGGAAAGCACTGCGCGCCGTTTGCCGCCGCTGCGCACAGCGCTGAAAGACGTGCAGTCTCAGCTTTTGTGTGGTATTCTTGCCCATTTGGACCCGCTGCAGGACGTTGCGGACCTTATTGACCGCGCGATTGTAGAGGAGCCGCCGTTTTCCCTGCGGGAGGGCGGTATTATCAAGTCGGGCTTCAGCAATGAACTTGATCTCTTAAAAGGCGATATGAGCAGCGGCCGCGGGGTGCTGGCAAAAATTGAGACCGATGAACGCCAAAAGACGGGCATCAATAAGTTGAAAGTCGGCTACAACCGCGTATTCGGGTACTATATTGAAGTACCGAATGCCTTTAAAAATCAGGTACCCGAAACCTACATACGGAAGCAGACCCTGACCAACTGCGAGCGCTACATCACGCCGGAATTAAAGCAGCTTGAAGGCCGCATTTTAGGTGCACACGATAAGAGTATTCAGCTGGAGCATCAGCTCTTTGAAAAAGTGCGCGGGCAGGTCGCCGGTGAAATGGAGCGTGTGCAGAAAACGGCCGTTGCCATTGCGCAGCTGGATGTTCTGCTGTCTTTCGCTGAAGTGAGTGTTGAGCACCAGTATACACGCCCCATTGTTGATATGAGCGGCAGGCTGGAGCTGCGCGACAGCCGCCACCCGGTTGTTGAGGCGCTGCTGGATGCACCGTTTGTGCCAAACGACGTTACACTGGATAAAGACAAAAACCGTGTTGCCATCATCACCGGGCCTAATATGGCTGGCAAATCCACCTATATGCGGCAGGCTGCGCTGATTACGATTATGGCGCAGATTGGCTGCTTTGTGCCGGCTTCTTATGCGCGGGTCGGTATTACCGATGCCATCTTTACGCGGGTTGGCGCTTCCGACGACCTTGCGGCGGGCCAGTCTACCTTTATGCTGGAAATGTCCGAGGTGGCCGAGATTTTAAAGAATGCGACTTCTGACAGTTTAATTATCCTGGACGAAATCGGCCGCGGCACTTCTACATACGATGGCATGAGCATTGCCCGTGCAGTAGTGGAATATGTTGCAGACAAAAAAACATTGGGCGCGAAAACCCTGTTTGCAACCCACTACCATGAACTCACTGTGCTGGAAGATCTGCTGGACGGCGTAAAGAATTACAATATTGCCTGCAAAAAACACGGCGATGACATCACTTTTCTGCGTCGCATTGTACGCGGCGGCGCAGATGAAAGCTATGGAATTGAGGTTGCAAAGCTCGCCGGTGTGCCCAATAAGGTTATCCGGCGCGCAAAGCAGATCCTTGCAAAAATCACGAAGTCGCCGGCGGCTCTGCCACAAAAGCCTGCACCACAGAAAACCAGCACAGAAGAAGAACCGCTGCAGCTGACTTTAACACCCCCCGGTGAAAAAGAGGCACTTGAATGCCTGCGAACCATTGATGTGAATACCTTAACGCCGATTGAGTGTATGAATCAGCTCTTTGCGCTTTCCAAGCTTGTTAAAGGAGAAAAGAAACATGCCGATTCAGATTCGGCCGATTGTAGATGAAGACTTTTCTGAAGTAGAGCCGATGCTTGTCGGTATTCAGAATCTTCACGCGCAGGCTCGGCCAGACCAGTTTCTTCCGTTCCATTCGTATTCTTACGCTGATTTTGTGCAAATGCTGACAGCAGGCAGCGCCCTTTTGGCACTTTACAATGGCTGCACCGCGGGGTACTGCGTCCTGAAAACGAAACAATTTGACGGAAAAGACGGCATCTGTACGCCACACGAGGTCGGTATCGTTGAAAACTTATTTGTCAAACAGGAGTACCGCCAGATGGGAATCGGCGAAGCTTTATTGAATGCGGCCCGCGCAAATGCTGTAAAGCAGCATCTGCATCAGATTGAACTCAAAGTATGGAGCTTTAACACAGCGGCAATTCATCTGTATAAAAAACTTGGCTTTATACCGAAGTATTACTGTATGGAAATGTCCCTGCCGCAGGAGAAACAAAATAATGCGGCCGGCTGAGCTGGAGGCGCTCCTTCGCGCAGAACTGTCCGGTCAAAAAGACAGCGCCGGGCGCGGCATTTGGACAGCTGACCACTGTGTGCGCACAGCGCATTTAGCGGTCGCTCTGCGCAAAGAAACTGGCGCTCTGCCACAGATGGATTCTCTTCTGTATCTCGCTGGCCTTTTTCATGACGTTGCACACGATAGCGCCCCACATGCCATTCATGGTCCAGTCGGCGCGGCGCGCACGCATCAGCTGCTCAGCGGCAGAGTAGATACAGCGCTGCTTCAAGAGGCGGAAGAAATCATTGCGGTGCATGATGACCGCCGTCCCGGCGACGGCCGCAGCGCGGCGCTTCATTTGGTGCAGGACGCCGATATGCTGGATCATTTTGGCACTGTACGTGTTTGGAGCATTTTCGGTTACAGTGCAAAGCATGAGCGCTGCCTTGCAGCGTCCCTTGACCGCATGGAACTGGCACAGGCAAAGCTGCCGCAGTATCTGACCCTGCTGCATAGTGAAGCAGCTAGGCGGGAGATGTGCCGCCGCTTGCAGACAGAGGCTTCTTTTGCCGCATGCGCCCGTGCACAGTCCCGCGGGGAATTGGGTGCGCAGCTTTTGTCGTCAGATTCTTTCGACGGTTGATTTTGCACCTGCATTTTTTAAGGAAGGGGTACTCAAATGTCAAAAATTCACGTGCTGGATAAACACATTGCTGAGTTGATTGCTGCAGGTGAGGTGGTCGAGCGCCCTGCTTCTGTCGCAAAAGAACTGGTGGAAAATACGGTAGATGCCGGCGCTGCGGCCGTAACAGTTGAGATTCAGCACGGTGGCATTCCGTTTCTGCGCGTTTCCGATAACGGTTGCGGTATTGCGCGGGCAGACGTGCCGCTTGCCTTTTTGCGCCACGCAACCAGCAAAGTACAGAAACAAGAGGACCTTTCCGATATTCGTACCCTTGGCTTTCGCGGTGAAGCGCTGGCTTCGATTGCTGCGGTGTCGCATGTCGAGCTGCTGACGCGTACAGCAGATGAACTGGCGGGTACCCGCTACCTGATTTCCGGTGGCGATGAAGAATCCTGTACAGATGCCGGCTGTGCTGTGGGTACCACCATTGTTGTCCGTGATCTGTTTTACAATACACCTGCCCGTATGAAATTTCTGAAAAAAGATGTGACAGAGGGAAACGCTGTTTCCGGTGTTGTTGACCATGAGGCACTTGCACACCCCGAAATTGCTTTCCGCTTTCTGCGCGATGGCAAGGAAACGCTGCATACTCCCGGTGACAGCAAGCTGAAAAATGCGGTATTCGCGGTGTTTGGTCGTGAATTTACGCAGGGGCTGATTCCGGTGTGCTATGAATTGAATGGGGTAAAGGTATGGGGCTACATCAGCAAGCCGGTTGCTTCCCGCCCCAATCGCAGCATGCAGAATTTCTTTTTAAATGGCCGCTATGTCCGCTCACGCACCGCGATGGTTGCACTGGAAGAAGCCTTTAAAGGCAGCCTGATGGTTGGGCGGTTTCCGGCCTGTGTGCTGCATATGCAGCTGGCTTTTTCAGCTGTAGATGTCAATGTACATCCCAGCAAAATGGAGATTCGCTTCCTGAATGAGAAGCCGGTTTTCGAGGCAGTATATCATGGCGTTAAGACAGCGTTACAGCAGGAAGATACCCCAAGCATCTTAAAACTAAAACCGCAGCAGACAAAGCCTTTTTTGCAGCAAGCGCCCGCTGTGCCGCAGCAGATCATTTTTCCTGCAGCGCCACAGGTGCACGACAGCGTTTCCTTTACGGATTTTGAACCGCTGCAGAAGCCGTTACAAAAAACGGAAGAGAGAGCGCGGGAAGTGCCGCCTGCCGGCAAAATACAGAATTCGCCGAGCGTGGCAGAGCCTGCTGCGCAGAAAGATGAGCTGCCTGTTTTGCTGGCTGCGCCGCAGTCGGAAGAAGAAAAGCTGATTGGCGAGGCTTTCGGTACCTACATTTTGGTACAGCAGGGAGAAGACACGATACGGATTATTGACAAGCATGCTGCGCACGAGCGCATGCTCTATGAGCAGCTCAAAGAGCAGACCGATTCTCTGCCGCAGCAGATGCTGCTTTCGCCCGTGACGGTCACGCTTTCTAAAGAAGAGTATTCGGCGGTCCTAGAGCATACAGAACTGCTTGCCAAAGCGGGCTTTGCCATTGAAGATTTTGGCCCCGGCACAATTTTAGTACGCAGCGCGCCGGTCATGCTGCAGGAAGATCTGCAGTCTGCTGTTGAGGAAATGGCCGGTTATCTGGCTGAGCACCGCACCAGCATTCTTACGGAAAAGCTTGACTGGCTTTACCACAACATTGCCTGCCGTGCGGCGGTAAAAGCGGGGGACGAAAGCTCCCCAGAGGAACTCATTGCCCTTGTCGAGCGCCTGGAAAAAGAAGATATCCGCTACTGCCCGCATGGCAGGCCGGTTTCCATTCTTCTTCGGCGCAAAGATTTGGAGCATCAATTTGGAAGAATTTGATTTATCCTGTTTAGAAAGGAATAAACAGAATCTTTTTTACGAAAGTGCATGATTTTTATTTGCATTTTTGGCATTACTCCGCTAAAATAAAGATTGTGTTTACATAACCTCAGCGTGGGAGCGAAAATCGGATGATGCAAAGATGAAAAAAATATCTGTTGCTGTGGTTGCCGGCCCTACCGCTTCCGGCAAAACACGGTTGGCTGTTGCCCTGTGCAGGGCGCTTCATGGCGAGGTCGTGTCGGCCGATTCCATGCAGATTTACCGCGGCATGCAGATTGCAACAGCAAAGCCGACTCCTGCCGAGATGCAAGGGGTGCCGCACCACCTGATTGATTTTCAGCCGCCACAGCAGGCTTTCAGTGTTGCAGATTATGTTCAGCTGGCGGGTGAGGCAATCCAGCAGATAGCCGCCGCAGGCAGGCTGCCGGTTATTGCCGGCGGTACAGGACTTTACATTCGCAGTCTGTTGCAGGGCATTTCGTTTGAGCAGCCCAATGCAGACCCTGCTGTGCGTGCGGACCTGCAAAAGTATGCAGACGAAAAAGGCGGACAGGCGCTTTACGAGCGCTTGAAGCAAATTGACCCGCAGGCCGCGGCGAGCATTCATCCCAACAACACCAAGCGCGTGATTCGTGTACTGGAAATATACCAGACGACCGGAAAAACTTTAGCAGAAAACGAAGCCCTTTCCCACGGACAGGCAAGCCCCTACAGCGCCTGCATGCTGTGTCTCGGCTTTCGCGACCGCGCCAAACTCTATGAGCGCATTAACACGCGCGTCGACCAGATGATCGATGCCGGCTTAGTGCAGGAAGCGGAGCAGGCGCTGCGCAGCGGCGGCGCTACGTCCCTGCAGGCCATCGGCTACAAAGAACTGCTGCCGTACCTACAGGGCAGGTGCACACTGCCGCAGGCAGTGGAGTCGGTCAAGCGCGAGACACGCCGCTATGCAAAACGCCAGCTGACATGGTTTCGCCGTGAAAAAGATGCTCGTTGGCTTTATGTGGATGATTATCCCGATTTTTTCGCTCTTGCACAGCAGGCCGAAAATCTTATCCGGAATTTTCTAAAAGGAGGCAGTTTATGAAGCAGATAAAAGTGCAGCGTGTCCTTTCGCTTCTTTTAGCGGCTGCTATCCTGGTCTTTATCGGGTATCAGGTGTACCGGGCCAATTTTGTACACCAAAAGACTGAAACTGCCCTCTATAAAACGGTTTCCGATACAGTTACCGCCAGCGGCTATGCAGTGCGGCAGGAGTCCCTGCTGACAAACAAAAACGGCGGCGTGCTGCAGTATGATATTACCGACGGAGGCAAAGTGAATAAAGGCGGCACAGTTGCCCACGCCTATAAAAGTGTGGCAGATGCCGGTGTGCTGCAGAAAAAAGCAAAGATGACCGCTGAAATGCAGGCTTTGCAGTCTTTCGCTAGCCAGGGCTCTTACGCGGACGCAAATGCCGAAAATGTAGATTCGCTGCTCAGTGAGCAGCTGCTGCGTCTGATTAAAGACGCCAACGATGGCTCTGCCGATATTTCCGATTCACGCCAGCGCCTGCTTACTCTTTTTAACGAAAAGCAGTTGGCAAACGGCCAAGTAAAGGACTTTTCTGCGCGCATTGCGGCCCTGCAGAAGCAGATTGCCGCGCTGCCCGCAGGCACCAACGGCGAAGAACTCGGAACAGTGACTGCTGACAGCTCCGGGTATTTCAGCAGCAAAGCAGATGGCTATGAATCCGCTTTTTCCTATCAGAATGTACAGGAATTGTTTCCAGAAAACCTTTCGGATTCCATTAAACCGGTGGCAGTGGCAAGCAATGTTGTTGGCCGTGTCTGTTCCCAGTTTAATTGGTATTTTGCCTGTGTGGTAAGCCCAGAGGACGCCTCAAAATTTAAAACGGATACCACCGTTACCATTACATTTCCATTTGCCAGCTCTGCACAGGTTAAGGCAACTGTACTGCGGGTAAACCAGAAAAGCAAAACCGCAAAGGCCGCGGTCATTCTGCAGTGTAACAGTATGGATGCGGACCTAATCAATATCCGGCACGAAACCGCAAAAATTACCCTCAATACATACAAAGGAATTCAAATCAGCCAAAAGTCTGTGCACTTTGAAAAAGTAAATGGCAAAACTGTAGAGGGCGTGTTTGTCATGTATGGTATTGTAATGAAATTCAAGCAGATCGTCCCGCTGTACAGTGACAGCAACTATGTTTACTGTGACCCCAGCCCCGATCTGACCAAGCTTTCTACAAAAGAAAGTTTACAGCTGTATGATGAAGTCGTAATTGAAGGGAAGGATCTATATGACGGAAGAATCATTGAGTGAAGAGAAACTGCAGCAGCGTTTCCATGATGTAGAGGAAAACCTGAAAATCATCGAAGAAAACATTACAGCCGCAGCCGAGCGCAGCGGACGCAGCCGCAAAGATATTACATTGCTTGCAGCTACAAAAACCGTGCCGGTCGAGGTGATCAATCACGGTATCGAGGCAGGCATCCGCTATATCGGGGAAAACCGTGTGCAGGAGCTGACCGAAAAATATGACCGCTACCGCAAAGATTTAGCGGAGGTACAGTTTATCGGCCACCTGCAGAAAAATAAAATTAAGTACCTAATCGGCAAGGTAAGCCTGATTCAAAGTATCGACAGTGAAAAACTTGCCGCAGAGGTTTCTCGCCTGTCCGTGAAGGCGGGTCTTACGACAAATATTTTGATTGAGGTAAATATTGGCCGCGAAGAAAATAAATCTGGCGTTTTGCCGGAAAGCATCGAGCAACTGCTCTTAAAAATAGCACAAATGCCCAACATTAAGGTCTGCGGCCTTATGGCAATTCCGCCGGCAAAGGCAGAGCGCAAAGAAACTTTCGCTTATTTTACGCAAATGCATCAATATTTTGTTGACATAAGCTCGAAAAAAATAGATAATGTCTGTATGCAGCTTTTATCTATGGGTATGTCTGCTGACTATGAGTTGGCGATTGAGGCGGGGGCCAATATGGTCCGCGTCGGCTCTGCTCTGTTTGGCGCAAGAGACTACTCAAAGAAATAATCTGAAATATACATGAAAAGTATTTAGGAGGCATATTTTAATATGGCTGGACTGATGCAGAAATTTAAGGACCTTTGGAATCCCCCGGAGGAAGAGTACGATGACTATGACTATGAAGAAGAACAGCCCCAGCAGCAGGAGAAGCCCCATGAGGCGCAGCCTGCCAGGCAGCCCCAGCCCGAGGCCCGCAGCACCGAGCAGCCTGCTCCCCGCCGCGAGCGCACGCAGACTTCCTATTCGCATTCTTCTGACGGCAAAGTCGTCAATTTGAATTCACACCAGCTGCAGGTCGTTATTTTTAAGCCTGAGCATTTTGGTGAAGAGACCTGCGCGGTTGCAGATGAACTAATTCACACCAATACGGTTGTGCTCAATCTGGAAGATACCCAGAAAGATGTTGCACGCCGCATTATCGATTTTCTCAGCGGTGTCGCTTACGCCAACGGCGGCAAAATTAAGCGCGTTGCGACCAATACGTTTATCATTACTCCATACAATGTCAACTTGACCGGAGAGGACAGCGCTGAGGAAACCGATACAGAGGGCGGTACATACTACTGATGCCGACAGAAGATCAGGATGCGGTGCTGCAGGCTAAGGTCGCAGATGCTATACGGCTGGCACAGAGCGGCCGCGGCGCACACTTTGTGGGCTTTTTAGATGAGCGTCAGGCAGTGCTGGCCGCCAGGGCAGCAGGGCAGGCACGCTTTGCTTCTTATCTGCTTTGGGGCGGATACGCAGGGGCAGAGCGTGTCTGCTTTGGCGCATTTCCGGAATGGATGGAGCCGAAGCCACAGGCGTTTCCGCTCTGTGCGGCTACGGCCTCGTTTCGGGTATGCGACAGCCTTACGCACCGTGACTTTCTCGGTGCACTGCTCGGTGCGGGTATCGGCCGCGAGGTGCTGGGTGATATCCTGGTAGAGGCCGGCCGGTGTGTTTTCTTCTTTCGCAGTGAAATGAAGTCGTTTCTTCCAGCGCAGATTACCAAAGTCGGCCGTGTCGGCGTAAAGCTTACTCTTGGCGCAACAGAACCGCTGCCGCCGGCACATCATTATCAGCCATTTTCTGCGGTGGTTGCTTCTGCACGGCTCGATTGTGTCGTTGCTGCCTGTATGGGGATCAGCCGTACCAAGGCACAGGCCCTGTTGCAAAGCGGCAGCGTACAGATGAATCATATGCCGGCTGACCGTGCGGATTCCCCAGTGGAAGAGGGCGTGCTGCTTTCCATCCACGGCAAAGGCCGCTACCGCATCGATTCTCTTTCACAGCAAACACAAAAGGGCCGTTTGCGGCTTCAGGGAAGAAAATATATTTAATGGAGGGTATACGGAATGCTGTCTTTAAATGATATCAAGCATAAAAGATTTCAAAAAGCAAGCCTGCGCGGCGGATATATGCGCGAAGAGGTTGATGATTTTCTGGACGAAGTGGAAACCTCCTATGATACGCTGATTCAAAAGACCGCAGAACAGCGCGATAATCTTGAGCGCAAAAACAATGAGGTTAGCAAGCTGCAGGATAAAATAAAAGAGCTGGAAGAGCAGATTAAGCAGTACCGCGGGGAAGAGGACGAAATTAAAGAAGCCCTGCTCAGTGCGCAGAAAATGCGCGATACTGCTTTAAAGGAAGCTCAGCAGCAGGCGGATGAAATCATTCACCAGGCAAATGAAAAAGCAAATGTTATTGTAAACGGCGCTTCCAAAAATATTGTCAGCGAGCAGGAAAAGCTGCGCGAAATGAAGCAGGCCGTTTCTGACTTCCGCGCAAAGCTGATGCAGATGTACAAACAGCATTTGACATTGATTAACGAAATTCCGCACATGGAGAAAAAACCTGCACCGCAGGCTGAGCCCGCTGCCCCGCAAACAGCAGAGAAGCCCCAGCCCGTCGCTGCAGCCCAGCCGCAGCAGGCTGAACCTGCCGTCCCGGTAGAGCCGGAAAAGCCAGCTGCTGCTCCGGCAGCCCCTGTTGCTGTCGCTGCTCCAGTGCCTGCTGTGCAGTCGCAGAAAGAACCCAATCCGGCACCTGTGAAGCGGCAGCAGCCGCAGCCGGTTACTTTTGCGACTACCCCTGACGAACCGGACTATCTGACTGCTAAACCTTTTGATCCGGTTCCGCCGAAAAAAGACCAAAAGAAAAAGCCTGCGGGTGCCTTTTCTGACGAATACGACCTCGATGATGAAGATGCCTCTGAAATTTTCAGCAAAAGGCACTGAATTTCATAAATAATAGCTTGCGTGCAGCGTAATATTGAAGGAGAGAAGACATTTCAATGGACTACAAAAGTACTCTGAATTTGCCGAAGACAGATTTCCCCATGCAGGCACATCTGCCAAAGCGTGAGCCGGAAACCCTGTCGGCGTGGGAAAAAGAAGACCTGTATGGTCAGGTTATGAAAAAGAATGAGGGCAAGCCGGTTTATGTTCTGCATGACGGCCCGCCGTATGCCAACGGCGATATTCATTTGGGTACAGCCCTTAATAAAGTGCTCAAAGATATCATTGTTCGCTCTAAAAACATGTCCGGTTACCAGGCGCCTTATGTACCCGGCTGGGATACACACGGCCTGCCTACAGAACTGAAAGCTCGCAAAAAGGCCGGCGTGAAAAACAGCGATACCATTTCTGATATTGAGCTGCGTAAAATCTGCCGTGAGTTTGCGCTTTCTTATATTGATGGCCAGCGCAATGAGTTCAAGCGCCTAGGCGGCCTCGGCGACTGGGATCATCCCTATATTACACTGACACATGACTATGAAGCAAAGCAAATTGAGATTTTTTCCAATATGTGCGAAAAGGGCCTTATTTATAAGGGACTCAAGCCTGTTTATTGGTGCCCGGATTGCAAGACTGCTTTGGCAGAAGCGGAAATTGAGTACCAGGAAGATCCCTGCGATTCTATCTATGTCAAGTTTCGTGTAACAGATGATAAGGGAGGCTTCTTTGCCTCTAAGGGTGCTGACCTTGCACACACCTATTTCGTTATCTGGACCACTACAACATGGACAATTCCTGCAAATGAAGCGATCTGCCTTGGGCCGGACTTCGAGTACTCTCTGATTAAGTGCGGCAATGAGTACTATATCATGGCAAGTGCACTCTATGAATCTGTCATGAAAGAAGCTGGCAAGACCGACTATTCCGTCATTGCTGTTTTTAAGGGCAAAGACTGTGAATACATGAAAGCCCAGCATCCATTCCTCGACCGCCAGTCTTTGGTTATTATCGGCGACCATGTTACACTGGACAGCGGCACCGGCTGCGTGCATACAGCACCGGGCCACGGCGTCGATGACTATAATGTTTGCCATGACCATTACCCGGAGCTGCCGATTATCGTGCCGGTAGATGCAAACGGCCGCATGACAGCAGAAGCAGGCGAGCGCTTTGCCGGCATGACAACCCAGCAGGCAAACAAAGAGATCGCTGCATATTTGACGGAAATCGGCGCAATGTTTGCACAGAAAAAAATTATCCATCAGTACCCGCACTGCTGGCGCTGCAAAAAGCCAATTTTGTTCCGTGCAACTGAGCAGTGGTTCTGTTCAGTAGATGCAATTAAAGATAAGGCTGTGGAAGAAATCAACCAAGTCAAGTGGATTCCCGCATGGGGCCGCGATCGCATTACTTCCATGGTCCGCGAGCGCAACGACTGGTGCATTTCGCGTCAGCGCCGCTGGGGTGTGCCGATTCCGATCTTTTACTGCAAAGATTGCGGTGAACCACTGATGAGCAAAGAAGCAATGCAGAATGTCTCTAAGCTGTTTGCGGAAAAGGGCAGTGATGCTTGGTATACGACCGATGCAAAAGAGATTCTGCCGACAGGCACCGTGTGCAAAAAATGCGGCTGCACAGAATTTACCAAAGAACACGACATTATGGATGTCTGGTTTGACTCCGGCGTTTCCCACGCTGCTGTAGCTGACCAGCGTCCGGAACTGCATTGGCCTGCTGACCTTTACTTGGAGGGTGCCGATCAGTACCGCGGCTGGTTCCAGTCCAGTTTGCTGACCAGTACCGCGTGGCGCGGACAAGCCCCGTATAAGGCTGTCTGCACCCATGGCTGGGTTGTTGACGGTGAAGGCCGCAAAATGAGCAAATCTTTGGGCAATGGCATTGCTCCGCAGGAGATTATCGATAAATACGGCGCTGATATTCTGCGTCTGTGGGTTGCTTCTTCTGATTATCATGCGGATATCCGCATTTCCCGGGAAATCCTGAAGCAGCTGTCTGACGCATACCGCAAAATTCGCAATACGGCGCGCTTTATGCTGGGCAACCTGCATGATTTTGACCCGGATAAAGATGCTGTCGGGCAGGACAACCTGCAGGAAATCGACCGCTGGGCATTGTATCAATTTGATAAACTGATTGCAGAAGTTGAGGAAGGCTACAGCTCTTTGGAGTTCCACAATGCCTACCATGCAATTCACAATTTCTGTGTCGTTGATATGAGCAACTTCTATCTGGATGTCGCAAAGGACCGCCTGTATACCGAAAAAGCAGACAGCCCGACCCGCCGCGCGGCGCAGACCGTGATGTTTACAATTTTGAGCGGTATTACCCGCTTGATTGCGCCAATTCTTGCCTATACCAGCGAAGAAATCTGGCTTGCGATGCAGCATACAAAAGACGAAGATGCTGCTTCTGTTATGCTCAATGAGTTCCCCAAAGCGACCGGCGTACAGGTGGACGATGCTTTTGTGGCCCGCTGGGACCGTATCCACGCCGTGCGTGACGATGTGAAGAAAGCTTTGGAACAGGCCCGCAAACAAAAGGTAATTGGTTCTTCATTAGATGCAAAGGTAGAACTTTTCTGCACAGGTGATTTGTATGAATTTGTACAGAGCGTGCTGCCGCAGCTGACCGCAGTCTTTATTGTGTCAGATGTTGAAGTGCAAAAGGAAGGTACCGGCACCTTTACCGATGTGGCTTTGCCAGACTTCTCTGTCACCGTTTCACATGCTGAGGGCAAAAAATGTGCCCGCTGCTGGATGTACAGTGACACCGTTGGCAAAGATGCTGCGCATTCGGATGTCTGTGAGCGCTGCGCACATGTGCTTTCGTAAAAAATAATCAATAGAAGCGGGGCGGCTAAGCCGCTCCGCTTTTTGTTAATGGGGAGGAATTTATCGTTATGCCAATCCTTTCTTTGCTGCTTGCGGCCGCTCTGGTGGCTGCTGACCAGCTGCTGAAGCTGCTCGTCCTTCGGTATCTGCTGCCAGTCGGCAGTGTGACACTGATTCCGCATTTCCTTTCACTGCGGTATTTAGAGAACCGCGGCGCCGCATTTGGCATTTTGCAGAATAGGCAGTGGGTGATTGCGGCAATTACGTCAATCATCTGCGTTTTCATTGTTTATGCCATTTTTCATTACCGTGCAAAGAGCAGACTTTTACGGGTTTCTTTTACGCTGATTTTGGGTGGCGGCGTTGGGAATATCATTGATCGTTTTGCGCGCGGCTATGTTGTCGACTACATTCATTTTCACTTTTTCCCGTTCATTTTTAATTTTGCAGATATCTGTGTTGTTGTCGGCGTTGCGCTGCTGATTCTCAGTCTGTTTTTAGAAGACAAACCAGAAGAAGGGGCGAAAGAATCCAATGCCTAAAGCGTATTCTTTTACAGTAAAAGAGGAAGAGAGTGGGCTTCGCCTAGATAAATTTTTAAGTCAGCAGGGAATTGACCTAACCCGTTCCCTGGCGGAAAAATATATTGAAGAAGGCTGTGTGACGCGCGGCGGAAAACCGCTGCTCAAAAGTTTTCGGGTAACTGCAGACGAGCAGATTGACGCCCTGATTCCAGACCCGCAGAAATTGGACGTTCTGCCTGAGGCAATTCCGCTCGATATTGTTTACGAAGACAGCAGTCTGCTGGTCGTCAATAAGCCGAAAGGAATGGTAGTGCACCCGGCGCCCGGCCACTATACTGGTACGCTGGTCAATGCGCTACTGGCCCACTGTGGCGATTCTCTTTCCGGCATCAACGGCGTCATTCGTCCCGGCATTGTACACCGGATTGATAAAGATACCAGCGGCCTACTGATTGTCGCTAAAACCGATGAAGCCCATAAAAAATTGGCAGAACAGATTCGAGTGCACAGCTTTACGCGCATTTATGAAGCAGTCGTACACGGAAATGTAAAAAAAGAGTGTGGTACCATCGATGAACCCATCGGCCGCTGCCCCTCTGACCGCAAAAAAATGGCAGTCGTTTTAAACGGCCGCCGCGCGGTGACGCATTACCAGGTCCTTGCGCACTACAAAGGCTTTACGCATATCCGGCTGAAACTGGAGACCGGCCGTACGCACCAAATTCGTGTACACATGGCTTACATTGGCCACCCCGTGGCCGGCGATCCGGTCTATGGACCCAAAAAGCCGGCAGCGGGTTTGCAGGGGCAGTGCCTGCATGCACGGGTCATCGGCTTTGTGCATCCGCGTACAGGTGAGTATCTGGAGTTTTCCAGCCCGCTGCCCGCGTATTTTACCGATTTCTTAAAGAAACTGCAGGCATAAAAGAGCCGGCAGCGAGCGCTGCCGGCATCATATGGGGATAAAATATGGACGAAGAAAAAGTGCATATTCGCATTTTAATCGGTATTGCAGCTGTTCTGCTGGCCTTGTGTATTGGCTATACTGTACTGTATGAGCCGCCCATCAGCGACCCGGCTGCTGTCATCACGACAGACGTTTCTTCTACACCACTCAGCAGTGCGTATAACGGCAAGATTCACTTAAATACCGCTACAGAAGCACAGCTTGAAAGTCTGAAAGGTGTTGGCAGTGCACTTGCCGAGCGTATTCTCAGCTACCGAAAGGCCCACGGCAGCTTTCATTCCGTGGCGGAGCTGAAAAACATCAAAGGCGTAGGCAACAAGCTTTACGCGCAGCTAAAAGACCAAGTGGATTTATAGGCTGTACGCTGCCTTTTTGCTTTCGTTTGCTGTCAGGTGAGGTCCATCGTTTCGCAACCCAGCGCAGCGGCAATTTTTCCCAAAATAGCACTGCCTGGTTCCACTTCATGGTACTCCAGCTGATAAATGTCGTACTGTGTCAGGCCAACCTTGTCTGCCAGTTCTTGGCGGGTCATGCCGGCGGCTTTTCGGCACAGTTCTATTTTGCGCACCTGCTGCAGCAGAAAGGCAAGCTTGTTGTCTTTATCAATCAGCAGCGGCATATCGTTGTGCATCTGTAGAGAGCAGACCCCTTTTTTTGAGAAAATTTTTCCGTCTGCCAGTTCATAGCCGTTTGGCAGTGTGTATTCTCTGCCGCCGTCGTCACAGCCGTTTGGGTCGGGTGAAAGAGAGCAGGAGGCTTTTCGCTTTCCTTCTGTATCGTAAATATAAATGGTTGCTGTCATGCTAAAATCTCCTGTCTGTTGCTGAGATGATATTTCTTTTATTTTTATTTTATTTTTATTATATAAGAAAAACGTTAAAAAAGCAAAGTCTCCGCGCTTGACATTCGGTTCTATGTTGTGTAAGATGTAAATAAACTTTAAGCCTTTGAAACGTTAAAGTGACGCTCTTTCTTTGCGGGGGCGCGAAAAACAGGAGGGATCTACATGAAAAAGATAAAAACGGCAGCGGCGCTTGTGCTGGCTGCGGCAATGCTGACCGGCATGACCGCCTGCGGCGGCAGCTCCTCATCAGCAGCCGGTTCGGCAGGCTCAGGAACATCCGCAAAAAAGTACACAATCGGTGTTGCGCAGTATATGACGCACCCGGCAATGGACGCCTCTTTAAAGGGATTTAAAGAAGGACTGACTGCGGCAGGCTTTAAAGAGGGCGACAGCGTAACATACGACGTACAGAATGCACAGGGAGACCAGTCTAACTGTGTTACAGTAGCAAATACTTTGACCAGCAAAAAGCCGGATTTGATTTTGGCGATTGCTACGCCAATCGCTCAGGCGGTTGCCAAGGCCGACACTACCACCCCGGTGCTTGTTACCGCTGTTACCGACCCAGCGCAGGCCAAGTTGGTAGACAGCAACGAAAAACCGGGCGGAAACATCACCGGCACTAGCGACAAGACCCCGGTTGAGGAGCAGATAAAGCTTATCAAGCAGGTCGTTTCCAATGTCGACACCGTTGGCATTATGTACTGCTCCAGTGAGACAAACTCAAAGCTGCAGGCAGACTGGGCCAAGGCTGCATGCACGAAAAACGGCTTAAAATACAAAGAATTTACCGTATCTGCGGCAAATGAAATTCAGCAGGTTTCCCAGTCCATGATTGGTAAAGTGCAGGCGGTTTATATTCCGACCGACAACATGCTGGCCTCTGGTATGAAAGTTGTTACCGGTGTTACCACACCGGCAAAGCTGCCTGTGTTTGTCGGCGAAAGCGGCATGGTTTCCAATGGCGGCGTTTTAACGGTTGGCATCAACTATGAAGAACTGGGCAAGCAGACCGGCGCTATGGCGGCAAAGATTCTCAAAGGGGAGTCAAAGCCGGCAGATATGCCGATTGAGTACCAGAAACAATATGATGTTTCTTACAACAGCGCTGTTGCAAAACAGCTGGGCCTGACCCTGCCGGACAGCATCACCAAGAGCGGCAAGGATGTCAGCAGCGAGAGCAGCTCAAGCAGCTCTAAGTAACAGGGACGAAACAACAGGAACACCAAACAAGTTACCCCGCGGCTGTGGCTGCGGGGTACTTCCTGTTTAAAAATTGCAGGAAAATGAGGGCATCAATCTATGGACATTACAAACTTTTTTGGCGCACTGCACGGCGCCGTTGCGCAGGGTGTTATTTGGAGCATTATGGCACTCGGCGTATATATGACCTTTCGTATCCTGAATTTCGCCGATATGACCGTTGATGGCAGCTTTGCGACAGGCGGTGCTGTGGCGGCTATGCTGGTAGGCAATCATGGGGTCAATCCGTTTTTAGCGCTGCTTGCGGCAATGGCTGCCGGCATGCTTTGCGGTTTTGTAACTGGCTTCCTTACAACGAAAATGAAAATACCGGGCCTTTTGGCCGGTATTTTGACCATGACAGCTTTATATTCCATCAATATTCGTATTATGAGCGGCGCTATGATTCCACTGAATGGTGTAGATACCGCCGACACAATGATACGAGAGTGGATTCCCGGCATGTCCGCGAAAAACTGCCAGCTGCTTTTAGGCACTGTTCTGGTAGTCGTTATCATTGCATTCTTGTATTGGTTCTTTGGTACAGAGCTTGGCTGCTCTATCCGTGCCACGGGAAACAACCCTTATATGGTGCGTTCGCTGGGTGTTAATACGGACAGCATGACCATGACTGCTTTGGTCCTCAGCAATGGTTTGGTTGCACTTTCCGGCGGTGTATTTGCACAGGTGCAGGGTTCCGCTTCTGTGGATATGGGCGTCGGCACCATCGTCATCGGCCTTGCGTCTGTAATTATTGGCGAGGCGGTTTTGGGCAAACACGTCAGTTTCTTGCTGCGGCTTGTCTGTATGGTGCTTGGCTCTGTTATTTACCGTGCGGTTATCGCAATCGTCCTGTTCTTTGGCCTGCGCAGCACAGATATGAAGCTGATTACGGCAATTATTGTTGCGATTGCACTGTTTTTCCCGAAAATGAAAAAAGACATTCAGCGCTGGAATGCCATTCGCCACGAAAAGGCAGCGCCGGTGCTTGTGCCCGACAGCCAAATAGAGGACAGCATCGATAATTCTGACAAAGATCCAGACGAAATAGATGAAGGGGAGTGAGGAAATGCTGCAGCTGACAAAAGTATGCAAAACCTTTAATAAAGGGACCGTCAACGAAAAGCAGGCCCTCATCAATATTACACTGCACCTGCAGCCCGGCGATTTTGTCACGATAATCGGCGGCAACGGCGCGGGAAAAAGCACACTGCTCAACTTGATTGCCGGTGTTTTTCCTTGTGACAGCGGCAAGATCTTGCTGGGCGGCACAGACATTACACGCCTGCCCGAGTATAAGCGTGCGCATTATCTGGGCCGTGTGTTTCAGGACCCCATGCGCGGCACTGCCGGGGATATGAATATCGAAGAAAATCTGGCAATGGCTTATCGCCGCGGGAAATCGCGCACCTTGCGCTGGGGCATTACCAATGAAGAGCGTGAGCTGTTTAAAGAAAAGCTGAAAGTGCTTGACCTTGGGCTGGAAGACCGCATGACCAGTAAAGTCGGTCTGCTGTCCGGCGGGCAGCGCCAGGCGCTGACACTTTTAATGGCGACACTGCAAAAGCCAAAGCTTTTGCTGCTGGATGAACATACGGCTGCACTGGACCCTAAAACTGCAGATACGGTTTTAAAACAAACTCAAAAAATTGTAGATGACCAAAAGCTTACCGCGCTGATGGTTACGCACAATATGCGCCAGGCTATTCAGCTTGGCAATCGCATCATCATGATGGGCGGGGGCCGTGTTCTGTTTGACATTTCCGGTGAAGAAAAGAAAAATCTTCAGGTGGAAGATTTACTGCAGCGTTTCCAGAACGCTGCAGGCAAAGAATTGGACAACGACCGTATGCTCCTTTCTTAAGCCTTTCAGACATTTTTATCATAATGAAGCCGCTGCAGAATTTTTTTTGCAGCGGCTTCGCTTTGCTTTGCAAGATTTACAGATTCTCCCGAAAAAATGTTTGCAGGACTTTAGCAGCCTCTTGTTCCTGCTCTCCGCTGCAGCACACAGCAACTTTTTCACCGCGCTGCACCCCGAGTCGCAGCAATTTAAAGAAAGATTTTGCGTCTGCCTGCAGTTCATGCTTTTTCAGGGTAACTGTACAGGGAAAGGCCACGGCACACTGCACCAGCAGTCCAGCTGGCCGTGCATGCAGACCATCGCTTTTTGTAATCGTATAAGTAAATTCCGTCATTTCTGCTCCTTCTTTTTCTCATTTGGTTTCTTTGCTGTATTCCTATTCAGCAGCAGACAAAATTATAACCAGCTGCAAGCAGGAAACCAATTCTTATGTATAAAAGTGGTTTTATAAGGTATTTACAGGCTTTTATTGACAAACCGGCCTGAAAAACCTATACTAAAGCAATCATCTTTTAGAGTTGATTGTTTCAAAAAATCCTACAGGTTGTGTTTTTGGGCAGTATAAAACTGCACATTGCAAAAACAGCCTTGTCAGCTGCGCCTGTTTGTAGGCGGCGTGGAAACCAAGAGATAAAGAAGAGTGGAGGAATGATCCGAATGAAAAAAGCGAAAACAGTTGCAAAACGTCTGTTGTGTCTAGCTTTGGCGACAGCCGTTTCCTGTGCGGCGGCTGGCTGCGGCGGCGCGGGGACAACTTCTGCGACAGGGTCTGCGGCCTCTGCGGCTGTGTCCGACAGTAAAATTGTAAATATCGGGGTTACAGATTCTTTGGCCTCGCTCAATCCCTTGACGATTGACGCGACTGAAATCAACAAAAATGCGACTGCTATGATGTTTCTGCCGCTGGTTGAGCTCAACAGCAAAATGCAGTTTGAGGGTATGCTCGCGGATTCCATTACAACAAAAGACAACAAAACGTTTACCATTCATGTAAATTCCAAAGCTGCCTGGTCAGACGGAAAATCTGTAACAGCAGATGATGTCGCATTTACGGTACTGCGCCTGTGCAGTCCTCTTGTTGCCAATACAACGATGTCCATGAGTTCTCTTGTCGGCACCGGAGACGATGGCTTTGTGACAAAGGGCGCTTCGTCGGTTTCTGGTGTCAAGGTTTTAGATGACAAAACGCTGACCATGACGATGAAAGATTACATGGGCCTTACGACTTTTGAAAACAGCTATGCGCGTTATATCATGCCGGTGCCAAAACATGTGCTGCAGAGTGTTGCCGAGGACCAGCTCGCAAAATACACCTGGTTCAACAGCCCCACGGTTGTAGATGGTCCCTATATGGCGACTGCTGTTGACAACAATCATTATATTTCTTACAAGGCAAATGAAAAATACTGGAAAGGTACCCCGAAAATCAGCAAAATGAATATTAAAATCGTTGCGGCAAGCCAGATTTACGCTGGGCTGAAATCCGGCGAAATTGATTTTGTGCAGCAGACAATGGGTGCTATTCCACAGGAAGATTACACCAGCATTTCTTCGCTTTCCAATGTTACGGCAAAGTATGGCGACCCGGTCACCACGCAGTCTCTGTTTCTCAATACGCAGACCATTCCGGATGTGCGTGTACGGCAGGCAATTCAGTACGCAATCGACCGCGATCTGCTGCTGAAAAATCTAATTAATGGCAAAGGCGAGGTCGACGATGGTTTCCTGACTTCTGCAAGCCCGTATTACGATAAAGCCCTTGCAAAAACCGCCTATAACCCGCAGAAGGCGCAGGAGCTTTTAAAAGCGGCAAATTGGGACAGCAGCAAAACTCTGACTTTTTATATCAATTCCGGTGATGCCACTTTTGTCAACGGCAGCAGCGTTATTAAAGAAGAACTTGCGCAGGTTGGCATTAAGGTGGATATTCGTACGGTAGACCTTGCTACGCTGATGTCTACGGCGGGCTCCAGAAAGTATGACCTTTTGGCGGTGCAGTACACGTATGCACCGGTAGACCCTTACCCGGATGTCAAGTGGCTGCTGGGCGGCAAAGACAGCTGGACTGGTTACAGCTCTTCTGTAGTCGATGCTGCTTTGGCAAAGACACAGCGCACCAGCAGTACGGCCGAAATTGCAAAGCAGTATCTCACTATCAACCAAACTGTGCAGAAAGATGTGCCGATGATCAACACTTATGTCATCAGTGCCCTCGGTGCGGTGAACAAACGGCTGAAAAATGCAGAACCAACTGTTTATGGTTCGTTTAACAATATTCAAAATTGGGAATTGCAGGGATAAAGTCAGAGCAGAATACACCGGCATGTTGATTGCTGCCGGTGTATTCTCTGTGTACAGAGAGGGGCAGCAGTGTGCCAAATCTTTTGGAAGTAAAAAACCTGGAAGTCACATTTGCAGGGGATACCGACACAGCGGTGCGGCTGGATAAAGTCAGCTTTTCTGTGGGAAAAGGAGAGATCCTCGGCATTGTCGGTGAGTCTGGCTGCGGAAAGAGCATTACTTCGCTTGCCATTATGGGCCTTTTGCCCGTAAATGGCCGCGTGACCGGTGGGCAGGTGCTGTTTGAGGGGCGTGACCTGCTGAAGCTCTCGGAAAAGGAACTGGATAAAATCCGAGGCAGTGAACTTACAATGATTTTTCAGGATGCACTGACTTCTTTAGACCCCGTCTTTCCCATTGGCAGCCAACTGATCGAAAGCATTTGCGCGCACACAAATCTAAGCAAAGCCGCGGCAAAAGAACGTGCGGTTTCCCTTTTGGGCAAAGTGGGCCTGCCTCAGCCGCGCGCAATGCTCAAAAAATATCCGTTTGTGCTTTCCGGCGGCATGCGCCAGCGCGTGATGATTGCCATGGCGCTTGCCTGCAGTCCTAAGCTGCTTATTGCCGATGAACCGACCACTGCCCTAGATGTGACCATTCAGGCGCAGATTATGCAGCTGCTGCGCAGCCTGCAGAAAGAATTGAAGATGTCCATGATTCTCATAACACATGATATTGGGCTGATTGCGCAGATGGCCGACCGCGTCCTGGTGATGTATGCTGGGCAGATTGTCGAGCAGGCAAACGTCCGTGACCTGTTTTACCACCCGGCTCACCCTTATACCCAGGCCCTGCTGCAAACCGTGCCCGGTACCAAAGATGAACCCGGCCGTGTTCTTTCTGCAATACCGGGAACAGTGCCAGAAGAATACCAGAAAATTACCGGCTGTCGTTTTGCCGCGCGCTGTCCGTATGCGCAGTCGGCCTGTCAAGAGCCGCAGCCGATGTACCCGGCGGGCAGCAGTACCCACGCGGCACGCTGCATACGCTGGAAAGGGCAGGGGGGCAAAAGAGCAGATGCCTGAGGAAGCTATCCTAAAAGTAGAAAATTTAAAGAAGTATTATCCAATTCGCGGCGGCGTGGTTCCACACACAGTCGGCTATGTGCGTGCAGTAGACGGTGTCAGCTTTTCGGTTGCGCGCGGCACCACATTAGGGCTGGTCGGGGAATCCGGCTGCGGCAAATCTACCGCCGGCCGGCAGATTGTCGCACTGGAAAAGCCAACGGCGGGGCAGGTTTGGTTTGCCGGAAAAGAGATTTCAAATCTTATAGTGCGGCAAATGAAGCCGCTTCGCACGCAGCTGCAAATGGTGTTTCAGGACTCGTATTCTTCTTTGAATCCCCGCAAGCGCATTCGTGATGCTTTGGCGCAGCCAATGCTGTACCATAAACTGGTCACGCGTGCACAGGCTGATGCGGAGGTAGAGCGTTTGCTGGACATGGTTGGTTTGCCCAAAAGCAGCAAGGGGCGGTTTCCCTACGAGTTTTCCGGTGGGCAGCGGCAGCGCATTTGCATTGCAAAAGCGCTTTCCCTGCAGCCGAAATTTTTAGTATGCGATGAGCCGGTCAGTGCACTGGACGTGTCGATTCAGGCACAGATCCTCAATCTGCTGCGCGATCTGCAAAAAGAGCTGGGGCTGAGCATGCTTTTTATCGGGCACGGTTTAGGTGCTGTTAAGTACATCAGCAGCCGCATTGCCGTGATGTATTTGGGAAAGATAGTCGAAATTGCGGACTCGGCGGAACTTTTTGCGAATCCGGTCCATCCTTATACGCAGGCGCTGTGCGCGGCGGTGCCAAATCCTGACCCGCTTGACCGCAGCCATCCAGCGCTGCTGAAAGGTGAGGCAGGGGATACCCCCGCAAAAGAAACACAGAAAAAAGGCTGCCGCTTTGCGCCCCGGTGCCCATTTGCAAAACCGGAGTGCAGCGGCATTACCCCGCAGCTTCGTCCGGTTTCCCCCGGCAGCACACACCTTGCAGCCTGCCCATTTGCTGTTTCTGCCGCAGAAAAGGAAGTGACAGCTTCGTGAATATGGGAAAATACATTTTAAAGCGCATTCTCATAGCCATTCCAGTACTTATCGGCATTACGATTATTGATTATGCGCTGATGAGTCTTGCCGGCAGCCCGCTGGATATGATTCAGGGCGCCCGTGTTTCCGAGGCGGCAAAAGCGGCGAAAAGCGCTTCACTGGGGCTGAATCAGCCGGTCTATCTGCAGTATTTTACCTGGCTTGGGCAGATCTTTACCGGCAATATGGGCACGTCCATCCAAAACCATGAGGCAGTTACAGCGCTGATTGGCACTCACTTAGGCCCAACGCTGTTGCTCATGGGCATTTCCCTGCTGATCAGCATTTTGATTGCACTGCCTGCGGGCATTTACAGCGCGACCCATCAATATCAAAAAGGGGACTATACAGTGGTTGGCCTGTCTTTTTTAGGGACGAGCATTCCCAGCTTTTTTTTGGCACTGGTGCTTATTTATTTCTTTTCTGTACGGCTCAATATATTGCCCTCCAGCGGCATGACAACCCTTGGTGCCGCGGGTGGTGCAGGGGATATTGCACTGCATATGATTATGCCAGTCACGGTACTGGTGGTTTCCATGACTGGTACGAATCTGCGCTACATTCGCAGTGCTGTGCTGGAAATTTTGCAGCAGGATTATTTGCGTACAGCCCGCGCCAAAGGCATTGGCCGCTTCCGAGTTATTAACAAACACGCTTTGCGCAATGCGCTGGTGCCGGTTATCACCGTTTTTGGTATGGAAATTCCGGCCCTGTTTGGCGGTGCTATCATCGTAGAGCAGGTCTTTTCATGGCCCGGCCTTGGCCTCTTGACGATGAGTGCCATTATTGCGCGGGACTATCCGGTTATTATGGGGGTCAGCTTAGTTTCTGCGGTCGTTGTGCTGCTGGGAAATCTGCTGACAGACATTCTGTATGCGGCAGCAGACCCTTCTATTCAGTATCAATAAGCAGGGGGTAAATCATGAAAAAACCTGAGTTACAGCAAACTGCCGGCGAAAGTTACGGACGCCTGTTATGGCGTCGCTTCTGCCGGCATAAAGTGGCACTGGTCAGTTTGGCGGTTATCGCTGTGGTTGTGCTGCTGGCAGTTTTTGCGCCGCTGGTTGCGCCGTATGACCCGCAGAAAATAGCCGGTCCGTTTTCCTCTGCTCCCAATGTGCACTTTCTTTTGGGAACCGATCAGATTGGCCGAGACGTTTTGAGTCGACTGCTGTACGGCACGCGTGTTTCCCTGTTGGTTGGCGTGTTGGCAACGGCCATTTCCACTGCAATCGGTGTGCTGCTTGGCCTGCTTGCCGGCTATTTTGGCGGTGCGCTCGATATGGTCATCATGCGCTTTACCGATATGGTGATGTCATTTCCGTATATTTTGCTGGTTCTGGTTGCGGCAGCAATTTTCAGACCCGGCATGTGGAATATCATCTGGATTTTAGGTTTTGTAGATTGGCCCGGTGTGGCGCGCCTGGTGCGCGGCAGCACACTTTCTCTGCGCGAGACAAACTTCGTAAAAAGCAGCATTGTCGCGGGTATGCCGCGGCGGCATATTTTGTTTTCAGAGATTCTGCCAAATACCATTGCCCCAATACTGGTGTATGCCACTTCGGTTTTGGCGCTTTCCATATTGGATGAAGCCTCACTCAGCTTTTTGGGCATGGGGGTTCAGCCGCCGACCGCAAGCCTTGGCAATCTGCTCAACGGTGCACAGTCGCTCACTATCTTGACGACAAAGCCATGGCTTTGGGTGCCGCCGGGCGTGGTCATTATCATTCTGGTAACGGCTATCAATTTTATCGGCGATGCTCTGCGTGATGCGGTCGACCCAACTGCCGCTGCAGCGGTGCGCTTTCCATCAGCCAAAAAGCGTATGAAAAAAGCTGCCTGAGCGGCGCAAAAAGAACCTTTACACTACAGGGCAGAAAAAACAGGGCCTCAGCCGCTAGAAGCAGCTAAGGCCCTGTTCCAATTTTTATTTTTTAGAAATCTCTGTTTTTCACAGAAATGGCTTCAATCAGCAGAGTAATGCCACCGACAATCAGGTAAACCGCCAGAATGTAATTCATTACAATCGCTGAAACCAGCGGTGCAACCAAGAATGCAAAGGCAGCTAAAATATTAAAAATGCCGCTGGCAATCATCCAGCCATAGCCGGAAACAGCAAAGCAGCCGATTTGCTGTGCCATAACCAGCTGACTGATTCCGTAGATGAGCATTTGAATACCGAATAAGAATGCAAAAGCTGCAATGGTAATAGTAGCTGGGGAAAACAGAAGCAGCAGTCCCATTAAGATATTGAGAATACTGTCAATTAAAACGCCGGGGCGGCGTAAAAAAACTTCTGTCTGAAAATAATCCACCAGCAGATAAACACCCAATATAAGAATTACCACTGAGGCAATGCGCTCAATTACCACCAGAGACTGCTGCGGAAAAGCGATAAACAAAATGCCGAGTAAAACCATCAGCGCGGCCAGCACAATGCTCAGAATACGAAGAGATTTTCGTTTTTTGTTCCATTTTTCAGAGACTTCTTTTGCAAAATCAAAGTCCGGCCCAAACTGCATCATTTTCAAAACCTCCAATTTATTCTCTCAGTAAAACATATGGCTATTATAACGCAATACCAAAAACTGTCAACCGGATTTCTTTGTCCTCTGCATGTTTTTCCTTTAATTTGTTTTTTTTGCCTCTGCAGGTTTTTTGCCGTATTGATGTGCAATAGCGTTCAGGTAGCAGATGCTTTCCGGCGGAGCAAAGTCCGCCCAACAAAAGTTTTCAATATACAGAAGATATATGCAATAGCTGCGGACTTTTATTTTTCTGCCAGCATACCTATATTTTGAATTACGAAAGACAGCACCGCAGAAAATACAGAGTACCTGCTGCTTAGCGGAAAGTTATGTTCTGCTGTAACTTTATAGAAGGAGAAGAAGGTATGAATATGGTTTTTACCAGTCCTCTGACAGACCTTTACGGCAGCCCGGAAGCTGGCGAACGTACGGACCAGGCTCTGTGCGGTATGACGGCCTCTGTTTTGCGCCGGCAGGGAGAGTGGTGCTTTATAGAAACCGGCTATGGGTACCGCGGCTGGGTACAAAGAACTGATTTACGTGCGGTTGCAGAACCTGTCGCGTGGAATCTGGCACCGAAAAGAATCGTTGTGCGTGCCGCTGCCGATCTGCTGTCACAGCCGCGCGTACAAGGCACTTGCGTGGCGACAATGCTGCGTGGATGTATCGTCGGAGCCTTGCAGAACGCCGGAGAGAACGGTTGGCAGCGGGTTTGTCTGCCGGGGGGCGAAAGCGGCTGGATGCCGGCCTGCTTTTTGAAAAAGCTTCCCGCAGCGGAAACTGTACCGGAAGATGAGCTGCGCCAAAGCCTTATCAAGGCAGCGCTTTCCTACAGCGATGTGCAGTACCGCTGGGGCGGGAAAAGCCCACTCGGTATCGACTGCTCTGGGCTTATGCAGATGGCCTATCTGTTGAATGGTATCCTTATTTGGCGAGACGCCAAAATACAGGAAGGCTATGCAGTGCACAGAATTGGCCGTTCGGCAGTGCAGCCGGCAGATTTGCTCTATTTCCCCGGGCATGTAGCCATGTACATTGGCAGTGGAAAGTATGTGCACTCCACCGGGCGTAAAGGGGACAGCGGCGTTACTCTTAACAGCTTAGACCCGAAAAGCGACCGTTACCGAAAAGATCTGGATGAAAGTCTGTTGACCGCCGGCACGGTGTTTCCACTGTCCGGCAGCGCTTGCTTCCATTTGCAGTGAACAGTATTTTTTACTTATAAAAAGCGACTGACCGATGCATTAGGCTGCCCTGAAAAAGGGCAGCCTAATGCTGTTTTAGGACATCTGTAAAATTCCACGCAGGCATTTGCTGCGCATCTTTTTAGAAAAAGCAGCCATACTATTACTCGGCGGCTGTTTTATCCTGTAAAAGAGGCATATACATGAAAAAATTACAAGAACTTTTTGATAAATGGAAATCAGGAAAGTCTGCAAAAAATGCAGACCCATATGCAGAAAAAGCCTTCAGTGAAAAGGAAGAGGCGCAAAAAATAAAGAAAGAGCTCAATCGCTCCTTGAAAATCAACGTCGATACATTTCGTAAGATTTTAGGGGAAAGCACCGATATTAAAATACGGGAATTTATGTTTGGTAGTGATTCTCCCGTCAAAGCGGCGTTGATTTTCATAGACGGCATGGTAAACAACGAAATTATTACAGAAAGCATTATGAAGCCGCTGATGTTAAGCACGATGCCGCTCAAGAGCGGTTCTGCTAATCTGGTAGACGAAGTGCAGCAGAGAATTATCTGTTCCGGTGACGTTGTGGTGAGTGCAAATGAAAAAGAGCTGATCGACAGTTGCCTTGGTGGCGACACGGTTCTGCTGATCGATGGGTTTCAACAGGGCCTTATCATCAGCAGCAAAGGGTGGGAAAAAAGAAGTGTAACGGAACCGCAGACTGCCGCGGTTGTACGAGGCCCCCGAGAGGGCTTTACCGAAAACTACCGCACGAATACATCTCTTTTGCGCAGGAAAATCCGCAACCCGGCTCTTCGGATGGATACCCTGAAAATCGGGCGCAAAACCAGGACAACCGTCAGTATTGCGTACCTTGAGGGGGTAGCTGACCCCGCCTTGATAAAAGAAATCAAGCGGCGGTTGAGTGCATTGGAAGTAGACTCTATTTTAGAGTCCGGCTATATTGAGCAGTATATTGAAGATGCGCCATACAGTATTTTCCCGACAATTGGCAAAAGTGAGAAGCCAGATGTTGTAGCGGCAAAAATATTAGAGGGGCGTGCTGCAATCCTTGTAGACGGCACTCCTTTTGTTTTGACAGCACCAATGCTGTTTGTAGAGAATTTCCAGACGGCAGAGGATTATTATACTAGAACTTTTTATGCAACTTCAGTGCGCATTTTGCGCTTTCTTTCTTTTTTTATAGCTGTTTTCTCACCGGGAATTTATGTTGCAATATCGACTTTTCACCAGGAATTGATTCCAATCAAGCTTCTCTTTACGATTGCGGCAGCAAGAAGTGGAACGCCGTTTCCGGTCGTCATTGAGGGCCTTTTACTGCTTCTCGCTTTTGAAATTCTGCGGGAGGCAGGCCTGCGCCTGCCGCAGCCGATTGGGCAGGCTGTCAGCATTGTCGGTGCTTTGGTTATGGGCGATGCGGCTGTTTCAGCCGGCCTTGTTGGTACACCCATGGTCGTTACGGTTGCCATTTCTGCTATGGCAGAATTCGTTACACCGGAAAATCAAGATGTTATCACTCTATTGCGTTTTGCATTTTTACTGGCGGGTTCTTTTTTGGGTGGATTTGGCATTATGCTGGGGACCTTGGCTCTGCTGATTCACATTGCTTCTTTAGAGTCTTTTGGTGTACCTTATTTTTCTGGGATTGCGCCTGTAAACAAACAGAATATGGAGGATATCTTTGTTCGTGCACATCTTTGGTCTATGACAAAACGCCCCACAGAAATTGCGCACAGCGATGTTGTGCGTCAAAAGGGGAAGATTCCGCCGGACGAGACCGACCTAAATGAATAAGTAGGGGGCACTGCTCAATGAAACACAAGCGTCTGCTTTCGGTAGTTGCAGCGGTTATGATTATTTGCTTTTTGGTGACGGGCAGTGTGGGCAATACCAGCAGCACAGAACTGACCGAAATGGTTCCGGTCATTGCAGTGGGATTAGACAGCGCAAAAAAGGGGCAGACAGCTCTGACAATGCAGGCCGGATATCAAGGAGATTCTCAGACAAGCAAGGATCAGGGCGGGTCAGAAGATAAATTTCTAGTTTACAAAAAAACAGGCGACAGCGTGTTTGACATGCTCAGGGATACGACCCATGAGAGTAGCCACCGGCTGTTTATGGGGCACAACCAGTGTCTCATATTCGGAAAGGAAGAGGCAAAGCGGGGCGTCAAAAATCAAATCGATTTTTTCACACGAAATCCTTCCACAAGAATGGACGTATGGATTTTAGTATCTGATTCCACTGCAGAAAA
Source organism: Oscillospiraceae bacterium (assembly GCA_022483045.1). Lineage (NCBI taxonomy): Bacteria > Bacillati > Bacillota > Clostridia > Eubacteriales > Oscillospiraceae > Oscillospiraceae bacterium. The sequence continues at coordinate 1,080,901 of JAKVOA010000001.1, read as the reverse complement.
TATTTTGAGTGCGAAAACAGAGGGCGCTTCTGTGCCGGCACTGGATATTTCTCAGCTTTTAAAAATGCAGAAAATCAATGCAGAGTCCGTAAATGTGGATTTGCTGGAGTTTTCATCGAAGCTGGCCAGTGAAACAACCAGCCCTGTTGCCAGTATTATCAAGGTGAACAAAGAGTCGGGAAAACCGCGGTTTGTCATTTCTGGGACTGCAGTCTTTAAAAAAGACAAGCTGGCGGGCGAATTGGACGAAGATAAAACACGTGGCTTTTTGTGGACGATGAACCAAATACAGAACGGTGTTGTGCAAGTGAATGTTGGAAAAGAAAAAGCGGGCTTAGAAATTCTGAAAAGCAAAAGCCAGATTGTGCCGGAGGTGCATTCTGATGGAACGGTTTCTGTTTCTATTTCTGTTTCCACAAACCTTGGTGTTCGCGAAATGACAGAGTTTCACGGGTTTTCCGATAAAGAAATTCTTCAAACACTTCAGAGCGCTGCAGAAAAAATTGTAAAGAAAAAAATGCTTGACTGTTTTCATGAAACGCAGCGCTGCGGAGCCGATATTTATGGTATTGGAAAACTGGTGTATGAAAAGTACCCGGGCAAATGGGAGCCCTTGAAAGGAAAATGGGAGCAGGTTTACAAAAAGCTTCAGCCACAGATTACGGTTCAGGTTCAGATAAAAGATATGGGCAAAATTACGCATATAGCGACTGATTGAGGCGAAAATGAAAAAAGAAAAAATCAGTTATTCACAACTCTTCTATACGGTTATCTGCTATATTCAGTCTTTCTCGCTGCTCATGTCCTTTTCCTTTAGCCTGTCGGGAAAAGATACCTGGTTTGCCTATTTGCTTGGCAGTGCATTTGCGTTTATCTTTTTGTTGATTAACCTTGCAGTGATGCGGTATTTCCCTGGAAAAAATCTGATTCAAATCAATGAGCAACTGTACGGTAAAAAAGTGGGGAAAATTATTTCCATTCTTTATTTGTCTTACTTCTTTATTCTTTCTTCCTTAAACCTAAGGGATATGAATAACTTTGTTGGTTTGGATATTCTCCCGGAAACGCCGACACTCGTTATCTTAATCTCTTTTATATTGGTTTGTGGCTGGGCAGTGACCAAAGGAATAAAAGTTATCGTCAGGTACAGTACAGCGTTTGCCTGGATCACTTTTATTTCTTTCGCGTTAACTTCTATTTTGGTCAGTGGCAGAATGAACTGGCACAACTTTCTTCCCATGTTTACAACTTCTCCACAAAAGCTTTTGCAGAGTGCAAATATTGTTTCGGTTGTGCCTTTGGGAATGATTGTGTTTCAGATGATTGCGCCGGTTATGGACCAACCTGACAAACTCTCTAAATGCTTTAAAATAAGCTTTTGGGTTGGCAGCGTTTTTTTGGTGATGGTGTCTCTCCGAGATACCGCTGTACTGGGTGTTATGGCGCAGTTCTTGGCAACACCTTCTTATGCAACTCTACGCCTGGCCGGCTTTTCAGAGGCTTTTCAGGGGCTGGATATTGTCTATGCAGTTTTATTGATAATGCTCGAGTTCTTTAAAGTTTCGATTCTGTATTATGCTCTTACAGCAGGTATCACGCAGCTGCTTCAAAAGAAGTCTTGGGCAAAGCCGCTGATTGTCATTTTAGGGGTGCTAATTATCATTTTTTCCCGTATCCTTTTTCAGTCGGTCTCGGCACAGGTTGCGGCGGTACAAAATGTAGAGCGCTGGGTTTGGCTGCTGTTTGAGTTAGTACTTCCGCTTATTTCGCTTTTGCGGATTCAACTGGTACTGAAAAAACGGGAAAGCTGTGCATAAGCAGTAGGAAGTATTTGAATATCTGTTTTTCTGCGCTTAAAGGAAGCACCACTGCAAAAGAAATAGAAAAAATTCATTTTAAGAGAGAAAAGCACTTGACAAAGGGCTGTAAAAGGTGTATTCTGTTAAAGCTGATTCAAAAAAGCAGCGAAAAAACAGATATGAATCATTAGCTCAGTCGGTAGAGCACCTGACTTTTAATCAGGGTGTCCGGGGTTCGAATCCCCGATGGTTCACCAAAACAAAGACCGCGCGGTTAAGCTATTTTTGTAGTTTGGCCGCGCGGCTTTTTATATGTTTTTAAATCAAAAAGCCAGATCTCCTAAAAAAGGATTTGACTGTACTGTCACCGTCAGTTATTATAAATATACTAGTAATTTTGTGAGGAGAAAAAATGAATAAAAATCAAAAGCTTGTACAGCGTCATTTTCAGACAGAACTGCTGCAGGCGGGCAGAAAGATGCTGCACAGCGGCCTAACCGTTGAGACTTGGGGTAACCTGAGTCTGCGCGACCCCGCGGCTGGTCTGATTTATGTTACCCCCTCGGCTATGCCGTATGATACATTGACGGAAGATGACGTTGTCGTGATGGATGAGAGTGGCGCTGTTGTTTCCGGCAGCCGCAAACCGACTGTTGAGTCGGAAATGCACCTAGCTGTCTACCGCAGCCGACCTGAAATAAACGCTGTGATTCATACGCACCCGGTGTATTCTATGGTGTTTGCCGTACTGCGCCGGCCGATTCCACCGATCATTGACGAGGCGGCACAGGCGCTTGGCGGTGCTGTGCCGGTTACTGAGTATGCGCTGCCCGGCACGCATCAGTTAGCAAAAAATGTGCAGAAAGCCCTTGGAAAAGACGGTATGGCGTGCCTGCTTGCAAATCACGGCGCTGTGTGCCTGGGCACCGAGATGGAGCAGGCGTTTCGTACCTGCACTGTGCTGGAAATGACTGCCCGCGTCTACCAGATGGCCCTGCAGATCGGCCGGCCCTGTCCAATCTCTGCGGCAGATGTTGCCTATATGCGTGATTTTCTGCTGCATCACTATGGCCAAAACAAGTAAGCGGATTTTTATATGTAAGTAAATGATTTTATATCATGCAATACACAAACGGTCAGTAAAGAAAGGATTGTAGATTATGACAAAGACCTCCATTTCAGCCAGCATTTCCGTACAGGACGCAGATATTGCAAAAGTCGTGCTGATGCCGGGCGATCCGCTGCGCGCAAAGTATGTGGCCGAGCATTACCTGGAAAATCCAGTTTGTTTCAACACGGTGCGCAATATGCTGGGTTACACCGGCACGTACCGCGGCAAAAAGATTTCCGTCATGGGCAGCGGCATGGGTGTGCCGTCGCTGGGCATTTACGCAACAGAGCTTTATAATCAGTTCGATGTAGATGCGATTATCCGCATTGGCTCTGCTGGCGGTCTGGCCGACAACGTAAAGGTGCGCGATGTCGTCATTGCTATGGCGGCTTCTACCAATTCTTCATACGGCAGCGCATACGGCATTCCTGGGCAGCTGGCAGCGTCTGCAGACTACGGAATGCTTGCGCATGCCGTAGAGGCCGCAAAGCAGCTCAAGGTACATGCAGTTGTCGGCAATGTGTATACTTCTGATTTCTTCTACTATCCGCAGCCCGACCTGAACCAAAAGCTGCGCGACTTTGGTCATCTTGCAGTAGAAATGGAAACTGCCGGCCTTTATTGGATCGCCGCCGCCTGCCACAAAAAAGCGCTCAGCATTCTTACAATTTCCGACCATATCTTTACGGGTGAGGCCCTTTCTGCAGAAGACCGACAGAACTCTTTCCATGAAATGATGAAGGTGGCGCTTGAGACTGCATGGAAGTCAACACCAGAAATGTAAAATAAAAGTTAATGGGATTTTATACAGCAATTTTGCTGGTTTATGGCATTCCCTTTTCACTAAATTGTCAAAAAAGTGAATCAATCGGTACAAAAAAACAATTTTACGACATTTTTTTAAAAAAGTACTCCTAAAAATTATGCAATATTGCGAAAAAGAAATTTACGTATATATGGAAAATATGTGAAAATACATTGACAAGTTGTTGAACAAAATGGTAGTATATGCATAGTTACATAAGACAGCTGTATTTCCGCTGAATAAAGCCTGTCCCAGCAAAAAAGTTCTTTCACGGAAAATAGCGCCGAATTTTCAAGTCCATGTTTCTTCCAGCACTGCACTGCTTTTACAGCTTTCGGGTAAGTCTTACGGAAATTTGCCGGGGCAGCTGCAGCAAAACAAAAACCTAATCCTGCGGGCGCTTGCCCGTAATCTTAGGAGAGAAAGGAAAAGATGACTTTGAGCAAGCTGTTTCAGAAAAAAGGCCGCTTCAGCAAGGCTCTGGCCGTGGTGCTTGCGCTTGCCTTAGCAAGCGGCGCGGGCGTGCTTTCTGTAAGCGCCGACACTTCCTCTGGCAAGGACAGCGGCACATCTGCGTCCTCACAGCAGAGCAGTACGTCTTCCGGCACAGAAGAGCCGAGTACCACTGTACAGGAGGCAAATAGCGCGGATAGTTCTTCTTCCACTGCCTCTTCGCAGACAGAAAAAGCCGCGGCTTCTTCTTCACAGTCTTCCAGCAGTTCTCAAGTGGTAAAAAAGAAGATTATGTCTGTGCCGACTGTTGCCGCTCCCAGCAACAACGGCCTAACGAATTCCAACGGTGAGGCTGAGCTGGGTGTTCCGGCACATCAGAAGTACATTAAGAAAAACAGCGATGGCACCTATACGCTGTCTTTAAACGTGACCGGTGACTCGCAGTCCAGCGAAAGTCAGACAGCAGGGGAAGCCGATGTCGTGCTTGTCATTGATACTTCCGGCAGTATGAATGAAGGCGGTGGAAACGGTTCCACGCGCTTATCTACCGCTCAGGCTGCTGCTAAAAGTCTTGCCACAAAATTGCTCGACAGCAAAACCAACAGCAACGGAAATATCCAGGTGGCTGTTGTGGACTTTGCTACCCGGGCCGCAACACCACAGGCCCTTACAACCAACTATAGCGCTGTTGCCGCCACCATTAATGCCTTACATGCTGGTGGCGGCACTAACTGGGAAGCTGGCCTGAAAGCTGCAAACAACATTCAGGCGCGCAGGGGCGCAGAAAAGTATATTATCTTCCTTTCTGATGGTGACCCAACTTACCGTAACACCTCTGTGGTGACAAGTACAGAGACAGATTTTTTGGGAAACACCTATAATAAGAAGGACGGAGATGATGAAGATTTTATGTTCCAGACTTGGGGTGTTCACGGCAGTGGTAATGATGACCCATATAGCGCCAACTACAAGTGCGCAGTCGATGAAGCCAATAAGCGTGGAGAAGGTGTCGCTTTATTCTCTGTCAGTGCAGCGGCCGGTGTCACAAGAATGACGGACTTTGCCACGGCTACAAAAGGCGCCTATTATGATGGCACTGACGCAAAAAAATTGAATGCTGCTTTTAATAATATTTATAAGACAATCACCAAGACCGCAACCTATAAAGGTGTAAGCATTACCGATACGCTGTCACAGTATGCACAGTTTGCGTCAAACAACTTTACTTACACAACGACAGACGCAACTGGTACAGCAACAACATGGTCCACTGCACCGCAGGCAAGTGTAAGCGGCAACACGCTTACATGGGACCTCGGCGAGAATATGGTTCTGGAAAAGGGCACTACCTACACGGTTAGTTTTAATATTAAACCGACCGATGCCGCTAGCGACTATCTTACGAATAATAACGGTGTCTATCCAAATAAAGGCGATACCGGTACAGATGCCCCAGGCAATAATACAAGTTCCGGCAAAGACGGTTTCTTCTCCAACGCTACTGCAAAAGTTGCGTTCACGGTCGTAAGGACAGAAGGCAATACTACAAGTTCGACCAATGGCACAGCAAATTATGCAAAACCTGTTTTGCAGGTAACTGATGGGGCCATAAGAATCTGCAAAACTTTTACAGGTTCTACTCTGTCAGCAGATCAGCAAAAAGGAGTTACCTTTACGGTAAAGAATTCTTCAGGTGCAACTGTAAAGACAGTTACTTATGATTCTTTCACTAATGGTTCTTATTTAGTACGGAATCTGAAAGAAGGTTCTTATACGGTAACCGAATCAAATAACCAAATTGATGGCTATAAGCTAACTGCTTCTTCCACATCAGTAGCAGTAAAGGTTACTGCCGGTCAAACTTACTTTGCTCGTTTCACGAATCAGTATTCTCAGCCTACTTTAACTGTTAAAAAAGTTATTTCCGGTAAGATGAGTGAAACCAATAAAGAGTTTACCTTTACCCTGACGCTTTCTAAAGATGGAAAAGCCTATACTGATGCTTTAAAGGGCGGCAATACAATGCTTGCAGCCAATAGCAACGGCACTTATACCTTTAAACTCAAAGGTGGTAACTCTATTTCTCTTGTCCTTCCTTACAATTATTCTTATACCGTAACCGAGGACAAGAACGATAATAAAGACTACACAACAACGATTGTAGCTTCTGATTCCAATCATGTTGATATTGAGGTCCCCTCTGTGAATGGCCAAATCGCTTCGGACCAGACCTTGACCTACACAAATGAAAAAGAAGCGGTTGTCCCGACTGGGGTCAGCAGCAATACCGCACCGTATGCGGTGATCTGTGGGATCGCTCTTGCCGCAGGTGCAGCATACGTTGTTTCCCGCAAAAAGAGAGTCTAAGTAAAATTTCAGAAAGTAAGAGGTCTAGCGTATAAATGCCTGCAAAGTCAATGGAAGAGATCGCCGCCCTGCTCAAAGAAATGAAATTCCGCAAAAAAACTTTTGGCGGGGTAGAGGAAGCGGACGTTTGGAAACAGCTTAAGTCCCTTCAGCTGGAGTATCAAAGTGCCTTTGACGCACAGGCAGAGCGTTATGAAGCGCTGCTCGAAGAGCGCCAGGCGTACATTTGCCGGCTAAAACAGCAGCTCGCAGATTTGCAGGCCGGGCATGGTGATGCCAATGGCTAAGAAAAAGCCACAGCAGCCGCCAGAACCGCTGACACCCGAAAAAGTGATTGACGGGCGTTTGCGCCGCCTAGCCGACAAAGATGCTGTTATTACGTTCTTTACGAAGCTTGCCAGTGTTGTTATTGTGGTTTGGCTGGTGTTCAGTTTTATCTTTGGCCTGCATGTTGCTGCAAATGAAGACATGTATCCGCGCATCAGCGCGGGGGATTTACTCCTGTATTACCGCCTGGATAAAGACTGTGCCGCCAGTGATGTTATTGTCTTTCAGAAAAACGGTGTCACGTACACCGGCCGCGTGGTCGCTATAGCCGGCGACAGTGTGGAGATTACGAAAGACGGCCATGTAAAGATCAACGGCAGCGTGCAGTCAGAGGATAAAATCTTCTACCAAACACCGCAGTATGGCAGCTATGTCAAATATCCGCTCAAGCTCGGCGCCGGCCAGGTTTTCGTTTTGTGCGATTACCGCGAGGGCGCAAAAGACAGCCGCTATTTTGGTGCGGTAAATACCTCCGAAATAAAGGGTAAGGTCTTTACTGACCTGCGCCGCAACAATTTTTAGCACTGCATTCCGTATATTTACTGCATCTTGGGGCTTTGCCTGGGGCGAGGAGGTAAACCTTTGGTGTTTGTCCCTCGTGCAGTTGATATAAGCCGATTTCATTCGCCTGTTCAAAAGCTCTGTTGTAAGCTTAATAGCCCACAGACAACAAATCATTAGAGGCCTGAAAGGAAGATTGTAATGCAAAAAAAGAAAATGTTCAAACGCATTGCTGCTGTTGCATTAGCAGCCGCCATGTCTGTTTCCGTGTTCGCAATTTCCGCATCCGCTATCGATGATAAGGATACAGCTGTAAAAGCTGTAAAACCTGTAACAAGTTTTAAGATCACGAAGATCGTAGACAAAACTGACGTAGACAAAACTGACGTAGACAAAGCTAAAAATGTCTATGCACCAAAAACAACTTTCAACTTCACTATTGAGCCAGCAGCTGGTATAGACAGCCCGACAAACCCAATCTATAAAGGTGTTGAGGGCGGCGTAGCCAAATCTGCTGCGATTTCTTTTGACCCGGCAACTGATGGTTATACCGCACAGAAAGATGCGACCATTGCAATTAATGCCGAAGCATTTACTAATCCTGCTAAGCCTGGTATTTTCCGCTATGCAGTGAAGGAAACTGCTGGTAATTACGATGGTATTACGTATGATGCAACTACAAAGTATCTGGATGTTTATGTTGACAACACTGGTGTCGTTTATGGCGTTGCTTTTGAAGGCAAGACGACCGACAAGGCCAACGGCGTTTTCACCAATGAGTACAAAACTGGCACTGAAAATGGTGTCAATGACTTGATTGTCAAGAAGACTGTTACCGGCGGCCAGGGCGACCTGAACAAAGACTTTCATTTCAAAGTAACCGTTAAGGGTGCTGATGGCGAAAAGTACACAGTTTCGAAGACCACTAAAGAAGGCACAAGCACTGCTGCTTCTTTAACTAGCGGCACTGCTGTTACATACACCTTAAAAAGTGGCGAGTATCTCACGGTTACCGGCCTTTCTAAAAACGATACCTATACTGTAACAGAGATCGAGTCTGGCACAGATGGCTACACCACCACAGGCGAAGTTAAGACTGCAACTGCTAAGACTCATACTACTACTCCAACAACTGTAACAGTTACCAACGACAAACAGGAGGTAGTTATTACCGGCGTCGTCATGCATGTTGCACCGTATGCACTCATGCTGGTACTGGCTGGCGGTTTCGCAGCTGTGTACTTTACCAAAAAGCGCCGCGCTTCTAAGTAAGTCATAATTTCGCAATCGGTTATTTCATTGCTGTAAAGGAGAGACCCTCGGTTTGGAAACAGCCGCAAAAGTAGCCCGTGGCGCCAACAGAGTGCTTGATTTCATTGTGGGCTTGGCGATCGTGCTGGTCATGCTGTTTGGCGGTTATTCGCTATGGAATTCCTATATGCTGTATAAGGGCGCTTACACTTCCAGTGACCTTTTAAAGTATAAGCCAAGTGCTGACAATCCTTCCAACCCGACTCTTGCCGAGCTTATGAAGCTCAACCCGGATGTACGTGCATGGCTTACGGTAGATGGCACGCATATCGATTATCCTGTTGTGCAGGGCAAAACAAATTTGGATTACATCAATAAAGATGTATATGGTCAGTTTTCCTTTTCTGGTTCCATTTTTCTGGATTGCAACAATGCGTCGGATTTTTCCGATTTCTATTCGCTTCTGTATGGTCACCATATGGAGCATGGCGCAATGTTCGGCGACATAGCCGATTTTCGTCAGCAGTCATATTTTGATACTCACAAGACCGGTACGCTGTATCTGCCAGGCAAAACATATTCCATTTCTTTGTTTGCCTGTGTTTCAGCTGACGCTTATGACTCAAAAATATTCTCACCTGCCGCAGTAAAGACAACAGCCGAGAAACAGGAAATGCTTTCTTACATAAAAAGCAAATCTCTGAATTATCGCGACTTGGGCCTTACTGCAAATGATAAAATAATTGCTATGTCTACGTGTACAACAGCCACTACCAACGGCCGCACGGTCCTGTTTGGGCGGCTGGTTCCCAAAAAATAGTTCATTAAAGGAGGTGCCGAGGGAACACCATGGTTATGAAAAAACGTTTTTGCACAGTTTTAGCGCTCTTTATGTTCGTAATGGCATTGTTTCCGGTATCCGCATTAGCAGCGTCGTCTGATTATTCGACTACATTTACTTGCCCTATCGAGAATGTATTCACAGGTACGCCAAATAAAATACCTGATTTTCAGTACACAATTACTGCTGTAACTGCGAATGCCCCAATGCCCAAAGATACTCAGGCTACCATTTCAGGCAGCGGAAAGTCTAGCTTTGGCCCAATCACTTTCACAATGCCTGGTAACTATGAGTACAGAATTTCCCAGACAAAAGGCACAGCAGAGAACGTTACGTATGACACGGCTTTTTACAAGCTGACAGTTATTGTTACGAATGATAGCAATGGCGGTCTTGCCAGTCAAGCAAAAATTCAGAAAAATGCTGTTGGTTCCAAAGACGTTCAAGTTCTTTTCACCAACAGTTATGCCGCACCTGTCGTACCATCTTCTGTTCCAACACCAGTGACTTCGGTTGCTGTGACAGAGCCTGCTAAGCCAGCAGTAACCAGTGACTCCAGTCACACAGGTCTGCTTGCGGCAGTTGCCTGCATCAGTGCAGCCTGCTTAGTCGTTTTGTGTGCTAAACGGAAAAAGGTTCAGTAATTTCTGCTTTGCTAAATAAAGAACAGGCTTTTGCCCTATGGGTGAGAGCCTGTTCTTCGTTTTTGTGGCTTCTTGTCATTCTACTAGGAAACTGGTATAATAAAGGGAATTTCAGACTCTATGGAGGAACCAGCTCTTGAAGAAAAAAGTAATGACCGTTTTTATCGTTTTGTTTGCGGCTGTGTTTGCGGTAAGCGCATGTATGCTAATTTACAACGAAATGCAGTACAAAAACGGCAAAGATATATACACGAATGCGGCAAACATTGCGAAAATCCCAACACTTTCCACTTCTAGCAGCGAAGTTGCAGCTTCCGGCGGCAGCAGTCAATCATCCGGCGGCAGCAGTCAATCATCTGGTGGCGAGCAGGCGAGTGCCGCTGCGGCGGATTACTCAGCGTCTCTGCAAAAGATGGATTTGGCCGCTCTGCAAAAGGTAAACAGTGAAGTTATTGGCTGGATCACCATTCCCAATACGGTCATTTCTTACCCAATTCTGCATCATTCTGATAATTCCTATTACCTGACGCATACGTGGAATCGGGATGAGGAGATTGTCGGCTCCATTTTTATGGAATGCAAAAACACGGCGGATTTTTCAAATTTTAATACGATTCTTTACGGGCATCACATGAACAACGGCTCTATGTTTGCTTCCCTGAAGGATTATAAAGATTCAAGCTACTGGAAAGCTCACCCAAATATTTATATCACGAATAAAACCGGTTGCCATACATACCAAATTTTTGCTGCCTATGAAGTCAGTACAGAGGGGCAGACCTACCAAATCGGTTTTCCGGACCTTGCTTCTAGGCAGTCCTATTTACGTGCTTGTGGCATCATGTCGCAGATTTCTACTGGCATTTCCCCAACGGCTTCCGATCACGTTCTCACGCTTTCCACCTGTACAGGGCATGGCCACGCCACGCGCTGGATTGTGCAGGCAGTATTAAAAACGAGCACAGCTTCCTCCAAATGACTTATAAAACAAGGCAGATACCTTTTCATTTTAGGTATCTGCCTTTTCTTTTTTTGCCGAAAACAGTGTCTATAAAATCTGTTTTATAGGAGGAGGTTTGACAAATTTTCTTTTGCGCCCGCTTTATACTTGTCAGCAAGGGGGTGATCCTATTGCAGACGGTGTATGTTGATGTATTGCTGGCAGTAAACCTAATGATTGATTACTTTCTGCTGCTGCTTGTGGCAAAGTTTCTGCATCTCAGCGTACGCCGCTACCGCCTGCTTTTTGGCGCGCTGATTGGCGCCGGTGGCTCCTTGATTATTCTACTGCCACCGCTTGCGCCTCTCCCGGAAATGCTGTTGCGGCTGGGGCTTTCGCTGCCGATTACATTGGCGTCGTTTGGCTTTCGCGGATTTCCGGCATTTATGCGTCAAGTACTGACCCTGTTCCTTTTCAGCTTCGCTTTGGCCGGAATCTTCCTTGCAGTATGGTACTTTATTGCCCCCGGCGGGCTGTTTGTGAAGAACAGCGTTATTTATTTCTATGTGCCGCCGCTTTTACTGGTGGTACTCACACTTTTTGGCTATTTCCTGTTGCGCCTATTTCAGCGCAGCGCAGAGCGCCGCGCCCCGCGGCAAAGTAGTTGTCAGCTACAGCTGTCACTGGAAAGCGGTTCCGCAGTGCTTTCTGCGCAGATTGACACCGGCAGTGACTTGAGGGAACCCTTTTCTGGTCTGCCTGTCATTGTTGCAGAGGAGAGGGCACTGCCACCTCGGCCCAAAGAAGCGCCACGGGTTGTGCCGTTTACCTCAGTCGGCGGTGAGGGACTGTTGAAAGCATGGCGTGCAAAAGACTGCACACTCCTTTTTCCGGGCGGAGCGGCTTTTCAGGCCGATTGTTATATCGCTTATACAAAGCAAAGCCTTGCCGGCGGGGCATATCAGGCGCTGGTTCCGCCTGCTCTGCTGCAGGGGGAGGAAAATGACGGTCCACAAGGCAAAATCATACGAAAGGGAAAAGAATATGCTGGAAAAATTGAAGCACTGGCTTCGCCATTTGTTTGCTGTACCAATACACTACATCAACGGCCCAGAAACCCTGCCGCCGCCGCTTACCAAAGAGGAAGAGGCAAAAATTTATAAACAAATTGAAGAAAACGTGCCCAATGCTCGTGAACCGCTGATTACGCACAATCTGCGTCTGGTCGTATATATCGCAAAAAAGTTCGAGTCGCCGGGGGCGGGGGCTGAGGACCTCATTTCCATCGGGACCATCGGACTTATCAAAGCAGTAAACACCTTTCGGCCGGAAAAAAAGATTAAACTGGCGACCTATGCTTCCCGCTGCATCGAAAATGAAATTCTTATGTATCTGCGTAAATCAAGCCAGTTAAAAAACGAAATTTCCATCGACGACCCGCTGAATATCGATTGGGACGGCAATGAACTGTTGCTTGCCGATGTTCTTGGCAGTGACAGTGATACAGTCAGTTCCGGTATCGAAGAAGAAAACGAGCGCCGCACGCTGCTGGTGGCGGTGTGTGCGCTGCCAAAGCGCGAGCGCCAGATTATGGAAATGAGATTTGGGCTAAACTCCTATCAGGAGCACACGCAGAAGCAGGTGGCGGATGCGCTAGGCATCTCACAGTCTTACATATCCCGGTTGGAAAAACGAATTATTGCGCGCTTGCGGCGCGATCTAGAAAAAGCGGGGTGACAGTCTTCTAGTATAAAATATAAAAGCAAACAAGAAAAGGCACCTTTCTGCCGCGTTTTACAGCGACAGAGGGCGCCTTTTTGTGTTTTTGCGTTGTTTATGATTCTTTTATCAGCTGAATCAGCAGGGTTTCTGCTTTTTGTGCGTCCGCACGGCCGCGTGTCGATTTCATGACATAACCCACCAGGGCCTTTACAGCTTTTTCTTTGCCTGCGCGGTAGTCTTCTGCAGCTTTCGGGTTTTTGCCAAGAGCTTCTTTGCACAGATTCTCCAGCTGTTCGTCGTCAATTCCGGCCAAGTCTTTTTCACTCAGGAAAGCACTCATGGGCTTGCCGGAGTCCAGCATCTTTTCCAGTGTGGATTTCACCAAATTCATGCGCAGCTTGCCGGATTCCAGCAGTTTGAGCAGTGCATTAAGATTTTCCGGCGGTACAGAAACGGAAAAAGTTTCTTTGTCAGCCTCTGTTTCCATGCGGCGGAAAATCTGTCCTAAAATGCAGGAGGCAGCTGCCTTGCCGCTTTTCAGTCCAGCAGCAGCTTTGTCGAAATAGTCTGCGACGTTGCGGTAGCGCAGCAGCTGCTGTGCGTCTACTTCATTTAGGCCGAGCAGTGTGGTCCAGCGCTCTGTACGTGCCGTGGGGCCTTCCGGCAGAGCACTGCGCAGCTTTTCGACGTATTGGCGCGAGATGTGAATGGTTGGCAGGTCCGGCTCCGGGAAATAGCGGTAATCCTGCGCATCCTCTTTTCCGCGCATACTTTCGGTGCAGTCCTCGGATTCATTATAGCGGCGGGTTTCCTGCACCACTTCTTCGCCACTTTCCAGCAGGTCGCACTGCCGGTCATACTCGTATGCCATTGCCTTCGTGATAAAGCTGATGCTGTTCATATTTTTAATTTCCGTGCGTGTACCCAGCTTATCGCGGCCCTGCGGGCGTACAGAAACGTTTACGTCGCAGCGCATAGAGCCTTCTTCCATGCGGCAGTCGGAAACGCCGATATAGCGCATTAAAAACTGCAGCTTTTCCACGTATTCTTTTGCTTCTTCCGGCGAGCGGATATCCGGTTCACTGACAATTTCAATCAGTGGTATGCCGCCGCGGTTGTAGTCTACATAGGTGCTGCCGCGGGAATGCACCAGCTTGCCAGCATCTTCCTCAATGTGAATGCGGGTAATGCGCACCTTGCGCCCATTTGAAAGCTGTATATAGCCGTGTGTACACAAAGGCATATCAAACTGCGAAATCTGGTATGCTTTTGGCAGATCGGGATATACATAATTCTTTCGGTCCATTTTGCTGATCTCTGCAATCTCACAGTGTGTTGACAGCCCGGCCATAATCGCGTACTCAACTACTTTTTGGTTCAGCTTTGGCAGGGCGCCGGGCAGACCAATGCACACAGGGCAGCAGTGGGTATTGGGTTCACCGCCGAATTCTGTGGTGCAGCCGCAGAAAATCTTCGTTTTTGTTGCCAATTCTACGTGTGTTTCCAGTCCGGCCACCAGTTCATATTTGCTCATTCTGTTCAGATACCTCCTGGCCCTGTCCATGTAATAAGAAGACAATTACGTACAATTAAAACAAAACAGGAATTATCTTTTAGCATACCGCACCTCGAAAAGGTTGTCAACGCTTTTGCACGGCAAAGCGGCATAAAAAATCCGCAGCTTATGGCTGCGGAGAGAAAAGATAAAGCACTTACTGTGTGCGAAAAGCCAAATGGCTGCGCCGCAGTGCCGCACGGATTAGGTAAAACAGTGGAATGGAAACAACATCTGCAATAATACCGTTGGTTACAGTTGCTGCGAGCTTTACAGTCATAATCGTGTTCAAAGCCTTTGCAGCATTGCCCAAAAGAACGCCCTCTATATAGCCGTGCGTCAGGTAAAGGACGCTGTAGCACAGAGAACCGATGACTGCCGCGGCGATAATGCGCCCAAGCTGAAATTTTCCGTTTTCCGTTTTATTCAGTTTTTGGCCGCTCAGGCCCCACGCAATCAGGCCGCAGACAAATGCCATAACAAATTTCGTAACAAAAGTTAAGACGCAGCTATCTGCCCAGCCAGTGATAATGTCATACAAAAAGCTGCCAAGGCCCGCCGCCAGGCCTCCGTAAATCGGCCCAAGCATCAGACCTGAAAAGATGCAGAAAACGTTGCCAAAGCCGATTTGTGCTTTTCCGGCTATCGGCAGGCGGATGGTCAGAAAGTATCCGGCCAGTACCAGTGCCGCAAGCATACCGCCAAAGGCCAGGTTAAACGTACTGGACATGCCTGTTACGTTGTAATTCGTATGCTTTAAAACAAAATACAGGCACACTAAGAGTACGGCCCCAATCGCGCCGGCAAAACCAAAAGCACTGGCGCCTTTAAAGGATTTCATATTGAAAAAAACTGCAGAAAGCGCTGCACATGCCACAATCAGCACCCAATAAATGAGTGTACGCGCAGCGTTTCCCTTTGCTTTTTCCTGTTTGACCTTTTGTTCCATAAAAATCCCTCCAGTTTTGACTCCACAGTGGAAGTTTGATATAATCATATAGAAAATCTGTATATAATAAAAGCTACAGTTTGTAAAAAAACAAAGAGTACAGTTTAAAAAGAGGGCATATTGTTGACGTACGATTATATTCAGCTGCAGAAGCAAAGCAGCACGCCGCTGTATGAGCAGCTGTACGAACAGCTGCGTGCAGCCGCACAAAATGGCAGCCTGCAGCCCGGACAGAAACTGCCCAGCATTCGCCGCCTCAGCGAAGATTTGGGCCTTTCGCGCACAACGATTGAGACTGCTTACCAGCAGCTGTGCGTCGAGGGTTATATAGAGGCGCGGCCTCAGCGCGGCTTTTTTGTTTTAACGGTTGGCGGAAAACGCGGTGCACAGCCAGCGGCTGTACCGCAGTCGCCTCAGCCGCAGCTGCGCTATAATTTTGGTACGGATTCCGTCGACAGTACCTGCGCTGACCTGAAAATTTGGCGCCGCCATATTCGTGAGGTGCTGAACCGCCCACAGGTCCTGGTCCGTTATGGGGCACATCAGGGGGAGCTGCCCCTGCGGCAGGCGCTGAGCGCCTACAGCTACGGCGCACGCGGCGTAGTCTGTTCGCCAGAGCAGATTGTTATCGGTGCCGGCACACAGCCACTGCTTTACCTGCTCTGTGGCCTGCTGCAGGGGAATATCGGCGCAGTCGCATTAGAGGAGCCAGGCTTTGTGCAGGCAGAGCAGGTCTTTACAGACTGCGGCATGGAGGTCCTGCACCTGCCCGGGGACAAAAGCGGCCTGCTGCCAGAGGCCCTTTCCAGCAGCGGGGTCAAAATTGCCTATGTCTCTCCCTCTAGTCGGCAGGGCAGCGGTACACCTATCCCGCTTCTGCGCCGGCAGGAGCTGCTGCGCTGGGCTGCGGAATGCGGTGGCCTGTTGATTGAGGATGATTATAATGGTGAATTGCGCTACCGTGCACGGCCGATTCCTTCAATGCAGGGCATGGCTGCAGATGGGCGGGTTGTGTATTTGGGTTCTTTTTCAAAGCTGCTGCTGCCTAGTGTGCGCATAGGTTATATGGTGCTGCCACAGCGCCTGCTGCCGCTGTATCTTGCGCGGGCGGCACACTATAACCAGACAGCCTCTAAAGTGGAGCAGCTTGCCCTTGCGGATTATGTACAAAGCGGGCAGCTTGAGCGGCAGCTGCGCCGCCTGCGCAAGGTCTATGCACAAAAGAGCAGTCTGCTCATGCAGCAGCTGCACAGTACCTTTGGCACGCGGGTGCAGCTGCATTTGCAGGAAACACCGCTGTGTGTTACCCTGCATGTTTTAAACGGACCATCGCCCGCTCGCCTGACAGAACTTGCCGCTGCGCACGGGGTACAGGTGCGCCCCGGCCCTGAGGGCCAGGTGACTCTAGGCTTTGCGGGAATCCCGCTGGAAGATATTGCTCCGGGTGTGCAGGCTTTACATGAAGCATGGAAAATCCTATAATCTTGCATTTTATGTTGAATCATTATGAAATTGATGTTATACTTTAATACTATAAAGCAGTGTAGGTGCCTTTTTTTCTGCGGTGGGCAGCTGCATTTAGCTTGAGTTTTGTAGATAAAGGGGAATCTCAGGAATGATCTGTAAGAACAAATACCGCACCAAATCCTGCGGCGAGATCAGTGAAGCCGACATTGGCACAGTCGTCCGTGTGGCTGGCTGGGTTGAAAATATCCGCGATCACGGCGGCGTACAGTTTCTTGACCTGCGCGACCAGTACGGCGTTGTACAGGTAGTTGTACATGATGAAGCCATGCTTCAAAATGTCAATAAAGAGTGCACGCTCACTGCTTCAGGTGAAGTTATCCTGCGCGATGAAGACACTATCAATCCTAAAATTGCGACCGGCACAGTGGAAGTAAAAGCAGACTCTCTGCAAGTGCTGGGCAAGTGCCGCGCGGTACTGCCGTTTGATGTTGTTACCAGCCGTGAAACAAAGGAAGATGTCCGGCTGAAATACCGTTACCTTGACCTGCGAAACCCCAAAGTTCACAATAATATCGTTCTGCGCAGCCAGATTATCTCTTATCTGCGTCAAAAAATGACCGACCTCGGCTTTTTGGAAATCCAAACGCCGATTTTAAGCGCGTCTTCACCAGAGGGCGCCCGTGATTACCTGATTCCAAGCCGCAAACACAAAGGAGAATTTTACGCGCTGCCGCAGGCGCCGCAGATTTTCAAGCAGCTGCTTATGGTTTCTGGGTTTGACCGCTATTTTCAGGTGGCGCCTTGCTTCCGTGATGAAGACGCCCGCGCCGACCGCTCTCCCGGTGAGTTTTATCAGCTCGACTTTGAAATGGCATTCGCTACACAGGAAGATGTCTTTGCCATTGCTGAGCAGGTAATTGGGGATACGTTCCGCAAATTTGGCGGCGGCAAAGAGGTTTCTTCCGCGCCATTTCGCCGCATTCCGTATCAAGAGAGTATGCTGAAATACGGCACTGATAAGCCTGACCTGCGCAATCCGCTGGAAATCGTTGACCTTTCCGATTTATTTACCGATACTGCATTTAAACCTTTCCACAAAAAGTGCGTGCGCGGCATTGCTGTACCGGACTGCGTTAAGCAGCCGCGCTCTTTCTTTGCAGGAATGCTCGCTTTTGCAGAGTCTATCGGTATGAAAGGCCTTGGCTATATAGAGGTACTGGAAGACGGTACCTACAAAGGCCCAATCGATAAGTTCCTGTCAGAAGAACAGCGCGCGGAGCTGGTTCGCCGCGGAAAATTGGAAAAGGGCAGCGTCATCTTCTTTATCGCAGATGACAAAGCTTATGCGCCGCAGCTTGCCGGGCAGATTCGTGCTGAACTCGGCCGCCGTTTAGGGCTGATTGATAAAAGCCGCTTTGAGCTTTGCTTTATTGTCAATTTTCCGATGTTTGAAATAGATGAAGAAACTGGAAAGTATATCTTTACGCACAATCCATTTTCTATGCCGCAGGGCGGCATGCAGGCGCTGCTGGAAAAGGCCCCCGAAGATGTACTGGCTTACCAGTACGACATCGTCTGTGATGGCGTAGAGCTTTCTTCTGGCGCTGTGCGCAACCATGACCTTGAAATCATGAAAAAGGCCTTTGAGATTGCCGGATATACCGAAGATGACCTGCGCACGAAGTTCACTTCACTGTATCATGCTTTTCAGTACGGTGCTCCGCCGCATGCAGGCATGGCACCTGGCATTGACCGCATGGTCATGCTGCTCACCGGAGAAGAAAGCATCCGTGAAGTTATCCCGTTCCCCATGAACTCCAATGCGCAGGACGTTATGATGGGTGCGCCCGGCAAAGTGACCGAGCAGCAGCTGCGTGAAGTTCATATTAAGCTTAGGTAAGGAGGAAACAGCATGGTTACGCATGAGGAGATTTTAAAAATTGCAAAGCTTGCCAAGCTGGAGGTCGCACCGGAAGAACTGGACGGCCTGACAAAAGATATGAATGAAATCATCTCTTTTGCAGACACCATTGCCTCGGTCAGTGCCGAAGAAGAAGCGTACGCCGACCAAAACGGCCTTGAAAATGTGCTGCGCACAGACGAAGTACAGCCGGGCCTTACCTGTGATGAAGTGCTTGCCAATGCACCGGATACGGATGGTAGCAGCTTTGTCGTGCGGCCGCACGCGTAAGGAGGAACTCATGCAGTCATTCAGTACAATTAAAAAAATACAGAATTTATATACCAGCAAAGTCTGTTCCTGCACAGAGCTGACTCAGCGCTATCTGAATGCCATTAAAAAAGAAAACGGTGAGCTCAATGCCTTTACCTGCGTTACGCCTGAAACTGCGCTGCAGGCGGCTGAAAAAGCCGATGAGAAAATCGCGCATGGCGATCCGCTTGGCCCTGTAGAGGGCGTTCCCATGACACTGAAAGCTAACATTAGTACCCGCGGTATTGACACGGACTGCTGTTCCCGCATTTTAGCCGGCTATAAGCCGGTGTACGACGCGGCCGTGTGGCAGATTTTGCAGCAGCAGGGCGCGGTTTTGCTGGGTAAGAGCAATATGGATGAATTTGCAATGGGCTCCAGCTGTGAAACCAGCTGCTACGGTGGTGCTCGCAATCCGCACAATGTACAGCGTGTAGCGGGTGGTTCTTCCGGTGGTGCTGCAAGCGCGGTTTCTGCTGGACTTGCAGCCTATGGCATTGGTAGCGATACCGGCGGCTCAATTCGTCAGCCGGCCTCTTTCTGTGGAATCGTCGGCCTAAAGCCGACCTATGGTGCAGTTTCGCGCTATGGTTTGGTTGCTTACGCCAGTTCTTTTGACCAAATCGGCCCGCTTGCTGGCTGTGCCGAGGATGCAGCAATTCTGTTTGACCTGCTTTCACAAAAGGATTCACGTGACAGCACCAGCGTGGGTGCCCGCTGCGCCGCAGTGCCCGCTTTGCAGCAAAGCCTGAAAGGAAAACGAATTGGCCTTGCTGCTGAGTACTTTGACGGCTTACAGGGGGGCGTAGGTGCTGCCCTTGAAAAGGCCGAGCAGGTCTTTACGCGGCTTGGCGCGCAGCTTGTACCGCTTTCCATTCCGGAAATCAAGTATGCGCTGCCGGTTTATTATATCCTTGCCTGTGCCGAGGCTTCTTCTAACCTTGGCCGTTATGATGGCATTCGCTATGGTATGAAGGCAGAACACTACACCGGCGTCAATGATATGATTTCTAAGACGCGCAGTGCAGGCTTTGGCCCGGAAGTCAAGCACCGCATTCTGTTGGGCACCTATGTGCTTAGCGCAGGCTATTACGATGCCTACTATAAAAAGGCGCAGCTGCTCCGCCGTAAAATCCGTCATGCCTTTGAGTCTGCCTTCCAGCAGTGTGACCTTCTTTTGGCGCCTACCGTTCCACGCACCGCTTTCCCGCAGGGCTTTACTGCACAGGACGCTGTAGAAACCTATCAAACTGATATTTGCACTGTACCGGTCAATATTGTTGGGCTGCCGGCAGTCAGTGTGCCTTGCGGCTTTGACAGCGACCAGATGCCGGTCGGCATGCAGCTGATTGGAAATGCTGGCTGTGAAGATGTCATTTTAAACGCGGCGCACCAGTACGAACTTGCCGCTCGGGCTGATACATTCCGCAGCGCGGCACGTTTGCAGCTGGATACAGTAAAAACTAAATAAAATATTAAAATCATTTATGAGCCAGAGTGGCTGTACCAAAAAGGTATGGCTGCCATGGCTTTTTGCTATTCTGTAAAAATATTTTCATTTTTTTAGAAAAAAGCCTTTACAAATGATAATTGATGTGGTAATGTATATGCAGAAACAATAACAGTTCTTATTATTACTTTTCTTTACACTTTTTCTTCTGTGTGCTACAATATTTTGAAAACAAATAATCATTCTCATTTTATGGAGTATTGCAACAATGGAAAAAAAGCAAAATTTCAGCCGCAAGCGTGAGGCCATCTTAGAGGTGCTCAAAAGCACCAAAACACACCCGACAGCCGAGTGGATCTTTCAGCAGTTAAAGTCTGTTTATCCTGACCTTAGCTTGGGTACAGTTTACCGCAACCTCAGCCGCTTTAAAAAAGATGGCACCATCATTACCGTTGGCGTAGTCAATGGGCAGGAGCGCTTTGATGCAGACATTTCGCCGCACTCGCATTTTGTCTGTATTCGCTGCGGTGCTGTGCAGGATGTAACGGGCGAGTTCCTTAGCCCAGAGGTTGACCGCCGAATTTCCGGTTTGCTTTGCGCACAGGTATCCAGCCATCAGGTCTTGTTTCGGGGACTGTGTGCGGCATGTCTGGCGGGAAAAAAGACAGAAAAGGGTGCATAACATCCTTTCTATAAACAGATTCTATAATCAAATTTCAAATTATTTTATTTTGGAGGTATTTTCATATGAAAAAATGGGTTTGCTCTGTATGTGGTTATGTGTACGAAGGGGACCAGCCGCCCGAGAAATGCCCGCAGTGCGGTGCACCTGCCAGCAAGTTTAAAGAGCAGGTTGAGACAGCAGGCTTTGCCTGTGAGCACGAAATCGGCGTTGCACAGGGCTGCGACCCTGAAGTATACCAGGGCCTGAAAGACAACTTTAATGGCGAGTGCAGCGAAGTCGGTATGTACCTTGCAATGAGCCGCCAGGCGGATCGCGAGGGTTACCCGGAAATCGCTGAAGCTTATAAGCGCTATGCTTTTGAGGAAGCCGAGCATGCTTCTAAGTTTGCAGAACTGCTGGGCGAAGTTGTCACAAAGAGCACCAAGAAAAATCTGGAGATGCGTGCTGAGGCAGAGGCTGGCGCATGTGCAGGTAAACTTGCACTTGCTAAAAAGGCGAAAGCCCTTAATTATGATGCAATTCATGATACCGTACATGAAATGGCAAAAGACGAGGCTCGCCATGGCTGCGGCTTCAAGGGTTTGCTCAAGCGCTATTTTGGTGAATAATTCTTAAGATCCTCTCAAATCTGTCCCGGCTGCAAATGTGGCTGGGGCAGATTTTTGCTGTCTGCATACAGCAAAATTTGCATTTTTACAGCGGATTGTTTACAATAAGTGAAAGGAAAGGGGGAAGTGCTTTGCCAAAATATACATTGGCTGTGGTAGGCGGCGGTGCTTCTGGGCTGTTGGGCGCCGTGCGTGCGGCAGAGCTGCTGGGCGGCGCTAATGTTGTAGTATTGGAGGCAGCTGCCCGTGTTGGCAAAAAGCTGCTTGCTACTGGCAACGGCCGCTGCAATTTAACGAATATGGGAGTCTCTGTACAGCACTATCACGGCGACTCCGCTCAGGCAGAGCAGTTGCTGCAGGCATTTCCGCCTAAGCGGATATTGGCCTACTTTCAGCATTTGGGCCTTTTGTGCCGTGAGCAGACTGAGGGCAGAGTATATCCCTATAGCCTGCAGGCTTCCTCGGTTTTAAATATTCTTCGCTCTCATTTGCAGAGCTGCGGCGTGGAAGAACGCTGTGATTTTACGGTGCAGACAATTCGCCGTACCCCAAATGGCTTTCTTTTGCACGCACAGGATGGGTCCTCTGTCTGTGCTCAGTTCGTTCTGCTCAGTACCGGCGGCATGGCACATGCAGGCACACAGAACGGCTATACGCTCGCAAAACAGCTTGGGCATACCATTACCCCATTAAAGCCAGCCCTGGCACCGGTGCAGGTAAAAGAAAACAAAACCATGCGTGCACTAAAGGGCGTGCGTGTGCCCGCGGCAGCTACGCTGCGGCACGGCGGAAAGACGGTTCGACAGACTTTTGGGGAAGTACAGTTTACCGAACGCGGCCTTTCTGGAATCTGTATTTTCGAGCTTTCACGCGATGCGGTCAGCGGTGATGTCCTTTCACTGGATTTAGTACCGGATTACAGTGTATCGGAATTGCGTAAAGCCACTGGCGGCCGCCTAGAGGGGGTCTTGCACAAAGCACTCGTACAGATTTGTCCTTTTGAAAAATGCAAAGATTTCTGTTTCACAGTTGACCATACTGCCGATTTCCGCCAGGCACAGGTTACGGCGGGCGGTGTTCCGCTTTCTCAGGTAGATGACAGCTGCGAAAGCCTGCGCTCGCCTGGGGCATGGCTGACAGGGGAACTGCTGAATTTAGATGGCGACTGCGGCGGCTTTAATCTGCACTGGGCATGGAGTACGGCACTGTGTGCGGCCAATGCAGTCTGGAAGAAGGCGCAGCGCTCATGATGTACCATGTTTCTGAAATTTCTTTGCCATTGCACAGTGCCGCCGGGGAACTGACGGCCCGCGCTGCAAAACGCCTGCGCATTAAAGAATCCGATATTGCGTCATGCAAACTCTATCGGCGCTCGGTAGATGCGCGCAAAAAAGACAGTGTCCATTTTATCTGTACTGCCGAAGTGGTGCTGCGGCAGGGAATGCAGATCAGAAAAACGGTTTTGCAGCGCGACCGGAAAATTCAGCAGGTTTCCGCTTATCAGTATCAGCTGCCGCAGAGCAGGCCGCTGCCGCTGCGCCCAATCGTCGCGGGCTTTGGGCCGGCCGGCTTGTTTGCTGCTCTTACCTTGGCACAGGCAGGCCAGAAGCCCATTGTCCTGGAGCGCGGTGCCCCGGTAGAGGAGCGCAAAAAAGAGGTACAGCATTTTTGGCAGACAGGTGTATTGAATCCGGACTCTAATGTACAGTTTGGTGAGGGCGGCGCTGGCACTTTTTCGGACGGCAAGTTGACGACCGGCACGAAAAATCCGCGTATTCGCCATGCACTCGAAACGTTTGTGCAGGCCGGTGCGCCCGACTGCATTTTGTGGGAGGCAAAGCCGCATATCGGCACAGATCGCCTGCCCGGTGCCGTCCGCAGCATTCGGGAAAAAATCATCTCTTTAGGTGGTGAGGTGCGTTTTCATTCTGTACTGGAAAATATTAAAATGCAGAATGGAGGTCTGCAGGCAGTTACTGTGCGGCAAAACGGCGCAGCTTATGATCTGCCCTGCCGCCACTTGATTTTAGCGGTTGGCCACAGTGCGCGGGATACGTTTCAGATGCTTTTGCAAAAAGGGCTGAAAATGCAGCAAAAACCGTTTGCAGTCGGCGTACGCATAGAGCATCTGCAGAAACGGATCGACGAAGCGCTGTATGGCTCCTTTGCCGGAGACCCGGCTTTGGGTGCAGCCAGCTATAAATTGGCTGCGCATTTGCCCGATGGCCGCGGTGTCTACACCTTTTGTATGTGCCCAGGTGGAACGGTTGTTCCAGCTGCAAGTGAGGTGGGGCGGCTTGCCACAAATGGCATGAGTGCTTTTGCGCGCGACGGGGAAAATGCGAACGCGGCTTTACTGGTTGGTTTAGCGCCGGAAGATTTTGGAAGTACAGATCCGCTTGCAGGAATTGCGCTGCAGCGTATGCTGGAAACCCGCGCTTTTCGTGCGGGCGCAGGTGGGTATTTTGCACCTGTGCAGCGTTTAGGTGACTTTTTAGAGGGCACGCCCAGTACTGGCTGCGGCAGTATACACCCGACTTACAGCCGCGGGGTCACTTATACGGACCTGCACCTGTGTCTGCCGCGCTTTTTGACTGATGCATTGGAGCAGGGTGTCAGCAAACTTGCCCCGCGCCTTTCCGGCTTTGATGACCCCGATGCGCTATTGACAGCTGTTGAAAGCCGCTCTTCTTCGCCTGTGCGCATTGTGCGCACAGAAAGACTGACAGCAGCGGGAACATCCGGCCTTTACCCCTGTGGGGAGGGTGCCGGCTATGCGGGCGGCATTGTGTCTGCTGCCGTTGATGGCATTCGCTGTGCTGAGGCTGTGCTGCAGGATTCCCTTTTGTAATTCGCGCGAGGGGATGAATCCCAAAAAATTATGAAAAAAGGCTTGACATTTACCGCCAATTTGATATAATAATACACGTTGCTTCACTTAATGATTTTAAGCGGCAACGGATATTGCGGAATTGTGTAAAGGTAGCACGACAGACTCTGACTCTGTTTGTGAGGGTTCGAATCCTTCTTCCGCAACCAAATTGTGGCCCCGGCTGGGGCTTTCTTTTACGAGGTGTGGCTCAGCTTGGTAGAGCGCTACGTTCGGGACGTAGAAGTCGCTGGTTCGAATCCAGTCACCTCGACCATAAAGTAATCGCATTAGATAGCCGTTTAGAGGCTGTTTAATGCGATTTTTTATACTGCTTTTTACAAAGCTGCCGGTGCGCTGTGCGGGTGCGCATTAGGAGAGACCCTTTCTATCCCTGTTGACAAAGAGTAAGTTTTACGGTAAAATATGTTTTACATAAAACAGTTCTATATAGAACAATAAGAAAGGAGATCACATGGCTGTTTATCAGATCGGGTATAAACTACGTGTACTCAACAATCTTATCAAGCGCTACTTTGATTTTTCATCCCATAAAAATCAAATTGAAAAAGTAACTGGAAACAACGGCTGTATTATTGGCTTTTTAGCTGAAAGTGAGGCACACGGCAGAGAGGTCTTTCAAAAAGATATTGAAGAGCACTTTCATATTACGCGTTCCACGGTATCCAATGTGCTGAGCTTGATGGAGCGAAAAGGGCTGATTGAGCGGCAGTCGGTTCCCAGAGATGCGCGCCTGAAAAAAATCGTTTTGACGCAGAAAGCAGAGCCGTACAAAAATTTTATGCGCGAAGACGAGCAGAAGATGAACGAGCTCTTGACAAAAGGTTTTTCTGATGAAGAGCTGCAGACGCTTTGTGATTATATCGAGCGAATGAAAAAAAATATTTCCCAGGAATAAATGTCAGTGCAGGAAGGTATGGTGATGTGCATGATAAAAAAACTTATGGGTAGTATTCGCGAGTATAAAAAAGACTCTTTATTGACGCCTGTGTTTGTTATTATCGAAGCAGTCTTGGAGATTGTCATTCCTACGTTAATGGCTTACCTGATTGACTATGGAATTAACCAAAAGAACATGCCGTATATTTTAAAGATGGGGTTCATCCTTGTTCTGTGCGCTGCAATTTCACTGGTCTTTGGCGCACTTGCCGGTAAGACGTCTGCTGTGGCGTCGGCTGGCTTTGCAAAAAATCTGCGGCATGACATTTACTATCATATTCAGGGATTTTCCTTCTCGAATATTGATAAATTCTCTACAGCAAGCATTGTTACACGCCTGACAACGGATATCACCAATGTGCAGAACGCCTATATGATGATTATTCGTACGGCAATCCGTAGCCCAGTTATTATGATCTGTGCCTTAATTATGGCTTTTCGCATCAGCCACAGCATTTCAACTGTCTTTTTTGTGATTATTCCGGTGCTGGGCTTCGGGCTGTTTTTTATTGCGGCTTATGTACATCCAATTTTCCGCCGCGTATTTAAAAAATATGATCATTTAAACAGTGTCGTTGAAGAAAACCTGCATGGAATCCGCGTTGTCAAGTCTTTTACCCGCGAAGACCATGAGGAAAAGAAATTCGGAAAAATATCACAGAAAATCTATGAAGATTTTACTAAAGCCGAGGGGATTCTCGCTTACAACATGCCTTTAATGCAAACCTGCGTTTATGCGGCAATGATTTTGATTTCCTGGTTTAGTGCACAGGCTATTGTAGGCAGCGGAAACAACCCCGCCATCGGTTTGACGACCGGCGACCTGACTGGCCTCATTACCTACACCATGCAGATTATGATGAGCCTGATGATGCTTTCCATGGTCTTTGTCATGATTATTATGTCGCGTGCTTCTGCAGAGCGCATTGTCGAAGTACTGAATGAAAAAAGCAGCCTTACTAACTGCGAAACTCCTGCTGATGTTGTTCCAGATGGTTCTGTCTCTTTTGAAAATGTTTCATTTTCCTATTCCCGTAAAGCGGGAAAGCCGGTTTTGCAGGATATCAATCTCTCAATACAGTCCGGCCAGACCGTGGGCATTATCGGCGGCACCGGATCCTCTAAAACCAGTTTGGTACAGCTGATTCCCCGCTTGTATGACGTGACTTCCGGTCGTGTGACGGTCGGCGGAAAAGATGTACGCAAATATGATTTAAAAACGCTTCGCGACCAGGTAGGTATGGTTTTGCAGAAAAACGTTTTGTTTTCCGGCACAATTAAAGAAAATCTGCGCTGGGGCGATGCGAATGCAACCGATGAAGAGCTGGTGCATGCCTGCAAACTTGCCCAGGCAGATGGCTTTATTCGTGAGTTTCCGGATGGATATGACACTTATATTGACCAGGGCGGCACCAACGTTTCCGGCGGGCAGAAACAGCGCCTGTGCATTGCCCGTGCTTTGCTCAAAAAGCCGAAGATCCTGATTCTGGACGACTCGACCAGTGCAGTCGATACTAAAACAGACGCACTCATTCGCACCGCGTTCCGTGAAGAAATTCCAAATACAACAAAGATTGTAATTGCACAGCGCATTGCCTCTGTTGAGGAAGCGGATAAAATCGTCGTGCTGGATGACGGCCATATTACCGCTGTGGGTACTCATGATGAGCTCTTGCGCACCAGCAACATTTACCGGGAAGTGTATGAATCCCAGATGAAAGGGGGAAGCAAAGATGCGTAGAAAAACAGATGCAAAACCTGCAGGAAAAGCTGCACGCAGCAGCATTCGCCCCGGCACCATCAAGCGCCTGCTGTCGTTTATGGCAAAGTATAAAGTGCAGCTGGTCCTTGTGGTTATCTGTATTCTTATCAGCGCGGCGGTAAGCGCGCTTTCCTCTTTGTTTTTACAGACACTGATTGACCATTATATCATGCCGCTGCTTGGGCAAAAGAACCCGCAGTTTTCAGGCCTTATCCATATTTTAATGATTATGGCGATCATTTATCTGGTTGGTGTACTTGCTACTTTATTTTACAATAAAGCAATGGTAAAAGTTGCACAGGGTACTTTAAAGAATATTCGTGATGAAATGTTTGCACACATGCAGACTTTGCCGCTGCGTTATTTTGATACGCATACACATGGCGATGTGATGAGCTACTACACCAATGATACAGATACCCTGCGCCAGATGATTTCACAAAGCCTGCCGCAGATTTTTTCTTCGATTGTGACGATCATTTCTGTTTTTATTTCTATGCTTTATTTGAGCGTAGGCCTGACAGCATTTGTTGTGGTATTTTCTTTTCTACTGCTGAAAACGATTCGCAAAATCGTTCAGAAGAGCAGCGTTCATTTTGTGCGTCAACAGAATTCATTGGCAGATGTTGATGGATATATTGAAGAAAGCATCAATGGGCAGAAAGTCATTAAGGTGTTTTGTCATGAAAGTGCAGCCGAAAAAGAGTTTGACCAGCGCAACGAGCAGCTCTTTGACAGTTCCGCCAAAGCAAATACTTTTTCAAATATCACTATGCCGGTTGTCAACAACCTTGGCTATCTGCTGTATGCGCTTTTGGCCATTGTTGGCGGTGCGGCGGGCATTGCGGGAATTGCTAATCTTTCGCTTGCAGGGGTAAATGTGCTGACCCTTGGCACCATTGTTGCATTTTTAACTCTTTCCCGCAGCTTTATCAACCCCATGGGGCAGGTCTCTATGCAGTTTAATATGGTTGTCATGGCACTTGCCGGTGCCTCCCGCATCTTTGCCTTTTTGGATGAAAAGAGCGAGACCGACCACGGCTATGTGACCCTGGTGAATGCCAAAGAGAACAATGGGAAAATTACAGAATGTCCGGAGAGAACAGATGTATGGGCATGGAAGCATCCGCACGGTGATGGCACCCTTACCTATACAAAAATGCAGGGCAAAATTGTCTTTGACCATGTCGACTTTGGCTATGAAGAAAACAAAACTGTTTTGCATGATATTACGCTGTATGCAGAACCCGGGCAAAAAGTAGCGTTGGTTGGCGCTACGGGTGCAGGAAAAACGACGATTACCAACCTTATCAATCGGTTTTATGATATTGCAGACGGCAAAATCCGATACGATGATATCAATATCAATAAAATTTGCAAGCCGGATTTGCGCCGCTCTTTGGGCGTCGTTTTACAGGAAGTAAATCTGTTTACGGGAACTGTTCTGGACAATATCCGTTATGGCAAACTGGATGCTACAGATGAAGAGTGCATTGCCGCAGCCAAACTTGCAAATGCGGATGGCTTTATTCGTATGCTGCCAGAGGGCTACCAAACTGTTTTGCAGGGCGACGGCAGCGGGCTTTCGCAGGGTCAGCGCCAGCTTGTTTCCATTGCACGCGCTGCAGTTGCTGACCCGCCAGTCATGATTTTGGACGAAGCAACTTCCTCCATAGATACCCGCACCGAGTCAATTGTGCAGCACGGCATGGATGCACTGATGAAAGGCCGCACCGTCTTTGTCATTGCGCACCGCCTGTCCACTGTGCGCAATTCTGATGTGATTATGGTGCTGGACCACGGCCGCATTATCGAGCGCGGCAGCCATGACCAGTTGATTGCGAAAAAGGGCAAATATTATCAGCTGTATACCGGCGCTTTTGAGTTGGAGTAAGGCCTTTACAAAATCATTTTTACAAAATTAGGAGCAGCCTCTTTCTGATAAATGCGGAAAAGGGGCTGCTCTTTTTGCAGTTTAGTATTCTATTCCATTTTTATGACATGTCAGCGGGGGGGATCCGGACCTTGATGCAGGCTGTAAAGCCTAAATGCCAGTTCTCTTTCCGCTCAGCGGTCTGTGCTGGTAGAACCAAACGGAAAATCCTGCCGCTGCGGCTTCTGAAATCCACATGGCGTACCAAGCGCTGCCAAGACCAAACCAGCGAGAAAACGCATAAATGAGTGGTACCAAAAGTACGACCTGCCGCAGTGCTGTGGCAATCATGTTGACTATGGCGTTTCCAAGGCCCGAAAAATAGTAGCCAATGGAAACTGTCACGCCGGTCAAAACAAATACCGGGGCGATAATGCGCAGCGCCGGCACGCCAATTTTCTGCATAGCTGTTCCTGCCGAAAACAGAATGAGCAGCTGACGTGGGAAAAGCATAAACACAGTGGTACCTGCAGCCATGACACCGGCCGCTAGGCGCAGCACTGTGTAAAATGCCTGCTGCACACGCGCGTATTTTTGGGCGCCGTAATTGTACCCGACAATTGGCAGCAGACCCATTGCCAGCCCGTTAATCGGCATATATAAAAAGTTTTGCAGCTTATAGTATACGCCGAAAAAAGCAACTGCCGTGGAAGAAAACGGATATAAAATTTTGTTCATGCTGAAAACCATAATGCTGCCCATTGTTTGCGTTAGAATTGTCGGAATCCCGATTCTATAAATGCTGCCGAGAATTTTTCTGTCCGGTAAAAAATCCTTTCGCGTCGGGCGTATTTCAGTATTTTTGATTTGGTTAAAAAGCAGAGCAGCAGCGGCTGCCAGCCATTGACCAATTACAGTGGCGATGGCTGCGCCGCGAATACCTAGCTTCGGTACACCCAAGAGCCCGAAAATAAAAATCGGGTCTAATATCAGGTTGCAGACAGCACCGGAAAGCTGAGCTAGCATACTCAAAAATGTTTTTCCGGTCGCCTGCAGCGTACGTTCGCCGGTTGTTGCCAGAAAAAAGCCGCCGCTCAAAGACATGCAGATTTGCAGATAGCTGACAGCGTAGCCCAAAATTTGTTTGTTGGCTGTAAACAGGCTGAGAAACGGCCGTGCAAAGCAGAGACCGGCTGC
Source organism: Oscillospiraceae bacterium (assembly GCA_022483045.1). Lineage (NCBI taxonomy): Bacteria > Bacillati > Bacillota > Clostridia > Eubacteriales > Oscillospiraceae > Oscillospiraceae bacterium. The sequence goes on along the minus strand of JAKVOA010000001.1, from coordinate 1,050,553 downwards.
CATAAAGAAAAGAGACCAGCAGATGGCGGCCAAAAATCCATTGCCCGCGATTCTATTTGCCGTTTTAGGCTGCTTTTTTCCGAGCGCCTGTGCAATTAGGGTGTTTATGCCCACGCCGGTGCCAACCGTGACAGCAATCATCAGCATCTGCACAGGGTAAGCCAGAGAAGTGGCCGTCAGCGCATCTTCATTCAGCCTTGAGACAAAAATGCCATCTACCAGATTGTATAAAGACTGTACCAGCATAGACACCATTAGCGGAATGGATACATTGCACACGAGCTTTGTGACAGGCATTGCGCCCAGTTTGTTTTCTTTTTTCATAGTGTATTCCCTAAAATTAAAGTGCAAAGTTTTCAATATAAACTAAAAAGATATATAAAAATTAATTTTTATATATCTTTATTCCATTTTAAAGCTTTTTGCTGTGTAAAACAAGCACATGGAGAAAAGAAAGAAGGCTTATGCCGAGCGGCAAAAATCAAACAAGCGGCAGATTGACCTTTGACTTTAAAAAAATGCAGTGCTAAAATAATAATTACCGAGTGGCAAAAAGCGTAAATCCAGGGAATGGATTTACGCTTTTTTGTTGTTTCGAGATACTTTGCTGCAAAGCAGAGAAAAGGAAGGAACAAAAGATGCAGCAGGACAAGACAGCAAGTAAAATGGCAGTTATGCCAGTAAAAAAATTGATGCTGACAACAGGAATCCCAATGATTATTTCTATGGCTTTGCAGGCCCTTTACAATATCATTGACAGTGCCTTTGTCGCCAATATGAAAAGTTCAGGTGAGGCAGCGCTGAATGCGCTGACGCTTGCGTTTCCGGTGCAGATGCTGATGGTTGCCATTGCAATCGGCACCGGTGTAGGCACCAATGCGCTGCTTGCAAAAAGCTTAGGGCAGGGCAAGCGGGAAAAAGCCGGCAGGGTAGCCGGAAACGCCATCTTTTTGGCGGTGGTTATCTATCTTGTGTTTCTGTTCTTTGGCCTCTTTGGGGTTCGGGGCTATATTTCTTCACAGACTAACAACACAAGGATTTTAAATATGGCAGTGGATTATCTGACTATCTGCTGTGTCATCTCTTTTGGCATTGTTTTCTTTTCTATTTTTGAAAAGCTCCTGCAGGCGACCGGCCGCTCTTTATACTCTACCATTGCGCAGGTTGCCGGTGCAGTTGCCAATATTGTATTAGACCCCATTATGATTTACGGTTTGTTTGGCTGCCCAGAGTTTGGTGTAAAAGGTGCGGCGTACGCGACGGTTATCGGCCAGATCCTTTCCTTTGCTTTGGCCTTTGTCTTTCATTTAAGATTCAACTGTGAGATTGGACATTCTGTAAAATACATGAAACCTTCCGGCGGCATTATCCGCGAAATTTATGAAATTGGCCTGCCGGCAATTATCGCGCAGGCTCTTATGGCGGTCATGACCTATGCGCTCAACCTAATTTTTGTGCAGATTGATGAGTCTGTTGTCACGGCGTATGGGCTTTATTATAAGATTCAGCAGTTCATTCTTTTTGCTGCGTTTGGTCTGCGGGATGCAATTACGCCGATTGTTTCTTTCAACTATGGCATGCGCAGTAAACAGCGAATAAAAGAAGGAATTCATTACGGCATGACTTTTACGCTTGCAATTATGGCGGTCGGGCTTGCAGCACTGGAAATTTTCGCGGTTCCGTTTTCAAAATGCTTCAGTCTATCTGGTACAACACAGGAATTGTGTATCAGTGCCATGCGCATTGTGTCACTCAGCTTTCTCTTTGCCGGGGCAAATGTCGCATTCCAGGGGATTTTTCAGGCCTTAGGCGGCGGTATTGAGTCGCTGATTATTTCAGTCTGCCGGCAGTTCTTGTTTGTTGTGCCGCTTGCGTGGACATTTTCACGGGTCGCCATTTCATTTCCACAGAATACATGGCTCGTTTGGACAACTTTCCCAATTGCAGAGGGCGTTACCGTAATCATTGCAGTTTTCCTGATGAAGCGTATCGAAAAGACTAAAATAAGCCCAATGGAGGCAGCAGTATGAATAAACGAATTCTTACCATTAGCCGCGAGTTTGGCAGCGGCGGAAGATACCTTGGCGAAACAATGGCCAAAAGGTTGGGTATCGCGTATTACGATAAGGCAATCATTGCGAAAATTGCAGAAGAAACCGGCCTTGCAAAAGAGTTTATAGAGGAAAAAGGGGAGTATGCTCCCACAGCTAAAATCCCATTTGCCTATTCTCTTGTTGGCAGAAGTGCAGATGGTTCTTCTATCGAAGATTATTTGTATGCAGTGCAGCGCAAAATCATTTTAGAGGCGGCCGAAAAAGGCCCCTGCGTAATCATCGGCAGGAGCGCAAACGACATTCTTCGGGACCGCAGCGACTGCATCCATGTTTTTGTATGCGGCAATATGGAAGCGAAAATTGCGCGAATCCAAAATCTTTACCATAAAACAGAGGCAGAAGCTAAAAAGCTGATTCATGATACCGACAAAAAGCGCAGTATCAATTACCGCTATTACACTGAGCAGCAGTGGGGTTTGGCCAAAAATTATACGATTACCTTAAACAGCACCGAGATCGGTTTTGAAAAGTGCGCAGACATTTTGCAGCAGCTGTATCAGGCATAAAGCAATACCCGCTTTTCGGCAGGCACGTTTACAGTGCTTTCCCGAAAAGCGGGTGTTTTTAAATGGAGCTAAAAGCTGTTTTTGTTTACGCCGGGAAAAAAAGAATGCCAACCAGCGCAGACAAACCAATCCACACAATGGGGTGCAGACCCTTTGTCTTTTTAATACCGCGTGTTAGCACCAGCAGCGCTACCGCCAGCAAGATTGCACGCCAGTCAAAGACAGCGCGGCCCGTGTTTGTGTGCAGAATAGCGACTGCAGCGACCGACAGCCCAGAGGCGGCAATCAGGCCGGTAGAGGCGGGGCGCAGGCAGCGAAACACGCCATTTACATACTGATTATCGCGAAAGTTCTTTAAAAATGCTGCAATAATGATAATAATGATAATCGAAGGCGTGGTCAGGCCGATGGTCGCAGCCAGCGAGCCGGGAATGCCGGCTGTGGTAAAGCCAACGTAGGTTGCCATGTTGACGCCCATGGGGCCGGGCGTCGATTCCGATACAGCTACCATGTCTGCCAGCTGACTTTGCGTAAACCAGCCTGTTGCAGTGCCCAGCTTTGAAAGAAAGGGCAGGGTTGCCAGCCCACCGCCAACGGCGAAAAGCCCAATTTTAAAGAACTCGAAATAAAGGCGCAGAATAATCATTGCTTCGCCGCCTTCTTTCCGCTGTGATTTGCAAACAGCTGCAGCACAATTCCCAGTGCCATTGCACAGATGACAAACAATGTCGGCGAAAGATCGGTAAATAAGGAACCTGCAGTGACAACTAGAAAAATGACCAGCCCCAGTTTGCTCGTTACAGCACTTTTCCAAAGCTTTAGCACAGCATTAAATATCAGAATGCAGACACATACCCGGATTCCCGCAAAAGCTTTTTTCACCACCGGAATGTCGGCAAAGGTCGTAATCAACTTTGCCAAAGTAATGATGATGAGCAGCGAGGGAAAAACCACACCCAGCGTGGCAACAATGCCGCCCGCAATACCGTGGGTTTTGTACCCAATAAAAGTTGCTGTATTTACCGCAATAATTCCCGGTGTACACTGCCCAACTGCGAAATAATCCGCCAGTTCCTCTTCTGTAGCCCAGCCTTTGTTTTCTACAACTTCGCGCTGAAGGATCGGCAGCATGGCATAGCCGCCGCCAAATGTCATGACACCTACTTTTGCAAATGTCCAGAACAACTCCCCAAGTCTCACTTTTTCTTTTTCTGCCATGAAGAAGTCACCTCTTTCTTCTTATTAGGATAACACAAAACCATGTATATTGAAAATATTTAATTTATGTGTTATTTATATAATAATCATATAAAACGAAGGTGGCAGTATGGAACTGAAACAATTAGTCGATTTTGTGGCTGTGGTCGACCATGGCACCCTTACAGCGGCCGCGAAAGCACTGCATTTATCACAGCCGCCATTAAGCGTTCAGATTCACCTTTTAGAGCAGGAGCTGGGCTGTACTTTGTTTGACCGCAGTACGCGCCGCATGCAGCTGACCGAGGCGGGGCGCATGCTTTACGAAAGGGCTGCCGTTATTTTGGACCAGTGTGCTTCTGCACAGCGGGAAATGGCCGATTATCTTTCCGGCGGCACCGCGATTTTGCGTGTCGGGGCTGTTTCTTCCGTGTGCAGTACGCTTTTCCTTACCTGGATGACAGCCTTTTACAAAGAAAATCCCGGTATCCACTTTGAGGTTCAGGAGGGGAATACATATCAGCTGCTGGAGGCGGTACGTTCCGGCCAGTCAGAACTTGCCTTTGTGCGCACACCGTTTTCAGCGGCAGACCTTGCGTGCACCCGCCTGTGCAGCGAGCCGCTTTGTGCGGTTGCCAAGGCAGAAATGCTCCCGCAGGAAACCATTCGCTTTGCAGCGCTGTCCCAAAAGCAGCTGCTGCTTACACGCAGATGGGAAAATATTCTGCGGGACGCATTTCACAGAGAAAAGCTTGAGCCTCACATCTTCTGCTTAGTGGACGATACCCGCACAGTGCTGCGCATGGCAGAGGAGGGCCTCGGCGTTGGCATTGTGCCGCAGTCGGTGTTGCCTGCAAGCGGAGACTGCCGCGTACAGTCAGCTGTCCTGTGCCCAAAGATGTACAGCAAAATCTGCGCGGTAAACCGCCGCAGTCTGTATCTTTCGGCGGCGGCACAAAAATTCCTTGCTGTCGCAAAAGCTGCAGAAAAATAGAGGTTGCAATTTGGCGTATGAAAGTTTATGCTAAGACAATAAAAAACGAATGACTGGAAAAGGGGAAATAATATGCCAAAATGGCTTGATAACGCAATCTTTTACGAAATTTATCCGCAGTCTTATAAAGATACCAATGGCGACGGCATCGGCGACTTAAATGGAATTACCGAAAAGCTGGATTATATCAAAGATTTGGGCTGCAATGCGCTTTGGCTCAATCCATGCTTTTTGTCGCCTTTTTGTGACGCAGGCTATGATGTCGCGGATTACTGCCGTGTCGCGCCCCGCTATGGCAGCAATGATGATCTTTTTCATCTTTTCCGTGAGGCACACACCCGCGGTATGCATGTGATTTTGGATTTGGTTCCGGGGCATACATCCTATCAGCACCGGTGGTTTCAGGAGTCCATGAAAGCCGAGAAGAACCCTTTATCAGACCGCTATGTCTGGACCAACAGCGTATGGGAGGCACCAGACGGCATGGAGTGCCTGCGCGGCATCTCTCAGAGGGATGGCGCAGTGGCAGTCAATTTCTTTTCAACGCAGCCAGCGTTAAACTATGGCTTTTTGCACCCGGAAAAAGAGTGGCAGCAGCCGATGAATGCAGAGGGCCCCATGGCTACGCGTGCCGCAATAAAAGATGTCATGCGCTTTTGGCTGCGCGGAGGCTGCGATGGCTTCCGGGTAGATATGGCTGGTTCTCTTGTCAAGCACGATGATGCACAAAGCAGTGGTACAGTTGCCCTTTGGCAGGATTTCCGCCATTTTTTAGATCGTGAGTTTCCCGAGGCGGCCATGATTTCCGAGTGGGGAGAGCCGGACAAATCCCTGCGGGGCGGCTTTCACATGGACTTCCTGCTGCATTTTGGCCCGTCTCATTATAATGACCTGTTTCGCTGTGAACATCCGTATTTTTCAGCGGAAGGTAAGGGAGAAATTGCGGACTTTCTGGAAACCTATAACCAAAATTATGCCAAAACACACGGCGAGGGACTGATCTGCATCCCTTCCGGCAACCACGATATGGACCGCCTTGCGCGCCGGCTGACTCCCGAAGAAATGAAGATTGCCTTTGCGTTTTTGCTCTCTGTTCCAGGTGCACCTTTTATTTATTATGGCGATGAAATCGGTATGCGCTATGTAGAAAACCTCCGTTCGGTCGAGGGTGGATATGAGCGCACCGGCTCCCGCACACCGATGCAGTGGGACAGTACTCCGAATGCCGGATTTTCTACTGCCCCTGCTGAAAGATTGTATATTCCGCAGGACCCGGATAACAACCGTCCCACTGCATCGGCACAGCAGCAGGACAAGACTTCTCTTTACCATGAGGTCCGGCGTTTAATTTCGGTGCGCCTTTCGCACCCAGCTCTGCAGAGCCTTGCAAAAATTGAATTTTTCACAAAAGAAGGATATCCGCTGGTGTACCTGCGCACCGGCGAAACGGAAAAGATTCTGGTGCTGGTCAATCCCTCTGCAAAAAAGCAGACGGTGCAGCTTAGCTGTCCCTTTACCGTAAAAGAGCAGATTTACAGAAACGGCGGTACGGCGGCGCTTCATGGCAGCACTGCCGAGATTGATGGCTGCACAGCGGCATTCTTTACTGTGTAATTTTTTTCGCTGTACGCTGCCGTACAGAAATTACCCTCTGACAAGATGCCGGCAATTGCTTTTGGCAGTTGCCAGCATCGTTTTATGCGGGCAAAGGCGAAACCTGTAAAATGGGGTTGTAGTTCCTTACTTTAACTGGTAAAATAGAAGCTATGTGAAATTTAAAGTGGGAGAGACCAAATAACAAATGTCTTCAAATTTACAGACACAGGAAAACAGTAAGCGCGGAACAAAAAATATGACTGCCGGCGACCCTAAAAAGTTGATTATCAGCTTTGCAGTTCCTATTTTTCTGAGTCAGCTATTTCAGCAGCTGTACAATACAGCCGACTCGGTCATCGTGGGAAATTATCTGGGGAAAAATGCTTTGGCGGCAGTCAGTTCCTCCGGTACACTGATTTTTCTGTTGATTAGTTTTTTTACAGGAATGTCTATGGGCGCCGGTGTTGCTATATCTAAATATTTTGGTGCCGGGGACTATGAGCAAATGTCAAAGGCCATTCACACCAATATTGCATTTGGTTTGGTTTCTGGTATTCTGCTGACAATTTTCGGTGTTTGGGCAACTCCGACAATCCTGCGCTGGATGGGCACAGACCCGCAGGTTCTGCCGCAGTCGGTTACCTATTTCAGGTACTATTTCTGCGGTGCGCTTGCAATCGTTATGTACAATATTTGTACGAGCATCATGAACGCTGTAGGGGACAGCAAGCGCCCGCTTTACTATCTGATCTTTTCGTCTGTGTTAAATATCACTTTGGATTTGCTCTTTATTGCCGGTTTTCACCTGGGGGTCGGTTCCGCAGCTGTTGCAACGACCATTTCTCAGGCCGCCAGTGCTCTGCTGTGCCTTTTCCATTTGACTAGGAAAGGAACAATCTACCAAGTATCGCTGAAAAGAGTTAAATTTCATAAGGATATGCTGGGCGAGGTTATTCGGTACGGCCTGCCTACTGGCGTACAGAATTCCGTGATCGGTTTAGCAAATGTCATTGTACAGACTAATATCAATTCTTTTGGTGCGGATGCAATGGCAGGCTATGGCTCTTATGCAAAGATTGAGGGCTTTGCTTTTTTGCCGATTACCTGTTTTGCCATGGCACTTGCAACGTTTGTCAGCCAGAACTTAGGCGCCGGGAAACATGACCGCGCAAAAAGCGGCGCTAAATTCGGCATTCTTACATCAATTGTTTTAGCGGAAATTATCGGAGTCATTATCTTTACCCTTGCACCGCACTTAATTGGTTTGTTCAATCAGGACCCAAGTGTTGTGGCCTATGGTACAGCGCAGGCGCGTACAGAAGCGCTGTTTTTCTTTTTGCTTGCTTTTTCTCACTGCATTGCGGGCATTTGCCGCGGCGCGGGCAAGGCCGTGGTGCCTATGCTGATTATGCTCGGTATATGGTGCGTTTTCAGAATCCTTTACATTTCCATTGCCATGCGCATTTCTCACCAGATTACCCTGATCTTTTGGGCTTATCCAATTACATGGAGCATCAGTTCGGTTATCTACTTTATCTACTACAAGAAATCCGACTGGGTGCACGGACTCGATTGATTTACATAGAAAAAGAGGCCTTCGGCTTTTTGCCAAAGGTCTCTTTTTTACAGCATTTTTCAGTTGGCTTTCCGCGCCAAATAGAGGTCAATCGTATCGTAAAGATGGATATTTCCGCCGGCGGCATTGAGCCCGGCCCGCATTTCTTGCTCAAAGGCAGCCCTGCGTGCAGGGGAAAGAGCACGGTGGTCAGAGTAGGTGTTCAGCAGGCTGATATAGGCATCTGATGAAAGGACTCTGACTCTGTGATAGAGTTTGCACTGAATATCAATGAATCCGTGGTCTTTCAGCTTTACTTTGTATTTTTCACAGTCTGCTTCTCCAAATTCTTTCGGTGCAGCATCAGCCGGACGATATTTTTGGTATACCTGCAGATTTATGCGATTGGTTTTGTCTTCCCGCCGGTTTGGAAAAGGGTGGTTCCAAAACAGGGCCACTGCACCGCGGGGCTTTAAAATATACAGAACTTTATCAAAGGCCGCTTCGGGTAGCCAATGAAATGCAGTAGCGGCGTATACCAAATCCAATGAATTTTCTGCTGCTGGTATTTCCATAAAATCAGCTGTTTGAATCTGAAAATTTTGAAAGGTATGGAATTTGGCCGCTGTATATGCGCTGAGGTTTTTCCCCAGTTCAACAGCAGTGACGAAACAGCCGGTTTTTAAAATCGGCAGGGTTGCCTGGCCCGTGCCAATTCCAATTTCCAGCGCTTTGCTGTGGGTGGATAAAGCAGAATAAGCCAAAACATCCCGAAATAATTCGGCGGGGTAGGCGGGTCTGGAGTGCTCATAGTTTTTAGCGTCTTCGTCAAAAGAAAGCTGTTTGTCCAAGGAATGTGTCTCCTTCGTTTTTGCTGCGGCAGTCAAATCAAAAAAGGCAGCGGGTTAAGAGAACCTGCTGTCAATTCTATATTTTAGATTATCTCGTTTGCAGTGTAAATTTCAGGAAAAGAGAAAGCGTGTAATTGCTTTGGCAAGGCCGTCGCTGTCGCAGCTGTCCGTTACAAAAGAAGCATGCTGTTTTACCTGGTCACTGGCGTTTCCCATTGCAACGCTGGTGCCGGCCCAGTCAAGCATAGGCAGGTCATTGTGCCCGTCTCCTATTGCCATCACTTCCGCCGGCGAAAGATTTAGCAGCGAGGCCAAGGCTTTAAGCCCGCCGCCTTTGGTGGCGGTTCTGTTTGTCAATTCAATTGTGCTTTCTATCGTTTTTGTGACAGCCAATTCCGGCCACGCAGAAAAAACATCCCAGCATTGTCTGCATTCCTGTAAATCCAAAAAGAGAGAAAAGACTTTTTCCGGGCGCAGATGACCGCCGCGTACAAATGCAGAAAGGCTGTCTTTCGGCGTACGAGAGCGGAGAAAGTTTTTGACATGATAGGGGTCTACACCGAATTGTGAGGGATTTTGGTACTTTTCTGTACTGGTATAGGCTTTGCCGTCAATGTAAACATCGGCCGAGGCACTCTTGTACTGCTGCAGCTGCGCCAAAATGCGCAGCGCAAGGGAACAGCTCATTAAATCCTGATGAAGCACTTTCTTCTGTGCGCGGTCATATACAACAGCGCCGTTGCTGCACAGATAATACCGAATTCCTTTTACTTTTTCAAGTTCTGGCGGCAGGCCGGTGTATTGTCGGCCAGAGGCCGGCACAACATAAATGCCCGCCTGCACTGCACGCTCCAGTGCAGCTTGGTTTCCGGGGGAGAGGGTGTTCATGCTGTTTAAGGCTGTGCCGTCCATATCAATTGCAAGCAGTTTAATGTTCATCAGCATGCCTCATGACCTGAATCTGCATACTTTCCATACAGCGCAGCGCTTCTTCGTTTTGTGTCTGGTCTGCTGCGCCGGTGCAGGCGGAATCTACTAAGACATCAGCTTCAGGTAAAGCAGCTTTTGTGAGCACTGCATTTGCCAAAACACAGATATTGCTGACCAGCCCGCACAGTTCCACAGAACTGTACTGCCCGTCCTGTAGAAATGGAATTAAATCCGCACAACCAAAACAGGGCTTTTCGAATTTACGGCAGTTCTGTAGCAGCCCGGCGGCGCGGCCGTACAGTTTCCAGCCGGGTGTCCCTTTTACACAGTGCACTACAGGCAGGGCCTTTCCCTCTGCAGTATGCAGGTAGTCTGGTGTATGGGTATCCATTGTATAAATCACATCGCACCCAGCGCTGAGGTATGCGGCAATCTTTTGACAAATCGGTTTTTCCAGCTGCTCCGCGGTCGGAAAGCCGAGACTGCCGGTGACAAAGTCATTTTGAAAATCCACAACAATGAGAAGCTTTTTCATAGTTCGCTGGTTTCCTCCTGTGAAGCTGTATAAGTTTTGCAGAATTCGCGCATACAGCAAATTTGGCATTTAGGGCTGCGGGCAGTGCATACGGCTCGCCCGTGCAGCACCAGCCGGTGGCAGAAATCGTTGCTTTCTTCCGGCGGCAGCACTTTTCGCAGCTGCATTTCCACTTTTTTGGGGTCTTTCCCGGTGGAAAGCCCCAGCTTACCGCAGATACGGATGCAGTGGGTGTCGGTGACAACAGCAGGTTTGTGGTAGATATCGCCGAGAATCAGATTGGCGGTTTTGCGGCCCACGCCGGGCAGCTTTGTCAGCGCTTCCAAGGTATCGGGGACAGTACCGCCAAAGTCATCGCGCAGCATTTTGCACATGGCGCAGATGTCGCGTGCTTTGGTTTTGTACAGGCCGCAGGAGTGGATGTATTCGCCAACCTCCTCTGGGGTGGCTTCACAAAAAGCCTCTAGTGTAGGAAAGCGGGCAAAAAGTGCGGGTGTCACTTTGTTGACACGTGCGTCGGTGCACTGTGCAGACAGCCGGGTGGCAATCAGCAGCTGCAGCGGTTTTGTATAAAGTAGGGAGCACACAGCCCCCGTATATTCTTTTTTCAGTGCGTCAACTGCCAGCAGTGCCCGCTCTTTTGTTGTCATAATGCACATACCGCCTTTTTAGAATTTGTCGGTTTTATTTTACTGCAAAAGGTTAAAATAGTAAAGGAAAAGAGCCCCGGAACACCGAAAAGCTTCCTTTTCAGCACTTTCTTGTATAGAAGTGTTGAGTTTTTTTACCTCTGACGGTATAATAAAGAAAATTGACTGCAAGGAGAAAAAGATATGTATAAGGACATAATGGACACGATCGGGTTCGTAAAAAAAGCTGATCCAGAGGTTGGCAGCGCTATGCAGGATGAGCTTGCCCGCCAGCGCCGCAACTTGGAACTGATTGCTTCTGAAAATATCGTTTCCCCGGCTGTCATGGCAGCTATGGGCAGCGTACTGACCAACAAATATGCCGAAGGTTACCCTGGCAAGCGCTATTACGGCGGTTGCCAGTATGTCGATGTCGTAGAGGAGATTGCCCGTCAGCGCGCCTGCGAGCTTTTTGGGGCCGAGCACGCTAATGTGCAGCCGCATTCCGGCGCACAGGCCAATATTGCCGTCTATTTTGCCTTGCTTAAGCCCGGCGATACCGTCATGGGTATGAATCTTACCGAGGGCGGCCACTTGACACACGGCTCTCCGGTCAATCTTTCCGGTAGTTATTTTCATTTTGTTCCTTATGGGGTTGATGCCAAAACCGGCCGTATTGATTATGATAAACTGATTGAGCAGGCGAAAGAAGTTAAGCCAAAGCTGATTGTCGGCGGCGCCAGCGCTTATCCGCGTGTCATTGACTTTAAGAAATTCCGCGAAGCAGCAGACGCCTGCGGCGCAATTCTGATGATTGATATGGCACATATTGCCGGTTTGGTTGCGGCAGGCGTGCATCCCAACCCGGTCGAGTATGCGGATATTGTCACAACAACGACCCACAAAACGCTGCGTGGCCCGCGTGGTGGCATTATCCTCTGCAAAGAGAAATATGCGAAAGCAATCGACAAGGCAATTTTCCCCGGCACACAGGGAGGCCCTCTCATGCACATCATTGCAGGCAAGGCGGTTTGCCTGGGTGAGGCGCTCAAGCCTGAATTTAAAGTCTATGGCCAGAAGATCGTAGAAAATGCCAAAGCTTTGGCAGACGGCCTGCTACGCCGCGGGGTCAAGCTGGTTTCCGGCGGCACCGACAACCATCTGCTGCTTGTTGACTTGACCGGTATGGACCTGACTGGCAAGGAACTGGAAACCCGCTTGGATTCTATTCGGATTACAGCAAATAAGAATACGGTTCCGGGTGAGACCCGCAGTCCGTTCAAGACTTCTGGTCTGCGCCTTGGCACGCCGGCCGTAACGACCCGCGGTATGCAGCCGGCAGATATGGACATCATTGCTTCCTGCATTGCCGACTCTATCAATGATTTTGAAGGAACAAAAGAAGCTTCCCTTGCAAAGGTGGATGCTCTGTGCAAAAAGTATCCGCTGTACGAGTGAGGCGCTAGCTCGTAAGCTTTGCCGAAAAGGAAGTGGAAATCTTGTCAGCTCCTCTTGCAGACCGTATCCGTCCGCAGACCTTGGACGAGATTGTCGGCCAGCGTCATCTTTTGGGGCCGGGGCGTCCTTTGCGCCGCATTATTGAGAGCGGAGAGATTCCCAACCTGGTTTTTTACGGACCTTCCGGCGTGGGCAAAACAACGCTTGCCTCAATTATCGCAAAACGCACGAAAAAGCATCTGTATAAATTAAATGGCACCTCTGCCTCTACAGCCGATATTCGCTCTATCGTCAGCAAAGTTGGCACTTTGGAAGCGGTCAACGGCATTCTGCTGTATCTCGATGAAATTCAGTATTTTAATAAAAAGCAGCAGCAGACTTTATTGGAGTTTATCGAAAATGGGGACATTACCCTGATTGCTTCCACAACAGAAAATCCCTATTTTTATGTGTACAATGCCGTCTTAAGCCGCTCTACCGTATTTGAGTTTAAATCTGTAACACCGGAAGAAATCGTTCCAGCGGTGGAGCGCGCATTTCGCTTCCTTTCCGAAGAACGCGGAAAGCCGATTACAGCAGATAAAGAAGCTGTGCGCCGCATTGCGTTTTCTTGCGGCGGGGATGTACGCAAAGCGATGAATGCAGCTGAGCTCTGTGCGCTTGCGGCGGAAGAAACAGATGGTGCCCTGCATGTAAGCCCTGACCTTGCGGAAGAGCTGACCCAGAGCAGTGCCCCGCGGTATGACCGCGAGGGAGACGAGCATTACGACATTGTTTCTGCTTACCAAAAATCCATGCGCGGTTCTGATGCAAATGCGGCGCTGCACTATTTGGCGCGTTTGCTTGCAGCGGGGGATTTGCCCTCTGCCTGCCGGCGGCTGATGGTCTGTGCTTGTGAAGATGTTGGCCTTGCTTATCCGCAGATTATCCCGATTGTCAAGGCGGCAGTAGATGCCGCACAGATGGTTGGCCTGCCAGAGGCACGCATTCCTTTGGCGGACGCGGTCATTTTGGTCTGCCAGTCGCCGAAAAGTAATACTGGCGAGGCGTCCATTGATGCGGCATTGGCAGATGTACAAGCCGGCAAAGGTGGCCCAGTGCCGCGCTGTCTGCAGAATAAGCATTATGACGGCGACGATGTCAGCAAAAAAGGGCAGTTTTACAAATATCCGCACAGCTTTCCTGGGCACTGGGTGGCGCAGCAGTATTTGCCGGATGCCCTGCAGGGCAGCGTATATTATCATCCCGGCGACAATAAAATAGAGCAGTCTTATGCGGCTTATTGGAGCCGCATTAAAGATCAGACCGGATCAGGTGGTAAATAAAACTGCCGCACCGGTTTGGTTATTTCGATTCTGGGAGGTTCTGTATGAAAAACGAGTCTCTTTTCAGCCTCACGTATGGCATGTATGCAATCGGTGTAACAGATGGCCGGTATCCCTCTGCGTGCATTGCCAATACAGTGACCCAGGCTTCTAATCATCCAAATCTGCTGACGGTCAGTCTCAACCGCAACAACTATAGTTGCGAATGTATTCGCAGAAACGGTCTGTTTACCGTCAGTGTGCTCAGTGAAGATACCTCTGGTGCAGTTATCGGTGCGCTGGGCTTTACTTCTGGGCGAAGCGGCGAAAAGCTTGCGAATATCCGCTATAAAATGCTGCGTGAAGGGGTTCCGGTTATTAAGGAAAACAGCTGCTGCTGGTTTTTGTGCAAAGTTGTCGATTCTATGGAGACGCCGACCCATACCGTCTTTTTAGCAGAAATTTTAGCGGGAAGCGACAAGGTTGTCGGTACGCCGATGACCTATTCGTACTATCACCGCGTGATAAAGGGCAATGCGCCAAAAAATGCCCCGACTTACCAGGAACCTACACCGGACCGCTCTGGCAATGACGGCGAGTCTTTGGTCTGCACAGTTTGTAGCTATGTGTACAATGACCCGATTACGCCGTTTGAGGAGCTGCCGGAAAGCTGGGTATGCCCGGTGTGCGGCGCGCCAAAATCCGCTTTTGTACGCAAGCGGGTATAAAAAGAAGCTGACTGCAGTTCGTCTGCGGTCGGCTTTTTTCTTTTCTGCACAAAAAAGTTTCTGCTGCTTTGGCACCATTCACGCTTTTTAAGAACTTACTTGTTTGAGATACAGGAAGAGTGTATAATGAACCCATGAGCATACAAAAACTTCAGGAGGGATATCATGAACAGCACGGAAAAGAAAGCACTGAAGATAACTGCCTGCAAAGTTCGTATGGGCATTATCGAAGGCGTCTATCATGCACAGTCCGGTCATCCCGGCGGTTCACTTTCAGCTGCGGATCTTTTTACCTATCTTTACTTTAAAGAGCTTCGCATTGACCCGAAAAATCCAAAAGATCCTGACCGCGATCGTTTTGTGCTGAGCAAAGGCCACACCTGCCCAGGCCTTTATGCCGCTTTGGCAGAGCGCGGGTATTTTTCAAAGGAAGAGCTCAAGTCGCTGCGCCACATTGGCGCTATGCTGCAGGGCCACCCGGATATGAAGCACACCCCCGGCATTGATATGAGCACCGGTTCTTTGGGCCAGGGAATTTCTGCCGCGTGCGGTATGGCACTGGCAGGGAAAATGGATAAAAAGGATTACCGTGTATATGCCCTTTTGGGCGACGGCGAGCTGGAGGAAGGCCAGGTTTGGGAGGCCTCTATGTTTGCAGGCCACCATAAACTGGACAACCTCTGTATTGTAGTTGACTCCAATGGTCTGCAGATTGACGGCCCGGTTGCCGAAGTCGGCGGCCCGCAGCCAATCGATAAAAAATTTGAAGCTTTTGGTTTTGCTGTTCAGACGATTAACGGCCATTGCTTTGATGATATGGAGAAAGCTTTTGCTAAGGCGCGCTCTGTAAAGGGCAAGCCCTCCTGTATTATTATGAATACAACAAAGGGCAAAGGTGTTTCTTATATGGAAAACCAGGTCGGCTGGCATGGAAAGGCTCCTAATGAAGAGCAGTATCATCAGGCAATGACAGAACTAAATGCTGAGCTTGACAGACTGGAGGCAGAATGATGGCTGAGATGGTAAAAAAAGCAACACGTGAATCGTTTGGTCTGGCGGTTACAGCAGCAGCGAAAGATAATCCTAACATTGTTGTGCTGGATGCCGACCTTGCGCAGGCTACCAAAACAGCGATTTTCAAAAAAGCTTATCCAGAGCGCTTTGTCGATGTCGGTATTGCAGAGTGCAATATGATTGGTATTGCGGCCGGTTTGGCTACCTGCGGCAAAATCCCTTTTGCTGCAAGCTTTGCCATGTTCAGTGCAGGCCGTGCCTTTGAGCAGGTCCGCAACTCTGTCGGTTACCCGCATTTGAATGTAAAAATTGTTGGTTCTCATGCAGGTATTTCTGTAGGTGAGGACGGCGCTACACATCAGTGTCTGGAGGATATTGCCCTTATGCGCACTATTCCGGGCATGGTTGTGCTGAACCCTGCAGACCACTATGAGATGATGGCAGCGGTTCGTGCAGTTGTTGATTACAATGGCCCCTGCTATATACGCCTTGGCCGTCTGCCGGTAGAGAGCATCAATAACAATGATGACTACCACTTTGAAATCGGCAAAGGAATTACCCTGCGTGATGGCAAAGACATTACGGTTGTAGCAACAGGCCTGATGGTAACGGAAGCTGTGAAGGCAGCCGATGCTTTAAAGGCAGAGGAAATTTCCGTTCGTGTATTGGACATTCATACCATTAAGCCGCTGGACAAAGAACTGATTATCAAGGCTGCAAAAGAAACAGGTAAGATCGTTACAGTAGAAGAGCACAATGTCATCGGCGGCCTGGGCGAGGCTGTCTGCAGTGCACTGTGTGAATCGTATCCGGCACCGGTTATCCGCATGGGTACACAAGACTGCTTTGGACATTCTGGCCCTGGCGCTGAACTCCTTAAGGAATTTGGGCTTTGTGCAGACGGCATTGCAAAAACCGTAAAGCAGGTACTTGGCAAGTAATCATAAGTTAATATTATAAATGGTCTCCGCGTTTTTAATGCGAAGACCATTTTTTAATGCTTCTTTTTGCCCACTGTTTGTGAAAGCCCTTTTTGTGCTTTTTGTGGTTTGTAAAACAAGGAAAGAGTTTTCCACTGAAAAATTTTACCGCGCAGCGCTGGGTCTGTATGGCTGCCGATCAGCAGCATCTTATCATATCCGCCCCGGCGCAGATACAGTTTGATTACATTATGGTGGTATCCTTCCTGCAAAAGCCTGTCAATGCAGGAGAGAATCGTTTTAGGAATATACTCTTCCTGATAGAATGAAATCAACTCTGGGCTGCTGCTTTTGCTGCTGTGCAGAATATCTGCAACACGAATCAGTGCATCGATACGCTGCAGGACAGCCGCACCGCAGATAACATCCTTTGCAGGCAGTTCGTGACCAGTATCGCGCTGCAAAAGCAGGGGAGACTGATAAACGCTGTTGGCCAGCAGCAGGCAGCGCAGCAAGAATTCTTCTGCATAGCCGAAACGGCAGTTTTCAGAAAAGCAAATATTGTTTTCCGACAGAAAATGAAAGCGTACAACCACAGCGGAAAGGTCAAGCTGCAGTTCCCCCTTCAGTACATGCAGGGTGTATTCGCTTTGCTTTGGCCCTGTGCCCGGCAGGCGTTTTGCGGCATGACGAGAGCTTTCTTCTGTTTTGCAGCCAAAGATTAGGTCTGCGTGCGTACGCTGTGCATCCCGACAATACTCTGCTGGACAGTTTTGGTATAATTTTTGCGGAAAAAGAAAGGAAACATAAACCCCATGCACGTGTGCTAGGCCGGTATTAAGCCCCGCTGCAATCGTGCTGTTTCCGTTTTGCATGACGCATCCCTGCTGATGTGCAGCGTGCAGCGCCTGTACGGCCTCTAAAACAGTATTGTCTGTAGAGCCTGTGTCTACAATAATCCATTCTGTTTTCGGCAAATCCGCGGCCTTTGAAAAAAGATACTGCAGGGTCTTTGCAATCTTTCGCTCTTCATTGTGTACTGGCAGAATCAGTGATAAAGAGACTTCGGACATTTTTGGTGCCTCCTCAAAAAACCACCGGTCAATCATTTGGCTGTACAGGCTGTCGGCTTTGCAGTACAATCTGCACTGCATGTCTGGCAGAGGTTTTGGTTACTGAAATCGTGTAATTGTGATACTGAAAGGTATCTCCCACAGCAGGAATCTTTCCGAGCTGCTCCATGACCCAGCCGCTTACGGTCATATAATCGAAGTCTTCCGCATTTAAGGGAATGCGGAAAAAGGTAAAGAAATCGTCCAAATCGGCGCTGCAGTTTACTGCATAGCGCTGCTTACCGACCTTGCGAAAATATTGAATCACATGGTCATGCTCGTCCCAGATTTCTCCGACCAGTTCTTCTACGATATCTTCCATAGTAATAATGCCTTCGGTACCGCCAAATTCATCTACCACAACCGCCATGTGTGTCTGGCTTTGCTGTAGTTCATGCAGCAGGTCACTAATATGTACACCAGTGCCTATATAGATAATCTTTTGAATAATCCCCTCAATAGAGGTCATACCAGTGTGCAGTCCACGGAAGAAATCTTTTTCGTGGATCATGCCGATAATGTTGTCAATAGAGCCTTCAAAAACGGGAATACGTGAAAAACTATTGTGAATGAACAAATCTGTAATTTCATCCAGAGAGGCGTCTTTGTCGATTGCAATTACGTCGACGCGCGGGGTTAAAATATCGCCTGCATCCAAGTCGTTAAACTCAATAGCAGAGCGAATAAGGTCACCGTTGCGCTCGTCAATGCCACCGTCGCTTTGTGCTTCGTCCACAATGGTCATCAGGTCATCCTGTGTCATTTTGGCGTTGTCCGGGTGTTTAAAAAGATGTGTCAGCAGACGCTTCCATAAAGAGAAGATCCAGTTTAGCGGGGTAAATAAGATAATCAAAGCATGCAGTGCCGGTGCAACAGACATTGCGTATTGGTCAGCATATTGCTTTGCCAGCCATTTAGGCGTAATCTCGCCAAAAATGAGCACTACAACAGTCATTACAGCAGTGGAAACAGAAACTCCATTTTTTCCCAGCAGATATGTGAAAAAAATCGTTGCCAAGGAAGAAGCAAAGATATTGACAACGTTGTTTCCTATCAAAATAGTAGAAAGCAGATTGTCATAATTATCTGCAATCCGCAGCGTTTGGGCAGCGCGCTTATTACCGCCGGTGGCCATGTTTTTTATGCGCACACGGTTTAGCGTATTGTAAGCCGTTTCAGCGGCAGAAAAGAATGCAGACAAGATAACGCAGAGAATAATCAACGCAAGTTCTGCTGCAAGTGTGTGGTCCATAGTCAGTAGTCAGTCTCCCTATTTATAGAAATCAACCGCATTTTTAACTTGTAATCCATCTGACATAATTTTAACAGGAAAGCGTATCGATTGCAACTGCAAAAAACTTTGAAAAAGGGGTTGCATTTTAAAAGTTTTTGTGATATTATATACAAGCTGCTTAAAACAAAAGCAATTTGGGGCATTAGCTCAGCTGGGAGAGCGCCACACTGGCAGTGTGGAGGTCAGCGGTTCGAGCCCGCTATGCTCCACCAAAGCAAACTTATCCGAACCGGATAAGAGTTCGGAATCACCCTCTGGGGCCAGAAGATATTTCTTCAGGTCGGTGAGGGTGATTTTGTTTCCCACACCGGAATAATTATAGGCAATTACAACTTTATCAGGAAAATAAAAAACAGAATTTACAAAGGTGTCAACTAATTCTTTTTGATTTGATAGTCTGTATCTTTAATGTTTCCGGCGTGAAACTGCTGAAGGAAAAACACAAGCTGGTCATATGTGAAAACCGGGTTCTTAACTTTTTCAGCAGTGATGGCGGTGTGCAGCTGCTCTTTATCCGCCTCTAGCTGTTCCATCCGCTCTTTGGTGGAGGCGGTTACGATGCTTGCCTCCATAGCTGCAATCAGGTTTTTGATGGATTTTTCTGTGGCCTGCAGTTTTGACTCCAGCGGATGCAGCATATCGCTGGATTGAGTATCGAGTACGTCGCTCATAATCAACAACACCGACAGCTATGCGGTCAATGATGCTGTCTTGTAATCTATACTTGTATGTTACGGACAACACTAAATTTTCAATCCAATCCTGCCGTACTGCCCGCTGGTGGCAGCCTTTGCGGCCAATGTGTGATAAGCAGCCATAATAATAAGAGTAGACGGTACTGTTGCGGCTTGTACCACAGCGGCCAACCATGCTTGAGCCGCACGCACCGCAAAACAGTTTGGTAGTCAGCATATAGTCAATGTGCTTGTTTGGTTTGTGGCACCGGTGCTTTTCTACGTCAAATCTTTTCTGCACAGCGGCAAATCCTTTTGCAGAAATAATGGCAGAAATCCCGCCATTAACCCGTGTGCTATTAAATTTATAGATGCCAGTATATTTTTCATTGTGCAAAATTGAGTGCGTGAAAGTTTTGCAGAACGGTTTTCCAGCCCTTTGGCATTCAGCTGCCGGATGATTTCACTTTGCGAGTCACCGGCTACAAAATGTGAAAAGATGTAGCGCACTATTACAGTTTCGGAAGCATCCACAATTATGGTGCCATCTGAAGTAGAACGATAGCCCAGTAGACGCCGAGCACCATTGAATTTGCAATTCAGTGCATTGCCCACCATGCCACGGTGGATATTTTGCGCGAGGTTTGCGATGCAGTATTCGGCGTATTCCCTCCAGCACTGATTCCAGTATGATGCCCTCCGGCCCATCGGGAATTTCCTCTTGGCCGACAACACTTTAACGCCGTTGCGCTTTAGCTTTGCGCGATAATTTGCGCTGTCGTACCAGTCCCGAGCAGAGCGGTCAACTTTGTACACAAGAACGTACTGCCACAACTTTTTACCGCTGTCTTTTATCATCTGCTGGAACTGCGGCCGATGGTCGGTGGTGCCGCTAATGGCTTTATCGGAATATTCATGCAGCACAGTGATGCCTATGCGACCAGCGTATACTTTTCATTCGCGTATCTGGTCTTCAATGGACTCTTCGCGTTGATTGTGGCTGCTGTACCGGGCGTAGATTACGCCATAGCTTTTTCTGCATCGTTCATTGGAAAGCAAGAAAGAAGTTGTAAAGCTACATATTCAGGACGGTCGTACAATTGCCAGCCTTGCTGCCAAATATGGAATCTGTCATGCTGCCGTTTCAAACTGGATTTGCGCTTACCGTGAAGAATGCCAAACAAATGATGCCGCAAAGTCTAAAAATGAATTAATGCAGGAAGTTCGGCAGCTCCGGAAAGAACTTGCAGAGACTGAAAAGGAAAACGACTTTCTAAAAAAAGCAGCGGCATTCTTTGAGAAGGAAATCGATTAGCGGCATATCGATTCATCAAAAAACTTCACAGATATTTCGGAACGCGCTGGCTGTTAAAACGGATGGGAATATTCCCGAATGCATACTACAATTATTTGAAGCAAACCAAGACTGCTTACCGTGCAGGGAAAAGTAGAATTTACCGTAAAATCAAGGATATCTATCACGAATTTGTTGGATTTCTTGGTTACAGAAACATGCGTATTTTCCTTGCAAGGGAGCAGATATTTTAAGCAAAACCACGGTTTACAAATATATGAACAAAGAGCTTCATTTGCAGTGCGTTTGCCGCCGTAAACGTCCTGGGTACAAAAAAAGGACATGCCCACAAAATTTTTCCAAACCTGCTGAACCGCAACTTTGTGGCAGACAAAGCCAATAAGGTTACGCTAATCGTATGGTTGGCTGTTACATTATCAAATGTGTAGCTTGTTGCCGTGCCGATGCTTGATCCGTCAACGGTTACATCTTTAATGTGATACCCCTCGTTAGCTGTAAAATTAAACTTTTTGCTGTCGCCGTGATTTACTGTGATGTTTCCTTGAGGAGACACCGCACCGCTGCTGCCTGTTGCGGCGGTTATGGTGTAGATGTTGATTGCATAATTTCCTTTCACTTCAACCACTTTATCTGGCATAGTAAATGTGGTTGTGCTGTCCGTAGCATTTGCAAGGGTTACACCACCGCTGACAACTGTCCAGCCTGTGAAATGATAGTCGGATTGAGCTGCATTTGCGGTAATGGTCACGGTATCGCCCTCGGCATAAGTGGCAGAGCCTGTTCCATCTGTAACGGTTACAGTATTATGAGCCACATAACCGTAAGAAATTTCAGCGCTTACGGTAACTGCTTTCCCGTCTATGGTTAAGTCCTCGGTTATGGTAAAACTTTTCTGTGTACTTGCGGCGTTTGCCGATATGGGAAGTACGATTGTGCCGAGAATAGCAAAGCACAGAAGTATCGCAATATACTATATAAACAATTAAATATGTCATATTTCAGCAAGAAATTCAACCACACAAGTATGAACGATGAAGCACTTGATTTCATTTTGTATGAAACAGGTGCTTTTTTGCGCCAAAAACACACAAAACAGTACAAAGCCGCCTTTGAGTATAAACAACATTACCCCATTTTTGGAAAGGGCTTAAAGAGCGAAAAAATCACGATTATCGCCCCGAGAACTTGCAGAAATGAGGGTGTAATGGTTACTCTCGGCGGCTGTAATTATTTCAAAACAAGGAGGACAAACAATGCCCCGAATGAACAAGAAGCGGAAGGAGAAATGGGCACTCTTTCTAAACCACCGAAACCGTATCACCTACAACGAACTATGCTGCAAATGCAGATATACCTGTAAGCAAAGCTTTCGTGTGTTGGTGATTGAATGTCCTAAATTTCAAAAGACAGGAACGCAACACAAATGGAAAAATTAGAAATCACGAAAGCAAGTGAAATCACAGTACAAAGCATTGACTGGCTTTGGTATCCGTATATTCCTTATGGCAAGGTTACTGTTTTGCAGGGCGATGCAGGAGACGGTAAGAGCACCTTTATTCTGAAACTTGCGGCTATGCTCACCCGTGGAGAGCCGATGCCGTTTACAGACGGAGACGGACAAGAGCCTGCAGCATAATCCGTGGGGGTATCAGGTGAATGTCAATCATCCACAAGTGCGGCCAATCTATGAGCGTTATAAATTTAACTACCTGCACTTGCCGAACTGATGTCCGTTGTCTGACTCAAAACGATTTGAATTTGAAGCTTACATATGAAAACGGATGCTTGATGTCTAGAAATGAACTTTTAGAAAGAGGAGATTGCCTAATGTGCGAAGAATGCGGAGCAGATACCTGCCCAAGCCATGTCATATATACATCCGCCATTCAAGCGGCAGAGCTACGCCAGTACGAAAGTACATGACTGAGTCCAGAAGGAATTGAGAAGATGAAGAAATTTGGAAACACCAGAGGATCATTATCTGTTTAAAATCCATACGCCGCAGTTCAAATATGCGGCGAAAGTTACCCACAGTAAGTATGGAATCTGCAAAAATGCCGCGGTGTGATTGATTTTGTAGAAAGAAATAAGCATTGCCAAAATTAAAACCCAAAGAAGAAGAATCCAGATAAACGCTAATAAATAATTCTGCACATTGAAGAAAATCAGCGGCCAGATAAAGTTTGCAGCCAGTTGCATGCCGTAAAGAGTCAGGGCTTTTCGATTGCCAGTATTAGAATCAGATGTGTAAACGAGGTAAGCGGAAATACCCATCAAAGAAAATAGAATCGTCCAGACAATGGGAAACAAAAAAGCGGGTGGGGAAAGTGGCGGCTGATTCATGCTTTGAAAAGCTGCAACATGGTCTTTCGTGAGAAGCCCAGACAAGCCGCCAGTTGCCAATGGAATTAGCAGACTGATGAGAAGCGGCTTCCACTGAATTGTTTTCATAGTGACCACCTTCCATTTTTGTTTTAGTATATGTACTTATTATCAAAAAAATCATAAGAAATGGGAATGAGAATGGCAGCCAGAGAAAATTAGGAAAAGAAAGCATGGCTTATGCGTGGGGAGGCTGCAGAGAAAAAGATAAAAGAACTGCGTGAAGAGCTGGAGCAGTGGGAAGCGGAGTCACACAGCAATGCCGAAAAAGCACAGCAGAGCCTGCGCTTGCTGTATGAGCAGGCAAGCAAAGACCTGCAAAAGCGCGTAAATAAGATTTTTGACGCTTATGTTGATTACGCTGGAATTGACGAGCAGAGTGCCTGTGAACTGCTGTCTGTACAGGAAAGCAGTATAAAGGAACAGGCAACCCCGAAGCCTTGGCAAAGTTGAATGCTCCTGCTTACGGGTACCGAATCAGCCGCTTGCAAGCGGCACGCCGGGCGGTTGAAGCTGAACTTGATAAACTTGCCGCACAGGAGGAAAAGGCAGGCACAGGGCAGCTCGTGGATACCAACGATAAATCGTATTACAAGACCGCTTATGACACACTGCCGGAATTGCCGGGGACGCCAGTTGCGCCGCTCTCACAAAATGTGGTTGGGGAAGCAATAGAAAACAAGTGGGATGGCAAGAACTACTCCGAACGGGTGTGGCAGAATCGCGACAAGCTGGCACAGGAGGCCGGCAGAATCATTGACAGTTAAGCAGCATCCGGTGTGTCTGTTGTACAAATGACGCGGGAGTTTGCCGACTTGATGGATGTTGGCTCTTACGCTGCTGCCCGCCTTATCCGAACAGAAATTAACCGGATGCACAACAATGCCGCGCTGGAGTCCTACAAAGCAATGGGGCTGAAAGAATACAAGTACCTTGCTACGCTGGACTGCCGCACCTGCGCCGTTTGCGGTGCATTGGATGGTAAGGTATTCAAAGTCAGTGATGCGAAGACCGGTGTAAATTTTCCACCAATACATTCCAATGACCGATGCACCATTACGCCGGTAGTGCCCGGTATGGCAGAGAGCGGCGGCCGCGCTGCCTGCGACCCAGAAACCGGTAAGAACTACATGGTACCGGCGGGCATGACCTATGAGGGCTGGCGCAGGAGCATTGCTGAAAAATACGGTGCCGACAGCATCAGAACAGCGCAAAAGAAATACTGGAACCGAAAATCAGATGCCGAGCAGATGAAAGCGATGCGCAAAGTGCTGGGAAAAGATGTACCAAACCGTATTGCAGATTTCCAGCAACTGAAGTATAATGATGATGACAGTTGGGTACGATTACAGCAGGCCTATAAAGACCAGCCAATCCGTAACCGCATTCAGTCGGATGCACAGCCAAAAGTAATTGACGAAGGGAAGCAGGGCAAACATATCCTTGGACATAACAATTATCAGGAAGGAAAAAGCTACCTGATAATTTCCATGAATGAAGCACAAAAGCTAGTTGATAAATTTGCGGGTACCGGTGAAATTTTGCGGGACCGGAAAGGTGCATGGAAGCATCAAGAATCAATACAAACAGACAGCATTATAGGGTTCGTGGTAGACGAAATTACTAGAGAGGCCGTTCCGACTGGTGATTTTAAGATCCATTACGGTAAGTCAGGAACCCACATTGTACCATTAAGGAGAATAAAATGAACTTATATAATGCTCTTCACAATATAAAAAAACAGCATGGCCTTCATGAGAAGACCGTGCTAAAAATCGTTTGCACTGACGGACAAATTCTCCGGGGAACATATTGCAATTATGTACAGGCATTAGATAATGAGCCTGAAATTGCAGAAGTAGATATACGCGATTTGCGTACCACAGGACTGATAGGAATACTTGAAACTGAGATTGATAGCATTTCGGTCGAATAAATACCGCCTGCTGAAACAGCACAGCGGTATTTTTATACACATTTTGCCCTGAGCATGGCGCTAAAAGGATCGCTTTTACGCAATTTCCCCAGGACTGGCGGTGATTTACAAGCACCAGTGCCCGCACACGCGGGTGACGTGACCGCGGCCTTATAAGCAAAACGTCGCTTAATTAGGCGGGAAAACACATAGGGGGAACCATGAACATGCCGATTATCTAAAGAAGATTTTTGATGCAGCAGGCAAAGACAATATGGCACTGGCAGAAATTACGCATGCTGCAAACAACGACAAGTCAGCAAAGTTTGTTGATCTGAAAGACGGCGGTTATGTTGATGAAAGCAAATACGCAGCGCAGTCAGCACAGCTTACAACAGCCAAAAACACCATTGCTCAGCAGAAAGCGGCTATTGACTCTTTCGGCGGCCGTGGACATTGGCAACCTGCAAAAAAACTTGCCGCCGAAAAGAAAGGAGAATACCTGTATGAACCAGTGCCTTTCCAGGACAATGCCATGGCAATGTTGCGTTATTAGATTGAACAGGAGCGGCGGGCAAAGCCAAAGCTAAGCTGAAATATTTTACAGGGATATAATGTTTCGTCTTCCGAAAGAAACGGAAATGACGCTCACAATACTATCGGAATTTTTGGATAAACATCGCGGGAGGTTGACAGGAAATATAAAAAGATGCATGACGCCTATGTGAGTGATCATGATATCCTCCATGCGGCAGCAAAGCCGGAAAACAAGCCTGATAACAGGATTGTAGTCAACTTTCCAAAGTACATAGTTGATACGATGAACGGATTTTTTATCGGTAACCCAATTAAAGCCACTTGCAACGATGCCAGGTATCCGACTTTGTTGATTATCTGGACCAGTACAACAACCAGAATGACAATAACGCCGAGCTATCGAAAATTTGTAGCATATACGGTTATGGATTTGAGATGTACTACACGGACGAAAATGCGGCTTTATAACCTCACGATGAAAGTAAACCGGCTGGAAATGCTCAAGGCCAATATCGGGCTTGAACTGATGACAACCAAGGGGAATAGTGAAATAATATATTCTCCGAATTCTTCGGAAAAAATTGTGAAGTCTATCGGCGCAAAGTCGGCGTCTTACCCAACTGCTGAGAACCCATTTACAGGGGGACAGATGGAGTTCGTTGATGGTACATACTT
Organism: Oscillospiraceae bacterium; assembly: GCA_022483045.1. NCBI lineage: Bacteria > Bacillati > Bacillota > Clostridia > Eubacteriales > Oscillospiraceae > Oscillospiraceae bacterium. Next base: position 1,024,318 of record JAKVOA010000001.1, on the reverse strand, counting down.
CAAATATCCACCGGATCATACAATGGCGGGCAAGGGCAGCAAAACAGGAAGACAAATCGATGATATTAGCAGGCTTGTGAATGATTATAACTGCGATGCTGAAGGATGGCAGAAAGAAAAAGCGCGATATCAAGTCTATGATGAATACAGCGAAATTCGGGAAGTCGAACTGCACTGGTATCAGCACTATGATATTGGTAGAGTTGAGTATAAAATAAAGTTAAACGAAAGGGATGAAATGTATGTCGACGAATGGAACGATTAAAGTGAAATATATACTTGATAAGCCAAATGGCGATTTCCAAAAGGGCATAATATATGATGTTCGAAGGCCGAAATGTTCCAATGCTGAAAAGTGGCTTGCCTATACGGATAAGCATGGTGATCACTATGCTTATCCTTCATCTTGGTTTGAGATTATTGAGGCAAAGAACGCCAGTTCTTAGGTATTCGAGACAACGCCGTAAACGAGAATTTAATAGAGTGGGTTTAAGCACTTTACATTACTCGTAGGGTGCTTTTTCTATGCCCATTTTTAAGGAGTGATGCCAATTGCTTGAAATTCGCCGCCATAATGGCGGCTTTGTGATATCCGGCCACGCAGGGTACGCAGAACGCGGGCAGGACATTGTCTGTGCGGCGGTATCGGCGTTGGTGCAGACTTTTATCGCATCGATCGAAGAATTAACCAAAGACCACATAACAAGTGATATAAGGGCCGGAAAGGCCGTTATATGCTACAGAAATTTATCGGAGAGCGCGCGGCTCCTGCTAGATTCCTTTTTTGTTGGCGTTCGGATGATCGCTGAAGATTATCCCGCAAACGTGCGGATTGTGCAGGGCGGCACGATGTTAAACTGTCAGGACAAAAAACAAGCGAAAGTTTCAAAAATTCGGGGGTAAAGAATTATGAAAAAGCAGAAAATTTATTTACAGCTTTTTGCAGACGGCGGGGAAGGCACCCTGAACCAGAGCAGCGCAGGTGCACAAGCGCACAGGCACTGGCACAAAAAGTCAGTACGATGGTAGAAAAAACCGTTAGCGCCGTTAAAACTTTAGATAATACAGCAAAGCCATATCTACAGACATTGGCGGACGGATTTAACAAAATCAAAGGCCCTGCCACTCAAGCAGTATCCGCAATCGGGAAGGCAACTCTGAAATTTCTTTAAAGAAAGTGCGAAAGTCAAAAAGATGTTTAGAACCGTTGCTGATACAGTGGCAAAAGCAATTGTAAAACTTTCTGAAGTAAACCGCATGGTTAAGTCATTTTGGCTTATCTGTGCGGCTTTATTTTTTGTTCTTAACTCATTCATTGTTTATTTGTTGTTCATACAATGAATTTTAAACGAAAATTGCAATAACAAATTGAACACTCAGAAAGAATAAAAGTGTGGGGTCATGGCCGAGCACAAATCAAGTCAAGTTGGGCATCGAACAGTTCTTCTGGTGCGAGGTAACCAAGCCGCTTTCTCGGCAGTGCGTTTATCTCATCTGCAAACATTTGGACAGCTTCATTAAAGTAGTTTTGAATGGACACCCCTTTAGGTATGAAACGCCTCAAGACACGATTTGTACGCTCATTTACTGGCCGCTCCCAAGCGGAATAAGGATGTGCGAAATAGACGGTAGTTCCCAATGCCTCAAATGCAGAAAAAGCTGCGAATTCACTGCCATTATCCGTTGTAATACTGCGGAATATCTCGCCGAATCGTTCCCCAAACTGGTCGTGCAACTGCCTCATAGCATCGGCGATTCCGTTCGTTGTTTTCCCATCTACCCGAAAGGCGAGACAGTAGCCGGTCAATCGCTCCACAATGGTAAACACTACTGGCTCACCTTTCTTTTTTCGTCCAAGCACCGTGTCCGATTCCCAGTGGCCAAAGGTGTTTCGCTGATTCACTTCGGCCGGCCGTTCATCCAGACTTTTGCCGTTCAAACGTTTGGAAATGCGGGGGTTCCCACGCTTTCTCCTTGTCAGAGCCTCAGGAAGATCAAAGGGCGTAAGCACTATTTCGCCTTTCCAAAGAAGGTTATAGAGTGTTTTGGTACAGGAGATTTCATCTGCGGGAAACAAGCCTTTGCTCCTTGCATGGCCTACGCAGGCATCGAACGACCATTTATGCACACGCACCTGCTCCGCTGTCCAGCGAAGGAAGGCCGAGTCTCTTGGTATGCTTCTGGTGCGGCGGCAGTGGCTGCGGTTCGCACAGTATACGGCGGCTCCTCTCTTTGCAGTGTATCCGGGCCTGCGACCGTGACCGCAATAAGGAGGCGTTCCGCGCTGCAGCTCATAACCGACGGTTGATGGGCTGCAATTGATCATCCGGGCGACGGCTCTGTTTGAATATCCTAGCTTTTTTAGTTGTTGGATTGCTCCCCGTTCTTCTGCTCTCAGGTGCTGTCCACGCTTGCGTTCTGCCGAGATTATGATAGAATGACTATATTCCATGGCGTTTGGTCCCTTCTGTCAGAGTTTTGTGTGGTAACTTTATTCTAACAGATGAGTCCATTCACCATGGACCTTTTTATGTGTTCAATTCGATTTTACAATTTACCAATGAATTTTAAACAACGAGGGAAATTTTGCTTTTTCTAAAAAGTATCAAGCAGTAGAGAACAAAAAAGCCGCCTAAAGGCGGCCATTCACCAGATTATGAAAATTGTCTGATTATTCCCTCGGCCATATAGTCGCCCATCGCCAAAGCCTGGCAGCTGATTAGGTCGTACTTTGCAATATCTTTTTCATAATTTCCATTCAGCCGGTACACTGCCTCTTCTTCGGTCATTTTTAAATGTTCATCTAAAAGACATTTCCATTTTTCCTTTGACCAGTACGGATTGATGCAGGCTAAATATTCTGCAATCTCTTCGGCATTTGCATACCATTTTTTCCGTTCTGTATTTGCTAAGTCTGTATTTCCTGCTTTTAATGCGCCAACGAGTGCTCCTGCAATCGAGAGATGCTCGGCCAAAAGTTGCTGAAATTTTTGGGCTTTTTTGCTGCCATAATAGTTGCAGAGGATTTTTGCAAAATCGGCGGGATTTCTCATCAGCCGCTCTGTAACATACTTTAAATCGTCCAGAGATGCTGCGGTACTGATGATAAAAGAACGGGTCCACATTACGTGTTGTGTCCATAAGTCACGAAAAGTATCTGTTAAAGCTGCTTTACAGCAAAGCTGATTCATAAAAAGCTCCTTGCCTCGGGTTTTCGGAAGAGCCTGCTATATAAAGTATGCAGAAACCGAGTCGTTTGTTAGCAGCCACAACAGAACAGCGTGTATAAAAGAAGCGGCGGGACAGGTGTATCATCTGTCCCGCCGCTTCTTTGGTCAGCCGACCCGGCGCATTAAGATCCGTTCAATCAAGTGCAGGAACATCATAAACATGCTGACCGAGGCAAAAATCAGCGGCAGTAAAACCAACAGCATTGATGCATTAAGCGGTGTCAGGCTGAATATACTTCCGCAGAAAATATACGCCAGCAAAAACAAAACACACATAGAAACAAACAGCAGTACATGTTTTCCGTTAAACGGCATACATACACGAAATAGAATCATCAGCATAGTAAAAGCCATCAGGACGACAGCTGTTGTAGAAAGCTGGTCATACGGCAACTGTACATAGAAATTGACAGCTTCCAGCAGCAAAACACTGAAGACCATCGTCAACGTTCCGGGAATCGCTTTCTTGATAATATTTCGCATAAAACTACCATGCACACGTTCGCGGTTGGGTTCCAGTGAAAGCACAAAAGACGGGAAACCGATTGCAAGTGCATTCAGTAGAGTAAACTGAATGGGCTGGAAGGGGTAGCGGCTTTGAATGAAAATGAAGCAGACAGCAAGAATTGTGCTGAAAAAAGCTTTGATTAAGAACAGGGAAGAGGAGCGCTGCAGGTTGTTAATCGAGCGCCGGCCTTCGGCAACAATGTGAGGCATTGAGGCAAAGTCTGAGTCAAGCAGCACAATCTGTGAAACAGTGCGTGCCGCATCGCTGCCAGAGGCCATGGCAATGCTGCAGTCGCTTTCTTTCAGCGCCAACACATCGTTTACGCCGTCTCCTGTCATTGCTACCGTATGCCCGTCTGCTTTCAGAGCCTTTACAATCTGCAGTTTCTGCTGCGGTGTGACCCGGCCGAAAATGGTGTATTTTTTTACCGCTTTCCGAATATCTTCTTCTGTCTGCAGAGTAGTGGCATCGACCCAGCGGTCGGCGTGTTCCAAGCCTGCTTTTTCAGCAATATTTGCAACAGTAACGGCGTTATCGCCGGAGATTACTTTTAGGTTAACATTTTGGTCGGCAAAATACTGCAGTGTTTCACGGGCACTTTTGCGTATCCGGTCACTCAAAAACAACAGGGCAATCGGCTCAATGTCTGTTGGCAGCGTACGGCCGTCGTCGCCGAAAGGCTGTGTGCTGTGTGCCAGCAGCAAAACCCGCTGCCCTTTCTTTGCGGCTGCATCGGCTTTGGCGCGCAGGGTGTCAAACCGGTTGCCCAAAATGAACTCTCCAGCACCAACTACATAAGTGCCCCGCTGTGCAAAATAGACGCCGCTCCATTTGCGTGCGGAGGAAAACGGAACCGCGGATTGACTTTCCCAGCCAGGGTCATTTGGATATTTTTCTTTCATTGCTTCTGCGGTTGGGTTGGAGTCGTGCAGGGTATGTGTGACAGCCGCTACAGCATCTGCAAGCTGCTCCGGCGTAAATTGATTCGTCAAAGGCTCCATTTCATCTACTTGCATGGTTCCTTCTGTAATTGTGCCTGTTTTATCCAGACAGATTGTATCCACGCGGGCAAGCGTTTCAATTGAGTATAGTTCCTGCACTAATGCGTTGCGAAAAGAGAGGCGCACAACACTGCTTGCCAGCACGATGCTTGTCAACAGGACCAGACCTTCTGGTACCATGCCGACCAGTGCAGCAACAGTGCTGACAATTGCTTGGGCGTAGGTCGAGTGAGAGAGCACTGTTTCTTTATAGAACAAAGCCAAACCAACCGGAATCAATGCAAAGCCGATAATGCGGATAATCAGATTGATGCTTTTCATGATCTCGCTGTTTGTCTTTTTTACGTACTTAGCACTTCCGGTTATCTTTGCGGCATAGTTGTCCCGGCCAACATGCTCTACCTGTGCACGGCAGGTGCCAGAGACGATAAAGCTTCCGGAAAGCAGGTGGTCACCCGGCTGCTTGAGAATGGGGTCGCTTTCGCCGGTAATGAGGGACTCGTTGACTTCACAGGTGCCATCAGCAATGACGCAGTCAGAGCAGATTTGGTTTCCGGTTGTCAGCTGTACAATATCGTCCAACACAATTTTTGCAACTGGCACATCCCAAAGTTTTCCATCCCGCAGCACATGCGCTTTTGGGGCAGAAATAAGCGACAGCTTATCAATGGTCCTTTTTGCGCGGATTTCCTGGAAGCAGCCGACAACCGTGTTGCAGACCATAACCCCCATAAAAAGCATATTTTTGTAAGAGCCAACGGAAAAAACAAGAGCGCCTAAAACCAAGTTTAAAATATTGAATGGCGTAATGATGTTTTTTCGGATAATCTGATTGACGCTCTGTGTTTTTATCTCGTCCTCACCGTTGACAAGACCTTGCTGCACCCGCGCATGCACTTCTTCGCGGGAGAGGCCGGCCTTAACATCGGTTGGCAAACGCTCCATAGACTTGCACTCCTTATTAGACACAAAATCCATACTGAAAGCTATTATACTATATTTTGTCTGTACACGGGCAGAAAAAGTACGCTTTTTTTAAAAGCTTTTCGATTTGTTCACAGATAGGAACATTAGTGTACAAAGCAGACAAAAAGTTATTATAATTTTTGACGGATTCAGCATTTTCCTAGTTGCCTTTCTGTAAAAGGATGATTATAATAAAGTTACAACTAAAAATGAGTTGATATGCCTGTACACTTGGCAAAAACAGACATTGCTTTTGATGAATTTTCCACGCTTACGCGGAAAAGAGAAGGGAGCTGGTCCAAATCACACAGATTAGGGCCTTGGCAGCGTCGGCAGAGAACTTTATTGTGCGCTTGCAAAAAGATACCGCTTTTGCAGATGGGTTTCTGGCACTGCTTGTAGTGGGTTCGCTTTATCTGCCCAGTTCAGTTTGCGGCATTATGATTATTGTAGCTGCTTTTTATGTAATGGCTGATTTTCAGAAAAGAGAGAAAGTCTTTAATTCTCCCTATTTTAAGCTGCTGTTTGGTTTTTTAACTCTTTCCTTTTTTGTGGCCGCTTGCTACAAAAATTATTCGGGCATGGTCATGACGCTGATGCTTATGGGTATGCTGGTTTACGGCATGTATCTGCGTACAGTTATGGTACGGCCGCTGTTTGACAAAATGCTGGATCTGGCGTGCCTGATGAGTGTGCCTGCGGTGCTGGTGGCTATTTTTCAAAAAGCGGCTACCTTTGCGTCAAATCCATCTTACCGTCCGGTTTCATTTTTTGAAAATGCCAATTATTTTGGCATGATGGTCGAGTTTACAGTTGCCATTATTCTTTACCGGGCACTGCGCAATCACCGCTTTCTGCCGCTTTATACGGTCATTTTGGGCATGAATTTTCTGGGACTCTATCTGTGCAGTTCCATGTCGGCCTTAGCGGCAATGACCTGTGGAGTCTTGGCATTTTTGCTGTATAAACGCCGCAATAAACTTGCCGGCCTTTATATTGGTGTTGTTGTGCTGTTCTTTGCAGCGAATCGTGTGCTGCCGCAGCTCTTTCCCCGCATTGAAGCCATTACCTACACGACAGACCAGCGCCTTTCCATTTGGCACGGCGCTCTGCAGGGCATTGCGCAGACACCGCTGCTTGGCCGTGGTATGCGCGCCTACAGCATGATCCATGAAGCTTTTGGAACCTATCCTACCTATCACTGCCACAATTTGTACTTGGACTGTCTGCTCAATTTCGGAATTATCGGCAGTGCTGTGCTGGTGATTTTTGGCGTCCATTATCTGCGTGAAATTGTTCATCGTATCCGCAGAAAACATGCCTGCAATGCGGATCTGCTTTTCCTCTCTGTCATGGTAATGACCTTGGTGCATGGCTGTACAGATGTCACCATTTCCTGGACGCAGACCGGTATGCTTTTCTTTATCCTGTTTTCCGCAACAGGTATCTGCATCAAAAAGAAGTCGGCAGTGCCTGCCACGTCTCGCAGTTATTACTATACAAGTACAAGCAGGGTAAGCCCAGGCTATATGGATTAAAAGATTTTTAAAAATTGCTAATTTAGTTCGGCAGTCTTTACGACTGCCGGACTTTTTTTATTTCCTTTACTGCATGGCAATCATTTTTTGCAGACCGTTTTTCTGAAGTTTTACAAGTGAAATAAAGAAAATGGGAAAGACTATCTTTCGCAGCATAAAAGACAATTTTTAGAAAACGAAAGGAAGTTGTTATGAAAGAGAAAATCGAAAGGGTGGCCGCGCGCGAAATATTAGATTCCCGCGGAAACCCTACAGTTGAGGCAGAGGTAACTCTTGCCGACGGCATTGCAGCCTGCGCGGCAGTGCCAAGTGGAGCTTCTACAGGCGCCTATGAGGCACTGGAACTGCGTGACAGGGACCAGCACCGCTACGGCGGGAAAGGCGTCCTGCAGGCTGTCAGAAACATCAATACGGTCATTTCCGAGCACCTTTGCGGCATGGATGTGTGTGACACAGAAGCGATTGACCGCGCAATGTTTGCCTTAGACGGCAGCGAGAGCAAATCCAGATTAGGGGCAAATGCACTGCTGGCAGTTTCCCTTTCCTGCGCAAAGGCAGCAGCAAAGCAGCAGGGCGTGCCCTTGTTTCGCTTTTTGGGTGGTCAAAATGCAGTGACTTTGCCGGTTCCCATGATGAATATTCTCAATGGCGGGGCCCATGCGGGCAACACCGTTGACATACAAGAATTTATGATTATGCCGGTTGGTGCAGAAAGCTTTCACGAGGGTTTGCGCATGTGTGCGGAAGTGTTTCACATACTTGCTTCTTTGCTGAAAGCAGAGCACCTTTCCACTGCAGTGGGGGATGAGGGTGGCTATGCACCAGACTTAAAAAGTGATGAAGAGGCACTGCAGTTTATCATTCGTGCTGTCGAAACAGCCGGTTACCAGATGCAGGATGATTTTGTGTTGGCGATTGATGCTGCGGCGAGCGAATGGTCCACAAAGGAGGGCACCTATCTATTGCCCAAAAGGCAGCGCTCTTTTACGGCAGATGAACTTATTGATTACTGGAAATACCTTGCCGAGCGCTATCCAATCTATTCGATTGAAGATCCTCTTGGCGAGGAAGACTGGCCTGCATGGCAAAAGCTGACCCACGAATTGGGCAGCAAAGTGCAACTTGTAGGGGACGACCTTTTTGTAACAAATGTTGAACGGCTGCAAAAAGGAATTCAAAATGCATGCGGTAATGCAATTCTCATTAAGCTCAACCAAATCGGCAGCCTTTCTGAAACAATGGAGGCGATGCGTTTGGCAGACCGTTCTGGTTATGCAGCGATTGTTTCACACCGTTCCGGTGAAACAGAGGATACAACCATTGCAGACCTTGCTGTTGCGCTGAATGCCGGGCAGATTAAGACCGGTGCGCCCAGTCGTACCGAGCGTGTCGCAAAATACAATCGTCTGCTGCGCATAGAAGAGACATTGGGGCAGGGCGCTGTCTATTTGGGACATGCGTGTTTTAGAAAAAACAGTCTTTCACAATAAATTAAAGTTGGGAAAATCTGCAGTGACTTCTTTGTACTGCAGGTTTCTTTCTGTAAAGTATATTACTTTACAGAAAGAAACGAACAAGGGAAAATACTTTTTTAGAAGTGTAATTTAGATTTACATCAATGCAATACAGGAAAAAACATTGAAATTTAGGGATTTTTATCTGTAAAGTAAAAAGATTGTCATATAAAAAGTGAAAAGGAAAATAGCCTCAGCTCCAAATACTCTGTATAGTAAAATGCTTGACAATAAGGAGTGAGAGGAGCACTCTTGACTATAAAACTGCGCTTAAATACTGCTGCTTCTGCATACAATCAAATGAAAAGTATGGAGGTGTCAGAAATGAAAGTCAAACAAATCACGGCGTCCGTTTTGTCTGCTGCGCTTATTTTTGCTTCGATGCCGGTGTGCGCAAATGCCCTGGATGAGAAAGCAGATGTTCGTGCACCCGCGGCGGTTTTGATGGAAGCTGCCACCGGAGAGGTCCTCTACCAAAAAGCACCGCATGAAAAACGCGCCTGCGCTTCTGTGACAAAAGTCATGACGCTTCTGCTGGTGATGGAAGCACTGGACAGCGGCAAGATTCATTTGACAGATATGTTGTCTGCAAGTGCACACGCTGCGTCTATGGGCGGGTCCGACATTTGGCTGAAAGAGGGAGAAACCATGTCGGTCAGCGATCTCATCAAGGCCACAGTGGTCGCGAGTGCCAATGATGCAGCGGTCGTCCTTGCAGAGCATGTAGCAGGTAGCGACGAAGCTTTTGTCGCCCGAATGAATGCACGTGCCAAAGAACTGAGCATGAAAGAAACCACTTTTAAAAACTGCAATGGCCTTGACGCTGCAGGTCACCTGACCAGTGCCTATGACGTTGCGCTGATGAGCCGAGAATTGATTAAGCATAAAAGAATTTATAATTATACTTCTATTTGGATGGACAGTCTGCGTGGAGGGAAGACACAGCTGGTCAATACCAATAAACTACTGAAATCCTATAAAGGCATTACTGGATTAAAAACAGGGACTACCAGCAGTGCGGGCAGCTGCATTTCCGCCACTGCGCAGCGAAATAACCTTTCGCTAATTGCCGTCGTGTTGGGCGCAGGAAACACAAAAGACCGTTTTTCTACAGCGGCTGCGCTGCTGAATTATGGATTTGCCGGCTGGTCGATGGTGCCGCTGAAAAAGCCTGAAGGGACACTGTCACCGGTGCCAGTTGAAAACGGTATGGCAGAGCACGTGAATGTGACAGCTGACCTTGACGGGAAACTGCTTGTCAAAAAGGGGCAGGAGGGCAGCCTCACCGGAAAAATCACTTTGGCCCCGTCGGTGCAGGCACCGGTCGCAAAAGGACAGAAATTGGGAGAAGTCACGTATTCGCTTGGCGGCAGGCCGGTCTGTACACGTCCGATTACAGCTGCTGAAACAGTTCGGCAGATTTCCTTTTCCCGGGTGCTGCGGCTGCTGCTAATGAATTTGTGGTATGTATAAAAACTTTACTTGAAAATGCTTTATCGCTTTATCTTTTACCGTCATTTTTAACAGGGATAAGAAACTAAATAGAAATTCTGGCGGTTTCACTTGCAAATTCTTATAGTATATTGTAAAATATGAACAAACAGAAGAACACTTAAAAGTTCAGGAGGGAATTCGATATGTCTATTCGGCTGGAAACTAAGTACCTAAGCGACTTTGTTGCGCCAGAGGAATTCGACGACCTTGCTCCGCAGGTGAAGCTTGCCCATCAGCTGCTGCACACAGGGACTGGTGCAGGCAATGATTTTATAGGGTGGGTGACCCTGCCTACAGACTATGATAAAGAAGAATTTGCCCGAATCAAAGCAGCTGCAAAGCGGGTTCAGAAAAACAGCAATATTTTTATCGTTATCGGTATTGGCGGCTCTTATCTTGGTGCCCGCGCTGCAATTGAGTTTTTGAAATCAAACAATTATAATACGCTGAAAAAAGATACCCCAGACATCTATTTCGTCGGCAACGGCATTAGCTCCACTGCTCTTGCCGAAGTGGTAGAGATGTGCGAGGGCAAAGATGTTTCTATCAACATGATCAGCAAATCCGGCACTACAACAGAGCCTTCAATTGCGTTCCGTGTTCTGCGGGAGCTGCTGATTAAAAAGTATGGCAAAGACGGTGCCCGCGAGCGCATTTTCTGCACAACTGATAAAGAAAAGGGCACTCTGAAGCATCTGGCAGATGAAGAGGGCTATGAAACCTTTGTCGTGCCGGATGATGTCGGCGGCCGCTACAGCGTTTTAACTGCTGTCGGTCTGCTACCGATTGCGGTTGCCGGGGCGAATATTGATGCCCTGATGGCCGGCGCTGCCAAAGCACAGAAACTTTATGACAACGATGACCTTGCCGCAAATCCGTGCTACCAGTATGCGGCAGCACGTAATATTCTGTACCGCAAGGGCAAGGCCATTGAAATTCTTGTCAGCTATGAGCCATGCTTTACCATGATGAATGAATGGTGGAAGCAGCTGTACGGCGAAAGCGAAGGCAAAAATAACAAGGGACTGTTCCCAGCGTCTGTTGTCTTTTCTACAGACCTGCACTCCATGGGGCAGTACATTCAGCAGGGCCGCCGCATCTTGTTTGAAACAACGGTTTTGTTTGATAAGCCGAAAAAAGAAATTACTATTGGCAAAGACCCGCAGAACATCGACGGACTCAATTTCCTGCAGGGAAAAACAATGGCTTATGTCAATGAAAAGGCTTTTGAGGGCACCGTGCTTGCCCATACCGATGGCGGCGTGCCCAATACAGTCATTCGTGTTCCTGATTTTTCAGAGGATTCCTTGGGCCAGCTGATTTATTTCTTTGAAAAAGCATGCGCCATTTCCGGTTATCTGCTGGGGGTCAATCCATTTAACCAGCCCGGCGTGGAAAGCTACAAGAAAAACATGTTTGCGTTGCTGGGCAAGCCCGGCTATGAAGAACAAAAAGGTGCACTTGAGGCGCGGCTCAACAAATAAGCCGCTCTATACAATAACACAGAATAGGGGATAGTTACATGATTACATTCATTACAGGCAAAAAGGGTTCTGGCAAGACAAAAAAGCTGATCGAAAGCGCGAACGCAGCCGTTGCTTCCTCCAAAGGCAATGTCGTTGTTATCGAAAAGGGCCTGAAGCTTACTTATGATGTAGACCATGCTGCCCGCTTGGTAGATATCGAGGCCTATGGCATTAAGGGTGCTGAGGCACTGTTTGGCTTTATCAGCGGCATCTGCGCCGGCAATTACGATGTAACCGACATCTTTGTCGATTCTACACTGAAGATTATGGGACCCGATCTGCAGAAGCTGGTTCCTTTTGCAGAAAAGATGAATGCCCTGGCTGCTATGGCAAACACAAACATCACATTCCTGATTTCTGCTGACAAAGCGGAGATTCCGGACGCTGCCCGCCAGTACATTACCGAAATCTAAGTTAAAAACGAAAAAGAAAGCGCCGTCGGGAGTGCCGCTCAGCATAGCCTTTCGGCGGCTTTTTCCTGCAATTTCCGCGTTTCTTTGTTTTTTTCTTGACATCGTTCGGTACAGAGTTTATAATACTAAATTGTAGCGCGTATTGAGGTGTACTATGCTTTTGAATTTGAAAAAGAAAATACAGGAAGATGGAACAACACTTCCCCTTCAGTATGCATTTGACCTTTCAAAACTTTCAGTAGATGCGGTCTATCCGTTTGTTTCCCCCGTTGTAGTAGAGGGAACAGTGGACATGCACGGCGGGTTTGCACAGATGAAAGTATCTGTGTCATTCGATTTTTCCGTTCCGTGTGACCGCTGTGCGGCCCAAATCAACAAGCGCTTGACATATCAGTTTTCTCACGTCCTCGTTCCGTCTCTTTCCAATGAGCAGGACGCAGATGATGACCGGTATGTCGTTCTGCAGGAAGATGGTTCGCTCGATTTAGACCAGCTTTTGCAGGAAGATATCCTCTTGGCCCTTCCCACTAAGTTTTTGTGCAGGGAAGACTGCAAAGGGCTTTGCCCTGTTTGCGGCAAGAACTTAAACGACGGCCCGTGCGGCTGCAGCCACAAGCAGATTGACCCCCGCCTAGAGGTACTGAAACAACTAATAAATTGACCAGAGTCATTTAAGGAGGTGCTGACATGGCGGTACCAAAAAGTAAAATTTCCAGCGCAAGACAGAACAAACGGCGTTCCAGTGTATGGAAGATTAGCGCTCCTGCTCTGATGAAATGCCCAAAATGTGGTGCATTTAAAGTTGCACACCAGGTGTGCGGCAACTGCGGTTATTACAACGGCAGACAGGTTATTAAAAAGGATATCTAAAATTGGGTATCCTGCTGGTTTTCCGGAAAATCCAGGGGTTGTCTCTTAGGGCGAAGCTTTGCGGCGCCGAGGCAGCTCCTGTTTTTCTTTGTGCATGTACATTGTCTGAGTGGGTATATTGTTAGTAAATCCAGTGTATGCACGTCATACCAGAAAGGCTGATTTCTGCTTCCAGTAGGGGATATAAAGCCTTTTCATCTGTACGAAAGTGAGTTCCGGCGGCGTTTTATGCAATTTGGATATCTTTTGTATACAGAAAAACGCCGAAATAGGGCCGAGACGCTGCTTTGCCGCAGCAAGCATAAAGAGCTTTTGCGGCAGACCGATGTTTTTGTATTCTTTGCTTGACGAACTGCGCAGAAAATGCCATAATCTTCTGTATAAGAGTTCTTTGATTTCCCGTTTGCTGCTGTGTCGTGTCGGCTGCAGACTGTTTTTAAGAGTACTGGTAGGAGTGAAAAAAATGTCTAAGCCCGTTGTCGCAGTTGTTGGCCGCCCAAATGTCGGTAAGTCAACGCTGTTTAATAAATTGATCGGCCGGCGGCTGTCTATCGTTGATGATACGCCCGGTGTTACGCGTGACCGTATTTACGGTGAGTGTGAATGGTGTAACCGCAAATTTACTTTAATTGATACTGGCGGTATTGAGCCGAACACCAGCGACATCCTTCTTTCGCAGATGCGTAACCAGGCTCAGCTTGCCATTGATTCTGCAGATGTTATTCTGATGATTACCGACTTACGCGCGGGTGTGACTGCTGCAGATGCAGAAGTGGCAGCGATGCTTCGCAAAAGCGGCCGTCCAGTCATTTTGTGTGTCAATAAATGTGATACACTGGGGGACCCGCCGGCGGAATTCTATGAATTCTATAACCTTGGCTTGGGTGATCCGGTTGCCATTTCTTCTGTGCATGGGCACGGTACCGGCGATTTGCTTGACCGTGTTTTGACGTATTTTCCCAAGGAAACCGAGGAAGGGGAGGACGATGAAGCCATTCATGTGGCGGTTATCGGCAAGCCGAATGTAGGCAAGTCTTCTCTGATCAATTATATTTCCGGGGAAAACCGCTGCATTGTTTCAGACATGGCCGGCACTACGCGGGATGCAATCGATACCGAAGTAGTCAATTCCTATGGGAAATTTATTTTTATTGATACAGCCGGTCTGCGCCGTAAAAGCAAAGTGACCGACCAAATCGAGCACTACAGTGTTCTGCGTGCACAAATGGCAGTGGAGCGTGCAGATGTCTGTGTCATTATGATTGATGCACTCACCGGCTTTACGGAGCAGGACTCAAAAGTAGCCGGCCTTGCCTACGAGGCGGGCAAGGGCTGTGTGGTCGCTGTCAATAAATGGGATGCTGTTCCGAAAGAAACGGGTACAATGGAGTCCATGCACACACAGATGCAGCAGGACTTTTCCTTTATGAGTTATGCGCCAATTTTGTTTCTGTCGGCAAAAACCGGCCAGCGCTTAGATAAATTATTTGAAGCAATCAAACAGGCAGCCGCTGCCAACCGGATGCGGATTCCGACCGGCGTGCTGAACGATGTTTTGGCACAGGCAACTGCACGTGTGCAGCCGCCAACCGACAAAGGACATCGGCTAAAGATCTATTATATGACACAGGCCAGTACGCAGCCGCCTACTTTTGTCTGTTTTGTCAACTCTGCTGATTTGTTTCATTTCTCTTATCAGCGCTATCTTGAAAACCGCATTCGTGATACATTCGGTCTGGTTGGTACACCGGTCCGCTTTATCGTTCGGGAACGCGGCAAAGACTAATTCCTTTTTGTTTGCAAATCATTAGGTCTTACAGGCACTCTGGCCCATTTCAGAATTGGAAATCCGGCCTGACAATAAAATCTGGTTTTCTGGGGAGGAACCGATATGCAGTATCCTGTAAACTTTATCGTCGCCGCCATTGCCACTGCTGTAATCAGCTATTTGCTTGGCAGTATTTCTTTTTCAATTATTTTTACAAAAATATTTGATAAGAAAGATATCCGTACCATGGGAAGTGGAAACGCCGGCATGACGAATGTTTTGCGCTCTGCTGGCATGAAGCCCGGTCTGTTGACGATTTTCTGCGACTTCGGCAAGGGCATTCTGGCCTGTTTTATCGGCATGCTCATTTTTGGCGCTGTGTTTGGCAGTGGCACTGAGCTTGCCCGCTATGGTGTTTATATTGCCGGCGTTGCCTGCGTACTGGGGCACATGTTTCCCGTTTACTTTGGTTTTCGCGGGGGCAAAGGCGTGCTTACTACAGCTGCAGTGCTTTTAATGATTTATCCGCCGCTTATCGCAGTCGATTTTTCGCTGTTTTTAATCATTGCCATTACCACAAAGTATGTGTCTCTTGGCTCTGTCATTGCGGCCAGTACATTTCCGCTGTGGGGCTGGATGTTCAATTATCTGATTTTTTACCGCAACGGTATGGTATCTATGACCTATATGGTTGTCACAACGCTGATGCTGTGTTTCTTGGCGGCATGTATTGATTTGCGCCACCATGCAAATATTGACCGCTTAGTCCACGGCAAAGAAAAGAAATTCACTCTGCACCATGATAGTAAGAAAGCTTAATCTCAACTTGAGCCTCTCAAAAAGATGCGCCCTGTACAAATTGTCCTTGTACAGGGCGCATCTTGTATTTCGTATGTACAAAGAAAAAAGAAGCCCGAGGGCTTCTTGCTTTCTTACACAGCACGCTTTACCTTACCGGAACGCAGGCACCGGGTGCAGGCGTAAATACGCTTTGGAGAACCGTTGACAATCGCTTTTACTCGGCGAATATTCGGTTTCCATGTACGATTGGAACGACGATGAGAATGGGATACCTGGATACCGAAAGCAAGGTCCTTCCCACAAATTTCACACTTTGCCATGAGACTGCACCTCCTTTTAAAAGGATTTTTGCATATTGCGATAACGGAATACATTATACAGGAACTTCCCCGAAAAAGCAAGCGTTTTTTCGAATTTGTGCGCGAAGGGCTGTATCTTGTTTTTTAATGGCAGGCGTATTATAATAATACAGACTTCATGTGCCGGCAAAATGGAACAAAGGGGAATATATTGAATGTTATTTAATATCATACAGTCACTGATAAATGGGCAGGGTTTTGATGCTGCCAGCGCCTTTGCCGATATTTTGGCTTCCGTTGCTGTCATCATTCTAATTCTGCCTTTTCATGAATATGCACATGGCTGGGCGGCAAAGAAACTGGGGGACTCCACTGCACAGTATGCCGGCAGGCTTACTTTTAATCCGCTTGCAAGTGTTGACCCCATCGGTGCGCTGTTCCTGATTCTGTTTGGCTTTGGTTGGGCAAAGCCCGTGCCGATTGACCCGCGCTATTTTAAGCATCCAAAGCGTGATATGGCCTTGACAGCCCTTGCAGGTCCGCTTGCTAATCTGTTGGCATCGCTGGTCTGCGGCATTCTGTATAACCTGGTTATACTGCTTGGCGGCGGCAGCGTGACGCTTGGCACATATCCTTCCAATATCGTCCTGCAGTTTCTGCTGCTGTTTTTCAGTGCAGCAACGACAATCAATATTTCTTTGGCCGCTTTTAATCTGCTGCCGATTCCTCCACTGGACGGCTCCCGCATTTTAGGCATGTTCTTAAGCAACCGCGCCATGCAGGCCTATTACCGCTATGAGAGATATATCATCTGGGGTATTTTTGCGCTGCTGCTGTTTGGATTTCTTGATGTCCCACTGCAATTTTTACAGCGCGTGTTTACTGTAGGCGTTATGACCCTTGCAGATTTACCGTTTCATCTGCTGGGCGTGTAATAGTTGGGCATTTTATGGAAAAGCTAACCTATAAACTGGATGCTTTCGAAGGGCCGCTGGATCTGCTTTTGTATCTTATCCGCAAAAACAAGCTGAATATCTGCGATATACCGATTACAGAAGTGCTGCAGCAGTACATGGACCATATTCATGCGGCCCAGGAAGAAAATATGGATGTTTCCAGTGCGTTTTTAGAGATGGCTGCCCGCTTGGTCTATATCAAGACGGTTTATCTGCTGCCAAAGCATGAAGAAGCCGATACCATGCGTGCAGAACTTTCTGGACAGCTGCTGGAATACGAAGAATGCAAGCGGGTCGCGGCATTGCTTGGCGGCGAAATTTCTACAGGAAGCACGTTTGCACGTGCACCTGCCCAGGTAGAACCGGACATGCTCTACCGCCGGCCGATTAACCCGGTGGCGCTGCAAAAAGCCTATTGTGATGCAGCTGGCAAGCGTACCCCACCGCCGACACAGCAGTCATTTTCAAAGCTGGTCACGCATCGCGTCGTGTCGGTCGCCTCTCAGATTATCAGTGTGCTGCGCCATTTATGGCATGAAAAAAGAGTGCCTTTTAAGCAGCTATTTGCAAAAAAACGCGACCGCTCTGAAATCGTCGCAACTTTTTTGGCAGTCTTGGAACTGGTCCGCGGTAAACGGGTGCGTGTTGAAGGCGATGGCGACAATCCAACGGTAAAACTTGTAAAGGCTGGTGAGCACAAATGAATGGTGAAAACAGGATTGGTGCTTTACAAGCAATGCTTTTTGCAAGCGGAGAGCCTCTGCAGCTGGAAAAAATTGCAGAAGTCCTTGAAATAGACCCAGCAGAGGCGCAGAAGCTTGCAGAGGAAACCAGAGTTTCTTTTAATGCTGCCAACCGCGGAGTGCAGATTGTAAGAATAGAGGACAGCTACCAAATGTGCAGTACGCCTGCCTATGCCCGCCAAGTGCGCGCTTTGCTGGAAATCCGCCACAACGCGCCGCTTTCTCAAGCAGCGCTGGAGGTGCTCGCTATTATTGCATACAATCAGCCAGTCACAAAAGCTTTTATTGAGCAGATCCGCGGTGTCGATTCCTCGAGCACGGTCGGCAGCCTCTGTCAAAAGGGGCTTGTCGAAGAGCGCGGCCGACTGGAACTTCCCGGGCGGCCTTTGCTTTACGGCACAACGCTGAATTTTCTGCGCTGTATGGGCATTCCTTCTATAGAAGAAATGCCGCCGCTTCGGCATGATGAGCCTGCAGAAAAGAAAGCGGGCGTTCCAGCGGAGGCAGAAGCATGACTTTTCTGAAAATTTTTCTGTCGCTCAATATTCTTTTCTTTTTTCTGTCTATGGCTTCGGTGCGTTTGCGCTTTTCGTATTATAACAAATTAGGCCTTAAAATTTCTTATCTTTGTTTTTCTTATACAGCCTTTCCGCGAAAAGAAAAGAAAAAAGCCAGAAAGAAGCCTCCTGAAAAGACTGCTGAAAAAAAGGAAAAAGAAAAAAAAGAAAATGTCTTTCAGCGTGTTTATCGGGAAGAGGGCCTATCAGGGCTGCTGCATCTGCTCAAAGCCCTTGCGGATATGGCCGGCGGTGCTCTCAAAAAATTATTTCAGCATATTCGCGCCAAAAGACTTTCCCTGCATGTGTCTGTCGCGGAGGGCGATGCTGCCACTACAGCAATTCATTACGGCTATGTTTGTTCGGCAGTTTATCCGGCATTTTCCGTGATTACACAGGCGATGAAGTGCTCTTCTTTTGAGGTGGCAGTTGTGCCGGATTTCCACGGAAAAGAAACAAAGATTCAGGGTGCAGCAGATGTAAAAATTCGGGTTCTATTTTTGTTGACGATAGCCCTTCAGGCGCTCATCCGATACATGAAACTTATAAAAACGGCCAAAATAGACAATGAAACCAATAATAAAAAAGGCGGTGCAGTAAATGAGCAGCAATCATCCGATTGAAGGCATGATGGATACGACCCTTCAAAATATTCGCCAAATGGTAGACATTAATACGATTGTAGGGGACCCGATCACTTCTCCCGATGGAACCATTATCATTCCAATATCAAAAATCAGCTACGGCTTTGCCTCTGGCGGGTCGGATTTTGCCTGCAAGGCAAATCCAGACAAAGATTTCTTTGGCGGCGGCGCCGGTGCCGGCGTTTCCATTAGTCCGGTAGCATTTCTAACAATTTCCAATGGAAACGTTAAAATGCTTCAAATTGATCCCTACAATTCCTCTGCAGACCGTATTGTGGGCATGGTTCCGGATATTGTCGACAAAGTGAATGAAATGATTAACAAAAAAGATAAAATAAAAAAAGACACGGAGCCCCCAAAACCTGCAGAGAAAAATACTTCTGCAGATCCGCAGAAATAATTATTTGACAGCCGCCTGCATACAAGTAATTTAAGGGCAGGTGGTTGTTTTGTATCAAAAAGGATTTTTGGGCAGGCTGGTAAAAATGAGTCTTAAAAAAGCATCAGCAGTTTTGTTGGCCGGCGCAGTTTTTGTCTGTTCAGGCTTTCTGCACCCGACTGCGGCAGCCGACAAGGGCCTTTCGGTTTCAGCACAGTCCGCTATATTGGTCAATGCCACTGACGGCTCTGTTTTATGGGCTAAAAATGCGGCGCAGAAGCGCCCTATGGCAAGCACAACAAAAATCATGACAGCGCTGCTCACGTTAGAGGAGGCTGCCTGCAGCGACCGTACGGTACAGATTACAGCGGATATGCTGCGCGTAGAAGGAACTTCTATGGGCCTGCAGGCAGGGGACCGCGTGAAGCTCAGCACTTTAGCGGCAGGCATGCTTAGTACTTCCGGCAATGATGCTGCCACAGCGGTTGCTTTTGCCCTTGACGGCGGCCCGGCAGCGTTTGCCAAACGGATGAACCAGCGTGCCAAAGAACTAAAAATGAATAACACCCATTTTGTCACGCCCTCAGGTCTTGACGATGCTGCGCACTACTCAACAGCGGAGGATATGGCAAAACTCGCCTGTGCTGCAATGAAAAATGATGCTTTTGCGGCGATTACTGCACAGAAAAGTATAAAAGTTCATTTTGAGCAGCCGGCCTGTACGCGGGTGTACCAAAACCACAACAAATTGCTCACCCTGTACCGCGGCTGTATTGGCGTAAAGACCGGATTTACTAAAAAATCCGGGCGCTGCCTTGTCAGCTGCGCACAGCGAAACGGTGTGCGCCTAATAGCGGTTACGCTTTGTGCGCCGGATGACTGGCGCGACCATCAGCTGCTGCTGGATTACGGCTTTTCACGTTTAAAAAGCGTTTCACTCGACGACAGCTCCTGCGTTTTCTCTCTACCGCTGGTTGGCGGCAAAGCGGACCATGTTCAGGTGCGCGGAGAAACCGGCAGCACGCTGGTTATTCCCAAAGAAGCTCATTTAACCCGCAGTGTAGAGCTGCCGCATTTTGTATATGCGCCGCTCGAAAAGGGCGAGGTGGTCGGCCAGGTCATTTATCGTTTCAATGGCAGCGTGGCCGCACAGATTCCCTTGACCGCGGAGGCCGCCCCTGCCGCCCCGAAAAAGCTCAACTTTTGGCGGCAGATTATTGCGTTTTTCGGCAGCTTGTTTTCTTCTTCATAAGCGCCTGCCGCAAAACATTTTACATAATAATTTGACAGAATCAGTCAAGTAAGGACGAATGATATGGCAGAAAAAATCAGACTGCAGAAAATATTGGCAGATGCCGGTGTCGCTTCCCGCCGAAAAGCCGAAGAAATCATTGCGGCGGGCGATGTGCGCGTCAATGACAAGCCGGTAAAGGTGGGGGATAAAGCAGACCCCAAGCACGATAAGATTACAGTAAAGGGAAAACTGCTGAAAACGCATAACAGCCTTATTTACATTTTATTACACAAGCCGCGCGGCTTTATCACCACTATGTCCGACGAGCAGGGGCGCAAATGTGTAGCGGATTTGGTTAAAGAGGTGCCAGAGCGGGTTTATCCGGTTGGCCGCCTTGACAGGGAAAGCGAGGGCCTGCTGTTGATGACCAACGACGGTGCCTTTGCAAACGCTATGACCCATCCCTCTCACCATGTACCCAAAACATACCGTGTCACCATTCACCCCGGCATTACAGAGGACCAGTTGACCCAAATGGCCGTGGGAGTTGTCATTGACGGCCGGCGCACCGCGCCGGCACAGGTGCGGGTGCTCCACCAGGAAAAGGGCCGCGTCGTGCTGGAAGTGATTCTTCACGAGGGCAGAAACCGTGAAATACGCAAAATGTGCGAGACTCTCGGGCTGGAGGTTGCCCGCTTAAAGCGCACGGCAATAGGGCCGTTGCGTCTGGGTATGCTGCAGCCGGGTGAGTGGCGGCAGTTGACAGCACAGGAGGTAAAGCAGCTGGCTGCGGCTGCAAAGGAAGACAAGCACAGCGCCCGCCCCGCAGGAAACAGGCGCGTTAAGGAGAAAAACTGAACCTGCGGGTCGTATCTTTGGAAATTCGCTTGTATTTTCAGCCAGATGCCTTTATAATTTTATAGAAAGCATTACAGTTAGGCCGCGGATGATTGCGCGGCCTTCCGCTTTTTAGTCCTGTACATGGAGGAACAGTAAATGAACAGTATGGAAAAAGCAGATGCTCTGCAAAGTGCCTGCGGCAGGGCCGACGAAACCGTTGGCAGCCGGCGGCTGAGTCTGCTGTTTGATCAAGACAGTTTTCTGCCCGTTGACCGTTTTTCAGAGTCGGCACAGCAGCCGGCAGAGGCGGCGGCCGGTTATGGCACAGTTGGCGGCTGCCCAGTATTTGCTTTTGCGCAAAACAGCGATCAGTGCGGCGGTGCTATGAGCCATGCGCAGGCCCGCAAGCTTATAAAATTATATGATATGGCAGCTAAAAATGGAGCTCCCGTTGTCGGTATTTATGATTCTATGGGAAGCCGCGTACAGGAAGGCGCGGGCCTTTTGAATGATTACGGTGAAGTTATGTATAGAGCCCATGCACTTTCCGGGGTAGTTCCGCAGATTTCTTTGGTACTTGGGCCTTGCATTGGTGCCTCGGCGCTGTTTGCTTCCTGCGCGGATTTCATTGTTATGTCCCAAGAGGGCGAATTGACGATTTCCGCGGATGGAATGGGCGGCAGTGCAAAAGAAGCTGCATTTGCCGGAATTGCCGCTGTGACTGCGGAAAACGAAGAAGCTGCAGTAGAAGCAGTACAGAATTTGGTACAGAAACTTCCATCTAATAACTTAGATTCCGTTGCCTGCTGCGACGAAAACGATGCAGCAGGTGTTCCTGAAGCCGGAAATTCTGCACAAGAGGCTGCCAAAGCAGTCGCAAACCGAGGCTCCCTGTTGGAACTAACCCCGGATTTTGGCAAAGCGGCATACACAGCGCTTGCATCAGTTGGTCCGGGAACATCGGCAGGCGTATTAGCCTATGATGGAACCTTAGATGCAGACGCCTGCACAAAGGCAGCACGCTTTGTCAGCTTTTGCGATGCTTTTAGTCTGCCTATTGTCAGCTTTGTAAATGCAGACCGGTTTTGCTCTCTGCGTGCAGCCAATGTGCTTTCTGACCGGTACGCACAGGCTACTGCTGCAAAAATCACCGTTTTGGTAGGAAAAGCTTATGGTCCGGTCTACCTTGCATTTTCCGGCCAGGGTGTGAATGCCGACTATACCATAGCATGGTCTCAGGCAGTTGTTTCTCTATTGGCACCCGAAGCAGGCGCTGTGTTCTTTAGACAGGAACAGCTTGCAGCGTCTAAAAATCCGGTTGCAGACCGCAAACAGCTGATTGAAGACTATGCCTGCACCGAGGGCAGCCCGCTGCGCGCGGCAGCCTTGGGCTTGGTGCAGGATGTTGTCAAACCGGAAGATACACGAGAAGAACTCATCTGTGCCCTTGGTATGCTTTCCGCTAAACGAGAGCGGCCTATACCGAAAAAGCACAGCAATGTGCAGCTTTGAAGCACATTGGTTTAAATATAGGAGGAAAGATGCCATGAAACATCTGAAAATTACGGTAAACGGCGTCCCTTATGATGTGCAGGTAGAGGAAGCAGAGACTTCATCCGTGACCAGCCCGTCACCGGCACAGCCGGCTCCTGCAGTTGCTCCTGTGCCAGCGGCTTCCGCTGCTTCAGTTCCGGCCCCGGCTCAAAAGCTGGTTTCGGCTCCTGCTGCCGCGCCGCAGGCCCCTGCGGCAGATGCAGAAGTAATCGACTGCCCGATGCCCGGGACGATTCTGCGCGTTTCCGTGCAGCCCGGCCAGCAGGTAAAGTCCGGGGAAGTTTTAATGGTTCTGGAAGCAATGAAGATGGAAAATGAGATTATGGCGCCGCACGATGCCACAATAGACAGTGTTATGGTGACAAAGGGGCAGAGTGTCGAACCCGGCGAACCGCTGATTTCCTTGCGCTGAGGGGGCGGCAGAATGGCAAAACAAATTGGAATTACAGAAGTTGCGCTGCGGGACGCACCGCAGTCTTTGATTGCGACCCGCATGCCGATAGAAGATATGCTGCCTATTCTCGACAGACTGGACAAAATAGGCTATTATTCACTGGAATGCTGGGGCGGTGCAACGTTTGACAGCTGCCTGCGCTTTTTGCATGAAGACCCCTGGCGGCGGCTGCGCATCCTACGCAAAAACTGCCCAAATACCAAGCTGCAAATGCTTTTTCGCGGGCAAAATATGCTTGGCTACCGTCACTATGCCGATGATGCTGTAGAGTACTTCGTGCAGCGCAGTGTAGCAAACGGAATTGATATTATCCGCATTTTTGATGCACTGAATGATCTTAAAAATCTGCAGACCTCCATACGGGCGGCAAAAAAAGAAGGCGCAGAAGTACAGGTTGCCATTTCCTATACGACCGGTCCTGTTTTTACGACGGACTACTATGTACAGTATGCAAAGAGAATTGAGCAAACAGGCGCCGACTCTATTTGTATCAAAGACATGGCGGCTCTGTTGACACCGTATAAAACCTATGAATTGGTATCTGCTCTGAAAAAAGCGGTATCTCTGCCTATTCAGCTGCATATTCATTATACTTCCGGGCTTGCCTCTATGTGCCTGCTAAAAGGCATTGAGGCAGGTGCCGACCGTATTGATACGGCAATTTCTCCGCTTGCACTGGGCACCTCTCATGCACCGACTGAGTCTATGGTAGCGGCCTTGCAGGGAACCCCATACGACACCGGTCTTGACCTAAAAGCCTTTGGACCTGTCAGAGAGTATTTTATGGGCTTGCGCAAAAAATACATTGAAACCGGTCTGCTAGACCAAAGTATGCTTGCAACCAACACAAAGGCCCTGCTGTACCAAGTCCCGGGAGGTATGCTGAGCAATTTGCTGTCGCAGTTAAAACAGGCAGGCAGAGAAGATCAGCTGGAGGACGTTTTAAAAGAAGTTCCGCGGGTGCGCAAAGATGCCGGCTATCCGCCTTTGGTTACGCCGACTTCACAGATTATCGGCACACAGGCGGTCTTTAATGTCATGACCGGAGAACGCTATAAGATGTGTACCAATGAGTTTAAAGATTTAATAGCCGGTATGTACGGCACGACCCCCATGCCGATTGATCCGGCCTTTGCGAAAAAGATCATCGGTGACCGCAAACGCATTACCTGCCGCCCTGCGGACCTTTTAAAGCCAGAACTAGATAGCCTGCGGCAGGAGTGTGCCCAGTGGACAGAACAGGAAGAGGACGTTCTGTCTTATGCGATGTTTCCAAAGGTAGCGGTCGATTTCTTTAAGGAGCGTGCTGCGAAAAAATATGGGATTGATTACCGGCACGGTGATAAGGAAGCGCAGATTTACCCTGTATAAGCCTTCTTTACAGCTTTTTATTTTCCACTGTGTGTATCAGCAGCGCCTTTATTTACTGAATTGGTAAAACCCGGTACTTCCGTTTGACAAGCAGGGGGCCTATCTGATACAATAAATAAGTATGCAAATATGAGTGGATACAGAAAACGAGATGGTTTTTTGATAAAAAGCATGACCGGCTATGGCCGGTATGAAGCAGTCATTGACGGACGCCATATTCAGACAGAAGTAAAATCCGTCAACCACCGCTATTTTGAACTTTCTGCGCGGGTCAGCCGCGGCTACGGCTTCCTTGAGGAAAAGATTCGCGAATACCTGCAGAGCTATATTTCCCGGGGCAAGGTCGATGTCACCGTCTTTATAGAGCCGGTGCAGGACACTACCGCACGTATTTCCGTAAACCATGAGCTTGCCGCAGACTATGTTGCGGCTATGCGGGAACTCTGCAGTACCTATGGGCTGAAAGAAGACCTTTCTGTTTCTGACTTAACACGTTTCAGCGATATCTTTACTGTTTACCATGAGCCGGAAAACGAAGAAGCTGTGTGGATGTCGGTCAGACAGGCACTGGACCATGCGCTGGATTCTTTTATGCAGATGCGTATTGCAGAGGGCAAAAAGATGAAAGAGGATGTCTCTGCGCGTGCTAAGCAGATCCTGCAGATGGTCAAACAGGTGGAAGAGCATTCCCCCGAAACCGTGGAAGCTTATCGCAAGCGTTTGCAGACCCGCCTTGAAGAGGTTCTGCAGGACAAAGCGGTTGATGAGCAGCGCATTGTAACAGAAGCAGCAATTTTTGCCGATAAAATTGCTGTAGATGAAGAAACGGTGCGTCTGCGCAGTCACCTTACACAGTTTGACACCATGCTCGAATCTGACGAGCCGGTGGGCCGCAAGCTTGATTTCCTGGTGCAGGAAATGAACCGGGAGGCAAACACCATTGGCTCTAAGTGCTCGAATACAGAAATTGCCTATTTGGTAGTAGACATCAAGGCGGAAATTGAAAAGATTCGGGAACAGATTCAAAATATTGAGTAAACATCCTGAAAAGCAGGGGGAAATAATCCTATGAAGCTGATCAATATTGGCTTTGGCAACATGGTTTCTGCAAATCGGCTGATTGCCATTGTCAGCCCAGAGTCGGCGCCAATTAAGCGTATTATTCAGGACGCAAAAGAGCGCGGTACTTTAATTGACGCTACCTACGGCCGCCGCACCCGTGCAGTCATTATTATGGACAGCCAGCATGTAATCCTGTCGGCTGTACAGCCTGAAACGGTTGCAAACCGTCTGAATGACAAAGAAGACGGCATGGAAGGTGAGGAGCTGGACGAAGATGAATAAAGGACTGCTTGTCGTTTTTTCCGGTCCATCCGGTACCGGAAAGGGAACGGTGCTGAAAGCTTATTTCGCAGCTCATCCCGAGGCCCGCTATTCTATTTCTGCCACAACACGTGCGCCACGCCCCGGCGAGCAAAACGGCCGTGAGTATTTTTTCGTGACCAAAGAAAAATTCGCGCAGCTGAAAGCTGAGGGTGCACTGCTGGAAAGTGCAGAGTACTGCGGCAACTGCTACGGAACCCCGCGCGCACCGATTGAAAAGGCATTGGAGAGCGGCCACGACGTTTTTTTGGAAATTGAAGTGCAGGGCGGGGCACAGGTGCGCAGGCTGCTACCCGAAAGCGTCGGCATCTTTATTTTGCCGCCTTCTGTCAAGGAATTGGGAGAGCGTCTGCGCGGCCGCGGTACTGAGGCCGAAGAAGTCGTGCAGAAACGGCTTAAGACCGCCAAAAAGGAAATTCCGCAGGCAGTGCAGTATGATTATGTTGTTGTCAATGACACAGTAGAGAAAGCTGCCAGTGAAATTGATGCAATTCTTACTTCTGAAAAACACAAGACCAGCCGCAATCCGGCGCTGATAGAAAGGGTACTGAATCATGATTAAACCTATTGCAGATCTTTTAACAGAACCGGGCCAGAGCCGCTATGCGCTTTGCGTGGGCGTTTCCAAGCGCTCCCGTGAAATTGCCGAAAAAGCAGAGGCAGAGCATATTGTTATGGACGAAAAGCCGGTTGAAATCGCCGTACAGGAATTGATGGATCATAAATATAGAATTGTAGAATCCAACCGCAACGAAGATGAAGAGGCCGATGAGGCCAAAGCACAGCAGCTTGAGCAGGAGCGCTCTGCAGAGGCCGCCGCTGCAGAGGAAAATGCTGCGGGAACAAGCAGTGAAGAAGCGCCGGCAGACGAAGAAACCAAGTCCCCTGTCGACTGATAAAAGCGGAGGAGAGCAAGTGATGCAGACAGTTAAAGTCGCTGTAGAAAAAACGGTTTATCATTTTGATAAAGACTTTGACTATCTGGTACCGCAAACGCTGCAGGCAAAGGCAGTGCCGGGCTGCCGCGTGCTGGTGCCATTTGGCAGCGGCAGTCATCTTCGCCTGGGTATGATTCTTGCTGCAGCTGAAGTGCAGAATACTGCAAAGCTGAAATATTTAAAAGCGGTGCTGGATGAGGCACCGCTTCTTTCGCGTGAAATGCTTTTTTTAGTTTCATGGCTGAAAGAACGCTACTTTTGTACACTGTTTGAGGCGGTCAAATTGTTGCTGCCGGCTGGTATGACCTATAAACTGCACTCTTTTTATGGACTTTGTGATGGCGTTTCCGCACAAAATGTGCAGCGCCTGCTGCCGGAAGAACAGGCTGTTATAGCGCAGCTTGCAAATCATGCGGCGGTAGAAAAAGACAAACTTCTTAAAAAAGCCGGTCTGCCAAAAGATTCTTCTGTCTTAGACAACCTGTGCAGGGCCGGTATTCTGCATCAAACACTCAATCCGGTCCGCCGCATGGGAGATGCCTCCATGAAAATGGTGCGTCTTTCTGCAAAGCCGCCAGAGCCGCTGCACCTGACGCCCCGTCAGCAGGAAGTTTATCGTGTACTGCAGGACGCGGGTTGTGCTTCGGTAAAAGAAATTTGCTACTTTACTGGTGTTACGCCGGTTGTCATTAAGAATATGGAGACCCATCGCGTTTGCGAAACCTATGAGCAGGAGCGTTATCGAACACCTTATTCTGCTGAAACTTCTTCTGTTAAAGGAGAACAGACGCCAATCGTCCTTTCCGAGGAACAGCAGGCTGCCTATATGGATTTGTACCAGCAGTACCATAAAGGAAAGGCCTCTGCGTCGCTTCTGTACGGAGTTACAGGCAGTGGCAAAACCAGCGTTTACTTATGTTTAATTGACCAGGTTTTAAAAGAAGGGCGCAGTGTGCTGCTGATGGTGCCGGAAATTTCACTGACACCGCAGGCAGTACATATTTTTCAGCAGCGCTATGGGGAAAAAGTTGCCGTCTTTCACAGCGGACTGTCGGTCGGTGAACGTATGGATGAATGGAAGCGGGTGCAGCGCGGCGAAGCAACGATTGTGGTAGGCACACGTTCGGCGGTGTTTGCACCGCTCTCTAATCTGGGCCTGATTATTGTAGATGAGGAGCAGGAGTCAGCTTATCAATCAGAAAGCTCCCCGCGCTACCACGCGAAAGAAGTTGCATGGTTTCGCTGTAGATATAACAAGGCACTGCTGCTTTTTGCTTCGGCTACCCCCTGTATTGAGACCTATTACGCCGCAAAGACCGGCAAAATCGGGTTGGAAACCCTTTCACAGCGGTATGGGGAAGCGCAGCTTCCGGAAGTACACATCTGTGACATGAACAAAGAGCTTCAGGAGGGCAATGCCTCGGTTTTCAGCCGCCCACTGTTGCAGGCACTGCAGGAAAATCTAAAAAATGGACAGCAGTCAATTCTTCTGCTCAATCGGCGCGGATACAACACCTTTGCTTCCTGCCCAGACTGCGGCCACGTAATGACCTGCCCCAACTGCAGTGTTTCTCTCACCTATCATTCGGCAAACAACCGTCTGATGTGCCACTACTGCGGCTATTCTGTTCCTATGACTGCCGAGTGCCCAGAGTGCCACGGCCTGCATCTGCAGTACCGAGGGTCCGGTACACAGAAGGCAGAGGAGCAGCTGCAGCAGCTTTTGCCGCAGGCACGTATTTTGCGGCTGGATACCGATGCCACTATGTCCCGCTATGCTTATGAAGATAAACTGAAAGCATTTGCACAGAAGGAATATGACCTGATTGTCGGTACGCAAATGGTTGCCAAAGGGCTTGACTTTGAAAATGTAACAGTTGTCGGCGTGCTTTCGGCAGATGAGTCTCTTTATAGCAATGACTTTCGCAGCAGCGAGCGCACGTTTGACCTGCTTACGCAGGTTGTCGGCCGTGCAGGTCGCGGCTGCCTGTGCGGAAAAGCTTATGTGCAGACTTTTACACCGGAAAATCCGGTGTTTGCACTTGCTGCTGGACAGAACTATCCCGCTTTTTATGAGCAGGAACTTCCGCTGCGAAAAATCATGCTGTATCCGCCTTTTTCCGATCTTTGCGTTGTCGGCTTTGTCGGCGGCAAAGAGGAGGAGGTCCGCCGGGTCAGTTTGGCATTTCTGCAGCAGCTGCAAAAACTTGCCGCTGCAGAGTATATACAGCTGCCGCTGCGGGTACTCAGCCCTACTCCGGCACGGGTTGCCCGTATGAGCGGGAAATACCGCTACAAGCTTTTTATGAAGTGCCGGAACAGCCGCCCCCTACGGCAGATGCTTTCCCGGCTGCTGGTTTCTTTTGGCCGGGATCGGCGGGCAGAAAACGTCACCGTCTTTGCAGATATGAATCCAGATACGCTTCTTTAGTTTATTCATAAATCAGTAAATATTTTCTTTTATACTAAATAAATCATAAAAATTGGTTCAAGGAGGAAATTGTGATGGCAATTCGCAACATTCGTACAGGAAATGATCCGTGCTTAAGGGTGGTCTGCCGCCCGGTCGATAAATTTGATGACAGGTTGGGGCAGCTGCTGGACGATATGTATGAAACAATGAAGCAGGCAAATGGCGTTGGCTTGGCTGCACCGCAGGTGGGAATCCGCCGCCGCGCGATTGTCATCGATGTAGGTGAAGGCCGTGTAGAGCTGATTAACCCGGAATTCCTACTGCAGGAAGGGGAGCAGGAGTGTGTCGAAGGCTGCCTTTCTTTTCCAAACCGCTGGGGTGTGACACACCGCCCAAACCATGTGAAAGTTCGTGCACAGCACCGCGACGGAACTTCCTTTGAGTTTGAGGCAAATGACTTTTTTGCACTGGCTTGCTGCCATGAAATTGACCATCTCAACGGCATTGTCTTCCTCTCGCATGTGGAGCATTTCCTGACGGATGAAGAAATGAAAAAAATGGGATGAAACTGCAAACGTATATTTTGCAGAAATTGAAAGAAACTCGTATCAGGAATGGTGAACAAAATGCGTGTGGTTTTTATGGGTACACCAGATTTTGCAGTGCCTTGTCTGCAGGCGCTGCTGGATGCCGGACATACCGTGTGCGGCGTCTATACGCAGCCGGATAAGCCAAAGGGTAGAAAGTTTACACTGACGCCGCCGCCAGTCAAGGTACTTGCACAAAAGGCGGGCCTGTCTGTGTTTCAGCCGGTTTCTCTGCGTACAGCCGATGAGACGGAAAAGCTGCGCTGCCTGCAGCCGGAAGTTGTCGTAGTTGTCGCTTACGGAAAACTCCTTCCCAAAGAGATCCTTGCTGTTCCGCCAAAGGGCTGCATTAATGTGCATGCATCATTGCTGCCTGCGTACCGCGGTGCTGCACCGATTCAGTGGAGCGTGCTCAACGGCGAAAAAGAGACCGGCGTAACAACAATGTATATGGCTGAGGGACTGGACACCGGGGATATTTTGCTGCAGGAGAAAACAGCAATCGGTCCGCAGGAGACAGCCGGTCAGTTGCACGACCGCCTTTCACAGATGGGCGCAGAACTTTTGGTGCGTACCCTGGATGAACTGGATTCTCTGCAGCCTCGTCCGCAGGGAGAAACGACGACCGCGTACGCTTCTATGCTTGATAAATCCTTAAGCCCAATAGACTGGAACAAGCCGGCACAGCAGATACACAACCAGATTTGCGGCTTAAATCCATGGCCTGCTGCGGCTACCACTTATGAGGGAATGCGGCTTAAAATCTTTGCCAGCTGTGTTGTCAGTCCAGAGCCTGCTGCAGCTAAGCCGGGCAGTGTCAGCGGCCAGTTTGTAGTTGCCTGCGGCGGCGGTACAGCACTGCAGATTACAGAAGTACAGCCGGCCGGCAAAAAGCGTATGGCGGCGTCAGACTTCCTTCGGGGGCATCCTGTACCGAAGGGGGCAGTGCTGCCCTTCTGAAAGGAGCAATGGTATGGGCTTTTATTATTATAATTATTCCTATTTTTTGTGGATGCTTCCTGCTATTCTGTTGACAGCCTATGCGCAATTTAAGGTCCAGGCAGCATTTAACCGCTACAGCAAAGTGCGCTCTTTGCGCGGCTGTACCGGTGCGCAGGCAGCGGAAACCGTGGCGTATTACGGCGGCGTGCGCGGACTGAATGTCCGCCGAATTGGCGGCAACTTAACCGATAACTTTGATCCGCGCAATAACACCATCAGCCTTTCGCAGGATGTTTACGACAGCACTTCTATCAGCGCCATCGGCGTTGCAGCACACGAAGCCGGGCACAGCATTCAGACCGCGCAGGGATATCTGCCAAACCGCCTGCGTACGGCGATTGTGCCGGCCACGCAGTTTGCTTCCCGGCTGGCGTTTCCGCTCATCTTTATCGGTTTAATTCTGCCGGTGCGCTACACCGCTGTTGTTAACATCGGCATTTTGATGTTTAGCATTGCAGTTTTGTTTCAGCTGGTGACGCTTCCAGTAGAGTTTAACGCAAGCGCCCGTGCGCTGCGCTCATTGGACGAAACAAATTTATTAACACCGGATGAAATCAACGGCGCGAGAAAAGTGCTTTCAGCTGCTGCCATGACCTATGTAGCGGCTTCTTTTACGGCACTGCTTCAGCTCTTTCGCCTGCTGATGATTGCCGGCGGCCGGGGGAGAGACGATTCTTGAATGCACGCGAAGTCACACTGAAAGCTCTGCTGCATGTGGATGAAAATGAGGGGTACTCTAATTTAGTGCTGGATAAAGCGCTGCGTACCAGTGGGTTGTCTGTGCGTGACAAAGCACTGACCGCGGCTCTGTTTTATGGCGTGCTTGAGCGCCGGATTACACTGGACACAGCATTGCGCCAATACCTGCGCAGTCCTCAAACACATGTGGATGCCGCTGTTTGGGAAATTCTGCGTATGGCAGCTTATCAAATCTATTATATGGACCGCATTCCCGACAGTGCTGCTGTCAATGAGGCGGTTACTTTAACGCGAAAAATCGGAAAAAACCGTGCTGCGGGCTTTGTCAACGGCGTTTTGCGCAGCCTGCTGCGCCAAAAAGAAAACAGACCTTTCCCGCCAAAAGGGAAAGACCGCCTCGAAAGTTTATCAATACAGAATTCCTGTCCGGCGTGGCTGATTGCCCGCTGGGAGGCTGCCTACGGGGTGGCTGTCACAGAGCAAATGCTGGCGTGCGGTTTTCAGCGCCCGCCGCTTTATGCCCGGGTGAATTCTTTAAAGACTACTCCCGAAAAGCTGACTGCGCTTTTGCAGGAAGAGGAAATCGAAGCACAGGCGGTTACTTGGCTGCCAAATGCGCTGAAACTTAATCATACCGGCTCCATTGCGGAAGGTAAATGCTTTCAAGAAGGACTGTTCCATATACAGGACCTGTCAAGTCAGTTTGGCTGCTGTCTGCTGGGGGCAAAACCGGGCGAGCGCATTTATGATGTCTGTGCAGCACCTGGTGGAAAGACCTTTACCATAGCGCAGGAAATGCAGAACAGAGGAGAAATAAGAGCCTTTGACCAGTACCGCGGAAAAGTTGGGCTGATTCAAAAAGGCTCCCAAAGATTAGGAATAACGAATGTTTCTGCTGCTGTGCGTGATGCTGCAAGGGACAGCGCTTTGCTGCCGCCGGCAGACCGTGTTTTGTGTGATGTGCCCTGCTCTGGGTATGGCATTTTGCGCAGAAAGCCTGAAATTCGCTACAAATCAAGGGAAACTATTGACAGCCTGCCCGATTTGCAGTACGGTATCCTGTGTAAGTCTTCTAATTTACTGCGGCCGGGCGGAATTCTGCTGTATTCGACCTGTACCTTAAATCCGGCAGAAAACAGCCAAAATGCCCGCCGCTTTTTGCAGGAGCATCCAAATTTCACTGCGGCACCGCTCACTTTGCCGGCAGCTGTTTCACATACCATTGCAGAGCCGGAAAATCAGCTGACGCTTTTTCCGCAGGCAAACGATACGGATGGATTCTTTATCAGCTTGTTCAGGAAGGAAGAATAATTTGTCGCCACAAGATATTCGGTCAATGAACCAGGAAGAACTCTCGGCACTCTTTGCTGAGCTTGGGCAGCCTGCCTACCGTGCAAAGCAGGCTTTTTCTTGGCTGCAAAAAATCGGGGTACAGGATTTCAATGAAATGACCAACCTTAGCAAATCTCTGCGGCAGACTCTGGCACAGCGCTGCTACATAGCAGATGCCGCGATTGCACAGAAACTGGTCTCTAAAATTGATGGCACCCGCAAATACCTTTTCCAGATGCACGACGGAGAGCTGGTAGAGGCTGTGCTGATGGATTATCATCACGGGCGCAGTATCTGCATTTCTACGCAAGTTGGCTGTAAAATGAACTGTTCCTTTTGTGCGACCGGCAAAAGCGGCTTTTCCCGAAATCTGACTGCCGGTGAAATGGTGGCCGAGGTACAGGCAGCCCAGCGCGACGGCGCGGCCCGCATTTCCAATATTGTGCTTATGGGTATGGGTGAGCCGCTGGATAATTACGAAAATGTACTGCGCTTCTTATCGCTCATTACAGACCCGGACGGCATGAATATTGGCATGCGGCACATTTCTCTTTCCACCTGCGGCTTAGTTGACCGCATTTATGACTTGGCAGAGAAGCGGCTGCAGCTTACGCTTTCCGTTTCGCTGCATGCGCCGAATGACAGTATTCGGCAGCAGACAATGCCCGTCAGCAGAAAATATTCTATAGAAGAGCTGCTGAAAGCCTGCCGCTACTATGAAAAAGTGACAGGACGGCGGGTTTCTTTTGAGTATGCTATGATACAAGGACTAAACGACAGCAATGCCTGTGCCAGGGAGCTTGCCGCCAGGCTGGAGGGCACCCTGTGCCATGTGAATTTGATTCCTGTGAACAGCGTAGCAGGTACCAGCTATCGAAAAAGTTCAAAAGAGAGAGAAGAAAGTTTTATTCATATTCTGGAGTCTCATGGAATCACCGCGACTGTGCGGCGTACCTTGGGGTCAGATATCAATGCTTCCTGCGGCCAGCTGCGGCGCAGAAGGCAAGAAGAGGTGTCCCATGTTTAAAGTATGTCATAAAACAGATATTGGGCTGGTGCGCGAGTCAAATCAAGATGCCTGCCGAAGCGGCCTGACTGCTAACGGAATTGCCTGGGCCGTTGTTTGTGACGGTATGGGCGGCGCCAATGGCGGCAATGTTGCCAGCAGTATCGCAGTGGAAACCATGGTGCGCCAGTATCACAGCTTTTTTCAGGGGAATCCGTCTTACAGTGACAATTCCATACGCGACCTGATGGTCGCGGCAGTTTATAATGCCAATACGGCGGTTTACGAGCGCTCGTGCGCAGAAGAGGAACTGCACGGTATGGGTACCACGGTTGTCTCGGCAATCGTTTATGATGGCATTGCACATATTGCGCATGCCGGCGACAGCCGTGCATACCTAATTACTCCTGACGGTATTCGGCAGGTAACTACCGACCATTCCATTGTGCAGGAGCTAGTCGACAGTGGAGATTTAACAGAGCAGCAGGCAAAATTTCATCCTCAGAAAAACATTATTACACGTGCTTTGGGGATTGAACCTACTGTAGAAGTGGATTACAACGAGGTCCCGTTTGAGGGGCGCAGCCTGCTGCTTTTGTGTACAGACGGCCTTTCAAATTACATTGAAAAAGAAGATTTCTATTCTTTTTCACAGCAGTATGCCGGGCAGCAGCTTGCAGAAAAGCTGGTCAGCCAGGCCAAAGATAGCGGCGGAAGCGACAATATCACCGTTGCCATCATTGAAAACTGACGCGCGGGAGAGGTGACTTCGGTTAATGGATAAATATACTGGGAAACGCCTGGACGGCAGATACGAAATCCATGAGTTGGTCGGTATGGGCGGCATGGCACTTGTTTACCGCGCGTACGATACCCTGGACCAGCGTGTGGTTGCAATTAAGATTTTAAAAGATGAATACCTGCACAATGCAGAATTTATCCGGCGCTTTAAAAATGAAAGCAAAGCGATTGCACTGCTTTCTCATCCCAATATCGTTAAAGTTTACGATGTCAGCTTTGGCGACCAAATTCAGTATATTGTTGAAGAATATATCGATGGTATTACGCTCAAGCAGTACCTTGACCAGCAGCCCGGCGTGGATTGGCACAAGGCCCTGCACTTTACAACAGAAATTTTGCAGGCACTGCAGCATGCACACGAGCGCGGTATTGTTCACCGCGATAT
Source organism: Oscillospiraceae bacterium (assembly GCA_022483045.1). Taxonomy (NCBI): domain Bacteria; kingdom Bacillati; phylum Bacillota; class Clostridia; order Eubacteriales; family Oscillospiraceae; species Oscillospiraceae bacterium. The sequence continues at coordinate 989,112 of JAKVOA010000001.1, read as the reverse complement.
TAAGCCGCAGAACATTATGGTTTTGCCAAATGGTCACATTAAAGTGACCGATTTTGGCATTGCCCGCTTTGCTCGCAGCGAAACACGCACCATGACCGACAAAGCCATTGGCTCTGTGCATTATATTGCCCCGGAACAGGCCCGCGGCGACTTGACAGACGAAAAGGCGGATATTTATTCCGTCGGCGTCATGTTGTACGAAATGACCACGGGCCAGCTGCCATTTGAGGCAGAAAACGCGGTATCTGTCGCAATTATGCAGCTGCAGACGGACCCTTGCCCGCCGCGGGAAATCAATCCTGATATCCCGATGGGCCTGCAGGAAATCACGCTGAAAGCCATGCAGAAAGACCCTATGCAGCGCTACCAGTCTGCTGCGCAGATGTTGCGGGACATTAATATTTTTGAGCAGGACCCCAGTGTGCGTTTCCATTATGAATACTTTGCCGGGGACAAGCCGACAAAATATCTGGATACCGACACAACCATGGATATAGACCCTCAGAATGAGTACAGGGATGATTATGTCTATACCGAAGACGGAAATGCCGACAGCCAAACACAGCCGGAAGTCAAACAAAAAACGCGCAACAAGGCGCCGCTGATTGCGACGGGCATCATTGCAGCTTTTTTGGTTGTAGCGGCAATTTTGGTTCTTTCTGGTGCGCTGAAGTCTCAGAAAAAAGTAACACTAGAAAATTTTGTAGGTAAAACGCTTTCTACAGTGCAGGCTGATAATTCCAATAATTTTCAATTCACTATTAAATATGTGACAGACAGCACAAAAGATGCCGGTGTCATTACAGCGCAGGACCCTGCCGCCGGCACAGCTGTGCCGGCGGGCTCTAAGGTAACGCTGACGGTTGTAAAGAGCCAAGATACCGCAATGGTACCGGATGTGACAAATCAGACAAAGGCAACTGCCGAGCAGACTTTGAAAGAAAACGGACTTCTCGCTTCCTTTAAAGAGCAGTCCAGTGATACCATAGACAAAGGAAATGCGATTTCCACAGACCCTGCAGCGGGCACTTCCATTGAAAAAGGAAAGACCGTAACGGTTTATATCAGTACCGGCCCGGCATCTGTCAGTGTACCGGATGTCGTAGGACAGACGGTAAGCAGTGCAAAAGATACTCTGACTAATGCTGGATTTAAAGTTTCGGTAGCTGCGCAGGACAACACCGGCAAACCAGCCAATTATGTCGTTTCCACATCACCTGCCGCGGGAAATTCTGTTGCAAAAGGCAGTACGATTACGGTGTATTACAGCTCTGGGCAGAATGAAAAAGAAATTAAGGTGGTTGTGCAGCTGCCGGCAAATGTAAAGCACAGTGTTTCTCTAGTTTATTATTTGGACGGTGTGCAGCAGGGCAGTGCCGCTGTCAATCCTTCTTCTAACAATACCTGGACCGGTCAGTTTAAGGACAGCAGCGGTTCCAAAGAGCTTTTGGTCGAGCTGGACGGCCAGAAATATGTGAAATATAAACTAGACTTTACAACAGGCAACTGGGCCATTACGTGGCAGGGAACCTATCAGGATTCACAGGCTTCTTCTGCGCCAAGCGTTTCCTCTCGCCCAAGCAGCTCTGCTTCGTCGTCGCATCAGCCGCAGTCTTCTGCACCTGCCGCGTCGTCTTCCTCTTCCCAGTCTTCTGGACAGGATGGGGCATAAGCATGAAAATGTGTAAAGGAACGATTCTGAAAAGTCTGAGCGGATTTTACAAAGTCGAAACAGAAACAGGGGACAGCGTAGAGTGTCGTGCCTGTGGGCGTTTTCGCAAAACAGGTGAAAAGCCGGTTGTCGGCGACCATGTCTTATTCCGCCCTGAAGGGGACGATGGCTATATCGAAGAAATCCTGCCCCGCAGGAATTCTTTGGTGCGCCCGCCGGTTGCCAATATTGATCAGCTGCTGATTGTAGTGTCGGTTTGTGACCCAGCCCCAAGCACGCTGGTGATCGATAAACTTATTGCTGCGGCGGAGCACCAAAAAATCGAGCCAGCGGTCGCTGTTTCTAAAACAGATCTGCAAAGCGGTGACTGGTTGTATGAAATTTATAAAAAAGCCGGATTCCCCTGTTTTATCCTTTCTTCGGCAACGAACAGCGGCATTGAGCAGGTGCGGCCCTATCTTACGGGAAAGGTGACTGTGCTTACCGGAAATACCGGCGCGGGAAAATCTTCTCTGCTCAATGCACTATACCCGCAGCTTTCCCTTGCAACAGGGGAAATCAGCCGCAAACTCGGCCGCGGCCGGCATACGACCCGTCAAGTAGAGCTGCTTCATCTGCCGCAGGGGGGACTTGCAGCCGATACGCCCGGCTTTTCCTCTATTTGTACAGAGCGCTATCACTTAATCGAAAAAGAGCAGCTGCAGAATTGCTTCCGGGAGTTTCGGCCGTATCTCGGCCGCTGCCAGTTTCAGGGGTGCTCGCACACCTGTGAAAAGGGTTGCGCTGTCTTGCAGGCAGTAGAAAATGGAGAAATTCTGCAGTCACGCCATGAAAGCTATGTAGAAATCTATCAGGAATTAAAGGATAGAAAGGAATGTTATAAAAAATGAATCAATGTGTCATTATTGGCTCTGCTCCCGTACAAAATTTATCTATTATTAAAGATTCGATTACAGAAGGTTCTTTTGTCATTTGCGCAGACGGTGGATTTGACACTGCTGTTGCTGCAAAAATCAAGCCGGACCTTTTGATTGGCGATTTTGATTCTCTTAAGACTGCACCGCCAGAGGGCCTTGAGACTGTGCGCCTGATGCGTGAAAAAGATGATACCGATATGCTTGCCGCAGTCAAGGAAGGTATGCATAGGGGATATAAAGACTTTGTGTTTTTTGGCGCGCTGGGTGCCAGATTTGATCATTCTTATGCAAATGTTTCTATTCTGCAGTATATCAGCAAACTCGGCGGCCACGGCGTCATTATCTCTGACGATGAAAAACTGTTCTTTATGCCCGGCGGCCGGCTGCATTTGCGGGATATGAAAGGCTGCACAGCTTCTGTGTACCCGTTTGGCGTACCCAACGCTACAGTTACTTATACCGGAATGAAATATCCACTGACGGAAAGTGTTATCAGCTCTGACAATCCAATTGGCACAAGCAATATCATTGAGAGCGATGATGCGACAATTACCGTGCTGGGCGGCAGTGTAATTATTTATGTTCTCAGCGAAAAAAGCAAAAAATAAAAGCACAGAATTTCTCTCAAGCGTATATACTGGGTTATCAACCAGTAAAGGCGGTGAGCCGATGCGCGGACGCTTTCAGCAATGTATGAAGGGAAAAGGAACTACCTGTGTGGTAGCCTTTGGAGTAGGGCTTGTTCTCTCTTCTTTTTGCCCGGTTGGGCTAATCTTCTTCATTGTGGCAGTCCTTTTGGTTTGTCTGGGCATATCGGTTATCCGGCGCTGCGGATAATGGAGGGATTTTCTGTGAAAATTGTAGTGGTACACAGCCCTAAAGTGCTCGGCTTTTTCCTGCGTAAATTTTTCCATATTCAAAAAGAGCAGCCGGAACCTCGGCACGAGTAGGCTGCAAAAATAAATGTATGCGGCCCGCTGTCTGTATTGATACAGACAGCGGGCCGCGCTTTTTTATAGATAGGTCATATTTTTCCTGCCAATGGAATATGATATTCCAGAAAAGGAAAAGGAGAGATTGTTTATATGCTTAACCGTGAGGTGCTTTCTGCAAGCGAAGCAATTTATGACGGCTGCCAGGAGCAGCCAATCGATTTGGACATCAGCCTGCCAGATTACTGCCCGGATATACAGCGCATTTTAAAGTGCCAGGTATGCCCGAGCATCACTTCCCGCAGCGTGTCCGGCGACCGGCTGGAAGTAGAGGGTACCTGCGCTGTCAGCGTATACTATCTGGACTCCGGTGGCACGGCGGTGCGCTGCTATGAGACCGAAAGTCCCTATCTTGCTGCAATTACCCTCAAACAGCCGGCAGAAAACCCGAGAATCTCCGCATTTACCAGGGTGGAGTATGTCAACTGCCGCCCAACCAGCCCGCGCCGCCTGGATATTCACGGTGCTTTTTCTGTCTGTGCGCGGGTCTGCGGACGCAGTGACATGGAGATTGTAACTTCTTCTGATGACAAAGATACCGAGCAGCAGAAAAAAGAATTTACCTGCACTGCTTTTTCCAGCTTTTCACAGCAGCCTTTTACAGTGGAGGATACTTTGGAACTTACACCGGGGAAAATGCCGGCAGAGACAATTTTACGCATTGACACCTGCGCTGTTTTAAAATCGGCCGAGCCTATGCAGGGGCAGGTCATGGCGGCAGGTGAAATTCGTTTGCATATCCTTTACAGTACCGGAGAAGAGGCAGCTGAGCCAGAATTTATGGAATATGTAATGCCCTTTACGCAGCTGCTCGACTGCGAGGGCATTTCTACTGAGACAACTTGCCGGGTACAGCTGAATGTTTCCGGTGTAGAAATTCAGGTGCACGCCGATTACAGCGGAGAATCCTCTGCATTTGATACACATGTGCATCTTTTGGCTGCTGTTACCTGCTTTGCTCCAAAGACGATTGCGGCCTTGACAGATGCTTACTCACATGCCTGTGAGCTGAACATTACACGGCGCCAAAAGACTTTGGAAAGTCTGAACAGCATTGTCAGCGACACCTGCTCGCACCGCTTTACGGTACAGTGTGACAACAGCCTTACAAAGGTTCTAGACCTTTGGAGTGAGCCCTGCACGGTTTCCGCGGCCGTAGAAAACGGCCAGCTGAAGTTTACTGGGAAATTGCTGCTCTGTGTGCTGGCACTAAACCAGGAAAATGCACCTTTCTATTTTGAACGTTCTACAGAATTTTCCTGTGCGAAACCAATCGAGATTCAGTACGATACCCGCTGCATGGCAGAGGGCAGTGTACTCAGCCTCAGCTACCACCTGACCGGCGGTGAAATTGACATGAAGGCTGAGCTTTTGCTGACAGCGGAAGTTTACGAAATGCAGACCATTAAATTCATTACGGAAATCGAAGAAGATACAACTCGCACCAAAGAAAAGGACCCCGCTGCGCTGTGCATTTATTTTGCAGATGCGGGCGAAAAGCTGTGGGACATTGCGTGCCGCTACAGCACCAGCGTAGGTGCCATTCAGCAGGAAAACGGCCTTACCGGAGAAACCGTAGAGAATCAGGGGATGCTGCTGATTCCCATGTAAGAAATATGTTTGCAGCAGGCAGCACACAATGAGCGCAGGAGGGAAGAAAATGGCAGAACACACGATTTACCGGGACATTGCAAAACGAACAAACGGCGATATTTACATTGGCGTTGTCGGTCCGGTGCGTACAGGAAAATCTACTTTTATCAAAAAGTTTATGGATACCATTGTGATACCCAATATTGATGAAGAGGCCCGTAAAGACCGAGCTGTAGATGAGCTGCCGCAGTCAGCCGCCGGACGCACCATTATGACAACAGAGCCTAAATTCATACCAGAGCAGGCTGTGAAAGTGCAAATCGACGACAGCGCTACTTTTTCGGTGCGCTTAATCGACTGTGTCGGTTACATAGTGCCCAGTGCTTTAGGTTATGTTGAGGGCGATAGCCCGCGTATGGTGATGACGCCGTGGTTTGATGACCCGGTCCCATTCAATATGGCGGCGGAAATCGGTACGAAAAAAGTGATTACAGAGCACTCTACTATTGGGCTGGTAGTTACCACCGATGGCAGCATCAGCGATATTCCACGGGAAGAGTATGAGGATGCTGAAGAGCGTGTTATTACAGAGCTTAAAGAAATCCATAAACCCTTTATTGTTCTGCTTAATTCCACAGACCCCGCTGCTGCGGGAACCAAAGAGCTTGCAAAGCAGCTGGAAACAAAATATGGGGTTCCGGTTTTGCCGGTCAACTGTCTGGAACTTGAAGAGGACGGTATTCGGGAAATTTTGTCGAAAGTTCTCTTTGAATTTCCAGTACAAGAGATTAGAATCGATATGCCGCACTGGATTTCAACTTTGGAAAAAGAACATTGGCTGCGCGCAGCCGTATATGAGGCAATTCGTGACAGTGCCGCTAAAATAAGCTGCATTCGGGAAGTCAGCAGCATGGCACAGCAGATTTCTGCCTGCGAATACGTGCAGAAAGCCACCGTTTCCAGTATTGATCTAGGTACAGGAAAAATCAGAATGTCCGTTTCACTGGAGCAGTCGCTGTTTTATAAAGTGCTGGGCGAAAAGACCGGCCTTTCGCTGGAAACAGAAGAAGACCTGCTCGACAGCATGATGAACTTTGCGCGGATGCAGAAAGAATACGACAAAATCAAGGATGCCTATCATTCGGTGCAGGAAACCGGCTATGGAATTGTTATGCCGGCAACTGATGAGCTGACGCTGGAGGAACCGCGTATTGTGCGACAAGGAGGTAAATACGGCATTCGCCTGAAAGCCACCGCACCCTCCATTCACATGATGAAAACACAAATCACAACAGAAATTACGCCGATTGTCGGGTCAGAGGCACAAAGCGAAGAACTGGTATCATACATTCTGAAAGAATTTGAAGAAAACCCCTCGAAAATCTGGGAATCCAATATTTTCGGGAAAAGCCTGCATGAACTTGTCAATGAGGGGATGCACAACAAGCTTTACCGTATGCCGCAGGACGCGCGCGAAAAGGTGCGGGAAACAATCGAGCGGATTATCAACGACGGCTGCAACGGCCTGATTTGCATAATTTTGTAATGTATTTTTCAAAAAAAGAGCGGGTAATCGGTCAAGTTTGGCTGATTACCCGATTTTTCTTGCTTTTGTATGGAAAGATAGATATAATAAAATCATTGTGTACAGCTGATTCTTAAGCACAGAGATGCAAATAACTGGTGAGGATGTGAAATCATGTTTCAAATCGTAGGTAAGCGCAAACTGAACGATTCTATGACACTCATGATTGTAAAGGCCCCCTTTATTGCAAAAAAAGCAAAAGCAGGGCAGTTTATTATTTTGCGTGTCGATGAGTTTGGCGAACGTATTCCGCTGACGGTGGCAGACTATGACCGGGAAGCCGGTACCGTAACCATCATTTATCAAATCGTTGGCAAGACGACCATGAAACTGGACCAGCTCAATGTAGGGGACGCAATCTTAGACTTTGTCGGACCTTTGGGAAAAGCCAGCGAACTGTCGGGATACCACCGTGCTGCAGTTATTGGCGGCGGCGCCGGCTGTGCTATTGCATGGCCCCAGGCAAAGGCTTTGCATCAAATGGGTGCAAAAGTCGATATGATTGCAGGCTTTCGCAACAAAGATATTATTATTTTGGAAGATGAAATGCGTGAGGCCAGTGACCGGCTGTTTTTAATGACAGACGACGGCAGCAACGGCAATAAGGGCTTTGTAACGGCTGCATTGGCAGAAAATATTGAAAATGGCGCAGATTACGACCTGGTTGTGGCAATCGGCCCGCTGGTGATGATGCGCGCTGTGGTCGGCGTGACAAAGCCGAAAAACATTAAGACCATTGTCAGCATGAATCCAATTATGATAGACGGCACCGGCATGTGCGGCGGCTGCCGGCTGACGGTTGGCGGCAAAACAAAGTTTGCCTGTGTGGACGGCCCGGATTTTGACGGCTTTGAGGTTGACTTTGACGAGACAATTAAGCGCGGCCGCACATACTTTGACCAGGAGCGTGCAATGGCCAGAGAAGAAAACTGCAAGCTGATGGAGGGTGTGAAAAATGCCTAATATGCAACAACAAAAGACACCTATGCCAGAGCAGGCGCCGCAGGTGCGCTGCCACAACTTTGCAGAAGTGGCAGAGGGATATACAGAAGAAATGGCAAAAAATGAGGCACAGCGCTGCCTTAACTGCAAAAACAAGCCCTGTGTTTCCGGATGTCCTGTCGGTGTGCATATTCCAGATTTCATTGCGTGTGTCACAAAAGGCGAGTACGAAGAGGCTTTTCAGATCATCAAGCAGACCAACTCTCTGCCGGCTGTCTGCGGCCGTGTTTGCCCGCAGGAGTCACAGTGTGAAAGTAAGTGTGTGCGCGGCATTAAGGGCGAGCCGGTTGGTATTGGCCGGCTGGAGCGCTTTGTTTCCGATTGGCACATGCAGCATGCAGGGCAGGCCGTGTCGGCACCCAAAGCAACTTTCAATGGCCACAAAGTTGCAGTTGTTGGTGCCGGACCTGCCGGCCTCACCTGTGCAGGCGACCTTGCTGCAAAGGGTTATCAGGTCACGGTACTTGAAGCGCTGCATGTCGCAGGCGGCGTTTTGATGTATGGCATTCCGCAGTTCCGTCTTCCAAAAGAAATTGTACAAAAGGAAATTGACGAACTGAAAGCCAAAGGCGTTGAAGTCAAGACGGATATGGTTATCGGCAAAGTGCTGGAAGTCGATGAATTATTCGATATGGGCTATGAGGCTGTCTTTATCGGCACAGGCGCCGGTTTGCCGAATTTCATGAATATTCCGGGCGAAGCGCTGGTCGGAACGTATTCGGCCAATGAATTTTTAACCCGCACCAATTTGATGAAAGCATATAAACCTGAGTACGATACACCGTCTCCGGTTGTACACAAAGTTGCAGTAGTCGGCGGCGGCAATGTTGCCATGGATGCTGCACGTACAGCACTGCGCCTTGGCGCAGAGGAAGTGCATGTCGTTTACCGCCGCGCAGAGGAACAGATGCCTGCCAGAAAAGAAGAAGTACACCATGCAAAAGAAGAGGGTGTCATTTTTAATTTCCTGACCAGCCCTGTCCGCATTCTCGGGGATGAAAATGGACATGTCAGCGGCATTGAGTGTGTAAAGATGCAGCTTGGCGAGCCGGATGCCTCTGGCCGCCGGCGCCCAGTTGAAATTCCGGGAAGCAACTTTAAAACTTCTGTTGATTGTGTCGTTATGGCAATCGGCAACAGCCCGAATCCGCTGATTCGCTCCACAACCAAAGGGTTGGAAGCAAACCGCAAGGGCTGCATTGTCGTAAATGATGAGACGATGGAAACATCACGCGAAGGTGTTTACGCTGCCGGTGATGCGGTTTCCGGTGCAGCTACCGTTATTTTGGCGATGGGCGGCGGCAAGGCTGCGGCTAAGTCGATTGACGAGTATATTCAGAAGAAAAATAAGTAAGTAGAAACTTAAAAATTTCTAATATTACAAAGCACCGGCAGACCTTTTTATCTGCCGGTGCTTTTTCTGTATAATCCCTGAAGCTAACCAATAAAAGATGGCTGTTGAAACATTGATACATGCTCACAGAGAATCAAATGTCATACACCTGTCGGCCAAAAGCCGCCTGTGACTTGATTTCCGTACTCTTTTTAAAATGCTTTGCAGGGTTCTGTTTATAAATGCTGCTGCATATTTATCAAACAGAATCTTGACGGGAGGAATTAAAGTGCAAGAAGGAAAACAAATTTTGTGGCGGGTCCGTGTTATTGTGTGTGCAGCGGCATTAGCGACAGCACTGGGCTTGCGCTATGGAGTAGGCGGGCATGCATATTCGGTAAGTAAGGCGTGGTATACACAGCAAATGCAAAAATCTGTTTTGCCGAATCTTTCAGCAGAGAACCTGCAAAAAAAGTTTTATGATATTTTACCGAAAGCTTCATTGACGACCTCTTCGCAGGGAAAATCGGCCTCTGCCGCTTCCAGTTCTGCGAAGGGAACAGGTTCTGCAGCCAGCAGTAAACGGTGAAATTTAAATGCCGGCACTGCCATATTGAAATGACCGTTCCTTTTTTTGCGTTGGTGACATTTTTGCTGTTGGCAGACCGCAGCGGTGCAGCTTTTTGGGGATTGTGCGCTGCTGCTTCCCATGAAGCGGGGCACTTGCTTGCCATGATTTTCTGTGGCAGACCGCCGCAGAAAATCCGTCTGACTGCATTTGGCGCTGAAATCTGTGCCAATGCAGCTACGGCTTCTTATGCTGCGGACGCTGTGGTTTCTGCGGCAGGTCCGCTTTTGAATCTGCTGCTTTGGCAAATTTGGTTTCCACTCAGCACAAACGGCCGCTTCTTTGCGTTGGCAAATGCTGTTTTAGCGGTTTTCAATTTATTGCCGGTTGAGCCGCTGGATGGCGGCCAGGTGCTGTTAAGCCTGCTCAGTTGCCGCTTTCAGCGAGAAAAAGCGCAAAGGGCGGTACATATCTGTTCCTTTTTTGTGCTGGTGCCGGTTGCTGCCGCTGGCTTTTTTGTGCTGTTCCGTTCGCGCTGGAATGTAACCTTGCTGCTGGCAGCACTTTATCTTTTGTTTTTGCTGCTGATGAAGCCGCAGCGCTTTGGGCAGGGTTGAAGGAACCCGACAACTGGGGTATAATAAATGCACCGCAGTGAACAAAAACTGCCCCAGGAGGATTGCATGATCAATCAAGAAACCGAAGCGCTGCTCAGCCGTGTGCAAAAACCCGGCCGCTATGTCGGCGGCGAACTGAACAGTATTGTAAAAGATAAAAAGGATATTGAAGTCCGGTTTGCGTTCTGTTTTCCGGATACTTACGAAGTCGGTATGTCACACCTTGGCATGAAAATTCTATACAGTCAGCTGAATACGCGAGATTATCTTTGGTGCGAGCGTGTCTTTGCACCATGGCTGGATATGGAGGCTGAACTGCGAAATGCCGGTCTGCCTCTTTATGCGCTGGAAAGCGGCGACTCTGTAGGAGATTTCGACATCATCGGCTTTACTTTACAGTATGAATTATGTTATACCAATGTACTGAACATGCTGGAGCTTGCAGGGGTGCCACTGCTTTCGCGAGAGCGCACGGGTTTAAAGAATCTGGTCGTGGCAGGCGGCCCATGTGTCTGCAACGCAGAGCCGATTGCCGACCTTATCGACCTCTTCTTCCTTGGCGAAGGGGAAGAGGTCGACCTTGAGGTCTGTGACCTATACCGTGAATGTAAGAAAAGCGGCGCAACCAAAGAAGAATTCTTGACACGCGCAGCGCAGATACAGGGCGTTTATGTACCCGCTTTTTATAATATTGCTTATCATGATGACGGCACTGTCAAATCCATTACGCCGACACACGGTGCGCCGGCGCGGGTAAAAAAGCGCCTGATGCTAAATATGGACGCGAGTTTTTATCCGGATAAATTCGTTGTACCCTATATAGATATTGTACATGACCGCGCAGTAGAGGAAGTGTTCCGGGGCTGCATTCGTGGCTGCCGCTTTTGCCAAGCGGGCTTTCTTTACCGCCCGGTACGGGAAAAAAGCCCCAAAGTTGTGGACAGGCAGTGCCATGATTTGTGTGAAAGCACCGGCTATGACGAAGTATCTCTTTCTTCTTTAAGCACCAGCGATTATACACAGATCAATCCTCTGCTGGACCGAATGCTTCTGTGGTCCAAGCCGGAAAAGACCAGCATTTCTCTGCCCAGCCTGCGCGTAGACGGCTTTCAGCCGCAGGTGATGGATAAAATCAAAACGGTGCGGCGCAGCGGCCTTACTTTTGCGCCGGAGGCTGGCACTCAGCGGCTTCGTGATGTTATCAATAAAAATGTAACAGAAGAAGAACTGATGAAAACCGTAAAAACCGCGTTTTCCGGCGGATGGAGCACCATTAAGCTCTACTTTATGCTTGGCCTGCCTACAGAAACGATGGAGGACGTAGAGGGTATCGCACAACTTGGGCAAGAAGTAGTGGATGCTTATTATGCAAATCCGGAGCGTAGAAAAGGGAAAGGCGTGAAAGTAACAGTCAGCGCTTCTGCGTTTATTCCAAAGCCGCATACACCGTTTCAGTGGGAACCGCAGGACACCATGGAGCAGATGAAAGAAAAGCAGATGCACATGCTGCATTCTGTCAAGTCGCACAAGATCAACCCCATGTGGCACGATGCCTCTACCAGCCTGATCGAGGCTGTTTTTGCGCGTGGAGACCGCCGGCTGGGCCCGGCTTTGCTGGAGGCACACCGCCGCGGCTGCAAAATGGATGGCTGGGAAGACGGCTTTTCGTTTGAGAGATGGCTTCAAGTATTTCATGACTGCGGAATAGACCCGGCCTTTTATGCAAACCGCCGGCGCAGCTTTGATGAAGTCCTTCCCTGGGACCACATGGATTACGGTATTTCAAAAGCATTCTTAATAGAGGAATGTAAACGCGCCTATGCGGTAAAGACAACGCCAAATTGCCGCCAGGCCTGCTCAAACTGCGGCGCGGCTCAGTTTGGGGGAGGCATTTGCTATGAAAAAAGACATTAGAGTCTGGTTTTCAAAGACCGGGTCCGCAAGGTTCATTTCGCACCTGGATATTATGCGCTGTATGACTCGAGCTGTGCGCCGTGCACATCTGCCGCTGTGGTATACACAGGGCTTTAATTCCCGCGTTTACATGACTTTTGCGCTGCCGCTCAGTCTGGGGGTCAGCGGCCTGCGGGAAAGTATGGATCTGCGTCTGGAAGAGGAAATGGCAGGGCAGGAAATAGCTGACCGTATGAATCGTGTCTTGCCGCCCGATATTCATATACTGGAAGTAACAGAACCAAAAATGAAACCGGGAGAGATTGAATTTGCGGCTTATCAGGTACAGATCCCTTCGCAGGATTCACAGAAGTTGGCAGATGATATCTCGTCTTTGTTTGCGCGCGAACCGCTTCCAGTAGAAAAAAAGTCAAAACACGGTGTCTTGACTTTAGACCTGCACCCGGAACTTGACCGCACGAAAGTAACTGCAGAAAAAAATGCTGTGCATATTGATACAGTCCTGCCCGCTGGCAGCAATTTCAATATCAGCCCGACGCTGCTGATTTCCTGTATTAAGACTTACTTAAAGGTAGAGCAGCCCGCACAGATTGTACGCACTGGCCTTTACAATGCAGCCATGCAGCCTTTTGCCTGATTTCCTCCTTTTCCCATTCGTGCTTTTTACAGAAATTTATGGTATACTATTATGAATTCTTTGCATACATAAAATTTTCCTTTCTGTGACAAACTATTGCCACAGGAGGAAAGAAAATGAAAGTAGGGAAAAACAGCAGTTATCTTTCAGCAGAAGGAAGCGGCCTTGGCCCAGAAGAAGAGGAGGGCGACCGCCCATTTGATACCGGCACAATCATCACCGGCAGCGGTAACCATACTATTCACTGCCTGACGATTATTGGGCAGATAGAGGGCCATACCATTTTGCCGAGCAGCAATAAAACAACCAAATACGAGCATGTGATTCCGCAGCTGGTCGATATTGAAGAAGATGAAAAGACAGAGGGCCTGCTAATGCTGCTCAATACCGTTGGCGGCGACGTAGAGGCAGGGCTTGCACTTGCGGAATTGGTTGCCAGTATGAAAAAACCGACCGTCAGCCTGGTGCTTGGGGGCGGCCACAGCATTGGAGTCCCGCTGGCCGTAGCTGCAAAGCACAGCTTCATTGTACCCAGCGCAACTATGACAGTCCACCCGGTGCGCATGAATGGCCTGATGCTTGGCGTACCGCAGACTATGGACTATTTTCAGCGTATGCAGGAACGCATTACGCAGTTTGTGACCTCCAACAGCAACATATCTGAAAAACGCTTTATGCAGCTGGCAATGAACACCAAGGAACTGGTGATGGATGTCGGTACGGTGCTGGATGGAGCAGATGCCGTAGAGGAAGGGCTGATTGATTCGCTTGGCGGCCTTTCTGATGCGGTCGACTGCCTTTATGAAATGATTGCAAAGAACAGAAAGAAAAAAGCAAAGGCAGCGAAGAAAACGCATAAGTAAAAAGACGGCGCAGCTGCGCCGTTAGTACATAAGAGAGGTATGAAACCAGCTGCTTACCTTTGGGGTAAGTTTTCTCAGCTAAGGAGTATTCAAATTGGCACAAAAGAAAGCAGTACGTTCACGCTCTGCTGCCAGCCGGCGCTCTGCCGGAAAGGCAGCGTCACAAAAAAAGCAGTCTTCCGGCCGCAAACCTGCGGCTGCCCGCAGCCAGACAAAGCCGCTGGTCAACCGCCGCACGGTAGAAATGGAGCAGCGCCACCGCCAGGTTTCGGCAATTCTGCTGTTTGCATTGGCCATCCTTTTGGCCTGCATTGCTATGATTCCCGGTGTACATATTTGGCTGATGCTGCATCACCTGGTGCGCGGTCTGTTTGGGGACTGTGCACTGCTGTGGCCCGTTTTACTGCTTTATGTTGCGTTTACTGCGGCCTTTGAGCGGCAGAGTGATAACATGGGTACTAAAGTAGCCTTGTCGGCTGTTTCTATTGTTTTGCTCTGTGCGGTTGTTACCGCATTTTTGCAGCCCTCTGGTACAGCAGCTGCAGGAAACTTTGGAAACCAACTGCTCCAGATTTTTCAGGACTGCAAAGAAAAAGGCGGTGCAGGGCTGGTTGGCGGTCTTATTGGAATTCCTATGATTGCCGGGCTTGGCAAAACCGGTGCCTGTATCCTTTTGCTGCTTTTGCTGTTTGTTTCTCTCATGCTTTTGACCGGCACAACACTGGTTAGGCTGTGGCATGGCATTCAGAAACCGGCTAAGGCTGTAGGGCAGGCGGTGGGTACAGCCCGCGAAAACCATATCGAATCCATGCAGGCCAGAAGCCGCAACCGCAATATTGACATTCCGCTGGACGACGAGGGAATGCCGATGCACCCTGTGCAGACCCCGCAGCCAGATTCCCCCAAAAACAGGGAACTGCGTTCCCGCATGAAAAGAACCTTTGGGAAAAATGCGGATAAATCTGTCTTTACAAATGTAGTACCGCCCTCTGCAATTGTTGAAAAGCCCATGCGCACCGCTTCGCAGCAGTCGGAAAGCGCTGCTGCCACAAAAGTTGACAGCGGATTTAAAGAAATCTCTGAAAAGCTGATGGAACGCAGCAAAGAAAAAGCAGAAAAGAAAGAAGGACAGAAAGCTGCCGCAGTGCAGCAGTCTGAGCTGACACAGAGCTTGCAGCCCGAGGAAAGCGGCTATCATGTGCCGCCAACTTCCATGCTGGCGCTTACACCCGCGGGGGATTCTGCTGCCGAACAGAAAGAGTGGCAGACAAACGGGCAGCGCTTAGTACAAGTGCTTGACAGTTTCGGCGTATCTACACGAATTGTAGATATCAGCCGGGGCCCATCTGTTACTAGATATGAACTGCAGCCTGCCGCGGGTGTAAAAATCAGCAAAATAACCAATCTTTCCGATGACATTGCTATGAACCTTGCGGCTTCCGGCGTGCGTATTGAGGCACCTATTCCCGGCAAAGCTGCTGTCGGTATTGAGGTACCAAATAAGAAAAAAAGCATTGTACGTATGCGTGACCTGATAGAATCCAATTCCTTTATTACAGCAAAAAGCAAGCTAACGGTTTGTCTTGGCCGTGACATTGCCGGCGAACCCAAAGTGACCGACCTTGCGAAAATGCCGCATTTGCTCATTGCAGGTACGACAGGTTCCGGTAAATCAGTCTGCTTAAATTCGTTTATTGTCAGTTTGCTTTACAAATCTACACCGGATGACGTTCGTTTTTTGATGATTGACCCGAAAGTGGTCGAGCTTTCTATTTACAATGGAATTCCGCAGTTGCTGGTGCCTGTCGTTACCGACCCGCGCAAGGCGGCCGGTGCTTTACAGTGGGCTGTTACTGAAATGCTGAAGCGGTACAAGCTTTTCGCAGAGTACAACGTGCGGGATATTAAATCTTATAATGCACAGGCTGCTCAGCATGGCTTTGTAACCGAAGACGGTCTGCCGATGGAGCACATGCCGCAGATTGTCATTTTCATTGAAGAGTTGGCTGACCTGATGATGGCTGCGCCAAACGAAGTAGAGGACAGCATTTGCCGCTTAGCACAGATGGCGCGTGCGGCAGGTATGCACTTGGTTATTGCGACGCAGCGCCCCAGTGTCGACGTTGTCACCGGACTGATTAAGGCAAATATTCCAAGCCGTATTGCACTTGCGGTTTCTTCACAGGTCGATAGCCGTACTATTTTGGACACCGGCGGTGCAGAAAAGCTTTTGGGCAACGGCGATATGCTGTTTTCACCGGTCGGTGCGCAAAAGCCTGTGCGTATACAAGGAGCCTTTGTCAGTGACAGCGAAATTGAAAGTGTTGTCGAGTTTATTAAAGAATCGCAGGAGCCTGGTTACAACAAAGAAATTGCCGAGGAAATTGAAAAGAATGCAGTATCTGAGCAGAAAGACAGCGGCACTTCTACAAATCCTGATATGGACCCCATGCTGGATGATGCAGTAAAATGTGTGATTGAGGCGGGGCAGGCTTCTACATCGTTTTTGCAGCGACGCCTGCGTTTGGGTTACGCACATGCAGGGCGCATTGTGGACCAAATGGAGCAGATGGGCCTTATCGGCCCACATGAAGGAAGCAAACCGCGAAAAGTATTGGTTACTTATCAGCAGTGGCTGGAGCGCAACATGAACGCTGCAGCACCCGCAGAAAAAGAGGATTCTGCCTCTTCAAAATAATAAAAGATAAATGAGGAAGGTGTTAAATATGAAAGTCGTAACGATTGACCGTATCGAGGGCATCTATGCTATTTGTGAGGATAAGGACGGAAAGTTCTTTGGAATCGAAGCTTCTGAACTGCCCGCCGGGGCAAAAGAGGGAACCGTGCTGCAGATTGATGATATAGAAGGGACCCTTTGTATTGATCAGGAAGAAACCGACCGGCGCAGAAAGAAAAATGCTAAACTACAAAATGACGTTTTTGCAAAATAAGCAGCGAATAATTGCATAAATTTTCCATTTTGTTCCCATACTCCCTGCAGAACAGCAAGGAGGAACTTCGTTATGAAATGGAAACTTTGGGAACGTGCCGTGCTGCTGGGCCTCATCTTATCTTTTGCTTTTGGATTTACGGTGTCCGTTGCCGCAAGCGAGGGTATACCGGGGCGCGTGCTTCGTCTGCACGTCCTTGCAAACAGCAACTCTGCATCTGACCAAGCGCTGAAATATAAAGTCCGTGACCGCATTTTAAAGGACAGCGGAAATTATTTTGTAAATGTACAGACACGCACACAGGCGGAAAAAGCAGCACAAGCACACCTGTCTGATTTAAAAAGCCAGGCGGAAGCAGAACTGCACAAAGACGGCTGCACAGATGCGGTAAGCGTCAGCCTGGAAAACACATGGTTTCCTACTCGGCAGTACCAGAATGTCACCCTGCCTGCGGGTACGTACCGTGCGCTGCGTGTTGTCATCGGGAAAGGACAGGGGCATAACTGGTGGTGCATTTTGTTCCCGGCACTGTGTCTGCCCTGTGCACAACCGAAACAAAGGATGGATACTGTTTTGACAAAACCGCAGGAAAAGCTGACCAGCTGTCCCTATCAAGTGAAATTTAAATCAGTTGAATTATACGAAAAATTAGAAAATCGGCTGAAAGGAAACAGCTGAAAATACGGAAACAGCAGCGGAAAAAGCGCACGGCTGCGCTGCCACTGCTGTTTTGCTTTATCAGGAGGGGTAATATGCTGCATTTATTGCTGGGAAGAGCCGGAAGCGGAAAAACATATACCGTACGCAGCCGGCTGCAGCATTTGGCAGCTGCCGGAAACGAACGCCTGTTTTTACTGGTGCCAGAGCAAGCTTCTTTTGAAAACGAACGTGCCCTGCTGCATTTGCTGGGCCCAAAGGATGCAGGACGCATATCTGTGCTCAGTTTTTCACGGCTGTGTGACGCACTTTTCCACCACTATGGCGGGGGCGCCGGGCGTCGGCTGGATGACGGCGGACGCGCTGTTTTAATGAGCCAGGCAGTAGACCAAATGAAAGATTCCCTGCAGTTTTACCGCCGCAGTGCTCAGGGAACCGAACTGGTACAGATGCTTTTGAACGCCCACGCGGAATTTAAGACCTGCGGTATCTCTCCGCAGGATTTGAGAGAGGCGGCAGGGCAGTTTGACTTACCCCTGTTTCGCCAAAAGTTGACAGAACTTTCTCAAATACTGGAATGCTATGAAGCTCTGGTGGCACAGAGCTGGCTTGACCCTCAGGATGACCTGACCCGCGCGGCAGCCTGCCTGGGAAAGCATTCGTTCTTTCAGAATTCTATTGTATATATTGATGAATTTCAAAGCTTTACAAAGCAGCAGTATGCGGTTTTGCGGCAGCTTATGCGGCAGGCCACAGAAACAACCGCTGCGCTTTGTACGGATAAATTGGAGGACTCTGACCACGGCATGGGTCTGTTTTCAATTGTCCGCCAAACGGCCGCTGCGCTAATTCGCACAGCGAAGGAAGAATCTGTGCGTGTGGCACCGCCGGAAATTCTGCAAAACAGCAGCCGCTACGCCAGCCGTGACCTGCAGGAAACGGAAGCACATTTTTACCGGGCAGAATCCTTTGTGCCGACAGTGGAAAATGAACGGATTACTTTGTACGAAGCGGCTGATCCCTATGAAGAGGCAGCCTTTGCAGGAGCGCAAATCCGCCGGCTGCTGATTGATGGCAAGTGCCGTGCGCGCGATATAGCGGTGATTGCCAGGGATATTGACAGTTACCGCGGAATTATCGATACTGCGCTGGAAACATACGAAATTCCTTACTTTATGGATATGTCGCGCGACATTACGCATGAACCGCTGATGCGCTTTTTGCTTTCTGCTTTTGCGGTCGTACGAACTGGATTTGACAGCGAAACACTGTTTACTTACATAAAAACCGGCCTCGCAGGGGTTTCTGCAGATGAATCTGCTGCACTTGAAAATTACTGCTTTACGTGGAAAATCAGCGGGAAAGCATGGCACAGTCCCTTTACGGCCAATCCAGAGGGTTTTGCGCAGAATTTTACACCGCAAGCACAGCGTCAGCTGGAGAGTTTGGAAAAAGCAAGGCAGCGGATTGTGAAGCCGCTGGAAAAATTTGCGGCTGCCACTGCAGATACAGACGGCATTTCCATTTCAAAATCTGCGTATCAGCTGCTGATAGATACTAAGGCCCCGCAGCATCTGAAAGGCTTGGCAGCATCTTTAGAAAAGGCAGGTACGCCTGCCTTGGCGGACGATACACTGCGCCTGTGGGACGTGCTGATGCAGGCATTGGACCAGTGTGCGCTGACGCTTGGCGAGCAGCCCATTGCGCGCAGCCGTTTTGAAGAACTGCTGCGCATGGTGATTGCCAACAGCCAGATGAGCAGCATTCCTCAGGGACTGGACCAGGTAACAGTGGGAAGTGCGGACCGCATTCGTGTAGAGAATCCTAAAGTGGTATTCATTTTAGATACTGCAAAAGATGATTTCCCCAAAGCTCCCGGTACTGCCGGCGTTTTCAGCTTTCCTGAGCGGCTGTCGCTTATCCGCGGCGGCCTGCCACTGAATGACACGCTGGCAGGGGTCGATATTCAGGAACGCTTTCTTGCCTATGCGGCGGTCAGTGCCCCTTCCGACAGACTGTACCTTTCCTGGCCGGCCGCGGGAACAGATGGCAAAGCAAAGTTTCCTTCCACAATTATTTCAGAAATGCAGCGCATTTTGCTGCATCCAAAAATTCAAACGGCAGAGACCCTGCCTGCAGGCTTTTTTGCCAGCAGCCGAAAAGCTGCCTTTTCTCAGCTGTCCCGCTGCTGGAAGCAGGGGACAGCACAGGAGGCGGCACTGAAAGCGCTGTTTGCGGAAGAAACCGACGCACCGCGTTTAGCTGCTTTAGAGCGTGCATCAGACCATACTCCGCAGCAGTTTACAGACCCTGTCTGCGCGCAGACTTTGTTTCAAAAAGATATGCACATTTCTGCTTCGCAGGCAGAAACCTATGCGCTATGCCCATTCCAGTATTTCTGCAAGTATGGTCTGCATGCAAAAGAACGCCGTGCGGCTGAACTGGACCCAATGGAGTACGGCAGCCTGATGCACTATCTTTTGGAGCAACTTTTTCGTCAAACAGGTGCAAAGCAGCTGCATGAAATGTCCGACGAAGAGCTGCAGCAGATGATTGCTAAACTGATTACAGACTATGTCAGTCAGCAGATGGGCGTCAGCGCGCAGGACGAGCCGCGCTTCCATTATTTGCTCAAGCGCCTTGCCAGTGCGGCCGCTGTGATCACAGCGCATATTGCAGAGGAACTTTGCCAAAGTGACTTTGTTCCGTCAGACTTTGAGCTGCCAATAGGGCCAGACGGTATTCCAAGTCTGCACCTGACGCTTGCGGACGGCGGCAGCGTGGAGCTTGTGGGCAAAATAGACCGCGTCGATACTTGGCAGGCAGATGGCCGCACATGGTTGCGCGTGGTTGACTATAAGACAGGGAAAAAGAAGTTTTCTGTTTCAGATATCCTTTACGGAATGAATATGCAGATGCTTTTGTACCTTGCAGCGTTGTATGAAAATGGCTGTGAAAAGTACCAAAATCCAGCGCCAGCAGGTATTTTGTATATGCCCGCCGCAGTACCATCAACGCCTGCAGAGCGTACCATGTCCCGCCAGAAGCAAACGGAGCAGCAGGAAAAAAAGCTGCGCATGAGCGGTCTTGTGCGGGATGACCCCGCTATACTGACCGCCATGGAAAAGAACGCTGCCGGCAAGTATATTCCGGTAAAATTAAAGGCAGGTGTACCAAACGGTGCCGGCAGCGCAGTCTCGGGGCCGCAGATGGAAATGCTGCTGAAATACGTAAAACGGAAAATACAGCAAATGGCGCAGCAGCTGCACAGCGGCTGTGTGGCTGCCCTTCCGCTGAATGGCAAAAATTACGATGCCTGTACATGGTGTCCCTATGCGCCGGTTTGCGGGCATGACGTAAACGATACTGTGCGTACGATGGATTCGCCAAAGCCAGAGCAGGCTCTGCAAAAGATCATGGAGGAAGAGGGGGAGAGTAAATGAGCAGAAAATGGACCCCGGCCCAGCAGGACGCAATTTGTGCCCGCGGAGGGCCGCTGCTGGTTTCGGCGGCGGCTGGTTCCGGCAAAACTGCTGTTTTGGTTGAACGCGTGGTCGGGCTGATTTTAAACAAAGATGCTCCCGTCGATGCCGACCGGCTGCTGATTGTTACCTTTACAAGGGCGGCTGCTGCTGAAATGAAAGACCGTATCGAGCAGCGTCTTTCATTGGAATTGCAGAAAAGCCCCGACAGTACTTTCCTGCAGCGACAGAAAATTTTGCTTTCTCATGCGCATATCGGCACAGTAGACAGCTTTTGCAAGGAATTAGTGCAGGAAAATTTCAGTCAGCTGGGCATGCCGGCCGATTTTCGCGTAGCAGATAGCAGCGAAATGAATGTACTGCGCGCACAGACCCTTGAAAATGTTTTAGATGATTTTTACGCTGCCGGCAGCGACAGCTTTTATGAGCTGATTGATACGGTGTCGACAGGCCGCGATGACAGTCAACTGTCAGTCATTGTGCAGACTTTGTATGACTTTGTTCGCAGCCACCCGTTTCCGCACCGTTGGCTGCGGGAAAAGGCGGAAATGTACCGTGCTGACGATCCGGACAAGACCCCTTGGGGAACAATAGCTAGACAGTATGCCGCCGAAACACTTTCTTATTGTATCCATATTACACAGCACTCCATTGCGCTGCTGCAAAGTGACAGCAAACTGCAGGAAAAATGTGTGCCGATTCTGATGCAGGATCTGTATACCTTGCAAAATGCCGCCCAAAAGATACAGAATGCAGACTGGAATGAAGTCTGTGACCTTACGCAGAATCTTGCTTTTGAAAAAATGGCTGCTGTCCGTGGTTATCGAGATAATCCCTGTAAGCAGGCGGCGGACGCAAACCGCAAAGAGGTAAAACAGGCGGCAGGGCAACTGCAAACTCTTTTCAGCTGTAGCAAAGATGCATGCCGAGAGGATTTTGCGCGTTTGCTGCCCATGATTGAAACTTTGTTTTCTATCGTCGAGACTTTCGCTGCACAGTTGGATGCTGCCAAAATGGAAAAGAAGCTGGCCGATTTTGGGGACTTAGAGCACCAGGCTCTACGCCTTCTAGTCGAAGAAACGGCAGATGGCTGGCAGCGCACACCTGCCGCAAAATTGATCGGAGAGCGGTATGACGAAATTCTGGTAGATGAATATCAGGATACCAATGAACTGCAGGATTTGCTTTTTCGCGCAGTTTCACAGGACGAGAGCAACTTGTTTATGGTGGGCGATGTCAAACAGAGTATTTACGGCTTTCGTCAGGCGCAGGCAGGTCTTTTCCTTGCCAGAAGAGAAGCTTCTACAGTCTATGACAAAAATGCATCGCAGTTTCCCGCCTGTATTACGCTCGGACGCAATTTTCGCAGCCGTGCGGGCGTAACGGAAGCAGTCAATTTTATTTTTCGTCAACTGATGAGTCAGGGCGCCGGTGGCTTGAATTATACAGACCGTGATGCGCTGATCTGCGGGGCAGAGTATCCGCCAAGCGGTTCTCCAGACACAGAACTGGATATTTTAGAGCGCAGAACAGCGGGAAATGACCTTGATCCGATTGCTGTCGAGTGCCGCCGCATAGCAGAATACATTTCTGATTTTTTACAGAATGGTGTTGTCCAGGAAGACGGAAAACAGCGGCCGGGGCGTCTGGGGGATATCTGTATTTTGCTGCGCAGCGCTAACCCATATGCTCCACTCTATGCGCGTACTCTTAACGATCTGGGTATTCCTGCATGGGCAGACCCAGGCGGCGGTTTCTTTGGTACGCCGGAAGTGCGCACAGCCCTTTCTTTTTTGCGCACAGTGAACAACCCCCTGCAGGATATTCCGCTGCTGGCAGTTCTGACAAGTCCTGTATATGGTTTTACACCAGATGAACTGGCGGAAATTCGTATTCCCAGCCGGCAGATTCCTCTTTATTTGGCAGTTGAAAAAGCTGCCAAAGCGGGCAGTCAGCGCTGCACTTCATTTTTGGAAGACCTGCAGGTATGCAGAGCGCAGGCAGCTGCCTTGCCAGCGGACCGCTTTGTCGATTTTATTTTGCGCAGAAGCGGATATCAGGATTTAGTCCTTGCTATGGACAACGGCGATACCCGGCTTGCAAATCTGCATCTTTTGCTGGAGTATGCCCGAAAATATGAGCACAGCAGCGCAGGGGGGCTTTCCGGGTTTATCCGCTTTATTGACCGAATGCAGCAGGAGGGAAGCGACCTTGGCGCGGCCAGTTCTGTTACGGAAGGCGCGGACGTTGTTCGCATTATGAGCATTCACCGCAGCAAAGGACTTGAATTTCCAGTCGTTATTTTAGCTGGATGTTGCCGCCGTTTTCATCGAGAGACCGGAAGCGTATGTCTGCACCCAAAGCTGGGGTTTGGGGTCAGGCTGCGTGATAAAACAACTGGCTGCCGCTACACGACTCTGCCGCGCGAAGCAGCTTTGCTTGCGCAGGAAAAGGACGAAATGAGCGAAGAGCTGCGGGTGCTTTATGTTGCCATGACGCGCGCAAAAGAAAAATTGCTGATGCTTTGCTCTGTTTCCGGCGTGGAAAAGCACTTGGCCTCTTTAGCCGCAAAGTTAGGGAAAGAAGAGCGTTTCCCAGCGTTTTTGGTACGGAAAGCATCCAACGCAGCAGACTGGCTGATGCTGTGTGCTCTGCGCCACCCAGATGCCGGCAGGCTGCGGCAAATTGCCGGCGCTGAGGGGATTTCTGTTCTTCCCAGCAAAGAGCCGTGCAGCTTCCAGCTTTTTCATTATTCGGATGCTGTAAAAAAAACGTCTTCGGAAAATGAACAGAAAAATTGTGCGCCCACACTTGATGATGAACTTTACCAGGTACTTAAAAAAGAAACAGCGTTTGTCTATCCATATCGGCAGCTGGGTGAAGTGCGCGCAAAAACAGCAGCCAGTGAAGTAGCTGCTGCGCCATTTGAGCGTGGCTATGCAGCAATGAGCCGGCCGGCCTTTCTGGGGAAAGGCGGCATGACGCCGGCTGAGCGGGGAACTGCACTGCATAATTATATGCAGTATATCAATTATCAAAAAGCCGCAGAAGACCCGTACGCAGAACTTTCTCGCTTGTACGAGCAGGCGTACCTTACAAAAGAGCAGGCTGACTCTATTAACCTAGAAAAAATTTCTGCTTTCTTTGCGTCTTCCCTGGCAAAAAGAATTCTACAAAGCCCAAAAGTGCTGCGCGAATACCGCTTTACGGTAGAAGTGCCGGCTTCCCGGGTGGAAGCTTCTTTGTCGCAGGAGATGGGAAAAGAGCCCGTCATCATACAGGGCGCCATTGACTGTGCTTTCTTGGAAGAGGATAGTTTTGTTTTGCTCGACTATAAAACGGATAAAGTGCAGGACTCAGAAGAGCTCAGAAAGCGCTATCAGGTACAGTTGCAGATTTATAAGAAAGCATTAGAAGCATGTACAGGAAAGGCCGTAAAAGAATGCCTGCTGTATGCTTTTTCTTCCGGACAGGTGATTCCCGTTTATGCGGCATATAAATAAAAAATTCTTGCTTCTACATTTCGTTTGTGATATACTATATAGGCATTTGAAATCCGCCGCTCCAGGCGGGAGTCAATGCCAGCTAAAATGACATTGAAGCGGGCAGTCCTCTGCAGAAGCAAGAATGCCTGAATACAGGAGGAAAAGTCATGAACGCATTACAGTTAATTGCACAAGATTCCATGAAAAAAGAAAAGCCCCAGATAGCCATCGGCGACACCGTACGGGTCAGCGTCAATATCCGTGAAGGTGACAACGAAAGAATTCAGATGTTTGAGGGCACCGTGATTGCACGCCGCGGCTCCGGTGTAAGCGAAACCTTTACCGTACGCCGTGTTTCTTATGGTGTTGGCGTAGAGCGTGTTTTCCCGGTATACTCCCCCAATGTGAAAAAAGTGGAAGTTATCCGCAAAGGTCATACACGCCGCGCAAAGCTTTATTATCTGCGCAGCCGTGTTGGCAAGGCTGCAAAACTGCGTGAAGTAGTAAAATAAGCTGACACGAATTTATAAGCAAGCAAAAGGGACATGGATGTGTCCCTTTTTTGCTACTCATACTTAAAAACAGATGTTGCAAGGAGAGTTGCATTCATGCCGAAACATGGAAAAAGCCGCTGTAGAGTCAGTGACAGAGCCCGCTCGTGCTATGAATGGGCCGATGCTTTGATTATTGCGCTGATGGTTGTAGTGCTTGGATTCTCCTTTTTCCTGCGTGTTGTAAATGTGAGCGGGCCTTCCATGCAGCCGACGCTTTATTCCGGTGATAAAGTACTGCTGACCAGTTTTTGCAAACCACTAGAGCGCGGCGACGTGATTGTGGTGCAGCACTCTACAAAATCCGGTGACCCGATTATCAAGCGAGTCATTGCAACAGAGGGGCAAACGGTCAATATTGATACAACAGGGAAAGTCAGCGTAAACGGTGTGGCCTTGAATGAAAGTACATATCTGTCAAAAGATGTTAAAACAGAGCCTGAGGGCACAGCAGTCAAGTATCCGCTGACCGTCCCAGCAGGGAAAGTATTTGTTTTGGGTGACAACCGCTCCATTTCTATGGACAGCCGCAGCAGTGAGATAGGGCTTATTGATCAGAGCAACATCTTGGGAAAAGCACAGGCTGTCCTTTTTCCGTTTTCTCAGTTTGGAAAGATTAAGGGTGAAAAATGAGCGAAGCACAATCAATACAGTGGTTTCCGGGGCATATGACCCGCGCCAAAAGACAAATTGAAAAGTCCTTAAAGCAAGTAGATGCAGTTGCAGAAATTGCAGATGCCCGCATTCCGGTGAGCAGCCGCAATCCAGTGCTCGACCGTATGATTCAGCAGAAGCCACGCATTATTTTATTAAATAAGAGCGATATGGCCGATGCCGCTGCCACAAAAAAATGGATAACGTTTTACCGGGAACATGGAATTGAGGCAATTGCAGTCGACTGCAAGAGCGGAAAAGGTCTCAGTACCTTTCAGCCCGCTGTCCATAAAGTGTTGGTGCCGCAAATAGCAGCATGGAAACAAAAGGGAATGGTTGGCCGCACCATTCGTGTCATGGTGATTGGTGTTCCTAATGTGGGAAAGTCGTCTTTAATTAATCGTTTAGCGCACGGCAGCCGTGCAGCTGTAGAAAACCGACCTGGCGTAACGCGCTCCAATCAATGGTTTTCCATCGGAAAAGGGCTTGACCTTTTAGATACCCCCGGTGTTCTTTGGCCTAAAATTTCTGATAAAGCTGTTGGTGAACACCTTGCTTTTACGGGCGCTGTAAAGGATGATATTCTGGATACAGAATCTCTTGCGGCCCGGTTGCTTGAGCTGCTCTGTAAACTGTATCCTGCCGCTGTCTGCAGCCGCTATAAGCTGGGAAGTACAGACTTTTCCGGTATGGAAGGTTGGCAGATTCTGCAGCTGATTGGCAAAAAGCGCGGCATGCTGATTTCTGGCGGAGAGATTGATACAGAGCGTACCGCAAAAATGCTTTTAGAGGAATTCCGTGCGGGAAAGATTGGCCGCATAACGCTGGAACAGGCAGGTACAAAAGTATGAAACGAACCCCAAAGCCGCCAATCGACTGGCTTTTTTATGAGCGAAAATATTTGCAGCAGGGTTATACGGCTGTGTGTGGGGTAGATGAAGCCGGCCGCGGCCCTCTGGCAGGACCTGTCTTTGCCGGAGCAGTCATCTTGCCTGTGGGTTGTGTGATTGAAGGAGTCAATGACTCTAAAAAGCTTTCCTCAAAAAAGCGGGAAGAACTTTATGATATCATCACCCAAAAAGCGGTATCCTGGGGCGTTGGTTTTGCAACGGAACAGGAAATTGATGGAATCAATATTCTACAGGCAACTTTTTTGGCAATGCAGCGCGCTGTGCAAAAGCTGAATACGCCGCCGCAGCTTGTGCTGGTGGATGGCAACCGTGTCCCGCCGCTTTCGGTACCGGCAGAGGCAATTATCAAAGGTGACGGCTGCTGCGAAAGTATTGCGGCGGCGTCTATTTTAGCTAAGGTAAGTCGTGACCGCCTAATGCTGCAGCTGGATGAGCTTTATCCGCAGTACGGCTTTGCAAAGCACAAGGGCTATGGTACAGCACAGCACCGGCAGGCACTACTTCAGTATGGGCCATGTCCTATCCACCGTAAAACGTTCTTAAAAAAGATACTGAAAAGCGCCGATGAAAAATAAAACTGGAGCGGCCGGAGAGGATTTTGCGGCGGCCTATTTACAGCAGCGCGGCTGCAGAATCGTTACCCGCAATTATCACTCCCGATATGGAGAAATCGATGTCATTGCAGCAAATGAAGTGCATCTTATCTTTTTAGAAGTAAAGGCACGTGCACCAGGTGCGATGGTTTCACCGCTTGCTGCAGTCACGCCGCAGAAGCAGAGAAAGATTATTCGTACAGCGCAGGCCTACTTAATGCGCTTTCCGACCCGGCTACAGCCGCGCTTTGATGTGATGGGTATTACGATGGACGGAAATACCGCTTCTGTAACCAATTATGTATATTTAAAAAATGCTTTCTGCTGACAAATGACAAAAGGCAGCAAATGCTTTTGACATTTTCATAAAAGTACACTAAAATGGTAGAGCAACAAAAAAATTAGAAACAGCGTTTCAACCCGGAAAGTGAGGGCTTTATAAATGATGCAGTATTTATCGACCCGTGACTTTGGCAAGACCGTTTCTGCAGCGCAGGCGATTGCGCAGGGAATTTGTCAGGACGGCGGACTGTTTGTTCCGCGGGAAATTCCCCGCATTTCCAAGGATGCTTTTCAGCAGCTGCAAAAGGATTCTTATATTGATCGTGCACAAAAAATTCTTTCGTATTTTTTAACGGATTTTTCCGAAGAAGAAATTGCGGAATGCGTAGCCTCTGCCTACACGGAAGAAAAATTTCCCGGCGGACCGGCACAGCTTTCTGCAGTGCAGGAAGATTCCTGCCAGATGTATCTGCTTGAGCTTTGGCATGGGCCAACCTGTGCTTTTAAGGATATGGCGCTGCAGGTTTTGCCGCATCTGCTGACTAAAAGCTGCAAAAAGATTCATTCCGATAAAACGGCTGTCATTTTGGTGGCCACTTCCGGTGACACTGGCAAAGCTGCTCTGGAAGGTTTTAAGGATGTACCCGGAACCAAGATCCTGGTTTTTTATCCGCAGAGCGGCGTCAGCCCCATGCAGAAGCGCCAGATGGTGACGCAGGAGGGGCATAATGTTGCTGTTTGTGCGATAGAGGGTAACTTTGACGATGCACAAACCGGTGTCAAAAAGATTTTCACAAATCCGGAAACCTGCCAAAAACTTGCTGAACACGGCATGATGTTTTCCAGTGCCAATTCAATAAACCTCGGGCGTTTGCTGCCGCAGGTTGTTTATTATATTTCGGCTTACTGTGATTTGGTTAATAACGGAAGCATTCAATACGGGCAGGAAGTCAATGTCGCAGTACCTACTGGCAATTTTGGCAATATTTTAGCTGCCTATTATGCGAAAGAAATGGGTCTGCCAATTAAAAAGCTGATTTGTGCCAGCAACGCAAACAACGTTTTGACCGATTTCCTGCAGACCGGCTGCTATAATCGTAATCGTGCGTTTTACACAACAATTTCTCCATCGATGGATATCTTGATTTCCAGCAATTTGGAGCGCCTGCTCAGTGCAATGACTGGGTCTGACAATCAGGTGAAATCATGGATGCAGCAGCTTGCGGCAACGGGCAGCTATCAGGTAGACAGTGCTACCCTGCAGAAACTGCATACTCTTTTTTGGGCTGGTTATTGTGATGACCAGCAGACCAAAAAGGAAATTGCCGCCCTTTACCAGCGTGAAAACTACCTGTGTGATCCGCATACCGCAGTTGCGGTTAACGTATATAAACAATATGCTAAGGCAACGGGGGATAAGGAAACCCCGGTTATCGTTACATCGACTGCAAGTCCCTATAAATTTGCGGACAGCGTTTTGCAGGCAGTCAGTGGCGAAAAGGCGGACGGTGACGACTTCGCAAAGATCAGCGAGCTTTCCACACTTACTAAAACAGAAATTCCGCAGCCGATTGCTGCACTGCAGAATAAAGCTGTTCGTTTTACGGACAGTTGCAGCCCGGCAGACATGCCGGCTAAAACACTGGAGCTGACAGGGGCCTGCAGCAGGTAAAGATAGTTTGCTAAAAGACCGTAGAAGGGACAGTTAAGATGGCACTTTATGCAATTTCGGATTTGCATCTGTCATTTGGTACAGACAAGCCGATGGATGTTTTTCCCGGCTGGGAAGATTACACAGACAGATTAAAAAAGAATTGGCAGGCGTTGATCCGGCCAGAGGACACGGTTGTTATTGCCGGGGATATCAGCTGGGCTATGAAGCTGGAAGAGGCAGAAGAGGACTTCCGTTATATTGAAAACCTGCCGGGACATAAACTGATTTTAAAAGGCAACCACGATTTGTGGTGGTCTACCCGTACAAAGCTGGAAAACTTTTTTTCTGCATGCGGATTTTCTACAATTTCTATTATCCACAATTCTGCAGCCCGCATAGGGGACCAAACCGTTTGCGGCAGCCGCGGGTGGCTTTACAATCCCCAGACCGACCATGATATGTTAATTGTCAATCGAGAGGTCGGCCGGCTGGAAGCATCTTTGCAGGCGGGGGAGAAGTTGGGCGGAAGACCGATTGTGTTTCTGCATTATCCGCCTGTTTACGATAATCTGTGCTGTGATGAAATCTTTAAAGTGTTGGAAAATCACCATATTACAGACTGCTACTTTGGGCATATTCATGGCAGCCAGGCCGCTAAGCGTGCCATTATCGGCGAATATCACGGAATACACATGCACTTGATTTCGTGTGATTATCTCTCCTTTTGCCCGCTTTTCGTGCGATAATCGCGAATAATGTTACGCATTTTTAAATTCTTGTCAGTTTTTATGGAAAATCAGCTATAAGTATGTTATACTGTTAACCGATAATTTGCAATTTTGCAGGAGGAAATCAATATGAGTCTGAAGTCATCCAATAAGGTCGATACCAACCGCTGGCAGCTGGAGGTCACGGTTGACGCGCCTACCTTTAATACTGCCATCGACCATGCCTATAAAAAACAGAGAAGCCGTATCAACATTCCCGGTTTCCGTAAAGGAAAAGCACCCCGTGCTTTCATTGAGAAGTACTATGGCTCCAACATCTTCTATGAAGATGCAATCAATGAAGTTTATCCGGATGCAATGGAGGCTGCTGTCAAAGAAGCAAAGCTCGATGTAATTCAGGATAAAGTGGACTTTGACCTTGTCTCTGCAGATGAAACCAATGGCGTTGTCTTTAAAGCAACTATTACGGTTAAACCGGAAGTTTCTGTTAAAGATTACAAAGGCATTAAGGCAACACGCAAATCTGCTGATGTGACCGACGCAGAAGTAGACGCAGAGCTGAAAAAGGTGCAGGACCGTGATGCACGTATGGTTACTGTAGAGGATCGCCCTGCTGAAAATGGCGATATTGTTGATATCGACTTTGACGGTTCCGTTGACGGCAAGCCCTTTGAGGGCGGCAAAGCAGAAAACTTTTCTTTGACGCTGGGTTCTGGCCAGTTTATTCCGGGCTTTGAGGAGCAGATCGTTGGCAAAAACACCAATGATGAATTTGATGTCAATGTCACTTTCCCGAAAGATTATTCTGCAAAAGAATTGCAGGACAAAGCTGCTCTCTTTAAAGTAAAGATTCATGAAATCAAAGTTCGTGAACTGCCTGAACTGGACGACGACTTTGCAAAAGACGTCAGCGAATTTGATACATTGGATGAGTATAAAGCAGACCTCAAAAAGCATTTGGAAGAGCAGAAAAAAGAGTCTGTTCAGGACGATGTTGACAATCAGCTGATTGATGCTCTGGTTGCTGCGCTGGAGGGCGAAATCCCGACTGCTATGTATACCAACAGAGCAAATGACGATATCCGTGACTTTGGCTATCGCCTGCAGAGCCAGGGACTTGATATCCGCACCTATATGAAGTATACAGGTATGGATGCTGACAAGCTGCGTAAGGCATTTGAGCCGCAGGCTGAGCGCCAGGTGAAGATTCGCCTTGCCCTTGAAAAAATCGCTGAAATCGAGAAGCTGACTTCTTCCGATGAAGAGATTGAAAAAGAGTACAAGAAGATGGCCGATGAGTACAAAACTGATGTTGAAAAGATTAAAGCTGCTGTCACAAAAGAAGCGCTTGCTCAAGACCTCGGTGTACAGAAAGCCATTGACTTTGTGCGCGACAACGCTGTCATAACCGATGCTGCGCCGGAAGATGAGTCCAAAAAAGAAGCAGACTCTAAGGAAGACAAAAAAGCTAAAGACGAAAAAGCTCCGGAAAAGAAAGCCCCTGCTAAAAAGCCACGGAAAAAGCCTGCAGCAAAAGATACAGCAAAAAAGACAACGAAAAAGGCAGCGACAAAAGAAGATCCTGCTGAATAATTTTTCGTGTCTTTACCAATACTGCCTTTTGCGTGCAGTTTTATTGGAGGGTTATCATGAGCAATTTGGTACCTTATGTAATTGAACAAACAAACCGCGGAGAGCGCCAGTATGATATTTTCTCCAGGCTGCTGAATGACCGTATCATTATGTTGAATGACGAAGTTACAGATGCCACTGCAAGTCTGGTTGTTGCACAGCTGCTGTTTTTGGAAGGAGAAGATCCCTCTAAGGATATCAACCTGTATATTAACAGCCCCGGCGGCTCTGTGACTGCCGGCATGGCAATTTATGATACCATGAAATATGTGAAGTGCGATGTTTCTACCATCTGCCTGGGCCTTGCTGCAAGCATGGGTTCGTTCCTGCTGGCTGCCGGCACAAAGGGAAAGCGCTTTTCGCTTCCGCATACAGATATCCTGATTCATCAGCCAAGCGGTGGTCTGCCGCAGTCACAGGTTTCCGATATTATGATCCATGCGCATTATTTGGATAAAAAGAAGCAGCTGTTAAATGAGCTGCTTTCCAAAAACACTGGGCAACCGCTGGAGGTTATCCAGCGTGATACAGACCGTGACAACTTTATGACACCCGAAGAGGCCTGTGAATATGGCCTGATCGATAAAGTGATTACGCAAAGATAAGCAGGTGATTGCATGTCCAACAATGGTGATATTACCGATCGCGAAATATGCTGCTCTTTTTGCGGCAAACCGCAAAGTCAGGTGCGCCGGCTGATTGCCGGACCGGGCGTTTATATTTGCGATGCTTGTGTAGAGCTTTGTCAGTCTATTTTAAATGATGAGATGAATCTTTCTTCTCAGCATCATCCTGAGCCGACCCAAGAAGCTGCAGCAGAACTGCCGAAGCCGCACGAAATCAAAAAGCGGTTGGATGAATATGTGATTGGGCAAGATACAGCAAAAGTTGCACTGTCTGTTGCTGTATACAATCATTATAAGCGCATTTATTACGGTGAAGATGACCACGTTTCCCTTTCCAAAAGCAATGTTTTACTGCTTGGCCCCACAGGTGTTGGCAAGACTTTGCTGGCACAAACCCTGGCTCGCATTTTGGATGTACCGTTTGCAATCGCAGATGCTACAACTCTGACAGAGGCGGGGTATGTCGGCGAAGATGTTGAAAACATTCTTCTGCGTCTGATTCAGGCTGCCGATTACGATATTGAGCGTGCGGAGCGTGGCATTATTTATATCGATGAAATCGATAAAATTGCGCGTAAATCCGAGAACCCGTCCATTACACGTGATGTAAGCGGTGAAGGAGTACAGCAGGCTCTGCTGAAAATATTGGAAGGCACAGTTTCCAATGTACCGCCCCAAGGCGGCAGAAAGCATCCTCAGCAGGAATTCCTGCAAATCGATACCAGTAACATTCTCTTTATCTGCGGCGGTGCATTTGATGGCCTCTCTAAGATTATAGAGGACCGCAATGTATCCACTTCACTTGGCTTTGGCGGAGAAGTTCACAGCAAAAAAGAACTCGACGCCATGAATTGGATGGCAAAAGTAGATCCGCATGATTTGGTCAAATTTGGCCTAATTCCGGAGCTAGTCGGTCGTCTGCCGGTGATCACTGCCCTAAACGGTTTGGACGAAAAAGCTTTGGTTCGTATTTTAACTGAGCCAAAGAACAGCTTGGTCAGTCAGTACAAGCGTCTCTTCCAGCTTGATAAAGTTGACTTAGAATTTACAGATGACGCTTTGCAGGCGATTGCAAGCAAGACAATCGAACGTCATACAGGTGCGCGCGGTCTTCGCTCAGTTATGGAGGAGCTGCTGACACAGATGATGTACGATGTTCCCTCTGACTACACCGTTGAAAAAATCGTGATCAATGCTGATACGGTAAAGAATAACACAAAGCCGGATGTAGTTTACAATCCGGACCGTCAGCCGGTGAAAATTAAGATGGCGCTTCCGAATCCTTCCAGTTCCAGAAAGAAAGGAAAACGGGATACCGCTTAAGTTCCACTGCACTGTAATAGAAAGTATTAGGGCTGTTGCGTGTGGTAACCCATGAAGTCGTTACCTGCAGCGGCCCTTTTCAGTAAGGAGACAGAGCATGGAAATAAAAAAAGTTGACCCCGTGCAGCCTGCCGTGTCTGTGCAGCCCTCTTCTGAAGAAACACAGGTACTGCCAACTTTGGTTCTGCGCGGATTGGTCATTTTTCCGGGCATGATGCTTCAGTTTGATGTTGGCCGCAAAAAATCTGTCTTGGCTCTTGGAAAATCCATGGAAGAGGGTCA
The DNA here is from genome assembly GCA_022483045.1 of Oscillospiraceae bacterium. Taxonomy (NCBI): domain Bacteria; kingdom Bacillati; phylum Bacillota; class Clostridia; order Eubacteriales; family Oscillospiraceae; species Oscillospiraceae bacterium. The sequence goes on along the minus strand of JAKVOA010000001.1, from coordinate 955,608 downwards.
ACTGATTTTTTTGGTTACACAAAAAGACTTATCTGTAGATGACCCGGGTAAAGATGATCTCTATTCAATCGGGGTTATCGCGCGCATTCGTCAAATCGTTCGCAAAACAGATGACGGCATTCGCCTGTTTACAGAAGGGCTTTGCCGGGCAAAGATTTGCTCTATTCCGACAGAAGAGCCATTTATTCAAGCGGAAGTAAAGAAAATTGTTGATAAGACCTCCAGCCGTCCCACTTCAAACTCTGAGGCACTGATTCGCTATACACAGTCTTTATTTGAAGAGTATATTCAGAAATATACGCATGTTCCGCCGGACATTGTCATGGGAGTCGTGCAGAAAAAAGACTGCGGCGAACTGGCGGACTACATTGCAATGAACATCTCTCTCGACTTTGACAAAAAGCAGGAGATTTTGGAGGAACTTCATCCATACCGCAGGCTGAAAAAATTAAGCGCAATGCTGAAAGCTGAGCTGCGGATTCTTGAAATAGAATCTCATATTTCTGAGAAGGCAAAAGACCAGATTGACGAAAATCAGCGCGATTATTATCTGCGTGAGCAGATGAAGGCAATCGCCGATGAACTGGGCGAAGGGGACAATCCGCTAGAAGAAGCGGACGAGCTGCGCAAGAGTGTTAACGAGGCAGGTCTGCCGCAGGAGCAAAAAGAAAAGCTGCTGAAAGAATGCGACCGCTTGGCACGTATGCCAGAAGGTTCCCATGAGGGCAGCGTTATTATCACCTATATCGAAACCTGCTTGTCCCTGCCGTGGAGCAAATCTTCAAAGGAACATATTGATTTAAAGAAAGCTCGCCGCATTTTGGACCGGGACCATTATGGCCTGACAAAAGTAAAAGACAGAATTATTGAATCTTTGGCTGTAAAGAAACTCAACCCAGACGTACAGGGCCAGATTCTCTGCCTTGTCGGCCCGCCCGGTGTTGGCAAAACCAGCATTGCGCATTCTGTTGCAGAGGCAATGGGACGCGAATATGTACGGGTAAGCTTGGGCGGTGTGCATGATGAATCTGATATTCGCGGGCATCGGCGTACGTATATTGGCGCTATGCCTGGCCGTATTATTGATGCAATCCGCAAAGCGGGCACTAACAATCCAGTCCTGCTGCTGGACGAAGTGGATAAACTCGGGAACGATTATCATGGGGATCCTTCTTCTGCTTTGCTGGAAGTACTAGACAGTGCTCAGAACAGTACCTTTGAAGATCACTACATTGATCTGCCGTTTGATTTGAGCAAGGTTTTCTTTATAACGACAGCCAACGACATTTCAGGCGTTCCTGAGCCGCTGTATGACCGCATGGACGTAATTACACTAGGCAGTTATACGCATGAAGAAAAATTTCAGATAGGAATGAAATACCTGATTCCTAAACAGCTAAAAAACAGCGGAATTGCCGCGAAAAATCTGCGGATTTCTCAAGCTGCGGTTCATAAGATAATTGATGGATACACCAGAGAAGCTGGTGTCCGCGGATTGGAGCGCCAGATTTCAACAATCTGCCGCAAGAGTGCAGTTAAGATTGTAGAAAACCCGGAAACCACCGTGCGTGTAACACCGAAAAACTTGGAAACTTTCTTAGGACCGCAGAAGTTTCGTGAAGAAGCGCTGAATAAAAAGGATACGGTCGGTCTTGTCAATGGACTTGCATGGACCACTGTTGGCGGTGAGATGCTACCTATCGAAGTTGCGGTGATGTCCGGAACCGGAAAAATCGAACTGACCGGTTCCCTTGGCGATGTGATGAAAGAATCCGCACGTACGGCAATCAGCTGCATTCGTACCCGCGCAAATCAGCTTGGCATTGCAAAAGATTTCTACAGCAAATATGACATTCATATCCATGCGCCGGAAGGGGCTGTCCCTAAAGACGGCCCAAGCGCCGGTGCGGCCATGGCTACGGCAATTACCAGTGCTTTAACCAATATACCGGTGCGGCACGATATTGCTATGACGGGTGAAATTACCCTGCTGGGCAGAATCCTGCCGATTGGCGGGCTTCGTGAAAAGACAATGGCTGCCTATCGCGCTGGTATTAAGACGGTACTGATTCCAGCAGAGAACGTGTCTGATTTGGAGGAAGTGGACAAAGTCGTAAAAGATGCTGTACAATTCCTGCCAATGGAAAGAATTGATCAGGTGCTTGACAAAGCACTAACGAAAAATCCCTTTCAGGCACAGTAAGGAGACCGCATGAAAATAGAATCTGCGCAATTTGAGCTTTCTGCTGGAAAAAGCAGCCAGCTTCCGGCTGCATCTTTGCCGGAAGTGGTCTTTTCCGGGAAGTCCAATGTTGGAAAATCTTCTTTAATCAATAAGCTTTTAAATAGAAAGGCTTTGGCACGCGTCAGCTCTCAGCCTGGCAAAACGGGAACCATCAATTTTTACCGGCTGGATACCTGCCGCTTTGTCGATTTGCCCGGGTATGGCTATGCAAAAGTATCACAGAGCGAAAAGATGCGTTGGGCAGAATTAGTGAATGGCTATTTTGCCGCGAATCGGCCGGTTGCCCTTGTGGTACAAATCCTTGACATTCGTCACGAACCGACAACTGATGACCAGCAGATGATTGACTTTTTACTGCAAAACAATTTTTCTTTTTTGCTGCTGGCTACAAAAAGCGATAAACTGAATGCAACACAGCGTAAAGAACGGCTTTCTGCGCTGCATCTGCTTTCGCAGCAGACAGGCGCCGATTGCCTGGTTTTTTCTTCGACCAAAGGAGAAGGCGTACTAGACTTGCGCAAGTGCATTGAAAAAGCCTGTGAACCTGCAGGATAACACATAAACTGAATAGACCAGATTGGTGGGAAGAAAATGAAGGAACTGAACAAGAATTTGCAAATCAACGAGGCCGGTCATTTGCTGTTTGGCGGCGCAGATACAGTAGAATTGGCAAAAGAATTTGGTACACCGCTGTATGTTATGGACGAAAACCGCATACGCAAAATTTGCCGGATGTATAAACAGTCTATTGAAACCTGCTATCAGGGTAACGGCCTGCCTTTGTTTGCGAGCAAGGCGTTTTGCTGCAAAGAAATCTGCCGAATTGTCAAAGAAGAAGGCATGGGCCTGGATGTCGTGTCCGGCGGGGAACTGTATACAGCGATGCAGGCCGACTTTCCACCGGAAAAAATTCAGTTCCACGGGAACAATAAAACGCCCGAAGAAATATCTTATGCACTTACCTGCGGAGTTGGACATATCGTTGTTGATAATCTGACTGAGCTGAAACTTTTAAATGAAATTGCGGGGAAAATGCACCACCCCGCCAATATTTTGCTGCGTATCAAGCCAGGCATTGATGCACATACACATAAGTTTATTCGTACTGGTCAAATTGATTCAAAGTTTGGCTTCGCACTGGAAACCGGCGAGGCAATGGAAGCTGTAAAAGCTTCACTGCAGATGCCAAATCTTACTCTGAAAGGCCTTCACTGCCATATCGGTTCGCAGATTTTTGAAATCGACCCCTTTGAGCTTGCCGCCAAAGTTATGCTTTGCTTTATACGGGATATTAAAAAAGAAACCGGAACGGAACTGCAGGAATTAAATCTTGGCGGTGGGTTTGGTATTCAGTACGTTCCAGAAGATAAACCGGTTCCTTATGACCAATACATGCAGCTTGTTTCAAAGACCATACATAGCTGCTGCGGGGAATATGGCTTAACACCACCCAAAATTTATATTGAACCTGGCCGCTCGATTGTTGGCGAGTCCGGCTTGACACTGTACACGATTGGCGCTGTGAAAAAAATACCGAATATTCGGACATATGTTTCGGTTGACGGCGGCATGACTGATAATCCGCGCTACATTTTGTATCAATCGCCTTACGAGGCGCTTGTTGCAAATAAGGCCTCTGCTCCAAAGAACTTTACAGTAACCATAGCGGGGCGCTGCTGTGAGTCCGGTGACCTGATTCAGGAGAATACCGCCATACAGCAATGTGTGCCTGGCGATATATTAGCTGTTCTTTCTACCGGAGCTTACAATTACTCAATGGCATCTAATTATAACCGTGTGCCGCGCCCTGCTGTTGTTTTTGTGAAAGATGGTGTGCCACGTGTAGGGGTGCGTCGGGAATCTTATGCAGACTTAGTACGGAATGACGTTTAAATCAAAATCAACAAACAAAATAAATAATAATTGAGTAAAGGGCAGCTGCTGCCCTTTACTTTTGCGCTTTTTTAGAGTAAACTTTTAAACAGGCAATAATGCCTGCTTGATCTTTTCATTTCATAGGAGTGAGTAGTGTTGAATTCAAAAATTAAAGATGACAGTGTCGATTTTCTGTTTCAGGCTGTTCTTTCTTTAAAGACCCCGGAAGAATGCTATGCTTTTTTTGAGGATCTGTGCACAGTACCAGAAATTAAAGCGATGTCTCAGCGCCTTTTAGTGGCACACATGCTTAGCACCAAACAGAATTATCAGCATATTGTGCATATTACACATGCTTCTACTGCTACCATCAGCCGGGTAAACCGTTCTTTAAACTATGGAAGTGACGGCTACAGTCTGGTCTTTGACCGCATTGGTGATAAAGCACCAGATAACAAAATTCAGGAGAACAAATGAGTTACACGACATTTGCAAAGTATTACGATGCCCTAACCCATAATGTAGGTTATCAAAAGCGCGCAGATTATTTATGCGCGCTTTTGAAGCGCTATGGGCATAATTCCGGTGTTACGCTGGACCTTGCCTGTGGGACCGGCAGCCTGACGCTGGAACTAAAACAAAGAGGCTTTGATATCTATGGAATAGACGGCAGCTCTGAAATGTTGATGCAGGCACAGGAAAAGGCCTTGGCGGCCGGTGAAAAAATTCTTTTTGTATGCCAGCAGATGCAGGCCATAGACTTGTACAGCACCGTAGATACCGTATTCTGCACCCTTGACAGCTTAAATCATCTGCAGACCCAAAGAGACTTGCAACGCACGTTTGAAAGGGTCTCTTTGTTTTTAGAGCCAGACGGCCTTTTTGTATTTGATATGAATACACCATACAAGCACCAGAAAATTCTGGGGGACAATACTTTTATTTACGATACCGATTCTGTATACTGTGTCTGGCAGAACCATTATCACCCCGCGGGGTGCCGTGTAGACATTGCGCTGGACTTTTTCAAGCGCAATGGGGCTGTATATACGCGTGAAAGCGAAGAATTTTTCGAGCGCGCTTATGAAGAAACACAGGTTGCGTCCATGCTGAAATCTGCAGGAATGCAGCTGGCAGGTGCTTTTTCCGAGATGACGTTTGACAGTCCACAGGAAAAGACAGAGCGCATTGTTTATGTTGCGCGCAAAGCAAAGGCTAAAGTTAATGAAAAGGAAAGACTTTAAAATATGGATAGAATGATTCGCTGCCTGACTAAAAACAAGCATGTCATGGCCTGCGCGGTTGACTCTACGTACATGGTGGCAACGGCGCAGCAAATTCATCACACCAGCCCAACCGCAGCAGCGGCCCTGGGGCGGCTGCTATCTGGGGCCTCTATGATGGGTGCTATGCTGAAAAATCAGGGCGCTACCGTACAGGTAAAGGTAAACGGCGGTGGACCGCTTGGCCCCTTAACAGCGATTGCAGACTGTTGCGGTAACTGCCGCGGATATGTCGCCCATCCGGAAATTGATTTGCCGCTCAAACCAAATGGCAAATTAGATATTGGCGGAGCCGTTGGGCACAATGGCCTTTTGACTGTAATGCGTGACGACCGGGAACGCACCCCTTATACAGGGCATACAAAATTGATTTCGGGAGAGATTGCTGAAGATTTAGCAGCTTATTATGCTTACAGTGAGCAGATCCCAACCGTATGCGCATTGGGTGTCCTGGTGGGGACAAAAGACTCTTCACAGATTTTGTCGGGCGGGCTGCTGATACAGGGAATGCCTGGTATTACGGAAGAAGAGCTTTCTCGGCTGGAAACAAACGCGGCGGCACTGCCGGCTGTGACAAAAATGCTGGCAGCCGGTGACAGCATAGAAGAAATGTGCGGCAAAGCTTTACTGGGAATGCCTTTTGAAAAGCTGGATGAATCCCGCGTCGCTTATGCCTGTGATTGTTCTAGGCAGCGGGTAGAGCGGGCGCTGTTGACGCTGCCGCCAGAACAAATCTTGACGCTGGCAGACCCTAAAACAGGGATTGCTGAAGCAAAGTGCCAGTATTGTGGGCGTGCATATCACTTTTCCGAGGAGGAACTGCAGCGTTTGGCAGCACAAGCCAAAAAACACCAAAAAAACAATTAGTTTTTTTGAAAAAAGCCTTGACATCCACGTGAAGTTGTTGTATTATAATACACGTCGCTGATGAACAACAGCAACACAAAACAAAAAATTGGGAGCATAGCTCAGCTGGTTAGAGCACCTGCCTTACAAGCAGGGGGTCATAGGTTCGAGTCCTATTGTTCCCACCAGCAGTGGCTCGGTAGTTCAGCTGGTTAGAACGCTAGCCTGTCACGCTAGAGGTCGACGGTTCGATCCCGTTCCGAGTCGCCATTTTTTGCCTCTGTAGCTCAGTAGGTAGAGCAGGGGACTGAAAATCCCCGTGTCAGTGGTTCGATTCCGCTCGGAGGCACCATTTGCGAACGTAGCTCATCTGGTAGAGCGCCACCTTGCCAAGGTGGAGGTAGCGAGTTCGAGCCTCGTCGTTCGCTCCAAGTTGGCGTCATAGCCAAGTGGTAAGGCATGGGTCTGCAAAACCCTGATGCCCCAGTTCGAATCTGGGTGACGCCTCCATGTCGTAGTAAACAGAGAGCTTTGCTTTCTCTGTTTACTTTTTTTTTACCTGAAATGAGGGGGGACAAGCCTATCGCTTCAGAAATGATTATTCACCCGCTGTCTCCTGTTTTTGCGGCTGACTCACAGGTGCTTATTTTGGGGACTATGCCGTCGCCTAAATCCCGCGAAAGCGGGTTCTACTACGGGCATCCTCAAAACCGCTTTTGGCGTGTTTTAGCCGCTGTTTTGCAGCAGCCGGTTCCAGGGTCGATTCCTGCGAAAAAAGAACTTTTGCTGCAAAATCAGATTGCCCTGTGGGACGTTTTGCATTCCTGCTCCATTTGTGGTGCAGATGATTCCAGTATCCGCGAGCCAAAGCCGAATGATATTTCGGCACTGCTGCGAAAGACAAAGATTCATGCTGTCTTTACGACTGGCCGCAAGGCCTTTTTATTATACGAAAAATTAGTCTTTCCCACAGTAAAGATACCTGCGGTTTGTCTGCCGTCTACCAGCCCGGCAAACTGCAGGTATTCCATAGAAGAGCTGATAACGGCTTATTACTCTATTGCCAAAGAACTGCAAACAGGAGGAAAAATTGAAGACTGACGACAAAAAACAAATTGCAACACAAAACCGTATGGGTGTACAAAAAATGCTGCCGCTGGTTGTCAGCATGTCGCTGCCAACGATTTTTTCTATGCTGGTACAGGCGCTGTACAATATTGTAGACAGTATTTTTGTTTCCCGTATCAATGAGAATGCTTTAACTTCCGTTTCTTTAGTATTTCCGGTTCAAAATATCCTGATCGCTGTCTGCATTGGCACAGGCATTGGTTTAAATTCGCTGATTGCCCGGCGCTTAGGCGAAAAGCGAACCGATGAAGCTGACTTGGCCGCAGAACACGGGGTCTTACTGAGTGTTTTTAACTATGCTATTTTTCTGATTCTCGGCCTCTTTTTCGCGCGGCCATTTGCACAGCTGTTTACACAGAATGAGCAAATATTAAATTGGGCCATTCAATACATGCAGATTGTCTGTATTGGTTCTTTCAGCATGTGCTTTGAGGTTAATTTGGAAAAGGTCGTTGGTGCCACAGGAAACATGGTTTACCCCATGCTGTTTCAGCTGACCGGTGCGATTGCAAACATTATTCTAGACCCTATTTTTATTTTCACACTGCATATGGATGTTGCCGGCGCAGCTGTGGCAACGATTATTGGGCAGTTCCTTTCTATGCTTCTTGCCATCTATGTAGTCCTTCATAAAGAAATTGATGTACATATTTCTTTTAAAGATTTTCATTTCAGCTGGGATACGATTAAAGATATTTATGAAGTCGGTTTGCCATCTATTGTCATGAATGCGATTGGCTCTGTGATGACCGGCGGCATCAACCGCATTTTAATTTCTTTTCAGAATGTCGGGGAAACAGCAGTCGCTATTTTCGGTGTCTATTTCAAGCTACAGTCATTTGTGTTTATGCCGGTCTTTGGCTTGAATCAAGGCATTATTCCGATTATGGGCTATAACTTTGGCGCATGCAAAAAGAAACGCGTACAAAGCGCCCTGCGCATCGGCATGACTATCGCGGCATCAATTATGCTGGTTGGCATGATTCTTTTTATGACAATCCCCGGGCCTTTGCTCAGTATTTTCGACGCATCGCCCAAAATGCTTGCCATGGGTATACCGGCACTGCGTACAATCAGTCTTTGCTTTTTGCCGGCAGCGTTTGGCATTTTAATTTCTGCAGAATTTACAGCGGTCGGCAAAGGAACATACAGTTTAATTGTCACCCTGATGCGTCAGTTGTGTGTGCTGCTGCCTGCAGCGTATTTGCTGGCCAAGATGACAAATCAAATCACCGCGGTCTGGTTTGCTTTCCCAATCGCAGAAGTTGTTTCGCTGATTACCAGTATTCTTCTACATCTGCACTTAAAAAAGACCGTTTTTGATAAATTGCCTGTAAATAATTAAATTTAGCCGGATATCTGCATTGCAGCAGATATCCGACTTTTTGCTGTACAGGGGAAAGCACTTTCTTTTTAAGAGCTATTTCCTGCTTCCCCGGCATATACATGCAGGGAGGAGGAATGGCATAATGAAAGCAAAATGTACAAATATCTGGATGCTGGCGGTTTTAGTAGCTGCCTGCGTCTTCTTTTTCTTTCTGCTGTCTGTTTCTTGCTTCCATACGGCACAGACAGCCGCTGCAGCGGCTGCAGTGCTGCGTCCGCTGGTTATTTTGGATGCCGGTCACGGCGGGGAGGATGGGGGCGCTGTGGGGTGCTCTCCGGTGCCAGAAAAAGTAATCAATCTTTCGATCACCAAAAAAGTTGAAAAGGGACTGACAAACGGTGGATGCAGAGTCTTGATGACCCGCAGCGAAGATGTAATGCTTGGTGACCATTCACTTTCCACTCTGCGCGAACGAAAAGCTTCTGATATTCATAAACGCTTTGCAATTTTACAGGGGAACCCCGGCGGCATTTTTGTCAGCATTCATCAAAACCATTTTTCAGATGGGTATTACAGCGGTGCACAAATTTTTTATTCTCCAAATCATCCTAAAAGCAAGCTGCTCGCTGAGCAGCTGCGTCAATCGATCGTTTTGCGCACACAGCCGGAAAATAAGCGCAGCAATAAGGCTGCAACGCGCTCAATCTACCTGTTAACGCACGCACAGGACCCAGCGGTTCTTGTGGAGTGTGGCTTTTTGTCGAACGCTTCGGAAGCAAAACTTTTAAATGAGGAAGCTTATCAGCAAAAAATGGCAGATGCTATTACAAACGGTATTTTGCAGTATCTGCGTCAGAGCAGCACAGCCTCTTCGGTTGCCGCTGGGAAAGGAACCTTGTATTCTTCGCAAACCTCCGCTATAATAAAATAAAAAGAGAAGCAGATAAGATAAAAGGCTTACGAATAGGAATGGAAGCACTATGTCTGGAAAATTAAAAAGTATTTATATATGTTCAGAATGTGGATATGAATCCCCCAAATGGTACGGAAAATGCCCCGGGTGCGGTGCATGGAATACCATGACAGAAGAGCTGCAGCAGCCTGTTGTTTCGACACGCCAGGGCAGCTCTGGTTCCACTTTTCACCAGCAGGCCGCACAAGTTATGCCAATTCGTGAAATCAGCCTGCAGGAGGAGCCACGCTATAAAACCGGTGTTTCCGAACTGGACCGCGTCTTGGGCGGCGGAATCGTAAAAGGTTCTCTGATTTTGATTAGCGGCGAACCGGGCATTGGTAAATCAACAATCCTTTTGCAGATATGCGATTATCTAGGCAGCACGTTGAAAATCCTTTATGTTTCCGGAGAAGAATCCAGCCGACAAATTAAGCTGCGTGCAAACCGGTTGCGAGTGAACTCTGAAAATCTTTATATTTTGACCGAAACAGATATTCAGCGGGTACTGGAGCATGTACGTACGGAAAAGCCGGACCTTTTAATGGTGGATTCTATTCAGACCATGAATAATGCTGCACTGAATTCTTCTCCCGGCAGTGTAACACAAGTGCGAGAATGTACCAATGCGATTATGCACACCGCTAAAGAATTGGAAATCCCTGCCATTTTAGTTGGCCATGTCAACAAGGACGGTGCAATCGCCGGCCCGAAAGTGCTGGAACACATTGTAGATGCTGTTTTGTACTTTGAGGGTGACCGCCAGATGAGCTACCGAATCCTGCGGGCAGTTAAGAACCGATATGGTTCAACCAACGAAATCGGCGTTTTTGATATGGCAGAAGACGGCCTGCACCAGGTAGAAAACCCGTCTGCTTCTATGCTGACCGGCCGTCCCACACATGTTTCTGGAACCTGTGTAACCTGCGTAATTGAGGGCAGCCGGCCTATCTTGGCGGAAATTCAGGCGTTGGCAACTTCATCTGGCTTTGGGAATCCGCGCAGAATGGCCACTGGGTTTGATTACAACCGCATGAATTTGCTTCTGGCAGTTTTAGAGAAGCGAGCGGGCTATTATTTTTCAAATTTAGATGCCTATTTAAATGTTATCGGTGGTCTGCGGCTGGATGAGCCTGCCTGTGATTTAGCGGTGGCTATGGCTTTGGTTTCCAGTTTAAAAGATGTGCCGATTGCAGACAATGCCATTGTTTTTGGCGAAGTAGGACTGACAGGCGAAATTCGCTCTGTGATGCATGCAGAGCAGCGTATCAATGAAGCAAAGCGAATGGGCTTTCAAAAATGTGTGTTGCCTTGGTACAATTTAAAGCAGCTTGGCAGTACTTTTTCAGATATACAGCTGATTGGCGTTAAAAATGTACGACAGGCTTTTGCGGCTCTACAGCAGGAATAGCGGCATTTCCGCTTTCTAAATCAGTACGGGAAATTGCCTGTATGCACCGCACACAGCCATTTGGTTGATAATTTGCAAGGACTTCAATCGTGCAGTATCCGTCTTTTTGATAGCTGCAGTCCTGGTCACAGTGAATAAGCATAGGAATCACCTCTGCTTTATAGTATGAGAATCCTCAAAGAAATTTATGCAGGTCGTTTTAGGAAAGGGGATAAACTTTGCGCTGGGTCAACAGCCCGAATTTACCGCAGAATCCAGTTTCAGCTGTTGCTGTATCGGAAAGGGCAGGGGACGTTATACAGGCATTAGAAACGATGAAGATTACTGTACTGAAAGTTCCCGGAGATCCGCGCTTTTCGGCACCGGTTTCTTCACACGCGGACATGCAGTGTCATTTCTTAAGCGGCGGAAAAGGCTTTTGCACGAATGAGCTTTTACAGCGCAGGTTTGCAGCTGCAGGTATTTTTCTTTTACAAACAAATGTTTATGACTTTTCGCAGTACCCGCAGGATTGCAGCCTGAATGCGGCAAGAATCGGTCATTTGATCTTTGCAAACCCAAAGTGTCTTTGTCCGGAACTGAAACAGGCATATCAAAAGCAGGGCCTGCACTTAATACCGGTACAGCAGGGATATGCAAAATGCAGCATTGTACCAGTCAATGAGGACGCTGCTATAACAGAAGACAGTGGAATTGCAGATGCTGTCCAAAGTGCCGGAATCGATGTGCTGCGTCTGCGGCCCGGTGCTGTGGCTTTGCAGGGCTATCCGTACGGATTCATAGGCGGGACATGCGGAAAGATTGCAAAAAACAAACTGGCGTTTGCTGGGTGTATTATGCGACACCCCGAAGCAAGACAGATTCTAAGCTTTCTGCAGAAACATCATGTACAAGCGGTGTCACTTATTGATGGACCGTTACAGGATATTGGGGGAATATTGCCTCTCACTGAAAAAGAACAGGCTACTGAAGAACCTTCTGAAAGGAAGGAAAAATTCGCTATAAGGAATTATACAAAATGAACATTTTGTATAATTGAGGGAGGCCTTAAAGAGTAAATGAAAGAAAAATATATGCACGAGGCGCCTGTTATCATTAAGCAGTTTCTCGGCTATTTGCAGACCATCAAGGGCAAATCACCGCGTACTGTCGAAGAATACTATTTGGATTTGCGTACTTTTTTTCGGTACCTAAAACAGCAGCGCGATCCATCACTGCATGATAAACCGCTCTCTGTAATTCATATCGACGATATTGATTTGAATTTTGTCAAGTCGGTTACTTTAACTGAGACTTATGAGTATATGAATTATTTAGCGGAAGTGCGCCACAATGGACCATCGGCGCGTTCACGCAAATGCTGCAGCCTGCGTGCCTTTTTCAATTATCTTACCTCAAAGGCACACTTGCTGGAAGAAAACCCGATTCGTGATTTAGAGTCGCCCAAAGTAAAACGTAGTCTACCAAAGTATTTGACGCTGAACCAGAGCATTGATCTTCTCAAACAAGTTAGTGGCCCCTATAAAGAGCGGGATTACTGTATTCTCATGCTTTTTCTAAACTGCGGAATGCGCTTGTCAGAACTTGTCGGTATCAATATTAACGATATTCGCCGCGGCAGCAATACGCTGCGGATTGTCGGAAAAGGTAACAAAGAACGGATTATTTATTTAAATGAAGCCTGCCTGCACGCAATCGATAATTACCTAAAAGTGCGCCCCAAAGATCATTTAAAAGACAAGTATGCGTTGTTTATTAGTCGGCAGAATAAACGCATCAGCCCTAAAACAGTGCAGTATTTGGTTAAAAAATATTTGTCGGGCATACAGCTTGGCGGTCCCGGATACAGTGTACATAAACTGCGCCATACGGCGGCTACCCTGATGTACCAGGTCGGCAATGTAGATATTCGCGTACTGCAAGAGATATTAGGACATGAAAATCTTGGCACAACTGAAATCTACACGCACCTCTCCAGTAAACAAATGCAAAAAGCTGCAGAAGCTAATCCTCTGTCCCATGTTACGCAGGAAGATACGGATCAAGCAAATGCAGAAGTACAAAAGAAAAATACAAATCAAGAAAAGAAAGGATAAAATAATAATTAAAAAAATTAAAAAAGGAACAGGCTGTGCAAGAACGCACAGCCTGTTCCTTTTTTAATTTTTTATGTAAATATGTTAATCTTCGTCTTCATCGTCGTCGTTGTTGTCATCATCATCGTGCACAGAATCCCAGTCAGTAAAATCAGACAAATTACTTTCTTCTGTAGAAGCTGCAGTGTCCCCTCCCTGCTTTTCAGCGGCATTCTTTTTAAGGGCCGGCTGAAGCATGTAGCGGTCAACCGTTGGGTAAACCAACGAGTTAACGGTGTACGACCAGAAACTCCACAAAAAGAAGATAGCAACTGCAACAAGGATAACCAGGAATAGCGGTGCATACTGGCCCATCCACATAAACATCAGCAGGAAAAGCGTGCAGAAAGTGCTGACCAAAAAGGCAAGAAAATTCCACCCCAATGCAGTTATCGCAAAAATACCTGCATTCTTGTAAATCTGTGACAACTTCATATCGAATGTAATAATCTGCAGCGGGATATAAAACTGCATGACTGTAAAGATGAATAGAACCGCAATGCTAATCGCAAATGCAATAACTGTCATAACATTGCCAAGCTGCTTTTGATTTTGTGCAGAGCCGTAAAAGCGAAATGCCACATCTAGGATTTCATAAACGAAGTAGCAGATAATTCCGTTTGCTAAAAACTGCTTCCAGTTTTCTTTCAGCTTACTAAAAAAGTCACTGGAAATAAAGACATGTTCTTCACGAATAAAATTCCGCGTTTCATAAGTTAAACCTGCCATGAAAGGCGATAAAGCAATTAACGGAATTCCCGCAAGGAAAAAGTTTTGTGTCTTTGCATCAATCGCAACAAAGACGATTAAAAGCAAAATTGCCGGAATAGAAAACAGCATATTGAGTTTCATCAAATCCCAAAAATGCCGGCCGTAAATTTTCCAGTAATGAATGAATCCGTTTTCTTTCGGTTCATCTTTAGAAACACCAGGACCCGGACGATTGTAGTGCGAGCTAAAAAAACCCATTGCATTTCTTCCTTTTCTTCTTTAGTTTACGGATGCCTGTTTCATCTGTGCTGCAAGGTAAATACAGCTTTTTATATCATACACCAAAGAAGTCATTTGCGCAATGCCTGGATTCTTCTCAGCCAAGTTTTGCCCGTGGATGGCAATGGTTGTACACCGTTTTTGTGTGATTATTCAGCAGATGCAGATAAACCTGCGTAGAAGAAATATCGGCATGCCCAAGCATGTGCTGAATATCTTTAAGGTCGGCTCCATTTTCCAAAAGATGCAGCGCAAAAGAATGCCTGAGTGTATGCGGCGTAATCTCTTTGGTAATGCCAGCTTGCTGCGTATAGCCCTTGATGATTTTCCAAAATCCCTGCCGTGTCAGCCGGTGACCGTTTAGGTTAGTAAAAAGGGCTTCTTTTTCGCCCGGGTCAGCAATTACACGGCGCACACGAAAAATATAATCGGATACAGCTGTCACCGCTTTGCGATAAACAGGAATCATCCGGTCTGCTTTTTCTCCGCGGCAGTAAAGCATGCCGGTGTGCAGATTAACGTCCCCTACGTTTAAATTTACAAGCTCAGAAACGCGAATGCCGGTAGCATACAGAAGCTCCAGCATAGCCTTATCGCGGCAGCCTTTCGGATGTGTTGTATCCGGCTGTGACAGCAGCAGCTCGATTTCACTGCCGCTTAAAATTTCTGGCAGTTTCTGCGGCGCTTTTTCCAGCTTGATTTCTTTTGCAGGGTTGCTGTCTGCTTCCCCATTTAAAATCAGAAATTGATAGAAGCAGCGGATAGAGGCAGTATGGCGCGTAATAGTTGCAATCGATTTTTTTTGTTTGCGCAGATGTGCAACATAATCTTCCACCGTCTTTTTCTGTGCCAGCGCCGGTGAGGCAACTTGTTCTTCCTGCAGAAACCGCAGGTAATCAGCCGTATCACGCAGATAAGAATCCAGCGTATTGGGAGATACCCTTTTCACTTCTGAAAGATATGTATGAAATTCAGCACAATAATCTTTCATAATTTTCTCCTTCCATGTACTGTAAAAGAAAAGTCTAAAGCAAAGATATCATAGATTTCGCAAATGCCCAGGAAAACAAAGTGTCTGCGCCAGCACCAAGAAAAACCAGTACTAGCACACGGACAAACTGCGAAAGGTAATTCAAAAAATTAGGGGGTTCTCCCTTTTCAGACAAACCGGCACGGGAAAGCCGATGTGAAAAGAGCAGCGCTTCTTTTGCAGACCACAGAATGGCAAGACAACTGAAGAAGGCACCGGGCAGCAAAACAACTGCGTAAAAAAGCCCGCCGTAAAAGCCATGTGTTACATATAAATATCCAGCCGTCATACCGAGGCCAATTCCACGGATAAACGGAACGAAAGGAACCAGAAAAGTTCCCCATACGGACAGTCCGCACAGAAAATCTGCAAATACAAATAGAAAAGACGAACATACAGAAGCAAGAAATACAGAAAGCGCCGCAGTTCCGCTGCGTAGAATGTAATTGCTATTAAATAGAAAATCAAGCTTCTGCAGTGCAGAAATGCCTGCCTGACCGGCCAGCAGCGCCCCACAGACTAAGCCGCCCAAAAGCACAGTGCCTAAAAGAACCAACAGGCGATTTTGTGTCATCGTGTGCTTTATTTCTGTTTTTGAAGATTTTAAAGATCTAGTATTCGGTAGATTTTGCAAAATGATTTTCATAATTCTTTACTGCCCTTTCACTCATAATCTTTTTTACATAAGATTATGATGCAGAGAGAGCGGATATGCTATATACATAGTTGCAAGAGACAAAAGAAACGATATGGCCGGGGAATACTGAAAAATCACGGCAAAAGCTCTTGTATTTACTAACTATATACCTTTTTCATCGGGGTTTCAACTATTCAGCGGTTAATTTTGAAACTTTATGCAAGACTCACGAATTTATGTAGAGTGAATTATGTAACCTGACAACAAGTTATGTAAACTAATGTATATTTTGATTTTTGCATAAAAATACATCCATGCATTTTTATGCATGGATGTAGGTGGAACGACATTCTTTTGTTATTCAGCCATTGCAGCTTGAATCATAATTGCACACTCTAGGCGCTTCTTTTCCAGCTGACAGGCAATGCTGTGCGGCTTTAAGATATCGCCCTCATACTTTTGATTGTTGGCGTTGCAGCCGCCGCTGCAGTAAAATTTAGCCCAGCAGTTTTTACACTCTTTTTTCGTATAAACATTTGCTGCGGCAAAGCGGTTTTTCATCTCATGGTCATAGGTACCATCCAGTACATTCCCCATGATCCATTCATCATTGCCGACAAACTGGTGACATGGGAAAATTTCACCGAGCGGGGTTACAGCGACATATTCGTTTCCGCAGCTGCAGCCGCGAAGCCGCTTGATTGCGCAGGGACCCTGATTCAGATCAATCATGAAGTGGAAAAAGTTAAAGCATTTTCCTGTTTTCTTTTTGTCAATCATCACTTGTGCCAAATGTTCATATTCCTTAAAGACGATGGGAAGGTCCTCTTCTTGAATCGCGTAGGAAAGCTCTGGATCAGAGACGACCGGTTCGACCGAAATTTGCTCGAAGCCCAGCTTCTCCATTGCGAGAATATCATTTACAAAATCCAAGTTATGCTTTGTAAAAGTTCCGCGGACATAGTAGTCCTTGTCTCCCCTGCCGGCGACCAGCTTTTGAAATTTAGGAACGATAATATCATAAGAACCGGTTTTGCCATCTGGGCAAACACGCAGGCGGTCATTGACCTCTTTGCGGCCGTCTAGAGATAAAACACAGTTTGACATTTCCCGGTTGATAAAGTTAATTTTGTCGTCATCCAGCAACAAGCCGTTGGTGGTAATAGTAAACCGGAAGTTTTTGTTGTGTTCCTTTTCAAGGCCGCGTGCATAGGCAACGGTCTGCTTGACAACATCAAAATTCATCAGCGGTTCACCGCCGAAAAAGTCAACTTCCAAGTTATGACGGTTTGCAGATTCGCGTACTAAAAAGTCGATTGCGGATTTTGCTACTTTGAAGGGCATAAGCATACGCCCTTTGCCGAAATCGCCCTGTGCGGCAAAGCAGTAGGCACAGCGTAGGTTGCAGTCATGAGCAATGTTGAGGCACATGGATTTGATTGGTGCATCTTTCATCATGCCAGCAAACTGCTCGTAATCATCTGATGAAAAAAGCTGTCCTTTTTCCTGCAGCTGCAGCAGTTCTTGATAAGCTTCATCCAAAGTAGCGGCGTCATACTTTTTCAGCAAAGCCTCGCGGGCAGCTGGCGGCATCTGCGGAGGGACCGAGTCTTCCAAGTAGTCCAGCAGGTCATATGGCGCGGGGTCAAACAGATGAACTGCACCGGAATTGGTATCCATCACAATGCGAAATCCGTTTAGCATGTACTTGTGTATCATTTTTACTTAACTCCATTTTTACAAAAATGAAGGGACAGACAAAGCCTGCCCCTTTAACTGAAACTGTGCGGTTTTAATGAAAAGCAAACAGCAATGTCTGTTTCTCAGCGGTTTTTATTTTCGCACTTCTGATTTGCAACTGTGCAGGATACTTTGCAGGCAGACTGGCAGGAAGCCTGGCACTCGCCGCAGCCGCCTTTTACACAGCTTTCTTTCAGGTTAGCCTGATTCAGTGTTTTAATCTGTTTCATGAGAATTTCCGACCTTTCCTCAGAGTTTCTCTTATTATAACACATAAAGACTGCAAAAGAAAGAAATTTATCAGACTTTTCGCCTCTGGTACATTCCAAGGTAGCCGCCCAGAGCCCCGGCAAGCATCATTACCAGCAGCCGCGTAAGCGCAGAAATGCTAAAAACATCATGTGTATTGACAATACCGCCAATAAGGCAGAGTAGGAATAAGAGCAGCCCGCAGACGGCGCCTGTCAGCAAGCCACGCCGGCGACCGATTTTTGATGCTAAAAATCCGGAAAGAAAAGCACTAATGCTGCAGATAATAAGGATGAGCGGCTGTAAAAACTGCTGCGGCAGTTTTCCGCCGGACTGAATTACCGCAGCCGCAAGAAGCAGCAGCAATGCACAGGACGCTGCGCCGCCGATCATGCCGACCAAGACAGACCGCAGCAGCAGCGTGCCAGGCTTTGTGGAAATAATTCTGCTGCTTTTCATAAAAAATGCCTCCCTCATACAATCTTGTTTACAAAATCATATGAGAGAGGCGACGAAAGTATTCATTTTCAAAAAGCAAAAGGAACACGACAAAGGCGCAGCGGTGCTGGTTGATTACTTGTCCTTTGTTGCGGAATCCTCAAGCTTTTTCTCTTTGCTGTCCTGTGCGGTTTCAGTATCATCTGCTTTTTTGCTGCCAAAGAACTTTCTCTTTTTCGGCGGTGCAGCAGGAGTATCGTGGATGGTATCTACACTGCCGATAGCCCAGCGCTTAATGCGCAGCTTTACGCGGTCGGTTCCGGTCTCAATAATCAGTGTATCGTTGTCTTCTTTCATACCGACAATACGCCCACAGATACCGCCTATTGTGGTGATATCATCGCCGATCTGCGCATTTTTGCGCATGTTTTCTTCTTCCTTGCGGCGTTTGCTCTGCGGACGCATCATAGCCCACATTAAAACACAGATTAAAATGATGGGAATAAAGGTAACTAATGCGGCTGATGCACTGCTTGATGAAGAAGAGGACAGGGTTACAGGGTTAAACATAATATTTCAGCACCTCCAAGTGAATGAAACCATTATAACAATTTCTTAACAAGCTTGCAAGAAAAATCACAGAAAGTTTACTGTAGTTTGTTAAAAACAGAAAAAAGCTCTAAATACGTCTGCTGACTGCTTCTATATTTTCGCGGTAAAACTGCTCGAATGCGCCTGCATCCAGGGCAGCACGAATTTTTTCTAAAAAAGTATTGTAAAAATAAAGGTTGTGCAAAACCATTAAGCGCATACCCAGCATTTCCTTTGCTTTCAGCAGATGATGAATATAGGCACGTGTAAAGTGCTGGCAGGTTGGGCATTGACAGCCTTCTTCCAGCGGGTTTTGGTCCAGCTCATATTTTGCGTTCATCATATTTCGCACGCCCTGCATGGTAAAGGCATGTCCGTGGCGTGCATTGCGGGTAGGCATGACACAGTCAAAAATATCAACGCCGCGGCGCACCCCTTCCAAAATATTTGCAGGTGTACCGACCCCCATCAGGTAGCGCGGCTTGTCCTTTGGCATATAGGGATACAGTATCTCAAGAATATGGTACATGATGTCGGTACTCTCCCCTACTGCCAGCCCGCCAATGGCATAGCCGGGCAGGTCAAGTTCCGCGATCTGCTTCATGTGCTCAATACGCAAATCATCGTAGATGCTGCCTTGGTTAATGCCCCACAGCATTTGCTTCGGGTTAATAGTGCCGGGAAGTGTGTTGAGCCGGCTCAGCTCTGCTTTGCAGCGGTACAGCCAGCGCGTGGTGCGCGCCACGGAACGTTTCGCATAGTCATATTGCGCTGGGTTCTGCATACACTCGTCAAAAGCCATGGCAATCGTGCTGCCAAGGTGGGACTGTATGCGCATGCTTTCCTCTGGACCCATAAAGATTTTGTGTCCGTCAATATGAGAAGCAAAAGTGACGCCCTCTTCCCTGATATTCCGCAGCTTTGCCAGAGAAAAGACCTGAAAGCCGCCGCTGTCGGTCAAAATGGGGCCGTCCCATTGAGTGAACTGCTGCAACCCGCCGAGTTGGTAAACTTGCTTATCACCTGGGCGCAGATGAAGATGATATGTGTTGCAAAGCTGTACTTGGCAGTGCACTGTTTTTAGGTCCAGTGCAGAAACTGCACCCTTAATTGCACCGTCGGTTGCAACATTCATAAAGGCCGGCATCTGAATAGTGCCGTGCGGTGTTTGAAAGGTACCGCGCCGGGCCAGCCCCTCTTGCTTTAAAAGCGTATACATATAATTTGCAATCCTTCTATTATACAAAATTAAAATTTGGGAGAATTAGTAGATGAACATTGCATCTCCAAAGGAAAAAAATCTGTATTTTTCCTGCACAGCAACCCGATAAGCGTTCATAATATGGTCGTAGCCGGCAAAGGCGCTCACCAGCATAATCAGGGTGCTTTCCGGCAGGTGAAAATTTGTAATGAGGCCGTCAAGCACTTTAAATTGAAAGCCGGGATAAATAAAAATGTCGGTCCACCCTTCGCTTTCCTTTATACAGCCTTCTTTTGCAGCGACACTTTCCAGTGTGCGGCAGCTGGTGGTGCCAACCGAAATCACGCGGCCGCCGGCCTTTTTCGTGGCATTGATGACATCCGCCGTTTCCTGCGGCAGCAGGTAATGTTCTGAGTGCATTTTGTGATCAGTTACTTTATCGGCAGTAACAGGACGAAAAGTCCCCAAACCGACATGCAGGGTGACAAAGACCGTCTTTACGCCCATAGCTCTCGCCTTGTTTAAGAGCTCCTTGGTAAAGTGTAAGCCGGCGGTTGGCGCTGCGGCAGAGCCGACCTCGCGGGAATAGACAGTTTGGTACCGTTCTTGGTTTTCCAGTTTCTTTTTAATATACGGTGGCAGAGGCATCTGTCCTATCTGGTCCAAAATAGAAAAGAAACTGCCGCTGTATGAAAAATGGACAATGCGGTTGCCATCATCATGCACATCTGTCACTTCTGCTTTTAAGAGACCGTCCCCAAATGTAAAGTGTGTGCCGATCTTTGCTTTTTTGCCTGGCTTGCACAAAACTTCCCAGGTGTCGTTTCCCTGGTTGGTCAGCAGTAAAAACTCTACACGGGCGCCGGTGTCTTCTTTAATACCGTAAATGCGTGCAGGCAGCACACGGGAATCATTGAGTACCAAACAGTCGCCTGGGCGCAGCCAGTCTGTAATATCATGGAAATGGCAATGAGCAATTTCGCCGGTTTTTTTATTCAGCGTTAACAGCCGTGAAGCATCTCTTGGCTCTACAGGTGTCTGGGCGATCAATTCTTTTGGAAGGTCATAATAAAAATCTTTGGTCTGTAAATTATTCAGGTCTAGTTGCATACTGTTTCTCCTATAGTATTCAAAAAACCGCGGCTGCGGCTTCCTGAAAAAATTACGGTATCTTTATGGGACAGCACCGCATCTTTATTATAAATAAATTGACATCCAATAGCAAGTCTGCTATGATATGCAAGAGATAGAGGTGCGGATTGAAAGAGTAGCAGAGCCGGAAGCTGCCAAAGCTTATGAAAGCCTGCGAAAGGGAAATTCGCCGAAGGAGCGGTTTTGGTACACCGGTTTCCTGGTTGACGCGTGAAAATCGCCTCAACTGTCGTCATAGCAATATGATGGAGCGCTATCGGCAAAAGAAGTCCTTTTCCATTTTGCCGAACTTCTCTATTATAGATGTGAGACGACCGGTTTGCAACCGGTCTTTTTTGTACCTGCAAGTTTTTCCACACCCTTATAGGAGGCTTCTGTAAACAATGAAACAGTACAATGTCGGTATTATCGGTGCAACAGGTATGGTCGGCCAGCGCTTTGCAACGCTGTTGGAAAACCACCCGTGGTTTCATGTCACAGCGCTTGCGGCAAGTGCGCGGTCCGCAGGAAAAACATATCAAGAAGCAGTCGGCGACCATTGGCTGATGAAAACGCCGATGCCGGAAGCAATGAAAAACATGGTGATTTTTAACGCAGAAAAAGATGTAGATAAAGTCACGAACATGGTCGACTTTGTTTTCTGTGCGGTCAATATGCCAAAGGACGCTACCCGTCAGCTGGAAGAAATGTACGCAAAGCATGAGTGCCCGGTTATTTCCAACAACAGTGCAAACCGCTTGGTGCCGGATGTGCCGATGATTATCCCGGAAATCAATGCAGACCATGCAGAGATTATCCCAACACAGCGCAAGCGCCTGGGAACAAAGCGCGGTTTTATCGCTGTCAAATCAAATTGTTCTCTGCAAAGCTATGTCCCAGCAATTCAGCCGCTGATGGACCTGCATGTGACCAAAGTACTGGCCTGCACCTATCAGGCAATTTCCGGTGCCGGAAAAACATTTGAAACTTTCCCGCAGATTTTAGATAATGTAATTCCTTTTATCGGCGGCGAAGAGGGCAAAAGCGAAAACGAGCCGATGAAGATCTGGGGCCATATTGAAGACGGAAAGATTGTAAATGCTACAGAGCCGAATATCACGTCTCAGTGCCTGCGTGTCCCTGTTTCGGATGGCCACACTGCGGCAGTCTTTGCAACTTTTGAAAAGCCGGCTACTATGGAAGAAATTATCGAGCGCTGGGAAACCTACAAGGGTGTTCCGCAGGAGCTGAAACTGCCGAGTGCTCCAAAGCAATTTCTGCATTATTTCCGTGAGGAAGACCGCCCGCAGACGCGGCTGGACCGCAACCTTGAAAAAGGAATGGCTGTATCTATCGGCCGACTGCGTCCGGACAGCCAATATACAATTAAATTTGTCTGCCTGTCTCACAACACTCTGCGCGGTGCCGCAGGCGGTGCAGTGCTGCTTGCTGAGCTGCTTGCAGCAAAGGGCTATATGGATTAATTTATGGGGGCATTTCTTATGAAAAATCCAATTTTTACTGGATCTGCGGTTGCGCTGGTCACGCCTTTCTCGCAGGACGGTTCTGTAAACTATGAAATGCTGGACCGCTTGCTGGACTTTCACCTTGCCAATAGCACAGACGCTATTGTTCTGTGTGCGACCACGGGCGAATCTCCGGTTCTGACAGCGGAAGAATATGAGAAAATCCTGCAGCACGGCGTAAAAAAGATTGCCGGCCGTGTACCGGTTATTGCCGGCGCCGGCAGCAACTGCACAGCACATGCTTTAGAACTGTGCAAAACAGCCGAGGCTGCTGGTGCAGATGCACTGTTGGTTGTAACACCTTTCTACAACAAGACTTCACAAAAAGGTTTGATTGCCCACTACACATACCTTGCTGACCGTGTCCAGAAACCAATTATTATCTATAATGTTCCGTCGCGTACCGGCGTCAATGTAAAACCGGAAACGTATCAGATCCTTTCACAGCACCCCAATATCAATGGCGTAAAAGAAGCAAACGGTGATATTACATCTGTAGCACGTACCATTTCCCTTTGCAAAGACAATTTTAATGTCTACTCCGGAAATGATGACCAGGCGCTGCCTATGCTTTCTCTTGGCGGAAAAGGTGTTATTTCGGTTTTTGCCAACTGCATGCCAAAGCAGATGCATGATTTGTGCACAGCTTTCTTTCAGCACGATACAAAAAAAGCAGCAGAGATGGAAGCAGAGTACCTGCCCCTGATGGACGCTTTGTTTATGGATATCAATCCGATTCCTGTAAAAGAAGCTATGCGCATGATGGGGTTTGACTGTGGCATCTGCCGCCTGCCGCTGGTTGAAATGGATGATGCTGCAAAGGCAAAGCTTTTTGCAGCACTAAAAGCGTACAAATGTATCTAAGAAAAATCTCGAAAGAGGGATATGTAAAATGATAAATGTCTTAATTAGCGGCTGCAGCGGTCACATGGGTCATGTAGTTGCCGCTGAGATTTCCGGCCGTGAAGACGTGCAGGCAGTGGCTGGTGTAGATGTGCGTTCCTGCGCATGTGATTTCCCGGTCTTTTCTTCGCCTGCAGAAGTGAATGTGCCGGCAGATGTTGTGATAGATTTTTCTAATCCCTCTGCACTTCTTCCCCTGCTCGACTATGCTAAACAAAACAAAGTCCCGGTTGTGCTGTGCACAACCGGATATGACAGTGCTCAGGTTGAAAAACTGAAAGAAGCAGCAAAGGCGATTCCCGTTTTTTATTCTCGCAATATGTCTTTGGGTATTAATCTGCTGATTGAGCTTAGCAAAAAAGCTGCACAGGTCTTAGGCCCAGCTTTTGATGTGGAAATCATAGAAAAGCACCACAACCAAAAAATTGATGCACCCAGCGGAACTGCACTGATGATTGCCGATGCAGTATCACAGGCACGCGGCGGCGATATGCACTATGTTTACGACCGTCATTCTCAGCGTAAAAAGCGGGAGCCAAGTGAAATCGGCATTCATTCGATTCGCGGCGGAACAATTGTTGGTGAACACGAAGTTTTGTTTGCTGGTCATCATGAAGTGATTACGCTGTCGCACTCAGCGCAATCGAAAGAAGTCTTTGCAGCTGGCGCAGTAAATGCCGCCGTATTTTTGGCTGGCAAACCGGCAGGCCTGTACGATATGTCAAATTTGCTGAAATAAGGAGTGAAAAGAGAAGATGGCAGCAAAACAAACCATCAATACCACCAGCGAAATTACGCTGATTACCCTGCAGAATTGTCCGGCACGTCCGGATTTCCTTGCGGATATCTTTGTGAAAATTGCGGACCTCGGTGTAAATGTTGACATGATTTCTCTTTCTCCAAATCATGGTTCTCACACTGCGGTTTCTTTTACGATTAGTGATGATGATCTCGGAAAAATCTTGAAATTTACTTCTTCTTTGCAGGAGAAAGCAAAAATCAAAACGATTGTAAGCAGCGGAAACTGCAAAATCAACGTTTTTGATAAAGATATGGTACACACCCCGGGTGTTGCCGCCAAGGTGCTTTCTGCGGTATCTTCTGTCAATTCGGATATTCGTATTGTTACAACATCTGATGAAGATATTTCAATGCTGATGACAGAGGCAGACTTTGTGGTTACTTTGGATGCCTTGAAAAAAGCACTTTCCTGTTGATCTACAAAACCTATGAAAATTAAAAAGGCCACCAC
The DNA here is from genome assembly GCA_022483045.1 of Oscillospiraceae bacterium. Classification (NCBI taxonomy): domain Bacteria; kingdom Bacillati; phylum Bacillota; class Clostridia; order Eubacteriales; family Oscillospiraceae; species Oscillospiraceae bacterium. The sequence continues at coordinate 930,718 of JAKVOA010000001.1, read as the reverse complement.
CGGTTTTTCCGGTGGCGGTTTCTTTTATTTTTGGTAAATTGTAAAATCAAATTGAACACATAAAAAGGTCCATGGTGAATGGACTCATCTGTTAGAATAAAGTTACCACACAAAACTCTGACAGAAGGGACCAAACGCCATGGAATATAGTCATTCTATCATAATCTCGGCAGAACGCAAGCGTGGACAGAACCTGGGAGCAGAAGAACGGGGAGCAATCCAACAACTAAAAAAGCTAGGATATTCAAGATATTCAAACAGAGCCGTCGCCCGGATGATCAATTGCAGCCCATCAACCGTCGGTTATGAGCTGCAGCGCGGAACGCCTCCTTATTGCGGTCACGGTCGCAGGCCCGGATACACTGCAAAGAGAAAAGCCGCCGTATACTGTGCGAACCGCAGCCACTGCCGCCGCACCAGAAGCATACCAAGAGACTCGGCCTTCCTTCGCTGGACAGCGGAGCAGGTGCGTGTGCATAAATGGTCGTTCGATGCCTGCGTAGGCCATGCAAGGAGCAAAGGCTTGTTTCCCGCAGATGAAATCTCCTGTACCAAAACACTCTATAACCTTCTTTGGAAAGGCGAAATAGTGCTTACGCCCTTTGATCTTCCTGAGGCTCTGACAAGGAGAAAGCGTGGGAACCCCCGCATTTCCAAACGTTTGAACGGCAAAAGTCTGGATGAACGGCCGGCCGAAGTGAATCAGCGAAACACCTTTGGCCACTGGGAATCGGACACGGTGCTTGGACGAAAAAAGAAAGGTGAGCCAGTAGTGTTTACCATTGTGGAGCGATTGACCGGCTACTGTCTCGCCTTTCGGGTAGATGGGAAAACAACGAACGGAATCGCCGATGCTATGAGGCAGTTGCACGACCAGTTTGGGGAACGATTCGGCGAGATATTCCGCAGTATTACAACGGATAATGGCAGTGAATTCGCAGCTTTTTCTGCATTTGAGGCATTGGGAACTACCGTCTATTTCGCACATCCTTATTCCGCTTGGGAGCGGCCAGTAAATGAGCGTACAAATCGTGTCTTGAGGCGTTTCATACCTAAAGGGGTGTCCATTCAAAACTACTTTAATGAAGCTGTCCAAATGTTTGCAGATGAGATAAACGCACTGCCGAGAAAGCGGCTTGGTTACCTCGCACCAGAAGAACTGTTCGATGCCCAACTTGACTTGATTTGTGCTCGGCCATGACCCCACACTTTTATTCTTTCTGAGTGTTCAATTTGTTATTGCAATTTTCGTTCTTTTATTTTTTCAGTTTGCTTATTCTTTCTTTTAGGTAAGCAATGCGGCGCTCATGTGCGCGAATCGCGTTTAACGCTCTGGAAAGAGTATCGGGTTCTTCACTTTCCTCTGCTTTTGCCTTTTCATAAAATGCTTTAATTGTTGCAAGGCGCTTTGTAAAAGCTTCCAGTTCAATCTGCAGCGGTACTTCCTGCCCAAGAGTGTCACCGTAAATGGCAATCATTGTACTTTTTGCTTCGTTATACGAAACACTGTCGTTATCGATGAGGGCCAAGGCATGAATTGCCTTGAGCAAAAGACGCTCTGCAGGTTCGCCTACCTGAAGCCCCTGCATTACTTCATCTTTCAGCTGATTGGCTTCATCCAGCTCTGCTTTGCGTTCCTGTGTGTTTTCTTCTGCCACGGCGGTACTTCCTTTCTATTGGAGTGTATGCTGCTTTGCAAAAGAGGCATCCGGTGTCACATACAAAGTCTTTTGATTCGCATAGATAACCATGCCGGGCTTTGCTCCTTGCGGCTTGCTGACATAACGGTCCAGGGTATAATCCACTGGCACCTTTGCTGCGTCCTTTCCCCTGCTGTAGCAGGAAGCCAGAATGGCAGCCTGCAAAATGGCTGTATCTGTCGGCTTTTTTCCATCTGTTACGAGAATTACATGAGAGCCTGGAATCTTTTGTGTATGCAACCAAACATCGTTTTTATGTGCCTGCTTTAAGGTCAGCTGGTCATTTTGGCGGTTATTGCGGCCAACCAGTACACGAAACCCATCACTTGTACGAAACTCCAGCGGGCGAGCAGTAGCTTCTTTCTGCCGCTTTGCCTTTTGGCGGCGCAGATAGCCGCTTTCAGTAAGCTCTGCACGGATTTCATTTAAGTCGCGTTCTTTTTCTGCGCGCGAAAGCTCATCAAAGACACTGTCTAAATAAGCAAGCTCGGCTTCGGCATTTTGAATTTGTACGGTTAGCACTTCCTGTGCAGTGCGCGCTTTCCGGTAAGATTTATAATACTTTTGCGCATTTTGACTTGGCGAAAGGGCTGGGTCCAAACGAATTGCAACCAGCGGCTGTCCCTCTGCATAAAAGTTTTCCAGCTTTACGCTTGTACTTCCCTTGGTAATACGGTAAAGGTTCGCATTCAGCAAATCTCCGCACATGCGCAGTTCGTCACGCTTTGCGCAATTTTTCAGTTCGGCGCGCTGATTATTGATTTTGCGGCTGATACGGTCAGTTACGGTTGCCAAAATATGAAGCAAATCTTGACTCTTTACGCGCATACGCTCAATGCGGTCGCGATCACCATAGAAAGAATCCAGCAGCTCAGAAAAGCTTGACTTCTCTATACATTCTGCCTGGCTTCCATATTGATGAATGGGCAAAAAAGAAAAGTCCAGCGGCTTTTGTTTGCCGACAGCCATGCAGGGAATGCCTGACTGTTCCAAGACTGTTTTTTGCAAAGCAGTAAGAGATGCAAGACAGCTTTCTTTTTGTGTAGAAGTCATTGCATGAATCAGCACATCCTGTCCCTGCCCGGTTTGAAACTGAACTTCGCGGCAGACAACCGGCGACAAACCCTGCAGAGTCCGCAGCAGGGCTTTTTGCAGCTGCATTTCTCCCGGCAGGGCTTCTATATGCGTTATTACCTGCTGTGGTGTGATTTGTAAAAGGCAAAGCTTGTCTTGCGGTGGCGGCAGATGATAAGTCAAACCGGGAAGGACCAGTCTTTCTGAACTCATCTCAGCATCTACACGCTTGAGTGCATCTATAATTTTTCCGTTTTCATCAATAAAGATGACGTTGCTGTAGCGTCCCATGATTTCAACAGCTAAGGTTAACCGAACGGTGTCGCCTAGTTCATTGGTTCCGTCAAAATCAAAAAGCAGGACTCTCTCGAGGCCCGGTTGGCGAATTTGTACTAAGCGCGCACCGGCTAAGCGCTTGCGCAAAAGCATGCAGAGCATCGGCGGGTATTTTGGGTTTTCGGGTGTTGCATTTACCAGGTGCACGCGGGCACTGTTTGCACGGGCGGAAAGCAGCAGCCTTTGTGTACCCTCTTTGCTGCGCATGAACAAAAAAAGTTCATCATGGTTTGGCTGATAGATACGGTCTACTTTGCGGCCAAGCAAAGCAGCTTCCAGCTCTTTTTTGATATGTCTAAGAAAAGCACCATCAAGTGCCATGCTCTCCCTCCTTTAATCAATAGAAATATAGAATAATAAATTACAAATAAGCAGCTGGGCTGTGCATTGTCTGGCTTTTAATGCAGCGTACTGCAGGGAACTGTGCAGAGATACGCTGCATCAGGGGGTCTAGGACAATCACTTCTGTCGCGTAGTGTCCTGCATCCACCAAGGTAAGCTGCAACTGCTCTGCATCTAGCAGAAGATTATGTTTGCTTTCGCCAGTTACAAAGCCCTCACAGCCGGCATCCACTGCTGCGTAAAGCAAATCTGCTCCACCGCCGCTGCACAGACCAACTGTTTTCACTTTGCGCTTTCCGTTTGTATAGCGTAAGCCGTCACAGGCAAGCTGTTTCTTGACCTGTTTTGCAAATGCCTGAGGCTCTAAGGCCGTCGGCAGATCTCCCATCAGCGCTTCTGGAAGTTCAGGCTGGTACTCTGCAAGCGTGTGCACATGCTGCAGCTGCAGACAGGCTGCCAATGCAGTATTGACTCCGCCTGCCGCCATGTCCAGGTTGGTGTGTGCACAGATTGCATCAATTCCGTACTGCGCCAGCAAATAAGGTGCAGAATTCTTTTTCAGCTGCTTAAGTGGATTAAAAATGACCGGATGATGGCTGACAATCAGCTGTGCAGCAAGTTTATTTCCCTCCCGCACAACGTCAGGGGTGATATCCAGCGCAAAAAGAATCCTTTGCAGCGATGTTGTCCTTTCTCCTACCAGCAATCCGGGATTGTCGAAATCCATTGCTGATGCGAAAGGCGCAAAGGAATCAATATAATCATAAATTTCTCCGGTTGTCGTCATCTTGTTCATCTTCTCCTTTCATAAAAAGTATCTTTTCAATCTGTGCCGCAGCCAGGCGCAGCTTTTCTGTTTCTTCTGTTTTTCCTGTACGCAAAAGGCCAGCTAAATGGCGCTTTAAATTTACACACTGCCGCTGTAAATATTCCTTTTCAGCGGCATTTTTCCCGGTCATACCACCTGTATACAGTTCTGCTTTTCTGCAGTTTTGTATCTCTTGGGGCAGATATTGGTACTGCATCACAGTATAAACCCGGTGGTCATCAAAAGCGGCCTCTTCCCGCAGCAGGGAAAAACCAGACTGTGCCATGGCGGTGCGCAGACGCACCGGCTTTGTCATCGGCTGAAGAATCAGCCGCTTTTTCGGATCCTTTACCCATGCTGTTTCTGTTGCAATTCTGGAAATCAAGTCCCCACCCATACCGGCAATGACAATGTCATCGGCTTCTTGTGAAGAGATCTTTTTTAGGCCGTCAGACAAACGCAGCGAAATCTTTTGCTGCAGCCCGTAATGGAGGACATTTGCACGGGCAGTTTCCAGCGGGCCTTCACGCACATCACACGCTAAAGCAGAAGAAACACAGCCATTTAAAACAAGCCAGATAGGCAAATAAGCGTGGTCTGTGCCTACATCACACAGGCGGGTACCCTGACGAACAAAAGAAGCGCAAAGCTGCAGCCTGTCGCCAAGCTTTAGAGATGGTTCTTTCATATTGAATGACTCCAAAACAATGCCGCCCGGAAAACAAAGACCGTTACCGAGCGGCATTAGATTCTTTTATTTTTTGTCTGCTAAGTGCTGATTTAAAACCTCAACCAGTTCTTCTACATCCACACCATGCACGGCACAGGCTTCTGCCAAAGTTTCGCCGCGGGACGCCGGGCATCCTAAGCAGTGCATACCCATCTGCAGGAAATAAGGAACGGTAGAGTTGTCTGCATCCATAATTTCACCAATTACAGAATCTTTTGTAACGACCATGTTGTTTTGCCTCCTTGTTTTAAAAAGGCCCCGGGAAAAGTCCCGAGGCTGATAGAACGCACATTGGAACAACCTTTATTTTCTCCGCATTTTTGCAAAGCATTCGGCACAGTAGACCGGCCGGCCTTCCTGCGGCTGAAAAGGAACCTTCGTTTCTTTTCCACAGCTTGCGCACACGGCCGAATACATCTTCCGCTCGGGGCGTTCTGTACGACGCTGACCGCCCTGCTTGCGCTTTGCGCGGCACTCTTTACAGCGGCAGGGCTCATTGATGAATCCCTTTTCCGCGTAAAATTCCTGCTCGCCGGCAGAAAAGACAAATTCTTTTCCGCAGTCTTTACAAATCAGTGTTTTGTCCTGATACATTTTTAATTCCCTCATTTTTTGCTGTTTAGGGGCTTAAGAACTGCTTACGTCGGTAAATGAATGAACTAACAATGCTTGCGCAGCTTTTGGCGTACACGCTGCATTGCATTATCGGCTGCTTTTACAGATATCTGCATTTTTTGAGCAATCTCTGCATAGGTACAGCCGCTTAAGTACAGCTGCAGTGTATGCTGCTCCATTGGGGTCAGAATATTCTGTATTGCAAAGCGAACTTTTTGCAGACGCTCTTTTGCTAAGACGCGTGCCTCGGGATCTGCTGCATCTGTTGCGGAAAGTTCCGCATCACTCAGAGGAACAAAGCCGTTTGGCGGCTGGCTGCGTCCGCTTTTTGCACTGCGGTAAACCATAACCATGCGGTTGTGAATACATGTACCCGCATAAGTAGCAAACTTAGCACCGCGGTTTGGGTCGAATGTACAGGCAGCCGTGTAAAGCCCCCATAAACCCTCTTGATAAAAATCGTCGCGGTCTAAAAAAGTTCCGTGAAAAGGTGCAGACTTTGCTTGTACAAGGTCGACATAGCGTGCAGTCAGCTCGACAAAAGCCCGTGAACTGCCGCTTTTAATCATCTGCGCAAGCTGCAAATCTGTGCAGGCAGCCAACACTTTTTCGTCAGGGTTCTCCTCATCAAACATTTTAGACCGCCTATTCCCAAACTTTATGTTTATTTTACAGCATCATTATAGGGAAGTCAATAGCGGCAGGCGGAATTGATTTTCCCTAATAAAGCAGAAAGTAGCAGGGAAAGATATCTTTTACAACAGAAAAGTCGTATAATATTGTGCAGATGTCTTTCGGGGGAATTCCCGCAAATTTACGCAGGAGGTCTGTTTATGGTTTCGCAGATATACAGTATGGGACTTTATGGAATGAACGCATTCCCTGTTTTAGTGGAAACAGATATTACAAGAACCCTGCCGTCTTTTGATATGGTTGGCCTGCCAGACGCAGCGGTAAAGGAATCAAAAGACCGGGTGCGTTCAGCTATGAAAAACTGTGGGTTCTCTTTCCCTGAGGGTAAAGTCACCGTCAACATGGCCCCTGCAGACAAACGAAAAGAAGGCCCGATTTACGATCTGCCCCTATTTGTCAGTCTGCTGCGTGCTTCCGGACAAATGGATGCAGACCCGCGGGACAGCATGTTTTTAGGGGAGCTCTCACTCAGCGGCGGTCTGCGCCCGGTAAAGGGTGTGCTTCCTATGACAATCGGTGCACAGGAAAACGGTTTTCACCGCATTTTTCTGCCGGCTGAAAATGCACCAGAGGCAGCTGCCGTAAAAGGAATTGAAGTTTTTCCGCTGCATCATGTTTCAGAGCTGATAGAATTTCTACAGGGAAAAAGAGAAATTCGGCCGGCAGAACCATTGCCTTTGCAAAAAAGTGCGTTTGATCGCTCCCTTGATTTTGCCGATGTGCGGGGGCAGCTGCAGTCAAAGCGCGGCTTGGAAATTGCCGCTGCCGGTGGACACAACGTGCTTCTAATCGGGCCCCCCGGCTCTGGGAAAAGCATGCTTGCAAAACGTCTGCCTTCGATTCTGCCGGATATGACACTGGAAGAACAGATGGAAACGACAAAAATCCATTCGATTGCCGGTGTTTTGCCGCACGAAACTTCTTTGGTCAGCATGCGGCCATTTCGTGCACCGCATCACACAATCTCACCGTCTGGCCTTTCCGGTGGCGGCACTATTCCCCGCCCCGGTGAACTTTCTTTGGCACACAACGGCGTTTTGTTTTTAGATGAACTGCCCGAATTTGCCCGTGCTACCTTGGAAGTGCTGCGTCAGCCAATGGAAGATGGCACAGTTACGATTTCCCGCGTCAGCGGTACAGTAACTTATCCCTGCTCTTTCATGCTGGTAGCGGCCATGAATCCCTGCCCTTGCGGCTATTTTGGGCACCCGACACGGCCATGCACCTGCAAGCCCGACCAAGTGAGCCGCTATTTAAGCCGCGTCAGCGGTCCGCTGCTTGACCGACTGGATTTACATATTGAAGTACCTCCAGTCGACTTTGAAGAACTCTCTGACTGCCAGAAAGCAGAGCCGAGTGCTGCAATTCGTGAGCGTGTTAATGCTGCCCGAAAAATTCAAAATGAGCGTTTTGCAGGTACGGAAATTACCTGCAATGCACATATTACGCCGGACATTTTAAATGATGCCTGCCGCCTTTCCCCTGCCGGTAAAGCGCTGCTGAAAGCCGCTTTTGAAAAGCTGGGCCTTTCTGCCCGTGCCTATGACCGTGTTCTGAAAGTTTCCCGCACCATCGCAGACCTTGCCGGTTCAAAAGATATAGAACCAGAGCATGCCGCCGAAGCGGTGCAGTACCGCAGCCTTGACCGTAAATATTGGGAGCGGCACTAACCAGTGTATGCAGAACTCTCTTGAAGACGATACCGCTCAGTGTAACGCTTGGCGGTATTTTTTATACTTAGTTTGCAATAGAAGCTCCCTGCACTTTGCCTTTCGGTAAGCTATAATCTGCAGCAGAAAGCAGGCCTTTTGATACTGTAACACTTAATAAAAGACTGCTAAGAAACTTTTTTCCTTTGTATCACCTGCAGAAAAACGGATATGTTGAAAATTGAACAAGCGAGTAGTAAGATATGAATTAGCTTCAGCGCAATTTATTTTTTAGGAAGAGGAAAACATGAATTTATTTGATATTTTAGGTCCGGTTATGATCGGGCCATCCAGTTCACATACGGCCGGTGCTGTACGCATTGGCTTAGTCACGCGTCAATTACTTGGTGCACAACCGCAGAAAGCAAAGATTCTACTGTATGGTTCTTTTGCCAGTACAGGAGCAGGTCACGGCACCGACCGAGCCATTGTTGCTGGCCTTCTTGGAATGAAGCCGGACGATGAGCGGATACCAAATAGTTTTGAGATTGCACAGAAACAAGGCTTAGCGTTTTCTTTTGGCACGGTAAATCTGCGCGGTGCGCACCCAAATACGGCTGTGCTCACTGTAGAAGCGGACGGAAACAGAAAGCTGGAAATTGAAGCTGCTTCTCTTGGCGGCGGCCGGATTCGAGTCTGCAAAATAGATGGAATTGACACGAATTTTTCCGGTGAATACAATACGCTGATTGTGCACAATTTGGACCAGCCTGGCCATGTCGCACAGGTCACTACCATTTTGGCACAGCGAAACGTAAACATTGCCACTATGCAGCTTTACCGCAATGTACAGGGTGGCTATGCAGTTATGGTTATAGAATGTGACCAGCCGATTCCAACCGACCTGGTTGACTGGCTCATGAAACTGAAAGGGATTATAAAAGTATCGTATATAAATATAGAACAGTGAGGCAAGATAAATGGCTTATGATTCTGTAAAACGAATGCTGGCAGATGCACAGGAAAAGAATCTGCCCCTTTGGGAAAGTATTCTGTTGGACGACACAGCAGCGCAGAACACTACCCGAGAAGCTTCCCTGCACAAGATGCAGACTTTATGGCAGACCATGCAGAAAAGCTGCAGCGCCTATCAGCCGCAGGAGCGCTCACACAGCGGATTGGTCGGCGGAGACAGCGCAAAGGTCAGCAAAGCCGCAAAAGATGGTATTCTGCTGGGTGATTCCTTTCTGAATGAAATCATTTCTTTGGCGCTGCGTGTCAGTGAATGCAATGCCTGTATGAAGCGCATTGTTGCCGCCCCGACCGCCGGTTCCTGCGGCGTTTTACCGGCAGTGCTGATTCCGCTTGCAAAAAAAGAAAGCCTGCCAGATACAGCAATTGTGCAGGCACTGTATGTTTCGGCAGGCTTTGGGGAAGTAATTGCACAGAGAGCTTCGATTGCCGGTGCATCCGGTGGGTGTCAGGCGGAAATTGGAACTGCGTCAGCTATGGCTGCTGCTGCACTGGTCTGGCTGAAAGACGGCAGCGGCGAGCAGTGTGCGCACGCCTGTGCCATGGCGCTCAGCAACCTTTTAGGGCTGGTGTGCGACCCGGTTGCCGGGCTGGTTGAAGTACCATGTGTACAGAGAAATGTCACAGGAGCGCTAAATGCCATTGGGGCAGCCAACATGGCTTTGTCCGGTGTTACCTGCCATATTCCAGCAGATGAAGTCATTGATGCCATGGGAAGTATCGGGGACCAAATGCCTACATCTCTGCGCGAAACGGGAAAAGGCGGTTTGGCCGCAACGCCGACCGGACAAAAAATCGCCCAAAAGCTCTCGGTTGGAATACCTAAAAACTAATTTCAGTTTTTCTCTTGAAATGCCGGCAGCATACGGCGCAGATATTGTCCTGTATAAGATTCCGAAACGGCGGCAACTTGTTCTGGTGTTCCCTGTGCTACAATGCTGCCGCCGGCATTTCCTCCCTCTGGCCCGAGGTCTATGATCCAATCTGCCGTCTTAATTAAGTCAAGATTATGCTCAATGACAACAACAGTGTTGCCATTATCGACAAGCTGCTGCAGAACATCAATTAGCTTATGCACATCGGCAATATGCAGGCCGGTCGTTGGTTCGTCCAAAATATAAATAGTCCTTCCTGTTGGCCGCTTGCTTAATTCAGCGGCCAATTTTACGCGCTGCGCTTCACCGCCGGAAAGGGTTGTGGCAGGCTGGCCGATTTTAATATAGCCTAGGCCAACTTCCTGCAGGGTCTGTAGGCGGCGCGCAATGCGCGGAATTGCGTGAAAAAATTCAACACCCTCTTCGACTGTCATTTCCAGTACATCATAAATGGACTTTCCTTTATATTTGATTTCAAGCGTTTCACGGTTATAGCGTTTGCCTTGGCAGACATCACAGGGAACGTAAACATCTGGCAGAAAGTGCATTTCAATTTTGATAATGCCATCGCCTTGGCAGGCTTCACAGCGCCCACCTTTTACATTGAAAGAGAAACGGCTGGATGTGTAGCCGCGCAGTTTGGCGTCCTGCGTGCTGGCGTACAGGTTGCGGATATCTGTAAACACACCGGTGTATGTTGCTGGGTTTGAGCGCGGTGTGCGGCCGATAGGACTTTGATTGATTTGAATGACTTTATCTAGTGCAGAGAGTCCGCGGATTTCCTTAAACTTTCCTGCATGCGTTTTTGCACCATTTAAGTTTGCTGCAAGGTATTTATATAGGATTTCATTGATTAGGGAGGATTTTCCCGAACCGGAAACACCGGTGACACAGACAAACTTACCCAGCGGAATATCTACATTGATATTTTTAAGGTTGTTCTGTTTGGCGCCGATGATTTTCAGCTTTTTCCCGTTTCCTTTGCGGCGGGTCTCGGGAACTCCAACTTTGCGTTTGCCGCTTAAATACTGGCCTGTGATGGAAGCTTCGCAGTTGACAATGCCTGCCGGCGGGCCGTTGTAAATCACTTCACCACCGTGTACGCCTGCACCCGGACCAATATCTACAATATGGTCGGCCACACGCATGGTTTCTTCGTCGTGCTCAACGACAATAACAGTATTGCCCAAGTCCCGTAGATGCTTTAAGGTTGCCAGCAGTTTTGCATTGTCGCGCTGGTGCAGGCCAATGCTAGGTTCATCTAGGATATACACAACCCCCATAAGCGAAGAACCAATTTGTGTTGCAAGACGAATGCGCTGGCTTTCGCCGCCGGAAAGCGTTCCTGCAGAACGCGACAACGTGAGATAGCTCAGCCCTACGCTCTTTAGAAAAGTCAGACGGGAACGGATTTCTTTGAGGATTGGCTGGGCAATGGCCGCATTGCGGCCGGAAAGTGTCAGTGTATCTAAAAAGTCAAGTGCCTCTAGGATTGACATCTTGCAGAACTCCGCAATGTTTTTGCCGCCGACTGTAACAGCAAGGCTCATTGGATTTAGCCGGTTCCCGTGGCAGGCATCACAGGGAATTGCACTCATGTAAGACTCAATTTCTTCTTTAATCCAGTTGCTGCTTGTTTCACGGAAACGACGCTCTAAGTTTGGAATGACTCCCTCGAATACAGCTTCATATTTGCTGTGGCTGAAGCTGCTGTTGCGCTCTACCGGTATTTTTTCGCCTTTGCTGCCATAGAGCAGAATATCTATAATTTCTGGCGGTAGATCCGCAATCGGCGTATCCAAAGAAAAATGATAGTGCTTTGCAAGGCCGTCCATATACATGGCAGCAACGGAGCTGCCCTCCATTGCCCAGCCACTGCCCTTTACGCCGCCTTTACGGACACTCAGCGATTTGTCTGGCAAAATAAGGTCGGGATCGATTTTCATAAAGACGCCTAGACCTGTGCATTTAGGGCAGGCACCGCTGGGATTATTAAAAGAAAACATCTGCGGTGTCAGTTCATCAACACCAAGTCCGTGCTCAGGGCAGGCATAGTTTTGGCTAAAAAGAATATCTTCTCCCTCAGAGGGGCTGACAACAATCAGCCCACCGGTAAGGGATGAAGCTGTTTCCAAACTGTCTGCCAAGCGGGAGCGGATTTCCGGTTTGATAATCAGGCGGTCAACAATAATATCAATCGTATGCTTTTTGTTTTTTTCAAGTTCGATTTTTTCAGAGAGATCATACAGAATTCCGTCAACACGCGCGCGGACAAACCCGCTTCTGCGGGCTGCTTCAAGTTCTTTGACATGGGTACCTTTGCGGGCACGTACGACTGGTGCCATAATTTGAATTTTTGTGTGCTCCGGCATTTTTAAAATCCGGTCGACAATCTGGTCAATGGTCTGCTGCTGTATCTCTCTGCCACATATCGGGCAATGCGGAATACCGACACGGGCATATAGAAGACGCAGGTAATCATAGATTTCCGTTACGGTGCCAACAGTGGAGCGCGGGTTCTTAGAGGTTGTCTTTTGGTCAATAGAAATAGCAGGAGAAAGGCCCTCGATATAGTCGACGTCCGGCTTTTCCATCTGACCCAGGAACTGACGTGCATACGACGACAGCGACTCCATATATCTGCGCTGGCCCTCAGCGTAAATGGTATCAAAGGCAAGGCTGCTTTTCCCTGATCCGGAAAGGCCGGTAAAAACAATTAGTTTATCACGCGGGATTTCCAGATCGATATTTTTCAAGTTGTGCTCCCTTGCACCTTTAATAAAAATCGTTTTGGAAGGCATATCATTTTCCTTTCTTCATTTCCGTGATCCGGTCGCGCAAAGAAGCGGCGCGCTCAAACTCAAGCTGCCGTGCGGCTTCTTTCATTTCTCTGGTCAAGCGGGCAATCTCTTCTTCCCGCTCAATCGGCGAAAGTCTGCGCTTTTGCTTTTTACGACCTTTTGCTTTATCTTTTCCAGTCGAAATCTCCAAGACATCCGCGACTTTTTTGGTAATGGTTTTGGGTGTAATGCCATGCGCTTCATTGTAAGCTTGCTGCAGGCTGCGGCGGCGGTTGGTTTCACGGATAGCCGCCTCCATACTGGGCGTTACAGTATCGGCATACATAATGACGTGTCCCTCAGCGTTGCGCGCCGCACGGCCGATTGTCTGAATCAAGCTGCGCTCACTGCGCAGAAATCCTTCTTTGTCGGCATCCAAAATGGCGACCAAACTGACTTCCGGAATATCCAGCCCCTCACGCAGCAAGTTAATACCGACTAAAACATCAAATTCGCCAAGGCGCAGATCGCGAATAATCTCCTGCCGCTCGACAGTGTCAATGTCGTGGTGCATGTATCGCACACGAATGCCCATATTCTCCAGATAGGCGGTTAAATCTTCTGCCATTTTCTTAGTTAAAGTTGTTACCAGCACGCGCTGCTTTTTTGCTGCGCGCAAATGAATTTCAGAAATCAAATCATCAATTTGCCCTTCTGTTGGTTTCACATCAATTTCCGGGTCAAGCAGTCCGGTCGGACGAATGACCTGCTCAACGACCTGCGACGCTTTCTCAAGCTCGAAATCACCCGGAGTTGCACTGACAAAGATTGCTTGATTAATATGTTGATAAAATTCATCGAAATTAAGCGGCCGGTTGTCGTAAGCGCTGGGCAGGCGAAAACCAAAGTCAATCAGGTTCTTTTTGCGTGCTTTATCGCCGCCGTACATGCCTCCCACTTGCGGCAGTGTGACATGCGACTCATCTACAAACATTAAAAAATCATCTGGGAAATAATCCAGCAGGGTAAAGGGCGCACTGCCTGCCGGCCTGCCGGACATGACCCGCGAATAGTTTTCAATGCCTTTGCAGAAACCAATTTCCTGCAGCATTTCCATATCATAAGTTGTGCGTTCCCGTATCCGCTGTGCCTCGATGAGTTTTCCGTGTTCTTCAAAAAATTTGACCCGATCTTCCATTTCGGCCTGAATATCCGTAAGGGCGCGCTGCATTTTTTCCCGCGGAACAATATAATGCGAAGCCGGATAGATTGCAACGTGTTTTAAGTCTGCTTTCAGTTCCCCGGTTAAAGCGTTTCGCTCACTGATGCGGTCAATTTCGTCGCCAAAAAATTCGACCCGAATAACAGTATCATTGGAGTAGGACGGAAAAATTTCGACTACGTCGCCATGAGCGCGGAATTTATTGCGCGAAAGCTCTATGTCGTTCCGCTCATATTGCAGCTCAACCAGCTTCTTTAAAAGCTCGTCCCGGTCTTTCTGCATGCCTGGGCGCAAAGATATAACCATATTGCGGTAATCAATTGGGTCACCCAAAGAATAGATGCAGCTGACACTGGCAACGATAATCACATCCCGCCGCTCAGATAAAGCAGAAGTTGCCGAATGGCGCAGTTTATCAATTTCGTCATTTATGGCAGAGTCTTTTTCAATATAGGTATCTGTTTGCGCAATATAGGCTTCCGGCTGATAGTAATCGTAGTAACTGACAAAGTATTCTACAGAATTGTTTGGGAAAAAAGCGCGGAACTCAGAACAAAGCTGTGCCGCAAGGGTTTTATTGTGTGCCAGCACCAGTGTAGGGCGATTCATTTGGGCGATGACGTTTGCCATTGTAAAGGTCTTACCTGAACCTGTAACGCCCTTTAATACCTGCTCTTTATCCCCGCTTTTCAGGCCACGCACCAGGCTGTCGATTGCCTGTGGCTGGTCACCAGTGGCCTGATACAGTGAAACTAGCTGAAAATCCATGTTATTACTCCTGTTGGTTTGTATCCGCGACTTCATATTCATATGCAGAAGGATCTTTCGGTGCTTTTTCTGCGCTGTCAAAATATCCGCTTTGTTTGAGGGAAAGATAATCGTTTTGTGAGATAATAAAATGATCGACTAAGTGAACATCCACACTGGCAAGCGCCTGCTGTATCAACTTTGTCGCCTGCAAATCCTGCACCGAGGGCAGCAGCTCACCGCTGGGGTGATTGTGCGCCAAGAAAGCAAATACAGCTTCATACTTAACAGATGTCTGTACGATTTTACGAATATAAATATTAGCAGTTGTTGCGCTGCCTTCATTGATCGCATCACAAAAAAGGATTCGGTGACGGGAATTGAGCAGCATCAGCAGGACAAACTCATGCTTTTTACCAAGGAACCAGTTGCAAAGGTATTTTGCGGCGTCCTCTTCGCCGGCAATAGAGTGCACGTTTTTTTGCAGGCTGAGTTGATAGCGGCGGTAAATATCCGGCAGCAGTTTCAGCAGAAAAGCCGCATTTTCTCCAATTCCTTTTACTGTCATTAGGTCTTCCTCCGGTGCATCTAAAACACCAGCCAAGGAGCCGAAGCGCTCTAATAAGCGGTGTGCAAGCGGATTCGTGTCCTGATAAGGAATTGCATAGTAAAGAAGCAGCTCCAAAACTTCATGTTCTGCAAAGCCATCTAGTCCCTCTCTGCGGCAGCGGTTCCGCAGGCGCTCCCGATGTCCGCTGTGTAAATTGCTTTTTTCCGCTGCCATAAGTGCTGGGCGCTTCCTTTCCCGTGGTTTTATGTGCTACTATTATACACGAAACGAGCAGATTTGGAAAGCTTTTTTCGAAAGGATGTTCTATTTATTGCGGAGCTTTTGTTGACAGTCCTTTTGTACTCTTTCCCTTTTCAGCATAGTATGCTATAATTTTAAGGAATTTTGATGTATGGAGCTTTTGTATGAAAACAGTAACGATTGAAAAAAACGATGCCGGACAGCGGCTAGACAAATTTTTGACCAAAACATACCCGAACCTTCCGCAGTCGATGCTTTATAAAGCGGTACGGAAAAAGGATATTAAACTAAACGGAAAGCGTTGCAACAAGTTTAATGTGCACCTGCAGGAGGGAGATGTGCTGTCTCTTTACCTGAAAGACGACTTTTTGCAGCAGGAGCCGGAATCTTTTGATTTTTTGAAAGCACCTGTTAAGCTGAACATTCTCTATGAAGATGCAAACCTGATGCTGCTCGACAAAAAGCCAGGCTTAATTGTGCACCCTGATGAAACCTATCATTTTGATTCTTTGATTGCCCGTGTACAGCACTATCTATACGACAAAAACGAATATGACCCGCAGGACGAAAATAGTTTTGCGCCCGCCTTGGTAAACCGCATTGACCGCAACACGGGTGGCATTGTGATTGCTGCTAAAAATGCGGAATCCCTGCGGATTCTCAACCAAAAAGTGAAAGACCGGGAGCTGCGTAAACTTTATCTTTGCCTAGTGCATGGCCATTTAAGTCCCCGTGAAGCTACACTAAAAGGATTCCTTACAAAGAATGAAAAACAAAACCGCGTTTATATTTCCACGCACTCGTCCCCTCAAGCAAAGACAATTTTAACAAAGTACCGGGTCCTCCAGGAAAAGAAAGACTGCTCTTTGGTTGAAGTGGACCTGCTGACTGGACGAACACACCAAATACGTGCGCACATGGCAAGCATTGGCCATCCGCTGCTTGGGGACGGAAAATACGGAACAAATGCACTGAATAAGGCCTGCGGCTTTCCCTATCAGGCCCTTTATTCCTATAAGCTGGAGTTCCATTTTACAACTGATGCCGGTATTTTAACGTACTTAAATGGGAAATGCTTTGAGGTAAAGAATATTTGGTTTTTGCCTATCTTTCAGCAATGGGTGTAAGGTGAAGAAAAGTATGGAAGAGTATTACGAATTATTGGGCCTTGCGCCCGGCTGCAGCAAAAAAGAACTAAAAACAGCCTATATGAACGCCATGGCTCATTTGGAAACTGGAGACCTGATCGGTGAGCAGAAGCTGGTACGTGCATATCAGGAAGTGCTGGCAGACATTAAGCAGTGCAGCATTCAGGAAAAGCAGCGTGGATTTTGGAAAACCTCAAAAAAGTCCCGTGCCCGCTACACAGGCCCGCGTGGCAGCAATGCGGCACGCAATATGCTGCAGCGCTTTGGCCTGCGCGATCTGCTTACTGCAGTTGCGATTGTTGTTTTGTCGTGGGTACTATACATTGTCTTAGAAAAAATTACACCCAACATTTTCCCTGGCAGCCAATACCCACTGCTTGCAAAAACTTTCAGCGGGCGGCTGGTTGCGGCTGTTGTGCGGCTTGTGGCCTATCTTGCAGTTTATGCTTTTTATTTTTACTATTTCCTTGTACGAAAAATAAACGGAATGCGTCATCTGCGGCATGGCTTTGTGTATGGCTTCTTCATCTTGCTGATAGGGCTTTCTTTTCCACAGAATCAATTCATCAATACGTATTCTCTGCTGTCGGACGTTTCCGCACTGAAAAACAACAACTTATGCGTTACCCAGAGCACGCTCTTTGAGGACGCCCCCGTACAAACTAACAACGCCTTTGGCGACCTGTACACTTACAGGGGAAAAACCAATACGACAATTTATATTCCAAAGCAGCTGTTTGAGGACCCAAACGGCCAGGTACACCAGGCCGTTGTCACCTTTCTGCCGCATACCCATGCTGCAGGGAAAGTGGAGGTCCGTTCTTTAGAGCACCGCCTGATCAACTGTATCGGTGACAGCTTTTATATCGATTTAAAAGGAAATACGAGTGTAAAAAGCCTGTATTTGCAGCGCAGCACAAAAAAATTAGTCATCGAAAAAAAGGCTGCCGGTAGTCAGAAAAGCCCGGTGCTTTCTGTTGATTTAAATAATCTTTCCCTAAAGAATGCTGCAGGTCAGCCTCTGATGAACACTATTTCTTCTGAAAACATGGCAGCTGTCCTGCTGCCAAATCATAACCTGCTGATTTCTTTCACGGTTGAGGATGTTTCCGGGAGCTATTCCTGTATTGCCGCCGAAGTGCAGCAATCTACCGGAACCATTCTGCATAGCTGGCAGTTAAAGGGTGAATCTATCTACAAATTTTTTTCCTGTTCCGGCAGGTACTATTTCTTTACGCAGGCTTCTGTAAAAGAATCTTTTACAGAAAAGACATATGCCCTGCAGATTTATGACCCCAAAAGTGACGACTTTGTTTACACTGATAAAACACAGTACAACCTCTCGTTTTCGCCGCATATTGCCTCTTTTGACAACGATGGTATCTGGATCTCAAAATACAGCAACGGCAAAGATTTGATTGGAAAATTTGCTGTGCCAAAAGCTTATATGAATTAAAAAATCCGCAGCCAACATATCAAAGCATTGGCTGCGGATTTTCTTTTTATGATTTTCAGGTGTTGTGGTCAACCTTATGAAAAGTTTTTAGGTTTCCGGTTTTTTCAGAGCGCTTGTCAAGCTCTGCTTTTACATCGTCTAGTGTAATCCCCTCGTTTACCATCATTACTGTCAAGTGGTACAGCAAATCGGAAATCTCACCAACGGTATCTTCCTTAACTCCGTTTTTTGCCGCGATAATGGTTTCGCTGCACTCTTCGCCGACTTTCTTTAAGATTTTATCCAGCCCTTTGTCAAACAGATAGCAGGTATAAGAGCCTTCTTCTTTTGCGCTTTTGCGGCTGATAATCGTCTGGTAAAGGTTTTCAAAAGTATCATTCATATCACTGGTACCTCCATGATTTTTCTGAAAAAGCAGCTGTGGTGGCCGGTATGGCAGGCTGCTCCGGTTTGCAGGACCGTGACCAGCAAAGTATCGTCATCGCAATCTCCACGGATGGAAATGACTTTTTGCAAGTGGCCGGAAGTAGCCCCTTTATTCCATAATTCCTGACGGGAACGCGACCAGAACCAGGTGTATCCAGTTTCTAATGTCTTTTTAAAAGATTCACGGTTCATATAGGCAAGCATTAACACTTCGCCTGTTCCATATTCCTGCACGACCGCAGGAATCAAGTTCCCTTTTTGAAAGTATCTCTCAAAATCAAAATTCTGTACATCAGGTGTCATTCGTTTTGTCCTCCTGCTGCAGCCAATGCGTCTTTTACTGTAAGCGTACCGGCATACAGAGATTTGCCGCAGATTACGCCGTAAAGCTCTAATTTTTGCAGTGCGGTGATATCCCTGCGGTCGCGAATACCGCCGCTGGCGACTACATCACAGGAAACCGCTTTGTTCAGTGTATTCAGCATGGTGAGGTTGGGCCCGCTGAGCATGCCATCGCGGGAAATATCCGTAAAGATCAGTGTCTGTGCGCCAATTTGTTCCATCTTTTTTGCAAAGTCAATGTAATGAACCGAAGAAGTATCCAACCAGCCCTCTGCGGCAACCATGCCGTTTCGGGCATCAATACCAATGGCTATTTTCTCGTGGTAAGTGTTAATTGCGAGTTTTGCAAAATCCGGGTCTTTAAGCGCGGCAGAGCCGAGAATTACCCGGGAAACACCGTCCTGCAGATAATATGCAATGGTTTCCATAGAACGAATGCCTCCGCCAATTTCCACTTTCAGGCCAGTATTTCGTACGACTTGAAAGACCAATTCTGCATTGACCGGGTGGGCATCTTTTGCACCGTTTAAATCGACCATGTGCAGCCATTTGGCGCCAGCAGACTCAAATGCTTTTGCGGTCTGCAGAGCGTCCGGCGCTACCTGCTGCGCAGTGGCATAATCCCCTTTGCGCAGGCGTACGCAGCGGCCGTCTTTAATATCGATTGCGGGAAAAATCAACATGGCTGTTTCATCCTTTTCTATTCCGTTTACTTACAGAACGCCTTTTGTCGAAAGTGTGCCGTTATACTGGCTGACAGCCTGCTTGAGCGCATGGCCAAGCGACTTGAAAACTGCCTCTATTTCATGGTGTGCATTATTGCCATATAAAACACTGCAGTGCAGCGTAATACCTGCATTCACAGCAAACGCACGCAGAAATTCTTCGGTAAGGCAGGTGTCGAACTCCCCTACCCGTTCCTGCTGGAAATCCGCGTGAAAAACAAGGTAAGGACGCCCGCTGATATCCAAGCTCGTAAACGCAAGTGCTTCATCCATGGGAATGTAGAAAGAGCCATAGCGGGAAATGCCGCCTTTGTCGCCCAGGGCTTCAGCCAGCGCTTTGCCTAAGACAATGCCGGTATCTTCAACGGTATGGTGGCCATCGACAACCAAATCACCCTCTGCGTGCAGCTGCAGCCCAAGCCCGCCGTGTACGGCAAAGGCAGTGAGCATATGGTCAAAGAAGCCAATGCCGGTAGCGATATCGACTGCGCCGCCGTCCAGGCAGATTGATATGGTAATGTCTGTTTCTTTTGTCTTGCGCGTAACTGTTGCTGTTCGCATAATAGGTGTATCCTCCATCTTGTTTTACCGCCGGTTTATTTTGTGAAAAATTCGTCTATAGCAGAAAGAAAAGCCTGATTTTCTTCTGCAGAGCCTGCCGTAACGCGCAAAAAGCCCGAAAACTTCCGCACCGAAATTTTTCGTGCCATAAGAAAATCGTACGCTTTGGCTGCATCTGCAAAACGAAGGGTTACAAAGTTGGTGCAGCTTTGATAAAGCTGAAAAGCAGCTGGATGACACCTAAGCACCGCAGCTAAGCCGCTTTGCAGGTCATCGCGTGAGCGTTTGATATTCTCGGTGTTTTTATGTAGTGTGCTGCCCTCTTGCAGCAGCAGTGAGCCAATTCTTTGGGTGAGGCTGTTGACATTGTAGGGAGATTTAGCGCTGTGCAGCAAGCCGGTCAGCTTTTCATTTGCCACAGCGAAACCAAGACGAATGGCTGCAAGGCCCATTTTAGAACAGGTCTTTAAAACAATCAGATTTTCGTACTGAGATTCTTTCCCTAAAACAGACTGTTCACTTTCCCAAAAGTCCATATATGCTTCGTCAACTACGACTAAAACTTCTGGTAAATTCTCAACGATCTGCAGAATCTGCTCTTTTGTCAGCCCAAGTGACGTGGGGTTGCAGGGATTGCTGAAAAGGAGCATACGAGCGTGGCTTTCTTTTACCTTGCTCGATCATCTGCTGCGGCGTAACGGTAAAGCCGTCTCCTTTGCAGATTTCTATGCAAACTGCCTCAGCAAGCTTTGGGTAAAAAGCATACATGGAAAAATCAGGTGCTGTGGTGACAAGGGTCTCCCCCTTCATTAAAAAGTTGGAAACAAGGAGGCTAATTAACTCATCAGAGCCGTTTCCAGCAGTCACATGCTTTTTATCTACCTGGTAATAGCTGCCGAAAGCTTCACAGAGCTGTGTAGCATACGGGTCAGGGTAGCGGTTAAATGCTGTCTGCTGTACCAGAGAGGCGGCTTTTTCAGTGAGCGCCGGCGGCAGATTTAGAAAAGACTCATTTGCATCCAGATGAATGATGCCGGGTGTTTCCTCAGTCGGCGTATAGGGCTGCAAAAGCCTTAATTTTTCGTTTACCTGATAAGCCATGTTATTTCCTCACTTGAATGCTGTTTGCGTGGGCGGTCAGGCCCTCGGTTTCGGCGAGCTTGATAATTTCATCACTGACAGGAGAAAGTGCATCTTTGGTATAGTAAATAAAACTGGATTTTTTAATGAAGCTGTCAACAGAGAGCGGCGAGAAAAAGCGCGCGGTTCCGCTGGTAGGCAGAACATGGTTGGGACCGGCAAAATAATCGCCGAGCGGTTCCGGCGAATAGTTACCTAAGAACACGCTGCCGGCATTGTCGATCTTCCCGATATACTCCATTGGAGCCTTTGCACAGACTTCCAAATGTTCTGGTGCAAGGTCATTGGCAAACTCGATTGCTTCGTCCATGCTTTCGCACAAAATGACAGCGCCAAAATTGTCTAGAGAATCCTCAATGATCTCTTTGCGGGAAAGAGTCTTGATCTGCTTGTAGATTTCCTTCACGGTTTCATCTGCAACAGTTTCGCTGGTTGTCAGCAGGACTGCAGAAGCCATGCGGTCATGTTCTGCCTGGCTCATCAGGTCAGCTGCAAGGTACTTCGGCTTTGCGGTTTCATCGGCAACGATTAAAATTTCACTGGGACCCGCCACCATGTCGATGCCAACAGTTCCGTACAGCTGACGCTTAGCCGTTGCAACATAAATATTACCGGGACCGACAATTTTATCTACACGCGGAATGCTTTCTGTGCCATAGGCCAATGCAGCGATTGCCTGCGCACCGCCGACCAAAAAGACCCGGTCAACACCGGCAATCAGCGCTGCTGCCATAATGTTAGGATTCGGTTTGCCGTCTTTTCCGGGCGGTGTCGTCATAATCAAATCTTTAACACCGGCAATTTTAGCAGGAATAGCGTTCATTAAAACGCTGCTTGGGTAAGCAGCCGTACCGCCGGGTACATAAAGGCCCACACGGGTAAGGCCGCGAATACGCTGGCCCATCATAACACCATCTGCCCGGGGCTCAACCCAGCTCTGCTGCTTTTGGCGCGCATGAAAGTCACGAATATTTTCGGCCGCATGACGAAGCGCAGAAAGGAACTTTGGGTCACACTGTGCAGTGAGCTGCTCCATCTGCTCGTGGGTTACTTCAATGTTTTCAGGGACTGCACCGTCAAATTTCAGCGTGTATGCTTTCACTGCAGCATCTCTGTCTTTTTTGACATTTGCCAAAATTTCTGCGACTGCGGAATCAACCTTTTTACCAGCTGCATCGCTGCGTTCCCGAAACTTTTTGACAAAATCACGGGCAAAATTGCCGCCCTGCCTGACTACCTGTATCATACCTGTTTCTCCTTTGCCTTTTCCATGCGTGCTGCCAGCGTTTCTATTTCTTTTTTCCGCAGCTTCAGGCTTGCTTCATTTGCAATCAGTCGTGCGGAAATTTGACAGATTGTATCGATAACAGCAAGGCCATTTTCTTTCAGAGTATTGCCGGTCTCTACAATATCAACAATTGCATCCGACAGCCCCAGCAGCGGTGCCAGCTCTACACTGCCCTCAATTTTGATAATCTGCACATCCATTGCCCTGCTTTCAAAGTAGGCGCGGGCAATATTTGGGTATTTGCTTGCAATCGTTTTGGTTTGATAGCCAGTAAAGAATTTTTTCCCGGCTGGTCCAGCCAGCGCAAAGCGGCAGCGCCCAAAGCCAAGGTCGAGCAGCTCATAAAAGCTGCCGCCATGCTCCATGATAGTGTCTTTGCCGACAACACCAAGGTCGCAGACGCCGTGCTCTACGTAAGTGATTACGTCAGCTGCCTTTGCTAAAACGACTTCAATAGATCCGTCACCAATCGGCAAAATCAGCTTGCGGCCTTTGTTGTGCACCGCATCACAATTCATCCCGATTGTTTCTAAAAGAGAAATTGTATCTTCTTCTAAGCGGCCCTTGGTCAGTGCAATCCGCAGCGGTTTCATAGCAGCACCTCCGAAATCTGCGCTCCGACAACATCCAGTCTGCCGATACCTAAAGAGCGCGCATAAGACTCTGCTTCTGCCTGGGTTGTTGCCACACTGGTTTCACAGCGCAGGCCCTGCCGGGTAAGTGCACGCGCGTGTGCAAGCGCTTTAATGGAATATCCATTTTCACTGTATACCAAAATCTGTGCGGCAGGCGGCGCACTGTAATGTCCGTTTGCAAGGGCAATTCGTGTCAGTGCGTCTACATTGATGCCAAAACCAATAGCGGGCATAGGGCAGTGAAAATGCTTCAGCAGGTTGTCGTAGCGGCCTCCCATTAAAATAGAGTCACCGTAGCCCTCTGTATAGGCTGTAAAGATCAAATCAGTATAATAATCATTGCGCTGTACAAGGCCAAGGTCAACAATAACCCGGCCGCCAAGGCCAAGGTCCTGTACCGCGTGGTACACCTTGTGTAAATAAGAAAGCATTTCCAGACCAGCCTTTGTCGGGCAGACTTCCTTTGCCTGCTGAAAGACCTCTTCTCCGCCAAACAGACGCGGCAGGCGCCGCATGCCACTGACAGCAATCGTCTGCGGCAGAGCGTCTAAGATTGTATCAAGGGCCGCATAGTTTTTGGTTTCGATTGCGCTGCGGATATCTTCCCGCTGCTCATCCGAAATAGGAAGCTGACGCGCGAGTTCGCGAAAAAAGCCGGCGTGGCCGAGCTCTAGACGAAAATCAGGGCAGCAGGCAGAAAGTGCCTCTACCGCGGTAGTCAACACCTCTAAGTCCGAGCGAATGCCGGAGGCACCCATCAGCTCAATTCCCGCCTGCGCATTTTCATCCAGCCGGCCAGCAAGACCGGGATTGCTGCGGTAGACCGGTTGTGTATAAAACAGCCGCAGCGGAAGCTGATGATTTTGCAGGCGTGTTGCAACGAGGCGTGCAATCGGCAGAGTAGAGTCCGGGCGCATTACGATCAGGCGTCCGCGGCGGTCTGTCATTTTGTACATTTCTTCTGCGCTGATACCGGAAATATCCGGGTCAAACACATCGTAATACTCTAAACATGAAGTCATCACTTCATTGTACCCGCGCGTACGAAAAGCGTTGGTCAGCTTGTTTTCTACTGCCCGGCGCGCAAGACATTCCTCAAAGAGGAGGTCGTGGGTGCCCTCAGGCGTAATTAAATTGTTTTTCTTCATATAAAGCACTCAATCCTTACGTCTTTACTTTAGTGTGCTAATATAATAGCATGATAAATTATCGCTGTCAACAGTCTTTTTTATTTATGCAAATAAAGTCATTTGGCTGCTCTGCGGCAGACCGTCTAGTGCACCGGCGTCACGCAGGTTTTCAATCACAGATTTACTGACCTTGCTGCGTGTCTGCAGGTCGTCTACAGAAATATATACGCCGCCGTCTTTTGCGGCAGCCAGCGCATTGGCAGCGGCTTCGCCGACACCGCTGATGGAGGCAAACGGCAGGCGGACTTTGCCATCTTCGACTAAGTATTTGCGCGCATCTGATTTGTAAAGATCAATCGGAAGTACACCAATGCCGCGCGCAAGCATTTCGTTGACGATCTGCAATGTACCGAATGCGTCTTCTTCCTTTTTACTGGCTTCTTTTCCCTTCTGCTGAATTTCGTGCATCCGTTTCTGTACTGCGGCGCGGCCTTTTACGACCGTGGCACCATCGAAGTCTTCTCCGCGCACCGTAAAGTAAGCGGCGTAGTACTCCACCGGTTTATGCACTTTGTACCAGCCTAGCCGCAGTGCTGAAATCATATAAGCTGCTGCGTGCGCCTTTGGGAACATGTACTTGATTTTGAAACAGGAATTGATATACCACTGCGGAACATTGTGCTCTTTCATCGCCTTGATGTGGTCCTCTGTCAGCAGCTTGGGAGCCTTGCCCTTACGGGTAATCTCCATAATTTTAAATGCCATTTTGGGTTCAAGGCCTTTCTGCAGCAGGTAAGTCATAATGGAGTCACGTGTACCAATAACCTCTGAAATTGTGCAGGTGCCGTCCTTAATCAGGTCCTGCGCATTGCCCAGCCAAACATCGGTGCCGTGTGACAGACCAGAAATCTGCAGCAGGTCGGTAAAAGTTTTCGGCTGAGAATCCATCAGCATCTGCCGCACAAAAGGTGTACCCAGTTCTGGCATAGAAAAAGTGCCTGTCTGGCAGTCGATATCCTCTGCCGTAACGCCTAATGCTTCTGGTGAATGGAACAGGCTCATGACCTTGGGGTCACTCATAGAGACTGACATCACCGGAATGCCAGTGTATTCCTCAAGATACCGATAAATAGTCGGCACATCGTGACCGAGCTCGTCCAGTTTACAAATCGTATCATGTATGGAATGGAAATCAAAGTGTGTGGTGACATTATCATTTTTCTGGTCATTGGCAGGGTGCTGTACTGGGCAGAAGTCGTAAATTTCGTATCCGCGCGGTACAACGACCATGCCGCCGGGGTGCTGACCGGTAGTGCGCTTAATGCCGGTGCAACCCTGTGCCAAGCGCAGCTCTTCTGCAGCATGCAGGGTTACATTGTTGGTTTCCTGATATTTTTTTACATAACCGTAAGCAGTCTTGTCCGCAACGGTAGCAATGGTACCTGCCTTAAATACGTGGCCTTTGCCGAAAAGTGTTTCTGTATATCGATGTGCGCCGCTTTGGTACTCACCGGAAAAGTTTAGATCAATATCCGGCGTTTTGTCGCCGTCAAAGCCCAAAAAGGTTTCAAAAGGAATGTTGTGTCCGTCCCGCCGCAGCGGTGAGCCGCAGACCGGGCAGGTCTTTGGTGGCAGGTCGAAGCCAGAGCCATAGCTGCCATCTGTAATAAATTCACTGTATTTGCAGTAAGGACAGATGTAATGCGGCGCCAGCGGATTGACTTCCGAAATACCGGACATACTGGCGACAAACGAAGAACCAACGGAACCACGCGAACCGACTAAATAGCCGTGGTCTTCACTGTCTGCGACCAGTTTCTGTGCTGTCATATACAAAACAGAAAACCCGTGTTTGTTGATAGAACCCAGTTCTCGGTCAAGCCGCTTTTTAACGATTTCTGGCAAAGGCTCGCCGTAAATCTGTTTTGCACGCTTCCAGCAGATTTCGTTCAGCTGCTTTTCGGCGCCGTCGATAAATGGTGGGAAAACACCATTTGGAATTGGCCGGATTTCTTCACACATATCTGCAATTAAATTTGTATTTTTAACAACGACTTCGTAAGCAAGGTCTTTGCCTAAGTAGTCGAATTCTTTGAGCATTTCGGCCGTTGTGCGGAAATAAAGCGGCGCCTGCTCTTCGTTGGGATTAAAGCCCTGTGCTGTTTGCAGGATTTTGCGGTAAGAGCCGTCTTTCGGGTCCAAAAAATGCACATCACAGGTAGCTACAACCGGCTTGTGCAGGGCACGGCCCAGCCGGATAATTGTTTTGTTGATATCGTGCAGCTGCTCTGCGCTTGCAAGGGAACCGTTGCGCACCATAAACATATTGTTGCCGTCAGGCTGTATTTCAAGGTAATCGTAAAAACTGGCGATTTCCATAAGCTGGTTCCACGGTTTACCGGCAAAGACAGCGCGGTAAAGTTCCCCTGCTTCGCAGGCACTACCGATAAGCAGGCCCTCGCGGTATTGAATCAGCTCACTTTTGGGAATACGCGGATTGCGATAAAAATACTTTAAGTGCGCCATAGAAATCAGTTTATAAAGATTTTTCAGACCAGTCTGATTGCGCACCAAAATAATTTGGTGATAAGAACGAATCTTTTTCGCACTGCCCTGATTGTGGTAAGCCGCCAAAGAACTGTTTATATCCGCCACAGTTTTTGCCTTTGCGTCCTCTTTCAGGCGCTGCAGCAGAACAATGAAAATCTGCCCCAGCATGGCCGCATCATCACAGGCACGGTGGTGATTGAATTTTCCGAGTTTCAGGTACTTGGCTACGGTATCCAGCTTGTAATTTTTTATATCTGTCAACATAGCCCGGCACATTGGAAGAGAATCAATGTAAACATACGGGAACTCCATATTGTGGCGCTGTGCGGCAATACGGATAAAGGAAGTATCAAAATCCGCATTATGCGCCACTAGTACAGCATCTTTTCCGCAAAAATCGTAAAACTTTTGAATGGCCTCTTCTTCACTGGGAGCACCCTCAACCATGCTGTCGGTAATGCCGGTCAGCTGCGTGATTTTTTGCGGAATCGGGCGCTCGGGGTCAACAAACGTGTCAAAATTTTCAACGATTTCTCCGCCGCAGATACGCACGGCACCAATTTCGGTAATACGCTCTTCTTTTGCAGAAAGTCCAGTCGTTTCGATATCAAATGAAATAAACTCTCCATCCAGGGAACGGTCGCTTTCGCCGGTCACTGCAGGAACTAGGTCATTGACAAAGTAAGCCTCTGTTCCGTAAATCACCTTGATTGGTTTGCCCTGCTTTTTTAGGCTGGCAGCTGTATTCATGGCCTCTGGAAAGGCCTGTGCAACACCATGGTCAGTGATTGCCACAGCAGGGTGTCCCCATTCGGCAGCCCGCGTAATCAAATCAGATGCAGAATTGACTGCATCCATCTGTGACATGTTAGTATGCAAATGCAGCTCTACCCGTTTGGCGGGGGCCTTGTCCTCTACTTTTACCTGCTGTACAGTGCCCATGCCGCGCGGGCGTATGACAAATTCACGGCTGTACTTATCAAATTCGTAGTCGCCGCGGACCAAAAGGCTCATACCGTTGTGCAGAGTATCCAATGTGCGGCTGTCCTGCACGGTTTCAAAAAGTTTCAGAGTAACAGAACCGGTATAATCCGTAATGAAAATTGTAAAGATTTTATGTTGCTTATCACGCGTCAGGCGCGTTTCCATGGAAAAGATCTCACCCCAGACTGTTGCAGAACCAATGTCCGGGTTTAAGTCGCTGATAGGTTCTGGCTTTGCTTTCGGCAGGGTTTTATAAAGCGGGCGGGCGGTTTCCAACAAAATGGTCGGAAGCAGTGAGGCACCTTCGCGGACCTCAATGACACTGGGAGAAGTTGTGTGCGCCTGTGAAATGTCATAGTCTTCCTGCCGTGTAACCAGCTCTTCCCGATGCACTTTTTCGGTCTGATGTGCCTGCATTTCCTGATAGCGTTTGCTTTCGCCGTCCACTTCTAAAAGGCCGGTAAACTGGACCTTTACGCTGCAATGAAATTCCTCTTGAATCAACTGAGAAAGCAGACGGTCTGCATGGTGAGAAAGCAGGCGGCTGTAGCCGCCGTGCTTTAATGTGATTTTTAATGTATCATCACAGAGTTCTGCTGTCGAGTCCTGCAAGGTGCCATTAATGGTTGCTTCACGGCGCTTCAGCTCCAAGACCATATCCGGGTAATAGGAAAGATTAAATAAAGACGCGTCATACCGCGGCAGAATGCGGGCCAAAGACAGATGCAGCGGCTTGCAACTGGCAATACGCTTTTCCGCGCCGTAAAGAGTTTGACGTGGAACTAGACGCTGTAAAAGGATTTCAGAAGAAATCGCCCTCTTTTTTGCATTGATCTGCATCTGCTGCAGTTCGCCGGAAAGCAGATCTTCCGGCAGGCCGGAACAGTCGATATATGTACCAAAAAAGCTTTTAAAGGTGTTCATGTATGCCTCAGTTCCCTGTATGAATGTTGATCATATTTGCCAGTACAGGAATACCCCGCACAGAAAGATCCCGGCAGGGTATTTAGTAAAAGCAGAACTATAATCGATCAATTTCTTCCATCAGTGCCGGTACCAGCTCGCTTTCTGGTACGCGGCGAACGATCTTTCCTTTTTTAAAGAGCAGACCAACGCCATCACCGCCGGCTATGCCAACGTCAGCTTCCCGGGCTTCCCCAGGGCCATTTACGGCACAACCCATGACTGCCACAGTAATGGGCTTGCTGCAGCCGCGCAGCCGTTCTTCCACTTCATTCGCAATTTTTATAATATCAATGCGCGTGCGCCCACAGGTTGGACAGGAAACCAGTGTGGGACCGGGCCTGCCCATTTTCAGCGCACGCAGAATATCCTGCCCGGCATACACTTCACGCACTGGGTCTGCTGTCAGCGAAACCCGAATGGTGTCGCCAATGCCTTGCTGCAGCAGTGAACCGATGCCAATAGCCGATTTGATAAGGCCCATTCGCTCGGTGCCAGTTTCGGTAACACCCAAATGCAGCGGGTACGGGCACTTTTTAGCACAAAGCTCATAGGCGCGAATGGTGGTATCAACATCTGAGGACTTAATGGAGATAACAATATCCGTAAAATCAAATTTTTCCAGCAGAGCGGCATGCTTCAGTGCACTCTCTACCAAAGCCTCTGGTGTGGGGCCGCCATATTTTTGCAGCAGGTCCTTTTCTAGAGAACCGGAATTGACCCCGATACGAATCGGCAAATGTTTCTCCCTGCACTTTTCTACAACTGCTTTTACGCGCTCTTCGCCGCCGATATTGCCCGGATTGATACGGATTGCGTCAACGCCGGCATCTGCTGCGGCCAAAGCCAGGCGATAGTCAAAGTGGATATCCGCGACAAGCGGAATGGATACTGTGGATTTGATGACGGGAATCAGCTTGACTGCCGCCTCGTCTGGAATCGCCGCGCGTAAAATTTGGCAGCCAGCCTGCTGCAACTTTACAGCCTGCTGCACACTGTCGGGAATATCTGTAGAGGGAATATTCAGCATAGACTGCACAGTGATCGGTGCACCGCCGCCAACTGCAACGTTCCCCACCATAACCTGCTTGCTTTTCCTCATTTTTTAACCTCCCAGTCCGTGACCGGTCGCAATGCGCAGCACATCACTGACGGCAACAACAGCCATAAACACCAGCAGCAGCCCAAAGAAAGCAGACTCCACTGCTGCCGCGTATTTTGGATTCAGCGGTTTGCGGCGGATTGCCTCAATCAGTAAGAACAAAATTTTTCCGCCGTCCAGAGCGGGAATCGGCAGAAGATTGACAATGCCCAAGTTGACCGTAATGACCATAATGACATAAACGATATTGTTGACAGCGGAAGCAAAGCTTTCTTGCAAACCCGCGTTGGCGGATTCGCTGATAACCTGCACCAAACCGACAGGCCCTGTCACATCATTCAGGCCAAACCGACCGCTCACCAGCCCGGCAAGGCTGACCCAGACCTGTCGTACTACAGAAACCGTATCTGTGAAAGTATGCTGCAGCAGGGTAAGCGGTGTTTTTTTGATAGGACTCACGTAAAAATCCAGTCGTGTCATTTTTTTGCCGTTAGATGCTGTTGTGGTATGGAGCTTTACATTCTGCAGAGATACCGTCTTCCCTGCCCGGCTGACCTGCAGATTTACAGAATCTGGATTTGCCAGTGCAAGTGAAAAAGCTAGGTCATTATACGTATGAATTTTATAACCATTGATGCTGGTAAAACGGTCGCCTACTTGCAGCCCAGCGCTCTGCAGTGCCGACTGGCTGTCAAATTTGCTGATTGTAGCAGAGGCAAAGACAGACTCCTGCCCTAAAAGGATACTCATCAGGACTAAGCCTAAAAGAATATTCATTGTTCCGCCCATGATGAGGACCAAAAAGCGCTGCCATTTGGGTTTGTTACAAAAAGCGCGCGGGTCTACACAGGGATTACCGTCTTCATCTTGGCCGTCTTCACCGGGCATGGCACAAAAACCGCCAATTGGCAAAGCACGCAGAGAGTAGTCTGTTTCCCCTATCTGCTTATGCGCAAGGCGTGGACCCATTCCAATAGAAAATTCGTCTACACGAATTTTACAGGCTTTCGCCGTGAAGAAATGCCCTGCTTCGTGGATTAAAATGGTTAGGCAAAAAAGCAGAACGCCGATTAAAATCAGTAAAACAATCTCAGCCGCTCGGATGAGAATCCCTCCCTGTTACACATGTGACAGCACGTATTCACGCGCATTTTTATCTGCTTTCATTATGACTTCCAATGATAAATCGGAAACGTCCGGCTGACTGCGAACAGCCGCGTTTACCAAATCGCCAATCTGCAGAAAAGAAACCTTCTTTTGCAGGAAAAGCGAAACAGCTGCTTCATTTGCGCCATTCGCTGCGGCCGGTACCGCACCGCCACGTTTCATGGCTTCCATGCAGGCGGAAAAACAGGTAAACGTTTTGGGGTCTGGCTCATAAAAAGTGAGTTTTCCCACTTTGACAAGGTCAAGTTCTTGCACAGGACCGGGCACACGGTCCGGATAAGTCAGCGCATACTGAATTGGTAGACGCATATCTGCTGTGCCGAGCTGCGCAATAATGGCGTTGTCGGCAAACTCGACCATGGAATGGATGATGCTTTCTCGCTGTACCACTACTTGTATCTGCTCACAAGGCACATGGAACAGCCAGCCGGCTTCCATGACCTCCAGTCCTTTGTTCATCAGGGTAGCAGAATCAATGGTGACCTTAGCGCCCATATTCCAATTAGGGTGCTTCAGCGCCTGCTCCGGCGTAACAGAAGCAAGTTCCTCCCGCTTTTTGCCGAAAAAAGGTCCGCCGGATGCTGTCAGCAGAATTTTTTTCAAAGCTTTCCGCGGAGTTCCCTGCAGGCACTGGAAAATAGCACTGTGTTCGCTGTCGACCGGCACCAGGGTGCCTTTGTGCTTTTGCAGAGCGTCCTGTACCAGAGCGCCGCCCGCCACCAGGGTTTCTTTATTAGCTAAAGCAATATCTTTGTCGGCTGAAATTGCTGCCAGGGTAGGCTGTAATCCGGCAATGCCAACGACTGCATTGAGAACGACATCTGCTGCCGGAATGCAGGCTGCAGCACACAGCCCGTCAAGACCGGTAAGAATTGTTGTATCGGTATCCGCTACACGGCGCTTTAATTCTGCCGCTGCCTTTTCCTGATAAACGGCTGCCAGCTGCGGATGGAATTCACGTATCTGCTTTTCCAGCAAATCAATATTAGAATATGCGGCAAGTGCACAGACATTCAGCCGCAGACTGCGTGCAACCTGCAGCGTTTGGGTGCCGATAGAGCCGGTAGAGCCCAAAAGAGAAATACATTTTTTCATTTTATGCCCCATATAAGTATTTAATGATATACCATCGGGAATACCTGTAAAAACAAATAAACAAACGGCGCAACAAAAATGACACTGTCAAAGCGGTCTAAAATGCCGCCATGTCCGGGAATAATCTCGCTGAAATCTTTGATATGGCAGCTGCGCTTGATGATAGAAAAGCTGAGATCGCCCAGCATGGAGAGCAAAGAACCCACTAAGCCGATTACTGCAAGGACCCAGTAGTTGACATGCACAGAACCATACCAGTACAGATTTTGAAAAATGAAGCCAAAGAGCAGCATAATGGCAATATCGGCAATAATACCACCGACAGCGCCCTCTACTGTCTTTTTAGGGCTGATATTGGGACACATCTTGTGTTTACCAAACAAGCTGCCAAAAATATAGGCGCCCGCGTCCGCGACCCACGCCGCGAAAATTGCAACAATCACATGAAACATCCCATGCTTTCCACCCGCATCGCGCAGCAGCACCAAAGTCTGCAGCGCAGTCGGTATAAGAATTGCCATGCTGTAAATAATGGCAACCTCGCGGAACGTGATAACGGAATGGTAAAGAATCATCGCGCCAAAAAGTGCAATGGTATAAATAAAAAAGCACAAATACCGCAGATAACCATTTTCCGTAAACGGCAGCACTGCTGCTAAGAGCATGCTGGGAACCACAAGCGCTACCTGCCGCGTCATTTGCAGCGCAGAGGAAATTTCCCAAACACCCATAATGCTGATAATGGCGATGACGATATTGAGGGCAAGCGGAAACCGTGAGTTGCACAAAACGACTGCAGCCAACAGGATAAGAATCGCAAGCGCTGAAATCAGCCTCTTTCTGATTGAATCCAGTACTTTCATCTTTAAATCCCTCCGAAACGGCGGTTGCGATGCGCATACTCATTCAGTGCATTGTCTAAATCGTCCGTTGTAAAATCAGGCCACAGCACGTTCATGGACAAAAATTCAGCATAAGCCGCCTGCCACAAAAGGAAATTGGAAAGCCGGTGCTCTCCGCTTGGGCGAAGGATAAGATCAGGGTCCGGCTGACCGGCGGTATACAATTCCTGTGAAATAGACTGTTCATCAATGCTTTCTGGTGCAATTTCGCCTGCAGCAGCCTTTGCCGCCAACACACGAACTGCACGAACTAATTCTGCACGGCCGCCGTAATTCATGGCAATATTCAGCACCATGCCCTGCCTGTCTTTGCAGACCTCGGCGGTCTCTTTAATCAGCTTTTGCAAAGAGGGCGCAAAGCGGGCTGTATCTCCTATAAAATTCACTTTAATGTCATCGCTACGAAAGTCGCGCAGGGATTCCTGCAGATACTGCTTAAACAGAACCATCAGCGCGCCGACTTCCTCCGGCGGGCGGGTCCAGTTTTCTGTGGAAAACGCGTAAACGGTGAGATACGAAATACCAATGCTGCTGCAGTAGCGGGCAATCTTTTTAAAGACAGCTGCGCCGACTTTATGACCAGCAGAGCGTGGCAGCCCGCGCTTTTTGGCCCAGCGGCCGTTTCCATCCATAATAATGCCCAAATGTTTGGGTAATAATTCCGGCGACAGAGTAACTTTCTGAGTTGTTTTTTCCATAGGAACCCTCTATATGGTATTTGCTCCCCCGCCAGTACGGAAAAGGGAGCAAATAAAATTTATTGGCGCTCTTGACAGGCAGAAAACGTACAGAAGCTTTTTACAACTCCATAATACTCTTTTTCTTGTCTTCGCAAAGTCCGCCGATCTGTTTGCAGTATTTGTCGGTCAAATCCTGTGTTTTCTTTTCGGCAATTTTCAGGTCGTCCTCAGTGAGTTCGCCTTTTTTCTTCATTCCTTTCAGGTGCTCCATGGCGTCACGGCGAATGGAGCGTACAGCAACCTTGCCCTCTTCTGCTCGCTTAGAAATATCCTTTGCCAGCTCTTTGCGGCGGTCTTCTGTTAAAGACGGAAAGACTAGACGAATTACTTTGCCATCAGACTGTGGATTGATGCCGATGTCGGAAGTTTGAATTGCTTTTTCAATCATTCTGCATACAGAAGGATCCCACGGCTGCACAGTGAGCACGCGCGCTTCAGAAACAGCGACAGCTGCCAGCTGGTTAATCGGGGTCGGTGCACCGTAATAATCGACGGTCACTTTATTGAGCACGTTTGGATTTGCACGGCCGGCACGAATTTCTGCATAGTCTTCTTTCAAAAAGCTAACAGTCTTTTTCATTTTGTCTTCGGTCTGCTGCATGACTTCTTTCATAAAACAACATCCTCCTTTGTTTCGTATCAAATTTATTTAACGATTGTGCCAATCTGCTCGCCGCAGATTACACGCTCAATGTTCTCGGGGTGTTCCAAACTGAAAACACAAATTGGAATTTGGTTGTCGCGGCACATAGAGGCAGCCGTGCTGTCCATTACTTTCAGATTTTTGTCCAAGACTTCTGTAAAGGACAGCGTTTCATATTTTTTAGCATTCGGGTTGGCTTTGGGGTCAGAATCATAAACGCCGTCTACCATAGTCGC
Source organism: Oscillospiraceae bacterium (assembly GCA_022483045.1). Classification (NCBI taxonomy): domain Bacteria; kingdom Bacillati; phylum Bacillota; class Clostridia; order Eubacteriales; family Oscillospiraceae; species Oscillospiraceae bacterium. The sequence goes on along the minus strand of JAKVOA010000001.1, from coordinate 896,071 downwards.
TTTTAAGATGATATCTGCTTCAATTTCAGCGGCGCGCAGAGCAGCAGCTGTATCGGTGGAGAAAAACGGGTTGCCGGTTCCGCAGCCAAAGACAACGACACGGCCTTTTTCAAGGTGCCTGACAGCGCGGTTGCGGATATAGGGTTCTGCAACCTGCTGCATGGTAATGGCTGTCTGTACACGAACCTGTACCCCGAGTTGCTCAAGTGCATCTGCAACGCCCAGTGCGTTGATCGCAGTCGCGAGCATGCCCATATGGTCAGCGCGCGTGCGGTCCATTTTTCCGCTGGAGCGGCCGCGCCAAAAGTTTCCGCCGCCCACAACGATGCCGATTTGCACCCCCATTAGGGAGCAGGTCTTAATCGGGCGACAAATATTGATAACGGTATCAAAATCAATTCCATGTCCCTCTTTGCCGGCCAGGGACTCGCCGCTCAGTTTTAAAAGAACACGTTTATACTGTGGCTGCATGAAAAAACACTCCTAAAATGCAATCAGAATTTATGCAATATCAGAACAGGTTTATTCTACAATATTTCATAACATTTTACAAGTCCCGGTACAAATGCTTTGCTGCACCCGACGGAAAGGCAGACCCTTTACAAAGGAACAATCTTGCAAAGCGTTTCACTTTACGCTTCCTCTGGTACAGAACCTTTCCAGACCCTCTTCTGCAGCAGCACGCCAAAAATAGCTGCTAGGATTTGCTGGAACAAAGTGCTGATCATAACCGGGAACATGACTTCAGGCGGGAAATAAGAACCTGCCAAAACAGCACCTGCGCTGATATTTCTCATGCCGCTGTTATAAGTCATAGATACCAATGTTGGCTTTGGCTGATGCAGTACTTTTGCTGCAAACCAGCCCCACAAGTATCCAGAAGCCGAAAGACACAGCATAAGCACGGCTGTGCCAACCAATACAGGGGTCAGGTGACGGATAAACGGTGCCACACGGCTAGAGTTGCCGGAAACAACCAGGATCAAAGCAACCTTTCCCAAAGGCGCCAGAGCTGGCTTCAATGTATCGTTTGCTTTTCCATGCGACAGTTGATTCACCAACATGCCGGCCACTGCGGGAATGGCAACCATTAGGACCATATCTTTCATCATGCCGACTGCGTCTACCTGCACAGAAGTTCCCAGCAACAGCTTTAAGCTGAGCGGTACCAAGAGCGGTGCCAGCAGCGTATCTACCAAAATGACTGAAAGTGTAAGCGCACCGCTGCCACCGTAAATGCTTACCCACATAAAGCTGACAATGCCGGTCGGAATAACATATTCCAGAACAATACCTGCTACTAAATTAGAGTCAAAGCCAAATAAAGCTCCGCCAAGTACTCGAGCAAGGCAGGGCATCAGCAGATGCAGCATTGCTAGAATGACAAGCAGCGGCAGCGGGTTTTGAAAGACCTTGCCAAATTGATGAAAACTAGAGCCGAGGCTGCCCTGAAAGGTCATAAACGCAAAGAGTGCTACAACATAAGGAAGAAAATGGCTGGTGATCTGTGGGAACAAAACACCAAACACCAAACAAGACGGTGTGATAATCGGCATACATTTATTCAGTGTTCGGTTGATTTTCGTAAGTGTTTTCAAATTGCAGCCTCCCTAACTTTTGAATTTTGCAAAAAAGAAGGGCTGTTGCGGTTTGCAACAGCCCTCTCTGGCGTTCTATAGACTGCCCTCTTTCTTTTGTAACGGGCATCAATGATTAATATGTGCGGAAAACATGACCGGACGGAAATTGTGTAAAGTATTCCGCTAAAGTACTGTTGTTATACCCAGGATCATTGATTAAGAACATGGACGCTGCCAAAGATGTAGGATTCCCGTTTGTATCTGCGGGAACGTTCTGATAGCCTTTTATAATGACCCAGTGGGAACTGGTGGAGCTGGAACCGCCGACAATGACCGGCTTTCCTGCTTTCAGCTGCTGGTAGACCGCCGTGAGATTGGAACCTGCCATTTCATAATAATTGGAGGGCCAGTACAGGCCGCCGCCGCTTGTAAAGCTGCATTCCCTTGCAATATCATTCGGGGTAACTCTGCTGTTTGTGCGGTAGCTTTCTGACATAGCAAGGCTTGTAATGGTGCAGCCGATAGTGCCGATGGTTTTTCCGCTGGAGCCAAGTGTTGTACCGGACCATGCCGAATCACTCTGTTTATAGGCAGGCAAGCCGGCGAGCAGTTTGGAAGCAGACTGCGTGCTGCTGGTCACAACCAGATAGGAAGCACTGCAGTAGCCTTTTTGTCCGGAAGATGTCTGTACATAAGACCAACCATTGCTGGTGCTCAGTACGGTGACAATCTGGCCGTTTGAGAGCTGACCGATAACGCTGCTGCTGGTGCTTGCGCTGGAACGCAGGTTCAGCGCACTGCTCACCTTAACGATGGCTGTTTTAGTTGTGGTCGTGGTGGTTGTTCCCGAAGAGGTACTGTTTGTCAGCAGATAAGCGGAATTGCAGTAACCTTTTTGTCCAGAAGATGTCTGTACATAAGACCAACCATTGCTGGTGCTCAGTACGGTAACAATCTGGCCGTTTGAGAGCTGACCGATAACGCTGCTGCTGGTGCTTGCCCCGGAGCGCAGGTTCAGCGCATCATCCACTTTAACTGTGGCTGTTTTGGCCGTGGTAGTTGTCCCGGAAGAGGTGCTGTTCGTCAGTAGATAAGTGGAATTACAGTAACCTTTTTGTCCAGAAGATGTCTGTACATAAGACCATCCGCTGCTGGTGCTTAATACGGTAACAACCTGGCCGTTTGAGAGCTGACCGATAACGCTGCTGCTGGTGCTTGCACCGGAGCGCAGATTCAGTGCACTGCTCACCTTAACGGTGGCTGTTTTGGTTGCTACAACTGTGGCATTCATTGTTATGTAACTGCTGCTGCAGTAGCCTGTCAAACCGGAAGAAGTTTTCACCTGCATCCAGCCATTTGAGTTATTTAAAATAGTTACCTGCATGCCATTTGTCAGCTGGCCAATCACGCTGTATGCGGTTCCTGCCCCCGCGCGAAGGTTGAGGGAGCTCTGTACTTTTACGGTACCGGTAGAGGCTGCAGCACCGTAATTCACTGTAAGAATACCGCTGCTTTCTGTAGGCAGTATAGCAGCTGCGGCAGAAGTTTGAGCCAGTAAAGATGCAGTAGCGTAAGGCTGCGCAGCAAATGCCGAAACAGAAAGGCTACTGGCCAAAATAGCCGCTGCAGCGGCAACTGCTGCAAATTTTCCGACGATAGGACGATTTCGATACATGAACAGGTTCCTCATTTCCTATGTATATTTGTTTATTTCATTCATTTTTTTGTTTGTTACAATCATTACAAAATTGTATTAAATTTATTATAACACAGGGTTAAAAAAAATGCGATACAATTTTTAAAAAATTTACAGCTCAAAGATGGTGCGGACTTGCAACAATTTGTCTGATGAGAACATAGTTTATTTATAAGTTCTGCATTCACTGCGGCAAAGGAGGCCGAGTCATGTTTGAAGCACTGCTTTCCGGTATGGCAGCGGGACTGCTGGTATTTATTCTGCGTGTTACTGGTTCCGGATCTTTTCCGCGCGCCCTTTCTGCTGAACAGGAGCGGGAATGTCTGCAGCGGCTGGCCGCAGGCGACAGCGATGCACGGGATCAGCTAATTGCACACAATTTGCGGCTGGTGGCCCATATCATAAAAAAATACGGCTCTGTAAACAGTGCCGACCAGGAAGATCTCATTTCCATCGGAACGATTGGCTTAATTAAAGCAGTCAACACCTTTGACCAAAGCAAAGGAATCCGCCTTTCCAGTTATGCCGCCAGATGTATTGAAAACGAGATTTTAATGTACTTTCGCAGCACAAAAAAATCCGCACAGGACATCTCTATGAATGAGCCGATCGACAGCGGCAAAGACGGCACCGCGCTGACCTTAATGGATGTCTTAGCCGGCGATGACAACATTTTTGATAACCTTGACCATAAAATTAAATGTGAACAGTTGTACCGCCACATAAGCCGCCTTTCCCCGCGGGAACAGACGATTATCCGTCTGCGCTACGGCCTAAGCGGAACCCGCCCGCGTACCCAGCGCGAGGTAGCACAGGTGCTTGGCATTTCGCGCAGCTATGTTTCCCGCATTGAAAAGAAAGCGCTGGAAAACCTGCACAGACAATTTGAAAAATAAAAGAGATACAGCAAAAGGCCAAGAAAGGCGAGCAAATCCGCGTATTATGCCGCAAATCCGTGAAAATCCCCGCAAAGCCCTTGCTCTTACAGTCGTTTTGGGTTATACTGTCCAAGTAATATAGAAAACTTTTAGGGGAAATTACAAAAGTTTTCATTAGAATATGGAGGTATCTTCTTTATGCAAAACCCTGTGGTTACATTTGAAACAACTGCCGGGACCATGAAAGCAGAGCTTTACCCGCAAGCTTCCCCAAATACTGTGCGGAATTTCATCGACTTGGTTCGCTCAGGCTTTTACGACGGAACTATTTTTCATCGAGTCATTCCTGACTTTATGATTCAGGGCGGCGACCCAGGCGGAACCGGCATGGGCGGCCCCGGGTATAGCATTCGCGGCGAATTCGCTGAAAATGGTTTTCAAAACGACCTAAAACACACCCGCGGTGTGCTCAGCATGGCCCGCACAATGATTCCGGACTCTGCCGGAAGCCAGTTCTTTGTCATGGTTGCGGACGCACCGCATCTGGACGGTCAATACGCAGCCTTTGGCAAGCTGACAGAGGGCTTGGAGGTTGCCGACAAGATTGTCGCTGCACGCCGCGACTACAATGACCGCCCCCTGAAAGACCAAATTATGCAAAAAGTAACTGTTGAAACATTTGGTGCTGACTACCCCGCACCGGTAAAATTATAAGGAGCGCCCCCCTGCCCACTTACTTCGTCTTGCTCCATTCAGCAGTTTATGGTATACTGAATTTAGTTTTTTTGTCAGGAGGAAATAGAAAATATGTCTGGCCATTCAAAATGGAATAACATCAAACGGAAAAAGGAAAAAACCGATGGCGCAAAAGCAAAAGTTTTTACAAAAATCGGTCGTGAGCTGGCTGTCGCTGTAAAAGAGGGCGGCGGACCCGACCCTGACAGCAACTCAAAACTAAAGGACTGCATTGCAAAAGCAAAAGCTGCCAATGTGCCTAATGACAATATTGACCGTATCATCAAGCGTGCTGCCGGTGACGGCGACGACACCAAATACGAAAATATTGTATATGAAGGTTATGGTCCCTGCGGCGTTGCCGTCATTGTAGAGGCTTTGTCTGACAACCGCAACCGCACCGCGGCGGACGTTCGCCATGATTTTGATAAATTTGGCGGCAATCTTGGTACAACCGGCTGTGTGTCCTTTATATTTAACCAAAAAGGCGTTTTAATCATTGAGCGCGAAGGACATGAAGAAGAAAAGGTTATGGAAGATGCTCTGGAGGCCGGCGCTGCCGACCTGCAGGCAGACGAAGATATTTTTGAAATTTTCACAGAGCCTGAGGACTTTTCCGGAGTCCTGAGCGACTTGACCGACAAGGGCTATGAATTTGAAACCGCTGAAATTCAAATGGTCCCCTCTACTTACGTAAAGGTGCCGGAAAAAAAGCAGGCCAGTATGCAGAAGCTGCTGGACGCCCTGGAAGACTTGGACGATGTGCAAAATGTATGGCACAACTGGGATATGTCTGATGTAGAAGATACCGACGAATAATCGTTTCTCTCTATTTTCTGATTTAAAAGCCATTTGAACTGTATGAAAAGTACAGTTCAAATGGCTTTTTGACAAGATAGGCGGTTTTTGCTTTTGCTATAATCAGCAGTCTTTCCCTTTTCTTAAAATGTGCTTCCGCATACAAAAATCTCAAAAATTACTGGTGGATGTTTCATGACTCTTAATAATGATAAACAGTACAGACGAATGCTGGAAACGCCCATGCCAAAGCTCATCACGTCACTGGCTGTCCCCACCTGCATCAGTCAGCTGATTACAACGGTTTACAACACGGCAGACACCTACTTTGTTTCTCAAATAGGTACCAGTGCCTCAGCGGCAGTTGGGGTTGTTTTTTCGCTGATGTCAATTATACAGGCGGTCGGCTTTGGCCTTGGTATGGGTGCCAGCAGCTTAATCAGCCGAAAGCTTGGCGAAAAGGATGTTGCTGCCGCCAGCCGCTATGGAAACAGTGCATTCTTTGCCGCCGTTATTTTTGGCTTTGTCTTAATGCTGGCCGGTCTTCCAACGATACAGGGCGGTATGCGTTTGCTCGGTGCAACGGCGACAATCCTCCCCTATGCCTGCGGCTATGGAAAATACATTTTGCTCGGCGCACCTATAATGTGTTCCTCTTTTGTACTCAACAACATTCTGCGCTCAGAAGGCGAAGCAATGTTTGCCATGTGGGGGCTGTGCGCTGGCGGCATCTTAAATATGCTGCTAGACCCTATCTTTATTTTTACCCTGCACATGGGCATCGATGGCGCCGCTGTCGCCACTGTTTTAAGCCAAATTGTAAGTTTCTTGATTCTGCTGAGCATCTTTTTGCGCAAAAAGAGCATTGTAAAACTTGGGCCCCAGTGGATAAGCAGATATTTGTCAGACTATGGTGTCATATTAAAAACCGGAATGCCGACTATCTGCCGGCAGATGCTGGGCAGTCTTTCTTCTGCATTGATGAATAATCAGGCTGCCGCCTACAGTGACGCCGCTGTAGCCGCTGTGACCATTTTAAATAAAATCTATATGTTTGTACGCAACCTGGTAATTGGCATCGGGCAGGGCTTTCAGCCGGTGGCTGGCTACAACTATGGTGCAAAAAACAAAAAGCGTGTGCGGGAAGCTTTCCTTTTTTCCTGCAAAGTTGGTACAGTTTTATGCACAGCCGCAGCGCTGCTGCTTGCGTTGTATGCGCCGCAGGTCATCACATGGTTTCGAAAAGATGATCCGGCGGTCATTCGCATTGGTACACAAGCACTGTACTTTGCCTGTGCAGTCATGCCGTTTATGGCCTACTCCACTTTTGTAAATCAGCTGTATCAATGCCTGGGCTTCAGCCGCCCGGCCACTTTTTTAGCAAGCTGCAGACAGGGAATCTTTTTTATCCCGCTGATTTTGTTGCTGCCGGTCTTTTTGGGTCTGACCGGTGTTACTTTGGCACAGCCTGCTTCTGATTTTCTAACATTTGTTATTTCCTTGCCGTTCCAGGTCCATTTCTTTAAAAATGAATTGAAACTGTAACGAAAAAAGCGGCCAAATCTCTATTTTAGACTTTTGCTGACAAAAATCTCCTTGCGAAATGACTTCCTTTATGTTACCATTTACAAATGGAGGCAGTTACTTATGAGAATACATGAATCTGCAGAAGATTATCTGGAATCTATCCTTATGCTGAAAGAAAAGCAGGGACTTGTGCGCTCAATCGATGTGGTAAACAAAACCGGCTACTCAAAACCAAGTATCAGCGTTGCCATGAAGCACCTGCGTGAAAACGGGTACATTACAATGGATACAGAGGGATACATCAATTTGACAGAATCCGGTTTGGCGATTGCTCAGCGTATATATACCCGTCACAAGGTTTTAACGAAGCTGCTGGTCAGTCTTGGCGTTGACGAAGAAACCGCCGCAGCCGATGCCTGCCGGGTAGAACATGACTTAAGCGAAACAACCTTTGAGAAAATTCAGGAGCACGCAAAAAAGCATTTGAAAGATTGAGCTTTGTTGTTCTTGTCAAAGGCAGCTTCTGTAAAATTTGCAACCGCGAAAGCATTTTTTGCTTCCGCGGTTCTTTTTTCCCAAAAAGACAAAGGAAGTGAAGGAATTCATTTTTCGATTTTCTATTGCACTTTCACTCTAATTCAGCAGGTTTTATCCCTTTTATGTCCGCTGTATACTCGAAATAATTCTTTGAGAATACAAAGGGAGGAACAGATTCATGTCATTCTTTGCACAGTACCAAAACGGGGTCAATCTGGGCGGCTGGCTGTCACAGTTCAGTCTGGCACGCCAAGAGCATTTTCAGTCTTTTGTTCAGGAAAAAGATATTCAGCAAATTGCCCAATGGGGTGCCGACCATGTGCGTCTACCGGTTGACTGTGATGTCCTGGAAAACCCGCAGCAGCCTTTTGACCTCAACCAAGCCGGAATCGCCTATGTCGACCGCTGCCTGAAGTGGTGTGAAAAGTATCATCTAAATGTGATTTTAGATCTGCACCATGCAGAGGGACACGTCTATGGAGAAATGGAAAAGATTGTTCCCCTTTTCACAGACCCCGTCCTACGTACACGCTTTTTAAAAATATGGAAAACCTTGGCGGCTCGCTACCGGGGCATTGGAAAGCAGCTTACATTTGAACTGCTCAATGAAATTTCAGACGCAAGCGGCTACCTGTGGAATAATCTTTGTGCAGACGCGATTCAAACAATTCGTGGAATTGACAGCAGCCGTACCATTTTGGTGGGCAGCAACGAGGCCAACAGTGTCTTTACGCTGAATCAGCTTCATTTGTTTGATGACCCAAATGTTGTGTACAATTTTCATTTTTATGACCCCATGACATTTACACACCAAAAAGCGCATTTCAGCCAAGACCTGCGTGACTTTAATACTACTGTGCATTACCCGGGGAAAATAGCCGGATTCCCCGCTTACCTCGCTGCGCACCGGCAGTATGTTGATAAATTTTACCGTACCGTTTGGGATGACGAAAATGACCGGCCTCTGATGCAGAGATATCTTGCCAATGCGGCAAATTTTGTCCGCTATACCGGGCGGGAACTTTACTGCGGCGAGTTTGGCGCAATTATCGGTGCACCGGAAAAAGATGCAGCAGCCTGGGTAACAGATGTGCGAAATACTCTGGACTCTTTAAAAATTGGGCATGCCTACTGGTCCTATAAAGAAATGGACTTTGGCCTAGTGAATACCGGCAGCGAAGTCGTACGGCCATTGATTTTACAGGCACTTTTCCAAAACAGTTGACTGCATAAAGAAAGCCACACGGTCAGTCTAAAAACACTTCGTACAAAAAAGCCATCGGAATAATCCGGTGGCTTTTTTCGTGTTAAGATCGATTTATAAAGTGCCTTTAAGCAATAATGTTTTGTACGGCTTCGTAAATTTTTCGTGCGATATACGGGTTGTTCATCGTATAAAGGTGAATGCCATCAACACCGTGTGCGATAAGGTCGACAATTTGATTAACCGCATAAGCAATTCCCGCGTCCCGCATAGCGATTGGATTATCTTCATACTTTTCCATCATGGTTGCAAACTTATCGGGGACTGTCGCTCCGCAGAGCGACGTCATGCGCTCAATCTGTTTCTTGTTGATGACTGGCATAATACCTGCCTCAATCGGCACGGAAATGCCTGCAAGCTGGCAGCGCTCTAAAAAAGAATAGAAATAACGATTGTCGAAGAACAGCTGTGTAATCAACTGGTCAGCTCCGGCGTCTATCTTAGCTTTCAAATGACGGATATCTTCCACTTTGCTTTGAGATTCAATATGCCCCTCTGGATAGCAGGCTGCAAGAATATTGAAACTGCCGTGGCTTTTGATATAGGAAATCAGGTCACTTGCATATTGAAAATCTCCGGACGGACAGCCGCATGGGGGAATATCCCCGCGCAGGGCGAGAATGTTTTCAATTCCCCCCTCTTTCAGCTCAGCAAGTTTTTTATCGACGTCTGCTTTTGTCAGACCGATGCAGGTGAGATGTGCAGCACTCTCAATTCCGTATTTTTTCTTGATAACCGAAGCAATGCGAAAAGTTTCACCGTTGTTTTGACCGCCGCTGGCACCGTAAGTGACGCTGATAAAATCAGGATGCAGGTCTTTCAGTACATTCAGCGTACTTTCCAGTGTACTGATTGGTGCAGTGCGCTTTGGCGGAAAGACTTCATAAGAAAGGACCGTTTTTTTTTGGAATAACTCAGCTGTTTTCATTTCTCAGTTTGCGTGCCGCCTCAACCAGATTTTTCAAACTTTTTGAGGTTTCGGCTACTCCTCTCGTTTTCAGCCCGCAGTCAGGGTTTACCCACAGTTTTTCGGGTTCGATTTTTTTCAGCATTTTTTCGAGCGCATTTTTAATTTCCTGCACAGAAGGTACCCGCGGAGAATGAATATCGTATACACCGGGTCCGACTTCAGTCTGAAAGTGATTTTCTTTTAAGGAATCGAGAATCTGCAAATCTGAGCGCGAGGCCTCAAAAGTGATGACATCTGCATCCATATTGTCGATTGCCGGGATAATATCTGTAAATTCACTGTAACACATGTGCGTGTGAATTTGCGTTTCCGCTTTTACACCGCTGTGAACAAGGCGAAATGCAGGAATTGCCCAATCCAGATATTCGCTGTACCAATCGGACTTGCGCAGTGGCAGTTTCTCACGCAGAGCAGCTTCATCAATTTGTATGATTGTAATGCCGCTTTTCTCTAAGTCCAGCACTTCATCACGAATAGCAAGGGCAATCTGGCAGGCACTGTCTTTCAGCGAAATATCTTCACGAGGAAAAGACCAATTCAGAATCGTGACAGGCCCTGTCAGCATCCCTTTCACAGGCTTTTTCGTAAGGCTCTGTGCATACACAGACCACTTCACGGTCATTGGCTTTGTGCGGGAAACATCGCCCCAGATAATCGGCGGTTTAACACAGCGGGTCCCGTAGGATTGCACCCACGCCTTTTCGGTAAAGAGATAGCCTTTCAGCTGTTCCCCAAAATACTCGACCATATCATTGCGCTCATATTCTCCGTGGACCAGCACGTCTAAACCAATGCTTTCCTGAAAAGCAATGCACACGGCAATCTTTTTGCGGTTGAATGCCTCGTATTCTTCTTCATTGATATTTCCTTTACGCCGTTCAGTTCGATTTGCTTTTACGTCGGCAGTCTGCGGAAAGGAACCAATCGTGGTTGTCGGAAACAGCGGCAGACCAAACTCTTCTTTCTGTATCTTTTCCCTTTCGACAAAAGAAGGAAGCCGCGTAAAATCGCTCTCTTTGATTTTGGACATTCTTTTTTGGACCGCGGGGTCACTGCAGTCCTTTCGGCTGCCAAAAAGTGCGGCATTCGCAAGAAAAACTCTGTCACCGGTATAGTTCTCTTCCTGTGCAAGCACTTTGAGTTCTGCAAGCTCGGCTAGCTTTTCTTCTGCAAAAGCGAAGTGTTTTGTATACTCTGTGGCAAGCTTTGTTTCACTTTTCAGCGTATACGGCACATGCAGAAGTGAACAGGAAGTATTGATAACCGTATGAATTTTCGCCGCTTTCAATTCGGACAAAAGCGACAGCGTCTTTTTGTAGTTGTTTTTCCAGATATTTTTGCCATTTACAACACCCGCAAAAAGGAGTTTATCCTGCGGAAAACCGTTTTGCCGAATCAGCTTTGCTGTTTCTTTGCCCTCGATAAAATCAAGGCCGACAGCATCAAAATTGAGGGACATCAGGGTGCTGTAAACGTCGCGGACATCGCCAAAGTAGGTCTGCAAAATCGTTTTGGTGCTGCCCTTTTGGGCAAGGATCCCCTGATAGAGCTTTTGAAACAATGCAATATCCTCTTTGCTTAAATCATGTACAAGATACGGCTCGTCAAACTGCACCCACTCTGCGCCAAGGGCGGAAAACTTAGAAAGAAATGAAGCGTAAGCGCTGATGAAGTCCTGCGCAAAGTCACCAGCTTCTTTTTTGCCAGTGCAGTGTAGAAGCTTCAGCAGCGTAAATGCACCGATTACAACCGGCTTTGTTTGTATGCCGCAGGCTTTTGCCTCTTCGTATTCGGCAAAAGGCTTTGTGCCAATCAGTTCTATCTTAGTATCGTCTTCTATTTCTGCCACCATGTAATGGTAATTTGTGTTGAACCATTTTTTCATTGCCAGTGCTTTTACGTCACCATTTTTGCCTTGATATCCTCTTGCCATGGCAAAATAGGTGTCAAGTACAGGCAGTTTTAAGTTTTGATACCGCTTTGGCACAATGCCGAATAAGACAGCCGTGTCAAGCAGATTGTCGTAAAACGAAAAGTCATTCGACGGGACAAAATCCAGGCCGCTGTTTTTTAGAACAGTCCATTGCTCTTTTCGGATATTCTTTGCTGTCCCCTGCAATTCTTCAGCGGAAATTTCATTCCGAAAATATTTCTCTGTAGCAAATTTTAGTTCTCTGAAAGCTCCCACCCTTGGGTAGCCGATAATCGATGTCAGCATAGTTTTTCTCCTTGTGGCTGTTGTGTTTGTAGTGTGAGTTTAGTATAGCAGTATTACCAAAAGCTGTGAAATACAAAAAACAGGCAGTTTGCTATAATAAAAAGTTATAGCAAACTGCCTATACAAAATTTTCTGCATGTATGTTTTAGATATATTTTTTCAAGGCTTCCATATAAATGATGCCCAAATGGCTGAGGTGGAGCTTTTGGTGTGTGATAGCCCCGATGTGCATATCCCCCTCTGCTTCGAGCGGAACCGCAACAATATTTTTACCGTTTAGTTTCTTGTCAATCACACCGCTGCATACCGTGTATCCATTAAGGCCAATCAGCAGATTGAACAAAGTGGCTCTGTCTCGCACACGAATATTTTTCGGGCGGACAGCAGTGCTGAAAATCTCTTCAGAATAATAAAAGGAATTGTGCTCCCCCTGCTCAAAAGACAAATACGGGTATGGTGCCAGTTCCTCCATTGTCACCGATTCTTTGTCTGCAAGTGGATTGCCGGAACTCACAAAAATGTGCGGCTTCGCAGTAAACAATTCCGTGAATTTCAAATCATTCGCCCGAATCTCTTTTTGCAGGATTGTTTTATTGAAATCATTATAATACAGAATACCGATTTCGCTTTTCATCTTTGCGACATCTTCTATGATTTCGTATGTCTGGGTTTCGCGCAGACTGAAATCATAGCGGTCGCTGCCGCACTGCTTGATTAAATCAACAAACGCATTGACCGTAAAGGAATAGTGCTGTGTCGAAACACAGAATTCCTGCTTTCTTTCTGCGTGAGATTTGTATTTTTCCTCAAGGAGTGCAGCCTGCTCAGTTACCTGCCGGGCATATCCGAGAAAGATTTCGCCATCTTTCGAAAGGGATACCCCTTTATTTGTGCGGTCAAAAATTGTGATTCCCATTTCTTTTTCAAGTTCTTTAATGGACTTGGTAAGGCTAGGCTGCGAAAGGAACAAGTCCTCTGCTGCGCCGCTTACCGTTCCTTTTTCGGCGACCGCAATGATGTATTTGAGCTGTTGCAGTGTCATGATAAATTGCTGCCTCCCCTCTGTGTAAATACTGCTGCATCTGAATAAATCTATCGATAATTGAAAAAGGCACTCTGCAGTAAAAAACTTTGCAGAGTGCCTTTTATCAGTGATGGTGGAGCATAGGGGGATCGAACCCCTGACCTCAAGATTGCGAACCTTGCGCTCTCCCAGCTGAGCTAATGCCCCATAACTATACTACCGCATTTTTGGTAAAACCACAAATGCAACGTAAAATATTATCGCATGATTTAGCCTTATTGTCAAGTGATTTTACAAAATTCTCAGGCGGAAATGGTGTGCATCGCCGAAAGCCTTTCATGTAAATACTGTGTTTAAGGTTTAAGCATTTGCAGCCGCTCAGGTGAAAGCCAGTGAAGCAATCTCTGATGCTCTCCCCTTACACTTATCAAAGGCAGAAAATGCGTGGTATTCCCAAAGAGGAAATTTGCAAAAAAACGCTCCCGGAGCCGCCATTCCATGCGGTATTCCGGGAGCTCATTTGGTGCGCGAGACGGGACTTGAACCCGTACGTCATACAACACACGCCCCTCAAACGTGCCTGTCTGCCAATTCCAGCACTCGCGCTTTTCGCAACGAGGTATATTATAACATTGCATTCTTAAAAAGTCAATCTTTTTTTGCATGGAGAATTTTCTGCAAAAATAGAAAAATAAAGTTGCAAAAATGCACAAAAATGAGTATACTTTAAGAAAGAAGCATGGTTGCTTTGCTACAAAAATAAGACTTAGGAAGGACAGGGTAAGCTTTTGCCCTGACAGGTTCTTTATATGAAGCTTATTTCATGGAATGTCAACGGCCTGCGTGCCTGCCTGAAAAAAGGTTTTTTAGATTTTTTTCAGACATCAGACGCAGATGTGTACTGCTTGCAGGAAACAAAAATGCAGCCTGGGCAGGCTGACCTGCAGCTGCCAGGCTATACTCAATACTGGAACTCTGCTGAAAAGAAAGGTTACTCTGGCACGGCTGTCTTTACCAGAAAAGAACCGCTTGCTGTGACATACGATATCGGTGTACCCGAAATGAGCAAAGAAGGCCGCAGCATTACTCTGGAGTTTCCGGAATACTATTTGGTAACTGTCTATACACCAAATTCCCAGCAAGATCTTGCGCGCATTGATTTCCGTATGCAGTGGGAAGACGCTTTTCGCGCATACTTGCAGGAACTGGACGCAAAAAAGCCCGTTATTATCTGCGGCGATTTAAACGTTGCACACGAAGAAATTGACCTGAAAAATCCGGGACCAAACCGCGGAAACGCAGGCTTCTCTGACCAAGAACGTGAAAAGTTTTCGCAGCTGCTGCAGGCAGGATTTATAGATACTTTCCGCAAGATACACCCGCAACAGACCGGTGCCTACAGCTGGTGGAGCTATCGCTTTCATGCACGCGACACAAACGCCGGTTGGAGAATTGACTATTTTCTCACATCAGAGCGGCTCTTTCCGCAGGTCGCGGAAAGTGAAATCTTATCTGACATTTACGGCAGCGACCATTGCCCCGTGCTGCTGAAGTTAAACGACTGTTTCAAATAAAAACAGATTTTTGATAGGAAAGCAGGGAGATCTATGGAACTTACATTTTTTGGCGCGGACAAAGAAGTTACTGGCAGCTGCCACTGCTTAACGGTAAATGGCAAGCATATCTTAATCGACTGCGGCCTGCAGCAGGGCGCAGATGAAATTGACAACGCCGACCTTGCCTTTCATGCAAATTTGGTCGATTATGTCTTAATTACACATGCGCATATCGACCATTCCGGCAGACTGCCGCTTTTGGTCAAGCAGGGCTTTCAGGGCAAGATCTTATCAACCCGCAAGACAACAGATCTGATGAAGATTATGCTGCGCGACAGCGCACATATCCAAGTGATGGATGCTGAGCAGGCTGCACGCAAAGGAAAGCGCGCGGGCCGAAAACCGAAAGAGCCTCTTTACACGCTGGACGACGCAGAAGATGCTATTCAGCTGATGGAAAGCTGCGAATACAAGGAAATGGTAGAGCTTTTCCCTGGCGTAAAGGTTCGCTTTGTCGACGCAGGGCATCTCTTAGGCAGTTCCTCTATAGAAGTGTGGGCTACAGAAAAGGACATTACACGCAAGCTCGTTTTTTCCGGCGACATCGGCAACAAAAATCAGCCGATTATCCGCAACCCACAATATATCAAAGAAGCCGATTACGTAGTGATGGAATCCACTTATGGCGACCGCGAACACGATAAAGAAGAAAACTACCCAGAAGTCTTTGCAAAAATCATTGACAACACCCTGGCAAACGGCGGCAACGTGGTAATTCCCTCTTTCGCTGTCGGCCGCACACAGGAACTTCTGTATTTTATCAGAGAAATCAAAGAAAAGCATCTAACACCGCAGTGCCCGAATTTCCCGGTCTACGTAGATTCTCCCCTGGCAGCGGAAGCAACTGCGATTTACAGTGGCGATCTGCATGGCTATGCAGATGAAGAGACCGCCGACATGATTATGGATGGCTTTGAGCCGCTGCAGTTCCCAAATTTGAATATTACAAACAGTGTTGAGGAATCCAAAGCACTCAATGAAGATGGGATTCCGAAAGTGATTATCTCTTCGAGCGGCATGTGTGAAGCTGGCAGAATCCGGCACCATTTAAAGCATAATCTTTGGCGGCCGGAATGTGCAATCGTTTTCGTTGGTTTCCAGGCAAACGGAACTTTAGGCCGCATGCTGATTGACAGTGTAGACAGCGTAAAGCTTTTTGGTGAACAAATTGCCGTAAAAGCGCATATTTATAATTTCAGAGCTCTTTCCGGGCATGCAGACCACACCGGTCTGCTGGAATGGATTTCTTCTTTTGAAACGAAGCCGCGCAAAGTTTTCGTTGTACACGGCGAGCGTGCCTGCTGTGAAGGCTTTACTGCAGAGCTGTGTACGAAAGGCTATGATGCCTACGCGCCTAATTTTAGTGCGACCTATGACCTGATCGCCAACCGGATGACCGACGAAGGTATTACACCGGAAATTCTGCACCCGGCAAAGCCGGCAAGCGGAAAAGGGAAATACTACTACTCACCCGCGTTCAAGCGCTTGGTGCAGGCTCAGAAGCGCTTAGAGCAGGTTGTTCAGCATAATGAGGGTGGAACAAACAAAGACCTGGGCCGCTTTGCAGACCAAATACTGGCTATGTGTGAAAAGTGGGACCGCTGACAGCATAACTTAGGTAATATCGCATAGAGACAAGGATTGCCGTTCTAAGTGTATGGCTGCGGTTAAAATAGGCCATGCTGATAAAAAGCCGTCCGGGAAAAATTTCCCGGACGGCTTTTTGTTATGCTTATTTTCCCTGATCTGCTTTTTCTAAGTTTTCTCGTGCAACGGCCAGCATCAGCTTAATGCGATTTTCCTGATTGACGCGGGTGGCACCCGGGTCATAATCGATTGGGACGATATTTGCTTTTGGGTTGACCTGTCGAATCTTATGAATCATACCTTTTCCGACAACGTGGTTTGGCAGGCAGCCAAAAGGCTGTGCACAAATAATATTTTCAAAGCCGCACTCGGCAAGCTCCAACATCTCTGCTGTTAGCAGCCAGCCCTCACCCATTTTAGCGCCGTAGCCGATAACGCCTTTGACAAGCTCACGGATATGTGAAAATTCAGTCGGCGCAAGAAACTGCGGATAGGGTTTAAATCCGTCCGTGATGATTTTTTGCATCTTTGTAACATAATTGAATAAGACTTTTACCGCGGCAGCTTTGGCTATATTTCCACCGTAAAGCCGGCGCTCATCTAGTCCGTGGCTGACCATAAAGAGCAGAAAATTCATTAAGCCGGGCACGTTGACTTCACAGTCCTGCTCCGCTAAGAAATCCTCCAAATGGTTGTTAGCAAACGGCGCGTACTTTACGTATATCTCGCCGACAATACCGACATGAATCTTCGGTACTTTTTTTACAGAAATTTCTGAAAAGTCGCGCATGATGGCGGCCACATTTTTGCGCTGGTCCCCCATACTGATACCGCGCGTATGCGCAAACTGGTCATTCAGTTCCTTTACCCACTTATCCAGTAAAGCCTCGCTTTGGCCTTTTTGCAGCTCATAGGGCTTAATCTGGTTGTTGAGGCACATCATTACATCGCCATAAACGACACCAGCAAGCAGACGGCTGATGATAGGCAGGCCAATGGAAAACCCCGGGTTTTTCTCAAGCCCGACCAGGTTTAAACTGATGACCGGAATTTGATCAAAGCCTGCCTTGTGCAGGGCTTTGCGCAATAGCGGAATGTAGTTGCTTGCGCGGCATCCGCCGCCAGTCTGGGTAAGCAACAGAGCGGTATGGTCTAAGTCATATTTTCCAGAATGCAAAGCATCCAGAAACTGCCCAATTACCAAAATCGCAGGGTAGCAGGCATCGTTGTGCACATACTTCTGCCCTTCCTGCACGATGGCTGCGCCACTGTTTTCCAGCAGCTCAATTTTATAGCCGGCATTGCGCAGAACACCGACAAAAAGCTTAAAATGGACCGGCAGCATCATGGGAATCAGGATTGTGTAATCCTTTTTCATTTCCTTTGTAAAGAGCAGACGGCCAGTGTTATCGTATACCAATTCAGCCATACTTTATATCCCTCACTGTTCCAGCGCGGCAAACAGGCTGCGCAGGCGAATCTTTACGGCACCCAGGTTTGTAATTTCATCAATTTTAATCTGTGTATAAATTTTATCTTTTTCTTCCAAAATACGGCGGACCTCATCGGTCGTAATGGCATCCAGTCCACAGCCAAAGGAAACCAGCTGCACCAGGTTCATATCCGACTGTGTCGCAACATATTCGGCAGCAGAGTACAACCGCGCGTGATAAGTCCATTGGTTTAAGACCTTGACCGGCTCTTTATGCTCGCGGGCCGCAATGACATCTTCACTGACAACCGCCGCGCCAAGGCTTGTAATCAGTTTGTTGATACCGTGGTTAATTTCCGGATCGAGATGATATGGGCGGCCGGAAAGGACAATAATCTGCTTATGCTCCAGCCGAGCCCGGTCAACAATTTCATTGCCTTTTTTGCACACATCTTTCATATAGGCATAGTATGCCTGATAGGCAGCATTGGCAGCAATTTTCACCTCTTTAAAGTCAAACGGCTGGTCTTTAAAGTGATAGTTTAGAATTTTGAGCATTTTTTTAGGAAAATCATATGGACGGTGAATGCCAACATAATCATGGATAAACTTTTTGCCGTGCAGCTGCGGCATGTTTGCGGCAATCACCTCTGGGTAATAAGCGACAACCGGGCAGTTATAGTGATTGTCACTGCGGTGCTCATCAAAATTATAGCTGAGGCAGGGATAAAAGATGGTGTCGATTCCCTCATCCAACAGACGCATTACGTGCCCGTGCGCCAGCTTTGCGGGGAAACAGACCGTATCACTGGGAATGGTGCTCTGCCCCTCTAGGTACAATTCACGGTTTGACAGCGGCGAAGTGACCACTTCAAAGCCAAGCATGGAAAAGAAAGTATGCCAGAACGGCAGCATTTCGTACATATTCAGGCACATAGGAATGCCGATTTTTCCGCGCTTGCCAGCAGGTACAGGCACATAAGACTGCAGCTTCTGTAACTTATAGGAATACAAGTCATATTTCGCGCCGGTGCCGCTGCGCTTAGTAACCGGACGCTCGCAGCGGTTTCCGCCGATAAAGCGGCGGCCGTTGTCAAAGATATTGACCGTCAGACGGCAGTTGTTGCTGCACAGCCCGCAGTTTGTTACCTTGACTTCATGCTTAAAGTTTTCCAATTCTATACGGGAAATCAGCGCACTGCCAGCTTCCGGGTTATGCACAGATTTGTTCATCGCGTAAACTGCAGCACCATAGGCACCCATCAGGCCGGAAATATCAGGCCGGATGACATCGACATTCATTTCCTTTTCAAAGACGCGCAGTACCGCGTCATTTAAAAATGTGCCGCCCTGCACAACAATATTTTTGCCAAGCTCCTGTGCGGAAGAAACGCGGATAACTTTATACAGCGCATTTTTTACAACACTGACAGACAGCCCTGCGGAAATATCCTCTGTTGTTGCACCGTCTTTTTGAGCCTGCTTGACCTGGCTGTTCATAAAAACTGTGCAGCGGCTGCCAAGGTCGACCGGGTGTTTTGCAAACAGCCCTAGTTTTGCGAAATCCTCGATTTTATAGCCAAGTGTGTTGGCAAAGGTCTGCAGAAAAGAACCGCAGCCGGAGGAACACGCTTCATTTAAGAAGATGTTGTCGATTGCGCCATTGCGTACTTTAAAGCATTTCATATCTTGCCCGCCGATGTCGATAACAAAATCCACATTCGGCATAAAACGCTTTGCTGCCGTAAAATGCGCAACGGTTTCTACTACGCCATAATCAATATTGAAAGCATTTTTCAGCAGCTCTTCTCCATAGCCGGTGACCGCAGCAGCGGCAAAGGTAATATCCGGGCGTTTTTGATAAAGATGCAGCAGATAGTCTCGCACAATCGGCACCGGGTTGCCGGTGTTGCTGCGGTAAACGCTGTCCAAGATCTGCCCGTCGCTGCCCATAACAACTGCTTTAATAGTAGTAGAACCAGAATCTACGCCCAAATAAAACGGGCCATGATAAGCAAGCAGATCACCACGCGGAACTTTGCTTTTGCTGTGGCGCTCAACAAAGGCGTCATACTCTGCCTGGTCTTTAAAGAGCGGGTCAATGCTGCGGAAGTTGCCAGTTAAGCCATACTGTGCAATATTTTTCATTGCTGTATCGAGGTCAATTTCAATTTCACTGCTATAGGCCGCACCCAAAGCAACATAATAAAGGCTGTTTTCCGGGCATAGGCCGGTGGTTTTCAAGGCAGTATCAAATGCACGGCGCAGTCCTTTTAAGAACGTAAGCGGACCGCCTAAATACAGAATGTTACCGGTAATCGGCCGACCCTGCGCAAGACCGGCAATCGTCTGGTTGGCAACCGCGGCAAAGATGCTCGCCGAAAGGTCGCTTTTGCGCGCGCCTTGGTTAAGCAGCGGCTGAATATCGCTTTTTGCAAAAACGCCGCAGCGGGAAGCAATTGTGTATATTTTTTCGTAGTGTTCCGAAAGAGAATCCATTTCTTCCAGAGATATATTCAGTAAAGTTGCCATCTGATCAATAAAAGCACCGGTACCGCCTGCACAGGAGCCGTTCATGCGGACCTCAAGGCCGCCTGTCAGGAAAAGGATTTTCGCGTCTTCGCCGCCGAGCTCAATAATACAGTCGGTTTTGGGCAGCAAACGCCCTGTGGCAATACGTGTTGCATACACTTCCTGTACAAATGGCAAATCGCAGGTTTCACTGATTCCCATGCCTGCCGAACCCGAAATGGTCAGCTGGGCATCCTGCCCACAGACCACTTCATTGCGGATTTTTGTCAGCAGGGCCGTAATCTTTTCCGTAATCTGCGAATAATGGCGCTCATAGGATTTAAAAATAATCTGGTTATCATCATCCAGCACGACGCTTTTTATTGTTGTAGAGCCAACGTCAAGTCCGATTTTCATATGGAACCCCTTTCCCCTGGACAGTGAAAAACCATACAGAAAGCATTTTCGTCCAGATGCCCAAAATAAATTGGTGCAAATTTGCAATGAAAAAGCAGCCGCAAAGGCGGCAGGCTTAAAAAAGCCGCCCGTTGGGCTACGTCTGCCTTTCTTTTCACAGTTTACAAGCAATCATTATATTTTATCGTATTCATACTTTTCTGTCAAGGAAAAGCTTGTTTGCATTCCCCACAGCAAAGGAAAAAGCAGCAAAAAAGTCTGCGAACACTCTTTGCTGCTTTTGTTTTTATTTGCTTTTAATCCAGACGCCAGGAAACGCTCAGCCCCTGTGCACCGATGCGAATACTGATAACCGGGCCAAGTTCACGGTGCTGGACTTTGATATTGGGAAAGCGGCGCTGGAGCATATGGGTCAGGCTGGTTTCGATAGGAGCCCCGCCAAAACCTTGTACCATAATCTGTGTCGCATCTTTTGATACCATGGAGGTCAACATGCGAATCCGGTTTACCTTGCCGCGCGCCATGCCGCGGTACACGATTGTGCCATTTTTGAGAAGCAGTACAGGCCGGCAATTTAAAATTGTATTGACAGACTGATTCAGCGGCCCTAAGCGGTGACTGCGGCGCAGTGCACTCATGTTTTCTACAGAAAACGCAACGCCGGAGCTTTGGCGCATTTCAGTACAGCGATCAGCCAATTCCGCAAGGGAAAGGCCACGGTCGGCAAGCTCACGTGCACGCACGACTTGATAGTAAAGTCCGCCGGCTGTTGATAAAGAATCAATAACTGCGACTTTGGAACTACCTACTTCCCGCGCCGCTGTTACGGCACTGCTCCACGCACCGCTCAGGCGTGAAGAAATGACAATGCACAAAACATCATAGCCTTGAGAAAGCAGGCGGCGAAATACAGAAGAAAAAGCCGCAGAAGTGCTCTGACCGGTGGATGCGGTATCGCCAGCCTCTATAAGTCGCTGGGGGTAGTTGAAATTGCGATCCTCGTAATTTTCAAGATAGGCAGTACCGTTTGCAAGGTAACTGTGCGAAACGACACACACGCCGAGATCTTCCGCTTCTTGGCGGGTAACAGGCGCTGTGCTGTCTGTTACGATAGCAATCATTCGCCATACACCCCCATTTTGCGAAAGCGACGGTAACGCGCTTCGCTGAGTTCTCCGCCAGAAAGCCGGGAAAGTTCTGTAAACTTTTCGTCTAATTCTTTCGGCAGGGTATTCCAAAGTTCATTTGGATCACTTTCCGGTATTATGCGCTCGATAATGCCGAGCTGCAAAAGGTCTTCCGGCTGTATATGCAGGCTGTCGCTTGCTTCCTGCACTTTATTGGGGTCCTTCCATAAAATACTGGCACAGCCCTCTGGGCTGATAACAGAATACACTGAATTTTCCAGCATCCATACTTCATTTGCCACCGCTAAACCAAGCGCACCGCCGCTGCCGCCCTCGCCGATAAATATGGAAAGAATCGGCACCTGCAAAGTCATCATTTCACAGAGATTTTCAGCGATTGCCTCGCCCTGTCCGCGTTCTTCGGCGCCAGTGCCGCAAAAAGCGCCGGCCGTATCGACGAAACAAAGCACAGGGCGGCCGAATTTCTGGGCAAGTTTCATCTGGCGCAGCGCTTTTCGGTAGCCCTCTGGGTGAGCACTGCCAAAATTGTGGTACGTTCTTTCGCGCATCGTGTGACCTTTTTCCTGCGCAATCACAGTAATTGGCCGACCGCACAGGCGCCCGATCCCCGCCACGATGGCCGGATCATCTGCAAAACGGCGATCGCCATGCATTTCAAAGAAATCCGTAATCATGTGATTAATGAAATCGAGGCCGGTTGGTTTGTTAGATTTGCGTGCAAGTTGCAGCTTTTTATACGCTTCCACCGGGTCGCACCTCCGTTTCGTGCAGTTTCAGCAGATGTGAAAGGACATTGCGCATATCTTTGCGGGCAACAATCCCGTCTAAAAATCCTTTTTCAAGCAGAAATTCCGCACGCTGAAATCCTTTAGGCAGTTTCTGCCGGATTGTCTGCTCAATTACGCGCGGGCCAGCAAAAGCAATGAGTGCACCCGGCTCGGAAAGCAGAATGTCGCCCTCCATTGCAAAGCTGGCCGTGACGCCGCCCGTAGTCGGATTTGTCAATACCGTAATATACAGGAGACCGGCGTCGCTGTGACGCTTGACTGCACCGCTCGTTTTAGCCATCTGCATCAGGGCAAGTGTCCCCTCCTGCATACGAGCACCACCGGAAAGCGTAAAACCGACAACCGGCAGATGCTGCTGCGTGGCGCGCTCAAAAACGCGTGTCACCTTTTCACCGACAACACTACCCATGCTGCCCATCATAAAGCGGCTGTCCATTGCAAATAGTGCACAGACAGAGCCATCAATTTTCCCGCATCCGGAAATGACTGCTTCATTTTCACGGCTGTTGAGGCGGCTGCTTTTCAGCTTAACTTTGTAGCCGGGAAAAGACAGAAAATCCTTGCTGTAAAGCGAAGCGTCCCATTCGGTAAAGCTTTCCTTATCGCACAGCGAAAGCAGGCGCTTTCTGGCAGGCATTTTAAAATGATAGCCGCACTCGGGACAGACATGGCTGTTCTGTTTTAGGTCAGCGGTAAAAATCATTTTTCCGCAGCCGGGGCATTTTACACAAAGACGGTCTGGAATCTGCGGCTGCTCTGTTGCGTCTGTATTCGCAGTAGCAATGCCGAAATTCTCAAGCGGATTGCGGCTCGGCTTAAAATTAAAACGCTTCAGCACAGCTTCTCCCTCTTCTCCATAAAGTCAGTGTGATAGGTCCCGTCACAAAAGCTGGGGTCGGCCAGAATATCCATTTGCAGCCCCGCCGTGTGGCTGACTCCCTCAATAACAAGCTCGGCAAGTGCAGCCTGCATCTTGCGAATAGCTTCCTCACGGGTCTGCGCATGCACAATCAATTTTCCCAGCAGAGAATCGTAAAACGGCGGCACTGTATAATCCTGATACAGCGCTGTATCAAAGCGAACCCAGGGGCCGCCCGGAATATGTAGCAGGCTGATTTTTCCGCAGCTCGGCGTAAAACCGTTGTCGGGGTCCTCGGCGTTAATGCGGCACTCGATTGCGTGCCCGCGCAGGCGCACATCGTCTTGTACAAACGGCAGCTTTGTACCCGAAGCTACCCGAATCTGCCACTTGACCAAATCCATGCCGGTAACCATCTCAGTTACCGGGTGCTCCACCTGCAGGCGGGTATTCATTTCCATAAAATAAAAATTTAAATCATTGTCGACCAAAAACTCAATCGTGCCAAGGCTGCGATAATGCACAGCTTTTGCAGCTTTGGTTGCCGCCGCCATCATTTTTTCGCGCAGCTGGGACGTAACGCAGACAGCGGGACTTTCTTCCAATAGTTTCTGGTGCTTGCGCTGAATGGAACATTCCCGTTCGCCAAGGCACAAAACATTGTCGTAATTGTCGCACAAAATCTGCATTTCAATATGTTTGACCGGATCAAGGTATTTTTCAAGGTAACAGGCACCATCACCAAAAGCACTAGCGGCCTCTTGTGAAGAAGCGTGAAGAGCCGGAAGCAGTTCCTCTTCCCCATTGACCAAGCGGATTCCACGGCCGCCGCCCCCTGCACGGGCCTTGACCAAAAGCGGAAAGCCAATTTTGCGGGCCTCTGTCAAAGCTTCTTTATCGCTTTGAATCAGGCCGCTGCCCGGGACGACCGGCACGCCGGCCGTGCGCATGGTGCGCTTTGCCTCATCTTTGTCGCCCAGCTCTGCGATCAGCTTTGCATTAGGCCCAATAAACTGAATATGGCACTCTTCACACAGTTCGGCAAACTTTGCGTTTTCACTGAGCAGGCCATACCCCGGGTGAATTGCCTGCGCGCCTGTTTTTACCGCGGCAGAAAGGATGGCCGGCATATTCAGATAACTGTCCTGAACTTTTGCAGGCCCGATGCAGACACTTTCATCTGCCAAGCTGACATGCAGGGCATCCCGGTCGGCTTCACTGAAAACCGCAACGGTTGCAATTCCCATTTCCTTGCAGGCGCGGATAATACGCACTGCAATTTCGCCGCGGTTTGCAATCAGAATTTTTGAAAACACATTGTTTCACCTCATCTTTTAACTTTTCAGCCAACGATAGCAAAGCTGAGCTCCCCGGCAACCGCTGTTTTTCCGTTGACTGTTCCGCGGCACTTTGTAAAATAAAAGCCTCTGTACTCTTTGGTTTCTTTACAGGAAATCTCCAGCTTATCACCGGGCTTAACAGGCCGGTGGAACTTCACTTTATCCAGCCCAGTAAAATAGGGCGTTTTCCCCTTTAGCTTTTCAGCAAGCATTACGCTGCAGGTCTGCCCCATCATTTCGCATAAAATGACGCCGGGCACAGTCGGATTTCCCGGGAAATGGCCCTGCAGAAACCATTCGTCGCCGCGCACTGTATAGCTGCCCCGTGCGGTGCCATCCGGCAGCAGTTCCGCTTCATCTACCAGCAGCATTGGCTCACGGTGCGGCAAAATCTGTTTAAGTTCTTCTCGATTCAAAGCAAAAACGCCTCCTGTATCCTTAAATTCAGTACATTTTAAAGAGGCACTGGCCATACTCCACCAGCTGGCCGTCCTCAATGCAGATATCTACAATCTCGCCATCCTGCGGTGCGGTGAATTCATTCATGAGCTTCATGGCCTCAATGACGCAGAGGACCTGCCCCTTTTTTACTTTATCACCCACATGTACATAAGCCTCAGCCCCCGGAGACGGCGCAACATAGATGGTGCCAACCATTGGCGATTTGACCTCTGTAACGTCGTTGAAATTTACAACATCTTTCTCTGGCTCTTCCGCAGAAACTGGTTTTTCGGCCTGCTGTACAGCAGGCACAGCTGGCGCAGAAACCAGCTGAGACACCGGCGGCTGCTCTTTTTTCAGGCAGATGCGTTTTCCCTCCTCCTCTACTTCCAGAGAAGTCAAACCATTGTCCTGCATAATCTGTGCCAATTCTTTTACAGACTGCAAATCCATGCTTTACGCCTCCTCTGCCTTGCCAAATACCAGACAGCCGTTATGGCCGCCAAAGCCCAGGGAAGTGGAAATAGCTGTTTTTAAGCTGGCATGTACCGCTTTACCTGGTGTATAGTCAAGGTCGCACACAGGGTCTGCTTGCGCAAGGCCGATGGTCGGCGGGACCATGCCGGTTTCAAGGGCTTTAAGGCACGCGATTGCCTCAACAGCACCGGTCGCACCCAGCAGATGCCCTGTCATGCTCTTGGTGCTGCTGATTTTTACCTGATGCGCTGCGCTTTCGCCAAAGGCTTGTTTAAAGGCAGCTGTTTCGCAGCTGTCATTCAGCTTTGTACTAGTGCCGTGTGCATTAATGTAAGTATCAGCGCCTACTGTGACGCCTGCTTCTTTGACAGCCAGCTGGATGCAGCGGGTGATTCCCTCGCCCTCCGGCTGCGGCGCTGTAATATGGTAAGCATCACTCGTATTGGCATACCCCAAAACTTCTCCGTAAATTTTAGCACCGCGCGCTTTCGCGTGCTCGTATTCTTCGAGAATCAAAATGCCAGCGCCCTCGCCTAAGACAAAGCCGTCACGGTTTTTGTCAAAAGGACGGCAGGCCGTTGCGGGGTCAGAATTTGTCGTTAAAGCCATGCAGGAAGTAAAGCCGGAAATGGTCAGTTCATTGACAGCTGCTTCACTGCCGCCGGCGATCACCGCGTCAGCATATCCGTTTTGGATACAGTGAAACGCTTCGCCGACAGTATGTGTACTGGTCGCGCATGCGGTAACGATTGGCACGCAGGGACCTTTTGCCCCGGTACGAATAGAAACCTCACCAGCAGCCATATTGACAATCATACTGGGAATCATGTACGCAGAAACGCGTTTACCATTCAGCAGCTTTTCATAGTTTTTCATGGTTGTAGAAATGCCGCCAATACCGCTGCCAATATAGATTCCCAGGCGCTCAGGAGCAATTTTCCCCTTGATACCACTGTCCTGCATCGCCTGCTCAGCTGCAGCGACCGCATAAATAGTAAAAAGATCATTTTTTCGCAAGTCACTTCTTGCAAAATACTGCAACGGGTCAAAGTCTTTTACTTCACCCGCCAGATGGACTTTCATATTGGAAGAATCAAACTTGGTGATTGTTCCAATTCCGTTTTTGCCCTGTACAAGATTGTTCCAGGTTTCTTCCACCGTATTTCCCACCGGTGTTACGGCGCCCAATCCTGTTACTGCTACTCTGCGCATGAAATACCTTCCTTTCTACATACCCATTCCGCCGTCTACGCGAAGGACTGTACCTGTAATGTAAGCTGCGCGGTCACTTGCAAGAAACGACACTGCGTTTGCCACGTCCTGCGGCAGACCTGCCCGCCGCAGCGGGACCGCACAAATAGCTGCCGAACGTGCTTTTTCCGGCAGGGCATCCGTCATATCTGACTGAATGAACCCTGGCGCAACAGCATTGCAGGTAATGCCGCGGCCGGCAAGCTCTTTTGCTACACTTTTTGTCAAACCGATAACGCCTGCCTTTGCGGCGGCATAGCTGGCCTGGCCGGCATTTCCGTGCAGGCCGACAACAGACGAGATATTGATAATATGTCCTGCGCGCTTTTTCATAAAATTCCGATACAATGCCTGAATCATATGAAACGCGCCCTTTAAGCTGACACTTAAAACCCGGTCAAGGTCTTCTTCCGCAGCCGACAGCAAAAGTCCATCGCGTGTGACACCGGCGTTATTGACCAGCACATCTATCCCGCCAAAGTCCTGCAGAATCTGTGAAGCCGTTTTCTGTACGGTGTCTTTGTCGGAAACATCGCAACGGTACGCTTTTGCCTCTGCACCCACAGACTGAAGCTCTGCAACAGTCTGTGAAGCAGCCTCTGTATTTCCTGCATACAAAATGGCGACATTCATGCCGTCTTTTGCCAACTGCAACGCAGTTGCCCGGCCAATGCCGCGGCTGCCGCCGGTGACAACAGCATTTTTCTTTTGATTACTCATGTTATTCCCTTTCTGATGCCGCCTTTATTTCTGCAGTGTCTCGACAACAGAAGCAAGTTCTTCTGCTGAACCGACCCGCAGATTTACGGCTTTTGGCAGGGTGCGTCTGACCAGCCCGGAAAGGGTCTTTCCGGGGCCGACCTCGATAAAAGTATCAAATCCACTGGCAGACATATTCTCAAGAATCTGCTGCCAACGAACAGGATTTTCAATTTGTCGAGCCAATATAGACACAAGGTCTGTTTCCTGTGTATAGGGCTGTGCTGTAAAGTCCGCATAAACCGGCAGACGAGGTGTTTTCATGCCGGTGTCGTGCAAAATGGACTCAAAAGCCGCAGACGCATTGTGCATTAGCGGAGAATGAAATCCACCGCCAACAGCCAGCGCTTTTGCGCGCCCGCCGGCAGCTGAAACTGCCTCACAGAAAGGTGGAATATTTTCTTTTTGACCGGCAACGACCAGCTGCCCAGGGCAGTTGTAGTTTACCGGGTAGAGCCCGGAAAACTGTTTGCAGAGTGCCTCAACTTTTTCATTAGAAAGTTTCAGCACAGCAACCATAGACCCCGGATTTTCCGTATTGTCTTTCTGCATCAGACGTCCGCGCTCGGTAACCAGAGAAAAGCCCTCTGCATCACTGCGGAAAGTATCTGCAAAAGTCAGCGCAGCTACTTCGCCCAAAGAAAAGCCGGCTGCGCCTTCCGCGCAGATACCGGCTTCTTCCAAAGCGCGGGCGGCCGCAAGGTCGACCGCAAAAACGCACGGTTGAGTATTGACAGTCTCTACCAATTCCTCTTTCGTACCGGCAAAGCATTGCTGCAAAGTGCCAGGACGGACGGATTCCGCCGCATCAAACACTGCCTTTGATGCGGGACTGCTGTCATATAAGGACTTGCCCATACCGGGATACTGTGCCCCCTGGCCGGCAAATAGGAAAGCTATTTTACCCATTTTGCCGCTCCTTTCAGCAGAGCTTCTGCCTGAGTGCAGGTTTCTTGAATGATTTCCGCAGCGGG
Source organism: Oscillospiraceae bacterium (assembly GCA_022483045.1). Lineage (NCBI taxonomy): Bacteria > Bacillati > Bacillota > Clostridia > Eubacteriales > Oscillospiraceae > Oscillospiraceae bacterium. The sequence continues at coordinate 867,244 of JAKVOA010000001.1, read as the reverse complement.
CTGCTCTTCCTTGACCAAACCGGCAATCTGCCCCGCAAGGAAACAACCATTAATTTCGTCACCCTCAACGGCGGCACGCCGCAGGGCACCGACACCGCGCTTTTCCAAATCTTCGACAGAGCTGTCAACCGACATCTCGGCTTTTGCGAAGTCACGGCTAAAGCGGTTTTTTAAGCTGCGAGTTGCATCGCCCTGCCGTCTGCCTGTGACAATGGTATCTATGTCTTTTGCCTTTAATATGCGTTTCTTATAGTTTTCATGTACATTGCATTCGTTTGCAACCAAAAAGCGGGTGCCCATCTGTACACCGCAGGCACCCAGCATAAAGGCTGCCGCCATACCACGGCCATCCGCAATGCCGCCGGCAGCAATCACCGGAATAGACACCGCATCACAGACCTGCGGAATCAGGGCCATGGTTGTTGACTCACCGATATGGCCGCCGCTTTCACAGCCCTCGGCAACCACGGCCGCCGCGCCGCTGCGCTCCATCATGCGCGCCAAACCAACACTGGCTACAACCGGAATCACCTGAATACCGGCCTGTTTCCACGCCGCCATATACTTGCCCGGATTTCCCGCGCCGGTAGTCAGGACTTTGACGCCCTCTTCCACAACGACCTTGGCCACCTCATCTGCAAAGGGACTCATGAGCATAATGTTGACGCCAAAGGGCTTTTTCGTAAGCGTTTTTGCTTTGCGAATCTGTCCACGAAGCCAATCCCCATTTGCATTCATTGCAGAAATAATGCCCAAGCCGCCGCCGTTGCTGACAGCTGCCGCCAAGTCGGCATCCGCAATCCATGCCATGCCACCCTGAAAAACAGGATAAGAAATGCCCAAAAGATCACAAATCGGTGTCTGCAGCATATTAAGCCTTCGCTTTCTGAATCAAATTCATCAAGTCCTGCACAGTCTTCAAATTTGCATCATCCGGAATTTTAATGTCGAATTCATCTTCACAGGCCATTACCAAGTCAACCAAATCGAGGGAATCAAGGTCGAGCTCCTCAAAAGTTGTCTCTGGTTTCAGGCTGCCAGGCTTTAAGTCATCGTGATAGTCGCGAACGATTTTTTCGAGTTTTTCCAGCATTTCTTTGTTTTCCATTTGTAAGTTTCTCCTTTTAAATATGTTTTTAAATTTCCCAGCGAAGCACCGCTGTGCCGCTGGTGAGACCGGAACCAAAAGCGCACAACATTATCAAATCCCCTTTATGCAGGTGACCCGCACGCACTTCCGTATCTAGTAAAATCGGCACACTGGCCGCAGATGTATTCGCAGTATCTGAAATGGTCGTAGGAATTTTTTCACGGGGCAGTTTTAATTTTTTGGCGGCAGCGTCCAAAATACGCTGATTGGCCTGGTGCAGCAGAAAATGGTCAACCTGTGACAGCGGAATTCCTGTCTCGACACTGGCTTTCTGCAGGCCGCCGCAAATGGAATGAATTGCAAAGCGGTAAACCTCTTTGCCATCCATACACAAACCGGGCGCAAGGTAAGAAAAGGTATCAAACGGTGACTGGCTGGAAGCGCGCGGTACATGGATGGCAAGCGATCCTGTCGCTGTAAGGTTGATATATTTTAAGGCACTGCCCTCACCGAGAACCGCCGCACCAGCGCCGTCGCCAAACAGCACACAGGTTGAGCGGTCCTTCCAATTCAGCAGGCGGCTCATTCCCTCCACAGCGACGACTAGCACACGCTTCACTTTTTTGCGGACAAACATGCCGTCTGCTGTATCCATGCCATACAGGAATCCGCTGCAGGCAGCATTCAAATCGAATGCTGGGCAGGAAGCACCAATTTCCTTTTGAATCATACAGGCCGTAGTTGGCGAAACCCAGTCGCCCTCAGCCACCGCACAGATAATGCAGTCCAGTTCCTCCGGCTTAACTTCTGCCATTTCCAGCGCTGCGCGGGCGGCACGCACCGATAGCTGCGTAATGGACTCATTTGTCAAAACATGGCGAGAGCGAATGCCGGTGCGTGAATGAATCCACTCATCGCTCGTATCTAAAAATGTAGAAAGCTCGTCGTTTGTAACCGTGCGGGCCGGCAGCGCACTGCCGGTGCCAAGTATGGTAAAGCTCATGATTCTTTGTCCTCCCGATGCAGTTTATCGGAAAAAAACTGATTTAGTTTCCGAATTCCTTTCAGCATAGCCTCCTGCTCCTCTGTATCCAGTGCCCTTGAAACTGATCGCACCATAGTGGTGTGAAAATAGCGGTGCGCCAATACCGCCTTATTGCCCAGTTTCGTCAGCTCAACATAAACGGCACGGCCGTCAGAGGGACATTTCTTTTTGGTGACATAACCGTTGCGAGCGAGTTTGTTGACCGCGGTCGTCACGCTGGGCAAGCTTACTCGCTGCTCGGAAGACAGCCTGCTGATTGTACAGCCATAGCCGGCATCTGAAACTGCCTGCAGCAAATGGAATTCGCTGATAGACAGATTAAGCCGGGTACTGTTTTTCAGCATGTCTTCTTCTATTTCCCCAATAGAACGAAAGGACAGTGTCAGCAGTTCGTCGAGTTCTGTCTCAAGTGGTGTCACTCTGCTCACTCTCCTCTATAAAGATTGATTAGTTTACTTAATTAAGTATTATAATAAATCTCATTTTGTCTGTCAAGTATACCCATCTGCACAAGGCGTGGCCGCGAGCCGTGTATTTTCACACTTTTCGCAAACACTAACCCTGCGGAGGTGAAAAGTGATGCAGCCAGAAAAAGGAAAGAATGAAGCCCAAGAGACAGCAGTAAAAGAAGTGATGTCGCAGCTTCCCGCTTATCTGCAGGAGACCATATATCAGACAGGTTTAAGTGCAAATTCAGCAGAAAACATTCAGCAGTTTGCAGAAAGTTTTGCACAGGAAGAAACTGACAGACCTTGAGCAAAGCCTGCCGTTAAACAGAAAAAGGACCGGTCTCTGCGGAAGACCGGCCCTTTTTTAACAGGGGATTTCTGTATAAGATGATTAAGATAAAACTGAAGCAAATTGAATCTGCAGTAGGAACTTTTAAACAATTGTCAGCGCTGCCTTTATCTGTGCGCCGTTCATTGCGGTATATTTTCCATCCATAGAGTAAGTGGAAATGCGCAGCAGCAGCGTATAGTTCCCTTTGGCCGGAATATTTTTGCCTTGAAACGAAGTGATTGCTTTGCCGGGCTTAATCAAATCTGACTTGTACAGGGTCTTTCCTGTTTCGGCAACTTCCAGTGTATACTGAAAATAACAGGGGTTTCCTTTCGGATTGACCAGGCTGATATTGACCGAATCTGCAGAACGGTAAATCGTCAGATTGCTGTACCCGGGGATTTTGATACCGGCCGAGGAATTGCTTCCCGAAAGTGTTTTGTCCCATTCTGTTGTGCCTTCAGCAACGACCATGCCGCCAGTATTTGGAGCAGCTTTGCTTTGGCCGGCGTGAATCCACAAAAACGCAAATACACAACCCAGTACAGCGAGGATTCCCACAAGCCAGCAAATTATAACCTTTTTCCGATTCTTTGTTTTTCCCATGGCGGTTTCTTATGTTCCTTTCATTGCCGAAAATTTTCTATCTGTAAAAAAGCCTTTTTGTTTACTCAGGCTTTGTCAGTAAGGGAAACGCCGTAAGTAACATAGCCGGTGTATTTCGCACCTTTCTGAATGACCAGGTTCTGGTTAGTCGCACCGGGGTAATCTAATGCGCAGGGCTTAATCTGATAATCTTTGCTGCCATTTGCTGTAAAGGAAGCAAGCTCCATTCCTTTAATCTGGTTTTCCACAGCGCCAGTCTTCCACTCGCCGTCGGTGCCCTTAACATCCAGGGTCATCAGGTAGTCATTGCCGCCGTTTGGATTTTTTGCCTGCAGATACAGCCGGCCGTAAACGCCGCAGCCATTTGCCAGTGTGACAGAGACTTTCTTGTTTGCCGGAATGTAGTCTACATTGCTGGCAGTAATCGGGATATTTGTAGCTTCTTTTGCACTGATATTAACGGTCGCGGGAACCGTAATTTCATAGGTTGGGTCGTTGGGAACATAAAGGCTAAAATTAGTTTTCCCGCCATCGCTTGCACTGGCGGAAACTGCCATGCTGCATACAAGGGCTGCTCCTGCAATAACGGCTGCAATTCTTCTTGAGGTTTTCATAAAAATCTTCCTTTCCTGCTTCTGTAAATATGCGGCGAAAAAATGACTTTCTGTACCTATAAAGCCAATATACCTGACAACAGAATTTTCTTTTGAAAGCTGGTCAGGACCAGGCGGACGCTATGCTGGTTCCTGCCGGAAGCGACTCTGCCTCAGGCCGGCTTCTATTTTGAATCCCCTCCTTACTGTGAACTCATCCGTCAAAAAATAGGATAAGGCAGCAATGTTCATTTTTTCGCAAAAGCATGTAAAAAGGCGGTTAAAATGCAGAATTATTAATACATAATTCCCTATAACCAGGATTTCAAGAAGATATTTACAGAAATGCGGGCATAAAAAAATCCCTGCATGCAAGGTCTGCAAAACAGGGATTAGATTTTTAAAGGCGTCTCAGTTTATGCGAACTGGTATACCCCGCCCTTTTAAGTATTCTTTTAGCTGCGGAATTGTGATTTCCCCAAAATGGAACAGAGAAGCCGCCAAAACGGCATCTGCTTTTCCTTTGGTGAAAGCGTCGTAAAAGTGTTCCAGTTTTCCGGCACCGCCGGAGGCAATAACCGGTACCGAAACCGACCCGCTGACTGCAGCGGTCAGTGCAAGGTCATAGCCCTGTTTTACGCCATCTTCATCCATACTGGTCAGCAAAATCTCGCCGGCACCAAGAGAGACGGCTTCCTTTGCCCACTCCAGTGCATCTAGACCAGTATCTTTTCTGCCACCGTTGATGTACACTGTCCAGCCGCCGGCCGGCCGACGTTTGGCATCGATTGCACACACGACACACTGACTGCCAAATCTCTCGGCAGCTTCTGTAATCAGCTGTGGATTTTGGACAGCCGCACTGTTAACCGATACCTTGTCGGCACCAGCACGCAGCAGCACCTGAAAATCTTCCGCTGTGCGAATGCCGCCGCCAACCGTGAAAGGAATAAAAATTTGTTTGGCTACGCTGCTGACATAGGCCAGCTGTGTTCCGCGTGCCTGTGCAGAAGCCGTAATATCCAGCAGTACCAGTTCATCTGCACCCTGCCTGTCGTATTCGGCCGCACACGCTACCGGGTCGCCGGCATCGCGCAAATGAACAAATGAGGTTCCCTTTACAACCCGCCCATCTTTAACATCCAGACAGGGGATAATTCGTTTTGCATACATAATGGTTATGCCTCCTTTGCCAAAGCGACGAAGTTTTTAAGCATCTGCAGACCGATACGACCGCTTTTTTCCGGATGAAACTGTGTCGCATACAGATTGCCGCGGTGTACAGCTGCATCAATCTCTACACCGTACTGCGCTGTTGCTGCAACGACGTTCCGGTCAGCCGCTTTCAGGTAATAAGAATGTACAAAATAGACATAAGGCTCTGGGGGCAGGTTTTGGAAAATGCCGGAGGAATCCTTTACCGTAAGGCTATTCCAGCCGATATGGGGAATTTTAAGACCGGGGGACGGCGGAATCCGGCAGATTTTGCCATGCAGAACGCCAAGGCCCTTTACCCCCGGGGCCTCTTCGCTCTCATCAAACAGCAGCTGCAAACCAAGGCAAATGCCAAGGAAAGGTTTATCCGAATTTGCTAGGCTGCGCACAGTATCCACCAAACCGGAGCGCTGCAAATGTTCCATAGCGTCGGCAAAAGCCCCAACGCCGGGCAGCACAGCGGCATCTGCTGCATGAAGAACCGCTGGGTCTGCCGTTACCTGTACTTCACTGCCAATATATTGAAATGCCTTGATGACACTTTGCAGATTTCCAGCACCGTAATCAATAACTGCTATCATAAGACCCTCCTGTTTTTCCTTACTGTGGTCAAGCTGAAGATATAAAACAGTTTAGCATGTTCAAGTGGTAAAGTCAATTTGCTTTCTGCTTTGTATTCCCTGTTTTACGGGCCGCAGAGCTATATTTTTGCAGACAAAAACATACAGATAAAAGGGAATTTGACAAACACTTTTTTCACGATTATGATAGAGAGCAAGACTTTTGCTGGGAGACGGAAATTTATGGATTATCGGGAAATTGTTTCTCTGATCGGCATTGCCGTAGGGCTGAGCATGGACGCATTTGCAGTGAGCATTGCAAACGGAGCTGTTACACGAAACATTCGTCCAGCCTTTGCGCTGAAAGTTGCCGGATGTTTTGGCGCTTTTCAGGCTTTTATGCCGGTGATCGGCTGGCTGATCGGCAAAGCCGGCGAAAGCTTCATCAGCGCAGTTGACCACTGGATTGCTCTGATTCTTTTGTCAATTATCGGTATCCAAATGCTGCGGGAAGCACATCAATGCAAAGGAGACGACACCTGCCTGCAGGACGACATTCCGCTGAAGCGGCTGCTGACACTCGCCGTAGCTACCAGCATTGACGCACTGGCAACCGGCATTCTGCTGCCCAGTGCAGTGGGGGCCGATACATGGCAGCTGCTTCTATTTTCTGTCTGCCTAATCGGTCTGATTACATTTGCACTATGCTATATCGGCATTTATATCGGCAAAAAGTTTGGTGACCGGTTTACAGACAAAGCACAGATCATCGGTGGACTGGTGCTCATTGGCATCGGCGTAAAAATATTTGTAGAACACATGTGGTTTTCCTAAAAGCTTTTTTCAGCCGCCGGTTTCCGGCGGCTCTTCTTTTTCTGTCATGTGGTAAACCCGGCACAGAGCATCAATGCGGCTGCGCACCTCATCCCGCACGTAAGTCGGCGCCAAAACGGCTAGGCGGCTGCCGCACTGCAAAATCCACGCATACAGTCCTTCACTAACGCAAACCGACACGTGAGCAGTAAACTGGGTTTCACTGTACTCTAATATTTCAATGGCAGCACCGAAGCGGTCATTTACAACATCCAGCAGATTGTTTTCGCAGCGAATCAGCAGTTCTTCTTCCCGCCCGCCAAACAAAAAAAACTGATGGCGCAGATAGTCCGCGGTATCAAAGCGCTTCGTGTAGCGGGTAACTTCTGAAAAAGGACGTGCATCTTCAGGAAGTTTTTGTACACCATACATACGGTCCAGGCGATAATTTGCAACATTGCTGTATTTCTGATAATTGCCGGCTAAGTAATAATAATCACCATGCCAAAAAAGCGCATAAGGGCTAATGGAAAACAGGCGCCCCTCATCTGGCTGAATCCGGCTGTCCCGAATGGCACAGTGGTAATACCGAAAATTTACTTTTTTCCCGAGGGCGATAGCCTGATAAAGGGTGTTAATGGTACTTCCAATTTCAGCGTTACTCTGTTTATATACCGGGTCATAATAAATCTGTTTCTGCAAAGCTGCGCAGTCGCGCCGGTCGACCATATTCTGCAGCTTTTCCGTTAAATTACACGTCATTTCTTCCGTAAGAAACGGCGCAGCATTGACGGCATCAATTAAAATGCGCACTTCCGGTGTTTTCAGGTCGCGCGAAGCAAGATAATAGCCGGCTGTGGGCGTACGTGTAAAAAGAATTGGGTAACCGAACGCGCGTAATGAAGCAATGTCGCGTCCAACGGCTTTACGGGCGCAGCAAATGCCTTTATTCTGCAAATAATGAAGAATATCCGCCATAGAGAGCGGATGATCATCAGAAGACTCGCGACTTAAAAACTGCATAATCTGCAAAAGGCGCAGGTCCTTTTTTTCCGTTTTAGGCATAGGTTTTCGCTTCCTCGTATTTTGAGTTTGTTCCCCTATATTTTAACGCATTTATACCGGCAGCTGCAAGCACCAACAAAGCCTCCGCTTCCCTTTTTCTTCTTTTTATATATTTTTACGTGATTTTACAAAAGTCATAGAAAATTTTGCCTAGTTTTAGAAAAAATCACTAAGCAGATACTTGTCTTATATTTGGAAAAATGTTATAATATTAACGAAGTATTTTTAAAGTGATCTTGTTTTGTTGGAACCTTATTTTTAGGAAAGGCAGTTGGAAAAAATTATGAGTTTTAAAGAAGAATATGCACAAAAACTGATGTCCGCTGACCAGGCAATTCAGGCCGTCAAGTCCGGCGACTGGGTCGACCTTGGCTTTAACTGCGGCACAGTACATGATTTGGATATTGCACTTGCCAAACATGTACAAAACCTGAAAGATGTAAAGATTCGCCTTGGTATCGAAATGGAGCAGCCCGCTATCTATGATGTACCCAATGCGATTGATCACTTTACTGTTTATTCTTGGTTCTACACTGCCTTTGAGCGCCGCTACGCATCAAAGGGCTTCATCACCACCGTCCCTCACCGCTTTTCTGAAATGCCGGGCTATTACCGCAATGAGCTTCCACCGATTGATGTGGCAATGTGCCAGGTTTCGCCGATGGACAAACACGGCTATTTCAGCTTTGGCCCCTCCGGCGCCATGCAAGATGCCGCTTTTTCACGTGCAAAGTATATTATCGTAGAGGTAAACCCAAAGCTGCCGCGCTGTATTGGCAACTATCAGGAGAGAATCCCGATTTCCCGCGTAAACGCGATTGTTGAAATGAAAGACCCCTATGTACGCTGCATGGGCGAAGCAAAGCCGTCTACTGAAGTTGACCTTGCTGTAGCAAAGCAGATTGTAAAAGAGATTCCAAACGGTGCCTGCCTGCAGCTGGGCATTGGCGGAATGCCCAACGCCGTGGGTTCTTTGCTGGCAGAGTCTGACCTGAAAGACCTTGGTGTACACACCGAAATGTACGTAGATTCCTATGTAAAGATGGCAGAACGCGGCATTATCACTGGCGCCAAAAAGGGACTCAACCCCGGTATGCAGGTCTATGCTTTTGCTTCCGGACGGCAGGAACTTTATGATTACCTGGACGACAACCCGACCTGCATGGCAATGCCTGTCGACTATGTCAATGACCCGCGCATTATCGCGCAGCACGACAATATGATTTCAATTAACAACATCGTAAACATTGACCTTTACGGCCAGGTTAACGGTGAATCTAACGGGTTCCGTCAGATTTCTGGTGCCGGCGGTCAGCTTGACTTTGTTCTTGGTGCCTATATGTCCCACGGCGGCAAGAGCTTCATCTGCTGCTCTTCCACTTTCAAGGACAAACAGGGCAAGGTTCAGTCTCGCATTCTGCCGGTTCTGCATCCCGGCTCGGCTGTCACCGACGCCCGCCCCAACACGCAGTATGTCGTAACAGAATATGGCATGGTAAACCTGAAAGGCACCTCTGCCTGGGGCCGTGCAGAAAAGCTGATCAGCATTGCGCATCCGGACTGCCGCGAACAGCTGATTAAAGCTGCAGAAGAACAGGGCATTTGGCGCAGAAGCAACAAAATCTGATTTTCCCTTTTTACAAAAGAAGCGGTACAGCGTAAAAGCTGTGCCGCCTTTTTTACTGTTTCTGTGAAAATGCACATTATCGTTTAAAAGAATGGGAACACGGGTGCTTTTATCCGCTGATAGGGCATCTGTACTTCCACCCCTTTTGTTTATGCTGGCAATGTAATATTAAACTGATGAATCATATCCTGCAGGCCCTCGGATATTTCTGTACGCTCAAAGCCGGCTTTGTCAAGTTCATCATCCGTTTTATGGTTTAGTTTTACATAGAAGTCGATTGCCATTTCTAGGTAACGGTAGTTTTTTGTATCAAGATCTGCATACAGCAGATCTTCCGCTGCATTCAGCTGATTCTTCTGCAAAAGGTCATTCAGCTGTGCATACAAAGCATTGACCTGTGTGTCTTTTTCATGTTCAAGTGGAAGATAGTTTGGCGTTTCTTTATCAAAAATAATCTTTGCAAGCAATTTTGCATCGACATCAACCTGCTCTTCTTCCCAGTTATTTTCAAGCATGGACTGAAACCCCGATTTCAAAAAAGTATTTGCATTATTATAACACAAAAAAGCCCAGCTGCAAAGATTGCTCTTCACAGCTGAACTTTTTAACAAATCTTATCTTCCTGCAGCCTAAACTGCCTATGTTTTTCTGCATTACGAGAAAACAAACATGTAAAGTGCCACAGAAAGCACCTGAAAGTTAAAGATTACTTGGAGTAATCGTAGAAGCCCTTACCGGTCTTACGGCCGAGCAGACCGCCGCGAACCATCTTGCGCAGCAGCGGAGCAGGACGATACTTAGAGTCGCCTGTCTCAGAGTACAGAACTTCCATAACATCGAGAACGATATCGTTGCCGATCAAGTCGGACAAAGCCAGCGGACCCATCGGGTGGTTTGCGCCAAGCTTCATTGCGGTATCGATATCCTCAGCAGAAGCAGTGCCCTCGGAGAGGACAACAATGCCTTCGTTAATCATCGGAACCAAAATGCGGTTTACAACGAAGCCAGGAGCTTCTTTGACCTGCACAGGGGTCTTGCCGATTTCAGTAGAGATAGCCTTTACGCGCTCAACAACCTCGTCAGGGGTGTTGATGCCGGCAATGACTTCGACCAGCTTCATAACAGGAGCCGGGTTGAAGAAATGCATGCCAACAACCGGATGCTTAATGCCATGGCCGATCTCTGTGATAGACAGAGAAGAAGTGTTGGAAGTAAAGATGCACTCGGGCTTGCAGAGCTCATCGAGCTGCTTGAAGATACCCTGCTTAATGTCCATCTTCTCCAGAGCTGCTTCAACAATCAGATCGCAGTCAGCCGCAATTTCATTTGTGCCAGTTGTAACTTTAGCAAGAATGGAGTCTTCTTTAGCCTGATCAATCTTGCCCTTCTTTACCAGACGATCAAGGCTCTTCTGAATCTTGCCCTTGCCGCCTGCTGCCCACTCTGCCTTTACGTCGCAAAGACGGACTTCATAGCCCTCTGTCTGAGCAAAAGCCTGTGCAATGCCGGAGCCCATGGTTCCTGCGCCAATAACGCCAACGATCATGAGAAAAGTCCTCCTATCAAATATAAAATTTTAAAGCATCAATTACTTATTGATAAATGGATCGTGCTTCCGTTTTTCAACAAAAGCAGTCATCGCATTGTGCTGGTCCTGTGTGCCGCAGCAAGCAGCAAACATTTCCGGCTCAAAAGAAGTTGCAGAATCAATATCCATCTGCAGACCCATGTTGATGGCTTTCTTGCACTGACGAACGGCGATTGGTGCGTTGCCAGAAATACGCTGTGCCATCTTCATGGCTTCATCCATCAGCTGCTCTGCCGGATAAACGGCATTTACCAGACCCACGCGATAAGCTTCATCAGCCTTAATATTGCGGGCGGTATAGATCATTTCCTTTGCCTTGCCGACACCAATCGTGCGGGCAAGACGCTGTGTGCCGCCAAAGCCGGGGGTAATACCCAAGCCAGCCTCAGGCTGTCCGAAGACAGCATTTTCAGCAGCAAGGCGAATATCACAGCTCAAAGAGAGCTCGCACCCACCGCCAAGTGCAAAACCGTTTACTGCAGCGATGACAGGCATCGGCAGCTTTTCAATTTTGCGGAAAACCTGATTGCCGTTTGCACTGAACGCACGGCCCTCTGCAGAGCCCATGGTGCTCATGGCGCCAATATCTGCGCCGGCGACAAACGATTTCTTGCCAGCACCGGTGACAATGACGCAGCGGGTCTTGTCCGCATCGATTGCGTCAATGACAGCTTCCAAGTCAGCAAGGACCTCAGGATTTAAAGCATTCAAGGCTTTTTCGCGGTCAATGGTAACAATACCGACGAAATCCTTTTGTTCATATTTTACATAGCTCATTTTTTCAGCCTTCTTTTACTATACAATACCGAAAGAGATTATTCGTATCTCTTAACGATTGTAGCAACACCCATGCCGCCGCCAACACAAAGAGTAGCAAGGCCATACTCGCTGCTTCTCTTCTGCATTTCATACATCAGGGTGGTCAGGATACGGCAACCAGAGCAGCCAACCGGATGGCCCAGAGCAATAGCGCCGCCGTTGACGTTGACTTTGCTCATGTCGAATTCCAGTTCACGGCAAACTTCAATGGACTGTGCAGCAAAAGCTTCGTTTGCTTCGACCAGGTCCATATCCTTTACGGACATGCCGCTGTGCTTCATAACTTTCTTTGTTGCATCGATCGGGCCCAGGCCCATGTAAGCCGGATCAACACCAGCAGAAGCGCCGTCGATCCAATAAGCCATTGGCTTGACACCGAGTTCTTTTGCTTTGTCTTCTGTCATTACGATAACAGCGGAAGCTGCATCGTTGATACCGGAGGAGTTGGCAGCGGTAACAGTGCCGCCCTCTTTGAAGCAAGGCTTCAAGTGAGCAAGGCTCTCAGCAGTAATACCGGCACGCGGCGGCTCATCCTTGTCGATAAGGACAGTCTTCTTTTTCTGCTTCACTTCGACAGGAACGATCTCATCGTTGAACTTGCCCTCGGCAATAGCCTTCTGGCATTTCTGCTGGCTGTTTGCAGAGAACTCATCCTGCATTTCACGAGTGATGCCGTATTTCTCAGCAACATTTTCTGCAGTGATGCCCATCGGGTAATGATGGAAAGTATCCCACAGACCATCGTTCTGCATGGAGTCGATGAGGACACCGTCATTCAAACGATAGCCGAAACGAGCTTTTTTCAGCAGGTAAGGAGCGTTGGACATGTTCTCAGCACCGCCGGCAACAATAACGTCTGCCTGGCCAGACTGGATCAGACCAGCAGCGACGTTGATGCTCTTCAGGCCGGAACCGCAAAGGTTGTTCAGTGTGAAAGCAGGCGTGCTGATCGGAATACCAGCATATACAGAAGCCTGACGAGCAACATTCTGGCCAATGCCGCCCTGGAATACGCAGCCCAGGATAACTTCATCGACAGCCTCTGCCGGTACACCAGAGCGCTTCAGAGCCTCTTTTACAACGATTGTTGCCAGCTCAGGAGTATAAGTGTTTACAAATACGCCACCCATTTTGCCGATTGGAGTACGGCAGGCACCTGCTAATACGATTTTCTTAGACATTTGTTGTTTCCCCCATTCATTTATTTCAGCTGTTTTTGCCGCCCCATGCCGGTGCGGGAAACCAGCTTTTTAACACAAGTTAAATATATCACAAACTGTTGCCGATTGCAAGGATTTTGTTAAAGTTTTAGCAAACTTTTTACAATATTTTCACGAAAAATACACAGATACCCCCCCTTGCTTTCGTCTAAATTATCATAACATACAATTAGGCGCTTGGAAAGCCCTATCAGGTTATTTTTTTATAAAATTTATTATTAATTCAAAATAAATACTGTAAAAAACAGAATAGCCGCATATTTAGCGGGCAAAAGCCGATTGTACCTGAAATAATGCTGGAAAACTGGGCTTATTGGGTGCTTCTTCTTCATTTACTCCCGTAAGACCGATTTTGCATGGCCCATCTTTTGAGCAGTCAAAACGCTGTTTCTTACAAAAGAAAGCCCTTCCCCGCTTTTTTCTTTTGCAGCAGAAGGTCCTACCTATTAAAAGAAATAAAAAAATAAAAAGCACACTTCACCGCAAGGACAGCCATTTTTGTACCCGGTAAATTACTTTCAACGCTTTTGTGCTGTCTGAAAATGATTTTGCGTCTCAATTTGCGGACCCAAATATTTCTGCCGTGTAGAAAAGCCCAATATCACAATGAAAGCGGGATTTAGGAAAATGAGCCCCAGCGTAAACCAGCCCTGGTTGCCAAAGGAGCGTGACAAATTCACATTCATAAGAATGTAAACAATGTCTGCTACGATTGTCAGCAGGGATGCCAGCATTTCTGGAACAAACATTCCCGAAAAGCTTCTCATCAGTGCGGCCAGCAGCAGGCTGCCAAAAAGAGCCCAGAACATCTTTTTGTCCCAGCTAATCTTAAAGAGCAGGTATAAATTATAAAATGGGACTACGGATTTCCAGCCGGCAACATGCGCCTTTGTAAATACACGCCAGAGAGCAACCACATAAAAAACATATATCACTGTCAAGATAACGTGATGCGCTACCACAAATGCTATAACTGCTTTCATGCTGCTTATCTCCTTTTTGGGGCGTCTTTGCGGTGATGAAGTGTGTTTTTTCTTATACTCCTCTCTATTTCTGCCATATTAACATATATTCAACAAAAAATCAATTATAATTTGATATTTTTTAAACAATATATTTATTTTTAATAATTTAATCCTTTCTTGACTTCTATTCCCCACATATTGGACCAACTCTTTTGGCGCACAGGGTTCTGCTTTATCTGTTATTTGCGAAAATGCCGGGGCAAACGATTGCACCAGCCGCCTTTTTTCGGTATAATAAAAGAACGTCAACGAAAAGGGGTAAATTTTATGGAAAAACAGACAGTCAGGACCCGCTTTGCACCCAGCCCAACGGGGTTTATGCATGTTGGCAACCTGCGTACCGCCCTGTTTGAGTACTTGATTGCAAAGTCACAGGGAGGCAGCTTTGTCCTGCGCATTGAAGACACAGACCAAGAGCGCTTTGTAGAAGGCGCCACAGATGTGATTTATCATACATTACAGCAAGTCGGCCTGCAGCATGATGAAGGCCCAGACATCGGCGGCCCCTACGGCCCCTATGTGCAAAGTCAGCGAAAAGATATCTACCTGCCTTACGCACAGCAGCTGGTAAAGGAAGGAAAAGCCTATTACTGCTTCTGCAGCAAAGAACGCCTTGCCTCTCTGCACGATGAAAACGGGATAGGCGGATACGACCGTCACTGCCGCAATCTGCCGCCGGAAGAAACTGAAAGGCTGCTGCAATCCGGCACGCCGTGGGTTATTCGGCAGAAAATGCCCTTAAAGGGCAGCACTTCGTTTACCGACAGTGTCTTTGGAATCATCACGATTGAAAACAGCGAATTGGAAGACCAAATTTTAATTAAATCAGACGGCTACCCAACTTACAACTTCGCGAATGTTATAGATGACCACCTAATGCACATTACACATGTAGTGCGCGGCTGCGAATACCTGACCAGCACGCCAAAGTATGACCTGCTGTATGAAGCCTTTGGCTGGCCGATTCCAACCTATGTGCATCTGCCGCTGATTATGGGCCGCAACCCGGACGGCTCAACCAGCAAGCTTTCTAAGCGGCACGGCTCCACCGGATTTGAAGACCTGCTGAAAGAGGGCTATCTGCCGGAAGCAATTATCAACTACATTGCTTTGCTAGGTTGGGCGCCCAAAGATACGCAGGAGCTCTTTACCCTGCCAGAACTCACCGAAGCTTTCAGCATTGACGGCATCAGCAAAAGTCCTGCCGTCTTTGACTACGAAAAGCTGACCTGGATGAACGGCGAATATATTAAGAAAATGCCCAAAGAAACCTTTATTGAAAAAGCCATGCCGTATTTCCGCGAAATCTTTGGCAGTGCAGAAAAAGACTGGGGCATTTTGGCAGACATGCTGCAGCCGCGTGTGCTGAAGCTGCCGGAAATTCCGGAGATGCTGCAGTTTTTCCGTGAACTGCCCCAGTACGATGCGGAACTTTTTGTCAATAAAAAGAGCAAGGCAACTTTGCAAAATGCACCGGTCATGCTGCAGGCAGCTATTGCGAATTTGACTGCGCTCTCTGACTGGAGCGTCGGCTCCCTGCACGAAAACCTGCTGGACCTGGCAAAGAAACTGGAAGTGAAAAACGGCACACTTCTGTGGCCTGTCCGCATAGCGGCTGCGGGACAGAAAGTAACCCCCGGCGGCGCTATGGAGATTCTTTCCCTGCTTGGCAAAGAGGAATCTCTGCGCCGGCTGCAGAGCGGTTTAGAAAAAGTAAAAAGCGCCGGCTAATGATTGTCCCTATTCTATATATATTATGTTTAGAAAATCAGGAGGACTCTTTATGAGCGAAACGACTGACAAGTGCCCCGCACCTGAAGAAACGGGCAGCGGAAACTTCATTCATACATTTATTACAGAAGATATTGCGGAAAACGGCCGCTACGCCGGTCAGCAGGTGCACACCCGCTTTCCACCGGAACCAAACGGCTACCTGCACATCGGACATGCAAAAGCGATCTGCGTTGATTTCGGCACCGCAGAAAAATTCGGCGGTCTGTGCAATCTGCGCATGGATGACACAAACCCAACCAAAGAAGATACCGAATACGTCGACGCAATCAAAGAGGACATTCACTGGCTCGGTTTTGACTGGGGCGACCGCTTTCATTACGCCTCTGATTACTTTGACACCATGTACGACCTGGCGGTAAAGCTGATTAAAAAAGGCCTCGCCTACATCTGTGAACTGACCCCAGAACAGATGCACGACAACCGCGGCGACCTCTCTCATCCGGCGGTGAGTCCCTACCGTGACCGCCCAGTTGCAGAGAGCCTCGACCTGTTTGCACGCATGAAAAAAGGCGAATTTGCCGATGGACGTATGACCCTGCGTGCAAAGATTGACCTTGCCTCGGGCAATTTCAATCTGCGTGACCCGGTCATTTACCGCATCAATCACACAGCACACCACCGCACCGGCACAAAGTGGTGCATCTACCCCATGTATGACTTTGCCCACCCGATTGAAGATGCTATTGAAGGAATCACCCACTCGCTGTGCACACTAGAATTTGAGGACCACCGCCCCCTGTACGAATGGGTCATCAACAACATTGACCTGCCGGCAAAACCGCGGCAGATTGAATTTGCCCGTTTGGGCATTAACAACACCGTTATGAGCAAGCGCAAACTGCGCAAACTGGTGGAGGGCAACTATGTTTCCGGCTGGGACGATCCACGTATGCCAACCCTCTGCGGCCTGCGCCGCCGTGGCTTTACGCCGGCATCTATCCGCAATTTCTGTGAGCGCATCGGTGTTTCAAAAGTGAACTCAACCGTCGACTATGACTTTTTGGAACACTGCCTGCGGGAAGATCTGAATCTCAACGCACAGCGCACCATGGCGGTTTTACACCCGATTAAGCTGATCCTTACAAATTACCCGGAAGATAAAACCGAAACGTTTGTCATGCAGAATAACCCTGAGCGTGAGCAGGATGGAAGTCACACAGTAAGTTTTTCCCACGAACTATGGATTGACGCAAGCGACTTTCTGGAGACGCCAGTCAAAGGTTACCGCCGGCTCTTTCCCGGAAATGAAGTCCGCTTGAAAGCAGCCTATATTGTGCGCTGCACCGGATGCGAAAAAGATGCAAATGGAAACATTAAAACTGTTTTTGCTGCGTATGATCCAGCTACACGCGGCGGAGATACACCGGATGGCCGCAAAGTGCGCGGCACAATTCACTGGGTCGACGCACACAACTGTGTTGATGCAGAAGTTCGGCTGTACGGCAGTCTGTTTACTGTAGCAGAGCCGGAACAGGAAGAGGACTTTCTGCAGGTCATCAATCCAAATTCCCTTACAATCCTTCAGGGATGCAAAGTAGAGCCGGCTATGCAGAATGCAGATCCGAAAACCGCTTTTCAGTTTATGCGGGAAGGGTACTTCTGCTTTGACAAAGACTCTGCTTCAACGCACATGGTCTTTAATCGCTCTGTTTCTCTGAAAGACAGCTTTAAACCCAAAAAGAAAAAATAAGCTTTCCTATTGTTGAATATTAAAAAGAATCGCCTGTCCTTTCCGCTGTATGCGAAAAAACAAGCGATTCTTTTTATTTTGTCTTTTTTTCGGCAGGGAGAATCTTTTGGGCAAAGAACTGTGCCGGGGAGAGATCTGGCGGACGCAGAAAGCGGCCGAGTTCATACAGACAAGCCGGGTCCTGTGTAATGTGATTCATTTTTTCTGTACAGGTCAACGTTGCACGAAATCCGACGGCATGAATCACATCGCCTGCCGCTTCGCTTACCGCACCAAACGGATAGACAAAGGTATTCATGTGGACACCGGTATGCTCATAAAACAACGCCTGATTATGCGTCAGATCTTCCTGCAGCATTTTTTGGTAATCTGCAACGCTTTCAGAGCGGCGCTTGCTGGCACCAAGCCGACCATGGTGGTTTTGGTGCAGATTATAGGTATGATTCTGCACCTCGACACAGCCGCTCTGCAGCATTTCATTCAGCTCTTTCCACGTAACATGGGAGTAGGTCAGGTGGTCGCTGTCTGCTTTGCTGAACTGCTCTGTACAAATGCCTATGGGCGACAGGACCATTTTCATATGATACTTTTTGACCAGCGGAAAAGCATATTTATAATTGTTGTAGTAGCCGTCATCAAAAGAGAGCATAACCGGTTTTTTAGGCAAAGTGCCTTCTCCATTGACTGCATTCAGCAAGTCCTGCATAGTGACGGCGGTATAGCCCTCTTTTTGCAGATACTGCAGGTCTTGCTCAAAAAGTGTTGGAGAAACAATGTAGCGGCCGTGTAAAACAGACGGCGGCAGCATGCTGTGATACATAAGAATCGGCAGAGAAATGCCGGCAGGCTGCACTGCCTTTGCCGACACAGGCACCGCACTGCTTGCTGCGTGCAGGCAGCCGGCCCCCGCTAAAATGACTGCTGCTGCGCAAAGCGTAGCAGCTGCCCTGCGCAGTTTCCGCTGTACTAGTTTCAATGCGTGCACCCCCCTTCTTTACATACGGGAAATGCACTGATTTTATGCTTTTTTATGTGGGATTATCTGTCTTCACAGACACCTGTCAAGTCGAACAACGGAATATACGTCTTTTTTGCAGAAGACAGGTCCTGGACAAAGCCGTCTAAATTGAGGTCAAACAAGTGCTGCTCTACTTTTTTGTACTCGCGGGTGGTTACCCGGCGGGTCAGCTCCGGATACGCTTTGACATCCCCACAGGGTGTGTACTGCCCCATCAGACTGACTAGTGTCCCTTTGGGCAGGTTTTCCGCAAGCCAGTCAAGCGCAGCAATCGTATTGCGTGTATGCCCCGGCAGCAACAGGTGGCGCACAATGGTGCCGCTCTGCAGAATACCATTATCATCAAAGCGGCAGGGGCCGGTCTGACGGGTCATTTCTAAAATTGCTGCGCGCGCTTTTTCTGTGTAATCCGACGCATGGGAAAAACGAACAGCGAGGGTATCATCATCGTATTTATAATCGGGTAAATAAATCTGCACCAAGCCGTCCAGCATTTGCAGTGTTTTAAGGGACTCATATCCGCTGGAATTGTAGACAACCGGCACCGGCAGCGGGCGCAGCTTCAGAGCCTCTGCTACAGCAGGAACAAAGTGTGCCGCGCTTACCAAATTGATATTCAGTGCGCCCTGGTCAATCAGGCGGAAAAAGATGTCTGAAAGTTGCTGCACGGAAACCTGCCTGCCCACAGCGCGCTCTGTACTGATTTGATGGTTTTGGCAGAAAATACACTGAAGCGAACAGCCTGTAAAGAAAACAGCGCCGCTCCCCTGTTTGCCGCTGATGCATGGCTCTTCCCAGTAATGCAGCGCCGCGCGCGCCACAACAGGCAGAGTGCCCATTTTGCAGTACCCGCTTCCCTCATTCTCTGTACGCACACAGCCACAGCTGCGCGGACACAGTCTGCAGGAATCCATCTTCATTGTTCCTCCTCCGCCAAAGAGAGGATTCCACACATGCCGCCGCGCTTTCCGGCAGTTGCCCGGTGTGACCACAAGAGATCTGGATGACAGCGGGTGCAGAGCATTCCCTTTTCAATCTTTGTTACACCGGCCCGCCGCAGGACCTGCGCATTTGCTTCCCATAAGTCAATGTTCCACTTTCCGCCGCCTTTCTTAGTAACACAGGTATCAGCAGAAAAACGCGGATTATTTAAAAATTCTTTTGCGACAGGTTCATCTACCTCAAAACAGCAAGGACCGATGGATGGGCCAATGCCAACCAACAAATCCTGCGGCTCTGTACCAAAGCTGCGCTGCATGGCGGCGACAGCCTCCCCTGCCATACCAGCAACCGTACCGCGCCAGCCGGCATGTGCAACGCCAATAGCCCGATGAACCGGGTCAGCAAAAAGTAGGGGAACGCAATCTGCTCCGTAAACACACAGCGCAACGTGCGGTTCATTTGTAATCAGGCCGTCAATATCATGCCATGGCTTTGGGCGAAGAATACCCATGCCGCGTTCTTTCTGCCCAACACGCAGGATGTTGGTTTTATGTGTCTGCGCTGTCGCAACAAGGTCCTCTACTGCAAAACCAGCTGCGCTGCAAAAGCGTCGGTAGTTTTCCAAAACATTTTCATCCCGGTCTCCGCGCCCAAAACCGAGATTCATTGACTGATAGATGCCGCTGCTGACTCCGCCGCGCCGAGTGGCAAAGGCGTGATGCAGCCAAGTCTGCCTGGCAAAAGAAGGCAGCTGCAAAAAAGGGACACCATCTTTTTCTAACAAAAGCATATTTTCGGCAGTTTTCATGGTTTCCTCCGAAAGCAAATTTTTTCTTTTTAGTGTAACATTCTGTATTTTAAAAAGCAAGACAGCAAAAAAGCTGCCCGCAGGCAGCTTTTGCAAAAAATTTTGCTGTTATACAGGCGGCTCCTCAGCCTTATCTTCCGGCGGTTTCGGGGGAAGCAGCGCACGGGCTGTTTTCCGTACAGAAAGGCCCTCATACTTCAGCTTAAACTGTACCCGACCGCCAAAGTCTTTTCCGCAGGAAGGGCAGGCAAAAACGGCGTGAAAACTTTTGTTATGCAGGACCCAGTCTGTTTTTTTCTTGGCTGTATTGCCACAGAAAGGGCACTTGAACGTTAAATCCGCATTTTTCAGCATTGGGTTTTCAATATCGCACAAAATAACCGTACGAAATTCCATGCGGTCATAAAATTCTTTTGTAAGGGCATTCTGTACAAAAGGTTTTAAGCGGTCTCTTTTGTAGAGCTTTTGCAGGCACTGCAGGGAGAGCAGGCTGTCATCCAGCGCACGGTGATGGTCGTATGGTTCTTCATCTATACCCAGCATCTGTGCCGCAGTGGACAGCCCAATCTGCTGTCCCTTTTTATAAGAAAGGCAGGATTCGCAGTACGCCTGCAGGTCAGCATACTCTTGCAGAAACGGAATGTGCCCCGAACCGCTGAAATAGCGGCAGTTTTCAATCAGGGCCAAAATATCGGAAGTTCCCCATGTCATGAGAAGGCAGTCGCCCGCCCAGCGGCGGAAAAGACTGACAACCCGCATAAACGGCCCCCCGTGCTCCAGCTCTTCGTCGGTAATGCTAGTGAGTGTCGCAATTTTCCCGCTGATTTTTTTGCCCACCTGCGGCCGTACCAGCATAGAAAAGGTATCCTGTATCTGCAAACTGCTGTCAACTTTGACTGCGCCGAATTCGATAATCTCATTGATGAAGCCTTTCAGTCGCCTGCTGTAGGTGCCGTTCCACTCCAGGTCTAAAATGACGATTGGTTTCATATCTATTCCTTTTGCGCGGGCTTATTTATTTTTGCCCATTTGTTTTTTCATGCGCTGTTCCTTATTCAGAATTCTTTTGCGCATACGCAAAGACTTCGGCGTAACTTCAAGCAGCTCGTCTTCCTGAATGAACTCCAGGCACTGCTCAAGGCTCATGTCACTCGGCGGGGTCAGTTTCACTGCCTCGTCAGAGCCAGCTGCACGGGTATTGGTAACATGTTTTTTCTTGCAAACGTTGACGGCAATATCTTCATGTTTCGGATTTTCACCGACAATCATGCCCTCGTACACCTCAACACCAGGCCCGATAAAGAGACGGCCGCGGTCCTGTGCATACCAAAGGCCATAGCCAGTGGCTTCACCGGTTTCAAAAGCAACCAAGCTACCGGTGTTGCGGACAATGATTTCACCCTTGTACGGCTGGTAGCTGTCAAAGATATTATTCATAATGCCATTGCCGTTGGTATCCGTCAGGAACTCCTGGCGATAACCCATCAAGCCACGCGCCGGAATACGGAACTCCAGGTGTGTCATGCCCGTATCGCGGGTGCCCATATTGACAAGTTCTGCCTTGCGGGAGCCAAGCTTTTCCATAACCGGGCCAACGTAATTATCGGGCACCTCAATCATCAGCAGTTCAATAGGCTCACAGCGCTTACCGTCAATCTGCTTGTAAATAACTGTCGGGCTGGAAACCTGAAACTCATAACCTTCGCGGCGCAGTTCTTCAATTAAAATTGACAGATGCAGCTCGCCGCGGCCGGAAACCTTAAAGGTATCTGCAGAGTCGGTTTCTTCCACACGCAGTGCAACGTTGGTTTCTATCTCACGCTTAAGGCGGTCACGCAGATTGCGGGAAGTGACAAATTTGCCCTCACGGCCGGCAAAGGGGCTGTTGTTGACCATGAACATCATAGAAACAGTGGGCTCATCAATCTTGACAAACGGCAGCGGCTCAAGGTGGTCGGGATTACATGCAGTTTCGCCGATATTTAAGTCAGGCATACCGGAGACGGCGACCAAATCACCCATTTTTGCGCTTTCACACTCTATACGCTTAAGGCCCTCAAACTGATAGAGCTTTGTCACACGTTCTGTATGCGTTGTTCCGTCGCGGTGGCACAGGGTCAGCATTTCGCCAAGATGCACTTCTCCGCGCTCTACACGGCCAATGCCAATGCGGCCCACATAGTCATCATAATCAATATTGCTAAATAGCACCTGTGTCGGGCCGCTCAGGTCGCCGTGCGGTGCAGGAATATATTTCAAAATCGCATCAAACAACGGCTTCATGTCTGTACCCTTTTCTTTAGGGTCGTTCATGGCATAGCCGTCACGGGCAGAAGCATAGACAACTGGGAAATCAAGCTGATCATCATTTGCGCCGAGCTCAATGAACAGATCGAGTACTTCATCTACGACTTCTTTAGGACGCGCGCCGGGGCGGTCAATCTTGTTGATAACCACCACAGGCTTTTTGCCGAGTGCCAGCGCTTTTTTCAAAACAAAGCGTGTCTGCGGCATGCAGCCCTCAAAAGCATCGACCAAAAGCAAAACGCCATCGACCATCATCAGAATACGCTCTACTTCGCCGCCGAAATCCGCATGGCCGGGAGTGTCGACAATGTTGATTTTTACACCATTGTACATGACTGCTGTGTTTTTGGAAAGGATTGTAATGCCGCGCTCTCTTTCGATGGCGTTGCTGTCCATTACGCGGTCCTGTACTTCCTCGTTGCTTCGAAAAACACCGCTCTGCCGCAGCAACTGGTCGACCAGGGTTGTTTTGCCGTGGTCAACATGGGCGATAATTGCAACATTGCGAATGTCATTTCTTGTATCCATTAGTCATACCTCATTTTACTTTGTATCTGCCTGCGCTCTGTTTTGCGGCGGACAGTAAAGATTGCAGAAAAGCACCCGAAAAGCCCGGATATTACATTTCCCGCAAACGAAACTATTATAGCACACTTCGCAGCAAATGAAAACGGGCAAAAAGAAGCCGCGTACCAAAACAGATACGCGGCTAAAACTTGGAGCGAACGACGAGGCTCGAACTCGCTACCTCCACCTTGGCAAGGTGGCGCTCTACCAGATGAGCTACGTTCGCACTCGACTGCAAGAGATATCATACTACACCAGTTTGCATTTGTCAACAACTTTTTGCATTCTATGCAAAGATTCTCTTACAGCCATGCTAGCAGCGCCGATATGGAACAGACTCGATTAGGCTGTGATTTGCTTTTTCTCAGGGTCTGACTTTTTATCTTTAAAACTGAGCTTTAAGAGAATTGGCGAAACAATGGTAGTAACGATAACTACAATGATGACCGGCCCAAAAATTGTCTTGCTCATCAGGCCCAAAGTTGCGCACTTGGAAGCTACAATCAGTGCAACTTCACCTCTAGAGATCATGCCCATGCCAACCTGAACAGACTCACGATTGGTAAGACCACATATCTTTGCGCCTAAACCGCAGCCAACGACCTTGGACAGAATTGCAACAATCGCCAGAAGGACTGCAAAGAGCAGCAGAGATGCTGACATGTTTGGCAGCGATACCTTTAAGCCAACACTTGCAAAGAAAATTGGAGAAAGGAATGCATAGTTGATTGTTTCAAATCTTGCGGAAATATACTTTGCACGCTGGGTATTGCTGATCATCATGCCTGCAATGTAGGCACCAGTGATATCTGCAACGCCAAAGAATTTTTCTGCACAGTAAGAGAAGATCAGGCAGACCGCAAAGGCGATGATGACAAAGCGGCGCATATCGCGGTTAAACCGCTCCTGATACTTTTCAAAGAGCTTGTTGAAGAGTATACCAATCACAACTGCCAGGACAAGGAACGCGACAATCTTCAGCATGGTGACGCCAATATTTACAGAAGCATCTGCCATAGAAGTGATAAGTGTCAAGCAGATAATCCCGAGTACATCATCAATGACAGCCGCGCCCAAAATAGCACTGCCGGCGCGGGTACTCAGCTTGCCGAGTTCTTTCAGGGTTTCAACGGTAATGCTGACGCTGGTCGCTGTCAACACAACACCGATGGCCCAATTCTGCAGGAAAAGCGAAGCTTTTGCGTCATTGGGCTGTGTATTAAAGACACAGGCCAGCCCAAATCCGGCAAACAACGGCACTAGAACACCGATGAGTGCAATGACAAAGCAGGCTTTGCCAGCTTTTTTCATTTCTTTCAGATCGGTTTCTACACCAGCGGTAAACATCAGTGTAATAACACCGATTTCACTTAACTGGGACAAAAAATCTGTCTCTGTCATGTAAACCGTTTTGGTGATGGCGTGAAGGACAGGGCCAAGGACCAAGCCTGCCAGCAAAGCACCAACAACCTGCGGCATACGGATCTTACGGGTTACCAGCCCTAAGAACTTTGTCGAAAGTAAAATCAACGCGATATCCAACAGAAAATTGTAGTTGGTCATCCAGATTCCTCCTTAGAAATCCAATAAAAGCAGTAAAAGATAAGGCCCACAAAAAGGCGGCGCTGCCTTTTGTGCAAACCTCAATTTACGCATTCAGTATTATAATCTCTTTTCAAGAAAAAGGAAAGAACCATTTTAGGAGAAAAGGGAACATAATTTTCATTTTTTCTTTGCAGTTTTACTGATTGGTTCCTTTTTTGCGGATTTTTGCAGATATAGATAGGCTTTGCGGGGAAAAAGGAGGCTGTCGCTCTTTGTTGTATTTGGTCCTTTGCAATGCTATAATATTGCTTATAAAGAGTTTTTATGGATTCTATATCGGAGGTTTCTTCATGCAGTATATGACAAACAGCGGAATTTGGGGCAGTGTTTTTGCAGTGCCGACAGCCGTGGTAGACCGCCACCTAAAGCTTGCCGGCAGTGTGCAGCTAAAAGCCCTGCTGTGGGTTTTGCGGCAGGGCGGGGCTTCTTTTTCTGACACTGAGCTTGCGGACGCACTCGGTGTTTCACCTGCAGATGCGCGCGATGCGCTCTCTTACTGGCAGGAGACCGGCGTGCTGCAGTTTTCCGCTGCAGCACAAAAAGAAACGCCGGCTCAGCCGCAGTCTCCCCCTTCACCGGTGCCTGCAAAAGAAACCGCACCGGTCGTTTCGCAGCCGCCCAAGCAGCTTTTCCCTCCGCTGCCGCGGCCGGAACGCCCGGATCCCGTCTTCGTAAGTAAACGTTTAGAGGAAGATGAATCCCTGCACTGCATGATGCTGGACGCAGAACAGATTTTGGGACGTACGCTTTCCTCCTCTGACCTGAGTGCATTATTATTGATTCATGACAACTACGGGCTGCCGGTCGATGTAATCATTATGCTCATCCAGTATGCTGCAAGCAGCGGAAAAGGGAACATGCGCTACATAGAAAAAGTCGCTTTAAACTGGGCCGATGAGGGTATCACGACCCATGTGCAGGCAGAAGAGCGCCTGCAGCAGCTGACAAATCTGAACCGTGCATGGAGCACCATACAAAAAGCAATGGGGCTACCGAAACGCGCCCCCACCGAGCGTGAAAAGAAATATGCAGACAGCTGGGTGCTGCAATGGCATTTCAGCCCGGACATGCTGAAAATTGCCTATGACCGCTGTGTAGATGCAATCGGGTCTTTCCGGGCCGGCTATATCAATAAAATTTTGGAGCGTTGGCACCGTGAGGGGATTGCTGCCCCTGAGCAGGCCGCTGCAGAAAATGACCGGCACCGCCAGACGCGCAGCGAAGAGGAAAAGCCCTCTTTTGACCTGGACGCTTACGAACGCGACAGTATGCTGAAATTTACGGGAGGAAACCGCTGATGGGCTATGACCGGCGTGTATATGACACCGCCTATGAAATCTTAAATAAGCGCCGCCTGCATGCTGAGCAGGAAGCCGACCGCCGTCGTGCGGATTTTTACCGGGTAGAGCCGCGCGCGCAGGAAATAGAGCAGGCGCTGAGCCGCGCAGGCAGTGCTGCCGCAAAAGCTGTTGTACGCGGGGGCAATGTACGGCAGAATTTAGAGCAGCTGCGCCGGCAGAGCCAGGCGCTTCGTGCTGAACTTGATGCTCTGCTGGCAAGGCAGAGCATGTCTGCAAAAGACTTGGAACCACAGTACCACTGCCCTTTGTGCAAAGACCGCGGCAGTGTAGACGGCCGTATGTGCACCTGCATGAAAGAGTTGCTGAAAGAAGAAGCCCTGCGCCGCCTAAATGCTGATACCCCGCTGCACCTATGCAGCTTTGACAGCTTTAATGTTTCTTATTATCCAACTACACCTATGCAAAACGGCGCGTCACCGCGCGATATTATGGAGCGCGTCTTTCTGTACTGCAGAAAATACGCCGAAAATTTTAATGCACATACTACGGAAAGCCTTTTACTACACGGCAAGACTGGCCTTGGCAAAACGCACCTTTCCCTTGCGATTGCTGGCAGAGTGATTGAGCGCGGGTACGGTGTTGTTTACAGTTCCGCCGAAAACCTGTTGAACCGCCTGCAGGACGAGCACTTCGGACGCAGCGGCGGCGATACAATGCAGAGCCTTTTAAACTGCGACCTGCTGATTTTAGATGACCTTGGTACGGAATTTCGCAGCAGCTTTACGATTTCTGCCATTTATAATATTGTCAATTCTCGCCAGCTGACCGAAAAGCCGGTTATTATCAGTACCAACCTTTCTATGAAGGAACTGATGGAATACTACACTGAGCGCTTCTCTTCCCGTGTAATCGGCAGTTACACCTCCATTCCCTTCTGTGGGAATGACGTGCGCCAATTAAGGCGCAAAAACTTCTGATATATACTGTGACTAAAAGGCCGCCGTCTTTACAGACAGCGGCCTTTTAGTATATCTATTATTAGTATTGATCAGTCATCTGACATATAGTTGCCCAGGGCGTTTTGGCTGAGGGCTTTTAGGTAGGCGTTAATGAAGCCATCAATATCGCCATCCATAACCGCATTGACATTGGCAGTCTCATAGCCGGTGCGGTGGTCTTTTACCATTGTGTACGGCATGAAGACATAGGAGCGAATCTGTGAGCCCCAGGAAATCTCTTTCTGCACGCCTTTAATATCATCAATTTTTTCCAAATGCTCGCGCTCTTTTATTTCCATCAGCTTACTTTTTAACATACGCATAGCAACATCGCGGTTTTGGTACTGGCTGCGCTCTACCTGGCAGGCCACTACAATGCCGGTCGGGATATGCGTTAAGCGGACAGCAGAGCTGGTCTTGTTAACCTTTTGCCCGCCAGCGCCGCTGGCACGATAAACATCCATTTTAATATCAGCTGGGTCGATTTCCACTTTTACAGTATCATCAATTTCCGGCATAACCTCAAGCGACGCAAAAGAAGTATGACGGCGGCCAGAAGCATCAAACGGGGAAACACGCACCAAACGGTGAACACCATTTTCACCCTTTAAAAAGCCATAGGCGTTTTCACCCTCAATTAAGATACTGGCACTTTTTAAGCCCGCCTCTTCGCCGTCGAGGTAATCCAGCAGCTTGACATTAAAGTTGTGGCGCTCACCCCAGCGGTTGTACATGCGGTAGAGCATTTCGGCCCAATCCTGTGCTTCTGTACCGCCCGCGCCGGCATGAAAAGTAAGAATCGCATTTTTGGCATCATATTCGCCAGTCAGCAGTGTCTGCAGGCGCTGTTGCTCTAAGCTTCTCTCAATCTCTTTAACACTCTGCTCAGCTTCCGGCAGAAGGGAAAGGTCTCCCTCCTCATCCGCCAGCTCACACAGCGCTTTGGTATCTTCCCATTTGCTGCGCAACTTTTCATATGCACCGATTTTATCCTTTAAATGTGCAGAGCGCTGCAGGATTTTCTGTGACTTTTCCATATCGTCCCAAAAGCCGGGTTCGGTTGCTTTCATGTCCAGCTCCTCAATCTCGCTGCGCATGGTCTTTAAGCCCAGCGCATCCTCCAGATCATTTAGTGCCGGCAGCATTTCCTGCAGTTTTTGTTTCTGTTCTTCATATTGCAGCATAAAAGTTACATCCTACTTTCTCAAGTGTCCTCTATCTTTTGCAAAGCCCTGCGGCGGGTCTTCATAGACTTTTCACAAAAAGGCCATGCGCCTGTGACGTTTTCGCGCATAATCAGTAATGGTATTATTATATGCTATTCATAACCGATTGTAAAGAAATTGCTGCCGGTAAAAGATGGCCTGCCCCGATTCAGCAGTTTTTGGGTTTATCCGCTGAGAAAGTACCGAAAAGGCTGTATTTTGTAAACAAAGTAAAAACTTCTGCTATAAAGAACTTGCAGTATAAACAAAAAATCGATACAATATAGAATATGTATTTATTTATGTGGACTGCACAATTCGCCAGACTTTTTCAACTTGACCTGGGAGGATAAACTTATGACCGACTTTACCGGAATTAAATGCCCCGTATGCGGCAAGCCCTTTCTTCCTACAGACGACATTGTTGTCTGCCCGGACTGCGGCGCCCCCTACCACCGTGAATGCTACCAAAAAGTTGGTCACTGCCTTTATGAGGATCAGCACGGCACCGGCAAGGCCTGGCAGCCGCCGCAGGACCAGCAGAACGCTTCGGGGCCAGACAGCCTGCGCTGCCCGCGCTGCGGGCACGACAATACCCCGGGTGCTCTTTTTTGCGAACACTGCGGTGCACCCCTGTCGGCACAGCCGACCAACACACAGCCTTACGGCAATGGGCAGCAATCCCCCACTTATGGCAGCCCGCAGCAAAGGCAGCCATACAATAACGGACAGCAAAATGTCCCTTATGGGCAGCAGCCTCCCTACGGCAGCAATGGACAGTCCCCATATGGCCAAACCCCGCCAAACGGCTGGCCCTATGGGCAGATGCCCTTTGTATTTGATCCGCTTGCAGGGATTAAACCTGATGAAGAAATTGACGGTGCAAAAGCCAGTGAGCTCGCAAAAGTAGTGCAAAGCAACACAAGCTATTATTTACCGGTCTTTTACAATGCCTCTAAATATCACAAGCGCCGCTTCAACTTTGCTGCGCTGCTTTTGGGGGGCGGCTGGCTGCTGTACCGCAAGCTGTACAAGGTTGGCAGCATTATTACCGTTATCATACTTGCTTTAGAAGTTATCAGTCAATTTATAACAGCGCGCTTTACTAACCCGCTGCTGACAAGTATGATGAGCAGCCTGGGTATTTCGACTGCAAGCTCTATGTCCATGCAGCAGATGTACCAAATTGCCGGCAAAGTGCTGGAACTTCCATTTAACCAGCAGCTCCTTTTCTTTTTGCCGGAAATTTTTTCAATTGGCATCTTTGTCACACACTTGGTCATCGGCTTTATGGCAAACAAAATGTACCGCAAGCACTGCGTCAAGACGGTACAGTCTGTGCTGTCTGTTTCGCTAAACGAAAGTGAATCCACCATTCACTACCAGGAAAAAGGCGGCGTCAATACCATGCTACTGACTTTGATTTTGATTTGCTCGCTGATTGTTTCAAATGTTGTCTACTTTTTCTAAGCTATGCTTTCCCCGCCCTTTTGAAGGGCGCTGAAATATGATTTCCATTTTTATATTTTATATATTGGAGTGTATTGAAGTGAAACAAAAGAAAATTACCAAAGCTGTTATCCCTGCAGCCGGTCTTGGAACGCGTGTGCTTCCTGCTACCAAAAGTATGCCGAAAGAAATGTTTCCGATTGTAGATAAGCCTGCAATCCAGTATATTGTAGAGGAAGCGGTGCGTGCTGGCATCACCGATATCCTCATTGTCACAAACCGTGGCAAAGGCCTGATTGAGGACCACTTTGACCGCGTGCCTGAACTGGAAGCCAAACTAAAAAACGGCGGTCCGCAGAAAGAAGCTATCCTGAAACAGGTGACCGATATTGCGCATCTTGCAAACTTTTACTTCGTCCGCCAAAAAGAAACAAAAGGTCTGGGTCATGCCATCAGCCGTGCCCGCTCTTTTGTCGGCAACGAGCCTTTCGCTGTTCTGTACGGTGACGATGTAATTATTGGAAAAGACCCGGCCTGCGGGCAGCTAATCCGCGCGTATGAAGAATATGGAAAAGGCGTGCTGGGCGTTAAAAAAGTATCGCCTGATGATATTTCAAAGTACTCTTCTATAAAGGTAGAGCCGCTGCACGACAACTTTTTTTCCTGCACGGATATGATTGAAAAACCAACACCTGACAAAGTAATGAGCCTATACTCCATTTTAGGACGCTGTGTGCTGCCGCCAGAGATTTTTGACATCATTGACCAAACGCCTCCTGGAGCCGGCGGGGAAATTCAGCTGACCGACGCCATGCGCACTTTGGCGCGCACGACAGGTATGATTGCCGTTGATTTTACCGGAAAGCGCTACGACATGGGCAACAAACTTGGTATCTTAAAAGCACAGGTCGAGGTTGGTCTGCAGCACCCAGAAATTGGACAGGACTTCCGCGCTTATCTGAAAGAACTGTCAAAAACCCTGTAAGGGAATTCATAAAAAATTTCATAAGTCAGATTAGCAGAAAAAGATTTGTTTCACAGCAGAATTGCTTGACGAGACAAATCTTTTTTGATATACTAGTTTTGTTAGTCTGTTTATGGCTGACACATCCTTGCTCCGGGCAGATCCCGGGGCCATAAGTCCAAAAGGAGGTGCTTATCAATGGAAAAAAATCAAAATGCCTATGAGACCGTATTTGTTCTCTCCAGCAAACTGGATGAGCAGCACACCGCTGCCCTTGTTGAAAAATTCAAAGATCTGATTGCTGCCAACGGCACGGTCGACGGAGTTGATGAATGGGGCAAGCGCAGACTTGCTTATGAAATCAACAAGGAAACAGAGGGCTATTATGTGCTGATCAACTTCACCAGCGCACCGGCTTTCACAGCTGAACTGGACCGTATCTATAAGATTACGGACGGCGTGCTGCGTTCCCTGATTATCCGCAAAGAAGCCTGATGCCGCTGCAGAGAAGGGATATGTTTTAAATGCTGAATGTTGTTGTTTTAATGGGTCGACTGGTAGCTGACCCAGAGCTGCGCCACACTCCCAACGATATCGCTGTTACCTCAATTCGCATTGCGGTTGACCGCAGCTTTTCACGAGCCGGCGCAGAAAAGCAGACTGACTTTATCGATGTCACCGCGTGGAGACAGACTGCAGAGTTTATCTGCCGCTATTTCACAAAGGGCTCGATGATTGCCATTCAGGGTTCCCTGCGTGTGGACAACTACACCGACCGCGACGGAAATAAGCGCACCCGCTATGAAGTGGTAGCAGACAATGCCCAATTCTGCGGAAGCAAGCGCGAATCCGGTACCGGCTCTTATGGTGGCGATTCTTCTTACAGCAGCGCACCGGCACCCGCAAAAGACAGCTATCAGCAGCCTGCCCCTTCTGCTGCGCCCGCAGCAGCCGCCCCCGCCGCCCCGGCTTACTCCAGTGGCGACACCGGCGACTTTCAGTCTCTGCCTGACGACGACGATCTGCCGTTTTAAGGTTTGAGTAAATTGACTTGTATTTTTCTAAAAGGAGGTTCCAGTAATTATGGCTGACAGAGATAATCGTCGCGGTGGACGCAAGGGCCGCCGCAAAGTTTGCAGTTTCTGTGTTGACAAAGTGGATCATATTGATTATAAGGATGTTGCAAAGCTGCGCCGCTTCATTTCAGAGCGCGCAAAGATTCTGCCCCGCCGTGTAACCGGCACTTGTGCCCGCCACCAGCGTGAGCTGACCATTGCAATTAAGCGTGCACGGCATCTTGCACTGCTGCCTTTCAGCAGTGACTAATAAAGCGTAAATCAGCAGGCCAGCAGACAGTGAAAAGCTGTTTGCCGGCCTGCTTTTTTATTTTCTGTACAAAAAAGCAGGCTCTCTGCGAGCCTGCTGAAAATCAACCTGTTGTACTGCTATCTGTCGTGCTGTCTGTATTGCCGGTAGTATCCCCCGTTGTATTGTCACCGGAAGTCGAGTCTGTACTGCTGCTTTCTTCCGCGCCAGCGCTGACAAGAATCGTTACAGGGTACTGATAATTCAGCTGACTGCCGGCTGTCAAGCCATCGCCATAGCCGATAACCACTCCCTTAGAAACCGAATCGCTGAATTGTAGCGTGCGGTTTTTCGGAATTAAGCCCGCCGACTCTACTTTGCTCTTTGCTTCACTGTAAGTCAGACCGGCAATCTTTGGCAGCACACGCAGCGCTTTGCCCTGGCTGACCGTAACGGAAATTGCTGCACCTTTTACCATGGTACCAGAACCATATTTGGGTGTCTGGGAAATAATGCAGCCCTCTTCTACAGTATCGCTGAATTCCTTGCGAGTCTCTACCACTTGATAATTTGAATTTTTGCTCAGATTAGAAAAATTCTTACCAATCAGATTCGGTACTTCAATTTGTCCGTCCGGCAGCGATGCTGCTGAAGAAGCCGACGACTGTTTGGAAACAGAAGTCACTGACGAAGTTTTCTGTGCGGTAGAAGTAACTGCAGAGGTGCTTACCGATGCGGTTGCAGAGGCCGTCTGCATATTCCCCAGGATATTATGATTGGAAAGATAGGCTACTACACCGATGGTGACACAGACCAAAACAGCAACGAGAATCAAAATGACACTCACAAATTTGGGAATAGACTTGTGCTCATCCTCTTTTTCTTTTTCCTGCTGACGGCGCGCACGCGCTGCGCGGTCAGATGAGTCATCGTACGGGCTGGGGATGCGGCGCAGGCTCTGGGTTTCTTCCAGTGAAGCCGTAGCTGTGGGCGCCGCAGAAAGCTCGGCACGGAAGCGCTCTAGGGTTGGTGTGCGGTTGTCAGGCACAACCTGCAGCGCATTTGCCAGCGCAGTGACAACATGCGGCGGTATACTGCGCAGCGTACTGGCAGGCAGCAATAAGCGTGGGTCTTTGCAGCGCTTGCGTGCATCTTTGGGCAGGACGCCGGTCAGTGCATAAAACAGAGTTGCCGCCATACCGTATACATCGGTGTACTCCCCGACTTTTCCTTCTTTATTGTACTGTTCTTCAGCGGCACAGCCGGATTTCAGGCAGCCGGGAAGCCCGCCTGCGGCCATTCGGACCGTAGGCGAACAAAATCCGCCGAGTTTCATGCTGCCATTCTGCATAATAAAGAGGGTGTCAGGCGAAATACCGTAATGCCCCACTCCGGCAGCATACAAAGCGGAAACGGCATTGATCACCGGCATAAACAGCTTCCACGCGGCATTCCAGGAAAGGGAACCGCCGCTGCGCTCGACAAAATAGCGCAGCGTGATTGCCTCTTCCCACGGTGAAACCGAATAGGCAGTGTAATTCTCTTCAAAAAGGTCTTCTACTGCCAGCAGCGCAGGCTGGTCAGTAAACTTTTCAATTGATTCCTGGTAACTGATAAAATCATTGAGGTACTCATCAAACGCCGTTTCATTGCCGGCAACAACTGCAATATCCGTACTGTCCACAATACGGACGCAGATTTCGCGGGGGAAAAATTCACGTATCTGCACCATGCAGAGCTGCTGCATATCAAAGGCGATATAGGTGAATCCCTCGGGATCCTGTTTTTTCGCGCGGCCAACCATATACCGCTCCTGCAGGACAGTGCGGTAAGGCAGGGCGTCCTTTCGCTGTGGTTCTTTCTGTGAAAAGCCGCAGTGCGGGCACTTTTCCTGCCCCTCTGTCTCAGCCATGCAGTTCACACACAGATGTTCATAACCTGTCATAGGGTGCCTGCTCCTTCGTTTTGAATTGCCATACAAAATCAGTGGCAGGGTCTGCACAGCCTTTTCCTTTCGGAAAGACGCTGACAGCTCCTGCCGCACCGCAAGGAAAGCTCTCTATCATTTTGAGCGCTGCACATTTCATTTGTTTGGCTATATTATTCAACAATTTTTTTGTATTTTCACTAAATTCCATAATAATTGTTTCAATTATAGCACAGCAAATAACTGTAATCAAGTAATGCAGGCTACTGCAAAGTTACACTTCTGTTTCTTTTCTGGCTTTGCTTTCTCTTTTTTAGAGAAAGTATGCAAAAAGCGGGGCAATATGCCCCGCTTTTTTAGTCTTTAAGTTGATATTCATGAAGGGCACGCTGCAAGTCCTCAGCAGAATCAATGCCACGGCTTAAAATGGCCTGCTGGGCGTCTTCCGGCAAAGAAAGGAATCTCTCCTGCAAGTCAGGCTCGGCATTAAAAAAGCGGTCGTAGCGAAACGGATACCCTGGCTGAAAATAGATACTGTCCATCATGGAAACCACCTCAGGGCTAGTGTGTTCCGTTTCCTGCTGTTTTATAATTGGAAATTACTGAACGGCGTGTACTTCCAGCCACTTTGCAGTCTCTTGGCACACGCTGTAGACACATCCTTTATCCAGCGGGGACCGAAACCCAACCGAATGTGCAAGGTCGACAAAAGAAGCCGTGCCGCCCTGTTTTACAAATTTTATATAGCGTTTCCACGTATCTTTGCGGTCATAGTTAGAGGCATTGAAAAACTGCAGGGACATTGTCTGTGCCAAGCAGTAATCAATATAGTAGAAAGGATCCATGTAGATATGAAGCTGACGCTGCCAGCCGGCACCGCGTGCGAAAAACGGCAGGTCTGCAAAATTGACATACGGACGATAGAGCTTTTCCAGGCGAAGCCATGTTTGATTGCGCTCCTCCGGTGTCATTTCCGGATGCAGATAGACTTCCTCCTGGAAATGATCGACCAGGCAGCCATACGGAATGAAAGTTAGGGCATCTTCTGCATGGGTCAACTCATATTTATCAGTCTGGTCACCAAAGAAAAGCGAATGCCACGGGGCAGTCAAAAACTCCATGCTCATGGAATGCGTCTCTGCTGTCTCATAGGAAGGATCACGCAGGGCAAGCAGCGGCACCGTGCGCTGTGCAACAAAGCTGGCAAACGCATGGCCTGCTTCGTGTGTCAGCACATCCACGTCTCCGGAAGTGCCGTTGAAGTTTGAGAAAATAAAAGAGCAGTGGTAGTCTGGCAGATCTGTGCAGTAGCCGCCCGGCGCTTTGCCTTTTTTCGCGAGCACATCAAACAAATCCATGCGGAACATCTGGTCAATAAACTCTGCGGTTTCGGCTGAAAGCTCCGTATACATCTTTTTGCCGGCCTGCATAATCTCTTTCGGTGTTCCCTGCGGCACGGCACTGCCGTCCTTGAATTTTAATTCGTTATCATAAAAAGAAAAATCCGGAATTTCAATTCGTTTTGCCTGGCGCTTCTTAATTTCAACCGTAATTGGCACCAAGTCGCGCACAACTTCTTTGCGAAAGCTGCGGATATCTTCAATGCTGTAGCCGATTCTATTTCGACGCAGCAGAGAGAGCTCCTCAAAATTAGCAAAGCCGAGTTTATGTGCCTGTTCAGTACGGTTTTTGACCATTTTATCATAAAGGGTATCAAATTCTTCGCGATGCGCATCAAAAAAGTCGCCATAAGCTTCTGCAGCGCTGCGGCGCACAGAGCGATCGGTATTTTGCAGGTACGGCCCTAACTGGGAGAGTGTGCATGTTTTGCCGTCAAATGAAATAGCTGCGCTTGCATAAAGTTTTTGATACGCATTAACCAGGTGGTTTTCCTCCTGGAGCAGCGGAACAATTTCGGGGGAAAAAGATTTTTGCTCCATTTCCAATTTTTGAAACAGCATACTGCCGAGCGCTTTTTTAAGTTCTGTTCGGTGTGTAGAATGCAGCAGCGCTTTTTTAAAAGCCTGCATGTGCTCATCAAGCATGGGGGAATGCTCATCATTGTAGGCCTGCTCAGCTTCATAAAACTGGTCACGGGTATTGATACTGTTGCGAATCTCACAAATTGTCGCCTGCGTGACAACGGTAGACTCCAGCTTTTCCATCTGATGATAAATTTCCAGCTGCTTTTCGGCAGAAGCACTTGACAGCTGGGCTGTCATTGCATCTATCTGCTGAAACAAAGCAGAATAATTAGGACGTGTATAGGGCATTTCGGAAAATTTCATTGTGACACTCCTTTGTACAAATAATTCAAACAGCATGGTTAGTTTACTGCAAAAATGTGTAAAAATCAAATTGTCTTGCTTCTTTTTTGTAAACAGCGTATACTAATTTTGTTATTGCCGCAAAGGCATGGCGGAAAGGATGAACCAATGTGAAAGCAGCTCAAAGACTTTTAAAATATGTACAGATCTACACGACCTCTGACGAATTGTCCGACACTGTGCCAACCGCGGCAAGAGAATTTGACCTTGCAAACCTGCTGGCAGCAGAAATGAAGGGACTAGGCCTGCAGAAGGTGCGTGTAACAGACACCTGCTATGTTTACGGAGAACTCAGCGCAACACCCGGCTGTGAAGACGCACCGGCAATCGGCTTCATTTCCCACATGGATACCGCGCCGGATTTCTGCGGCAAAAATATACATCCGCAAATCCACAAAGACTACGACGGCGACGAAATCAAACTCGGCAGCAGTGGACGCATCCTTTCACCGGCGGCATTTCCGGACCTTGCAAAGATGAAAGGGAAAACGCTGATTACTTCTGACGGCTCAACTCTGCTCGGTGCGGACGACAAGGCAGGCATCGCTGAAATTCTGACCGCCTGTGAGCGGCTGGCTGCGGAAAACCTGCCGCATGGGCGGGTGTGCATCGCCTTTACGCCGGACGAAGAAGTCGGCCGCGGCGCAACACATTTTGATATTTCCGGATTTGGCGCAAAGCTCGCCTATACTGTAGATGGCGGTGAAGTGAGCGAAATCACCTATGAAAACTTCAATGCGGCCGGCGCCGAACTGACTTTTCACGGCTTTAATGTACACCCCGGCGACGCAAAGAATGTGATGAATAATGCTTCCCTTCTCGCAATCGAAGCCAACAGCATGCTGCCCGCCGCGGAAATTCCTGCGCATACCTCTGGCAGAGAGGGCTTTTTCCATCTTATCAGCATGAGCGGCTGCACTGAAGAAGCGCACCTTTCCTATATCATTCGTGACCACTCAAAAGAGCACTTCGCTATCCGCAAAGACATGCTGCGCCAAATCGTAAGGACCTTAAATGAGAAATACGGAAAAGGAACCGTCGACCTGAAGATCACCGACGAGTACCAAAATATGCTTCCTTTTGTCAAGCCCTATCCGCAGCTGATTGACAACGCACGCGCCGCTATCCGCGCACTTGGCCTTACGCCGTTTGAGGAGCCAATCCGCGGCGGCACAGACGGTGCTGTCCTGAGCACAAAGGGGCTGCCCTGCCCCAACCTAGGCACAGGTGGCCACGCTTACCACGGCCCGTATGAACACATTGCAGCGGAAGATATGGATATGTGTACTTCGATCCTGGTAGGAATTATCCGCCGCTTCGCAAAATCCGGAAAATAAGTAAAAGCCTTGGCAGATTTCTGCAGAGAACTGCTGTAGGCCTACCATTTTTTACAAAACATAAAACAGACTGCAGCGCCGGTATTCCCGGTTGCCTGCAGTCTGTTTTTTTTATAATTTGTGTACGCTCAACTTTTACCGCGTGCATTAACTTTCATTTTATTAGCAACTGACTCTTTCAGGCGTTCCTGCATCACACGGTTGGCATTGATTTCAATCGTATCATCAAGTTTCGGAAAATCGTACCCCTCGCCATAGCGGCGGGTCAGCGCCGTACGCAGCAGGTAATCGCACACCTGCGGGTTCTTTGGCAGCAACGGCCCATGCAGATATGTACCAACCACATTTTTGTAATGCACACCTTCATGTCCGTCGGTTCCGTTATTGCCGTAGCCGCCGGCTGAAATGACCTTTCCAAGCGGCTGGCAGTCGCCCAGATAGGTGCGGCCGCCATGGTTTTCATAGCCGACAATCGGCATTTCACAGATGTCGCTTTGAATCATGACATTGCCGATTAAGCGGCCCTCGCCGCGCTCGGTTTTCAGATCCACAACACCGATTCCCTCAACCAATTCGTCGCCAAGCAGGTAGTTGTGCCCCAAAAGCTGGTAGCCGCCGCAGACCGCCAAGAGAACTCCCCCTGCCTCAACATAGTCATGCAGCTGCTTTTTTTCTGCTAACAGAGCGTCACAGACAATTTTCTGCTCGCGGTCGGTGCCGCCGCCAATAAAGACGATATCGACATCAGAAAAGTCAACCGGGTCGCCACAGTGCACCGTACAGACCTCTGCCTCTATGCCGCGCCATGCACAGCGCTTTTGCATACAGATGATGTTGCCGCCGTCGCCGTAAAGATTCAGCAGTTCCGGATAAAGATGTGCAATTTTCAGTTTCATGATTTATCCTCCCCGCTCAAAGCGCGCAGTTCCCGCTGGGTGGGCGCAAGCGCTGAGTAATTTGTCAGCACATAAAGGCGGTGCTCCTGCGGCAAGGCGCGGGTCTTTTCCGCAGCCTCTGCTACAGTGCTGACCAGCTCTGATGGAATGCCGGCATATTTCAGACGTACCTGAAGATCATTCATGCGGTGGCCGCCGGCGTAAACAATCATTTCTTTTTCCTGCGCCAAGCGCTCAAAGTCAACATCCCACAGCCAGGAAATATCGTTGCCGTCGTTGTCGTTGTCGTTGATGATAAAATAGATGACTTTTGGGCCCTGGTCCTGCAGGAGCAGAGCCATATTCTGATTAAAGCCCGTTGGGTTTTTCGCCAGGTTCAGCATGACCGGGTGCCCCTGTACGGTAAACTTCTGCAGACGGCCGTTTTTCGGGTCATACTGGTCCAAAGTCTTTTGAAAGCTCTCGGCACTGCAGTTAAGGCTGCGTGCGGCCGCGTACGCTGCAAGCAGGTTGTACACCATATATACGCCGCTGTAGCGCGTCTGAATTGTTGTATCGCCGACCGTAAAAGCAATACCGCCGCCTAACTTGACATCTGTCGCGGCAAAATCGAGCGGTGCACGGCGGAAATCACACTTCGGACAGTGGAATGCGCCCAGCTGCCCATACTGCCGGTAATCGTACTCCAGCTGCGTGCCGCACTTCATACAGAAACGTCCGCCGGTAACCCGGTCTTGCGGCAGGTGCAGGTCTTCTGCAATACCAAAAGCAATGGTGTGCTTGGCATGAGAAGCAATAAAGGAGCAGAAAGGATCATCTGCATTGTAAATCAAAACAGTTTCCGGCGACTGCTCCAGTGCAGAAATAATGGCCTGCATTACGGTATCGATCTCGCCGCAGCGGTCGAGCTGATCGCGGAAAATATTGAGCAGCACCATGTATTTTGGCTTTAAAAAAGGAACAATGTGCGGCGTAGAAAGCTCGTCCGCTTCCATCACGCCCCAATCTGCTCCTTTCCCGGGCAAAAGCGCCGTCACCACTCCGGAAGCCATGTTGGCACCTGCGCGGTTGCACAGCACCGAACAGCCGCTGCTCTGCACCGCGCGGCAGATAATATTATTCGTCGTTGTTTTTCCGTTGGTTCCACATACAACAATAGAACCTTTTTTTAGTTTTGGGGCAAGCTGTCCCAGCACCTGCGGGTCAATCCGCAGGGCAAAGCGCCCCGGCATGGCACTGGCCCCTACGTGCAGGATGTGTCTTTCTCCCCAGCTGACCAGGCGGGCAACAAAAACCGCAAACGCACTTCTTAACCGCATTCTTTCATATCCTTCCGGCCGCATGCGCGGCAGTATTTATAATTTTATGCAAACGGAATGAATGAAAAACAGCAGGAAGATGCTGCGCCGCATCTGGCTGCTGTTCCTATACATCTGTTGAATTATAACAGTTTTTAGGGATTTTGTAAACAAAAAATACAGATTTGCGAGGCAAAAATCCTTTAAGCACCGGGTAAAGAGGAAACAGCAGAAGACGCAGAACTGCCTGTAGACGAAGCCGATGGGGCTGCCGGGCTGGAGGCCCCCGAAGAGGAGGATGCAGAAGACGCCGCAGAGGCGCTTGGCAGTGTTGCAATCGCCGAAGAGAGCATGACAAATTGCTGTGTGGCCGGGCTGCCGTTATTGACAGTCACCGTAAGCAGCGCAGTGCCACTGGGCGAAAAGCGGCCGCTTAAACGAGTTTTGCTGCTGATCAGGGAAATATCACCGCTGCCCGAAATCGTACCGGAAACAGAGCGGCTTTCCACAGTACCGGCGGGAATATAGCGCGCAGTCATGCTGCCGGAATTGCAAGTATCAATTAACAGCGCATTGCCGTCTGAGTCATTCCAAGTACCCGTCAGTTTCCAGGTATCCACTCCCCACGCGGTTACAGTGGGCTTGCTCACCACTGCCGAAGATGCAGCAGCTTGTGACGAGGCAGTGCTTTGTGAAGTGCTGGAGACAGACGACTGCGTGGGAACCCGCAGCTGCATATGCACCTGCGCCATGGATTTATTGACGGTAAACTGCACCAGGTCTGCATCTGATAACGACTGTGAATCAACTTTAATAGAAGAAATCTCTGCTTCCGCTACAGTAAATGTTTGGAAGCCGCTGCGCCGCACCTGGGCAGCAATCTCAGCAGCTGTATAGGAAGTCACTGCTTTTTGCGGGGACAGCGGCGCTTGAGAAGAAGAAACAGCCGCAGGCTTTGACGACGCGCTGCTGACTAAGAAGCTTTCCCACGGCCATGCGCCGCGCTCCTGATGCCACGCAAAGGTAAAGCTGGCAGCGACACCGGCTATGCACAGCAGAACAATCAGCGTAATAAGCGGCGCATACGTATGATGCTTTGGTCCTTCTTCATCATACGGTTCATAGTACTCGTCTTC
Organism: Oscillospiraceae bacterium; assembly: GCA_022483045.1. NCBI lineage: Bacteria > Bacillati > Bacillota > Clostridia > Eubacteriales > Oscillospiraceae > Oscillospiraceae bacterium. The sequence continues at coordinate 826,324 of JAKVOA010000001.1, read as the reverse complement.
CTCATCATAATCGTCTTCTTCACGCAACAGGTCCTCATCGGGCGCAGGCGGCTCGCCCGGCTTCAACGCTTTGCCGCATTTCGTGCAGTAATGTGCATTGGGAAGATTATCATATCCGCAGTTTGGGCAAATCAAGGCTGCACCTTCTTTCTCAGCATTCTTTTTTGATACATCCGGAAAAACAGTGACCAAAGGACAGCCCCTGTCAAAGCGCCCATGGTATCCAGCAGCACATCCCACCCAGAGGGCGTACGCAAAGCTGTAAAGGACTGGTGAAACTCGTCCCCTGCCGCATAGGCCGCACAGAACAGGACCGCGGCAAAAAGCCGCGCTGCCGGCCGCAGGCGAAACGTGGAAAGCCATCCGGAAACAAAAACGGACAGCAAAAGGTAAACGGTAAAGTGAGCCACTTTGCGTACAAAATGATGCAGCACCGGCACCGAAAGCGGAAGCGCCCGCCCCAGCCACACAGCAATCGGCATACTGGCACGGTCACTGGAAGGTCCGCTCTGCGCCGAAAAGCAAAAAATCAGCACCATACAGCAGAGGGCCAGCAGTAGAAAAAGCCGCCGCCGGAAAAGCAGACTGCTCTCTGCCTGCCCCATTTTCGCGCTGCTTTGAGCAGCCGACAATTTTCTATGTTTATTTCGGAAAAATTTATACATAGGTACAGTATAGCACATTTTCCCTTTTCACAAAAGCCCCGCCTTTTGCTTTGCCTTGCCAAGCTTTGCCTTAAGGTTTATAATAACATGCAGTGTCTCATGTTTTTGTAAGACGATGACGAAGAAGAGGCGAATAGACATGAAAATTGGTATTGTGCTGGAAGGCGGCGGAATGCGCGGCATTTACTCTACCGGCGTGCTGGATGCTTTTTTGCAGGAAAAATTTATGGCTGATGAAGTGGTCGGTGTGTCGGCCGGAGCTTCAATCGGCATTTCTTATGTTTCTATGCAGTACGAGCGCGGCCTGCGCACCACTGTAAACTATGCGGGACAGGAAGACTATATCAGTCTGCATAATTTTATCAAAACAAAATCCCTTTTTGGCATGGATTATATCTTTGGCAAAATTCCGGAAGAGCTGGACCCGTTTAATTACGAAACTTTTGCAAAGAATCCCTGTAAGTTCTATGCGGGCGCTACAGAAGTGCATACGGGAAAGACCATTTACTTTGGCAAAGAAGAAATTGTGCCGCCGTGTACAGTGCTGCGTGCCTCCTGCTCGCTGCCAGTCTTTTCACCAGTCGTGCCGTATAAGGGCGGCGAATACCTGGACGGCGGCCTTTTAGCGCCGATTCCTATACAGAAAGCCCTGGCAGACGGCTGTGACAAGCTGATAATTGTACTGACCCGCGAACGCGGCTACCGGAAAGAACCACAGATTGGCCGACCGGTCTATGCGCAGAAATACCGGCATTATCCGGCACTGGTGCACATTATGGATACGCGCCACAAGGTTTACAATAGTATGCTGCAGACCATTCAGCGCATGGAACACATGGGCAGCGCTATTATCGCCGCACCGGACGAACCGCTGCCGCTTGACCGTTTTGGCACAAACCACGAGCAGCTGCTGGCAGCCTACAACATTGGTCTTGAAAAAGGAAAAGAAGCTTTGCAGCGTGCACAGAAAACCTGGGGCCTTACCCTGCCGCTCTGGCCGGCAGGCTTCCCCGACGCAAGTTCCGTTCCACTGAAAAAATAAGTAAAAAAGCCGCCTGTACGCAGATCAAAACACTGCATACAGGCGGCCTTTTTATTTCTGTGCTTTATCCGCAGCTGTCGTGCCTTGCTTTTTCTGTTCCTCATCCTGCATCACGCAGTTAGAAGAGCTGACAACCGCCCTGCGCAGAAGCGCTACGAACTGTGCAGGCTGCATATCCGGCCAGTCAAACAGCCAGCGGCAAATAACTGCTTTGCAGGCATCTGTAAAAAGCTGCACATAGTACTCCATGTCTTTTTCGTCTTCTGTGCTACCGCTGAAAATTTCCTCAAAATAGGGCTGTACAATTGCCCGCATAACATCAGCAAAGTAATCGGTAAAGGAATTTTGCCCGGTTACCTGCAGGGCATTGACGTAAAACTGGCGGTTATCGTAAAAATAGCTGCAAACATCCAACAAAAGGTTCCAGCCGCTGTTCGGCATTTTTTTATAAAGGCGCTCGATCAATTCTGTGTAAAAAATCCAGTTTACTAAATCGTATTTATCGCGAAAATGATAGTAAAAGCTCTGGCGATTCATCGAACAGCGGGTGCAGATGTCACTAATGCTGATTTTAGAAAACGACTTTTCCTGCATCAATGATTTCATTGCATCGGCAAGTGCCTTTTTTGTGATATTTGAATCTGCCATAGCATCATTTCCTTTACCTTTGCTGCTGTTCCTTTTCTTTTGCTTTACAGTGAGAGGACTGCTCCTTTGCTGCCGGAAGTAACCAAAGCCGCATAGCGCGCCAAATAGCCGGTTACGTGCTGCTCTTTCGGTTTCCACTGGGCACGGCGGGCAGCCAGCTCTTTGTCCGAAACATCCAGCTGAATGGTATTCGCTGGAATATCGATTTCAATCGTATCGCCTTCCTGTACAAGAGCAATCGGGCCGCCCACAGCTGCCTCTGGCGAAATATGGCCGATTGCGGCGCCGCGGGTAGCTCCACTAAAGCGGCCGTCTGTAATCAGGGCAACACTGCTGCCCAAACCGCAGCCCATAATGGCGGACGTCGGATTCAGCATTTCACGCATGCCAGGGCCGCCTTTCGGGCCTTCATAGCGAATGACAACCACGTCGCCCGCATGAATCTTGCCTCCCAAAATAGCTGACATTGCCTCTTCTTCACTCTCAAAGACTCTGGCAGGGCCGCTGTGTCTGAGCATCTCGGGAGAAACAGCGCTGCGTTTTACGACACTGCCATCTGGTGCCAAATTGCCACGCAAAACCGCAATGCCGCCGGTTTTGCTGTATGGATTGTCGAGCGGACGAATGACTTCCGGATTCTTATTGATACATCCCTTGATGTTTTCGCCCACGGTCCTGCCGGTGCAGGTCATGCAGTCCGTGTGCAGCAGGCCGGCCGAAGCCAGCTCATTCATCAGGGCATAAACGCCGCCGGCTTCATTCAAGTCCTCAATATAGGTATGGCCTGCTGGTGCCAAATGGCACAGGTTTGGTGTATGTGCACTGATATTGTTGAGGATATCGAGATTAAGCTCCAGCCCGCACTCGTGTGCGATTGCTGGCAGGTGCAGGGCGCTGTTGGTGCTGCAGCCGAGGGCCATGTCCACCGTCAGAGCATTTTCAAAAGCATCCATGGTCATAATGTCCCGCGGAAGGATGTTGTCTTTGAGCAGCTTCATAATCTGCATACCGGCGTGTTTGGCAAGCTGCAGACGGGAAGAATAAACAGCAGGAATGGTGCCGTTGCCGCGTAGGCCCATGCCCAGTGCCTCTGTCAGGCAGTTCATGCTGTTGGCTGTGTACATACCGGAACAGCTGCCGCAGGTTGGGCAGGTATTTGCTTCGTATTCATCCAGTACTTCTTTTGAAATGCGGCCTGCAGCGTATTCACCCACTGCCTCACTGGCACTGGAGAAGCTGGTCTTTTTCCCTTGCACGCGTCCTGCAAGCATGGGGCCGCCGCTGACAAAAATTGCCGGTACGTTGAGCCGCGCTGCAGCCATCAGCAGGCCGGGAACATTTTTGTCGCAGTTTGGGACCAGAACCAAAGCATCCAGTGCGTGCGCAATGGTCATCGCCTCTGTAGAATCCGCAATCAGCTCGCGTGTAACCAAGCTGTACTTCATGCCGCGGTGACCCATGGCAATACCGTCACAAACGGCAATCGCCGGAAAAACGAGCGGTGTGCCGCCGGCCATGGAGACGCCTGTCTTCACTGCCTGAACGATTTTGTCGATATTCATGTGGCCTGGGACGATTTCATTGTAAGAGCTGACAACACCGATTAGCGGGCGGTCAATCTCTTCATTCGTCAGACCAAGCGCATGAAACAAAGCGCGTTTTGGTACGTCTTTTTTAATTGCATCACTGTTCATTACGTATGTTCCCTCCCAAAGCAGGTGGCTGATTGAATAATAAATTGTTAGGTATGACTTATTATAAAGAATATCTGCGGGCCTGTCAAACACTTTTGCCGTTTTGTCAAAAAAATGAGGTCCTTTCAGCAAAAGAACTGCTAAAAGGACCTTTTTGAGCGGCAGAAAAGGGTTGTACAAAAAACTCAGCCAGCCGTTTTCATATGCAGGCGCAGGCGGTCGGAAATCATGGCAATAAACTCAGAATTAGTCGGTTTGCCGCGTGTGTTGTGGATAGTGTAGCCGAAATAAGAATTTAAAATATCCACATCTCCGCGGTCCCACGCGACCTCTATCGCATGGCGAATTGCGCGCTCTACCCGTGAGGGTGTTGTGCCATATTTTTTAGCTACACCGGGGTAAAGCTGTTTGGTAACAGCATTGATAATATCTGGATTTTCAACAGCCATGAGAATGGAATCGCGCAGATAATGGTAACCCTTAATATGCGCCGGCACGCCAATTTGGTGCAGAATTTCTGTCACCTGAATTTCCAGTGTTTCCTGGCAAGGCATTGCCGGATTTTCCATAGTAAGCAGTTGGCGAATGCGGTGGGCAAGCTGAACTGTTTCATAAGGCTGCACTGCAAGATAGGCTGCACCGGAAGAAAGCACTTCGCGCTCGATTGTCGGGCTGGTAAAGTTGCTTTCGACTACAAATGCCGGCTGATGCTTCATGTGGTCTTCTTTTAAAGCATTCAGCACCCCAACTGCATCCAGGCCGGGCATAAAGATGGGCGCAAGCACGGCGTCCGGTTGGTCGGTTTCAATCGCTTTGAGCAGGCTGGTGCCGTCTTTTTGGGTATAGGTTACCTGGAATCCGTTCTCCTCAAAGACATGGGTGCTCTCCTGCTGATATTCCGGGTTTTCGTTGGCAATCATGAGTTTTATGCTGTTATCCATATTTAGTCCCCCTAAGAATTTTTACATGAATATATTACCATATATTGGTATAAATGGCAATAGATTATTGAAATATTTTTCTTTTTGGGGAACACTATTCGCAAACGCCGCAAAATTCTGCCGCTTTTTAGGCAGCAGAGGCGCTTTCGCCTTTCAGCATATTTTCCGCAAGGATGCCATATCCGCGCGTGGGGTCATTGACAAAGACATGCGTGACAGCGCCTACTAAGCGTCCCTGCTGCAAAACAGGGCTGCCGCTCATTCCCTGCACAATGCCGCCCGTTTTGCTGAGCAGCGCTTCATCGGTTACGTGCAGAATCATATTTTTGTTTTGCGTTCCGCGGATATTCAGCAGCTCAATTTCTGCACTGTATGCTTTTGGCGCACCGCCGTCTATTGTGCATAAAATTTGTACGGGGCCGCTTTTGACCTCACTTGCCGGACAAAGGGGTACCGCCTTACCACTGGGTGCCTGTTTCATTTTGCCAAAAACACCGCGTTCGGAATTCGCGTACAGCGTACCTATCGGAGAATCCGAAGTAAAATAGCCCTCCAGCTCCCCAGGCGAACCGGGCGTGCCGCTGCGAACGCCTGAAACCGTAACCGGCACAATATCGCCGCAGCCAAACGGCATAATGGTGTGCGTGTCCGGGTCAGTGATGCCATGTCCTAAGCCGGCAAAGGTTTTGGTCTGTGGGTCGTAAAAAGTCAGGGTACCGACCCCGGCGGCGCTGTCACGCACCCACAAGCCGGCCCGCCAGCCGCCTGCGCTCTGTACAGGCAGCAAGCTTGCCGTCAGCTCGGTACCGCCGCGCAGCAGCTTCAGCTGTAGGGCTTTGCCGCCGCTGCTTTGAATCATCTGCCCCAGCTGGTCATTGCCCGTCGCTGCTTTACCGTTGACCGTACGAATGATATCCCCAACATGCACATCCGCCTTCGCCGCGGGATTCACCGCCCCCGTGGAGGTCTGCAAATCCGCTGTACCCACTACGACAACCCCATTTGTAAGCATTTTGATTCCAAAAGGAGTACCGCATGGAACCAGCATGCACACACCTGCACTGGCAGTGAGCGCAACCGGCGGACCTGCCGCCGAAGCCGCCGCTGTACTGAGCAGCAGCGCGGCAGCCAGCACAGCTGCCATCTGTTTTCCGTTTTTTTTCGTTATCATAAGCGCACCTCCTCAGCCGCAAGGTTACTTTTCCTCACAGAGGTGCCGTTACGACTGGAAATATAGACACCCGGCGGCATGAACTGGTGCGCATAAACGAATTTTTCGGCAGACAGACGCATTTGTAAAAAGACGGAATCCTGCTTTGCCAAAAACAGAAAGGTCCTTTTTACAAAAACACAAAACTATTTTTACAAAATGAAACCGGCAGCGTACAAAGACGATGCCGGTCTTCTTTTTGCTATTTCATTCTAAATGAGCGGGCCATTTGCACGGCCGTGCTTAGAGCCAAGGTCAATCGGGCTGCTTTTCAGTTTTCCGCGACGGCCGCGGGAAACAACTGCCATCCCTGAAAGGATGCCGCTGAGCAGCACCAGAAAAAAGCCAATGCCGCCGATGCGCTGCTCCTTTACCGCCGTCTGAATGGCTGTAGCCTCACTTTTTGCAGCAGGCAAAGCGACACTGTACCTCTCTGTCGGCACAGCAGCAACAGCACCGGCGGAGAGCTGCAAAACGTTTTGTGCATTTCCCGCTTCTTTTTCTGAATTCTGGACAGAAACACTCTGCACAGAGGCAGCAGAGTCCGTGCCTGTCCCATTGGAAGCCGCTCGCACAGCACCGGGAAACAGCAGCACAGAAGCGGCCACTGCCAGCACCATTGCCGGCACAAGCAGCCTGTGCTTTTTCATAAAGAATTCCTCCCCAAAATAGCGTATTGAAGCGAAAAATCATTAATTACGCTATTGTTACCCAAATGTAACAAACAAGTTACATGTTATCATAGAGAGATGAAAAAGGCAAGCGCATTCCTTTTAAAGCAGGGGCTTTTTCTGTATTTTATGCAAATTTAAAAAGAAAATGTCAAAATAGCCGAAACAATTTCATCGGTGTGCATACCGCGTGAGCCTTTGACCAAAATGGTGTCTCCCGGACGCAGCGTTTCTTTCAAGTAAGAAATTGCTTCCTGATTGCTGCTGCAGCTTTTGCAAGGCAGCTTAGGATTCTCTTCGCGAGCGCCTGCGGCGATTTCCCTGGCCTGCAGCCCTACTGTGACCACCAGGTCTGTGCCCGCCTGTGCAGCATGACGGCCGCATGCCCGGTGTGCCTGCTGCGATGCGGTGCCCAGCTCCAGCATATCCGCCAACACGGCGACCCGCCGGTGCGGAAAACTGCACAGGACATCCAGTGCACCGCGTACAGCGTCCGGACTGGCGTTATAAGAATCGTCAATGACTGTCATACCGGCAGCTTTATGAATCTGCTGGCGCATGGCAAGCGGCTTGTATGCGGCAAGCGCTTTTGCCGCTTCGGCAAGCGGGATATGCAGAACATCCGCAGCTGCAAGCGCCGCAAGCGCATTTGTCACCTGGTGCATACCCAAGACCGGAATGGCCACCGGCAAAAGCGTTTGCCCATGCTGCAGGAAAAAGTGCATGCCGCCGTTTTGTGCGGTAACCTGTACAGCCCGATAGCTGCACCACGGTGCTGTACCGACAAATTCTGTATGAAACGGCAGCTTTCCCCGCAGGGTTGCAAGCATTTTGTCGTCACCATTTAAAATCAGCACTGACTCAGGTGTAAAGCCATCTGTAATATGCAGTTTTTCGCGCATGATATTTTCCTGCGAATGCAGGTTTTCGATATGAGAAATTCCGATATTTGTCATAATGGCAAACTGCGGCGCAGCAATCCTCGCCAAACGCGCCATCTCACCAAACTGGCTCATGCCCATCTCTACAACAGCCGCCTCGGTGCTCTCATCCAGCTGGAACATAGTAAGCGGTACGCCGATTTGGCTGTTTTGGTTTCCCTGTGTTTTCATCACACGGTAGCGTGCAGAAAGTGAAAGAGCCACCATTTCTTTGGTTGTTGTCTTTCCCACGCTGCCGGTAATACCGACGACTGGGCCTAAGTAGCGGCGGCGATAAGCCGCAGCCAGCTTTTGCAGAGCAGCGGAAGTATCTTGCACCGCAATGAGGGCACCTGCTGCCGGGGCAGGCAGGTTTTCCTGTGTGAAAGCCGCTGTCGCACCGGCAGCAAATACCGCCGGAATATAGATATGCGCATCCGTTTTTTCACCTTTAATCGGAACAAACAGAGAACCCGGGCAAACCGTGCGGCTGTCCGTTGTGACAGAGGTAATCACGCTTTCCGCATCTCCGCACAGCAGCCTGCCGCCGCACATCTGCACCGCTTCTTGTACTGTAATTTTCATTTTGGCTGTCCTTTCCTTTTTTGCTTCCGACACCGTTTGCAGAAAAATGGTGCAGCGCGCGCTGCACCATTTCTGCAGATCTGTTTGCTTTTGAAAAAGTCCTTATTCTTCCGCAGGGAGTTTGCCTTCCTGTACTAAAATATCATGAATAACGTCCCGCTCATCGAACGGATACTTGACGCCTTTAATTTCCTGATAATCCTCATGTCCTTTGCCAGCCAAAACGACAATATCGCCTTTTTGGGCATGATCCATACAATATTTGATAGCCTCGCGGCGGTCGGGAATGACAATATACTTTCCATCCGTTTTATGCAGGCCTACTTCGATATCCGCCAGAATATCCTCGACCTTTTCATAGCGGGAATTATCTGCTGTAATAACGGAAAGATCCGCTAATTTACCGCTCATCTCGCCCATTTCATAGCGGCGGATTTTCGGGCGGTTGCCGCCGGCACCAAACATGCAGACCAGGCAGCGCGGATGATACTCGCGCAAGGTTGTCAAAATATTCTGCATACTGACCGCATTATGCGCGTAATCGATAAGCAGTGTGTAATTTCCGGGAACCTCGACCGGCTCTACGCGTCCCTTTACCTTGACCGTATCCAGGCCTTTACGCACATCTTCCAGCGTAGCGCCGAACTGCTGGCAGACCGCAACCGCACCAAGTGCATTGTACGCATTGAATTTGCCGGAAATGTCAACACGCACGCTTCCCTGCATGCTGCCGCACAAATCAAATGCAATGCCAAGATAGCCGGGGGCCGAAACCAGCTTTGTGTTTTCTCCGCGCAGCTCTGCCTCACTGCCAAAGCCATAGGTTGTCAAAGTACAGGTATGGCCTGCGGTAACGCCTTTCCAGTTTGCATCATCAATATTGACAATGCCCAGACGGCATTTTTTAAAAAGCAACGCTTTACAGGCAAGGTATTCTTCCATGTTCTTGTGTTCCAAACCGCCGATATGGTCTTCACTGAAATTGGTAAACAGACCGATATCAAATGTAAAGCCATCTACCCGGTGGTCGCGCAAACCGATAGAGCTTGCCTCTAAAACACAGGCTTTGCAGCCGGCGTCTACCATCATGCGCATAAATTTTTGTATATCGTAAGACTCCGGCGTAGTATTGTTGGTCTTAATCAGCTGACTGCCGATGACCGTGCCGATCGTGCCGATAATACCGGTCGTAATGCCTGCGGCCTCTAAGATAGAATGGATCATATACGTAGAGGTTGTTTTTCCCTTGGTGCCAGTGACACCGATGACTTTGAGTTCTTTCGCTGGGTGGCCGAACCATGCGGCAGAAAGCAGCGCAAGCGCTTCACGGGTGTCGCTGACACGAATCTCTGTGCAGGAAATCGGTGGAATCTCATGCTGCGTGACCACAGCAGCAGCGCCGTCTTGTGCTGCCTGTGCCGCGTAAACATGGCTGTCTGTTTTGCTGCCGACCAGGCAGATGAAAACGCTTCCCGGCTTGACCAGACGGGAATCATAGACAATGCCGGTCACCTCTGTATCCGCAGAGCCGGTGACTTGACAAGGCATATCTTCCAGCAATTCTTTGATTGTCATTTTTGTACCCCTCATTTTTCTTGATGGATTGTATTTTCTGCGGGCTGTATGCCGTCGATCAGCGCATAAAACTTCTGTATTTCTTCAATATTAGAATAATCGTGTTTTGAGAGTTCCTGTGAAAAAGATTGGCGCAGGGCACTGTTCTGCAGCAGGCGGGCAAGGCCCTTTTCGATTCCCTCCGGCGACATCGGTACAATCATGCCGGTTACGCCGTCGGTGACTTGGTCCTTTGCAGTGGAAAAATCCGTCAGCAAAATAGGTTTGCACAGTGCCATAGCCTCATCGACCGCAATGGCTTTGCCCTCAAAGCGGGAAGGCTGCATGTAAATATCACATGCCTTAATAAACGGATACGGATTTCCCTGTTCCCCTAAGAAGACAATCTCTTTTTCGGCGCCAAGCGCCTGAATCTGTGCTGCAAGCGACTCTTTGCACGGGCCAACGCCGATGATGTACCAGCGAAACGGAATGCCCTGTTTCAGCAGATTTGCAACCGCAGGCACAGCGAGATCTAACCCTTTCTGCTCAGAAAGGCGCGCAATAGACAGCACCCGCAGACCGCTGAAAGAATCTGAAAAAGGTGCGGGCTCCTCGGCCATCTGCCGCAAAAGCTTCGGCGAAAGCAGATTGTACTGCACATGGCACCTTTGAGCGTCCTGCGGAAAGTTGGTCTGCAGCGCTGCTTTACAGGACTCTGACACGGTGCAGACAGCGTCAAGCTTGTCAAAATACGGCGTATCGAATGTGCGGTCAAGGCCCATGGCGGTGTAGTCGCCGTGGACAAAACCTATTTTGCGTTTTGCACGCACATGGCCCACACAGTAATAAATAGGCTGACCCTCCATATAGGCAACCGCCGCATCATAGGTCTTTGGGTTATCCCTGACAAAGCGGCTCTCGCATTTCCACATTTTCACCAGGCGCTCGCCCATTGTCCCGTGCAGGCCGCCAACGCTGACACCGGCACGGCACAAAGCCAGCAGAGGGTGACCTCCGCCAAGCAGTGCAGGCACCGCCTGCCGGACATTGAGGCGGTATTCTTTTGGGAAAAGCGGCGGCAGTAAATGCACCTGCTTTGGCACACGCGGCAAAAACAGGCCCTCATTTGCAAACAGCTGCAAATCAACATCGTACTTGTCATAATCAAACAAGGAAAGCAGTGTAACAAGGCTTTTTTCGATTCCGCCGCTGTGCAGGGAATAATTGATAAAAAGAATTTGTTTCTTTGACATAAATGACTCCTACTGCTTATCTGTATTATTCTGCAGGTGCTTTGCGTACCTGCTGTAAAACGCATAGGCAATGCCGACAGAACCGGTGCCAATGACAGAGCGAATCAAGCGGTCGGCAGCGGTGCCGCCGCAAAGGTAGCGGCTCTTTGCAGCGCGGCGCAGCGTTGGGTCCGCAAGGATATCATGAATCTCGTCTTTTTTGCCGCTCTTTTCTTTCAGATTGCCGGGGCTAAAAACATTGACCAGGGAGCTGTGTGCCGCATTTCGCAAATACCACGCCAAGTGGCGGGGTTCCAATTCGGTATATATCTGCTGTTCCTTCAAGAAAGAAGCAGTCAGCTGAAAGCACTGGGAAAGCTTTTTCATTTTGTACGGACGGTAGCGCGTACTCAGAGAATTTGTATTATAGCGGTAATGATACAGTGGGACGCTTAAGAACAGTGTCTTTTGAGAGAGGCAGTGTGCCTTGATACTGGTAGGCAGATCCTCTAGCATAACCTTTTCTTCATTGGGGAAAGCGATTTTGTGTGACAAAAGCCACTCTCTGCGGTAAAGGCGGCGCCACGCGCTGCCAATCATATCCACACTGCGCCACGGCGTACTGCCGGCATCCGGGCCAACCAGTTCTTCAAGCATTTTGCGGTTGGTCTCTTTAGACGCATCTGGTGCCTTTACCGGCAGGCTGCATGTACGGCAGACTTTGCAGGCAGTATTTTCACGGATAAAATCAAAAACGACTAAATCCGCCTGGGCCGCCAAAGCCGGCTCAACGACTTTAGAAAGGGTGTCTTCCCCGATCCAGTCATCGGAATCGACAAAGAGCAGGTACTCGCCCTGCGCGCGCTGTACACCAAAATTGCGGGTATCGCCCAAGCCGCCATGCGGTTTGTCGTAAACGGTAACGCGCTGGTCCTGCCGCTCTAGGGCACGAGCTGCCGCCAAAGAATCATCGGTGGAAGCATCATTGATGAGCAGCAGCTCAAAATCGGAAAAAGGCTGGGAAAGAATGCTCTCTACACAAGCCTTTAAGTACTGCTGGGTATTGTATACAGGAATGATAATAGAAAGTTTCAAATTGCAGGCTCCTTTAAATTTTCATTTTCCGCTCAAAAAAGCGGTGCCGGTGAAACAGAGGCCTGCTCAGCTAAAAAGCCGAGCATATTGTTCTTTCATTATAGCATTCCAACTTCTTCAATACAACGAAAAATTGCCTGACGCTGCGGCAATACTTGTAAAATTGCGGCGAATATGCTATTCTGTATGCTGATATAGAAAGCTGAAATGCACTGCACAGCCGCATGGGCTGCATTGGGGAGGAAGACGGATGAAAGACTGTCTTGTTATGCTTACAAAGGTCTACCCGTTTGACAAAGGGGAAGAATTTATTGAGGACGAAATCTCTTTTTTGGCGAAGTCCTTTAATCACATATTTTTAATTGCGACCAGTACGGCTGACAACGCTCAGCAGACCCGTACGGTACCTGAAAATGTGACGGTCTGCCGGATTGCCGCAAGCAGTATCCGCCGCAGGCTGCCCGCCGCCGCGGTAGCGCTTTTGTTTTCTAGAAACAAGCATGGCTTTGCCGGCCGTGACGAGCGCAAAGCCGCAGTAGCAAGCCCCAAAGCATGGGCTTTTCTGCATTACTTCATTGCCAAAAGTGAACTGGTGTTTGGCGAATGCAGAAAGCAGCTGATGGCAAATAACCTGGCGCAGTACGATGGCGTTACTTTTTACGCCTATTGGTTCTACGATGTTGCCGTGGCTGCAAACCAACTGAAAAAATACTGTCCGGTAAAATCCTGCAAGGCGGTCTGCCGGGCACACCGGTATGATCTGTACCAGGAACGGCAGCCCAGCGGTTACCTGCCGCTGCGCCCCTATCTACTCAAAGACCTGGACGCTGTCTATCCCTGCAGTAATGACGGCACCGCTTATATTTTAAAGCATTGGCCGGAAGGCCGCGGAAAGGTGCACACCTCTTATCTTGGCACCCACGATTACGGCCTTGGCCCTGTACCGCAAAAAGATGTTTTTCATATTGTCAGCTGCTGCCATATTGCCCCGGTAAAGCGTGTAGAACTGCTGGCGCAGGCGCTCTCCCTTCTGCAGGACAGCGGTATCAAACTAAAATGGACCCATATTGGTGACGGCGATACACTGGAAAGTTTGCGTTCTTTTGCAAAAGAACATCTTGCATTTATGGAAACGGACCTGCGCGGCGCTATGCCAAACAAAGACCTGATGTCTTTTTACCAAACGACGCCGGTCAATCTCTTTGTAAACACCAGCAGCAGTGAAGGCCTGCCGGTTTCCATTATAGAAGCTGCCTCTTTTGGCATACCGGCAATAGCAACAGACGTTGGCGGAACCGGTGAACTGGTGCGCACCGGTGAAACCGGTCAGCTGCTGCCTGCGGACCTGACCCCTGAAGTGCTGGCAAAAGCACTTCAGGCAGCCGCTGGTCAGCCGGCCGAAAAAGCTGCTGCTGAAAGGGCCGCCTGCCGGGCTTTGTGGGAAAAGTCATTTCAGGCGGACAAAAATTTTGAGGCTTTCGCACAGACGATTCAGCCTTTTTAATTCAAATCAAAATACAAGGCAGCCGGTTCTTTCTAAAGTGGAAAGAGCCGGCTTCTTTTTCGTTAGGCGTATTTTTTGCGGCGGTTTGCAAAGACTAGTCTGCGGTGATAAAACATGACAATTTCTTTTATTCGTACTCTGCTGCTATACATACTCATTATAGCAGCGGTCAGGTTGATGGGAAAGCGGCAGATCAGTGAGCTGCAAACCAGTGAACTGGTGGTAACGCTGCTGATTTCCGATATTGCGGCAATTCCGATGCAGGACAGCGGGCAGCCGCTGGTGAGCGGCATTTTGCCGATTGCAATTCTGGTAGTCTGTGAGCTGGTAACCTCATGGTCTATGATGAAAAGCGGCGGTTTCCGCAGGTTGATTTGTGGCAAACCCATTATCATTATTGCAGACGGAACTGTTCAACAGAACGAAATGCGCAAACTGCGCCTGACAACCGAGGATCTATTTGAGCAGCTGCGGGAAAAGAATGTGTTTTCTTTAAAAGACGTGGCCTATGCCATTGTCGAAACAGACGGCCGCATGAGCGTGATTAAAAAGCCCGACAAAGAGCAGCCCACTGCCGGCATGCTGGGCATTGCCGTACCAAACACCGGCATTGAAACCGTTGTTGTCAGTGACGGAAACATCAGCAATGCAGCGCTGCAGCTGTGCGGCAAAAGCCTTACCTGGCTGAACGATACCCTGCGCCAAAAGAATGTGCGCGCCGAGGACATTTTTATTATGACCGCAAATACAAAAGGCGATTTTCAAATTATTCCAAAGGAGGAGCGTGTATGAAGCGCATGGCGATTGCAGCAGCCATCTTTATTACAGCAATCTTTTTGTGCTTTGCAGGCAGTCATACTACAAAAGTGCTTACGGAAAGCCTTGCGGGCACGCTGGACAAAGCACAGCAGGCTGCACAGGCCAACGACGCAAAAAGTGCCTACGCTTTCAGCAGCAAAGCCTGCAGCGACTGGCAGAAGTCGCACCAGATTTTGTGCACGTTTCAGCCCCACTCCCGCTTAGAAGCCATCGACCAAACTCTGGCGACCCTGCCAGACCTTTCCCGCTGCGACAACTTAGGGCAGTTTGAAAGCGAATGTGCCCGCGGAAAAACGCTGGCCGAAAACCTGCGCGAAAGCGAATTGCCGCTGCTGCAGAATATTCTGTAATCGCGCTTTAAAATAAAAAGAGGGCTTCTGCGGTTTTGATTCCTGCAGGGCCCTTTTATCATTTCAGTATCTTTTATTTCTTTGACGGTTCAGCTTTTTTTTGGCGGGACCGCATAATTTGATTTAGCTCATCCATAAAAGTATTGATATCCTGAAACTGCCGATAAACAGAAGCAAAACGGACATAGGCAACTTCATCGATATCCTTTAGCTTTTCCATTGCATATTCACCGATTTGAGAGGACTCTACCTCTCGATCAAGCGAATTCTGCAGTTTGGTTTCGATTTCATTGACCACTTGATCCAGCGTTGCCAAAGAAACCGGGCGCTTTTCGCAGGCACGCAGCAGCCCGCGCAGCAGTTTGTTGCGGTCGAACACTTCCCTCGATTTGTCTTTTTTAATTACAATAATCGGTACTGTTTCAATGACCTCGTAAGTGGTAAAGCGCTTACTACACTTCAGACACTCACGGCGGCGGCGAATGCGCTCACCTTCATCTGTCGGCCGGGAATCGATTACTTTGCTCTCACCATAGCCACAAAACGGGCACTTCATCTGTTTTCATACCTCATTTCCTGCTGTCCTCTCTAAAGCAACGTCAAAGTATCAAACAAACCATTCCTTACAATGTCTGCAAATTGGGCTTGCAGACATATGGCACCGCCGCAAGCTGCTCGAACTCTCCTTGCAGCTGCTCGGTTGTTTTTTTTGCCTGCAGTAGCTCTGCAGGCTTGTCAAAGCTGCTGCGGTACACCTCAATAATGCAGTCGCCCTGATAGTTTTGGCGGACAAGCTGATGCATCAGACGGGAATAATCCATGCGGCCAAAGCCCGGCAGAAGGCAGGTCTTTCCCGGCAGGTTGTTGTCATTCAGGTGCACATGCACCAGCTGCTCCCCCATTGCTGCACAAGTCTCAAACGGGCTGTACCCCGCCCGCACAGACTGCTTGATATCTAAAACAAAAGCGCAGTCATTGTGCAGATAGCTGCGCATCTGCACCAGAAAAGGCGGGTCGCTGCTGCGAAAGCGATTGACATTTTCCTGTGCGACCGTTATGCCAAAAGAGCGGCCGGTCTCAAGCAGTTTGTGGTAGTGCTCAAAATATGCTTCTGCCGACATATCTCCCTGTTTTTCAAGGCGCTGGCCATGCAGCACCAGCAGGTTTGCACCCAAAATATTTGCCGCCTCAAAATAAGATTTGTAAAACTCTACAGTGTCCTCAAAGCGGCGCTCATACCCGGAAAACAGCAGGAAACTTTCATATCCGGATGTAAAGGGATGCACGCTTTTTGCGGTTGCGCCATACCGGTGCATCATCTCCGCAAGGCCGCGCACATATTGGGGCTGCAGTTCACTGACTGTGTTAAAGAAAAACTCAAAGCGCCGAAAGCCGAGTTTCAGCAGCTCTGCAAGGCTTTTTTCCAGCAGTGCCGGGTAAAGGCACGCAGTCGAAATTCCAACTTGCAAAAGAACACCCCCTATTTATGGATATGCTGCAGTAAAAGAAAAAAGCCCCGCACTTTACTGCACCCAAAGGACATCGTAATTGATAGTCTGGTAAAAAAGGCTCTTTACACGCTGCGGGTCGCGTGTCTGCCCCAGTACCCACATCAGTTTGGTCACGGTAGACTCAATGGTCATGTCGTAGGTTTCCAGCAAGCCAAAGCGCTCTTTGGCCACATGGCCGACACGATAGACCGCCATGTCGCTGCCCTCATGCGGCACCTGTGTTGCCACAACGACCACCTTTCCCTCTTTTGTCAGCTGTGCAAGGGCATCAGCATACAGATCTGGCACACCGCCGACGCCGTAGCTCTCAATAATCAGGCCGTTGCACAAACTGCCGATCGCTGAAAAAGCCTCTGCAGAAAGGCCCGGCGTCAGCTTTAAAACAGAAACGGCGGTATCTAAGCAGTTAGAAAAAAAAGGTCCCTGCGGTTTTTCCGGATTGATGTACCGAATGACATTGCCATCACGAATAACAGCAAGGTCCGGAAAATTGATACTGGAAAAGGCATTGTAGCTTTTGGTACGGCTTTTTCTGGCGCGTGTGCCGGCAATCACTTTTCCGCCAAACACAATGCAGACACCACCCACCCCGCCGCAGGCCCAGCGCAGGCTGTCAAGCAAATTCGTTTTCGCGTCTGTTACATCCATATCGATTGGTTTCTGCGAACCGGTCACTACGATTGGCTTGTCCGGGTCACGCACCAGATAAGAGAGCGCTGCGGCTGTATACGCCATGGTGTCTGTGCCATGACATATGACAAATCCATCGTAATTTTTATAGTTCTCCTGTACTGTACGTGCCATAAGCAGCCAGTGCTGCGGCCGGACATTGGTGCTGTCGATATTGAGGATCTGCAGCGGATCCACTTTACAGAAAGCCGCAGATTCCGGAATATAAGAGAGCAGCATCTGCGGCGAAAGCGCAGGAGTCAGGCCGTCTTTTGTTTTGCAGGAAGCAATTGTGCCCCCGGTAGCAATTAGTAAAATTTTTTTCATGAAATACTCTTTTTTACTTTTTAGAAAATATTAGAAGTACGCTTGTAAAGTATAGCACAGAAAAAGGCCGCTTGTCCAGTTTATCCGCGCCTCTTTCGGACAAAATACTACAAACAAAAGGAGGGCATAAAAATGCCGGGAGAAAACACAGAAATACTGGACGAAGTCTATAAAGTGTGCAGCATGGGTGCACAGGCTGCCGACCTGCTGCTGCCAAAAGTAGAAGACAGCAATATGCGAAACCAGATAATGAGCCAGCTGGGGAATTACGAGGAAACCGAGCGCCGCGCAAAAAAGCTATTGACCAACAAAGGAAAAGCCCCGAAAGAAGGCAGCAAGCCTATGCAGAAAGCTATGCTGTGGGGCGGCATACAGATGAACACACTTGCAGACAGCTCTGCCGGGCATCTTGCAGAAATGATGATACAGGGTACCGAAATGGGAATTGTCGATCTGCAAAAGCGCCTGAATGACCTGCCCGAAGCGGACAGTGACTCGCGCAAGCTTGCCGAAGACCTGATTCGTGAAGAGGAAAAGTCCATTGAGCAGCTGAAAGGCATGCTGTAAACTTGCTTTTGGCGCCCTGTTTCAGTATAATAGCTAAATAGGCCTTGCAAAAAGGCCTATACATAGAATACAGTAAATTTTTTATCTTATACATAGATGGAGACGAAGAAACAACATGGCAGTACTCGGCGTAAGCAGCCTGGAAAAGAGTTTTGGTTCCAATACGATCTTTCAGGATGTATCTTTTGAGGTACAGCAGAATGACCGTATTGGTTTGGTTGGTGTAAACGGCTCTGGAAAAACGACCCTCTTTAAAACCCTGACAGGGGAATATACGCCGGACGCCGGCAGCTTTTATCAAGCCAACAGCACTGTTTTAGGCTATATGGAGCAGCACGTCTGCCGCGACCTAGACCGCACCGCGTACGCTGAAGTACTCACGGTTTTCTCTCCCCTGCTGAAAATAGAAAATGAACTGAATGAACTGAATAACGAAATCACTGTTCACCCCACCGACGACCGCATTGCACGGCAGGCTGTTTTAAATGACCGCTTTGTACAGGAGGGCGGCCTTACCTGCAGAGCACGTGCCCGCAGCGCTCTTTTGGGTCTTGGCTTTACGGACGAGCAGATGGGGCAAACAGTCGGCGTTTTAAGTGGTGGACAGCGGGCAAAACTGCAGCTGGCAAAGATGCTGCTCTCCGGCGCAAACCTCTTGCTGCTGGATGAGCCAACCAACCATTTGGATATTCAAAGCGTAGAGTGGCTGGAAGACTTTCTGCGTGGCTGGAACGGCGCTTTTATGGTTATTTCGCATGACCGCTATTTTCTGGACCGCCTGTGCGGCCGCATTTTTGAAATGCACGGCGGGCACCTGACAACCTACAAGGGAAACTACACAGCTTTTCAGGAGCAGAAAAATCTAAATTCTCTCTCTGAAGAGCGTCAATATGAAAACACAAAGCACGAGATTCAGCGGCTGGAGGGTGTTGTCACACAGCTCAAGCGCTGGAACCGCGAAAAGAGTATTAAAACGGCTGAAAGCAAAGAAAAAGCGATTGCCCGCTTAGAGACTACCCTGGTTACACCGGAAGCAAAGGAAGAGCACTTGGCGTTTTCCTTTCCGGTGCCGCAGCGTAGCGGAAACGATGTGCTGACCGCCGAAGATCTTTCACTTTCTTTTGACGGAAATACGCTGTTTCAAAATGTTTCTTTGGAGCTTCACCGCTGTGAGCGGGTCTTTCTGCTGGGACCAAACGGCTGCGGCAAGACTTCTTTATTTAAGGCACTTTTAGGGCAGTACCATCCAGAAGAGGGCAGTGTGCGCTTTGGCACCAATGTTTCGATCGGCTATTACGACCAGCTGCAGACCAACCTGCACATGGAAAAGCGCGTCATCGACGAAATCTGGGACGCTTACCCGCAGATGACCGAAACCGAGGTCCGCTCTGCACTGGCTGTTTTCTTATTTCACGATGAGGACGTGTTTAAGCCGGTCAGCGCACTTTCCGGCGGAGAGCGTGCCCGTGTGCTGCTGCTGCGGCTGATGCTGGGCAAAGCAAACTTTCTGCTGCTGGACGAACCGACCAACCACCTGGACATCTACTCCACAGAAGCACTGGAAGCAGCCCTGCAGCAGTATGAGGGTACACTCTTTATTATTTCGCATGACCGGTATTTAATCAATAAACTGGCTGACCGTATCTATTGGCTGACACCCGATGGGGCCATTCCATACACCGGCAGCTACGACAGCTTTCTGCAGCAGCGCAAAGTGCAGCAGGAACAACAGGAGCAGGCGCAGAAAGAAACACAGCCAAAAGGAAATGAATATCAACAGCGCAAAGTGCAGCAGGCCGCTCTGCGCAAACAAAAGGCACAGCTGCGGCGCCTGGAAGACCGCATAGACAAACTGGAGACACAGATGAGCGGCCTGAACCAACAGCTGTCTGATCCGGAAACTGCCAGCGACTATGAAAAAGCACTGGACCTGACACAGCAGCTGCAGGACGCAAAGGCCAAAGATGACCGTCTGCTGCAGGACTGGGAAACACTTTCTCAGCAGGTTGAGACTGCGCAGTAAAACTGAACCGATA
The DNA here is from genome assembly GCA_022483045.1 of Oscillospiraceae bacterium. NCBI lineage: Bacteria > Bacillati > Bacillota > Clostridia > Eubacteriales > Oscillospiraceae > Oscillospiraceae bacterium. The sequence goes on along the minus strand of JAKVOA010000001.1, from coordinate 806,281 downwards.
CAAAAGAGGAATTTTTTCATGAAAGTATCCGCCATTACATTAGGCTGCAAAGTAAATCAATACGAAACACAGGCCATGCTGAAAATGCTGGAGCAGGCTGGCTTTACCGTCTGCGACGGTCCGGCTGACATTATTTTAATCAATTCCTGTACAGTCACTGCACAAAGCGACCACAAAGTCCGCCAAACCCTGCACCGCGCCCGGCGGGAAAACCCGACTGCCGTCTTGATTCTGACCGGCTGTATGCCACAGGCTTTCCCCGAAAAATCGGCCGCTCTTTCTGACGCGGATATTGTTTTGGGTAACTCCAACCGCGCTTCTCTGGTGCCGCATATTCTGCAGTACCTCTCCACCCATCAGCGGATTGTCGATATTGAGCCGCACGGTAAAAAGTTTGAATCAATGGAAGTCACAGACTTCTACGAGCGGACCCGCGCCTTTGTCAAAATAGAAGACGGCTGCAACCGCTTTTGTACCTACTGCATTATTCCCTACGCACGCGGCCGGGTGCGCTCAAAGCCGCTGAACGACTTAAAAGACGAACTGGCACAGCTTGGCAGGCACGGCTACAAAGAAGTGGTGCTGACCGGTATTAACCTGCCCGCCTATGGGCAGGACCTGGGGCTTGACTTGTGTGATGCAGTCGACGCCGCCTGCCAAATTGATGGTATTCAGCGTGTGCGGCTCGGCTCGCTTGAGCCGGAGCAGCTGACCCCGCCGGTTATTGCACGCCTGGCCGCACAAAAAAAACTGTGCCCGCAGTTTCATCTTTCCCTGCAGAGCGGCTGCGACGCCACCTTAAAGCGAATGAACCGCCACTATACTGCCAATGAATACCGCACAATTGTGCAAAACCTGCGGGCCGCTTTTCCAAACGCTGCCATGACCACGGATATTATGGTTGGTTTTGCGGGTGAAACAGAGGAAGAATTCAGACAGAGCCTTGCCTTTGCCCGGGAAATTGCCTTTGCAAAAGTGCACGTGTTCCCGTATTCGCAGCGGCCGGGAACCCGTGCAGCAGATTTCCCCGGACAAGTGCCAAAAGCAGAAAAAGAGCGCCGCTGTCACCGAATGATTGCTGTCACCCGGGAAACGCGCAGCGCCTTTTTGCAGCAGCAGGTCGGCTTAACCGAACCCGTTTTATTTGAGCGCCGCCGGGAAAACGGTGCTCTGGAGGGGTATACGCCAAACTACACCCCTGTCTTTATAAAAAGCGAAAAAGAATTGACTGGAAAGATTCTGCCGGTCAAAATTACAGAAGCAGCAGACGATGACTGCAATGGGATACTGGTTCCCTAAACTTTACTGAAACAGCTTCATAACGTTTTCCACTTCCTGTTTTCGCCCGGGAACAAGCAAATCTTCATAAGAAAAAATCATAAATCCATCACAACGCTGGGTGCGTGCGGTTTCAATCTGGCGTGCAATGGTGTTGGTGCTGTCTTTCCATGCGCCGCTGTCAGCGCCGCTGTCGGCTTTATAAAGGCCAAGGCCAAAATACAGCTTTATCCCTTTTGCGGTAACTAAGCTGCGCCAAGTCTGCACCGCTTTGTCGTACGGCAGGATTGGATTATTGTAGTTGTAATACACCTGTGGGCATATGTAGTCGACATACCCGCTGGTCCGGCACCAAACAGCGGCGTCTGCTCCGATCTTTTTGTCGTTTTGCAGATTGCCCTGTGGGGAAACGCCAAAGGCCGCCTGCGGGCGGTTTTCTTTTACTGCGCGGTAGGTCTTGGAAAGCAGGTCGTTGATATTGGCACAGCGCCACTCTGCACGGGAAAGGGCTTGCCCTGTTTTTTTCCCTGCACAGTAGGCTTTGTATGAAACAGCGTCAAACGCATCTCCCCCGTCCTCCGGGTAAAAATAATCGTCAAACTGAATCCCGTCTACTGCGTACTTTTTTGCGATTTCTGCAGCGCCTGCAGCAATGTAGCGGCGCACCCCCTCAAAACCAGGGTCAAGGTATTTGCCGCTTTCGTAGCTGACCGCCCAGCCCGCCTTTGCGGGGTCTTTTGCAAACAGATTCCACGGATTGTTTTGTGCCAAAATAGATGGCGAGCCATTTAGCTGCACACGAAGCGGATTCAGCCACGCATGAAACTGCAGACCCGCGGCATGCGTAATAGAAACCATATCTTTGAGCGGGTCATACCCGGGATTGACCCCCTGTGTATTTCCGGTCATGTTAGACCACGGATAATACTGAGAGGGATACATCGCGTCACTGAAAGCACGCACATGCACGACAACGGCATTCATACCGCGCGCTTTCGCATTCTGCACGATTTCAGTATAATACCGTATAAAGGCATTCTCATCTTTTGCGCTTTTTCCCGAAAGGCTCAGCGTGTAGTACGGCACCCATACTGCACGCATCTCTGTGCTGCTGGCTTTCGCCCCCACCGCAGCAGTTGGTTGGCTGCTCTGCGTCGAAGGAGCGGCAGCCTTTACTGCAGCGGTGGTGCTTTGTGAAGCAGCCTTGGCGCTCTGCTTTCCTGTACCAAACTGTTTGGCCGCCATGGTTGCCAGCACCGCCAAAGCCAGCATCAGTAGGGCCGCCGCCTGCCTGTGTTTGTGAAACAGCGAAATAACCATGCCTGTTTCCTCCTGTCTGTTGATTTTCCATTCTGTTATTCCATCTGTCATTATAAAAATTTGGAAAGGAGAAAAAGCGCAAATGTCTGCAGCAGCAAAGCTTTTACTCATTTATTTCTGCGGAATCAGTGCAGTCTCTGCCATTGTCACAGGATGGGACAAGCGTGCAGCCGAAAAGCACCGCTGGCGTGTCCCCGAAAGCACCCTGCTTTTCTTGAGCGCCCTTGGCGGCAGTGCCGCAATGTACCTTGTTATGCGCGCCATTCACCACAAGACCCTGCACAAAAAATTCATGGTCGGCATTCCGGTCATTTTTGCCCTGCAGCTGCTTCTGCTGTTTTGGCTTCTCCACAGCGGCTGGCTGCTGTGATTTGGTAATATTTACGAAAAGAGAAACAAAAATTTTAAAAAGCTTGACAGTTTTACAATACCTGGTTATAATAACAACAAATGAATAGAAGATCTTCAGGGCAGGGTGCAATTCCCTATCGGTGGTAAAGCCCACGAGCCGCAAGGCATGATTCGGTGAAATTCCGAGGCCGGCAGTAATAGTCTGAATAGAAGAAGATACGAAAGAATATGGCCTGCCCATTTTGGGCAGAGGTCTCTTTGTGTATATTTGCTCTGAAATGCCGCAGCATTTCAGAGCTTTTTCGTTTTTGCGGCCAAACCATATTTTTTTGCAGAGCGCCCTGAGCAGTTTTGTCTGTTCGGGCGCTTTTTTCTGTAAAAGGAGGCTTTTTATGTCAGACGAGTCATATATGCAGCTGGCGCTCACGCTCGCTAAAAAAGGCTGCGGAAAAGTCAACCCAAACCCTTTAGTCGGCGCGGTGCTGGTAAAGTACGGTCGCATTATTGGACAGGGCTATCACGAAAAATACGGCGAACTACACGCTGAACGCAACGCCTTTTCCAGCTGCAAAGAATCTGCGGAGGGTGCAACTCTTTATGTAACATTGGAACCGTGCTGCCACTGGGGAAAGACGCCCCCCTGTACGGATGCCATCATTGCAAACAAAATCAGCCGTGTTGTCATCGGCTCTTCTGACCCAAACCCGCTGGTAGCCGGCAAAGGCGTGCGGATTCTGCGGGAGCGCGGCATTGCCGTCACAGAAGGTGTGCTGAAAGAAGCATGCGATTCGCTTAATGAAATCTTTTTTTACTATATTCAAACAGGCATGCCCTATGTCATTTTAAAATACGCTATGACTATGGACGGTAAAATTGCCACAGCCACGGGCCTTTCCAAATGGATAACTGGAAAGGAAGCGCGCGCAAAAGTGCACCAGGACCGAAACCGCTGTGCAGCAATCATGGCCGGGGTGGGCACCGTTTTGGCGGATGACCCGCTTCTAACCTGCCGCCTGCCCAGCGGCAGAAATCCTCTGCGCATTCTCTGCGACACACATCTGCGCACTCCCCTTTCTGCACAGGTCGTAACAACTGCTGCAGAGGTGCCAACCCTGTTTGCAACCTGCTGCAAAGACAAAGCACGGCAGAACCCTTTTTCCGCTGCAGGGTGTGAAATCTTAGAGCTTCCGGAAAAGCAGGGGCACGTGGATATGCACGCGCTGATGCAGGAACTTGGCAGACGAAAAATTGACAGTGTCCTGCTGGAGGGCGGCGCCACACTGAATTGGTCTGCACTGGAAAGCGGCATTGTTCAGAAAGTGCAAGCTTACATCGCGCCAAAGCTTTTTGGCGGAGACCTGGCGAAATCACCGATCGACGGTACCGGTGCAGCCACACCGCAGGCAGCTTTTCCCCTCTCCCCGCCCGCTGTGACGCGGCTCGGAAACGATATTCTGCTGGAAAGCAAGGTGCTACCATGTTTACAGGAATAATCGAAGAAGTCGGTTCTGTCGAGTCCATCCGAAAAGGCGCGGTATCTGCTGCGCTGACAATTCATGCGGACACAGTACTCGCCGGCACAAAAACAGGCGACAGCATTGCAGTAAACGGCGTCTGCCTGACTGTAACGCATCTTTCTGCACATTCATTTACAGCAGACGCTGTACACGAAACCATGAATCGTACCGCCCTAAAGCTGCTGCACCGAACGAGCCCGGTCAACCTAGAGCGGGCAATGCCTGCAGACGGCCGCTTTGGCGGACACGTGGTTTCCGGCCATATTGACGGCACTGGCACCGTGACGGCCGTTTTCTCTGACGGCAACGCCGTTTGGTTTACAATCCGTGCAGAAAAGAACCTGCTGCGCTACGTTGCCGAAAAAGGTTCTGTTGCAATAGACGGTATCAGTCTGACCGTAGCGAAAGTGACCGACATCAATTTTTCCGTTTCAATTATTCCCTTTACTGTCGAACATACCACTTTAAAATACCGTAAAAAAGGAGACCCCGTAAATCTGGAAACGGACATTCTTGCAAAATATACTGAAAAGCTGCTGGGACTTTGCGAAATGCAGCCCGGCAACACCGTTTTCGCAAAAAGCTTAAACATTTAATAAACCGGAGGGCAAAATGATGTTTGCATTTAATACTGTAGAAGAAGCACTGGAAGACCTGAAAAAAGGCAAGTTAATCCTGGTAACGGACGACCCGCAGCGTGAAAATGAGGGCGACCTTATCTGTGCTGCACAGTTTGCCACAACTGAAAACGTAAACTTTATGGCCAAAAATGCACGCGGCCTTATTTGTATGCCGATGAGCGGCGAGCTGTGCGACAAACTATTTTTGCCACAGATGGTGAGCAACAGTACAGACAACCACGAAACCGCGTTTACCGTTTCGATTGACCACATCAGCACCACCACAGGCATCTCTGCCGAAGAGCGCGGCGTGACTGCCCGCAAATCTATTGCAGAAGGTGCCCGTCCTGAAGACTTTCGCCGCCCTGGGCACATGTTTCCACTTCGCGCAAAGAAAAATGGTGTGCTGGAGCGCGGCGGCCATACCGAGGCAACTGTGGACCTCTGCCGCCTAGCTGGACTGAAACAGTGCGGTCTGTGCTGCGAAATCATGCGGCAGGACGGCACCATGATGCGCACTGGCGAACTCAAAGAGCTCGCACAGAAATGGAATATGAAATTTATTACCATAAAAGATTTGCAGGAATACCGCAAAAGGCACGACAAACTGGTAGAGTGCGTCGCCAAAGCAAAGCTGCCCACAAAATACGGCAACTTTACTGCCTACGGCTATGTCAACAAACTCAATGGCGAACACCATGTTGCCCTAGTAAAAGGCAATATCGGTGACGGCAAAAATCTTTTGTGCCGGGTGCACTCTGAGTGCCTGACAGGTGACGCTTTTGGTTCAGCGCGCTGCGACTGCGGGCAGCAGCTGGCAACTGCCATGCAGCAGATAGAACACGAGGGCCGCGGCATTTTGCTCTATATGCGGCAGGAGGGCCGCGGAATCGGTCTTATCAACAAGCTGCGCGCGTATGAACTGCAGGACCGTGGCATGGATACTGTAGAGGCAAACCACGCGCTTGGTTTTGCCGGCGACCTGCGCGAATACTATATTGGCGCACAGATTTTGCAAGACCTCGGTGCAAAGACACTGCGCCTTTTGACCAACAACCCGGACAAAGTGTATCAGTTGGAAGATTACGGAATGAAAATTGTAGAGCGGGTGCCGATTCAGATTCCGGCAAACCACTACGACTTATTTTACCTGCAGACAAAGCAGGCAAAGATGGGCCATATTTTAAATTATTGATTTTTATATATAAATTATTTTAAGGAGAACTTATCATGCGTATTTTTGAGGGAAAAGTTGTCGCAAAAAAGATGCGGATTGGCATTGTTGCCGCGCGTTTTAACGAAATTATCACCAGCAAGCTTTTGGGCGGTGCCCTGGATGGTTTAAAGCGGCACGATGTTGACGAGGAAAACATTGATGTTGCATGGGTGCCCGGTGCATTTGAAATTCCGCTGATCGCCTCTAAAATGGCAAACAGCGGAACCTACGATGCAGTCATCTGCCTGGGTGCGGTGATTCGCGGCAGCACCAGCCACTACGACTACGTGTGTAGTGAAATGTCAAAGGGAATCGCGCAAGTATCGCTTGCAAGTGGAGTCCCGGTAATGTTTGGGGTACTGACAACCGAAAATATTGAGCAGGCACTGGAGCGCGCCGGCTCAAAAGCCGGCAACAAAGGCTATGACTGCGCCTGCGGCGCGATTGAAATGGTCAACTTGATTCACGAAATTAAACCATAAAGCAAAAAACATACAAAAAGCGGATGCAGCTTACAAGGCTGCATCCGCTTTCCTTTATCCCTTTGGGTACAAAAGGCCGTACCATGGTTTTTATTCTTTTTCTACGCGCCGTTTTACAACCAGCACAATGACCACAGCAGCGCCGGCTGCCGCCAAAACAATCCACAGCCAAAGGAAATCGGGCTGCTGTTTTGCCGTCTGCGTGACCACGGCAGCGGTTTTAGGTGCGGTATTGTCAAGCTTTTGCAGGGACTCCTCTGCACAGCCCAAAACGGCAAACTGAGAAGCACCCGACAGACGAAACGTAAGTTTTCCGTTTTTGACACTGCAGTCTGTATAGGAAAGGCTGCCGTCTTTGCTGTACTGGGCTACTGTGAATTTTTTGTATTTTGCAGTATCAGCAGGCAAGTCCATGCTGAAAGACACGCTGCCAGCTGGCTCAGCCGTTTGATTTGTAAGCGTATTTTTGTAAGTGACGCTGAACAATGCAAGCGGGGTGTTTTTTCCGAAACTGCCACTCAGCTTCTGCAGCTTTGCCGCTGCTTCTTTCTGTACGACCGCTTTAATATTCCAGGCAATGCCATTGACTGTCATGCCGTACGCTGCATTGGTGTGGTTTTGGGAAGCGATGCGGCTGCGATCAGCTGCGCTTGGCAGCACTTTTGTACTTTGAATGCTCTTGCTAACAGCAGTCGTTTGTGCCGGTGGCAGTGCAGCTGTCTGCACACGCACTGGTGTACTGTCAAAAACCGTTGTCTGCTGTACCTGCGGCTTTGTCTGGGCCGCTGCCTGCAAAGTTTTCAGGGCCTTTTCTGCAGAGAGCAACGTCTGGTAATTGGAAACCAGAGCCCGCTCCCAAACATCAAGCTGATTGTACGCGGCGCGTGCAGCCGCAATCTTTTTTGCGCTCTGTTTGGTTACGGTTCCGATTCTGTTGATTTCCGCCTCTGCAGCGGCCGCTTTTTGCAGCATTTCTACACGGATTTCCGCCGTAGTAAGCGTGTTGTACGCTTCCTGATAGTTCAGCATAAAGTACTGCTTTTCTTCTTTGCTCAGCGCGTCAAATGCAGTCTTTGCCTGCTCTGCTTTCGCAATTCCGCTGCTCGTAACCAGCGTAGGAATTGCATCTGCTGCGGTTTTTGCCGCTTGAATGTTTTTCAAAACCGCCGCAGCCTTTTCTACAGCTTCTGTTAATTTAGGTAAATTGGTGACCTGTGACTTTTCTTCTGCAGAAAAGCTGTTGTAAGTAGTCTGTGCCGCCAAAATGATATCGGCGTTACTAAGACTGACGGTTGTGAAGCCGTCAATTTTCTTCATAAAAGATTGGATTTTATCACTGAACTGTGTGTCGCGCATATCGAACAGCGATGTGCGCTGTGCGGAAAAGCGGTGGTACGCCACCAGCGCCTCATAAGCCTGCTCGGTCGCCATTTCGTTTACGGTAGGCTCTTGACTTAAATCTGTGGGAAACGCATGGTAAAAGCCGCCGGTTTCGCTGTCTGCAAAGGTGCACAGGCACTCCAGCAGGCTGTGACCGCCTTTTATAAAGCGCGTGTCGTTTAGCGGGTCGATCTTGAGCGAGGTAAGTGCAATGATGACCTGCGAAATAGACTCTGAATTGATAGTGCCCCAGCTTGCAAAGCCGCCGTCGTTCCTTTGCAGTTGAGAGAGAGCTGTTACAGCACGGTCAACGGCAGACTTTAGATTTGCAAATTCTTCTTTTGTAAGAGAAGCCTTTAGGGTGCCGTTATAGTAAGGTGCCAAAGCCTGCAGCGCCATCGCTGTCATATCCGGGTCTGCAGCAGAGCCAGACAGAGCCCAGCCGCCGCCTTTACATTCTTTACTGAGAATACACGTAATTAAATTTTCAGGTGTTGCCAGTTTTTTTGCATTTGCCGGCAGTTTCTGCGGGTAAGTGTACGGCAGAGAATTGACCGCCAGCAGAGCCCAGATTGGGCCGTTTATCCCCTGAAAAATGACCTTGTTGTAATCTGCCAGAGGCGCCAAAAGATTGTAGCCGTTAAAATCAGCTGGATTTTCCCCAAGAGCAGTCAGTGCCAAAATGCCACGGTCATATTCGGTGTATTTGTATTTTGACAAAACACCCTTTGTCCGATTCAGGTTTTTCAATAAATCAGCTTTGTACTTTTCGTAAAAATCAGCACTGACCGGATAATCGGCCCGCTTCAAAGAAATAACTGCCCATTCCCCGCCAACGGAAGCATTCCGCGGGTCAGTGACCGTTTTGGCAAGGTAATCCCCTGTCTTCTGGTAAATGGTATCAAAATTACTTTTTTCAGCGACATTCAGGGTAACGGTATATGCTGTCTTGCTGGCTACCTTTCCATCACTGGCACGAAAAGTTAATGTAGTCTTCCCTGCCTGAGAAGAAATATAAGAATACTTTTTCGCTGCTGGCAGCGCGGCGGCGCCGTTTATTTGAACGGTATAGGTCATTGTATCTTTGTCGGGGTCAGTGAAAATATTGGAAAGGTCCAGTGTATAAGTGCCCCCAAAGGCAAGGTCTTTTGTTTGTGAGCTGCTGCCCGATAAGACCGGCGGCCGGTTGACCGGAGGCGCCGGCACTTTTACTGTAACTGTATACGTTTCTGAAGAAGTATCGTCCCCGCACTTTAAAATAATGACTGTTCCGTCTTTTATAGGAATGGCCTTTGTTCGGCGATATTCCTGGCCATCAGAAAAAAGCGTGACCTGATACCATTTATTTGTGGCAGTTGGGGTCAGCCTAATCTGCTGGGTGCCGACTGGCACTGTCAGCGTATAATTCTTAGTATCTGGCGAAAAGGCCTTGTCAAATGTTCCTGTATTGGCCGAAAGGCCTTTCAGCGTTTTATAGGTGTTATTCCAAGAAGTGCCAAGGTCTTCTCCGTAACTGCAGGTATACATGACACGGATTTCATCGCCGGCCTGTAGCTTGCCGTTGGCGACAGTATAATTGCCGAATCCGGTATTTGTAAACCAATCATTCAGGGTACCCATCCAGCCGCTCATGAAGCCGCCATCGAATTCCCCTAAGTCGTTGATTTTAGAAATATAGTTATTTTCTGCGCCCTCCTGTGTACAGCCCTCACTGGTAAGGGCCGCGACAATTTCGGACATCATGGTAGAATCACTTTGCAGATTGACTTCCGTATCAACCAGTGTGCCGTCCCACGGGGCCCCCTGGTCTTTCGTGTAAGTTGTATTTTCTACAACAACATGCACTTGGCCCAAAGCAGACGTGCCGCTATCTAATGCAAAAGCCGAAACAGGCACAACGCCCAGCACCAAAAGCACCGACAGAAAGGAAGCTAATATTCTGCAGGCAAAACTCTTCTTTTTCATTTTTTCCCTCCGTTTTACGCTTTAACCAACACTGCCGCCTACATCTGCACCCAAGCCTTTGCAGGTATAGCACCACACAATACTGTCGCCGGACTTGAGCTTATAAGCAGAGCAGCCGTAATTTGGGAACCAACCGTTGACCTTATACATCCAGCCGGACTGACTGCCGCAGTCGAATTCGTACAGATGATGGATTCCCTCTATGTAATAGCTGTTGTACATGGGGGTCCATGAATACTCCAGCTGAATACCCGCCTTTGCGGTGACACGTTTGAGCACGTCAAACACGGTTTCGCCTTTTTGAAAGCTGACCTGAACGGTCGAAAGAATCGTACCATCTGCAGGGACATAGCCGCTTTTCCCGGACTTTAAATCTCCTTTGTTGTGCAGAATGGTATCACAGCGAATTTCAATGGTACAAGTATTTTCTGAAGAAGAGGGAGTTTGCCCGGCCTGCCCGCCCGCAGAAACAGTACCGCCCGTCTTCTGCTGTGCCGCGCTTTGCCGTCCGTTTGATGTGCCGCTCTGCCCGCTTTTCCCAGACGAAGCAGATGCAGCCGTCTTTCCACCCGGGGAAACCTCCCCGCCTGCAGAAGAAGACTGCTGCAGAGCTTTTTGTAAAGCAGCGGCATTTTCCTTTTCCCGGCTGACCGTCTGAGCTTTTAAGTCTGCATTGGAAAAACAGGTAGACCGCTTTTCGCTGTTTGCCTTTTCTAGGCTGTTGGTACAGAAATCATTGAGGGAGCGAATGGAAAGCACGGATGAATAGGCTTTGTCCTGCACAATGCTGACTGCTGTTTTTTCCGGGTAAGTTTTGCCCTCCAGCTGTACCGACCCGCCGTAAACATATAAACTGAGACTGCCGCTTGGCGCGCTGACCGAAAAAGTGGCATTTGTGGCTGATAGACTCTTGCCGCCCGCCTGTGCATGAAAATCGGAAGAAACCTCGTAGAAGGCTTCGCCGCTTGCGAGCTTTGGCAGAAGGACATTTTTGCTTTCTTTTGCAAAAGAAAGGCTGCTGTTTTGGTCGCAGTAAATTTTGTTTTGGCCGCAGGTCAGCGTAACGCTGCCGCCGCTAAGTGCCTCAATGGTATCGCCATCTCGAATACGGGTGCCTGTATCCAGCGCATAATCGATACCGCTACGGGAAATATCTGCGCCGCCGCTTTTTTGGCTGACGCTCCAAACCGGTGTCTGTGCGCTGCTGGCAGCAGCAGCTGTTGTATTGGGCTGAAACCATCCCTTTACACTGCCAACTATCATAATGCCGGAAAATGCCACCACCGCAATGGCAATGCCCATCAGCGCATTATACAGTCTGCGCTTTTTTTGTTTCTCCATTTTTCTCTCTCGATTCTATAAAAATAGCACCCTTTTCACCTGGTCGGCGAATTGGGTGCACAAAAAGAAAGCGCTGCTAAAAGCAGCGCAAAATTTTACTACAAAAGCCCATCGAAACAGAAACCGGACTTCGCGTAATCCTTCCACACCGTTGGATTCACTGGCGCTTACAGGCAGATATCCTGGCTTAAAGCTTCTGACCTACTTTACAGCCTTCCCGAATAAAAGAACATTCAGTGGCAAATGTATTTCGTAGCTTTTACAGTAGAGTATGCTGCTGAGGAGTTTGACCTCATTCCCTTTTGAGCCGCTTTTTAAAAGCGGCGCCTGCAAGGCAAATTTTATTTATTTGTATCATAGCACATCTGGTGCCTGCGTGCAAAAAATTCTGACAGTAAGAATGGACTTTTCGGCCCGTAAAGACCGATTGGTCCATTTTTTAAGGTATCAGCCCTTTGCAACCAAATTGACAAGCTTGCCGGGCACATAGATTTCTTTTACTAATTTTTTGCCATCAAGGAAAGACGCGACTTTTTTATCTGCTTTTGCTGCAGCAAGGGCGTCTTCTTTAGAAATGTCCGCGGCAACGGTCAGGTGAGCACGCACTTTGCCGTTGACCTGCACAACAATTTCAACCATATCTGCTGCACACTTGCTTTCATCATAAGACGGCCACTCCTGCTGGCAGGCCATTTTGTCATTATAATGCAGATTTGCCCAGACTTCCTCTGTGACATGCGGTGCAAACGGATTGAGCAGCAGCGTAAAGATGCGCATTTCTTCGCGTGTAATCTCGCCGCTCTGCGTAATCTCATTGAGCAGGGACATCATGGCTGCGATTGCCGTATTGAACTTCAGATTTTCAATATCTTCGCTTACTTTTTTAATTGTCTTATTAAAAGGAATTTCCATCTTCGGGCGGATAGAATCGCCCGGCACCAAGATATCCTGCAGGGCAAAATATCGCTCGACAAAACGACGGCAACCTTTCATGCTGGAAGTGCTCCACGGCGCGGACTTTTCAAAGTCGCCAATAAACATTTCGTACAGACGCAGGGTATCAGCACCGTACTCATTGACAACATCGTCGGGGTTGACGACATTGCCGCGGGATTTGCTCATCTTCTCGCCGTTTTCGCCGAGGATCATGCCGTGGCTGGTGCGCTTTGCGTACGGCTCCGGTGTAGGGACTTCGCCGATATCATACAGGAATTTATGCCAAAAGCGGCTGTACAGCAAATGCAGAGTCGTGTGCTCCATGCCGCCGTTATACCAATCTACAGGCAGCCAATAGTTCATGGCCTCTTTGCTGGCAAATTCTTTATCATTGTGCGGGTCAGTGTAGCGCAGGTAATACCAGGAAGAACCAGCCCACTGGGGCATGGTGTCGGTTTCGCGCTTTGCCGGACCGCCGCACTTCGGGCAGGTGGTATTGACCCAATCGGTGATTTTTGACAGCGGGGACTCGCCATCATCGGTTGGCTCATAGCTTTCCACTGCAGGCAGGCGCAGCGGCAGCTGGTCTTCTGGCAGCGGCACATAGCCGCATTTGTCGCAGTGAACGATCGGGATAGGCTCGCCCCAATAGCGCTGACGGGCAAAGACCCAGTCGCGCAGTTTGTAATTTACCTTGCGGTGGCCAAAGCCCTTTTCTTCCATGTAAGACTTAATCTTATCCTTTGCCTCATCGACCGAAAGACCATTGAGAAAACCGGAATTGACCATGGTGCCCGCTGCGCAGTCGGTAAATGCCTCTTTCTGCACGTCGCCGCCCTTGACAACCTCAATAATCGGCAAATTGAATTTCTTTGCAAAATCCCAGTCGCGGGTATCATGCGCTGGTACAGCCATGATAGCGCCGGTGCCATAAGTCATCAGGACATAATCAGAGATAAAAATTGGAATTGTTTTGCCGTTGACGGGATTAACCGCGGCAACGCCCTCTAGCTGAACGCCAGTCTTTTCCTTTGCAATCTCAGCACGCTCAAATTCGCTCTTGCGGGCCGCCTTTGCCTGGTAATTGTGGACAGCAGACATGTTAGTCAGGCAGTCTTTCCACTTTTCAATGTAGGGGTGCTCCGGTGAAATGACCATGTACGTTGCGCCGAAAAGGGTATCCGGCCGAGTAGTGTACACCGTCAGTGTATCGCCGGCAGTCGTCTGAAAATCAACCTCGGCGCCCTCGCTGCGGCCAATCCAGTTTTTCTGCTGTGCCTTGACGCGCGGCGGATAATCGACGGTGTCCAAACCATCAATCAGTTTTTGCGCATAATCGGTAATTTTCAGCATCCACTGGCTTTTTACCTTGTGTATGACTGGGCTGCCGCAACGCTCGCAGACGCCCTCGACCACTTCTTCATTTGCCAGCACACATTTGCAGCCTGTGCACCAGTTGACATTCATTTCTTTTTTATAGGCAAGGCCGTGCTTAAATAGCTGCAAAAAAATCCACTGTGTCCATTTGTAGTACGACGGATCTGTTGTGTTGATTTCACGGCTCCAATCAAAGGAAATGCCCAGGCTTTGAATCTGTTCTTTAAAGTGGGCAATGTTCTTTTTGGTTACGACCGCCGGATGGACATGGTTTTTGATAGCATAGTTCTCGGTAGGCAGGCCAAAGGCGTCCCACCCAATAGGGTACAGCACATTATAGCCCTGCAGGCGGCGCTTGCGGGCAATGATGTCGAGCGCGGTGTACGGGCGCGGATGTCCTACATGCAGGCCCTGGCCCGAGGGATACGGAAACTCAATCAGCGCAAAGTACTTTGGCTTTTTGCTGTTGTTTTCCGCGTGAAAGACGCCGGCTTTTTCCCAGGCATTCTGCCACTTTTTTTCAATTGCTTTATGGTCGTATTTCATGTTCTTACCCTCTATTTATATTTTTTAAAAGCTGCCAGCCGGGCCGCTTATTCCTCAGTCAGCAGACCAGAGATGTCCTCAACTTTACCATCCTGCCACAGGCGGTCTAGGTCATAAAAAGCGCGGGCTTCTTTGGTGAAAATATGAATGACAACCGTACCGTAATCCAGCAGGATCCAGGAATTGCTGCGGTAGCCCTCTACGTGAGATGCAGGGATTCCCTGCTGTTTCAGCTGAAACTCCACTTCATCTGCCAGCGCCTTGACATGCGTGCTGCTGGTGCCGGTCGCCAAAAGAAAATAGCTTGCCAAAGACGAAATGTCCTCTATTCCAATCAGCTTAATTTCCTGTGCCTTTTTCTTGTCTAAAATCTTGACGGCCGCTTCGGCCAGCGTTTTGGGATCCATGCTATCAGCCTTTCTTTTCAGTAAGTTTTTGCAGTGTAATTTCATTATAAGCAGCAAATGTGTCGGGGTGAATAGGGACGCCGTCTTTCGCGAGCTTTTCAATGGTATAGGCCAGCTCTGCCTCCATTACTTTTGGCAGGTCTTTTTTTGCCAGCTTGCGAAACTTTTCCACATTACTGTAAGTACGGTCTGCCGAAATAAAATCTGCTGTAAAAATAATTTTATCCATCAGCGTCATATTGGCTCGACCGGTGGTATGGTAGCGCACAGAGTCCAGCAGCTCCTGGTCATCAATACCCAGTGCATTGCGCAGATAGCCCGCACCGAGCATTGCATGCCACAGCTTTGGCGCATGCTGCTCAAGCGGTGTCAGCACAATGCCGTACTCTGCCATTAGCTGCAGCTGCCTTTCACAGGGAATATCTTTCATGATATCGTGCAGCATACCGGCCATTTCGGCCTTTTCTACATTGGCGCCATACTGTTTGGCCAGTTTTTTGGCCGCCTCACTAACACAAACGGAATGATTAAAACGATAATCGCCCAGCAATGGACGAATGATTCGCTTAGCTTCCTGTGTATCCAATTCTACATCGGCTCCCTGTACAAAGAATTCTGTTGAATATAGGACGCGACCGCTGTTGGGACCAGGGAATGCACATCTTTTCCCTGCTGTACAGCCGCACGCACCTGTGTAGAGGAAACCGGCAGGTAACGCACATTTTTTACCAGTGCATGTCCGCCGGCCCGGCGAACCCGGTCGGCAAAACACATCATGCGGTCAAACCCGGTCAGGCTGCGCGGCGCAGCACAGATGGTGGCAAGGCTTAAAATCTGCATTGGATTGTGCCAGGAAAACAACGTGAGGAACATATCCTCCCCGGTCAGGAAATACAGCTTTGTACCGGGGTTTTCCTGTGCAATCTGCTGCAGTGTGTCAGCCGTATAGCTAGGCGGTTTCCGCCGGATTTCCATATCGCTGACCTGCCAGCCGTGCCGCTGCACCGCAAGGCGGCACATTTCCAGGCGGTGTTTCCCCGAGACCAAACCGGAAGCCGCCTTGTGTGGAGGAACGCGCGTGGGAATGAGCACCACTCGCTGGGCCCCTGTTATTTTTTCAAAAGACGACACCAGGTGCAGATGCCCATTGTGGATGGGGTTAAAAGTGCCGCCGTATACCAGCAGCTTGTCCATTGCGCATCCCCTATCTGAAAAGCAGATTTTCAGCCGCTACACAAAATATATTGTATTACTTTTTGCCCGCTTTGGGAAGAGCAATTTTCGGTTCTTTTGTATTTTTCCGATACAGAATGAATCGGGAACCGATGACCTGCACAACTTCTGCATTTGTTTTTTCTGCCAGGGCTGCGGCAGCATCTTTCGCAGAAACCGGGCAGGTTTCCGGTAGGACGCGGCCTTTAATCAGCTCTCGCTTTTCCAGGGCGGTGTCGGCCTGATAAACGATGTCTGACGTAAGACCGCCTTTGCCGAGCATTAAAATTGTTTCCAGCGGATTGGCAAGGGCACGCAGATAAGCGCGCTGTTTACTGGTAAGCATAAAGTATCTCCTTATATCATTCATATACAAATTATTCTGAAAGCATTGCGGCAAATTCTTTCTCTGACAGCACCGGAACACCGAGCTTCTGGGCTTTTGTCAGCTTGCTGCCAGCTTCTTCGCCGGCAAGCAGATAACTGGTTTTTTTGCTGACACTGCCAGAAACTTTGCCGCCGTATTTTTCAATCAATGCGGTGGCCTCTGCGCGGGTCATATCTGCCAGCGTACCGGTGAGGACAAAGGTCCTGCCAGCAAAACGGTGGTCCGAAACCTGCAGCGTGCTTTCCATATTGACGCCGGCGTCACGCAGGCGGGCAACCAGCTCTGCAGTGGAACCCAAATTAAAGAACTCCTGTACGCTCTCTGCCATAATATCCCCAAAGCCATCGATTGCGGCAATCTCTGCGGCATCCGCACGAAAGAGTGCAGTCATGCTGCCAAAGCGTGCTGCCAAAAGCTTGGCCGCTTTCTGGCCGATATGTGGAATACCCATTGCAAACAGAAGGCGCGACAGATCATTTTGTTTACTGTGTGCAATACCATCCAAGAGATTTTGAGCAGACTTTTCACCCATGCGCTCAATACCGGTAAGCTGCGCCATGGTCAGCGCATATAGATCTGCCGGCGAATGCACAAGGCCCTTTGCAATCAGCTGCTCAATAACCGCCGGTCCGCAGCTGTCGATATCCATGGCATCCCGGCTGACAAAGTGAATGAGGTGGCGGGAAAGCTGTGCGGGACAGGCCGCGTTTGTACAGCGCACCGCCGACTCACCGGGCTCCCGCACAACCGGGCCGCCGCAGGAGGGACATACTTTTGGCAGCAGGTAAGGTTCAGCGCTGTCCGCATGGGAAACGACACTGACAACCTCTGGAATAATCTCTCCCGCTTTGCGCAGTGTGACTGTATCCCCGATACGAATATTCTTTTCAGTAATGAAATCCTGATTATGCAAAGTCGCGCGGCTGACAGTGGTTCCCGCTAAAGTGACCGGCTCAAAAACGCCGGTGGGGGTCAGCACACCGGTGCGGCCAACGTTGACTTCAATATTCAGCAGTTTTGTCTGCTTTTCTTCCGGCGGATATTTAAAAGCCTCTGCCCATTTCGGGAATTTGGCCGTACTGCCGAGTTCCCGCCGCTGGGCAAACGAATTGACTTTAATCACGGCGCCGTCAATGGAGTAATCAAAGCTGCCTCGCTGGCTACCAATGCGCTCCACTTCGGCAACGGCCTCATCAATGGTGTCACAAGTTTTAAAGAACGGTGAAACTGTAAAACCAAGTTCCTTTAAATATGCCAGCGCTTCGTCGTGCTGAGAAAGCGTCTTTCCGGTGATCTGCTGCACATTGAATACAAAAATATCGAGTACACGGGCCGCTGTAATGCGGCTGTCCTTTTGCCGCAAAGAACCCGCCGCTGCGTTTCGCGGATTTTTAAAGGGCTTCTCCCCCGCCAGTTCCTGCTGCGCACAAAGTTTGAAAAAGCTTGTGTGCGACATGTAAACCTCGCCGCGCACCTCAAGGTACGGCAGCGGGCGGGCAAGCGTTTTGGGTATGGTGCGAATCGTACGCAGATTTTCCGTGACATCTTCGCCTACGGTGCCATCACCGCGGGTAGAGCCGCGCACAAAAACGCCGTCGCGGTACTCAAGGGAAACCGACAGACCGTCAAACTTCGGTTCGACAACATACGTTACCGGAGAAGCCACCTCGCGCACACGGCGGTCAAATTCGCGCAGTTCCTCATGCGAAAAAGAATCATGCAGACTTTCCATGACAACTTCATGACGCACTTTGCTGAACTGCGGCAGCGCCGCGCCGCCGACCTGCTGCGTTGGGGAATCCAGCGTGCGCAGTGCAGGAAACTGCGCCTCCAAATTCTGCAGTTCCCGGTAAAGCATATCATAGGCATAGTCGTCAATTTCCGGTGCATCTTCTACATAGTATTTGCGATTGTGATAGCGAATCTGCTCCCGCAGTTGCGCAATTCGCTTTTTCGCTTCTTCCTGCTGCATGTATATCCTCACATTCTTTATCCGCCGTAAAGATGAAATTAGTTTGCGGTATTTATAGAATCCTATTCTAAGCACTCAGCCGCTTTTTGCAGACTGCTGCAGCACCACCCCGGGCACTGCGCCGACAATGACAGTTTCGGCGACCGGGATATCGACCTGCGCACACTGGTTCGCGTCTTTTCCCGCAAAGTAGGTGTACATATTAACCTCTACACGCAGAGAAAGGCGGTGACGGGTCTGATTGATGCCGGTGCTGTCAAAGGAACTGATGAGGTGCGTCTGCACCGTACTGCAGAGAGTGACCTTTACCGGAATGCTCGGTCCGCAGCCGTGCAGAAAAGAGCTGCCGGTCAATGTTCCAAGCGGCACACCAACCGTCTGCTGCGGCTGGCTGCTGACAAGTGCCTGCACTGCCTGAGTTAACTCAGCCTGCAGAGCATTCTGTTTTTCTACATTGCTGCTGATGGACTGCACACTGCCGTCGCTGCCGCGTGTAATGATAACATAGTCACCCTTGTTGGCAGTGCCTTTCTGGTTTAAGCGCTTGAGCACAGCGCTCTGCACCGCCTGCACCGCGTAATTTTTCGCCTCGCAGGCCACGACTGCGGAAGCGTACGGGCGCACCGCAATATCAAAGGCAAGCACCGCTGCCACAAAAATTCCCAATAAGACGAGCAGTCCCCACGCTTTCGGCCGGCCACAGCAGCATCTGCGCATTCTGCATCCCCCGCTTCTGTAAAAATTCTGTTCCAGTATAAGCGGGAAAAACAAAAAAGGTTCCTGACATGAAAAAGAAAGCGCGCAAAAAGGAACCGAAGCTCTTTTTTGCGCGCTTTGCGTTTCAAAAATTATTCAGCAGAATCTTCGGCCTGCTCGGGCATCTCGCCGCTTTCGATCAGCTTGCGGATAGAGAGGCTGACACGGTGACGGTCAAAGTCGATATCTGTAATGACTGCTTTGACGGTCTGGCCCATCTGCAGTACATCCTGCGGCTTGTCAATGCGGTGATCGGCAATCTGAGAAATGTGAATCAAGCCATCAATGCCGGGAATAATGCGTGCAAATGCACCGAAAGTAGTCATACCGACAATGGTTGCCTCAACAACGGTGCCCACTGGGTAATCGCGCTTGAGCACTTCCCACGGGTTGTCTTCAGGGCGCTTGTAGCCAAGAGAAATCTTGCCCTTTTCGTGGTCAAGGTTTTTGATGTAAACATGCACTTTGTCGCCGATGTTAACAACTTCGCTGGGATGCTTGATGCGGGTCCAGGAAAGCTCGCTGATATGGATCATGCCGTCAATGCCGCCCAAATCAACAAACGCGCCATAGGAAGTGAGGGACTTGACAACGCCGTCGTACTCTTTGCCGACTTCGGCGGTTTCCCAGAACTTCTCAGCCTGCTTCTTACGCTCGTCGCGCAGGACAGAACGAATGGAACCGACCGCACGACGGCGGCTACGGTTTACTTCGATAATACGGAATTTTACTTCCTTCTTCAGCAGGGCATCCAGCGGATCGCTGCGGGATGCGGTTGCCTGAGATGCTGGAATAAAAATACGCACATTTTTGGTAACAGCAATGACGCCGCCCTTGACAACCTCGACCACTGTGCCGGTAAGCACGGTCTGGTTTTCTTCTGCTGCGACAATTTCGTCCCAGCCCTTTGCTGCATCCAAACGGCGCTTGGAAAGCATGATGGTGCCTTCCTGGTCATTTGTACGCATAATCAGCAGATCCATTTCGTCGCCGACCTTAACAAGGTCCTCAATTTTTGCATTGGGGTCATTGGTAAGTTCAGCACGCGGGACAAAGCCAGACTGCTTCCGGCCGACATCCACAAGGACCTCTGTCGGGGTAACACCGACGACAACGCCATGTACCTTCTCATCTGTATTTAAACTTTTCAGAGACTCCTCGAGCATCTCTGCAAAGTTGTCACCGCCTTCTGCGGTTTCCGGGCTGTTGGCGCCCTCATTAATTTCTGCCATGGTAACTAGTACCTCCTTTATTATGCTTGCCGGTGTGGAGGCACCGGCAGTAATACCTACATGATGCACCCCCGCAAAAGCATCGCGGGGGATTTCGGCCGCGCATTGTGCAAAAAAAGTGGGTGCATACTGTTTACACACCTCATAAAGCTTGGCCGTGTTGGAACTTTGGCGGCCGCCAAGCACAATCATGGCGTCACAGGTACGCGCAAGATCCTCTGCTTCTTTCTGGCGGCTCGCAGTTGCATTACATATTGTATCAAAAATTTTGATGTTTGTATATACCTTATTGAGAATTTCTAGACAATTTCGCCATTCTGCAACACTAAAAGTGGTTTGTGACACAACTGATACAGCAGTTTTCTGAGCAATTTGCTGCTGTGGCAGTCTTTTTTTCAGTTCTTCCGCCGAGCGAAAGACAAAAGCAGGCCCTGTGCAGTCACCTATAATCCCCTCTACCTCAGGGTGTTTGGGGTCACCGGCAATCAAAACGGTACGGCCTTTCTCCCCCTCTTGGGCAACAATGCGATGAATCTTTTCGACAAAGGGACAGGTTGCGTCCGCGCACTCGACCGGCAACTTTTCGACCCGCTCGCGAATTGCCTTTGGCACACCGTGGCTGCGAATCACCAGCGTGCTGCCGGGCGGGGCTTCTTCCGGCTGCTCCACAACAACTGCGCCCCGTGCTTCCAGCTTGGAAAGCGTCTGCGGATTGTGAATAATTGGGCCAAGTGTACAAACCTTTTTCCCCTTTGCCAGCAGGTCCTCGACCATGGTGACCGCGCGGTTGACGCCGAAACAGAAACCGGCCGATTTTGCCACTGTAACTTTCAAGACTAATGCCCCATTTCCAGCTGATGATTGATTGCTTCTGCAAGCAGTGCTATGCTTTGCCGCAGGCGCCCGCGGCTGCGATCCGCCCCCGCAAAGCACTCCGCCGCAAGTGGCGGGCCAATTCGTACTGTCGTCTTTTTACCGAATTTCCACGGTGCTGCGCACCATATTGAAACCGGGACAACCGGCACCCCGGCCCGCGCCGCCAGCAAAGCCGCACCAGCTTTGGGGCGGAAAGACTCGTTTTCAAAGACAACTTTTCCCTGTGGAAAAATGCCGAGGCAGCCGCCGTGCTGTAAGATTTTCAGCGCTGTGTGCAGGCTTTGGCGGTCGGCCGCCGCTCGATGCACCGGAAAGGCACCTGCGGCTCGCAAAAAGCCAGCCGCTGCACGGCCATGCTCAGTAAACAATTCACTTTTTGCCATAAAGTAAAGATGCTGCCGAAAGGCAATCGCTATAAAATAAGGGTCAGCGACACACTGGTGATTGCTGCAGACAATAAATGGGCCGTCCTTTGGAATATTATGAATGCCCCGGTACCGCAGATGCAGCAGCAGCGCCGCAGGCAATGCTGTAGCGCGCACCACCGCCTGGTAAACCCCGCGCATAAAAGCGGAAGGCTGCTTCACTTTTCAAAAGCCTTTACATCAGCTTCGCGTATCTCGGCTATCTTCTCCATAATCATGCGGCTTGCTTCGCGGAACTCGCTGCCTTTCCCTTCCAGCAGACCAAGTTCCTCTGGCGTAAGAGGCTTGCCATAAGTCACGCAGCATTTTTCAAAAGACTGCGGCAGATGTCCATCTTTTGCGGTAATGCAGCAGGGAATCACCGGCACGTGGTAGCGCCACGAAAGCATGGCCGCGCCAGCCTTTGGTTTGCCGAGAGAGCCATCTTTGCTGCGGGTACCCTCGATAAACACCCCCAGCAGATCACCGGACTCCAGATGCTTTCCAGCACTGTTGATTGCACCAACATCTCCGCGGCCGCGCTGAATGGGAATGACGCCGACATTGCGCAGCACCCAGGCAAGAAATTTATTCTGAAACAATTCCTGTTTGCCGAGGAAAAAAACCTGCCGGTGACAGGAAAGGAAAATACGGACCGGGTCCGAATTGCGCATGTGGTTAATACATAGAATTGCCGCACCCTTTTTCGGGATATTTTCTTTTCCACGCACGCGGTTTGGCACGATAGGGCGCGCAAACCATGAGGGAACAATTTTTGCAAACCGGTAAAGAGGTGTCATTTTCATTGCAGATGCTGTCCTTTCCCGTACTCAGACTCCCAGTTTTTCGCGAATCAAATTTCGCAGCAGAGCTACACTTTCTTCCAATGTATTGCCGGTCGTGTCAACTTTCAGCGCATCCATCGCCGCTTTTAGGGGTGCCACTGCACGGTGGGTATCCTGCTCGTCACGTCTGCGGATATCTGCTAAGACGCGGGCATAATCCGCCGGCTGACCCTTTTGCTGCATCTCTTGAAACCGGCGCTGCGCACGGTCTTCCGGGGAAGCGGTAAGAAAGATTTTGAGCTGTGCGTCTGGCAAAACAACAGTACCAATATCGCGGCCGTCCATAATCACATTGTTCTGCTCGGCTAGCTGCTTCTGCAGGTCAAACAAAAAGGTACGCACCTGCGGAATAGCCGAAACCAAAGAGGAGGCCCGGCTGACTTCTGGAGTACGAATCTGCTCTGAAACATCTTCTCCCTGCAGAAAAACCTTTTGTGCACCGTTTTCGAACTGCAGAGAAAGGTGTATCTGCGGCAGCAAAGCAGTTACCGCAGCCACATCGTCAGGCGCGGCGTCCCGCTGCAGAGCAAACAGGCCCAGCGCGCGGTAAAGTGCACCGGTATCTACGTAAAGGAAACCGATCTCTGCGGCTACCTTTCGTGCTATCGTGCTTTTGCCCGCCCCAGCTGGACCATCAATGGCAATCTGGATCATGAATAGAGGCCTCCGATAAAAAGATTAAAATACCTGCGTATGCAATATTTTAGTATACTACAAATATCTGAAAAAGGCAAAGTCTGCCCGCTTATTTTTCCACTATATCGCCTGCACATTGTCACCGGCCGCGCGGCCGGTCGCAAAAGCAATCTGCAAGTTGTAGCCGCCCGTATAGGCATCTACATCCAGCATTTCACCGGCAATAAAAAGTCCGGGTACTTTTTTAGACTGCATGGTTTTGGGGTCCACTTCCCGTACGGCAACGCCGCCGCTGGTGACAATGGCTTCCTCAATCGGGCGAAAGCCCGTAATCGTAAACGAAAACTTTTTGAGCAGGGCGCCAAGGGCAAGGCGCTCTTCACGTGTAATGTCGCAGCAGCGGGTCAGCGGGGAAATCTCGCTACGCTTAACCGCAACTGGAATCAGCTTATGTGGCAGCAGCGATACGAGCGCATTGGAAAAGGCACGAGCCGGATGCTGTGAAATATCGCGCAGCAGGCGGGCATCCAGTTTTTCCGGTGAGAGCGCCGGCTTTAAGTCGATATCCAGCCGATAGCGGCCCACCGCCATGTTCCGCAGGCGGGTGCTGGCGCTTAGAATAATCGGCCCGGAAACGCCGAAATGGGTAAAGAGCATTTCGCCGAAGTCCTGGTACACTTCTTTTTTTGCAGTGCAGTCGTAAAAGGTACAGGAAACGTTCCGCAGGGAAAGGCCCATCATTTTGCGGCACTCCTCCCCTGCGCAGTTCAGCGGAACCAGGGATGGCCGCAGCGGCGTAACGCTATGCCCCGCCTGCGCCGCAAGCCAGCAGCCGGATCCATTGGAGCCGGTTGCCGGGTAAGAGGAACCGCCGCAGCAAAGGACAACCTGTTTTGCCTCTATGCGGCGGCCGTCTGAAAGCTGTACGCCGGCCGCACGGCCGGCACGGGTCAGCACGCGGCTGACACTGCCGCGCACCATCGATACACCGCTGCCCAAAGCCCAGCCGGACAGTGCCTTTACTATATCTGCAGCTTTGTCAGACTGCGGAAAAACGCGCCGGCCGCGCTCGGTTTTGAGCGGAACCCCAAGTCCCTCGAAAAAGGCCATCGTGTCTGCCGGCGCAAAACGGCTGAGCGCGCCATAGAGAAAGCGGGGGTTAGTCGGCACATTTTCTAAGAATTCCTGTACCGTGCAGTTATTGGTCAGATTGCAGCGGCCCTTGCCGGTAATCGCAAGCTTTTTGCCCGGCTGGGTATTCTTTTCGACCAGCCAAACCTGCAGGCCGCGGTGTGCTGCCGTGCCGGCGGCCATTAAACCGGCCGCGCCTGCCCCGACAACAATGACATCAGGATTTTGCATTTTTACTGTCATCCTTTTCGGAATTTTCTACTGTTTCATAGACATGGTACTCGTCCCAAATAGCCTCAAGGCGCTCAAAAGTCGGGTCCATTGTCTTTTCTTTCTTCAGCGAAAGCGTAACAACCAACGCATCGATCAGGCTGAGCGGCGCTACAAGCGAATCGACAATTGCCGCAATATCACTGCGGGCCAAAAGTGCATAGTCGGCATATTTTGCAAGCGGCGAAGCCGCTGTGTCGGTAATGGCGATGCCTTTTGCACCGCAGATATGGGCAAACTGCATGGCTTTGGTCGCCTTGCGGGAATAGCGCGGAAAGCTTAAAACAATGACAACGTCCTGACTGTTGATATGAATCATCTGCTGAAAGATTTCCGCTTCACTGGTTGCCTGTACCAAAATGACATCTTCCAGCAACAGCCCCAGATAGTACGCCAAAAAAGAAGCCAATGCCTGGCAGCTGCGCGCACCCAAAATATAGACTTTGCGCGCGGCGAGGATTGTATCCGCCGCTTTGTAAAAAGCTTCATGTGAAGTGTACTCCATGGTGCGTCGAATGACATCGCTGTCCTGGCTCAGGACTGAGTCGAGGATATCGCTTTTGCCAACGCGCTCGCGGGTAACCTCCATACGCTGCAGAATTGTCAGCTTGCTGCGGATCATTTCCTGCATGGCGCGCTGCAGCTCAGGGTAGCCGTCATAACCGATCTCAGTAGCAAAGCGTACAACTGTAGATTCACTGACCCCCACGGTCGTACCCAAACGGGAAGCTGTCATAAAAGCAACTTTGTCATAGTGCTCCATTATATATTTAGCGATTAGGCGCTGCCCTTTTGAGAAGCTACCCATTTTTTCTTGGATTCGTGTTGTTAAACTGTCATTCATATCATTACTCACTCCCGGTAACAAGTTTAAAGCCTTGACGGCAAAAATGCAAGAGAAAACTTTATAATCTGCATTTTTATGATTTTAAAACTGCAAAAACGCCTTCCTGTGCTGTCAAGGTTCTATTCCCTTTCCCTTTTGTAGGCATACGCCGCCGCGCCGCCGATTACAAAGGCATTCTGCCGAAAAGCAGCGCAAGAATGAAAAAGACGAGCGGCTGATGAAGCACATAAATGCCGAGAGAATGCCTTCCCAAAAAGCTGAGGGTAGGAATTTTCGGCCCGCCGGGCATTTTTCCAGAAGTGCGCCAAATCCGGCAGCAAAAATACCCGGCTGCAAATAAAAACAGCCACGGGAACAGCGAAAAATAATCGGTAGAAAAAAAGTTTTTATCCAAAAATCCCAGGTAAGTAGCCAAGCCGCCGTGATACAGCACCTGCGGCAGAGAAAAATTCCAGCCCCCAAAGCCGACATAGCCGTGGTTCAGCGGAAGAAACACCAAAAAAAGCAGCATACTGCCCACCGCACCTGCGGCGGCAGGAACCCGCCGAAACAGTTTTTCGAGTGGAATCATCAGCAGCATTGCAGAGCCGATAAAGGTTAAAATGCCAAATACAATGCGGTCTTTCGGCATAAACAGCAGCGTTGCCAGCGTGATAAGCAGGCCGGCCGCAAAGACTGTTAATCCCCGCCGAAGCGGCTTGTGCCCAAAAGGCCAGCAAAACCCAGAAAGGAAAATGAAGGTCCAGCAAATGCTCTGCTGCCAAAAAGCTGCGCCGCCGCCGTAGAACCACTGCCACTGCACACCAAACAGATGGACGAGATCCCATATGGTGTGATACAAAATCATACTCAAAACCGTTGCACCGCGAATAAGGTCCAACAGCACAAAACGCGGCCGTTCGGCAGCCGCCGCGGCTGCCAAAGCAAGTGTTTTCATAATGAATTTTCCTTTTCCGGTTTACGGAGAACAACAGATGGAGCGTCCGCTGTGCAAAGCAGGAAACGCTGTCCTGCAAAACGCCGCATCCGCTTTCCTACATCAGTTTTTCCAAGTTCCACATGACATAAACAGCAACTGGGTAAAGATACAGCAGAATGCCGAGAGCTGCCGCAAAGATTTCGAATAGAATATAGACAGGGGTTTCCAATACACCCAGGTGTTTCTGCCATTTTTTCTGATACAGCAGGAAGAATACAGCAAGGATACCCAAAAGGCTGCAGACAGCACCCGCTACAAGGCCGGGCGGCCGATAGCGCACAGCAATTTGATTCTCGCCTTTTTGCAGTTTGACGGCAAGAAACATGCCAGCGGCCTGTGAAACCTGCGCCGCTTTTCCATTGACTGTAGCAGTAAAGCCGCTGCCGCCGCGCATTGGCAGCACCAGCCACCCGCCTCCCGAAGAAACTGTACCGGAAAGGCAGTTGCCTTTTGCGGAAAGCTGCACCGCAGGCTGGCTTTGCAGAGCATTCTGAAGTTTTTCAATATCAATACCTGCTACGCCAAAAGAACGGCAGTTTACCGAATGCAGCACATCCACCCGAATGTCGACAATCTGATTTTCAAAGGTGCCGAGGCTGACAAGGCCGTTGTCATCAGAGGTCGGGTAGGTCTGGCGTATCGACTGGTTATTTACGGTAAGGCTGAAAGCATTGTCGTTTGCATTCTGTAAATCACGTGAAGCCTTGGTATAGCAATCAAAATAAAGGGCCGTTTTTTTCGTCACCAAAATGTGATACACAATGCTGCTGTATGAAGATCCGGAAACGCGCACGCTGCCGTCTGTGGATTTCTGTATTTGCGCAAAATCCATACTTTTCGGCTCGTAGCGGGTTAGAATGGAATCGGTCCTGCCAAAAAAAGTTTGGTACAGAGTATTCTGCACGCCAAAGCGGTCTCCCTCCTGCAGAGTGCTGCCTAGTTTTTGCGTGACAAACCCAAACGGCAGTGTGTACGGCTGCTTTACAATCGAATACTGCGCATTCTGGTAAACTGCTATGCGGCCATTTGTTTCTCCCGCTCTGACAATGCTGTATTTCTGTGCCAACAGCGCATCGGTCAACACGGTGCCGCCGCTGGAGTGGCTCTCCATCCAGTGAGAAGAATAGCCCATTTTCTGCAGGGTATCCATGTAGGTGCCATCTGTCAGCGAAGTGTAGTGATCCAGTGTCGGGTAGCCGAGGGCACCCATCAGGTTGGTATCGAAATAAAGGCTGTCGGTCTTTACCCGATACAGGGAATGATCTTCGATTCTATTTTCCAAATTCAACGCATTGCTGTATGTATGACCGTCATTGGCAGCCGGTGTGATATAGACATTGATATTAAAGCAGATTTCCACAGCGGTCAGCGCGCACAGCAGAATACACAGCGGTTTTACGGAAATTTGGCGGCGGTGAAAAAGCAAGAACAGCAGTACAAAAATGCCGGCCGCCGGCAGCGCAAAAGCAAGCCCCCAGTACAGAGACTCGTCACTGCCCCAAAGGTTGTTGACATAATGAGAAAGTTTCTCATGCAGAGACGGATTCAGCAGCAGATATGCAGCCCAGACAGCCAGCGCTGCCGTGAGCACAGCCAGCGCCAGTGTGGGCAGCGGGCGGCTTTTTTCGGGGGGATACTCTAGCTGCATCTGCTGCCCCTCATGAAGATAACCGGCCGCCAGCAGAAGCCCGGTCATGGTGATAATATAGCCGAAGCGGACCGGAAACGCCTGGTAGCTGCCAAGATGCCACATGCGGTCGATCGGGTCCACAAAGAGCGGCAGAAGCAGCAGCAAATAAGAAACAAGCAGTGTCCGTTTCGCACTGTTTTTCCGGTGTGTTAAAAAGAAAAGTGGAACTGCCGCAACAGCGGCAGACGTACAGAAAAGGATCGGCAGCGTAGTAGAAAAGCCAGTTAGAATGCTGCCGCTGCTCAGACTGGAAACCAGGTCGATGCTGCGCCCTGAGACCGTGCACTGCAAAAGCGACGGCAGCCAGACCACAGCGGTGAGCAAAAGCGCTGCCAAAGTTGCCAAGGCCATTTTTAGAGCCAGCCTGCTGCGACGCCGGCGGCTTGCCAGGAAAGAAAAAAAGAGTGAGAAAATCATGACCAGCCAAAAAAGGATCATGGCGCTCAGGTAGTAGCTGACCACAATCACTGCACTCAGCGAAAACAAATAGACAGCCGGTTTTTCTTCTCTGCACAGCTTCCATACGCCCAGCACCACAAGCGGAAATAGGCAGGCAATGTCGAGCCAGACAATATTCTGGTAATACATCAAAGCAAATCCAGAACATGAATACATGGCCGAAAAGCAGGAAATTTGGGGCACATTCAGCTTGGGAAAGACCCGCCTGAAAAGGATGGCCGCCGTAACCGAGCAGAGCGGAATTTTCAGCAGCACCAGCACATTCATAAACAGATACATTTCCGCCTTTGGCACAAATATGACAAGGAATGTAAAGGGACTGGACAGAAAGAAAAAGAAAACGCCCCAAAAGCTCATGCCGCCTGCATTCTGCAAGTTTAAGAGCATGCTTGTTTTTCCAGAAAGAATGTCTTTGAAGTCCATCAGCAGCGGCACCGTTTGGTGGTTCATATCACACCACGAAACCGTTTGGCTGCCAAATGGAAACAGCCCGGCCACGGCAAAGCAGACGCACAGCAGCGCAAAGACCGCCAGCGGCGCCAGCAAAACCGCCGATTGTTTTCTCTCTTTCTGCAAAAGTTCCAGCCCCTTTCGTTTATCCCCTGTATCTTTCAGTATAACAGAAACTGTGTAAAATTTGTGCAGAATCTGAACAAAACAAAAGCAGAAGAGTCGCCGCAACGTATTTCTGCGCTCTTCTGCTGTTCGATTTTTAGGCAGGTTTATGAAAGTAAAACCTTATGGTACACTTTTTTGCCTTTGCGGATAACGGCTGCGCCATTTGGAAAATCTGCAGAAGTCAGCACTGCAGCTGGGTCTTTTACCTTGACATCGTTAATTGTCAGACCGCCCTGCTGCACCAACCGCCGGCCCTCGCTCTTGCTGGAAACCAGCTTTACCTTGGCTAAAAGGTCGAGCACACCAATGGAACCCGCCGGCATGTCAGCGGCAGTAATCGTGGAAGTAGGCATGTTGTCGGTATGGGCACCGCCGCCAAACAACGCACGCGCGCCCTCGCGGGCTTTCTCCGCCTCTTCTTTACCGTGAATCGCCTTGGTTACCTCGTAGGCAAGCACTTCTTTTGCTTTATTGAGAGCGCTTCCGTCACAGTCCGTCAGGTCATGGATTTCTTCCAGCGGCAGGAATGTCAGAAACTTTAAGCAGCGCTCAACGTCGCCGTCGCCAATGTTGCGCCAGTACTGATAAAACTCAAATGGAGTAGTCTTTTTAGCGTCCAACCAAACGGCGCCTTTTTCAGTTTTGCCCATTTTTTTGCCCTCACTATTGGTCAGAAGGCCCAAAGTCAAACCATAAGCCGGGCGCTGCTCTTTGCAGCGAATGAGATTGACGCCGCCGATAATGTTGCTCCACTGGTCATCGCCGCCAACTTCCAGTACACAGTTGTAGCGGCGGTTGAGCTGCAGGAAGTCATAGCCCTGCATCAGCATGTAATTCATCTCAAAGAAAGTCAGGCCACGCTCAAGCCGCTGTTTGTAGCACTCGGCCGCAAGCATACGGTTTACAGAAAAATGTACGCCGATTTCCCGCATAAATTCTACATAATTTAAATCCAGCAGCCAGTCGGCATTGTTTGCCATAATGGCTTTGCCCTCTGAAAAATCAATCAGCGGCGCCATCTGTTTGCGAAAGCACTCGACATTGTGGTCGATTTCTGCACGGGTCAGCATTTTACGCATATCGGTCTTACCCGAAGGGTCGCCGATCATGCCGGTGCCGCCGCCAAACAGCGCAATCGGCGTATGGCCGGCCCTTTGCAAGCGGGCCATGGTCATAATCGTGACAAAGTGGCCGACATGCAGGCTGTCCGCGGTGGGGTCAAAGCCGATATAAAATGCACATTTCTGGTTGTCTAAAAGGTCACGCACCGCTTCTTCGTCCGTGACCTGCGCGATTAGCCCGCGCGCCTTCAGTTCTTCGTACACACCCATAAAAAATACCTCCTGAAAATTTGCAGAAGGCCGCAAAAAAGCCCCCTGCTTTTGTTTGCAGAGGGCGGAAATTCCGCGGTACCACCTCAGTTTACCGCTTTCTCACAAAAGCGGCCTCACGGGTACATTTCGATATAACGAAAGATACCCCTGCGCAGTAACGCGCGCACACGGCCCAGCCTACACAGCAGATGCTTTCAGCGGGCAGCTCCGGGATGTAATTTGGGCGAAAGCAAACACCGGCTCACACCAGCCGCCAGCTCTCTGCAGTTTGCTGTTTCGCTTACTTAGGTTCCCTTCACAGCTTTTCAACTACGAATTATAGTGCTTTTGGCGGTTCCTGTCAAGCTTTCTCCGCCGCAAGACGCAGCATTTCCTCCGCATTCTGCAAAGTCAGTGGGGTAATCTGCGTACCGCCGATCATTCGGGCCAGTTCCTGGCAACGGCCCTCGTGGTTAAGCAGCGCAACCTGCGTATAAGTGCGCCCATTTTCTGTATGTTTTTCAATCTGGTACTGCCGGTCCCCCAGCGCAGCGATTTGTGCCAAATGGGTCACACACAGCACCTGCCGGCCGCGCGCGGTCTGGCGCAGTTTCTGCCCGATTTTCTGTGCGGCACTGCCGGAAACGCCGGTGTCCACTTCGTCAAAAATGAGCGTGCCCACGCTGTCTTTTCCGGAAAGGACAGACTGTATTGCCAACAAAATACGCGAAAGTTCACCGCCCGACGCAATCTTTGCAAGCGGGCGGGCAGGTTCCCCGGGATTGGCGGAAATCAGGAACTGCACCTCATCACAGCCGCGCGGCCCCGGCTCACAGGGGTTCTGCTCGACCTCAAAAACGACCCCTGGCATATCCAGATAAGTAAGTTCCGCGCGCACCTGGCGCGAAAAAGCAGCGGCTGCTCTGCGCCGGTCAGCCGAAAGCTTGCTGCCCAGTGTGCGCACTTCCTTTTCAGCGGCAGCTGTCTCTTTCTGCAGCTGCTCCAGCCGCTCGCCGCTGTGCTGAATTGTCGAAAGCTCTGTCTGGCAGTTCTGCAAAAACTGCAGCATTTCCGTTTCGGTTTTTCCATACTTTAAGGATAGATGATAATACACGTCCAGCCGAGCTTCGATATCTTCCAGTTCCTGCGGATCAAAAGACGACTCTTCGCTCTGGCCGCGGATTTCCTCCATGCAGTCCTGCAAATCATAGCCGAGGCTTTCCACCCTGCCGGCAAGGTCTGACAACTCTGGCACAATTTCCGCAGCAGCGGAAAGCTGCTGTGCCGCCTCCTGCACTGCATCGCAGGCGCCAGGCGTTTCTTCTGTACCGCCGAGGGAGGCATCTGCTTTCTGCAGGGCTTCTGTAATCTTTCCGCTGCTGCGAATGCGCAGCCGCCTGTTCTGCAGCTCCTGTACTTCGCCGGGGCGGATCTTTGCCTCTTCCAATTCCTGTGCCTGATAAGAAAGCAAATCCACCCGCCGCGCTTTTTCCGCTTCATCCATATCCAGGGAAGAAAACTCTTTTTGCAGGGCTTTCCAGTGCTGATAAGCTTTGCGGTATGCTTGCAAAAGGGTGCGCGGCACGCCGGTCTGGTCGAGATACAGCAAATGGTTTTCCGGCGAAAGCAGGCCATAGCTCTCGTGCTGGCCGTGGATATTGATGAGCAGCGCAGCCAGTTTTTTCAGCGCGGCAACCGGCGCCGGGCGGGCACCGACACGACAGACTGTGTGGCCGTCTTCTTTAATTTGGCGCTGCAAAAGTAGAGTACCATCTTCCTCCGGGGAAAAGCCCAAAGTATCGAGCATCTGCAGTACCTGCGGCGAAAGACCGGAAAAACTGGCGCTGACAAACGCATCTTTTGCACCCGCGCGTACCAATTCTTTAGAAGTGCGCTGCCCGAGCACCGCATGAATAGCGTCAATAATCATTGATTTACCGGCACCGGTCTCGCCGGTCAGAACATTGAAGCCCGGACCGAAATCAATCGTTGCCTTTTCAATAACGGCAATATTTTCAATATATAACTCTTCCAGCATTAGAAATCACCCCATCATTCTGGTGAGCTCCGCTGCAAACTGCTGAGCAGAATGTTCGCTGCGCACAGCGACAAAAATCGTGTCATCCCCGGCGAGCGTACCAACCACGGCTTCCCAATGCATGGTATCCATTGCCGCACAAATTGCCTGCGCCATACCGGAAACGGTCTTGATAACGACCAGATTTCCCGCACAGGTAATAGACTCTGTTGAGTCACGCAGCAGCGAATAAAACTTAGAGGAAATATCTTTATTTTCCTCTTTTCCTGTGGAGTATTTATACTGGCCCTCGGATGAAAGCGTTTTAATCAGCCGCAGTTCTTTGATATCGCGGGAAACAGTTGCCTGGGTCACTTCAAAGCCGGCGTCACGCAGGCGGCGCAAAAGTTCCTCCTGTGTATCAATATCGTACTGGCTGATGAGTTCCAAAATTTTTGCATGTCGGCGTGCTTTCATGGTTAGGTCCTCCTCTCTATCAGTTTTTTATTTACGACTTCATAAAAATGATTTTTCTTTAATTTAATCAACTGTGCTGTATACGGCGAACGGCTGACCGTAATGGTCTGCCCGGCGTTTAGGGCAATGGCGTCGTCGCCGTCTACAGTAAGGTAGTTTTTGTCATTTTCATCGGAAAAAGCCTTTACGGTCAGGCAGGCGTCCTGCCCAAAGACAACAGGGCGGCTGGCAAGCGACAGCGAACAAACCGGCGTCAGCAAAAAGCCGCTGACGGCTGGGTCCAGCACCGGGCCGCCGGCCGAAAGCGAATAGGCCGTACTGCCGGTAGGGGTAGCAAAAATCAGGCCATCTGCCCGGTAATGCGCCATTTCACTGTTGTTAAAGCCAACCTCGAAATCGATGATTTTTGAGCGCGTGCCGCGGGCAATCACCACGTCGTTCAGTGCTTCAATGCAGCGGTTGCAGCCCTCGGTCTCAAACTGCGCACGCAGCATCAAGCGGTTTTCAATGGTGTAATTGCCGCTGACCAA
Organism: Oscillospiraceae bacterium; assembly: GCA_022483045.1. Taxonomy (NCBI): domain Bacteria; kingdom Bacillati; phylum Bacillota; class Clostridia; order Eubacteriales; family Oscillospiraceae; species Oscillospiraceae bacterium. The sequence goes on along the minus strand of JAKVOA010000001.1, from coordinate 772,893 downwards.
ATTTTTGAGCAGGCTTAACTCATTTGGTTCAAGCCCAGCGACAAAGCCAATCCTTCCTGTGTTGATGCCGAGAATCGGCTTGCCTGCTATCGCCGTATGACGTGCCTCATGGATAATGGTACCGTCGCCGCCGACAGCAATGGCTGCATTGCAGTAAAACAGCAGCGCCTTAAAATCGGCAATCCAGCGGTCGGCGTCATAGGCCTGCTGCCGGTCAGAAGCACGCATGTAGACCTTTGCGCCAAGGGAATGCAGGCGGCTGATGATTTCGCGGGTACAGCGCGGCGCATTCGTTTTTTCAAGGTTCGGCAGCAGAGCTATAATCATTTCTTTCCACCACCGTTCAGTACTTTATGGGATTCCTCCACCAAAGCGGAAATATCGAGCGAAATCGACTGCGGCGCATTCGATTTTTGCAGATAGAGTAGGTACTCAATATTTCCCTCAGGACCGCGCACAGGCGAATAGGTAAGCCCCAAAATAGAAAACCCGTTTTGCAAAACGAATGTTGTGATCTCTTCAATAACCTCCCGATGCACTGTAGGGTCACGCACCACACCTTTTTTGCCCACCTTGCCGCGGCCAGCCTCAAACTGCGGTTTAATTAAGCAGACAGCCTGCCCGCCATCCTTTAAAAAACCACGGGCAACCGGCAGCACAAGCTTCAGCGAAATAAAAGCGACATCAACACTGAAAAAGTCCGCTTCCTCAGGCACCTGCTCGTGCGTTAGGTAGCGCACATTGGTGCGCTCCAAATTTACTACATGCGGGTCCGTGCGCAGCTTCCACGCAAGCTGACCATATCCCACATCAATGGCATACACTTTTTTGGCGCCGTTTTGCAGCATACAGTCCGTAAAGCCGCCGGTAGAGGCGCCTATATCCATAGTTACCTTGTCTTTTAGGACGATTGGAAAAGAAGCCATTGCTTTTTCCAGTTTCAGACCGCCGCGGCTGACATAGCGCAGACCTCCGCGCACATCCAGCTTCGCCGCAGCCGGCACCATCATACCGGGCTTATCGTACCGCTGGTTGTTAATGAATACATCGCCGGACATAATGACCGCTTTCGCTTTTTCGCGGCTTTCTGAAAAGCCCTGCTGGACCATTAAACAATCCAATCTAACTTTATCGCTCAATTTTTCCACTCCGTTATGATTGTTTTTGCAATTCCATCTGCATTCAGTCCCAGTGAAGTCAAGCACTGCATGGCTGTTGCATGCGGAACAAAGTTCCGAATTCCCTGAAGACAGCTGCAACCACAGAAATGCTGCTGATACAGCAAAAACAGGAAATGCTCACCAATGCCTCCCTGCTGTATGCCTTCCTCAAAGAAAAAGACCTGCTTTTTGGCGGCGGCTTTTTCTACAGCACCAGCCGGAACCGGCTTTATCTGATTTAATTTGATAATTTCAAACGGCATTCCCTTTTCTTCAAGCATTGTCTGTGCTTTACAGACCTGGGCAAACAGGCGGCCGTACGTGACAACCGCACAAGGTGCATCTGCCGGGCCGTAGCAGTCGTAGCCGCTATTGGTATGGCGGAAATTGGCAGGGCGGAAAGGCTCCCCTCCGCGCGGATAGCGCACAGCTACTGCGCCCGGGACTTCATAGAGCGCGCGGTGCAGGTCTGTAATCAATTCATCATAATAGCAGGGAGAAAAAATAGTGATACTGGGAATGGTGTTTAAAAAGGCGGCATCAAAAATGCCCTGATGGGTTTCACCGTCTTCACCGACAATTCCGGCACGGTCTACGCCGAAAACGACTTTGACCCTTTGAATAGCAACATCATGGATAATCTGATCATAGCCGCGCTGCAGAAAGGTGGAGTACACCGCAAAGACTGGAAGCATGCCCTGACTGGCAAGCCCACCCGCAAAAGTAACGGAATGCTCCTCTGCAATGCCCGTGTCAAAAAAGCGCTTGGGAAAGCGACGGCTGAATTCCTCCAGCCCAGTGCCGGTTTTCATAGACGCCGTAATGGCGCAAATGCGTCTGTCATCTGCTGCAAGGCTGCACAGCGTGCTGCCAAAAACACTGCTATAGTTTTCCCCGCCTTTTGACTCAGATTTACCGGTTAAGATATTGAAACTGGAAACGCCGTGGTAGGCGCCGGGGTTTTCCTCAGCATACGAGTAACCCTTCCCCTTTTCTGTAACGACATGTAGCAGAATCGGATGGTCAATATTTTTGGCGTTTTCCAAGACTTCAATCAGCTGCGACAGATTGTGCCCATCAAAAGGGCCGTAATAATTAAAGCCCATGTCCTCAAAGAACGTGCTGTTGTACATCACCGATCGCAGCATGGTCTTTGCAGCTGTCATACCGGCACAAATAGGCTTGCCCACCACCGGAATGTGCTGCAGCGTATCCTGTACGCTTGACTTGATTTTTAGGTAAGATGGCTTGGTACGGATTTTTGCAAGGTAGCGCGCCATAGCACCCACGCTGCGGGAAATGGACATTTTATTGTCATTTAAAATAATAATTAAATTTTTGCCAAAACGGCCGGCATTGTTGAGCCCCTCGTACGCCATACCGCCTGTTAAGGCGCCGTCACCGATAACTGCCACCACATGGCCCGGCTTGCCAGAAAGCAGCTTTGCCTCTGCAATGCCCAGAGCCGCCGAAATAGAGGTGCTGCTGTGCCCGGCCGTAAAAGCGTCCCACGGACTTTCCTGACGATTTGGAAAACCGGAAAGGCCGCCTTTTTTGCGGATTGTAGGGAACTGTTCCCGACGGCCGGTCAAAATTTTATGCGTATAGGACTGATGCCCAACATCCCAGACAATGGCGTCATCTACACTGCCAAAGACGCGGTGCAGCGCAACCGTTAACTCTACGCAGCCCAGATTAGAGGCTAAGTGCCCGCCGTTTTTAGAAACCGTACTGATAATATACGACCGTATCTCCCGGCAAAGCTGCTGCAGCTGCACCATGCTCAATTTCTTTAGGTCTGCCGGGGAATTTATCCGGTCCAGAAGTTTGGACATAGCTTTTTATCTCCTGTTATTCGGCAGCTCAAAGCCCGTGGTGCAGGCGTGCAGCTGTCAATGTATTTTGAAGCAGCATGGCAATCGTCATGGGGCCGACACCGCCCGGAACCGGCGTTATGTAAGAGCTTACCGGCTCTACTGCTGTGTAATCCACATCTCCACAGAGTTTCCCTTTTTCGTCGCGGTCCATGCCGACATCGATAACGACCGCGCCAGGCTTTACCATTTCCCGGGTAATGAATTTGGGCCTGCCGACAGCCGCTACCAGAATATCTGCTTCGCGGCAAACCGCGGGCAGATCCTGCGTTTTGCTGTGGCAGATGGTAACCGTACCATTCGCGTGAAGCAGAAGCATAGCCATGGGCTTACCGACAATATTGCTGCGGCCCACCACAACACAGCGCTTGCCTTTTACCGAAATCTGCTCGTGGCGCAGCATTTCCATAATACCGGCCGGCGTACAGGGCAGAAATTTGTAGTCACCAATCATAATATGACCGACATTTGCCGGGTGAAATGCGTCGACATCTTTCGTAGGGTCAATCGCGTTGATGACCGCATCTTCATCAAGGCCGGCCGGCAGCGGCAGCTGCACCAAAATGCCATCAATTTCCGGGCTGGCATTTAATTTTTTAACCAGTTCCATCAGCTGCCGCTGCGTCGTATCGGCAGGCAGCATATAAACTTCGCTGTGCATACCAACTTCAGCGCAGGCTTTTTTCTTGTTGCGCACATAAGTATGGGAAGCGGGGTCGTCGCCGACCAGCACAACCGCAAGTCCGGGGACAATGCCGGCGGACTGCATGCTGCAAACTTCCTTCTTTACGTGGGCACGTACTTCTGCCGAAATTGCTTTACCATCTATTCGTTTCCCCATGGTTTCCTCCTGTTTCTGCTAAAAAACTGTTTATTCTTTTTTTGTTTTGTCTTTGTTGTCCTCTACGGCAGGTTCTGCCTCTTTGGGGGCAGGTGTATTCTCCAGCTCTGCCGCATCTTTTTCGGGCTGGGCACCGCTTGTCAGCTGTGCCTGCCTGTCGTCTGTAATCAGCTCTTCAGGCACCTCATCGACAATGGAGTTGAGTGTCATAATACGGGGGCTGCCCGCTCCACTTAAAACCGTACGGCGGCGCAGGACAATGAGCATGACAATGCTGAAAATCACCAGCACGCCGGCAAGCACCTGAGAAACCCGCAGCGCAAGCCCCGGCAGCAGCAGGCTGTCGGTACGCAGACCCTCGACAAAGAAGCGCTCAATACCGTACCACAAAAGGTAGAGCAGAAAGACCTGTCCGTCATAGTGGCGCAGTCTGCGGCTGAAGAAGTGCAGCAGAATGAAGCCCAGCAGGCACCATGCAGATTCATAAAAGAAGCATGGGTGCACCGGCACAAAGCCGGTATTTTCGCTGGCCATGCCCCAGGGCAGGCTGGTCTGTACGCCGAAAGCTTCTTGATTGATAAAGTTGCCCCAGCGGCCAATGCTTTGGCCAATTAAAAAGCCCAGGGAGGCGATATCCAGCACAGACGAAATCTTTTGTTTGCAGATTTTTGCTGTAATACCGCCGCCCAGCAGGCCGCCGATAACGCCGCCGTAAATTGCCAAGCCGCCGTCATGAATGCTGAAAATCTCTGAAGGATTTTTTATATACAAATCCCCGGGGTAAAAGATGACATAGTAAGCACGCGCGCCCACAATGCCGCAGATAATCCCCACCAAAATGCAATTCATCAGCTTGTCAGGGTCCAGACCAAACTTGCCTGCGCTCTTCATGGCATAGATGACCGCCAGCAAAAAGCCTGCGGCGATTAAAATTCCGTACCAATAGACATGGAAAGAACCGATGCTGAAAGCAATTCGGTTTATTTCAAAATGGATTCCCAAACCGGGAAATGAAACATGATACATTTGCTTTTCCACTCTCTCTTCGGGCCGCTGTGCCGGTTGTCGGCTGCAGCGGCGGTTTTTCAGGGTTCAACAATGGAAAGGACGGCGTTTTGCGGCAGCATTTGCTTTTGCAGGCGCTGCTCTGCCTCTGCCTCTGTAACGGAAGCGATTGCTTCCACGTCCTCTGCAAGAGAACGGCCGGCAAAGTACGCGCCGATGATGCCGTTTGCAAGATTCTCTACACTGTTAAAGCCGGAAACGGTGCGGCCGTACACGGATTTTTTCGCGTTTTCAAACTGCTCGCTGCTCAGTCCATTCTTTCGCACGGACGCAATTTCCTTTTGAATCTCTGCGGCGACCGCATCCGCATCTTTGGATTCACCGCTGAAAAGCACATTGGCATAGCCGGGGCCTTCAAAGTATTCGCTGTCAAAGCTGGATTCATTGATAAGGCCTGCATCCAACAGACGGCGGAACAGCGCGGAAGCGTCTCCACTTATCGCCTGCAGAAGGATTTCCGTCTGGGCTGCTTCACGTGTAGTTGCGCGCACAGCGGCATCTTCTTTAAAGCCATAATAGAAAACCGGCGTGGCAACGCTGCCTTTTGCACAGACGCGCGGCTTTACAATAGACTGCGGCTCTGGGTCAAAATAGCGCTGCACCTGCACTTTTTCACAGGGACGCAGCATTTTATCACACACAGCCAGCACTTTGTCCGGCTCGACATTGCCGACAACGCACAGGGCCATATTGTTCAAATTATAAAAAGTATGGTGGCACTCGTATAGCAGCTCCGGCGTAATTTTAGCGATACTGTCGGTACTGCCGGCAATATCCAGTTTCACCGGATGGGTGTGATACATGCCTCCAAGCATGTTGAAAAGGACCTGCCAACTGGGGTCATCGTCATACATGCGGATTTCCTGCCCGATAATGCCCTGCTCTTTCTGTACAGTCTGCTTTGTAAAATACGGTTTCTGCACAAAGTCAAGCAAGATCTGCAGGGAATCATACACATGGCCGCTGCAGGAAAACAGATAGCAGGTCTTGTCAAAGGTCGTGTAGGCGTTGGCATTGGCGCCGGTCTTTGCATAGCGCGCAAAGGTATCTACACCATCTTCATTTTCAAACATTTTGTGTTCGAGAAAATGTGCAATGCCGTTTGGCACGCGGGTTACTTCCTGCTCATCGGCGCGGCGGAAAGCATTATCAATCGAGCCGTAATTTGTACCAAAGACGGCATAGGCAGAGTGACTCTGCGGCTTAGGATATATGAATATTTTCAGACCAGAAGAATGGCGTGTTTCAAAGTAAGACTCGCCCACCCGGTCAATCTTTCTTTCCTGTAAAGAACTCACTGCTTTTTATCCTCCTGTCCTTTCAGGCAGTAGACGGTATCCAGACACACGCCCTCTGCAGCCTGCACGACTTCTTCACGGCTGACGGCACCAATCAGCGCCGCATATTCTTCCGGTGAATAGACCTTCGGCGCAAAGGTCTGTGTAAGGTACCAGCCCTCCAGCGCAGATAGAGAATCCTCCACAGTGTGATAACTGTCGACCAAAGCAAGCTTTGCGGCCTCAAAGTCTTCGTCGGTAAAGTCACCCTGCTGCACAGCTTTCAGCTGCTCAAGCACGGCTGCCTCTGCTTTCTGCATATTGTCAAACTCCACGCCGCTCTGTACAAACATCAGCCCATTGGTCGCGTTGTAGGCAGCACTGCAGTAATAGCAAAGGCTCATCTGTTCCCGCACAATCAGGAAAAGCCGGCTGCTCGGTGTACCGCCGAAAACAGCACTCATCAAGCGCATTGCCGGAACCATTTCCGGCTTCTGAAACTGTGCAATCCCCGTGCGCATGCCAAGAACCATTTTCCCCTGTGCAACCGCCTGATGGTCGGCCGCACGCAGCACTTTGCTGCGGCAGGGCGCTGATTTCGGCAGTGGCAGCGATTCATAGTGGCGCTCTATGGCTCCAAAGGCTTTTTCAAACGCTTTGGCAACAGGCGCCGCATCGATATCGCCCAGTACTGCAATTTCCACCCGTGCTGTCGCAAGCATATCTTTCCACGCCTGCGTCACCTTTTCACGGGTCAAAGCCTGCACCTCATCACGGGTACCGTAACGATCTATACCGAAAGCTTCACCTGCACACATTGTTTCCATGCAGCGCTTCAGCGCAAAAAGGCGCTTATCGCTGTACTCAGCATCAATCTGCTCCAGTGTCTGCCGCTGCTCCTGGCGGAAGTCTTCCTCCCGGAACAGACCGTTTTCCAATACCGGAGAAAACAGCGCGCCACACAAAACACGAGTCAGCTCCCCGGCGGTATCTTCCCCCTGCAGCGTATAGCGGCTGGCAATGCCGCCTGCCAAAACGGTGAGGACCTGTGTATTGCCGACTTTGCCGACATCTGCACTTAAAGATGCGCCGTAAAGCGATGCCATCTTTTTACTCATCGCTGTGTAATCCGGATATTCACTGGAGCAGCGGCTCAGCATATACGGCAGCAGCGCATTGGCTGCAGCTGTTTTTTGTTTGAGCGGCATAAAAAAATTGACGGAAATACGGAAAGTCTTGAATTTAGTATCACAGACGCTTCTGAAATGGATGCCGTCGCGCAGAGTATTCTGCTCAATTTGGTTCATAAAAGCGAGTCATCTCCTATTAAAATTCTAAGCTCTGAAATGAAATTCAATTTTATAATCTTACATATTATAACACACAAGCCTGTTTCTGAAAACAGGAAAGTCCCGAATATTCTGCAGATCTGTATATTATTTCATTTTTCCGTTCTGTCATTGCGCGGCAGGTATACCCTGTGCTATACTGTTTTTGTTTGCATTTTCCACCCCGCGGTTTGGCAATTTTCTGTATCGGCTGCGGCGTATTTTGAGGGGGATCTACATTTTGAAAGAAGTACGGCGCACCCGCCTGAGTGAACTGGGACTGGTATTGGCAGCATTTTTATGGGGCATGGCTTTTGCGGTGGTAAAGGACACCAACCGCTTCATCGCGCCCTCGTGGCAAATCGGCATTCGCTTTGGCGGCGCTGCGTTGCTGATGCTTCTGCTGTTTCGCAAAAGGCTGAAAAGCGTAAGCCGTAGGACACTGCTGGGCGGAGCACTACTCGGCTCAATTCTGTTTCTGGCTTATCTGACGCAGAGCATTGGCGTAAAGTATACGACCGCTGGAAAAAATGCTTTTCTGACAGCGGTTTATGTGGTTATCGTTCCCTTTCTATATGGTGCCATTCGCCGTATAAAGCCAGAAGCTTCAAACATTGCCGCCGCTTTTTTGTGTCTTGCAGGCATTGGTCTGCTGTCGCTTGACAGCAGCCGCTTCGGCCTTGGCCTTGGTGAGGAGCTGACCCTTGTCTGTGGGCTGCTGTATGCCATTCATATCACCTTCACCGGCCTATTTATGGAAGACTGTGACCCGATGGCAATTAACACGATTCAGTTTGCTGTATGCAGCATACTCGGATTTTTGCTGGCCTGCTTTACAGAACCGCTGCCAGTCTTTAACCGTCAATCCTCCATCGGCATAATTTATCTGATGGTTTTTAGCACCTGCATTGGCATGGGCCTGCAGACCGCCTGCCAAAAGAACCTGGCGACAGGTAAGGCCTCGCTGCTGATGTCGCTGGAAAGCGTTTTCGGCTGTATCGGCGGCGTTCTGCTACTGGGGGAACGGCTGACAACACAGAATATTTTTGGCTTTGTCCTCATTTTTATCGCCGTTGTGCTGACCGAAGTGCCCTTGCATCCACAGAAAAAGCGTCATGTGCTTTCCCCTGCCGAACCCGGCACAGCTGAGCGGACCTGATTGATAAGAATCTAAAAAAATACAGAATTGAAAAGGCTGCAGCATCTCCAAAAAGATGCTGCAGCCTTTTTTGTGTTGGTTTTACTGTATCAGGCGTGCATACGGTCATTTGAAAACGCATGCGGCAGAAATTCTTTCAGCTGGCTGCAGTGTACACCGCCGTTGCCATCCGCCAAATATATAGGAAACTCCGGCTCACAAAACTCTGACATAAACTGCAGGCAGATGCCACACGGCGGGCACGGCTGTGACGGCTCTTTACCGCCGCGCGCGCCAACTACGGCAATTGCCTGAAAGCTGCGTGCACCGCTGCTGATTGCCGAAACAAAAGCAGAGCGCTCGGCGCAGATTGTTACCCCCAGCGAACTATTTTCGACATTTGCGCCAAGGAACACGCGCCCATCCTTTGTCAGCAGCGCTGCTCCCACGCGAAAATCCGAATACGGTGTATAGGCATTGCCCCGCACACGCTTTGCGGCCTGCAGCAGCTCGATTGGTTCCATAACTTTGCAACTCCTCCTTTTTCCATGCGGCCCACAGACCGTATGGCAGCAGAAAAAATCTGCACGTTTTCATTCGTTTTTCTTTAAATCAATTATAGTATAGGGAGAAATGAAGAGCAAGTATTTTAAATATTAGCACTCTATCATAATGACTGCTAATATTTACATTTTGTTCATATTTCATCCCATAAATCTTCACAGATGCTGCATATGATAGTATTTGTCAAAGGGAAACAGCCCCAAGACAAATAAAAATATTAAAAAGATGCGCCGGGCCGCAAGCCTCAGGCAGCAGCTACTGGAGGGTTTTATGATGTTTGATTTAGCACCTTTTGATTTATACAACCGCTTTGATGATGACTTTTTCCGCGGCAAGAAAAACAACGTTGCCCCCTGCCGCACCGATATCTGCGACACCGGCGATACTTACATTGCCCAGGCCGAATTGCCGGGCTTCAGCAAAGAGGAAATCAAGATCAGCGTTGAAAAAGACTGCCTGACCATTGATGCCGAACATAAAGAAGATGCCCAAAACCAGAGCGAACACTTTATCCGCCGGGAACGCCCGATGAACAATTTGAGCCGCTCGTTTGATATTTCCGAAATAGATGCCGGCAAAATCAGTGCAAAGCTTGAAAATGGCATTCTGACTCTGACAATGCCGAAAAAGCGCGCATCGCAACCAGCCAGCACACAGATCTCCATTGATTAAGCTTTCTCCTTTTTCGCGATGGCAGACAGCCCATCTGCCCACCGCATGATCCCCGTAAAGAAAGAGCCGGTACAGGCATTACAGCCTGTACCGGCTCTTTCCCTGCCAAGAAAAAACAGAGTACAAAGAGATTTTATAAATTTGCGGTTTTTTCCTGTGGAAGCATGCGTGCCCGCAGCGCCTTAATAGGAATACCGCGCTCTGTAAACATCTTTTCGTGTTCAGTCATCACATACATCTCGCTGCCAAAAGCGGATTTGTCCGCGTGCAGGTCCTGTGTCTGCTGCAAAACAGCAAAGCCAGACTCCTGCAGATACTGCAGAGTGGCCTGAAACAGCGGCTCATCATCGGTTTTAAACCAAAGCTCCGCGCCTGGCTCCAGCAGGGGGCGGTAAAGCGCCAGCTGCCGCGAATGCGTAAGGCGGCGCTTGTGATGGCGCGGCTTCGGCCACGGATTGCAAAAATTAATGTAAAGGCGCGAAATGCGGTCCTTGTCTCCCATCATGTCCGGCAGGCGGGAAATATCGTAGGCAGTCAGGGCGAGATTGTCGATTGGCTTTTCACCATAGGTTGCCTCAATCATCCGCTTGCCGGGCGCCAGGACCGCATCCTTCATGTCAATGCCAAGATAATTGATTTCTGGATGCTGCGGGCCAAGCCCCGCTAAAAACCAGCCTTTGCCGCAGCCGAGCTCTACGTGCAGCGGCTGCCGGCGCGTAAACCACCCCAGCCATTGATTTTTCATGCGCTGCGGACCGCGCAGAAAAAAGGGGCAGGCGTCCAGTTCCGGACCAGCCCACGGTTTTGCACGCATTCTCATGGCTGCGCCTCCGCCGGCTTTACGGCCGGCCGGCAGACATCGACCCACCCGGCCGCGCCGCTTGCCTCTTCCAGTTCTTCACAGGAAAGCCTGACGGCTGAGTTTGCAGTGCCCGCCGCAGGGTAAACCGTATCGAAGCGGCGCAGAGAAACATCTAAGTAAACGCGTGCATTTTCCGCACAGCAAAACGGGCAAACGCCGCCGATGCGGTAGCCTGTAAGTGGCTCTACCTCGGCAACAGAAAGCATTTTAGGCCGCTGTGAAAATGTTTTTTTGTACTTTGCATTATCAATTTTTGTGTCGCCGCTGGTGACGACAAGCACGCATCCCGCTTCTCTTCTCAGAGAAATAGTCTTTGCAATGCGTGCGGGCTCTGTCTGCAAAACATGTGCAGCCTGCTCAACAGTTGCGCTGCTCTCTGCGAACTCACAGACGCGGTCTGCCAAACCGTAGCTGGCAAGGTACTGCTTCACTTTTTTTAGGGCTGGGGCCATAGGGCTTTTGCTCCTTTCGGGCTGATAGCTGATAAGATATATATTCGTATACAATTATAAGAGTATTTAGTATATCACAATCTGCAGGGAAATGGAATGGCGGGTATTGCCTTCCCTGCTAAAAAAACACAGTTTCTGCCTTTTGCAGGCTACTGGACAATTTACAAAGTTGTGTTATAATATCGATGTATCTTTTTTATGTGGTCCAACCAAAATTTCATGTATATTTCATGCATTATGAAATTACTTTTTGTTTTGTTCTGCACAGCGGCAAAGAGGGCGCAGTTGTGTGCCCTTTTTTGTCGTCTGCCCGTCATTTTGAAAAAGGATAAGGTAAAATACATGCCAAATCTCACAAAACATAAAAAAATCACAATTGTTCTGTGCTGTGTGCTGGGTGCAGTGATTGTTATTCTGGCTGTCGTATGGGCACGCTTTGGCTACCGTGCGCAAAGCTACAGCAGCACTTCTTATGCCATGGGTACCTACATACAGCAAACGGTTTACGGCAAAGAGGCACAATCCGCCGCAAGCGCCGGCTCGCAGGCGGTCACTTCACTGGAAGACAAAATTTCATGGCGGGTGCAGGACAGCGATATTGCAAACCTGAACGATGCTTCCGGCACAGTGTGGAAAACGCTAGACAGCTACACAATTTCCCTGCTGCAGATGTCGCAGAAGCTTGCTCAGCAAACCGATGGTGCCTTTGACCCCACGGTGCTGCCGCTCACCTCTTTGTGGGATTTTGACGGCAAAAAACATGTACCAACCGCCGCGGAACTGAAAAATGCGCTTTCTCATGTCGGCTACCAAAATCTGCGCCTCAACACTTCTGATAATACTGCTTCTTTAAAAATGCACTATAATGGAGTGGATCTAGGTGCAGTGGGCAAAGGCGCCGCGTGTGACAAAGTACTGGAAGCCTACAGTAAAAAGAACATCACTGCCGCAGTGGTCGCTGTAGGCGGCAGCATTGGTCTGTATGGCAACAAGCCGGATAACTCCGGCTGGAGCGTCGCCGTGCGTGACCCAAAGACCAGCGACAGCGACACTGGCAGCGTGGGAACCATTGCGCTGCAGGGCGGTCAGTTTGTATCTACTTCTGGTACATATGAAAAAGAATTTACAGCGAATGGCAAGACGTACCACCACCTGCTCAACCCCAAAACCGGCATGCCGCAAAACAACGGGCTGGTTTCTGTAACAGTTGTCTGCAAAAACGGCGCTTTAAGTGACGCGCTTTCCACTGCATGCTATGTTTTGGGCAAAGACAAAGGCACCGCTCTGGCAAAATCCTACGGTGCTGAAACCATATACATCGATACAGCCGGAAATGTAACGGTTTCTTCCGGCTTGAAAGATTCTTTCCAGCTGACAAACACATCCAGTTACCGGCTGGCTAAATAACGCTTATGAGAAAACTTTTTCATAAAAAAGATCTGTTGATTATTCTGCCGGTGCTGCTGCTTGCGGCGGGCCTGCTGCTGTGGAACAGCTTTCACGCATCTGCACAAACAGTGACCGCCGTGGTAGAGGAAAACGGAAAGATTACCCATACCTATAATCTTTCTCAGCAGACAAAGACACAGACAGTCAATATCGGCGGCAGCTATCATATTCGGCTGCTGCTGGAACCGGGAAAAATTTCGTTTTCCCATTCTGACTGTCCCGATCAGGTATGCGTGCGCACGGGCAAGCTGACAAAACCCGGGCAGGCGGCTGTGTGCCTGCCTGCAAAAGTTAGTGTACGCCTGACCGGCGCAAAAAGTGAGGTGGACGGCACCACTGGCTGAATCTTATGCGTGATAAACTTCGTATTTCCACAACAACACGGCGGGTCGCCTTTATCGGCATGCTGGGGGCTTTGGCACTGGTGCTTTCTGCACTGGAGGCAATGATTCCCCCACTGCCCATGCTGCCGCCAGGGGCCAAGCTGGGCCTTTCCAACATTGTTACCATGTACGCCGCGGGTACGGTCGGGCTGCTGCCCGCGCTGTGCATCGCGTTATTAAAAGGTTTATTTACCGGCTGCATGCAGGGCGCGGTTGCTTTCTTTATGAGTACCGCCGGCGGCCTTGCAAGCACCTTTGTGATGTGGCTTCTGCTGCGCCCGCAGAAAAAGCCTTTTGGCATGCTCGGCCTGGGCGTAGCGGGCGCGCTGACACACAACATGGCACAGCTGGGCGTCGCTGTTTTACTGACAACACCGGCGGTTGGTTACTATGCACCGTGGCTTCTGATTTTTGGTATTGCAGCCGGGATTGTGACCGGCTTAGTGCTGCGCACAGTCTCCCCTCTTTTAGAGCGCTTTCGCCCATGAGGACAAACTTTTCGTTTCTTTTCCTGTTTTTTATCTTTTTTTCGAAAAACAGCGGGAAAAATCATTTACAAGTGTTTCAATTTGTGAGATTATTTAAATTGTGTATTCCTATCTGTTTTCAGATAGTGGATATAGATGCAAGTGATGTAGTATTGGAGGGAAAAGTATGGAATTGAGCTTTCCAAAAAAGCCATTCCGAACGCACGGCGGTGCCGCCGTTCCCCATCGGAAGCATACCGCGCAGATCGAATCTGTGGTTATGCCAGCCCCTGCAGAAGTTGCTATCCCCATGCAGATGCATGTGGGTGCGCCCTGCACTCCGCTGGTAAAGCCCGGCGACTTAGTGACGGTAGGCCAAAAAATTGGGGACAGCAAGGCCTTTGTCAGTGCGCCGATCCACGCAAGCGTTTCCGGTAAGGTAAAAGCTGTCAAAAAGATTCAGCTGAGCAGCGGCGGCTATGGTGACGCAGTCATCATAGAGTCCGACGGAAAAATGGAGCCCTGTCCGGACCTGAAAGCACCAGAAGTAACCGACCTGAAGAGCTTTCTGCAGGCCGTGCACGACTCTGGTCTGGTCGGTTTGGGCGGCGCCGGCTTCCCGACGCATGTCAAGCTGAATGTGCCGGAAGGAAAAACAGTGGATACGCTGATTATCAACGTAGCCGAGTGCGAACCTTACCTGACCGCCGACAACCGTGAAGCACTGGAAGATTCCGCAAATGTGCTGGATGGTGTCTTTACGGTAAAGAAAATGCTGAAGCTTTCCCGCGCGATTATCGCCGTGGAAAAGAACAAGCCGCAGGTGATTGAGAAGCTGAACGGTCTGCTGGCTGCCGACAGCCGAAACAGCGACCACAGTGTCGGTGTGCTGCCGCTGAAGGCAACCTACCCGCAGGGCGCTGAAAAAGTGCTGATCAAGGCCTGCACCGACCGTACAGTGCCCATGGGCAAGCTGCCGGCTGATGCCGGCTGCATTGTCATGAACGTCACCAGTGTTGCAACGCTTGCCGCTTACCTGAAAACCGGCATGCCGCTGGTGAAAAAGCGCTTGACCGTTGACGGCGGCGCTGTAAAGGACCCCAAAAACGTGATTGTGCCGATTGGCACCTACATCCGCGATATCATGAATTTTGTCGGCATGAAAACAGAGCCGGCAAAGCTTTTGATTGGCGGCCCTATGATGGGTATGGCTGCGCCTACTTTTGACGCCCCTGTACAGAAACAGAACAACGGCCTGCTCTTCTTAAGCGAAGAAGAGTCTCATATTCCGGAGCCCAGCGCATGTATCCGCTGCGGCCGGTGTGTACAGGGCTGCCCTATGCACCTGATGCCCACCAGACTGGAAGAATACGTCAAAGCACGCGACGTGGAAGCGCTGCAGAAATTTGACGTTATGGACTGTATGGAATGCGGCACCTGTGCTTATAATTGCCCCGCCGGGCGGCCGCTGGTACAGGCTATCCGCCTGGGCAAAGGGCTCGTAAAAGCAGGAGGTGCTAAAAAATAATGGAGAAACTGACTGTATCTTCTTCCCCGCACCTGCACACAAGAGAAAGCACGCAGCACATTATGCGCGACGTCATCATTGCACTGGTGCCGGCTATGATTGCCGCCGTAGTCATATTCGGTTGGCGCGCACTGTGCCTGATGGTGATTTCTGTTGTTACCTGTGTGCTGTGTGAATATATCTGCCGCAGAATTATGAAACGCGACAACACCATTGGCGATTTATCCGCCGTGGTAACCGGCATTCTGCTGGCAATGAACGTGCCTTCTACATTAAACCCGCTGATGCTGATGTTTGGCGACTTCATTGCAATCGTTGTCGTCAAGCAGGCATTCGGCGGCATTGGGCAAAACTTCGTTAACCCGGCACTGATGGCGCGTATCTTTGTGATGAATGCTTTCCCGGGCGCGATGGCCTCTTGGCCAAAGCCGATGACAGCAGATGCGGCAACTTCTGCAACCCCGCTGGGCATTCTTAAAGAAACCGGCCATTACAGTGCAAATTATCTGCAGCTCTTCTTAGGCTACCGCGGTGGCTGCCTGGGCGAGACCTGCGCACTGGCACTGATTATTGGTTTCGTTTATCTGCTGGCACGCAAAGTCATTGCCCCGACCATTCCGCTGGTATACATAGGCACCGCCTGCCTGCTCTCTCTGCTGATGGGCCGCGACGTGCTTATGGACCTGCTCTGCGGCGGCCTGCTGCTGGGCGCTATCTTTATGGCGACCGACTACACCACCAGCCCTATCACCTTTAAAGGCCAGATTATTTATGCCATTGGCTGTGGCTGCCTGACCATGCTGATTCGTCGGTTTGGCTCTCTGCCAGAAGGTGTTTCTTATTCTATTATTATTATGAACATCATTACCCCGCTGATTGAACGCGGTACGCATCCCCGTGCTTTCGGCAAACCGAAAGAGGAAAAGAAAAAGAAGGAGGCGGTACGGCAATGAGTGAGAAGAAAGAATCTAAAGGCATTGCAAAGCCGATTATCGTCCTGTTTCTTATCTGCCTAATTGTTACTTTGGCATTGGCCCTGACAAACCAAATAACAAAATCAAAGATTGTAGAAATCAATAAAGCAAACGAAACTGCCAGCCAGCAGCAGGTGCTGCCGGCAGCCAGCGCTTTTGCTACAAAGACCGCCAACGGAAAAACCTTTGTTGTCGGCACAAAAGACGGCAAAACAGTTGGTTATGTTTTCACAACCACTACCACCAGTTATGGCGGCGATATCAAGGTAATGACCGGTATCAGCTCTGACGGCAAAGTAACCGGTGTGAACCTGCTGAAAACCAGTGATACCCCTGGTCTGGGCCTGAACGCAAAGAAAGACAGCTTTCGTGCTCAGTACAAACAGAGTATCCCCAAGAGCGGTTCCTTTACAGTTGTTAAAAACGGCAAAGCCGGCGACGGACAGGTTGCCGCACTGACTGGTGCGACCATTACGAGTAAGGCTGTTACAACTGCTGTAAATGATGCTGTCTCCACCTATAACGCTGTGAAAGGAGGCGCCTGAGGATGGCTGAACAGAAAACAAGCCTCTGGCATGAATTTTCCAAAGGCCTAATCAAAGAAAACCCTGTGCTGCGCCTGGTGCTCGGCTGCTGCTCTACGCTGGCGCTTTCTACCGCTGCCAGCAACTCCATTGGCATGGGCATTGCCACTACATTCGTTCTGGTGTGCTCAAACGCCGTTATTTCTGCACTGCGCCACGTCATTCCAGACAAGGTTCGTATTCCCTGCTACATTGTTATCATTGCAGGCTTTGTTTCGGTTGTGCAGATGTTGATTGAGGCCTACTCCCCTGCGCTGAAAGACACGCTGGGCATTTATCTGCCTTTGATTGTTGTCAACTGCATTATTCTGGGCCGTGCCGAAGGCTTTGCAAATAAGCATAAGGTGCTGCCAAGCATTATGGATGGCTTAGGCATGGGCTGCGGCTTTACGCTGACCCTGCTGGTCATGGGCACAATCCGTGAGATTATCGGTTCCGGTACATTCTTCGGTATGCAGGTCATGCCTTCCATGTATCCCGGCATCATCATCTTCCTGTTGCCTCCCGGCGGCTTCCTGATTTTTGGTCTGCTCATCGCGATTGCCAACTGCATTACAGAAAAGCATGGCGGCGAGCCGGTGCACGACATGAACTGCGCCTGCTGCCCAATGGCATCTGCCTGCGGCCATGTAGATGAAAAATCAAAGCAGGCCCCGGAAAAGTGCGAAATGAACGGCAGCGCTGCTCAGAATAAATTTCTGAGGGGTACTGTTCCTCCTGTAAATGCTGAACAACAGAAAAAGGAGGGTGAAACTGTATGAATGCTTATGTAATTCATCTGTTTGCAATTTTTCTTTCTGCAATATTGACCGAAAACTACATTTTAAATCAGTTTCTCGGTATCTGCCCATTCTTGGGCGTTTCTAAAAAGCTGAAAACCGCTGTAGGCATGAGCCTGGCTGTTATTGCAGTTATGTTTATTTCCACTGCGGTCACATACCCGATTTACAGCAAGATTTTAAAGCCGCATGACATGGACTACCTGCAGGTGCTGGTGTTCATTCTGGTTATTGCCGCTTTGGTACAGCTGATCGAAACCGTACTGAAAAAGTACATTCCTTCCCTGTACCAGGCACTGGGCATTTACCTGCCGCTGATCACCACCAACTGCGCTGTGCTGGGCATTACGCAGCTGGTTATCAGCAAAGGCGAAGATTACACACAGGCTCTGGTAAACTCCATTGGTTCTGGCGTTGGTTTCCTGGTAGCCATGGTCTTGTTTGCCGGTGTACGTGAGCGCCTGGAACACAACGATATCCCGAAATTCATGAAGGGTCTGCCCAGTACATTGGTCGCAGCTTCCCTTGTGGCAGCGTCTTTCCTTGGCTTTGCCGGCGTTGTCAAAGGTATGTTGGGCTACTAAGGAGGACAAAAGGAAATGGATACTCATGCAATACTGTCTGCTGTCCTCATTGTCTGTATTATCGGCCTGATCTGCGGTGTCGTGCTGGTAGTTGCTTCTACTTTTATGGCTGTACCGAAGGATCAGAAAGAAGAGGACATTCGTGCGCTGCTGCCCGGTGCTAACTGCGGTGCCTGCGGCTTTTCCGGCTGCGACGGCTATGCTGCCGCAATGGCAAAGGGTGAAGCACAGCCTGGTCTGTGCGCCCCCGGCGGAGCCGCTGTAGCAAAAGCAATCAGCGACTACCTGGGCGTTGGCGGCGGAAATATAGAAGAAAAAGTTGCCTGTGTACAGTGCTTTGGCAACAACGACAATACCGTAAACAAAGTAAACTATGAAGGGATTGACCGCTGCTCGGCAGCCAACCTGGTTGCCGGCGGCTCTGCCTCCTGCAGCTACGGCTGCCTGGGTGTAGGCGACTGTGTGCGTGCGTGCCAGTACGGCGCAATCTCTGTCTGCAACGGCGCCGCCGTAGTAGACACAACCCGCTGCGTAGGCTGCACCATGTGCTCGAAAGTCTGCCCGCGCCATCTGATCACCATGGTACCTAAAAAGCGCCAGGCGGTTAATCACTGCATGAACTGTGACAAAGGCGCCGACACAAACAAAGTTTGTAAGGTCGGCTGCATTGGCTGCGGCAAATGCGTAAAGGTCTGCCCGAAAGAAGCAATCACGATTGAAAACTTCCGTGCAAAGGTTGACCCTGAAAAGTGCGTAGGCTGTGGTCTGTGCACAAAGGAATGCCCACGTCACTGCTTGACTTTGATGCTCGTACCAAAGAAAGCAGCACCCGTGGCAAAATCCTGATGTACTAAAAAAGCATAAGGAAGCGCCTGCAGCACAAAACTGTGCTGCAGGCGCTTTTTGCTGTCATTGACCGTCTACTGGACAGCAGTGCAGAGACTCTTCCCTTTTGCCCAGCCTAAGCAGTGACTTCAATCTTTTCTTCAGTTACAAAGGCATTTTTGTCTATATGAAAGCATTTAAGTTTCGGCTCAGTTTCCTGCAGAGACAGAATAAGATAGCGAATCGTCTTGTCAAACGCAAGGCGTTTATCTTCTTCTGACATGCGGGCAGGCGTTGCCGGGTGGCTGTGGAAGTTACCAAGCATTTGCTGCCCGCTCTTCCGCATTGCTTTGACCGCGGCAAACTGTTCGGCGGGCTTCATAGAGAAATGCTCTGGGCTGTTGTCGGCGTTGACAAGCAGATAGACCTGCTGCACCTGTGCATCTTTTCCAGCCGCTTTTCCGCCGAGAAGTCCGCAGGCTTCATTTGGTACGTTTTTCAGCGCATGAGATACAATGCTGTCGTACTGCTCCCTTGTCATTTTTAACATTGGTCATACCTCCAACTGTAAAATAAAGAAAAGCCCCGAGCCTGCGGCAGGCATTCCCGGGACCTTTGCGAAACAGGTTTCCGCACCTTTATAGGCTGCTGCCTGCCCCATGTGCAGAGAAACAGGTGCTACAGCGAATACATGCTTTTCTCATAGGAAGACACCAGCCCGGAAAATGTGCCATTACAGGGGCAGATAAAGCATCTATTGTGCATTCCTTTGTTGGCTCGCACTTTATAAGTCTTTAGCTTTCTTCTCCCTTTATGACCACAAGACGGTACGTACCGTCTTCATTTTGACTAACATCAGTAACTCGGTGTCCCTCATCTTTTAAGCTGCGCGGCACATTTTGAATGGGTTCGCCGTCATTGAGCTTTATTTCCAAAGTCTGCCCTGGCTCTAAGTCCTCCAGTGCAACCTTTGTCTTTACAAAGGTGATAGGGCATACAACATCTGTTATATCTACAAAAGCATCTGTGGTTTTCATTTGATTACCTCCTGCAGTTTTGCCTGCAGACCGTCCGTTCCGATGCGCTCAAGCATCTTTGCAAAGCGCTCTGAGGGCCTGCCGTTTTCCTGATAATAATCAATAACGGCATCTGCCACTTCGATTATTTTTTCTTCAGTAAAGACCATTGGAATCAGCGGTTTGCCAAAGCGGAAGTTGTTGCCGAAAGTGCCGCCAAAGGAAACCTGATACCCATTTTTGCCGCTCCAGGCACCAGTCGGGCAGGACTTGACACATCTGCCGCATTTGGAACACTGGTCGTCGGAGATATGTACCGTTTTCTTTTCTTTATCTACAGTAATACACTTTTCGGGACATACGGCCTGGCAGACGCCACAGTAAGTACAAGCATCTTTTCCCCAAAACGGCTGCATGGCGCCTTTGATACCAAGGTCGTTTTCCTCTGTTTTCAGGCAGTTATTGTGGCAGCCCGTAATGCTGATTTTAAATTTGTGCGGCAGGTCCCTGCGAAAATAATGCGCGTCCAGTTTTTCGGCAAGTTTCTGCGTTTCAATCAGGCCACTGGGACATATTGCGCTGCCTTGGCAGGCTGTCACCGTACGCACACGCGGTCCGCAGGCGCCCTGCTCAATGCCGCCCTCGCGCAGCTCTGCCCGCACCGCATCGATATCCTGCAGGTGAATAAATGGGATCTCGACGCCCTGCCGGGCGGTTAAGTGAATGTAACCTTTGCCGTACTTTTCTGCAATTTCATACACCTTTTTGAGTTGCTTTGCGGTAAGCTGCCCGCCAACGGTATGCAGCCGCATAGAAAAACAATCCTTTTGCTTTTGCCGCATAAAGCCGCCCTTTTTTAGAGCTGCATAATCTACTGCCATGTTTAATTCCCCCTAAAGCGGCACCTGCGCTTTATGTTTTATCTGCTTTTCCCTGCGGTTTTTTTAGGTCGCAGGCTTTCTGCTCATAATCGATTGGTTTGGTAATGGTGGGGTGCTCGCCACACACCGGGCAATCCTTTTCATGGGCCAGTTTGACTTTACGGAACTGCATTTTCAATGCATCAAAGGTGAGCAGATAGCCGGTAAGAAGCTCGCCGACACCCAAAAGGTATTTCAGGGCTTCTGTCGCCTGTATCGTCCCGATAATGCCACCCATAACGCCCAGCACGCCCGCCTGCTTGCAGGTAGGCACTGCATCCGGCGGAGGCGGATTGCGGAAGACACAGCGGTAGCAAGGGCCTTCCCCGGGGACATAGGTCATAGTCTGACCGGTGAAGCGGATAATGCCCGCGTGGGAAAATGGCTTTTTACCCAGCACACAGGCATCATTGATCAAAAACTTGGCGGGAAAATTATCTGTACCGTCGATGATAAAATCATAGTCGCGGATAATGTCCAGAATATTGGAGGCGCTGACCCACTCGCGGTGCGTCACTACCTTTACGTCCGGATTCAGCGCATGCAGAGTTGCTTTGCCCGACTCCACTTTCGGCTTACCGATTGCCTCAGTCGTGTGGATAATCTGACGCTGCAGGTTGGAAAGGTCAACCACGTCATAATCGACCAGGCCGATGGTTCCCACGCCGGCCGCCGCCAAATACATAGCGGCCGGTGCACCCAGCCCGCCGGTGCCTATAATCAGGACTTTCGACTGCATCAGCTTTTCCTGGCCTTTGACACCAACTTCTTTTAAAATCATATTGCGCGAATAGCGCTCGAGCTGCTCATTCGTGAACTTCACACTGCCCGCCCCCCATAAAGTAAAGAAATTCTACAGTGTCACCGTCGGCGACGTGCCGTGTGCCAAACTCTGCACGCGGAACAAAGTCGTCATTGACCTGCACGCTAACATAATCGGGCATTTCCGCTTTTTGCAGGACCAGCAGTTCCTGTATAGTAGGGGCTGTGTCCAGTGTGACATCATTTCCGTTTACCTGAATTTTCATCGATAAGCACCTCATTTGATTGGCCTGTGCTGCGGCAAAAGCCGCACCACTGCCAAGTTTTTTCTCGGGCTGGCTGACAAAAAGCAGCACAGATAAGACTTATATATCCTGTCACTTGATGTATTGACAGGAACTGCACACGGTACCTGCTCCTCATGGCACAGGCACCAGGCTTGCCACAGCGCTTTTGTAAAAGGTAGCAGCGCTGGCCTGCCTTTGTATCTGGCACAGCTGCTGTTCCTTTAAGCACTAAAGTTAATAATTCATATAAATTAAGTATGAATTATTCATTTGAGTGCTATTATACTATTCTTATTAAATTTGTCAAGTATAAATCCCCATTTTTCCGCATTCTTTTTTTCTGGCACAAAATACAGCCGTCAAAGGCCGCTAACGCTCCGCATACAAAAATGCCGCCCACCAAACTGGCAGGCGGCATTTTTGTATCATTTCTTTTACTTCACAGCAGTGGCAGAAGAAAGCACATCTGCAAGAGACGTATCGGAAAGATAGGTATTCAAATTGTAGAGAAACAGCACATCTGTAATATCTTCACTGGAGATAACTTTACCGATATCATCGTAATAGTAGCGCGGGTCAATCATTACGATTTCCTCATAGTACGGTGTCAAAAACTGCACAAAGCAGTTGGCGTAAGAATCCTTGAGCAGCAAAAGGCGCTTGTGATTATTGTTTGTCGTTTGGATCGTGATGCGCGGGTGGTTGCCGCCAAAGAACACCGTGTACTTGTCCTTGGTCTTCAGCGCCGCGCTTTGGTAAAGGGAAGCGCTTTTTTTGTGGGTGTCCTCATAGGTAACAAAATAGCTGCTGCCGCTGTTTCGGGGCGCATAGACCTCAATGCTGTCTTTCGTGTCATAGCAGCCGCTCTTTGATGCCATAGTCCCCTCAAAACTGTTTGTAACGGTGTAAATATCGTAATTAGTAATTGGTTTTGAAATGCCAAGTCCCGGTGCCATTGCCTGAAACGCATAGTCTGCGCCCAGGCTGGTCCAGTGGTGGTCCGTATGATAATAGATAGCTTCCTCTTTATGCGCTGTCAGCGCCGCTGTGACATCTGTAAAGACAACCTTGGCAGGCAGTCTTTTGCGTACGCTCTTTAGGTCCGCCTGCTGGTCACGCACCGGTGCATGAGCGGGCAGTTTGTCTGAGAGAATGCTCGCGGCATTTGGTACCAGCGTCATGTGGTAGTGCAGGGTACTGAATTTTTTGACAAATGCGCTGACCGCGTCTAAATTATGCTGTACGTCCTGCTCTTTTGGGTCGGCAGGTTTTTCGATAAGATAGCCGTTTTTGCCCAGATAGACGCCGTTTGACTCGCGCACGCCACGGGCACGGTCTTCATTGAGCTTCAGGGTGATCCAGCCGTCGCGGCCGACAAACTGGTCGGCGACATAGCTTTGCAGCGCGGCCGTGTAACTGCCATCCATCAGGGCAGAAAAAGAAAACTGCGGAAGAGAAGTCAGGCTGCGGTTTTCATTGTCTGAAAAAGTCCTATCTGGCACAATCAGATTGACAATAATGCCAACCAAAATTGCAACAGTCAGCGTAAACGCTGTCACCATGCACAGGCGCTTCTGCTGCAGTTTTTTGCGCTGCTGGCAAGCCATGTGGCGCCTCTGTATCTTTTCACTGGAGGCCCTGGCATTTTGGTCTTCGCTTTCCTGCATTTTAGGGCCTCCTTTTTCTTAAAATTTGAAATACAAAAATGTACTGTAAGTGGAATTGACCATATAGGCAATGCTGAGCACTAGAACCACGCAGCAGCCGACAACCCGCAGTACCAGCCTGTGGTTTCCGCGGGTAACAGCCGACAGATTACTGGAAAGTTTGGCGGCAAGCGGTGTCGCACCAAATGCGCCAACGATGATCAGAGCAAGGCATTGGGTCAGATAGTAGCAGCCGGTGGAATCCGCCGCCGCACCAGCCCCAATGCCAAACATTCTGCCAACCCACTGGAACGCAAAAGGCAGCGAGGGCGAAAAGAAAAACACCCAGCCGATCATCACCATCAGCATTGTAAAGATATGCTTCACTGCCGCTGGAATCTTCGGCAGATACTGCTTGATGACAAACTTTTCAAACAGCAGCAGCACGCCGTAAAAGCCGCCCCAAAAGATAAAGTTCCATGCGGCACCGTGCCACAGCCCTGTCAACAGCCAGACAATCACGATGTTGCGGATATTGTTTGCGAGGCCGTTTCGGTTACCGCCCAGCGGAATATAGACATAGTCACGGAACCAGCGGCCGAGGGAAATATGCCACCGACGCCAGTATTCGGTAACGCTCTGCGAAATATAAGGATAATCAAAGTTTTTGTCAAAATCAAAGCCGAACATCTTGGCAAGGCCGATGGCCATATCCGAATAGCCGGAAAAATCAAAATAAATAATCAGCGTATAAGTAATACAGCCAACCCACGCCGAAAGGACAGAAACGTTTTGCAACGGCAGGGCCGACACAGCGGTAAAGGTGGTGTTCAGGCAGTCAGCCAGCAGAACCTTTTTTCCCAAACCGATGATAAACAGTTTGGCGCCTTCGCCGAATTTCACGAAACTGCAGCTTCTTTGGGTCAGTTGGTCTGCCATGTCATGGTACTGTACAATTGGCCCGGAAGTGACCTTGGGAAAGAAGCTGACATAAACAGCAAAGTCGATAAAGTTTTTCTGTACCGGAGCTTTTTCCATGTACACATCAAAAATGTAAGACAGCACTTGAAACGTATAGAAAGAGATACCGATCGGCAGTGCCAGGGTCGTATGTGCAAATGAAGTATGAAACAGTTTATTGAGGTTGTCAACCAGAAAGCCGTCGTATTTGAAAAAGCCAAGCAGCAAAAGATTGACAACCGCCGCAATCACCATATAAGCGAGCGCCTGTGGCCTTTTCTGCGCTTTTTTCCCAGCAGCAATGCCCAGCCCCGCAAAGTAGTTGAAGCAAATACTGAAAAGCAGCAGTACAATATACTTTGGTGTACCCCATGCGTAAAACACAAGGCTTATCACCATGATAACTGCATTTTTAGCTCTTTGGGGTACAAGGTAATAGAGCAGAAGGCTCAGGGGCAAAAAAGCAAACAAAAAAAAGAGACTGCTGAAACCCATGATTTACTCTGCCCCCTACAGTGCTTTTTGAAAGGCAGCATCAGCCTCTTTTGGATTTTTGCTTACAACGTACAATACGTAATTTCCGGAAACATCCAGCACACTGGCTTTGAGCATTTCGTACTGCCCAACGCCGTAGCCGTTAAAATTTTTAGTTTGGGAATCACGCCGCGCCTCAACAGCGGCCTTCACACCCTCCTGTTGTTTTACGTCTTTCAGCTTGACAACAAGGACTTCATTTGCCGCAGCCGCTGAAGACGGGTAATACAGCGAAACGCCCTCGTACTCATTCGGGTCGAGCCCGTAAAGCCGCTTGACCATGCTGTTGTTCCCCTGCTTCATCTGTGACTGGTCTGTTACGGCTGTGACCGCCGCGGAAACAGTCTTTACAGCCGCACCGCTTACCTTACCAGAACGCTGTATGGCAAACAAAAAGACAAGCAAAACAGCAACACACACCGCCATGGCCGCGGGGATTCCATAATGCTCAGCTTTTTTCATTTTTTATGACCTCTGTTATTATATTTTTCGCCCAATACTCGTAAAATCCCTGTTTATAATGAATGCCGTCCGGCTCAAACTGGTCGGTGTGTGCTTTGCAGACAGCGTCATTGTCGATATATGGAATTTTATTTTGAGCACAGTAGGTCTTCATCGCGGCATTGTACTCTGGAATACGGTAATAGGTCTTGGATTCCCGGTAGGCCGGATCTTGCACCAACAGAATAGAGTTTACATAAACTGTTGCTCGTGGGCATGCCTGCTTAATACTCGACACGGTTTTGCCGAGTTCCTCATTGTAGGCCTGTGTTGTATTCCAGTTGCCGGACTCAATGTCATTTAACCCGTAAATCAAAAAGACACGCGCAGGATTGAGCGCTTTCAGAGCTGCCAAATGGTTTTTGACATCGGTAATCGGCACCCCAATTTTCGCCAAGACACGGCTGCTCTCCAAAAAACCGTCCTGTGAAAAATCGACCGCACGCGAATCCCCCAAAATGGCGTAGTCACGAAACTGCTTCCAGATAGAGCCCGTGCCTGTCGTCAGCTTTCCCACTTCTTCTGTCTGGTGCATATTTGCCACCTGTGACTCAACCCCGGCAGTGTTTGTTTTTTCCATCTGCTGCAAGTGTGACACACCGGCGGAGACCTTGCGGGCCGCCTCCTGTTTCTGCAGGACACTGCGGCTGATAACAACCGACAAAAGGAAAACAATCACTGCCAAAACAGCCACCAAAATGACCCAGGCGCGCGTACTGTGTACTGTTCCTTTTTTCATTTTGTAACTATCATTCTTTCTACATACAAAGCAAACTGAAATTTCTGCCCATTTTTGCAGAAATTCAGAAATTTATTTTTAAGCAAACGAAAGTCCAGTGCTTTTTGTCGAAAAAGCACTGTTGCTAAATTATTATTGCATACTTTGCGGGGTATAGTCAAGGAAATATGAAGAAAAGTAAAACAAAAAATTTGAAAGTTCATTTCTATTTTTTTGTATCAGTTTTTACGTATCTGCAGCCTTTCTTAGCAGTCGCAGGGCTGCGAAATGGTCCTGCCTTTCTTTGGCGAATAAAAGCAGAAAAAGTTTTTAGTTGAAAATAAAGTACTAATTTATTCAAAATTATCTAAAAATTATAGTGCTTCATACAAAATATTTATTTTGTTGCTTTATCACATTGACAACGAAAAGATCTCTGCTATATAATTGTGCCAAATTAAAAACAACAAAAACAGTGACAGGGAAAAGTAAGCTGCACCGCGCCTAGCAGAGAGTGGGAACGATGAAAACCCACAGACAGAGTCAGCCAAAAGATCACCCCCGAGTTGCGGACCAAACAGCACTTTGTGCCTAATAAGCCCAGCCGGCAGCGGCCGTTACCCCGCATACCAAGTGATAAATATGGGTGGTACCGCGGATTACTTCTCGCCCCATGCGAGAGGTAATCTTTTTTTATATTTTTTTACACCAGTGACCATCGAGTAAGAAAAAGGAGAGTAAAAATAATGAATACGGAACTTCTGACGAACACACCGGAAAAGGTAGTAGAGGACCTGCGGAAAATTGTCGGCACCGACAGCTGCACCTGCGACCCCGATATTACTACCGGATATCTTTATGACGAAACCGAGCCCCTGCTGCGCCCCAAAGCCAACCCTGCCTGCGTAGTGGTAAAGCCGGCCACGCCTGAGGAAATTTCGCAGATTGTAAAGTACGCAAACCGTGTTCTGCTGCCGATTACCGTACGCGGCGGCGCAACCAACGTGGTCGCCGGCGCGATTCCCACGCAGCCCAGCATCATCCTTTCTTTGGAGCGGCTGAATAAAGTGATTGAACTGGACGAAAAAGACCTGATGATCACTGTGGAATCTGGCGTTACCCTGAGCCAGCTGATGGAAACCCTGAAGAAACAAGGTCGGCTGTTTTTCCCGGTGCACCCGGGCGACGAGGGCGCCCAAGTGGGCGGCATGGTCGCTGAAAATGCCGGCGGCACCCGTGCTGTAAAGCATGGCATTATGCGCAACCATGTAAAGGCTCTTGAGGTCGTACTGCCTACCGGCGAGATTGTCACTTTTGGCGGCAAGCTGCTGAAAAACAACATGGGGCTTGACCTGATGAATCTGATGATTGGCAGCGAGGGTACCCTGGGCATTATCACTAAGGTCACGCTGCGCCTGTACGCCAAAAACAAATTCAGCGGCACGCTGCTGGTTTCTTTCAACAACTACGACGACGCAACCGCTGCTGTACCAGATATCCTGCAGGACGGCATTACGCCGCTGGCAATCGAATACATGGACCGCATCATCTCTGTAAAGGCGGCCAAACAACTGGGTACCACCTGGCCCTGCACAAAGGGTTCTGTTGACCTGATGTTCATTGTAGAAGAACCTACAGAAGACCTTCTGTACTCGAATGTAGAAAAGATTGTCGACATCTGTGAAAAGCATCACGCTATTGACAGCGTTGTCGCCGACGGCGAACGTGAGCAGCGCCGCATTCTTGAGGTGCGCAGCAACGCCTATGTGCCGTTTAAAGACAAGGTCGCCGATATTATGGATGTCGCCGTGCCGCCGTCAACACTGCCGCACTTTTTTGACGAAGTACACGACCTTGCCGATAAATACCACCGTGAAGTGGTTTCCCTGGGACATATCGGTGACGGCAATATCCACAACTTTATCCTCGGCGAAGGCGGCAAACTGCCTGACAACTATGAAGAGCTGAAAGAATCCATTTATAAAGCTGCTATCAAAAACGGTGGCACCGTCACCGCGGAACATGGCACCGGCAAGACCCGCAAAAAGCACATGCCGCTGCAGTTCCCGCCGCGTCAGATTGAGCTGATGAAAGGCATTAAAAACCTGTTTGACCCCAATGACATTCTCAGCCCCGGCAATATTTTTGATTGATTTAAAAGATAAAATTCATATAGAAAAAGGCCTGCAGAATATTCTTCTGCGGGCCTTTTTCTGAGATTATAAGTTTTTAGAAAGCTTTTTCGCGAAAGAAATATTCTCTCTTTTTACGAATTTCCCTCATCGACAATCTGCTGCAAGACAGCCATTAGGTCGGACATACTGTTGATGGTGACATTGCGGGCAAGGATTTCATTCTTTAGGTCGATTGACAAAGACTCAAATTGTTTTTCCAGTTTCGGATTTACGTATGACATAGCTGCACCTCATTTCAGCAGGTAGTATGCCCGCTTTGGTGCGTACTACCAATCTGACAGTAAATTTTTATGCAAAAAACAGAAGCTGAAAATTTTGGCGTGCGCGCCGCTATGATATTGCCGCCGCGGCTGCACATACTAGCAAAAGTGCTCGGTTTCAGCTGAAAAAACAAAATTTTTGCAGGAATGAGGAATGAAAGTGGAACCGCTTAGAGAACTGCCAATGGGGTTTGGCATGGCGCTTTTTGAAAACGACAAAGCAGCACAGCACTTTTCTAATATGACCGCTGTCGAAAGGCAGGCCGTACTACAGCAAGTACGGGAAGTCGGCTCAAAAAATGAAATGCGTGCTTTGGTGCAGCGAATCGGAGACGATGCAGATGAATAGCTCCCCTGCTCCCGGAAAAGGCCAGCACCTGTGCCTTTCTGATTTGCTCGACCAGGACACCACTAGCTATGAATATTTTTACTCGCAGCCGACCTCTGTACAGCACAAGATTTGTGAAGCTGACCCAACTTCTTTTGAAGAAATGCAGCAAACCGTGGCTGGACTCTCGTAAAAAACGGCGCCAAAGGCAAAATACCTTTGGCGCCGTTTGCTGTACAGAAAATTAAATGGAAATGGTCAATGCAATATCATACAGTTCTTTATTAAAGACACGCTTCATATTCAGCGCCTCAGTAATATCAAGGTCAACTACCTTGCCGCCGCGCAGCACAACAACACGGTTGCTGTGGCCGTTCTCCAACAGGTCTACTGCATGGTAACCCATTGCGCTGGCGATAACACGGTCGCGGAGAGTCGGGGAACCACCACGCTGCACATGACCCAAAATAGTTGCGCGGGTCTCGATGCCGGTTGTTTCCTGTATTTTCTTTGCAATCTCATTAGTGCCGCCGATGCCCTCTGCCACCATAATGACAAAATGGCGCTTGCCGGTCTTCTGCGCAAAGTGGATACGGTCGACAATATCTGTCTGGAAGTCCCACTTCAGTTCAGGCACCAAAATGGAAGTTGCACCGGTCGCGACGCCAACCTGCAGGGCAAGGTCGCCGCAGTGGCGGCCCATGACCTCGACAACGCTGCAGCGGTCATGGGACTCGGTTGTATCACGAATGCGGTCAATCATTTCGACTGCGGTATTCATTGCTGTATCAAAGCCGATGGTATATTCACTGGAGGCAATATCGTTGTCGATGGTGCCCGGCAGGCCGATGCACGGCACACCTGCATTGGTAAGGTCGCGCGCGCCGCGGAAAGAACCGTCGCCGCCAATGACCACAACACCGACAACATTCAGCCTCTTGCAGACATCTGCAGCCTTTTTTACGCCCTCAGGTGTATTAAACTCTGGGCTGCGCGCGGTATATAGAATTGTGCCGCCGCGGCCGATAATATCGGATACACTGCGCAGATTCATTTCATATACATCGCCGTTAAGCAGGCCATTGTAGCCGCGGCGCACACCCAGTACGCTAAAGCCTTTTGCGATACCCGCACGGACTACTGCGCGAATTGCTGCATTCATGCCAGGAGCATCGCCGCCGCTGGTGAGAACAGCAATGGACTTTGCACTCATTTCAAATTACCTCCAATTATCCTCTTACTACAGGCAGCCTGCGGGAAACAAAAATACCCGCAGAACTTCATATAGTTCTATTATAAGCTATTTTTTAATGCACTACAAGGAAATAATATGGACAATTATATCATACTCATGGAAAATTATTTCACATAAGCGACATTTCCATCACCCAGCACCTGCCGCAGGGCCTGCAGCAAAACTTCGTTTACATCGACCCCCATAGAAGCAGGTGCACGGAAAAACTCTTTTTCTTTTTGAAAGACGACGTACAGCTGTGTGCGGCCGTCAAAGACAGCGAGGTACTTTTTCGCGTGCAGGTAGCCGGTGTCCTCTTTGCTGCTTACCCGCAGGTAAAGACCTGGTTTCACGTGCTTTCCGGCAGGCTGCCCGATTTTGGATACGGACTCCTGCAGCTCTTCTGCCGGGCGAATCTCGTCACACAAAAGCTTTGGGTCCTCGTCCTCACGCACGCTCAGGCGGCCGGTAGCACACAGCACCCGCCCCTCATTGAGTAGTAGGGCAAAGCGCGCCAGTGCCTGCGGGAAAATTAGAATCTCCATACTGCCGTTAAAATCTTCTAATGTGACAAAGGCCATGGTGCTGTTGTTTTTCGTCACTTTGGTTTTAACTGCGGAAACAATCCCTAAAATTGTGATGCGGTCGTTGTCGTGCCAGCGGCTGTCGCCCTGTGTCGAAAAGCATTCCAGTATATCCCCAATTTTCGCGGCGCCAATTTTTTGATAAAGCCCTGCATAGGCTGCCATCGGGTGGCCGGAAAGAAACATGCCGGTCGCTTCTTTTTCCATAGTCAGCTTGTCCTGTGGGCTGTAGTCCGGCATGGCATCAATTTGAAAGGTATCCTCTTCCCCACCGCCCGGCTGGTCGAAAAAGCCGATTTGACCCTCGATATTGCGCCGCTTGTCGCTGCCAAGGGCCTCTAAAATACCCGGAACAGCCGTCATCATTTCGCGGCGGTTGTTGCCCAGGCGGTCCAGTGCACCACAGCGAATCAGGCTTTCCAGTGCGCGGCGGTTCATCTGGTCGAATGTGCGCTTGCAGAAATCATAAAAGGAGCGGAAGTTTCCGGAAGTTTTGCGCTCCTCAAGTACAGAATCGATCAAGCCGCGGCCAAGGTTGCGCACAGCCAGCAGCCCAAAGCGGATATCTTTGCCGACAACGGTAAACTCTGCCGCACTGGAATTGATTTCCGGTGGCAGCACGCGGATATGCAGGCGGCCGCACTCGGCAATATAGGAAGAGAGCTTTGCCGAATTGTCCAGCACGCTTGTCATAAGCGCTGCCATATACTGGCGCGGGTAAAAACACTTTAAGTATGCCGTTTGATACGCCAGGTATGCGTACGCCGCCGCGTGTGATTTATTGAATGCGTACGAAGCAAAATTCTCCATTTCACTGTAAATTTTCAGTGCAGTTGCTTCATCTACACCGTTGCGCAGACAGCCGGGCACTTCCCATGTGCCGTCTTCCCTCTGCAGACCGTGCAGAAAAATTTCTTTTTCGCGCTCCATTACGGCATGCTTTTTCTTGCTCATGGCGCGGCGGACGATATCTGCGCGGCCAAGGCTGTAGCCCGCCAGCGAGCGGAAAATCTGCATGACCTGCTCCTGATAGACAATGCAGCCATAGGTCACCTTTAAAATCGGCTCGAGCAGCGGGTGCGCATAGGTGACAAGTTCGGGATGGTGGCGGTTGCGAATATAGCGTGGGATAGATTCCATAGGACCAGGGCGATAAAGCGAAATAACAGCGATTAAGTCCTCCATTCCCTCTGGGCGCAGCTGCATGATAACGCTGCGCATACCCGCTGACTCAAACTGAAATACGCCATCTGTATTGCCTGCTGTAAGCATTTGATAGACTTCCGGTGCATCCAGTGGAATCTGGGCAACCCGAAAATTCGGCTGCCCGCTCTGAATCATTTCCTCGGCATCGTGAATAACCGAAAGGTTGCGCAGCCCCAGAAAGTCCATTTTTAGCAGGCCGAGTTCTTCCAGTGTCGTCATGGTGTACTGGCAGACAGTCGAGTCGCCGTTTTTCGCAAGCGGTACGTACTCAGCCACTGGTTTGTCGGTAATGACAACCCCCGCCGCGTGGGTGGAAGCATTGCGCGGCATGCCCTCTATTTTTTGTGCCATATCAAACAGGCGGTGCACCTGTGGGTCTTCATCATAGCGGTGCCTGAGTTCCGGCACGGTATCCAGCGCTTTTTGCAGGGTCATGCTCTGACCGGGAGCTGTGGGAATCAGCTTTGCCACGCTGTCAACTGCCGCATAGGGAATGCCCATAACACGGCCAACGTCGCGGATAGAGCCGCGCGCAGCCATAGTGCCAAAAGTGACAATCTGCGCGACGTGGTCCGCACCGTATTTCTGCGTAACATAGTCAATCATTTCCGGACGGCGGTCGTCCGCAAAATCAATATCGAAATCAGGCATACTGACACGCTCTGGATTTAAAAAGCGTTCAAACAGCAGATCATACCGAATGGGGTCAATGCCGGTAATACCGATACAGTAGGCCGCAAGGCTGCCCGCGCCGGAGCCGCGGCCCGGCCCCACCGGAATGCCAACCTCTTTGGCGTGGCGCACAAAATCGTGCACAATGAGATAATAATTGACATACCCCATTTTTTCTATCGTATTCAGCTCGTACTCCAGACGCTGTGTAATTTCCGGCTTAGGGTGTTCCCCATAGTGCTGGTGCAGACCGGCATAGCATTTTTCGCGGAAGTACGCAACATTATCCTGACCATTCGGCGTATCAAAGCGCGGCAGCTTCGTTTTGCCAAACTCAAACGTGACATTGCAGCGCTCTGCAATCTTTACCGTGTTGTCGGCCGCTTCGGGGTGCTGCGGAAACAGTGCGCGCATTTCTTCTTCCGTTTTGTAGTAAAACTCTTTGCTGCCAAAGTCCAGCCCGCCCTCTTCATCAAGCGTATGGTTTGTCTGAATACACAGCAGGACATGGTGCATCTCGCTGTCTTCTTTGCGGATATAATGGCAGTCGTTGGTCACGACCAGCGGAATGCCGGTCTCCTCGGAAAGGCGCAGAATACCCGGATTGACACGTTTTTGCTCCGGCAGGCCGTGGTCCTGCAGTTCAAGGTAAAAATGGTCTTTTCCAAAGATGGATTCATAGCGCAGAGCGGCCTCTTTTGCGCGCGGATAGTCATTTGCAGAAAGGGCACGCGGAATTTCGCCGGCTAAGCAGGCCGACAGAGCGATGATTCCCGTATGATATTTCTGTAAAAGCTCAAAATCAATGCGCGGCTTGCTGTAAAAGCCCTCGGTCCATGCGCGGCTGACTAGCTGAATCAAGTTTTGGTAACCCTCATTGTTTTCACACAGCAGAACCAAATGGCGGTTTTCGCCGTCTAGTTCGCGGGTACGGTCAAAGCGGCTGCGCTGGGCAACATAGACCTCACAGCCGATAATCGGTTTAATGCCGCGGGCTTTTGCCGCTTTGTAAAAATCCACCGCACCATACATGACACCGTGGTCGGTAATGGCGACCGCTTTGTCCCCGCGAGCTTTTGCCGTATCCAGCAGCTGCTCAATACGGCAGGCGCCATCTAGCAGGCTGTATTCTGTATGAAGATGCAGGTGAACAAACATATATGATCTCTCCTCTTGTCGGCCAAAACGATCTGTTTTTTATCCCCGCGCCAAAACAAAAAAATGCCGCCAAAACCGGCAAACAGGCTTCGCAGAATCCGGCGGCGGTTTATTTTTTTCTGCGTTCTCTGCAGATTTTTTCGGAAAGTTCCGTAATACGCTGCAGCCGGTGGTTTACCCCGGAACGGGAAAGCGGCGGCAAAAGCTTTTCTCCCAGCTCCCGCAGGGAAAGCTCCGGGTTCTGCCAGCGCAAGCGGGCAAGCTCCCGCAGGTCAGCCGGCAGAGCCTCAAGGCCCGCGCCACAGTCTTGCAGCTGCTGCAGGGCATAAATTTGGCGTGCTGCGGCAGAAGCAGTTTTATCCAAATTTGCTGTTTCAAAATTGGTGCGGCGATTGACGTGGTTTCGCACTTCGCGCAGCATTTTGATTTGCATAAACTGCATGGCGGCATGCGGCGCACCTATTAGTGTGAGCAGGTCGGCAATTTTTTCACTGCTTTTCAGGTAGACAACATATGTCCCCTGCCGCTGTGAAACACCCGGTTGCAGCGCCATGGGCAGCTCGCCGAGCAAGGCCGTCATATCGCGCGAAAGGTGCATGTGAGGGACTTTGAATTCCAGCCGGTAATCTTTTTCCGGATTCATCACCATCCCGCAGGAAAGAAATGCACCGCGCAGAAAAGCCGCCGTGCAGCACTCGTTTTCCAGATTCGCACGATTGAGGCGCAAAGGGACCTCTTTCCCTGTATGGCCGAAAAAATCCAACACACGCAGGCGGTCGCGCTCGTCCTCTACCGAAACGACACTTGCCGCATGAGAAACGCGGCGCAGCACCGTACGAATGGAAATAATGGCGCCGGTCATTTCTGCTGTCAGCTGTGCAGCGCGGTTTGCTGCCGCTGCACTTTCTGTTGTGAAAGAAATGTCTACTAAGCGAAAGGAATGCCCAAAGAGCAACATTCCATAGCATTCTGCTTTTTCACAGCAGGGCCGCTGTGCTTTCTTTTTCCCTTTGCAAAGCTCTTTTTTCACGTCTGAAGAAAAAGACATTCCGAAATCACTTCCCATTTTCACAGGCTGCAGGCTGGACTCAGTTCTTTTGAATATCCCGATGGTTTACACTGGCGCGGAAGCCCTTTTCCACCAAATGCTCGTAGAGCAGCTGCGCAATGGTGACAGAGCGGTGGTGCCCGCCTGTGCACCCGATGGCGATAACCAGCTGACTTTTTCCCTCGTCACAGTAAAGCGGAATCATATAATCAATCAAGTCAAACAGACGGCTGATAAAGCCTTTTGTTTGGTCCCATTTCAGCACATAATCGCGTACTGGGGCATCCAGTCCGGTCTTATGACGCAGTTCCTCTACATAATAGGGGTTCGGCAGACAGCGTACATCAAACACAAGGTCGGCCTCTGTTGCCATGCCAAATTTGAAACCGAAAGACATACAGTGAATCTGCAATGCCGAGGTCGCGTCGCCTAAGAAAAGACTGGAAATCCGCTCTTTAAGCTGTGCCGGTGATAAAAGCGAAGTATCAATGATATAGTCGGCCAGTTCCCGCACAGGGCGCAGAATCTCGCGCTCCAGTTTGACAGCCTGGTCAAGGCTGGTTGTGTCCTCTGACAGCGGGTGCTTACGGCGGGTTTCTTTAAAGCGGTTGATAAGCACTGTATCGCTCGCATCTAAGAAAAGAATTTTGTAGGTCTTGTGCTCTAAGCGAAGGCCCTCAAGTGTTTCAAACAAACTGGAAAACATGCCGCCGCCGCGGATATCTGTAACAACAGCCACGTGGGAAAGGGAATCTTTGGCCTGCATACACAGGTCGTAGACAGCCGGAATCAGCTTGGGCGGGATATTGTCCATGCAGTAAAAGCCAATGTCCTCCATTGCATGGACTGCACGGGATTTGCCCGCGCCGGACAATCCGGTAACAATGATAAAATCCATTTACAGACACTTCCTTATGAGATAAACCGCACTTCACACTCCAGCGAAACACCGCTCTTTTTCAGTACCGTTTCCTGTATTTTTTCAATCAGCGCTTTTACATCGCTGCAGGTAGCACCACCGTTGTTGACAATAAAGCCGGCATGCTTTTCGCTGACCATTGCCCCGCCTACTTTTTCGCCTTTCAGGCCGGCTTCTTCGATTAAAGCGCCAGCATAGGCGCCGTCGGGCCGCTTAAAAATGCTGCCCGCACTGGGCTGCTCAAGCGGCTGCTTTTCTTTGCGGCGGCTGAAGTAGTCATCCATCTGCATGGAAATCTGTTCTTTATTACCCGGCTCCAACCGTACGACAATAGAGGTAATAATGCAGTTATTTTTCAGGTAGGCGCTCTTGCGGTAATCCATTTCCATCTCCGGCCCCAGCAGGGAATCTGTGCGGCCGGTAGTGGTGACATGGGTGGTAGAAACCAAAATATCGCTGAACTGCCCCTCGTAGGCGCCGGCATTCATAAAGGCCGCACCGCCAACGCTGCCCGGAATGCCCCAGGCAAACTCAGCGCCGCTCAAGCTGTTGCGCTGCGCAAACTTGCACAGAGCCGCCAAAGTTGCACCCGAGCCGCAGCAGATTGTAGTTGGGTCAGAGAGTGTGATGCGGCGGAAATCGCCGGTAAGCGAAAGCACCGCGCCTCGAATACCCTCATCGCTGACCACCACATTGCTGCCATTGCCAAGCGTCAGCAGGGGCACATTCAGTGAGGCGGCCATGCGCACAATATCCTTCAGTGCAATAATATCTTTTACCGCAATATAAAGATCCGCCGGACCGCCGATTTGAAAGGTCGTGTGGCGGCTCATAGGCTCATCTTTCAGTACCAAGCAGCCGGCATTTTCCGCCGTTTTTTTCAGAGCCTCTAATTTTTCCATCAGATGATCCTCCTAAATATAAATCCGAATATGATTATGAAATAAAGCTGCCAAACACACCGGTGTGCTTTGCAAGGTATGCTTTCAGCCGCTCTGTGCTGGCGTTTACGACCAGCTCTTCCGGAAAGTCCAGTTCCTGCAGCAGCTGCAGCGAGCGGGGGCAGTCGCCAATCAGCGCAGAAAAGTGGGCGTCGCTGTCAACAACAACCGGTACACGGTACTTTTTACACAGCGCCGCAATTTTGCGGCAGTTTGGGATAGAATCTGGGCGACTGCGAAACGTACCCTCGTTGATTTCGACCAGCTTGCCCGCTGCGCCAAACTGTGGAATTACCCGCTCGTAATCGAACGGATACCGGCGCAGGCCGCAGTGGCCAATTACATTGATGCGTGGATTTCTGCAGATCTGCTCCCACAGATGCGTTACTTTTTCAGGCGTAGGTTCATCGTCCTTAGGCATGCAGACGCCGTGAATGGAGGCAATCAGCCAGTCTAGGTCATGGATGCAGTCGGCCTGCTGATCAACGTTTCCCTCATAGTCTATAATATTCGTTTCCTGCCCACGCAAGACCATGACGCCATCGATATAGCGCGGCAGCATAGATAAATTTTGAAAATACCATCTGCCGGGCGCGCCGGGCATGGTGACCCCATGGTCGGTAATAGCAACCGCCGCAAGGCCCTGCTTTGCTGCAGCGGCCACGTTTTCCTGCAGTGTACTGTACGCGTGCGTAGAAGCGATCGTGTGCGTGTGCAAATCGGCAATCAGCCTCATAAACAAGTTTCCTCCATATCCCCTGATTTAAAAAAGCCTGTAAAAGAATTTGCTGTACCTCAGCGGTTCCGCAGACCGCGGCGGCTTTTAAACATTGAGTTCCATTTTGGTTTCCTGCTGTTTCACCATAGAAAGGTCCATGCCAAGGCCCTGCAGGAGCTCCTCGGCCGCATTGTAGCCCATCTTTTTCTGGCGGTTGTTCATTGCGGCAACTTCAATAATGACCGCAAGGTTGCGCCCAGGCTTTACTGGAATGGTCAGCACCGGGACCTTAATGCCAAGCAGCTCCGTATACTCACTGTCAATGCCCATACGGTCATAGACTTTGTGGCCGTCCCACTGTTCCATATTGATAATCAAATCGATTTTTTCAGAAACCTTGACTGCGCCAATACCGAAAATGCGGCGGGCGTTGATAATGCCGATGCCGCGCAGCTCGATAAAGTGACGGATATTCGCGGGGGCCTGGCCTACCAGCGTCTTTGCAGAAACGCGGCGGATTTCAACTGCATCGTCTGCAATCAGGCGGTGGCCGCGCTTAATCAGCTCAATAGCGGTTTCGCTTTTGCCGACGCCGCTGTCGCCGACAATCAGCACGCCCTCGCCGTAGACCTCCACCAAAACGCCGTGCCGGGTAATACGCGGCGCCAGCTCTACATTCATGTAGGCTACCAAGGAAGCAACCAGACTGCTGGTAGTCTCGGTCGTGGCAAGCACCG
Source organism: Oscillospiraceae bacterium (assembly GCA_022483045.1). Lineage (NCBI taxonomy): Bacteria > Bacillati > Bacillota > Clostridia > Eubacteriales > Oscillospiraceae > Oscillospiraceae bacterium. The sequence continues at coordinate 734,743 of JAKVOA010000001.1, read as the reverse complement.
GCACCTCATACTTGCGGGTTGCGTCCAACAGCTCGGGCACCGGGTCCAATCCGCGGGCAATAATGACCGCCGGCGGCTTTTTGCAAAAAAGCCCGTCTAGTACTTTTGTGCGGTACTCTGGCGGTCTGTCCTTTAAAAAAGCGGTTTCAGCATTGCCTAAAATAACAATGCGGGAAGAATCATAATAATCATAAAATCCGTTTAGTTCCAGACCGGGGCGGTTGACATCCGTGGAAGTGATCAGCACTTTCTGTGGATCACCGGGCATATAAACGGTCTTCAGAGAAAGTTCTTTTATTACTTTGTCCAAGGATACACTGAATTTTGTAGCCATAAAACAACACCTGCTCTTTCCCTATACTGTGCAGAAGCTTTGAATATTTATCTTCTATTATATCCTATGGCAGGAAAAGTTTAAAGACCAAATACGTCAAAAGATAAATTTATCCTTTTCGATTCAGCTTGAACCGAGCGGATTCTGTGCTATAATGTATATGATTCTGATTTCATCCGGAGAGAATTTACCAGAAAAAGAGTTGCCTGTAGGGCCCTGCGCGTCTGCCGGACTGAAAATCATACCGGAGGTTATTTATGAAAATCGCCTTATTTTCGGGTGCCGGCACTGTAAGAAGCGCCGCCGCCACATATACCGCTGTACTAAAAAGCGGGCTGGAAAAATCCGGTCATCAGGTTGTGTTGGCCACGGCAGATCCGTCTGTAGATGACTGTTTTTCGCAGGATGGCAGCATATACTGCCCAGCAAAAGTAACACCCAGCCTTTACGGAATGTCAGTGCGGGTCAGCCTTTTGGGCCCAATGGAAAATATGCTGAATAAATTCCGCCCAGATGTTGTACATGTTGTCACACTGGACGAAATGGGTCTGGCAGGCTTAAAGTACGCTCAGCGCCGCCATCTGCCCCTGGTTACAACCGTTCACAACCTGCACGACGCTATGGAGGGCTATGGCACAAACAAAGCCTATGACAACCTGGCAAAGATGAAAGTACGCAGCACCGTACGCAAAATTCTTACTGAAAGCGATGTTGTCTGCTCCCCCTCGGCACAGACGCAAAGCCTGCTGGAGGAATTGGATATTCACTGCAAAGTGCAGCGCTCGCCTTTTTGCATTAACCTTTCTAATTTTCGTCCAACGAATGCTTCTGATGTCTTTAAAAAGCGTCTGGGCATTCAGCCTGGCACGACCTGCTTTGCTTTTGCCGGCCGTCTGCTGGACGACTGCGGACTGGACACCCTGCTGGATCTGTGGAAATCTGCCGCGGGAAGCGACCCCTCCCTGCAGCTGCTGGTTGTCGGCAGCGGACCGGAAGCGGCACGCTTCGGGGAACAGGCAAAAGACCTTGCACTGGACAATCAAGTCACTTTTGTTGGTGAACTTTCACAGCACGACTTGAATGACTGTTTCGCCTGCTGCCGCGCTTTTGTAAGCGGCAGTGTTTCGCCCGCTGTAAAAGCCTCTCCATTAGAGGCACAAGCCGCCGGCCTGCCGGTTATTTTAAGCCAAAGCTGCGCAAACTCTGAATTTGTACGGGATGGTGTAAACGGCTTTACGTATGATTCCCCAGAGCGTTTCAGCGAAGTGCTACACTTGCTGGCACAGCTAGACGGTGAGGGGGAAGTTCTGCTGCGGCAGCTGGTCAGCAAAAGCGCAATTAATCTATCAGATAAAAACCTAGCTATGATTATGGCAGATACTTATGCGTCGGCGAAACGCAAATTCTCACATAAAAGCTAAAGATGCCGCAATATGGCATAAAACAAATGGCAGGCACCGCTTTTGCGGCGGCCTGTTTTTTAATGCAGGCGTAGCACATTCTGCAGCTTTACCTGCAATACTATCACTTGCCTTTGTTCTCGGCGCAGGGCGCACCACGTTCTTAAACGTCAGCAAGGCGCAAATTTTCACATAAAAGCTAAAAAAGCCGCAGAACAAACGCCTGCGGCAGAATTCTTTATTTTATTATATTACATTGAAATCTAAAAATTTAAAAATTACCATGCAGCCATCTGCGGATATATTGGTGTAGACGGCAGAAATAAAACGAAGCCACGCCGCCGGCCGCATAGTCGTAAAGAAGAAAGACGAAGTTTGCCAAAAGCAAAAGCACGCCGGGCAAATAAATGCCACCAATTGTAAAAGCCGCCCGCGGAACACTTAAAAGGTAAATACTGATAAAGAATGACACCACAGCCGCTGCATTAAATAAGAGCAGCTTCAGCAAAAGGCAGACCCAGCGTTTGGAAAAGCGTTTTTCAATCACTGCTTTTACGATTGGGTAATACCCGAAAAAGAAGATATACAGCACCGCGGCATCTTTATCCGGCCCCAAGAGCGCCCCTAATATTGCAGAGGCGATATAGACCGGCCATGCCCACGTGGTGCCGAGCTCGATAACCGCGGGAATCAGCACCAGGCCGGCAAGCGCGGGCATGGCATACGTCATCACCGGAATAATGCCGCCAAGGCAGATAAACACCAGTGCCAGCGCTGTTAAAATGCCGCAGAACGCGACTTTCAGCGTATGCCCTCTTTTCAAAGATACAGCCCCCTCATCTGCAGCCAATACAGGGAATCAGATTTCCCCCAAAACACTCACAGCACGCATCTGCACAGACCAAGTCGCCACAGCACCCACAGGCCTGATTCATATCGGAGTTACGGTTTTGCTGCGACATCGGGTTATAGCCGCCGTAATAACCGCGGTACTGGCCGGTGATTTGATCCATGGCTGTGCGGTATTCGCTGTTGCCTGGGTCAATCTGGCAGGCGCGCGAAATATAGTTGGTGGCCTGCTCCAGCTGACCGCGGTTATAAAGGACCGTGCCTTTTAAGAAATACCACTCTGCATTGCGGCCCTCTGCCGGGACGCCGTCAAGAATCTGCTCAGCATCTGCCGTGCGGCCATTGCGAATAAACGTACGCACATCGGAAAAACTGGACGGCGCGCTCTGGCGCGCTTCAGCATAGCCGTAAGCACGCTGATAGGGATTACCACCAAAAGGCCCCTGCTGTGCCTGCTGCTTGCGCTGGCTGACAATGGCATCATACGCTTCATTTATCTCTTTCATCTTTTCGCTGGCAAGGTCTGCAAGCGGGCTGTTGGCATAGTTATCCGGATGATATTTTTTGGCAAGTTTATGATAGGCCGCTTTTACTTCTTCATCTGTTGCGTTTGGCGAGACGCCAATGACCTGATACGGATCTGACATCTATTCTTTCTCCTTTTGTTTAAAGAGCAGCTGTTTTTGCATCTGCGGCAGTCCCTGTTCCACAATATTACGCAGAATAGAGGCAAAACGATTGAGCGGCAATAGATTGAATGCCGCGTACAAACGCGACATCGTCAAATTGAGAGAAGCATTTGCTTTTTCTCTGACCTTTTGCAGCTCTTCCTCTGTGCTGTCGGGGGTAACACCGTACTGAAAAACGAACCAATTAAAGTCACCGCTTTTTGCATCTTTCTGCAAATCATCAGCCGCGTCCATCAAATAAATCCAGCGGCCGAGAAAAAAGCCCGTCTCCTGCATTATGCGCTGCTGCGCGGGCATTTTCTTCTGCACAGCATGCGACAAAATCTGCGAAAGCATTTCCGCGGTGGGCTGTGCGCAGGCATCCAGCCCGGCCTGCGGCTGCTTTTCCGCAGCGGACTGCTGCTGCATACAGGAACGCACCGCCTGCTCCATCCACGGGTAATTCTTTGCGGCTTTGCGGTAGCTGTGGTGCAGAAGCGGCAGCAAAAACACGGCGCGCAGGCGGGCAGCTCTGCCCCGGTCGCGGCGGTCATCACGCAGCTTTTGCACTGAAAGCAGCACACACAGCGCGGCGGCCTGCTGCAAAGGCTCCTCGGCCCCGGTACAGTACACGCATTTTTTCAGCGGATAAACAACACAGCGGCCTTTTTGAAACCCAGGGCAGCAGTCTTTTTGCAAAGACAGCAACAGCAGCGCATAAAAAGTGCTGTCATAGCTTAAAAGGATACGGGAAAAGAAGCCATACTGCTGGCCCAAAGCCTTGCAGATACCGCAGTAAACTGCATGGTACGTCTCGTATTCCCGCACCAGCAGCTCAGGCTTTTGCGGCCTGATATAACCAAACAAACATATCCGTCCCTTTTTATTTTTTAATTTCTGACTTTTTTATTTTACTATACAACCCGTAAGCATTTAATGAATAATTTATGAACAATAGGTAGAAAATCTAAAAACAATCTGTATCTAAGGGTATTTGCCTGCTGGAAGGGGCACATTTTCCGTGTTTATGCCACTAATATGGCTTTTTTGGCAAATAGATATCCTACTCAAAAAATTCCTACAGTCTCCCTTTTTCGAGAAGAAAAAGCAGCCGGCCGCTGTAAAATCTGCCGCCGGAAAGAAGCACCTGCAGAAAAATTTTTACCATAACTTGTACAGAATTTTAAACATACAAAAGGCCCCTGCAGAGACGGGTTTTCTGCAGGGGCTTGCTTTATTTTAATTCGTTAGTGAAAAACCTGCCGTGCTTCGTTCCTTTAAAAAATCTGCCAGAAAGCCGCAAAGTAGGGAGGCAGTTCTGTGCCGCCGCCAAAGTCGTGCACTTTCCCTGTGATAAGGTCGCGTGCACGGCCCGCGCCGGCGTTAAAATCGACATGGACTGGCGCGTCCCCGGCGTTAATTGCGACAAGCACGCGGTCTGTTTCGGTCTTTCTCTCAAAAATGCAGTAACTATTTTGCAGGACAAGGCTTTGGAAGCTGCCATTTCTCAGCGCGTCACTCTGCAGATGCGCATGCGCACAGGCAGAAATCCAGCGGGTCAGGTCTGTTTCCTGCGGCGCGTCAAAGCAGGCACGCAGAGCCGGATCGCCATCTTCTTTGCGGCCGGCTGCACCCCACTCGCTGCCATAATAAATGCACGGAATGCCCGGCATACCAAACAGCAGTGCATACATCAGCGGCAGATGCCTGGGGTTGCTGATAATTGAAGCCGCACGGGTCACGTCATGGTTGTCAACAAAGGAAAGCAAGTGCATACCGCGGTAAAGAGCCCACTCTTCCGGGCCGAACTGCCGCAACAGCGAATGCACAATTTCAAACAGATTCAGTGTATTGAAACTGGAGTACAAGCCTTTGTAACACTCGTAATTCGTGACACTGTTGCACATCTGGTCATTCATGGTCTGGCGGTAATCGCCGCCCAGAACCTCGCCGAGCAGGAAGAACTCCGGCTTACAGCTGTCGGCAAAGGCGCGCAGCTGCTTTAAAAAGCCGCGGTCCAGCAAATAGGCGACATCCAGCCGCAGGCCGTCAATCCCGAATTCATCTATCCAGCCTTTAATACAGGCAAACAAGTGCTGCACGACCGCCGGATTCTGCAGGTTGAGTTTGACAAGCTCATAGTGGCCCTCCCAGCCCTCATACCACAGGCCGTCGTTGTAATTGTCATTGCCGCCGAAATTGATGTAAAACCAATCTTTATACGGCGAATTTTCTCGATTTTTCAGCACATCCTGAAAAGCCCAGAAGCCGCGCCCGACGTGGTTGAAAACGCCGTCCAGCACAACACGGATACCCGCCTGATGCAGGGCCTTGCAGACAGCGGAAAAAGCTTCGTTGGTGCCCAGCCGGCAGTCGATTGTGCGGTAGTCACGTGTGTCGTAGCCGTGCGCATCGCTTTCAAAAACGGGGCCAAAATAAACGGCAGTGCAGCCCAGCTTTTGAATATGTGGAATCCACTCTGTCACTTTGTCGATCCGGTTGACGGTTTCGCCGTCATTTTGCAGCGGGGCACCGCAAAAGCCCAGCGGATAGATCTGATAAAATACAGCATCATAAGCCCACATAGGTAAATCTCCCTCCTGCCCGCACAAATTTTTGGCGGGCACCGCAGTTTCTGAAAAAGCCGGTGAAATGACAAAAAGGAAAGATTTCCGGTACATTCCGAAAGAATCTTTCCTTTTAGCAAATTTATATTACCACAAATCCGGATAAAATTCAAGTCTTGCACTGCACGTCCATTTGGTGTATGAAATATACAGGGGGAATTTGTATGCAGAATCAATTTTCACTGGAGCAGATACAAAAGACAAAAACAGAGCAGGAACTGGCGCAGTGCAACGACGTAACCAGAATGTTCGGCTTATCCCTGTCTGCCGGACAGATACAGGTGCTTGCACAAAAGCGCTTTCAGTCTTTAAAAGATACAGACCGGGTAGAATTTGGTGAGGGCGTGCTGAAAAAGCTGGTCTACGCTTTCTGCGACTCACCATATCTTTCACAGGACAGCTATGCACAAGCCCTGGCCGACCTGCAGGATTTATTTTATTCCTTGAAAAATGCCTGTGCAGACAGGCTATCTGACGACGAGCTGATTGAAAAAATGGCCTCTGTCTTTAATGGCAGGGCACGCGGCTCTTTACAGTACCTGACTGACCTGCTGCTGGAAGAACTAAACGCGGCAGAAGGCCAGGGAGAACCCACCAAGCAGCAGATTCTTGAAATGCTCGCAAAGGAAGAGGGCAAGACCAATGAATGAACAGAAAAAAATACAGAAGCAGGAAAGCCCCTTTTCACAGGATGACCTGCTGGACCTGCAGCTGCGCCTGTGTCAGCTTGCGGCAAAGCGCACCTCCTTTTATACAACCGGAGACAGCAGTTCAGTACCAAAAGAAACCGCGCAGGAACTGCTTGCTTCCATTTTGTATACTCTGCAGTTAAGCCCTAACAGCTCACCGGCAGACCTTGCCCGCTTTCGCGGCATCGACCTGGAGAAAGCCTTTGAGGCCGGCATCAAAACGATTGAGCACAAAATTGCCCGCGCAAAGCGCCTGTGGCAGACCATGTGCTGCAGACAAGTCAAAATTGAAAATCAGTCTTTAAGCGATACCTTAAAAAGTATTGGCAAAGGCTTTGGGCAGTACGATTACCGTTTTTTTGCCCACCGCTTTCCTTGCAGCATTGACTACCAGCTGTGCCATCCGGTGGCAGAAAGCTGCCTTGGCATTGACTACATTCTCAGCTACCTGCGGCGTCTGCTGACGGAAAACGACCTGCTGCGGCGCTTTGACACAACTCGCTGCATCTGTCTTTTACGGAGCGCCAGTCCTGACTACCGGGGGCTGCTGGTCAATCTCTATGAGCCGGTTGCAACCAATGCCCTCGGTCTTGCGCTGCTGGGAAAAGACATTTCGGTGCTAAACTGCCCTGCAGAGGCAGAAACACAAATTCGTGCCCTGCTCGCAGGGCGCTCGAAGCACGAACGCTTTTTTGCCCTGCAGGGCGCTGCTGACGAAGTCTGTGCACAGCTTGGTATACAGAGCAAAACCTCTGCCGCCTATTTAAAAGCACTTGCCCAAAGCCTTTGCCCTCGCATAAATGCGCTATTAAAAGCCGGCAGCCTGAGCGGCATTTTTCTCTCTTTTTCCATACAATAAAGAAGGCCTCATCCGCCCGCACAAGCTGCGAAAAACGGATGAGGTTTTTTTAAATAAGGCCAAATGCCCGAACGCCGTTTGCAAGCAGCGCGCACAGCCCAAGGCCACAGGCTGTCGGTAAAAGAGCCGCCAATACCGTCCACTTCCAAGAACCGCTTTCTTTGCGAATCGTGAGCATCGTGGTCGCACAGGGCCAATGCATTAGGGAAAACAGCACGACGCACACCGCTGTGACCCAGGTCCAGCCATGACTGACCAGCAGCGTCTGCAGCGTGGCATAGCTGCCGGCATCTGTCAGCTGCCCCATGCCGAGGTACCCCATCAGCATAATCGGCACTACAATTTCATTTGCAGGGAAACCCAGAATAAACGCGAGCAAAATCACGCCGTCCATTCCAAAAAAGCGGCCAACCGGGTCCAGCGCACCCGCACAGATAGAAAGAAGCGTCTGCTGCCCGATTTGCAAATTTGCCAAAAGCCATAAGAAAAGCCCGGCCGGTGCCGCCACTGAGACTGCGCGCCCCAAAACGAATACCGTACGGTCCAGTAAAGAGCGAACGAGCACCCGACCCACCTGCGGTTTCCGGTAAGGCGGCAATTCCAGCGTAAATGAGGATGGTACACCTTTTAATACCGTAGCGGAAAGGAAGCGCGAAACCAAGAATGTGGCTGCAACCCCTAGGACGACCGTTGCAAGCAGAATCAGTGCTGCAGCGGAGGTTTGCAGCAGCCCGCTCATGCCGCTGACAAAAAAGATGGAAATAATGGCGATGAGCGTGGGAAAGCGGCCGTTACAGGGAACGAAGTTGTTGGTCAGCATGGCAATCAGCCGCTCGCGCGGGGAATCAATAATGCGGCAGCCAGTTACGCCGGCCGCATTGCAGCCAAATCCCATGCACATCCTTGCGAAATTTACGCTGATTTTTAAGGCTGCGGCTTTGCAAAAGGATAGTAAATTGTAATAGAAAAAATGTGCCTGCCGTCTGCACTTTTCCGGCTTTGCCCAACCGTAATTTTATCGATAAAAAAGCAGAGGATCTGTGGCGTCAGGGTTTGCAGGCTGGCAAGTTGCAACAGCTTTTTTATTTTAGTATCCAAATTTTCATTTGCCATGTCATCATTTCGCCCGCGGCAAAACTGCGCTTCTGCCAGCAGCGCTTTCTGTTTGCCTTCATAAAAGGACAGCAGTTTTTGAAACTGATCCGGTGTTAAAAGGCCGCTGACGCGGTCTTCGTATAGGCTGCGAATAATCTGCTCTATTTTTTCTCTGTGTTTGTCAAAGGCAGCCATTTTGTGTGGCTGCTTATTTTCTGTTTTCACAAAAGCAGCCTGCAGCGCCTCACAGCGCTCCCGCTGTTTTTGCGGACTGCAGGCAAGCTGTGCACGCAAATCCTGTAAAACAATTTGGTACAAAAAGTCATAAGAAATGGAGTGACTGGAACAGGCTTTTTTTCCGTAAAGCTTATAGCCGCCGCAGACAAGGCGCTCTTTTCCCCTGCCGCCCGTGCCCGCTGAAGAAAGGTTTCGCCCACAGTCCGCGCACTTTGCGATTCCTGCAAAGATATTGGAAAAGTCACTCGCCGGCCGCCGGGGCACTGCACGTTTCTGCACCAAAGCAAACTCGGCCTGCGGTACCAAAGGCGCATGTGCATTGCGTACGAAAGACCACTTTTCCTGTGGATTTTTTAAAATCAGGCTGCTCTTAAACGACAGTTTTGTCGTTTTTCCCTGTGCCAAGTGGCCCAGATACACGACATTGTGCAGCATTTTACAGATAGTGGAAGCGCCCCACTCGCCGGCAGTTGGCATCTGCTCTTTCTGCTGTGCACGGTAGGCTGCCGGCGGCAGAATTTTCTGCCGATTAAGTGCCGCCGCAATTTGAGACGGCCGCATTCCCTTTGCTGCCATGTGAAAAATCTGCTGTACGACCGGTGCCGCGCCGGGGTCCGGCATCAAATGTCCTTTTTGCTGCGGGTCTTTTCGGTAGCCATAGGGCGCAGAATTGCCGATAAAAACACCCGCTTCCATGCGGGTGTGCAGTGCGCCGCGGATCTTTTGCGAAATATCACGGGCATACAATTCATTCATTACATTTTTAAAAGGTAAAAGATCGGCAAACGGGCTGGCCGAATCGTACCCGTCGTTGACAGCTATGCAGCGCACACCATGCGCCGGGAAAAAGAGTTCCGTGTACTGTCCGGCCATAATATAGTCGCGGCCAATACGCGAAAGGTCCTTTGCCAAGACCACATTGACTTGCCCCTTTTCGATGTCGGCAATCATGCGCTGCCACGCGGGGCGGTCAAAATTTGTGCCACTGTAGCCATCGTCAATATACTCATCATATATCGAGAAGCCGTGTTTCTGCGCGTAGCCGCGCAGCATGCCGCGCTGGGTGGAAATGCTGGCGCTTTCCCCTGTGCCGTCCTCGCGGGAAAGGCGCATGTACAAAGCCGCCCGGTCACCGGCTGGCTGCATCTGCTGCGGCATAGTTTTCCACCCCCTCCCCACTCTGCTGCAGAAACTGCAGCAACAGGGTATCTGCAGAAGCTTTGTCCTCATAGATGCGCACAACCTCTGCCGCGGCCGTCTGATTCTGGTACGCGGCTGCTTCTTTTTGCATACAATCACCCCCGAAAAATTGTATTCTGGCAGGATTGTACACTATGCAGAAGAAAGGCCCGGCGATTTGGCCGAGCCTTTCTTTGTTTATATTGGTAATAAAAATACTCTCTGCATACAGAAATATTTTTTCACACAAGCGCTGAATGCTGCCGACCGGCGCAGGAGCCAAATTTTGTACATGCCAGCGCGCGAAAAGCGGCTAGTACAAGCCGAATTTTTCAGCAGTTGCCCGCGTAGACATACCGCAGGTGCCGCTGGGCTGTTTCACACAAGCGCTGAATGCTACCGACCGGTGTTGGAGCCAAATTCTGTACATGCCAGCGCGGGAAAAAGCGGCTGATATGCAGCGGTATCTCCGGATCTATGGAAGAAAGCCATAATGCTTCCGCATCTATCTCCGCTTCGCTGTCATTTTTTCCCGGCACAATCAGCGTGGTAACCTCTACATGGCACTGTTCTGCCGCGGCTGCAATGTTCTGTTTAACCGTCTGCAGGTCCCCGCCGACCCATTTGTAATAGGATTCTGTAAAGCCTTTCAGGTCAATATTCATCGCGTCAACATAGGGCAGCAGCTTTTGCAGCGGTTCCCTGCAAATCATGCCGTTTGTTATAACAACAGTCTTAAGCGCCGTCTTTTTTACAAGGCGGGCACAGTCCAACACATATTCATAGCCGACCAGCGGCTCATTGTAAGTGAAAGCAAGGCCGAGGTTTCCGTGTGGCTTTTGCGCAAGCTCCCTGGCTTTTTCGACCAACTGCTGCGGCGTAACCGTAATGGTTTCACTTTCACTGCCCGCCATAGAGATGCTGCTGTTTTGGCAGAAGGGACAGTGCAGATTACAGCCGTAGCTGCCGGCAGAAAGAATATAGCTGCCAGGATAGAAGCGGCGCAGCGGCTTTTTTTCGATTGGGTCCAAAGAAAGCGCGGTCAGCCGGCCATAATTGCTGCAATGAATGACGCCGCCCACATTGGTGCGGGCACGGCACAGGCCTGTCTGCCCCTCTTCCAGCGTACAGGAATGTGGGCAGAGCATACAGGTCGTTTTCATGTATGCCTCACCACCCGAAAGCGCCACAAACGCACAGGTTCCTGCGCGGAAATTCCTGCTTTTTGCCGGGCAATTGAAATTTGTTTTTCTACAGTATCAATACCGGCAAGGTTAGGCAGCAAAAGCCCCCTGCGGCCGCCGTTTTCTACAATAACACCATACCGCCTGGTGTCCAGCTCTTTAGCAGAAGTGATCGGCTCAGGCGGGTCAAGCACATCGACACTGTACACCAGCTGCGGCAGTTCCCGCGCGGTGACTGGGTCAAACCGTGGGTCATCAACAGCGGCAGACACTGCATTGGACAGGATTTCTTCTGCCAGGCTGTCTTTTACAGGCGAAATGGTACCGATACAGCCGCGCAAAGCTCCGTTTTCCTTGAGCGTGACAAAAGCGCCTGCACGGTTCTCTCTGAGTTCCTGCGGCAGGTCTTGCGGCAGTTTTGCGTACTGCCCAGTTTTTATAAAAGTTTCAAGGCTGTAGCGCGCAAGGCGCACCCACGGGTCCTCTTTTTCTTTGCGGGCGGCAGAGCGCTCTTTTTCGGCAGCCGCGTACTGCTCGCCGAAATTACGTGCCGGGTCGCCGCCGGTGACGGTAAAAGACACAACGCCGTAGCCGATGCCAAATGGTCCCTCGTAAGAGAGCAGCTCGCTTGTTACCGCCCTGCGGTCGAGTGCACCTGCCATAATCCAGAAAGAGCGCAGGCCGCATTCAGCAGCTGCCTCGCACATCTGGGGGTCCAGGCTTAACAGCCGCAGAAAGTCCCCCGCACTCAGCGCTGCCGTCACCTCGCGGTCAAATACAGGTCCCTCCGGTGCAAAGCCGTACGGGCCGCTTTGGGTCAGCTTGTGAGAAAGGTCACCGCTCGCTATAAGCACCACGCGGCGGTTAAGCTTTTTCGTCGTTTCGGCGATACACTGTCCCAGCCGGTAATGCGTAAGCGGCGAAAGGCCGGAAAGCCCAATGCGCACAACCCGAAAGTCCCTGTCGTACTTTTGCAGAAAACGCAGCGGAATCATAGTCGCGTGGTCTAGCGCACTGGTGCGCTCGCCGAAAGTACCTGCGGGAATTTTCTGCCGACCGCAGATTTTCGTGAGTGCCGCAACAAATTCAGTATCGTAAGAAGCCTGTACGCTGACCTGCGGGGCACCAAACTGCGCAAAACTGCCCTGTGCCTGCTCTCCAGGCGAAATATGAAAATAGTCGGCGTACAGAATGCTGTGCGGGCTGGTAACGACCACGGTTTGGGGCCGCAGGGCCGCCGCCTGCCGCATAGCGGTGTTGTAGGCATCAATGGTTTTTTGAATTTCTTTTTCCTCACCACGCCCGATTTCCGGCATAAGGATTGGCGGATGCGGAACAGCAAATGCAGCTAAAACAGACATAAACGGCCACCTCCACACAAAATAAATTTCTATATTCAGTATAACACATTTTACAGAATTTTCTGCACATTACAAAAGTGTTTCGACGCTGCTTTCGCCCAGCACACGCACACCGTTTTGAGCAAGGAGCTCTGCAGCGGTGCCGCCGCCCGGTACCAGTCTGCCGGAAAACGTACCGTCATAGATCTGTCCGAATCCGCAGGAGGGGCTTCTCTCTTTTAAAACAGCACAAGAACAGCCGTAAAGTCTGGCAAGCTTCAGGGTTTCCTGTGCGCCGTGCAGGTAAGCCTGGGTCACATCTGCCCCGTCTTTGCAGAGGACTCTTCTTCCCTGCCGCTCGGCCGGCGGGCGCGGCGTGGGCAGGCCGCCGAGGATTTCAGGGCAGACCGGTATGACCTGATAGCGCGCCATCAGCTGTGCAAGACAGGGCAGGGTTTTCGCGCCGCCGTCATAGCGGCAGGAAACGCCCATTAAACAGGCACTGATAAAAAGGATCATCTTTATTTTCTCCTATTCTTTCTCTGCAATGATTAGAGCGGTATTTCCCTGCTGCCACGTCAGCTTGGCCGAGCGAAAGCCTGCCTGCAGCAAAAGCCCAATTTGGTTTTCGACTGTACACGGCGTATCAAAATGGCAGAGCACTCCCCCGGAAATGTGCTCGGCCCGGCGCAGGCGGCAGTTTTCGGCATAGAGCCTGTCCTTTTCTGCCTGGTTCACAGCGACAAAGTCGGCCTCAAGGTACTGCCCGCCCGGCCTCAGCGCTCTGCAGATTTCCGTATAGACCGAACGCTTTTCGGCGTGAGTCATGTGGTGCATCGTCTCAAAAGAGACGGCGGCATCAAAGACTGCCGTGCCAAAGCTGCAGCCAAGGTAACTTTTCTTCAGCAGCGTAATGTTTTTGTCCGGATATTTTTCTCGCAGCCGCAGCAGCATCCCCTGTGCAAGGTCGATACCGGTCACTTTCAGCGCAGGAAAACGGGCGAAAATCGGTGCAAGCTCCAGCCCGGTTCCGCAGCCGAGATCAAGCAGGGTATGCAGGTTTTGCGGCAAACAGGATGCAAGCTTCCTATAGCCCTCTTTACAGCCATCTACTTCTTCCAGCATGTGGCGGTCGTAATCCGCTGCGCGCTTTTCAAAGAACAAATCCATCTTTTCTAATCTCATAATAAATATCTCCGTATGAAAGAATTGATACAAACGATTTCCGCATATTTTTCCGCCGACACATGGTGAGTGCCTGCTTGCCGCAGGCATGGGCTTTTTGAAAGCAGTGGTCCAAGTTAAAAGCGACCCGCGGCAGGTAACCGAAATCTTCCAGCAGGGTAAAGCACGGAAAGAAAATAGCCATAGGCGGCAGCATGACGCTGACAACCCACGCCAGCGTGCGGTAGACCCCCAGCACCAGCGGCTGCATCAGCCACTGCGGCGCACCGATACTCTGCAGGGCATTCCAAAGAACATTCTGCAAGGCAAAAAGCCCCTGCGACAGCAGCTCGGACGGATAATTAGCCCCGGTAATGGTCAGCCATAAAACCGCTGCAAGCAGCAGAAGCATAACCGGAATGCCTGTGGCACGGCTGGTTAAAATACGGTCAAGCTTTCGGTCTCGCGTGGCAGCCGGACACGGCCGGCAGACGACGCAGCGACGGTAAATCTGCTCGGCAGAGTGCACCAGCACGGCGGTGATTTGATCACGCAGCGCGTCACCGCCAAAGCCGCTCTGCCGCAGCCGTGCCTTTACTTCACCGAGCCTGCCGCGCAGGCCGGCATCTCGTAAAAGCTGCGGGCAATACGTCGAAAGGCTTTTTGCAAAACTCTGGTCGCCATCTAAAAGGCGCAGGGTCAGCCAGCGCGCGCTGTCGGTGGGGCAGTGCTTTTGTACAAAAGGCTGCAGCTCTGCTAAGGCCTGCTCAACCGGCTGCGGGTAGACAAGGCGCAGTGCCTTTCGCGGCCGCAGGGCATCCAGGGCCTCTTCCAGCGCTTTCAGCCCACCGCTGCGGGCACTGACACCGACAACCGGCACACCGCCCAGTTCTTTTGACAGTTCTCGCAGATCAATTTGAATATGCTTTTTTGCCGCTTCATCCATCAGGTTGACACAGACGATGATGTTCCCGGTGATTTCAAGCGTCTGCAGCACCAGGTTCAGGTTGCGCTCCAGGCAGGTGGCATCACACACAACAACTGCCGCCTTTGCCCCGCCAAAACAAAGAAAGTCGCGTGCGACCCTTTCTTCCGCAGAGTGGGCAAACAAAGAATAGGTGCCCGGCAAATCAACTAAACTGTAGTTTTTATTCTTGTACTGAAACGCGCCGCGCGCGCTTTCCACGGTCTTGCCCGGCCAGTTGCCTGTGTGCTGGTGCAGGCCCGTCAGGGCATTAAAGACCGTGCTCTTTCCCACATTTGGGTTGCCTGCAAGCGCTATGACAGCGCTTGCGGCGGGGGCCGCATCCGCGCGCATGCGTTATACCCCGGAAATCAGCACGTGCGCGGCGTCTTCCCTGCGCAGCGCAATTACCGCCCCGCGGATTGCGTAGGCGGTAGGGTCGCCGGCAGGCGCCCGCAGCACACAGCTGACCTGTGTCCCCGAAATCAAGCCGATATCCTGTAAGCGACGGCGCATGGGCCCGGCCGCCGTAAGTGCAGCGACCTCGCCCGAATGCCCCGGTGCTAGCGCCGCCAGCGGAGTTCTGTCATCCATGGTCATTGCCTCCTTTTATGTTCTTTTACCAGTATAGCAATTTTTGTTCCGCTGGTGCATCATTTTTAAAAGGCAGACCATACCAAATGAAAATCTGCCGGAAAAAGTTTTCTTCCGGCAGACTTCATTTACTCTTCTTTTTTTAGATGTTTTTCGGCGTAAGCCTGCAAATCATGCTGAAACAGACGCAGTGCTCTGCCGCGGTGGCTGACTGCGTCTTTTTGTGCGGCATTCATCTGGGCAAAGGTTTTTTTCCCCACCAAAAATACGGGGTCGTAGCCAAAGCCATCGCTTCCCTGCGGTGCAAAGGCAATGGAACCCTCGCACTCACCGCGGGAGGTAATGATATCTCCGCTGGGAAAGACGCAGCAGATGACACACACGAATTTGGCAAGGCGGTCTTTTTGCGGCACCTCTTTGAGTGCATCGAGAAGCTTTGCAATGCGGTCGGCATCGGTGGCATGCTTGCCGGCATAGCGTGCCGAGTAGATACCCGGCTGACCGTTGAGCGCGTGGACGCACAGGCCAGAGTCATCCGCAACGGCGGGCCTGCCGGTAAAGCGGCAGGCAGCCGCAGCCTTTAAATAGGCGTTTTCTTGAAATGTAGTGCCGGTCTCTTCCGTTTCGGGCAAGCCCGCCGCAATGGAAATGTCAATTCCCAGCGGGGCAAGCATACGCCGAAATTCGCGTACCTTATTTTGGTTGTGTGTTGCAAGTACAAACTGCATCGGATCATTCCCTCTTTTTCAGTCTTTCAGTTCCTGCGGGTCACGCTCAAACAAAGCGCGGGCAAACTCCTCTGCATCAAAGGGCTGCAAGTCATCGAGCTGCTCGCCGACCCCGATAAACTTGACTGGAATACCCAAAGCTTCTTTGATAGCAAGCACCACACCGCCTTTTGCCGTACCGTCCAGTTTTGTCAGCACAATACCAGTAATACCCGCGGCGTTTTTAAATTCCCGTGCTTGATTCACGCCGTTTTGCCCGGTTGTTGCGTCCAACACAAGCAGGACTTCTTTGTCAGCGCCGGGCAGTTCGCGGTCAATAACACGGTTGATTTTTGCAAGCTCGTCCATCAGATTCTTCTTGGTATGCAGGCGGCCCGCTGTGTCACAGAGAATCACGTCATCGCCGCGAGACTTTGCCGCAGAAATGGTATCGAAAACGACTGCAGCCGGGTCACTGCCCTCACCCTGCGATACCATGTCGCAGTGGGCGCGGTCTGCCCAGACCTGCAGCTGCTCAATAGCGGCCGCACGAAATGTATCGGCCGCAGCCAAAATAACGTGTTTGCCCTGCTTTTGCAGCAGCGCGGCCAGCTTGCCGATTGTCGTGGTCTTGCCAACACCATTGACGCCGATAACCAAAATGACCGACGGCTTTGTGGAAATATGAAGTTCTTCCCCGCCCTGCAGCATCTCTGCAACGGTTTCGCGCAGCAAATCGAAGATTGCTTCGGGGTCTTTGACACCGCGCTCCTTTACCTTGCGGCGCAGAGCATCACAGATGTGCTCGGAAGTAGAAACACCCACGTCCCCCATTACCAGCAATTCTTCAAGTTCTTCAAATAAATCTTCATCAATGCGGGTAAAGGAATGCAGCATGCGGTGTACCGAGCTGCTCATACCCTGGCGGGTCTTTTTCAGACCGGCCTTGATTTTTGAAAACAGTCCCATAAAAACGGACTCCCTTCTGTATATACTCTTTCGCAAAAAATTATTCTATCAATTTTATCATACCATAAATACCGGCAGAGATGCAAATGCGGCCGGGCATGTGCCGGGCCGCATTCTTTATTTTGCGTTTAATTTTTCAATTTCATCCGGGTGCAGGACCAGCACCTTGCTGATTCCCTCGTCCTGCATAGTTACGCCGTAAAGGACATCGGCTTCCTCCATACTGCCGCGGCGGTGTGTAATGACGATAAACTGCGTATTACGCGACATACGCCGCAGATAAGCCGCAAAGCGCGTGACGTTCACGTCGTCCAGGGCGGCCTCAATTTCGTCCAGCATACAAAACGGCGGCGGGGATACTTTCATAATGGCAAAGTACAGTGCAATGGCAACCAGCGCCTTTTCGCCGCCGGAGAGACTCTCTAGGTGAGAAACAATTTTCCCGGGCGGCTGTACAGTGATTTCAATACCAGAAGACAGTACATTTTCCGGGTCGGTCAGCTCCAAACCAGCGGTGCCGCCGCCAAAAAGCTCGCGGAAAGTTTCGGTAAAATTGTGGTTAATCTGCGAAAAGCGGGTAGCGAACTGCTCCTGCATCTGGTTTGTCAGCTCGTGAATCAGGCGGTGCAGCTCGTCACGGCTCTTTTCCACGTCTTCTATCTGTACCGACAAGAAGTTGTAGCGCTGGCTGACTTCTTTATACTCTTCGATCGCAGAAACATTTACACTGCCTAAAGCGCGGATAAGGCCGCGCAGCTCATTTAAGCGGCGCTGTGCCCGCGACATTTCGTCCTCTGGCAAAGGCGCTGTCTGCTTTTCGGCCTCACGGCGGGTCAGCTCATACTCTTCCCAAAGTTTAGCAGACATGCCGTCATACTGTTTTTGCAGATTTGCCTTGCGCTCTTCCAAGCGGGCAAGGTCGTGCCCGACAGTTTCTTTTTCGCTGCTTTTTTCTTTTTGCTTTTGCCGCATCTGGGTGCTCTGCTGCTCTAGCTGCATGCGGTGTTGATTGATTTTTTCAATCTCCGTGCCAGCTTCTGCAGCTTCACGGCGCAGGTCTTCCGCCTCTTTGCGGGCGGCGGCCGCCTGAGTTTTCAAGGTGACAATCTGCCGCTTTTCCGCTGTAAGCTCCGCTTTTACAGAATCCGCCCGGGTATCACTCTGCTGCAGACGAGTCTGCAGCTCCTGCAGAGCATTCTGCAGGCCCTCGCGGTCCTTCTGCACAGAAAGCAGCTGCAGACGCAGCTGCTGAATGCGAGCGGTACAGCTCTGTCCCTTTTGGTCAAGTTCGCTGCGGCTGCCGGTCAGGGCAGCTTCTTCTTTCTGCATCTGCGCAATCTGTGCGGCGATTTTTTTGCCCTCTGCCTGCGCTGTTTCCTGCAGCTGTTTTTGGTGCGCCATACGCTGCGCGGAGCTGTTTTGCTCCTCATGCAGCGTATGCACATCAGCTGTAACGCCGGCAAGGTCTTTTAAAAGCTGCTCGCGGTCCGCTTTCATGCGGATATAATCTTCCTGTGCAGAAGCGTACTCGCCGCGGGCAGCGGCAAGCGCTGCCTCGTCTTTGGAAATTTCCTGCAGACAGGCTTTTAAGACACCAGAAGCTTTTTCTGACTCGGTTTTTTGCTCTTTCGCTTTTTGGCAAATGCGCTCGATTTCGCTGCGGCGGCTGAGCAGACCAGAATTGCGTGCAAGCGACCCGCCGGTAAGCGACCCGCCCATGTTGACGACTTGGCCGTCCAGGGTAACAATACGAAAACGGTAATGGAACCGGCGCGCAATCTTCACGGCGGCGTCAAGGTCCTTTGCAACCGCAATGCGGCCCAAAAGGTTTTCCCGCACCTCCCGGTAGGTCTCTTCGCTGCTGCACAGTTCGCTGGCGATGCCGACAAAACCGGGGCAACTTTGCAGGCCCGGCTCCTGCAAAGTGCGGCCATGAATGGTATTGAGCGGCAGAAAAGTTGCTCGGCCGGCATCGCGGTGCTTTAAAAGCTGAATCGCATTTTTTGCGTCCTGCTCTGTATGTACGACAACGTACTGCATAGAAGCACCCAGGGCGGTCTCTAAGGCGACTGTATATGCTTCTGGCACGGTGATAAGCCGCGAAACCGGACCGCAGACACCGGAAATCCTGCCGCGCTCGGCTTCCTGCATAACGACTTTTACACTTTTATGAAAGCCCTCTAAGTTGCGCTCTAGTGACTCCAGCAAAGAGACCCGCCGAAAGCTTTCTTTCGCATCCAGCAGCAAGCGGTCTGCTTCTTTTTTCTGGTCCTCTGCTTTTTTGCGGTGCTCCTGCAGGCGCATGCCATAGCCCTGCCCGGTATTTTTTAAGGACGCAAGGCGTGTCTCCATTTCTGACAGCATGGCTGCGCTGTCTTCTTTGGATTTCTGTAAATTCTTGAGCAGGTCCTCTTTGCCGCGGATATTCTCATCTGCCTGGGAAACGCGCATACCAATTTCAGTAATTGCGGAAGCGGCGGTCATTTCGGCCACCCGGCTTTCCGTTGCCTGAGAAGAAAGCTGCGACAGCTGCCGGGCAAGATTTCCTGCCTGCTCAGAGGAAGCACTGACCTGCGCACGCAAGTCCTCTAATTTCTGGTTGTATTCGTCTATCGAATGCAGATACTCCTGCTCTTTTTGTGTATGAGCAGCGGCCTGCTGCTCTTTCTGCACTGCTTCTTCCCGCATACGGCCGCGGTCAGCCGCAGAAGAAGTCAGTGTTTCGGTCAGGCGCTTAACAGCAGCCTGCCCGTGCTGCACATCGTTGTCAAGCACATTGGCTTGGCCGTCTTTTTGAGCGGCAGCTTCTTCTTTTCTGCTGCTCTCCTGGTGCACGCGATCAATCTGCGCGGCACAGCCGGTGATGTCTTTAAAATTCTGCTCCGCCGCGCGGTCCAGCTCCTCCAGCTCTTTTTCGGCTGCTTCCTGCTGAGTGCGCGCAAGCGTGATCTTATCATCATGGGTATGCAGCAGCTTTGCTGCCTGCTCCATCTGGCGCAGCCAAAGCGCTATCTGCAGATTTTTCTGCTCCGCAGCGTAAGAAAGGAATTTCTGTGCTTTTTCGCTCTGATCTTTCAGCGGGCCGACGCGGTCTTTGAGTTCAGAAAGAATATCGTTTAAACGCACCAGATTTTCCTCGGCGGCGGCAAGGCGGCGCTCGCTTTCCTCTTTGCGGTAACGGTAACGCGAAATGCCGGCTGCTTCCTCAAAGATCTCGCGCCGGTCTTCGCTTTTTGCGGAAACGATTGCGTCAATTTTACCCTGCCCGATAATTGAGTAGCCGTCGCGGCCAAGGCCAGTGTCCATAAATAATTCGTTTATGTCCTTAAGCCGTACAGAAATCTTATTGAGCAGGTACTCGCTCTCTCCGCTGCGGTAATAGCGGCGGGTCACGGCGACCTCGTCTTTGTCAAAGGGCAGGCTGCGGTCGCTGTTGTCGATATTGAGTGTCACCTCGGCATAGCCCTGGGCTTTGCGCTGCGGGGTGCCGTTGAAAATAACGTCCTCCATTTTAGTACAACGCAGGGTGCGAACGTTCTGCTCACCCAAGACCCAGCGCATAGCGTCGCTGATATTGCTTTTGCCGCTTCCATTTGGGCCGACTACCGCAGTAATGCCGTTATGAAATTGTAAAACCGTTTTATCCGGGAATGTCTTGAATCCCTGGATCTCAAGGGAACGGACAAGCATTTCTATAAAACTCCTTTGCTGCACTTATACCAGGCGGAAAGCTTCCCCCGGCACCACAGTGACCGCATAGCCCTGCGCCGAAAGCACCGAAAGATTACCCTTTTTCTGCCCCTTTGCCTGGGAAAGATACCTTGCCGGTACTGTGAATGTGTAATGGCCAAAAGGTTTGTTAAAAAGCTGCTGCTGCATTCGCACAAGCCAGCGGCGGCTTTCGCATAGCTCCCGGAAAGCGGGATGCCACGGCCCCCCGAGCCGCTCATGCTCTAGCTGCGGGGAAGCGTGCAGACCCAAGCGAATCACGCGGATGCCGCGCTGCTCGAAAAAGGTAAGAAGCTCTGCACAAAGCGAAACGGCTTCCTCCAAAGTCTGCGGCACATAGCTGCCCGCCTGATACCATGCGGCAATCTGCGTATGCGGCAAAACA
Source organism: Oscillospiraceae bacterium (assembly GCA_022483045.1). Taxonomy (NCBI): domain Bacteria; kingdom Bacillati; phylum Bacillota; class Clostridia; order Eubacteriales; family Oscillospiraceae; species Oscillospiraceae bacterium. Next base: position 713,770 of record JAKVOA010000001.1, on the reverse strand, counting down.
ATCGTCGGGTAAATACGGACTTCCTCAGCGCCAAGCGCCGCAAAGCAGCGGGCAGTGTGCCTGGCACCTGCAGGCGTATCACCGGGCAGGCCAGTCATCATCTGCAGGCCCAAATGAAAGCCGCGGGCAGCAATCAGCCGGGTGGCTGACTCCACCTGCTCCGCTGTGTGGCCGCGGCCGTTCTTTTGAAGTACCGCGTTGTCCATACTCTGCGCGCCAAGCTCAATCGTGGTAACGCCGTAAGCGGAAAGTTCCTCTAAAATATCATCATCAATGGCATCCGGCCGTGTAGAGAGCCGAATACCGGCAAAGCGCCCGCTTTTGACATACGGATAAGCCGCCTCTAAAAGGCTTCTGCGGTAGGCGTCATCGACCGCGGTAAAGCTGCCGCCGAAAAAGGCAATTTCAGCCTTTGCCGCCGCGGGACCGAGAGAAGCGAGCGCAGTTTCTGCTGCAGCACGCACCTCCTGCGGGCCGGGCAGGCTGGTTTCGCCGGTAATCAGCCGCTGGTCACAAAAGCTGCACCGGTGCGGGCAGCCCACATGCGGCACAAAGACCGCTACATTTGCGTGTCTCAATATCCCATCAGTTCCAGTGCTTCACGGGCAGCTTGCTGCTCGGCGTCTTTTTTCGTATGGCCGCCGCCTTTACCGATGACATTGCTGTTTAAGTGTACTTCCACTGTAAAGTGTTTGTCATGGTCCGGCCCGCTCTCACCCGTGAGAATATAAGAAAGCTTTTCGCCGGGGTTGTGCTGAATGATTTCCTGCAGCTTGGTCTTATAATCGTGGAACGGTGCTTTGCTGCGCAGAGTCTTGAGCACCGGCAGCGTAAAACGCAGAATAAACGTGCGCGCCTGCTCAAAGCCGCCGTCCAGATAGATGGCGGCTGTAATTGACTCAAACGCATCTGCAAGCAGAGAGGTGCGGGTACGCCCGCCGTTGTTTTGCTCGCCATGACTCAGACGCAGGTATTTGCCGACCTCCATCTCTTTGGAAAAGTCGCAGCAAGCTTGCTCGCACACCAGGGCGGCGCGGGTCTTGGTCAGGTGCCCCTCAGGCCACTCTGGAAAATTGCGGTACAGATAATCTGCCACCACAAAGCCCAAAATGCTGTCGCCCAAAAATTCCAGGCGTTCATTGCTGCCGCCGGGTGCGTGGGTCTCATTTGCAAAGGAAGAATGTGTAAGAGCATTGAGCAGCAGAAGTTTGTTTTTGAAGGTGTATCCCAGTTTTTCTTCTAATCCGGAAAGGTCCTTCATTCCGCCGCCTCCGTTTCGGACGCTTCGGTATCTTCTTCGTCTTTATAGGCTGCTACGCTCTTTGCAATTTCTTCTGTAACATTGCCCTCAACATAAGATTTTGTAAGGCGCAGGGCGTTGTAAAAAGTCTTTGCCTCTGCGCTGCCGTGCGCTTTAAAGACTGGCTTTGTACAACCCAAAAGCGGCGCACCGCCGTATTCGTTGTAGTCCATAGTCTTTTTCAGGCCTTTGAGGTCGCCCAAAACCATGGCTGCGGCAAGCTTATTCTTTACGCTTTTTGTAAGGACACCCTTAAACATACTCATAATCATCATTGCGGTACCCTCGAACGATTTGAGGAAGACATTGCCGGAAAAGCCGTCTGCCACCAAAACGTCCGTGATACCATCCGGCACATCGCGCGCCTCGGTATTGCCGACAAAATTGAGTGGGCTGTCCTTGAGCAGTGCATAGGCGCCGTGCTGCAGGTCGCCGCCCTTGTGCTCTTCTGTGCCGACATTAAGCAGGCTGACACGCGGGTTGCTGACGTGCATGACTTTCTGCATATAAATAGAGCCCATTACGCCGAACTGCTTGAGCATTTCGGGCTTGCAGTCGACATTGGCGCCGCCGTCAATGAGCATAAAGAAGCCCTTTTTACAGGGCATGACCGGCGCAAACGCAATGCGCTTGATGCCCTTGATACGCTTGACCAAAAAAGTTGCGCCCACGGTAACAGCACCGCTGTTTCCGGCTGTCAAAAAGGCATCGCCTTCCCCTTTTGCCAGCAGCTTGAGTCCAACGGCCATAGAGGAATTTTTACCGGCGCGCAGGATGTCCGTGCCGGCGTCGTTCATACTCATCACGTCCGGGCAGTCCACAATTTCCATGTGATCCATAGAAATTGCATTTTCACGCGCGACATGGTCGATGGTTTCTTTGCGGCCGGTAAGAATGATTTCCAGCCCCAGGCTGTGCACAGCCTGTGCACAGCCCTTTAAAATTTCGAGTGGGGCGTTATCGCCGCCAAAAGCATCTACAATAACTTTCATATTGAATTGCTGCCTCCTCAATATCTATCATTCACTCAGCTGGTCCGCGTCTGCTGCGCACCAGTTATTCTCTTTTTGGAAACCTGCAAGGTCCTGAAGTGCCCGTGCGGAAATTGCCGCGTAGCGCTCTCGCTTGTCGCGGATATGCGGCAAAACCGGCGGCATAATCCCGAAATTGGCACCCATGGGCTGGTAATCCCCCTGGCCGCCGTTTTGCACCCAGCGGGCAAGTGCACCCGTCATTGTGGTTTCGGGTGGGGTCAGCAGCGGCAGGCTCTGCTCCAGCCGCAGAGCATTTCTGCCCGCCAAAAGGCCAGAGGAAGCGGACTCCATATAACCCTCGACGCCAGTCATCTGGCCGGCAAAAAACAGGCGCGGTTCCTTTTTGAGCTGATACGCGCTGTTTAAAACCTGCGGTGCATTTAAAAAGGTGTTTCGGTGCATAACACCATAACGCACAAACTGGGCATGGGCAAGACCAGGAATCAGGCCAAACACACGCTTCTGCTCGCCGAACTTTAGGTTGGTCTGAAAACCGACCAGATTGTAAAGAGTGCCTGCAGCGTCTTCGCGGCGCAGCTGCACCACGGCCCACGGGCGGTGGCCGGTAGCGGGGTCACGCAGGCCCACCGGTTTCAGCGGACCAAAGCGGATGGTATCCGGCCCGCGCTGGGCCATAACCTCCACCGGCATACAGCCCTCGTAAACTTTGGGGTCCCGCACATCACAGCCGTGCAGCGGTGCGCGCTCAGCGTGAAGCAATTCTTCGTAAAAATGCTCGTACTCCTCTTTATTCATCGGACAGTTGAGGTAATCTTCCCCGCTGCCTTTATTGTAGCGGGAGGCAGCAAAGATGCGGCTGCGGTCAAGGCTTTCCGCCGTTACAATAGGGGCAGCTGCATCGTAAAAGCGCAGGCAGCCGCCGCACAGGCGGTTAATCTCCGCGGCAAGCGCCTCACTGGTAAGCGGGCCTGTAGCGATAACAGCAATCCCGCTTTCGGGAATCTGCAGACATTCTTTTTCCACGCAGTGAATGCGCGGATTGCTGCGGATTTTCTCGGTCACCAGTTCTGAAAAGCGCACGCGGTCCACTGCCAGTGCACCGCCGGCAGGCACGCGGGTCTTGAGCGCACAAGGAACCAAAAGCGAACCCATACGCCGCATCTCTTCTTTTAAAAGGCCCGCGGCGCTGTCTGTGCGCTCTGCTTTTAAGGAATTGGAGCAAATCAGCTCTGCAAAATTCGGGCTTTTGTGGGCTGGTGTGTACTTCTGCGGCTTCATTTCGCAAAGCTGTACTTCCCCGCCGCCCTGCGCAATCTGCCAGGCAGCCTCACAGCCGGCAAGGCCCGCGCCGATTACAGTAATACCCATGGAAACACCTGTTCCTTATTTGTTTTCTTCTTTTTCTTTGGGCTTTTCCGTTTCGTCAAAGTCGTCTCCGAGATGCTCATAGCCGCAGTCGGGGGTCACGCAGTAATAGCGCGGGGTTTTCCCCTTTTTGCGCAGCAGCGTTTTGCCGCACTTGGGGCACAGGTGCTTGGTCGGCTCGTTCCACGAAACAAAGTCGCACTTGGGGTAATTTTCGCAGCCATAAAAAATGCGTCCTTTTTTGGTGTGCTTAATAACAACGTCACCGCCACATTTAGGACACTTGGCGCCGTTTTTCTCCACGTACTTTTTAATATTTTTGCACTCGGGATAGCCCGGGCAGGCGATGAATTTGCCATACCGGCCGGTCTTAATCACCATGCGGCGGCCGCATTTTTCACAGATGATATCCGTTTCATCTTCTTTTAGATGAATCTTGACATCTTTCATCTCTTCTTTGGCTTTTTTCAGCGTTTCTGCAAAGTCATCATAGAAATCGTGAACTGCCTGCACCCACTCGACTTTGCCGCTCTGCACCTCATCAAGCTCATTTTCTACCTGCGCCGTAAATTTGACGTTTACGACCTTTGGAAAGCGCTCTTTCATCAGCTTGGTCACTACTTCGCCTAGTTCGGTGGGTTTCAGTGCCTTGCCCTCACGCACAACATACTCGCGGTTGAGAATGGTGCTGATCGTCGTGGCGTATGTGCTTGGGCGGCCGATGCCGTTTTCCTCAAGTGCCTTGATAAGACTTGCCTCGGTATAGCGCGCCGGCGGCTGTGTGAAATGCTGGTTGCCGGCAACTGCCTTGCAGCGCAGGGGCATGTCTTTTTCCAGAGGCGGCAGAACACCGGCGGTTTCTTTTTCCGGGTCCTCTGTCTTTTCTTCGTATAGAACTGTAAAGCCATCAAATGTGACCGTATAGCCGCTTGCTTTAAAAATGTACTTGCCGCCGGCGGTGATTTCCGCACGCGTAGTGGCCTGCAGGCAGTTGCTCATCTGGCAGGCAAGGAAGCGCTCCCAAATCAGTTTATAAAGCTTGTACTGGTCATTGGAAAGGCTGCTTTTAATTTTCTCCGGGTCAAGGCTCGGGTTTGTCGGACGGATAGCTTCGTGGCCGTCCTGTGCATTGGCGCGCGCCTTATAGTGGCGGGGCGTATCCGGCAGGTATTTGTCACCCCAGCGCCCCTTGATGTATTCAGCTGCCGCGGCGACCGCGTCTTCACTCAGGCGCAGAGAATCGGTACGCATGTAGGTAATAAGACCCACAGCGCCCATGTCCTCAATTTCAACGCCCTCGTAAAGCTCCTGTGCAGCCTGCATGGTGCGGCGTGCCGTAAAGCCGAGCCGGCGGCTGGCCTCCTGCTGCAAAGTAGAAGTGATAAACGGCGGCGCAGGGCTTTTGCGGCGGGTGCCTTTTTTTACGCTGGTTACAACATAGTCGGCGTCCTGCAGCTCAGCAAGAATGCCGTCTGCCTGCTCTTTGTTTTCAATTTTCAGCTTACCATCGGCTGTGCCATAAAGGCTAGCGGAAAACTGGCGGCGGGAAGTACCCTTTGCCGGGGCGAATTTTCCGTCGATTGTCCAGTACTCTTCCGGCTTAAAGGCTTTGATTTCTTCTTCGCGATCAACAATAATGCGCACCGCGACGCTCTGCACACGGCCGCCGGAAAGACCGCGGCGAATCTTTTGGGAAAGGAACGGGCTGAGCTTGTAACCGACCAGGCGGTCCAGAATCCGGCGGGCCTGCTGGGCATTGACAAGGTCCATATCAATAGTGCGCGGGTGGGTCATGCCGTTGTGTATGCCGGTCTTGGTGATTTCGTTAAATGTAACCCGGTTAGTATCCTTAACATCCAGGCCGAGAATATATGCAAGATGCCATGAAATGGCCTCTCCTTCGCGGTCGGGGTCCGTTGCCAGCAGAACGCCATCGCTTTTTTCGGCTTTTGCTTTCAGCTCATCTACCAGCTTTTCCTTTCCTTTAATAATCGCGTACTGCGGTTTAAAGTTGTCGCTGACCTTTACGCTCAGGCGGTTTTGAGGCAGGTCGCGCACATGCCCCATGGAGGCAACTACCGTATACTCTTTTCCCAAATATTTTTGAATGGTCTTCGCTTTTGCAGGCGATTCCACAATTACTAATTTCGACATAGGAACACCTCTTTCACGGAATTGACAGATTCAGGGCGGCTGTGATTCTTGCTTTTCGCCGGTCTAAAACCTAATTGTAACCAAAGTGCTGTAAAAATGCAATGTTTTCATTACCGGTCAGCCGCATTTTATTTGAATTTTTTTGAATTTAATAAAATAAATTCCAATTATTAATAAACTTATTTTACCTGAATTTTATATATATAGTACTTTTACCTTATATCTTATATAAGGACATAGCACTGCCCGGCGCAGGCTTTGGCAAAGCCGCCAAGCTCCAGCTCGGTTGCAGCGGCAAGCACCCGTGCAGGCTCTAAGCCCGTCTTACTGCAAAGTTCATCAATGGGCGCCGGGGCAGAAGTCAGTGCCTGATACAGACACCCCGCAGCTGTGGAAGTCTCCGGCGGCAGGGATTTGTGCGTTTTTGGCTCTGGCGTTTCATTCATTTCTTCGTTGACAGTCACATTGACACCAGGATCATCGGGCAGAATCACGCGGTATTTATCTACATAGCAGCGCAGAATATCCAATGCACTGGTTGCAGGCGCGCAGCCGTCACGGATAAGCTCGTTAGTTCCCTTTGCTTTGGGGTTCTGTACACTGCCCGGCACTGCAAAGACATCGCGGCCCTGGTCCACCGCATAGCCGGCGGTGATAAGCGAACCGCTTTTTCCGGCGGCCTCCACAACAACAGTTGCGTCGCAAAGACCGGAAATAATACGGTTGCGAATCGGAAAATTGGAGGACATCGCCGGGGTGCCCGGCGGATACTCGGAAACCAGGGCACCGTCTACGGCGACGGCCTGCCGAAGAGAGGCATTGCTCAAAAGATAATCCGAATCAATTCCGCAGCCAAGTACGCAGATGCTGCGTCCGCCGGCCTCCACCGCGCCGCGGTGGGACTGGGTATCTATACCTAGTGCACCGCCGCTGATAATAACCGCACCGGCTTTTGCAAGCGTATAAGCCATGGTGTGCGCAGCGGTGCATCCACTGCGGGTAGCTTTGCGGGTGCCGACCATAGCAATCGACAGCAAAAAGTCAACCGGCGGCAGAGTGCCTTTGACGTACAGCACACAGGGATAATTGCGGATTTCCCGCAGGCACTGCGGGTAAGCGCCCATTTCCGGGGTAATGATCCGCTGGCCGAGTTTCAGGGTATACTCCAGCTGTGCCTGCGCTTTTTCAATTGGAAAAGACTGCAGGCGCAGCAGCTCCCTTTGAGTAAAATAGCCGTCGAGCTGCCAGCTTTCTGTACCGGCACGGTAAAAGTCCTCTATAGAACGGTAGGTCTCAAAAATGCGGCGCTGTTTGGAAGCGCCAGGGCCGAGGCCGTGCTGCAGCCAAACCCACCAGACGCGGTCATCCATTACTCTGCCCCCTGCTGCGCATCATTTCCCACATCAGAATGGCAGCGCTCGCGGAAGCATTGAGCGACTCTGCCCGGCCAAGCATGGGGATCGTCACCCGGTGTGCGCAGGACGAGGCAGTCTCCGGCAGCAGGCCGTTTCCCTCGTTGCCAACCGCCATGATGGTCGGCCGGGAAAAATTGGCCCGGGTAATCGGCTCTGCTGTGTGGTCCGGCACAGCCGCCATGGTCTGCCAGCCTGCCTTTGCAAAAGCTGGGGCAGCCTGTACAAAGGACGGCACACGAACAAGCGGCAAGCGGAATGCGGCACCCATGCCGCCGCGCAGGGCTTTGGGCGAAAACGGATCACAGCAGGGACCGCACAGCAGGACACAACCAACGCCCAGTGCCTCTGCTGTACGCAGCACTGTACCCAGATTGGCAGGGTCCTGCAGCTGCTCTAAAGCGAGGCAGGCACCGGCGGCCGGCCACTGCAGAAATGCTGCCTGCGAAACACAAGCATCCGCCGGAAAAGCACAGGTACAGAAAATCTCCTGGCTGCTTTTGGTGTCGGCCAAGAGCGCCGCGACAGAGGGCTCCACCAGGTATGCTTCCCCCTGCAGGCAAGCCTTTACGGCTGCAAGGTACTGCGGGTATTTCTGCGCAGCCTTTTCGGTGTAAAACAGAGATTTTATCAGCAGACCGCTCGACGCGGCGTCTGCGCACAGGCGAGCGCCCTCACACAAAAAAGACTGCTGCTCATGCCGCGCAGAAGCGCTGCGCAGCCCGGCCGCGGCGCGCACGGTTTCGTTCCTTCGGCTGGTGATATGTTCCATGAAGCTCCTCCTCCTGCGGCAAAATAAAAAATATGCGTCCGGAAGAATCCCGGACGCAGAAAAAGCGAAATTATAAAGCTGCTTTAGCCTGCTCGACAAGGCCCTTGAATGCTGCATCATCGCTGATAGCAACTTCAGAAAGCATCTTGCGGTTCAGGGTAATGCCGGCTTTTTTCAAGCCATTCATGAAAGCGGAATAAGACATGCCATCCGCACGGCAGGCTGCGGAAATACGGGTGATCCACAGGCGGCGGAAGTCACGCTTGCGGGCACGGCGTCCTGCAAAAGCGTAGTTGCCGGACTTCATAACGGCCTGTTTGGCCATCTTAAAGTGGCGGCTCTTGCTGCCCCAGTAGCCCTTGGCCAGTTTCAGTACTTTCTTTCTTCTTTTACGCGTAGCGAGTGCGCCCTTAACTCTTGCCATTTTATATAACCTCCATATTACACGGGAATACTCAAAAACACAAATGAAATACAGCTTGCTTTACAAACAAGAAAGCTTATTTGTAAGGAATCAAGCGCTTTACAGTAGCGGTGTTGGCTTTGTCTGCAACACAGGTGCCGCGCATATTGCGCTTAAATTTTGCGCCCTTGTCATGGCCGTTGAGGAAATGGCCCATGTTTGCATGAGAGCGGATAACTTTTCCGCTTTTAGAGAGTTTGAAGCGCTTCTTTGCGCCGGAATGCGTTTTGATCTTAGGCATAATAAAGGATCCTCCTTGATTTTCTGGGGTTTTTCCCTGTTAGTCAGCTGCTTTCTGCGGCTTGCCGCTTGGGGCCTTTGCAGTCTTTGCGGCGGCCGGTTTTGCGGCAAGGAACATCAGCATATTGCGCCCCTCCAGCTTAGCAGGCTTTTCTACGCTGGCATATTCTGTCAAAGTCTCGGCAAATTTTTTCATAATGGTATAGCCCTGCTCAGGGTGGCCCATTTCACGGCCGCGGAAGCGAATGGAGGCCTTAACCTTATTGCCCTCTTTCAGAAAGCGGATGGCGTGGTTTACCTTAGTGTCGAAATCATGCGTGTCAATATTTAAAGACAGGCGCACTTCTTTAATTTCGACAATATGCTGATTTTTACGGGACTCTTTTTCCCGCTTTGCCTGCTCAAAACGATATTTGCCATAGTCAATCAGCTTGCACACAGGCGGTTTTGCCTGCGGCGCTATTTTGACTAAATCCAGGTCCCTGGAATAAGCAAGCCTGCGTGCCTCGGCAGCCGGCATAATGCCCATCTGGTTGCCCTCTGCGTCGACAACGCGGACCTCGCGGTCGCGGATATCGTCATTGATCTGCAGTTCCCTGTTGCTAATTGTTAAGCACCTCCACAAAAAGACAGTCTGTTTTCATAAAAACAAATAACGCGCAGGCAGAAACTTCCGCCCGCGCGCAACACAACAATCCCCAAAAGGTTCGGATCGAGATATTGACCCAAGGCGGACGGCACCGCTTAGGTGTGGGCAGAACTGCCCCGCTTTGTTTTGACTAAGTTATTATAACACAGCTGTAGAAGATGTCAAGTACAAAAGAAGCTGCTTTGCCGCTTTTTCGGTTTTTCTCTTTTTTAGCGGCGGGCTGCGGGGAAATTTTTGCTTTGGGGGCGTTTCCGCTTTGTGAATGGATTGACAAAGCGGCCTTTTTTGTGGATAATAAGAGGTGATTTTATACTTAATAATTGTATAGAAATACACATTCCGTAAAAATGCTTTGGCCGCGTCAGCGGCTCCCGGGCGCTTTTGACACCGGGGCTGTGCGTGAAACACAAAGGGGGATCTTTCTATGGGCCTGACGATTGCGCAGAAAATTATCAAAGAACATCTCGTTTCCGGCAGTATGACTGTCGGCAGTGATATCGGCCTGAAAATTGACCAGACACTCACCCAGGATGCCACCGGTACCATGGCTTATCTGGAGTTTGAAGCAATGGGAATTGACCGCGTAAAAACAGAAAAAAGTGTGGCCTACATTGACCACAACACCCTGCAGACCGGCTTTGAAAATGCCGATGACCACCGCTTTATTCAGAGTATCGCCAAAAAGCACGGCATCTGGTTTTCACGCCCGGGCAACGGTATCTGCCACCAGGTGCACCTGGAGCGTTTTGGTATTCCCGGCAAAACGCTTATTGGCTCTGACAGCCACACCCCAACCGGCGGCGGCATTGGCATGCTGGCTATCGGTGCCGGCGGACTGGATGTGGCCGTGGCAATGGGCGGCGGCGCCTATCATATCAATATGCCGAAAATGCTGCGCGTTAATCTGACCGGAAAGCTGCCCGCCTGGGTCAGCGCGAAAGACGTCATCTTAAAAGTGTTGCAGGTACTCACCGTAAAAGGCGGCGTGGGCAAAATTGTGGAGTACGCCGGCGAAGGCGTCGCTACTCTGACTGTGCCGGAACGCGCAACTATTACCAACATGGGTGCCGAGCTTGGCGCGACAACCAGTATCTTCCCGAGCGACGAGGTTACACGGGAATTTTTGGCTGCACAGGGCCGCGAAGCGGACTGGAAGCCGCTCGCCTCTGACCCGGATGCGGTATACGATGAAGAAATCACCATTGACCTTTCCTCTTTGGAGCCAATGGCCGCCTGCCCGCACAGCCCGGACAAAGTGCGCACTGTACGCGAACTGGCCGGCATGAAGATTGACCAGGTCTGCATCGGCTCCTGCACCAATTCCTCTTACCTGGACATGATGCGTGTTGCCTCTATCTTTAAGGGCAAAACCGTTGCCGACAATGTGAGCCTTGCCGTTGCCCCTGGCAGCAAGCAGGTTTACAATATGCTGGCTAAGAACGGTGCATTGGGCGACATTATCGGCGCAGGCGCGCGCGTACTGGAATGTGCCTGCGGGCCGTGCATCGGCATGGGGCAGTCCCCCAACAGTGCCGGCATCTCTCTGCGCACGTTTAACCGCAACTTTGAGGGACGCTCCGGTACAAAGGACGGGCAGATCTACCTTGTCAGCCCGGAAACCGCCGCGGCAAGCGCACTAGCCGGCGTACTGACCGACCCGCGCACCATGGGCGAAGAAAACGCGATTGCTATGCCAAAGACTTTCTTAATCAACGATAACATGGTCATTGCGCCTGCCTCCCCGGAAGACGCAAAGAATGTAAAAATTCTGCGCGGACCAAACATCAAGCCTTTCCCGTCAACTGTCCCACTGGAAGCTTCTGTAGACGCCAAAGCGCTGTTAAAAGTCGGTGACAATATTACAACCGACCATATTATGCCGGCCGGCGCAAAGATTCTGCCTTACCGCAGCAACATCCCCTACCTTTCCAATTTCTGTTTTACGGTCTGTGACCCGGAGTTCCCGGAACGGGCACGCAAATACAAAAAAGGCATCATTGTAGGCGGGCAGAACTACGGACAGGGTTCTTCCCGTGAGCACGCGGCATTGGTGCCGCTGTATCTAGGCATTAAGGCGGTACTAGTAAAAAGCTTTGCCCGCATTCACTGTGCAAATCTGGTCAACGCTGGCATCGTTCCGCTGGTGTTCCGCGACGAAAAGGACTATGACCGCATCGACCAGATGGACGAGCTCTCTCTGCCGGATATTCGTACGGAACTGGAAAACGGCCTGATCGTAACTGTTTCGGATAAAACCAAAGGCTTTACATTTAAAGCGGAAGCTCCGCTGACCGCACGTCAGCAGAAGATGATTTTAGCTGGCGGCCTGCTGAACTACACCAAAGCAAAGCATCAGAAATAAGATTTATGGATAACAGTCGTACTGCCCCGCCCCGCCGCGGCTCTGTGGGCGGTATCTCTGCCTGTGCAGTCAAATATTTTGCCATTGTGTGTATGCTGGCCGACCACATTGCGTGGGCGTTTGTCCCCACCTTTTCCCCGCTTGGCTTTGTCATGCATGCCTTGGGTCGCATCACCGCGCCGTGTATGTGCTTCTTTTTGGCCGAGGGTTATCTGCATACGCACGACATCCGCCGCTACCTGCTGCGGCTGGGCGTATTTGCTCTGCTTTCATGGCCCTGTTTTACCTACTTTGAGATGGGTCCGGGTACTGTTGCGCTGAAGCCCGGTATGATTTGGTCGCTGTTCTTTTCACTGCTGGCGGTGCTTGCCTGCGACAGGCTGCCAAACCTGCCGCTCAAGGTGCTGGCTGCTGCCGGCTGCATGCTGGCAACCACAGTGGGCGACTGGCCGGTTTACAGTGTTCTATTTACCCTGATTTTCTGGAAATGGCACGGTAACTTTCGCAGGCAGGCACTCTATTTTTCGGCGGCTGCCCTGTTTACAGCCGTTTCCCTTGCAGCACGCAGCTCCGCCGGCGTACACATGCTTCTGTATTTTGTAATGCAGCTGAGCGTCTTACTGGCACTGCTGCCGCTTTCCCGCTACAGCGGCAAACGCGGCGGCGAAAAACACCCAGCTTTTCACAAATGGTTTTTCTATGTTTTTTATCCGGCGCATCTGCTCGTGCTAGGATTTCTGCGCTATTCGGTTTTTACTTGAAACTGCGACAAAACGAATTGTATATTTAGGAGGTACTCATGGAAAAGATTCAAATGAAGACGCCGCTCGTTGAAATGGACGGCGACGAAATGACCCGCATCATTTGGAAAATGATTAAAGATATCCTGCTGACCCCTTACATCGACTTAAAGACCGAATACTACGACTTGGGCCTTAAGCATCGCGATGAAACGCAGGACCACGTAACGATAGAGGCCGCCGAGGCCACTAAGAAGTACGGTGTTGGTGTAAAATGCGCCACTATCACACCAAATGCAGCCCGCGTAGAGGAATATGGCCTGCACCAGATGTGGAAAAGCCCCAACGGCACCATCCGCGCAATTTTGGATGGAACGGTTTTCCGTGCACCGATTCTGGTAAAGGGCGTGACGCCTTTTCTGCCAAACTGGAAAAAGCCGATCACCATTGCCCGCCATGCGTACGGGGATTTGTACCGGAATGTAGAGCTGACTGTACCGGCCGGCGCAAAAGCAGAGCTGGTAGTCACCGACAAAGACGGCAAAGAGACCCGCAAGACCATTCACGACTTTGACGGTGCCGGCGTAGTGCAGGGTATGCACAACTTGGATGCTTCCATTGCCTCTTTCGCGCACGCCTGCTTTAACTACGCCCTGGCAACCAAGCAGGACCTTTGGTTTGCCTCGAAAGACACTATTTCTAAAATTTATGACCACCGCTTCAAAGATATTTTCCAGGAAATCTTTGATAAAGAATACAAGGAAAAGTTTGACGCACTTGGCATTACCTATTTCTACACCCTGATTGATGACGCGGTCGCGCGCGTAATCCGCAGCAACGGCGGCTTTATCTGGGCCTGCAAAAACTACGATGGCGACGTGATGAGCGACATGGTTGCCACAGCTTTCGGCAGCCTTGCCATGATGACCAGTGTGCTGGTTTCCCCCACTGGTGTGTATGAGTACGAGGCCGCACACGGCACTGTGCAGCGGCATTACTACAAATACCTGAAGGGCGAGCCGACCAGTACCAACAGCATTGCCACTCTGTTTGCTTGGACCGGCGCGCTGAAAAAGCGCGGCGAAATAGATTGCCTGCCCGACCTTATCTCTTTTGCAGAAAAGCTGGAAAAGGCCTCTATCCAGACCATTGAAGACGGCGTGATGACCGGCGACATGTACCTGCTGTCTACCCTGCGTCACAAAGAAAAAGTGGGTACAGAAGAGTTTTTACAGGCAGTCAACACCCGCCTGCAGCCAATGCTGTAAAGCACCTGCAAAATTCTTTTTATGCATTCTGTTTTATGCAATAAATCATTTGGGGCAACAGGCCGCTGCCTGCAGAAAGAAGGTGAATGCAACATGCCAAAACGCTCTAAAATTTCCATGTCCGTCATTCGGCGGCTGCCACGCTACTACCGCTTTTTAAATCAGCTGGACCGCGACGGCGTAACCCGTATTTCCTCAACAGAACTTTCAGCTCGGCTGGGACTGACCGCCTCCCAAATTCGGCAGGACCTAAACTGCTTCGGCGGTTTTGGGCAGCAGGGCTACGGCTATATGGTACATCAGCTGGCGCAGGAAATTGGAATCATTCTGGGAATTGAGCACCGCTACCGCACCGTTATTTTCGGTGCCGGAAACATCGGCCACGCCATTGCAGCACACATGGATTTTGAAGAACTCGGGTTTCATTTGACCGGAATTTTTGACAACGACCCCGCAAAAATTGGCAGCGTAATCAATGGTATTGAAGTACTGGATACGCAGCTTTTTGATGAGTTTTATCAGAAACATCTGCCGGAAATGGCTATTCTGTGCATTCCGCGCTCGGCCATGAAGGAAACCGTTGAACGCCTATACGCGCTTGGCATTCGCAATTACTGGAATTTCAGCCACTATGACATTTCCATGAAGTATCCGGATGCTGTAGTTGAAAACGTGCACCTAAATGACAGTCTGTTGACCCTGTGCTACCAAATCAGCAACCAGAAAAAGCCCGTAAAAAAGCCTGTAAAATAATGCTGATACATCAAAGCGGTTCGCCCGAAACACACTTTCGGCTGCGAGCCGTTTTTTATGCACGTTTTGTGGCGGTGCCTGGCTCCCTTTTTCGCTGGAAACGGACTTGCTGCTGTGTTATACTAAAAGAATCATACAAAAAAGGAAAGGCAGTTTGCAGCTATGAAGCATTTGGATATTTTTACTGACGGCGCCTGTTCCGGAAACCCGGGCCCGGGTGGCTGGGGCGCTGTGCTGCGCTATAAAATGGCAGAAAAAGAGATAAGCGGCGGCGAAGCTGAGACAACCAACAACCGCATGGAGTTGACCGCAGTCATACAGGCGCTGACCTGCCTGAAAGAACCCTGTGAGGTCACACTGACTACTGACAGCCGCTATGTGTGCGATGCTGTCGCCAAAGGCTGGCTCGCCGCCTGGCAGCGGCGCGGCTGGAAAAAAGCCGATGGCAAACCCGCTCTGAACCGCGACCTATGGCAGCAGCTGCTGCCTCTTCTGCAGCGGCATAAAGTCAAGTTTGTGTGGGTAAAGGGCCACGCCGGCCACCCGGAAAACGAGCGCTGCGACAAACTGGCCGTTTCGCAGTGGATGCGCATAAAAAAGGAATGAAACAGCATTTGAAAAACGAAATACGGAATGTGATTTACGCCGATAACGCCGCAACAACGCCGCTCTCTAAAGCAGCACTATCGGCCATGCTTCCATACTTAACTGAGGACTATGGAAACGCCTCTGCCCTGTATAGCTTAGGCCGCCGCACGCGCAAAGCTGTTGAGCAGGCACGTGACTGCATTGCCGCCTGCCTGGGCGCTGACCCGGAAGAAATTTATTTTACCTCCTGCGGTACAGAAAGCGACAACTGGGCCATAAATGGCATGGCACAGCAGCGGGCAAAGAGCGGCTGTCACCGCATTGTCACCTCTGCCTTTGAACACCACGCGGTTTTGCACACTTGTGCAGCTCTGCCGGGCTTTTCTGTAACATACCTGCCTGTGCATAAAGACGGCTATGTGTGTCCTGAGGAGCTGCGCGCGGCTCTTACGCCTGACACGGCGCTGGTCAGCATTATGTATGCCAACAATGAACTTGGAACGATTCAGCCGATCGATGAGGTGGCTGCTGTATGCCGCGCGGCACAGGTGCCGTTTCACACGGATGCGGTGCAGGCAGCGGGACATCTACCGATTCACGTACATCAAGAGAGAATTGACCTGCTCTCGCTTTCGGCACACAAATTTGGCGGCCCAAAGGGCACTGGTGTCTTGTATATCCGCCGTGGTCTCCACCCTGCCCCGCTGCTGCACGGCGGTGCGCAAGAGCAGGGAAAACGCGGCGGCACCGAAAACGTCGCAGGAATTGTGGGCATGGCTGCAGCGCTCAAAGAACGAACGGACTCTTTACCGGCGGATGCCGTACGCATTTCTTCCCTGCGCAACCAGTTGGAAAATGGCCTGCTGGCCGCCATTCCCGGCAGCTTTCGAAACGGCGGTACCCGCCGTCTGCCGGGCCACCTAAACCTGTGCCTGCCGGGCATTGATGGCGAAGCTCTGCTTCTAATGCTTGACCAGGTGGGCATCTGTGCTTCTTCCGGCTCTGCCTGCACTGCCGGCAGCATCGACCCCAGCCATGTGCTGCGGGCCATTGGCCTGAGCGACAAATTGGCACGCAGTTCTCTGCGCTTTTCGCTTGGGGTACAAAATACCCCTGCAGAAATTGAACGCATGCTTTCCTGCATTCCTGCCGCGGTCAAACGTCTGCAGGCGCTTTAAAGTTTCACCGTGTCATGCTGCGGGCCATTGGTCTGAGCAGCGTGATGCGCAAAACACAATGCCAAAAGTTGACTGCTTTATGAAAATTCACATAAAAAACGGCACTGCAAATTCTGCAGTGCCATTTTTCTTATTCCATTTTTATGTATTTCTTAGTAAATCACTACAGTAGTGCCCAAAGGAATACTTTTGTTAATCCACTTTGCGTTATCCAGTGCTAAGCGGACGCATCCATGAGACAGTGCCTGCCCTAAGCGGCCATCAATGATTGTGGTCGGTGTAGGCGTTTGGCTGTACAGTACAGAGTGGAACATATAGCCACCGTAAATCTGGGTGTAGTAGAAGCAGCGCGCCACACCGGAATCAAAATAATACCCGCGGGACTGCGTGTGGAACGTACCTTTAATGGTCGGTGTCGCAGGCGCTCCATTGGTGCAGGCAAAGCTGCGAATCAGTTTCCAATTATAGCGGCTGCCAGAATAGGCACAGACGTGATGATTAGAGGTGTCTACTAAAAACAGGTAACTGGTAGGGCTGGTGTACTGTTGTGCCCGCTGCAGCATGGAATTGTCAAGGGAGGAAATCGGCGTGCTCACTTTGACGCTGACAGACCGCTGTGCAGCACTTCCTATGTATGCGGTTATCGTAGCAGAGCCGGAACTAATCGAAGTGACTTTGCAGCGATAGCCTTTCTGCGAAGCACTCCATCCCAAATTCTGTACAGAAGCAACGCGGCTGTTTGAGGTCTTGAACTGCGGTGCGAAATTGTGCGAAGTGTAAAAAACGAATTCGTAACTCTGCTGTACATTTGTAAAAGAATGGCTTGAAGCATTTGCGGTAATGCTGATATTCTCAAGAGAAACTTTAATGACAGCAGTTTTTTCACTACTGCCTGCACGCACACGCAGTGTGGTTGTGCCGTTTTGCTGCGCAGTCAGTTTCATAAAGTAGCGGTTGCCGTTCTGTTTGCTGATCTGTACAGAAGAAGCGCTGCCGTCAGCGGAAATAACTGCCGGTGTAGAGTTGGCAATCACTGCAAGTGCTGTGTACTGCTGGCCTTTGTAGTAGAAAGTATACGAAGAAGTATCCAGGGAAATAGCAACCGGCTTTAGGGCTACCGTAATCGGAACGGATACTTTTCCTTTGCCGGAAGTAATACTGACAGACGCTTTGCCAGATGTGTCACCTGCACGCAGCTTGCAAAGATAGCCGCTGCCGTCTTTTGTAAGCGAAACGACCTGCACAACTGATGTATTGCCAGAGGTAACTGAAGGCTTTGCACCAGTGGAGGCGTCCACTTTCATGGTGTACTCCTGCCCACGGGTTAAAAATGTGTATGAACCCGTATCACAGGAAATGGTGGTAATAAACTGTACCCGAATGGTCTGTACAGCATTGCCTGCTTGTAGAGTAATCGTGGCATCGCCGTCGCCTTTGCCGGTCAGTTTGCAGAGATAGCCATTGCTCTTTGCACTCCAAACCGGTGTGTCAGCGGTCGCAACAGCGGTATTGCTACTGGTGGCGACTGGCCGAACATTGGGAGTCGTGCGAATCAATGCGGTATACTGCTGGCCGTTTTGACGGAACGTATACGTAGAAGTATCGGCCCACATAACGACTTTTGCCGGATCTAATGTGACTGATACTATTTTTTGCGCTGTACCAGAGGAAATGACAACTTGTGTACTGCCAGCTGTGTTTCCTGCCTGCAATTTAATCAGATAGCGGCCGGTGCCGTCAAGTGTTTCTGAAGAAACTGTTACAATATTGGGATCTTTAAGTGTTATATTCGGGCTTGTATTTGCTGTGGTAGTCACCAGCATTGTGTATTCCTGGCCAAACGTATAAAACGTATAAGAAGATGTGTCGCAGGTGAGTTTTGGCTCAAACTTCACAGCGACTCGCCTTTCCTGGCTGCCGGCCCGCACAATGAGGTCTGCACTGCCGCTGCCGACAGCTGTCATTTTACAGAGGTAACCGCCGCTTTTTGCGTTCCACACAGGCGTGTCTGCGGTCACCACAGAAGGATTGGTGCTGGTAACAATCGGCTGAATCTTAGGATTGGTGCGAATCAATGCCGTGTACTGCTGGCCCACTTTATAGAAAGAATACGAAGCGGTATCTACCCACAGGTTGGTCTGGGACAGAGTTAAAGAAACCGGTACATGGACAGTCGTGCCGCCTGCCCAAATGGAAATATCTGCCGTACCGGCTCTTTGTCCGGCGCGCAGCACGCACAGATAGCCATTGCTGCCGTTTTTGCGAACAGCGCCTATCGAAGCAATCTCTGCATTCGAGGTTGAAAGCTGTGGCTTTTCGCCGGTAGAAGTTTTCACCAGCATGGTGTACTCCTGCCCGGACGTTTGAAATGTGTAGGAACCTGTGTCACAGGAAACTGTTGCAGCAAACTTCACTTTAATAATCTGCACACTTTTTCCGGCAGCAATCGTAACATCTGCTGTGCCGCCGCCTTGGCCGGTCAGGGTGCACAGATATCCTGCCAAGCCGGTCTTCCACTGTACCGGACCCGCTGTGACAACTGAAGAATTGCTGCTGGAAACAGTTGGCACAGCATTCGGTACCGTGCGAATCAGGACCGTATACTGCTGTCCGGTCTTATTGAATGTATAGGAAGATGTATCTGCCCAAATGGTTATCTGCGGCACTGACACCTGCAGATATTTTGTTGTGCTGCCGGCTGTAACTGACAGGGTTGCACTGCCACTGCCCACTGCTTTCATGGTGCAGAGATACCCGCCGGAGGTTTTATCATACTGCGGCGCAGCGGCTGTCATAACCGACGTGTCGCTGCTGGAAACCGCAGGGGCCTGGTCATAGTCTGTGTGAATGAGGACAGTATAGCTTTTCCCCACCTGCTGAAATGTGTAGGGCGATGGAGTATCCAGTGTAATCTGTACTTGTTTTGCCACAGTGACAGGAATTTGTGTTGTCGTAGTGCCGTCTGAAATGCTCAGCATAGTGGTGCCGGCAGAAACGGATTTCACATCGTAAACAAAGGCATTTTTCTGGCTGTTCCAGCTGCTACTGGAAACAGCGGCGACTGTCTGATCCCCACTGTTGACTGTCACTTTTGCTGTTGGATCATCCTTGATGACAAGCGGCAGGATAAGGCCGTTCTTCTGAAAAGTCATTGACCGTGTACTGAGGGACAGCTACTGTGCCGGCGCAGCGGAAACACTGTCCGCTGAAGAACTGCTCTGTACAGCGGAAGATGCCGTGCTCTGCTGTGAAGACGCCGCAGCCTGAGAAGACGCCTTCAAGGCCGTTTCACCGGCCGCATGCACAGGCACCGCAGCTGTAAAAAACACGGTGCACACTGTTACCATTGCGGTCAAAAGCAGCGACGTACAGGCTTTCTTCTTTTGCTTCATAAAATTTCTCTCCTTTCCACCCTGTCGGCTGGCAGGGCAAGCGCACGAAAAGCTGTGTGCGCCATTTGGGCTCTTTCTATTTTTCACCGAATCTGCATCTATAAGAAACAGCACAGCAGCCGCTTGCAAAGGGACACCACCTTCGCGTATAATGAAAACATTAAAAAGGAAGTGCAAAGCAAAATGCGGTATGCTGTGCGGGTAACGGGCATTGTGCAGGGGGTTGGGTTTCGGTACACAGTCTGCCGGACCGCCGAGGAGGAAAAACTGACCGGATGGGTCAAAAATGAGTGGGACGGCAGTGTCTCGATTGAGGCACAGGGGCAGATACAGAATTTAGAGCGTTTTCTGCGGGAAATACAAGAGCGCAGCCGCTGGGCCGATATTGACCATTTGGAACACCGGCGCATTGCAGAGTGCAGCGGCGAAAGCAGCTTTCACGTCAAATACTGAACGGCTCTACACAGGGCGAATGTTTTTCATCCTGCTGCAACTGGCTTAAAAACTGCTCGGGGCTCATGTCAGAGGCACGGATATAATCGTAAATCTGCTGCATGGCTTTTTCATCCTGCTCTTTTTGCAGCTGCCGGCGCTGACTTCTCAGCTGAGAAACAGTTTCTTTACACTGCTCGATTTGAGAATTGATTTGGCTGATACGCTCTTCATAACTCATATTTTCTTCTTTTTTTCTGCGTGGCATTTTTTAGCCGCCTTTCATTGTTTTTTGTACTTTTAAGAATACAAAATTATATGCGGCTTTTCATGCAAAAACTGACGAATCTAAAAAATTGCGGAAAATAAGCCTTTTCAGTGAAAGCATTCTGTATTTTTCTGCTCTCCGTGGGAAAATTGTCTGGTAGGAAAGGCTGCGCCTTTTCTGTCATTTTTACACGGGAGGCGTTCACAATGATTGGGATCATCTGCAGCCTGCTGGCCGGGGCCGCCATGAGTATACAAGGCGTTTTTAACACGCGCCTGGGCGAACGAATCGGCCTGTACGAAGCAAATCTGCTGGTGCAGGGGATTGCTTTCGGGCTGTCTGCGGCGGCAGTACTTCTTTTGGGAAAGGGCAGCTTTGCCGCACTGGCGCACACAAACCGACTGTATCTTTTGGGCGGCGTACTGGGTATGGTCATTACCCTGACGGTAATGCTCGCCATGAAAGGACTGGGACCGACCGTGGCCGTCTGCATCATTTTGATTGCACAGCTGGTGACGGCCGCGCTGATTGACGCTTTCGGCTGGTTTGGTACAGCACAAACGGTGTTTGGCTGGCAGAAATACGCCGGTACCGCGCTGATGATTGGCGGAGTGATGCTATTTAAGTGCCATACGTAAAAGCAGGGCAAAAAAGCTACAAATTTTGGCACTTCTCTTCTAGTTAGATTATAGCAACCTAACCACTGAATTGTCAATATACGAATTTGTAACCCACCTTACAGCTCTTTAACTTTTATATAGGGCCAAAAGTGCGCTTTCCTGACGGATGAAATTGGGAAGCGCCTTTTTCGCATATACAGGCAGAAAAGCACCGCTTCTTCGACAGAAAGCAGTCCGGATTTTCACCTGTACTGTACCATGCCACAAAACGGTTACGATAGTGTTTTCCGCCTCTGGTTATACATTAACGCAAGCCATGGAAAAGCAACGCAAAAAACGTGCCCCGGCCGCAAAAGCGCAGCAGGAACACGTTTCTGTATATTTTTATATGCGCTTATACATGCCAAATTTCATCGGCATACTGGCGGATAGTGCGGTCACTGGTAAAGGGACCGGCCGCCGCGATATTCAGCAGGCACTTCTTTGCAAAAGTGTCTTTATCTGTATAGTCATGGTTTGCCTTAAGGCGGGCGTCACAGTACGGCAGAAAATCAAGCAGCAGATAGTAATTATCCGGCTTATGCCAACTGGCACCTTTCAGCAGGGAATTGTACAGTTCCTGAAACCAGCCGGCGCCGCCATCGGTCAGGGTGCCGTCAATGAGGGTATCCACCACGCGGTGAATACGCGGCTCGCTCTGGTACAGCTTTACCGGGTCGTAGGTATCTTTGATTTTCTCCAAATCTTCCACACGTGCACCGAAGATGTAGTTGTTCTCTTCCCCGGCATTCTGCACGATTTCGATATTCGCGCCATCATAGGTTCCCATGGTCACGGCGCCGTTCATCATAAATTTCATGTTGCTGGTACCAGAAGCCTCCGTGCCGGCGGTGGAAATCTGCTCGCTGATATCCGCGGCGGGAATAAGCTTTTCCGCATAGGAAACATTGTAGTTGCTGACAAAGACAACCTGCATTTTGCGGTTGACAGTATCGTCATAATTGACCAATTTGCCTACTTCGTTAATGAATTTAATAATGCCCTTTGCGCGGTAATAGCCTGGGGCAGCCTTTGCGCCGAAAATATAGGTCGTAGGGGTGAAATCTTTGATACGGCCGTCTTTCAAACCAAAGTACGTATCAAGAATAGAGAATGCGTTGAGCAGCTGGCGCTTGTACTCATGCAGACGCTTGACCTGAATGTCAAAAACATTTTCCGTATTCAGCCCAAAGCCGTCTTTTCGGTACATATAGTCTGCCAATTGATTCTTTTTCTCGCGCTTGATTTTCATAAACTGCTGACGGGAAGCCGGGTCATTCGCGTAGGGCTTGAGCTTTGCAATCTGCGCGAAGTCGGTAATCCAACCGCTGCCGATGCGCTCGGTAATAAAGCGGGCCAGCTCCTGGTTGCACAGGGCAAGCCAGCGGCGCTGAGTGACGCCGTTTGTCTTGTTGTTAAAACGCTCTGGGTACAGCGCGTACCACTCGGGCAGAGCGCTGTGCTTAATGATTTCCGTATGAATCTTTGCAACGCCATTTGTCGAGTGGGTTGCATAAATAGCCATGCGCGCCATGTGCACCATGCCGTCCTGAATGATGTTGTACTTCCAGGTATCATCGATTTTCTTTTCCGCCAACTCATTGGAAAGGCGGTTTTGCAGCAGCACGACATACGGATAAACTTCTGGCAGAACGGACTGGAACAGGCTGAGATTCCACTTTTCCAGCGCCTCTGCCATGATGGTATGGTTGGTATAAGCAAAGGTCTTCTGCACAATCTGGAAAGCCGGCTCAAAGGTCATATGGCCCTGGGTCATCAGCAGACGCAGCAGCTCTGGAATAGAGACCGTCGGGTGGGTATCATTCAGCTGAATGGCATACTGGTCGGCAAATTTGCTATAGTCAGTGCCAAAGCGCTTTGTGTAGTCAGCAAAGATGCTCTGCAGCGAAGCACTGGAGAAGAAATACTGCTGCTTTAAGCGCAGGCGCTTGCCGGCATCTGTCTCATCATTGGGGTAAAGGACTGCGGAAATATCCTCAGCATCGTTTTTCTGCTGCAAAGCTGCATCGTACTTCTGGTCATTAAAAAGGTGAAAATCAAAGGGTTTTAAGGCCTCTGCCTGCCACAGGCGCAGGGTGTTTACCATCTTTCCACCATAGCCGATAATCGGCATATCGTACGGCACTGCCCAGACGCTCTGGCCGCCGAAATCGACGCGCACTTTCCGGTCTTCCCGGCGGACACTCCACGGGTCGCCCCAGGAAAGCCAGTCATCGGCTTCCTCTTCCTGGCAGCCATAGGCAAAGCGCTGCTTAAACAGGCCATAGCGGTACCGAATACCATAGCCCATCAGCGGCACGCCCTGTGTGGCAGCGCTGTCAAGGAAGCATGCCGCAAGACGGCCCAAGCCGCCATTGCCGAGGGCATCGTCTTCGACATCCTCAAACACCTTGGGGTCAATGCCTGCCGACTGCAGCAGTTCCTCTGCCTGCTGCAAAAGGCCTAGGTTGAGCAGGTTGCTGTGAACCACGCGGCCGAGCAGAAACTCTGCCGAAAGGTAACAGGCTGTTTTTCCCTGTACGGGCTTCTGCCAGGTATCCCAGCAGGTATCCATGGCCGCCTGTGAAACAGCGTTGTAAAGCTGCTTGGTCGACGCATTCTTTAGGTCTGTATGATAAGTTTCCTGCAGTTTATGAACGATCGCTTCCTGAAATGGCAGCATTCGCAAATCCTCCTTTAATATCTCTCAAGATTGTACAGATGTATCGGCGTCTGCGGCACAGAAAGCGGGCTTTTTCTCCGGCGCAGCAGCGTTCTTTTTCGTTTCATCTTGCGCTTTGTCTTTTGTTTTGTCTTCGTCTTCCTCTTTTTCGGGCGCTTGGGGTAGGCGGGCATACAGCTCGCTCATGTCGTGCATACGGGTGGAGAGGGCCTCGCTCAACTGGCCTTTCTGCAAACGCCAGCGCCAGTTGGTACCAATGGTCGAGGGGTAGTTGATGCGGGCCTCATTGCCAAGGCCAAGCAAGTCCTGCAGCTGAATGACCGCTGTGTCAGCAACACTTTCGTAGGCTGCGCGGATACAGGCAGCAGGCAGATGCTTTGCCTTTTTGACATGCAGGTAATCACACGCGAAATGCAGAACGCTGCGCGGCATATGGGAAAAGAAACCAACCAGTGTTTCATTGTCATGCGTACCGCCGTATACCACACAGTTTTTGACATAGTGACAGGGCAGGTTGGTGTTTTTGCTTCCGTTGTCAAACGCAAACTCCAAAATTTTCATGCCCGGATAGCCAGCTTTGTCACGCAGTTGCTCCACTTCTGGCACAACACAGCCGAGGTCCTCTGCAATGACCTGAGAGTCCCCCATAGCCCCGCCGATAGCACTGACCAGCGCTTCGCCCGGACCGGGACGCCACTCGCCGTTGACCGCAGTCGTTTCGCCGTATGGAATCGCATAGTAGCGGACAATGCCGATGAAGTGGTCGACCCGCACGATATCGTACAGTTTCGCGGAAAACGCCATACGCTTTTTCCACCATGCAAAGCCATCTTTCTCCATTTCGTCCCAGCGGTAAAGCGGGTTGCCCCACAGTTGGCCAGTGGCACTGAAGTTATCCGGCGGTACACCGGAAACCGCCGTGGGCCGGCGCTGACTGTCCAGTTGAAACAGATCTGGGTGCCGCCACACATCTGCACTGTCAAGCGAAACATAAATGGGAATATCGCCGATAATGCGGATGCCGCGTGCATTCGCGTATGCTTTCAGTTTATACCACTGCTCAAAAAATTTATATTGGCAGAATTTCCAAAAAGCGATGTCTTCCTGCAGCATAAACCGGTAACTCTCTACGGCTTTGGGCAGGCAGGTACGGATATCTTCGGGCCACTTGAGCCACTCATGCGCGCTAAAGTGCATTTTCACCGCCATATAGAAGCTGTAGTCCTCGAGCCAATCTGCATTTTCGCGGCAGAAACGGCGGTAGCCTTCCTTTTGGCGGAAGCCGCTGCGCTCTGCTGCCCTGCGCAGCACTGCAAAGCGATTTTGGTAAATCTTTGCATAGTCAACATCGGCAGGGTTGCTTCCCCAATCGGGAGCGGCAGCCTCTTCCCTAGTGAGCAGGCCCTCCTGTACTAAGGTATCTAAATCAATAAAATACGGGTTGCCGGCGAATGCAGAAAAGCTTTGATAGGGACTGTCCCCGTAGCTTGTCGGCCCCAGCGGCAGCACTTGCCAGTAGCTCTGCCCGGCAGCCTGCAGAAAATCGACAAACTGATAGGCTTCTTTGCCAAACGCGCCAATGCCATACGGCGAGGGCAGGCTGGCCACCGGCAGCAGCACTCCCGCGCCGCGGCCAAGTGATTTCTGCTTTTTCATAATTGGCATATTTCTTCCTTCTTCCCCGGCTTTTGTGCGGGCAACAGCAAGGCTCAGCCTTTTACTGCACCGGCAACAACGCCCTCGATAATGTATTTCTGGCAGAACGCATAGAAAATGATGATTGGAATAATTGCCAAAATCAGCATAGCCATCATGGCACCCATATCAATGCTGCCATACCCGCCCTGCAGGTACTGAATGGCAATCGGGACGGTCGGATAATCTTTGCCCATGACCAGGTACGGCATAAGGTAGTCGTTCCAGACCCACATGGCGTTTAAAATAGCAACGGTAATAGCAGTAGGCTTCATAACTGGCAGCACAATTTTAAAGAAGCACTGCAGCGGATTACAGCCATCAATGGTGGCCGCTTCTTCAATATCAATAGGAATCCCTTTGACAAAGCCCGAAAACATAAACACGGACATGCCCGCGCCAAAGCCCAGATACAACACCAAAATGCCGATTGGATTGGAGAGATGTAGCACATCGGCGACCTTTGTCATAGCGTACATAACCATTTGGAATGGAATAACCATAGAGAAAACGAAAAGGTAATAGAGACCATTGGTGTATTTGTTTTTTACCCGGGTAATAAACCATGCGGTCATGGAGGTAAACAACACAATCAGCAGGACTGCAAACACAGTGATGAAAATAGAACGGCCCAGGGCACCCCAGAAGTGAATCTTTTCAATACCGTTTGCGTAGTTTTTAAAGCCGACAAAGGTCTTTGGCTGAATGCCCGCCTCGCCGAGGTCCTGCTTCGCAAAGGTTGGGAAAGTAAACGGCTGATCGGAGATGAAAAGCTTACCTTTAAAGGAGTTCATCAAAACAATCAGAATAGGGGCAATAAAGAGGCAGGAAATCGCAATGAGGATAATCATAATAACAACATTTGATGTTTTACGTTTCTTTTGCATCAGCTCTCAACCTCCTTGCTGCGGGTAACACGGAGCTGGATCATAGCAATGACTGCAAGAATCACCGCAAACACAACTGCCTTTGCCTGTCCGACACCCTCATAGCCTGGGCGGTTGTAGAAGGTCTTGAAAATATCCAGTGCAACCAAGGCAGAGTCGTTGCCCGGAGCGCCGTTGGTCAAAGCCAGGTTCTGGTCAAAGAGCTTAAAGGAATTGGTCAGGGTCATAAACATGCAGATAGTAATGGAAGGCATAACCATCGGGATTTTAATGCGGAACAAAATCTGCGACGGTGTTGCGCCATCAATTTCGGCGGCCTCGATAAGGTCTGGGCTGACATTCTGCAGGCCGGCAATGTAAATAACCATCATGTAGCCAGTCATCTGCCAGCACATCAGGATAATCAGGCCAAAAATGCCGTACTTGCCGTCACTGGTCAGAGTCAGGCCATAGCGGGCCAAAATGCCGTTGAAGATCAGCTGCCAGATATAGCCCAGTACAATGCCGCCGATAAGGTTTGGCATAAAAAAGATTGTACGGAAAACATTGGTGCCGCGCATTTTACGGGTCAGCAGCAGCGCGAAAATGAAAGCAAACAGATTGATGAGAATGACTGAGGCAATCGTGAAAAGGAACGAACGCCCCAGCGCCGGCAGAAAGGTGTCATCTCCGGAAAAAGCCCGGATGTAGTTTGAGAAGCCAACAAATTTTGCATCCGTTACCGTCGTAAACTTTGCAAAGGAAAGGCCAAAGCCCATGATGAACGGAATGAGGAATGCAATTGCGAAACAGATGAGTGTCGGCAAGGTAAAGACTGCCCAGTATTTTCGCAGTGATTTTTGCATGGTTCAGTTCCCCCTTAAGAATCGAATAAGCGAAAAGTGAAATACGTAAAAGGAATGATGAATGGGCGCGAAACTCTTTAGGCAAAAAAATAGTGAGTGAGTTCTGCAACTGCACCCACTATTTTATCACAGCCTATCAAGCTGACAGACGGCTGCTTGCAAAGTCTTAGCTTTGTGCGGAGGCGGCTGCTTCTGTCTTCCAGGTCTTGACGACATCGCTCTTTACGTCGTCCCAAGTCTTCTGGCCCTGTGCATAAGAGAGCAGGTCAGCGCCGAATTTGTTCTTAAAGTTCTGGCTCGGGAAGCAGGTGAAGTCCCACGGCACGGTCTTGATGCCGGACTTGTTCTGCCACTCAGAAACCTGCTGTGCAAGCGGATCATCGGGGGCCTTGCCCTTAAAGGTATCGTACGGGGCGATAAAGCCCAGACCGCCATCGGTAGAGCTCTTTGTCACATAGTCCATGCCGTCGCCGGTGTACAGCCATTTGAGGAAGTCAAGGGAAGCTTTCTGGTCATCTGCAGAAGCCTTGCTGTTGATGCAGGCAAAGTTTTCTGTACCGATGCACAGGCCCTGCGTTTCTTCACCGGAATGTCCGGTGTAGATTGGCATAAACTTGACATCGTTTTTGTCAACGACATTGCCGTCTACCTTGCCGATATCGCTCCAGACCCAGTTGCCGTTCTGCATCATTGCACACTGGCCCAGTGCAAACTCACCGGTGGAGTCGCCAACGCTCTTGCTGCCCAGCATCTTTTTGTCGGTAACGGAGTTGTTGAGGTAAAGGTCGAAAATATTCTTGTACTCATTTGCGTACTTAAACTGAATTTCCTTTACGTCAGAGTTGACGTCGGTGTTGCTGTCCAGCAGCTCATTGGTAATGGGCACGTTGGCCAGATGAGTCTGCCAGCGCCAGTCTTCGCCGCTCTTTAAGGAAGTGCTTGCAAAGACGCCCTTGATGCCGAGCTTGCTCTTTTTGGCGGTCATGTCTTCGACAACAGCCTTGAGTTTTGTGAAGTTGTTGATTTCGTCCACGCTCTTTGCCTTGGCGCCGTCAAGCTTAAAGTATTTATCCATAATCGCCTGATTATAAATGATACCGTAGCCTTCTACTGCCAGCGGCAGGCCAACAATCTTGCTGCCATCTTTTAGTGCCAAGGATTTGTCTGTCAGGTGCTTTGCTAAGTCGGAGCTGGTCAGGTCAGAGCAGTAGCTGCCCCAGGTTTTGTAGCCGACAGGGCCGTTGCAGATAAAGATGGTTGGGGCATCGCTCTTAGCCATTTCAGACTTTAAGGTCTGCTCGTAAGTGCCGCTTGCCGCGGTCTGTACCTTTACCTGCACGCCGGTCTTTTCAGTGTAGGCCTTGGCAATGGCGGTAAACTGGTCTGCCTGCTCGGGCTTAAAGTTCAGGTAATAGACCTGCCCTTTCCCGGTTGCTGCGGTGGAGCCGGCAGCAGAAGCAGTACTGCCTGCAGCAGAGCTGCTGGAGCTGGAGCCGCACCCGGCAAACGAAACCGCTGCCAGTGAAGCTGCCAATACAGCTGCACAAATTCGTTTTGCGTTCTTTTTCATCATTCACACTCTCCTTTTTCAATTACAACTGCAACAAAGATTCTTTCCTCTTTCTCCCTTTTTCATTCCTCAAATCGCTTTTTGTTTGCGGAAATGCCTGTTTGTAAGAAACGGTTTCGGAAACGTTTTCGGGATTGACTACATAATAGCACAGCCTTTTTGCAAATGCAATAGTTTTTGTGAAATTTTTGAAAAAAATATTTTGATTGTCTATTGTTTTTTGCTATTATTTTTGAGATCCGCCAAAAAGCAACAAAGCGGCAGCAAATGCTGCCGCTGAAAACTATGCAATCTGCTCTTTTCCGTACAATCCGCTTTCTGCCCAAAAATCACAGATTTCCCGGGGAAATGCACGATCCTCCGGTAACGATTTCAGTAGGGAAAATGATATGGCGGTTGGGTCCTTTCTTCTCCATTAAACTGACAAGCACCTCGACAGTCTTTTTTGCAATCTCTTCTTTAGGCTGGCGCACTGTACAAATGGAGGGCTCATAAAAACGAGCAATATCGGTGCCATCAAAGCCCATAACGGAAATGTCCTGCGGCACACGCAGGCCGGCATTAAAAATTGCCTTGCAGGCGCCCACGGCAAGCTGGTCCGCCACGCCGAAAACCGCAGTTGGCCGGCAGCCGCTCGCAAGCAGCTCGCAGGCCGCATCATAGCCGCGCTGCATGGTAAACAGCCCGCAGTAGCGCACCAGAGCGGGATCCAAAGCAATGCCGTGCGCCGTGAGTGCATCCTGATACCCGCGCAGACGCTGGCCGGAAACGCCGCCGGCATCGTTTTCAATACCGCCAAGAATCGCAATTTTGCGGTGACCAATGGAGCACAGGTAATTCACTGCCTCAAACGCGGCCTGCCGGTCGTCTACATGCACACTGGAATATTCGCTGTGCTCAATATCGGTAAGAGTTGTGGTACAGAAAACGGTGGGCACCGGCAGGCGCTTGAGCTGCTCTAGTGTACGGATAAAATAGCCGCCGCAGATGATAAGCCCCTGCAGGCGCTTTTCCATAACCAACTGCACCGCCGTATCGACGCCGCTGACCCCGTTTGTCACACGGTGAGGCACCAGCGTATAACCGTAGTGGTTGATTTCTGACTCTATAATATCGGAAAGGTCGGTAACAAAGGGAGTTGCGCTGCCCTCCATCAGCAGCCCAACCGAGTTGCTGTGGGTACGCTTCAGGTTGCGGGCAGCGTTGTTTGGCTGGTAGTCGCACTGCTCGATGACGCGCTGCACGCGCTCTTTTGTAGTTTCGCTTACATCGGGATAATTATTTAAAACGCGCGACACAGTTGTGACGGACACGCCAGCCATTTTTGCAATATCTTTTATACTCAGTGAACTCATAACGCATATACTTCCTGTCTGCAGGCAGCAGCGGGCAGGCCTGCAAAAATGCACGAATTTTTTGAATAATGCCCGCTGAAAATTAGTTTTATAGTATCATCTTCTGTTACGCATGTCAAACCCGCTGTGCGGCCCCGTGCGGGTGGCCCCGCCCCGCTGGAACAGCGCCTCTGTACAGGCAGCAAAAAACGCGTTGCAAAGGCACACAGGTCCGACCCTTTCTTGGGGAGATGTGCTGGTTTTCCACTAGTATTTTAGTAGAATACACAAATAATCATCGCAATTTTTCACAAAATTTAACTCTTTTCTCTTTGTTTTATTTGATGCAGGGTGTATAATATGGAAAGAATCAAATTCGTTTACCGCCTGATTCTTTCAGGCCAGATAATACATATTATATGGAAGGACGAAACGATACATGCTTGAAAAAATGATTGAGACCCTAAAAGCAAATCCCCGCAAACTCGTATTTACAGAGGGCACCGATGTCCGAATCCTGACCGCAGCCAGCCGGCTGAAAAAAGACGGCTTCCTCACTCCCCTGCTGGTCGGCAAAGAGGCCGATGTAAAGGCCGCCGCAAAGGGCGCCGGGCTGGATATTGACGGCATTGAGATCATTGACATTGATACATTCCCCGATTTTGAAAAAATGGTTGCTAAGATGGTCGAGCTGCGCCGCGGCAAAATGGACGAGCCCACCTGCCGCGCAAACCTGAAAAAGTCCAACTACTTCGGCACCATGCTGGTAAAGATGGGTTATGCCGATGCCCTGCTGGGCGGCGCCACCTACTCTACTGCCGATACCGTGCGCCCGGCGCTGCAGCTGATTAAATGCAAGCCCGGCCACAAGATTGTAAGCAGCTGCTTCGTTCTGGACCGTCCTGACGGAAAAGGCGGAGAAGAAGCCTACGCCATGGGCGACTGCGCTATCAACATTGACCCGGATGCAGACCAACTGGTCGAAATTGCACAGGGCACCGCCGAAACCGCCCGTCTTTTTGGCATTGACCCGAAGGTCGCCATTCTTTCTTACAGCACCAAAGGCTCCGGCAAAGGCGAAAGTGTTGACAAAATGCGCACAGCCACCGAAAAGCTGCTGGCAACCAACCCGGACTTCCCCGCGGATGGCGAGCTGCAGTTCGATGCCGCTGTTGTGCCGGAAGTGGCCGCACTGAAAGCGCCCGGCTCTAAAGTAGCAGGCAAAGCAAATGTCTATATCTTCCCGGATATCAACGCCGGCAACATCGCCTACAAGATGGTGCAGCGCCTGGGTGGATTTGAGGCAATGGGCCCGATTCTGGCCGGCCTGAATGCCCCAATCAACGACCTTTCCCGCGGCTGCAACGCCGAAGAAGTGTACAAGATGGCAATTATCACCGCTGCACAGAAGTAAGAGCAGCAGGAAAAAATAAAATTTCTACAAATCTGCGGGCAAATGCGCAAACAGCGCTCTGCCCGCTTTTTGCTGCGCTTTTGGGCGATAAACGCACTTTTTTGCTTTTTTCTTCGCTTTTTCGCAAAAAGTGTTGACAAAGCGCTTGATTTGCCTATAATTAAAAACGGATTCGATATCTGGTAGGTGAGGCTCCTACAGGGATACGGGCTGCTGCCGCGGAGTGGTGGAGACACTATGAGAAGGTCTGAACAGGTTATATCGACAACAAGGTATAACATAATGCAGTTTCACCGCCCTGTAAAGCTAAAGCTCAAACATCGGTGCGGAAAATGGCTGTGTTCTCTTTCCCATGCAGGTGCTTTGGGCATTTGCATGGTTTTTTTATTCTGCTGTGCACCAGTGTACCGATGACGGATTATTCTGATAATAACAGAGCAAAATTGTGAGGTGAGAAGAATGGACGCAGGAAGTAATGGCGGCACAAAACCTGGCGGGCGAAGTACCGCAGAGAACAGGCCCTTTTCCCGCGGCCTGTTCTTCTGCACGCACTTTTTAAAACAGTAACACTGTTTTTTGCCCCAACCCGACGTGTCGTACTTCCATGCAGTTAGTTCTACAGTAAGCAAGAAATGGAGGTACAGACCTATGAAAAAGAAATTAGAGCCCCGCACCGCCGCAACAAAGGTGCACTCGGTTAATGAGCGGCTCACTGCCGCTGTACAGCAGACCCCGGAAGAAGCCTGCCGCCAGCTGCACACCACCGACCGCGGCCTGACAGAAGAGCAGGCGGAGCAGGCCCGCGATGAATTTGGCACCAACGTAGTTACGCATGGCAAAAAGACACCACTGCTGCTGCGTGTCTTAAAATCATTTGCTGACCCGTTTACTGGCATTTTGATTCTGCTGGTAATTGTGTCTGTTTTTACGGATATCGTAATTCCACCGGCCAGCCAGAAAAACCCGGCCACGGTGATTATTATTCTGAGTATTATTCTGCTTTCCGGTATTATTCGCTTTGTACAGGAAACCCGCAGCGGCGGCGCCGCCGAAAAGCTCTCTGAAATGATTCGTACAACCACCTGCGTCGAGCGTGTGGAAAACGGCCGGCAGGAAATCCCACTGGACGAAGTGGCTGTGGGCGACATTGTGCATCTGAGCGCCGGCGACATGATTCCAGCCGACATGCGCATTATCGTTGCGAAAGACCTGTTTGTCAGCCAGTCTGCCCTGACCGGCGAAAGCGAGCCAGTGGAAAAATACGTGTGCCAGACCACTGGCAGCCAATCCATTACTGAAAACCCAAACGCCGCCCTGATGGGCACCACCGTCATCAGCGGCGCGGCGCGCGGTGTGGTGTGCGCCGTGGGCAACCAGACCATGCTGGGCAGCATGGCAAAGGAGCTCGCCGCAAAGCCGCCCAAGACCAGCTTTGAAAAAGGCATTGACTCCGTGTCGTGGGTCCTCATTCGCTTTATGCTGGTGATGGTGCCTATCGTGCTGTTTATCAATGGCTTTACCAAAGGCGACTGGATGAGTGCTCTGCTGTTTGCAATCTCAGTGGCAGTGGGCCTGACCCCCGAAATGCTGCCAATGCTGGTGACTACCTGCCTGGCAAGCGGCGCCATGGCCATGTCGAAAAAGAAAGTCATTATTAAGAATCTAAATTCCATACAGGATTTAGGCTCGATGGATATTCTCTGCACAGATAAGACCGGCACCCTGACCCAGGACAAAGTTGCCCTGGAGTACAACCTCAATTTGCAGGGGCAGGAAGACCCGCGTGTGCTGCGCCATGGCTTTTTAAACAGCTACTACCAGACCGGGCTGAAAAACCTGATGGACTTGGCGATTATCGACCGTACCCGCGAGCTGGAGGGCAACACCCCAGTGCTGCAGGGAATTGCAAAAAACTACACAAAAGTAGACGAAATTCCCTTTGACTTTGACCGCCGCCGCATGAGCGTGGTGGTCGCGGACAAAAACGGCAAAACACAGATGATTACAAAGGGCGCTGTAGAGGAAATGTTGAGCGTTTCCTCTTTTGCCGAGTATGAAGGCAAAGTGGTGCCGCTGACTGAGGATATGAAAGCGGTCGTACGCAGCAAAATTGGCGAACTAAACGCCGCCGGCCTGCGAGTCATTGCTGTCGCGCAAAAAACCAATCCCTCCCCTGTCGGCGCGTTTTCCGTAAAGGACGAGAGCAGCATGGTCTTAATCGGCTACCTAGCCTTTTTGGACCCGCCCAAAGAAACTGCGCGCGCGGCAGTCGCCGCGCTGCAGAAGTATGGCGTCAGCGTAAAGGTGCTTACCGGCGACAACGACCGGGTCACCTGCTGTGTCTGCCGCAAGGTAGGCATTCCCACTGACAAGATTCTGCTGGGCGAGCAGATTGAGCAGATGTCTGACGATGAGTTGAAAAAGCGCGCCGAGGCCACCTCTGTCTTTGCAAAGCTGACCCCCACGCAAAAGGCACGCATTGTGCGTCTTTTGCGGGAAGACGGACACACGGTCGGCTACATGGGTGACGGTATTAATGACGCCGCAGCTATGAAAGCTTCTGATGTAGGTATTTCAGTAGATACCGCTGTCGATATTGCAAAAGAGAGTGCCCACGTTATCCTGCTGGAAAAAGACCTGATGATTTTAAAACAGGGCATTTTAGAGGGCCGCAAAACCTACGGCAATATGATCAAGTACATTAAAATGTCCTCTTCCTCCAACTTTGGCAACATTTTTTCGGTACTGGTGGCAAGCGCTTTCCTGCCGTTTCTGCCCATGCGAGCGGTGCACCTGCTGCTTCTAAACCTGTTGTATGACATCACCTGCATCTCTCTGCCGTGGGATAATGTTGACAAAGAGTTTTTGGCAAAGCCGCGCAAATGGGATGCTTCGTCAATCGGGCGCTTTATGGCCTGGATGGGACCGACCAGCTCGGTCTTTGATATTGCGACGTACTGCATTCTGTACTTTATCCTCTGCCCAGCTGTATGCGGCGGGCAGACCTACCGCGCCATTACCGACCCGGCTGTGAAAACGCTGTTTGTTTCTGTATTCCAGACCGGGTGGTTCGTCGAGTCGATGTGGACCCAGACCTCAGTGATTCACATGATTCGCACACCGAAAATTCCGTTTGTACAGAGCCGCGCTTCCCGCCCAGTCATGCTGATGACAGCCGCAGGCATTGCGGTGGTCACGCTGCTGCCCTACACCCCGCTGAGTGCACTGCTTGGCTTTACGCAGCTGCCGGCCGTTTACTTTGCCTGGCTTATCTTAGTAGTGGTATGCTACATGCTGCTGGCAACCTTTGCAAAGAACCTATATGTACGCCGCTATGGCGAACT
Organism: Oscillospiraceae bacterium; assembly: GCA_022483045.1. Lineage (NCBI taxonomy): Bacteria > Bacillati > Bacillota > Clostridia > Eubacteriales > Oscillospiraceae > Oscillospiraceae bacterium. The sequence goes on along the minus strand of JAKVOA010000001.1, from coordinate 679,008 downwards.
GCTGTAAAATAAAACAAACGTTACAAAAGGCCGCTGCACCAAAAAAGTGCAGCGGCCTTTTTCTATGTATTGGATTTAATAATTTGCGCTGTTGTAAATATCGTAAGCCGCCGGAACATCCAGCTTGCAAAACGTACCCACGGTGCGCTGGCCGCCATACATGCAGTTTTCTGCAAGCTGGTGCAGCGTTTTCTCCGGCTGGATACCAACGCCGGTCAGCTCAGAAAAACAGGTAGGCATACCTAAAAAGCGGAAGAAACGTACGGTAAGCGCCACGCCGGCGCGCGCTTTCTGTTCTTCTGTACCGCTATGTACGCCCCATACATTTTGGGCATAGCGGGCAAAACGCGGCATGCCGCTGGACATAACATAATTGGCCCAGGAATCCCACACTGCAGAAAGGCTGGCGCCGTGCGCAACATCAAACATCGCGCTCAACTCGTGCCCCAGCTGATGCACAGAAAAGTCTTTTTCATTGCCAAGACCCGTAAGGCCGTTGTGTGAAATGCTGCCGCACCACATCAGCTCACTCATGGCATCATAGTCGTGCGGGTTGCGGTGGGCCACCTGGCCGTTGCGGATAATGACCCGCATAACAGCCTCGGCCAGTTCGTCGGTCAATTGGTTATTGTGGTCCACAGTAAAGTAGCGGTCAAGCGTGTGCATCAGCATATCAGTAATGCCACAGGAAAGCTGAAACGATGGAAGCGTGTAGGTGAGCTCCGGATTAAGCACCGCGAAACGGGGGCGGTTAAAATCTGCACTGAGGCCACGCTTGCACTTAGTCGTTTCGTCTGTCAAAACCGCAGAGTCGCTGGTCTCGCTGCCGGAAGCCGGCAGGGTCAGTACCACACCCACCGGCAGAGCGCCTGCAGCAGGTACCTTTTTGCACCAGATATCCCAAATGTCGCTCTGCGGATCCTTTAAACTCACCGCGACTGCTTTGGCAGTGTCAATGACGCTGCCGCCGCCCACTGCCAGCAGAAAATCCGCGCCAAAGGCGACAGCGCGCTTGGCAGCTTCGCGTACAAAGGCGACCCGGGGGTTTGGCTGCACCCCGCCCATCATTTCATAGGCAAGGCCCTTGTTGACCAGTTCCTTGGCAATGCGGCCGGTAAGCCCGCTGCGCACCGCACTGCCGCCACCATAGAGAAGAAAGACACGGCTGCCGCCGTACTTTTGAATCTCCTCCGCGGTTTTCAGCTCTGCCTCTTTTCCAAAGAGGACTTCCGTGGGGCAATGAAACTCGAAACTCTGCATCAGTCTATCCCTCCAGCTTCCTGTACAAGCTTTTTTGTACAGAGCGGCCCGCGGCCGCTTTGGTTTTTTCCGTATCTTTTTTATTCCGCTTCAAAAAATACTTTCATAGCCTGATAGGTCATGTACTCATCCAACTTGCTGACAACCTCAAATGGAGAGTGCATGGAAAGGACCGGCACGCCAACATCGATAACGTCTACATTAAGGTTGGCAATATACATGGCAACTGTTCCGCCGCCGCCGGCATCGATTTTGCCCATTTCACCAATCTGCCAGAGAACCTCGTTTTTGTCAAACAGGCGTCGGATCTCGGAAACGAACTCCGCACGTGCGTCGCTGGTATCATACTTTCCGGCAGCACCGGTGTATTTGCAGACACCAACGCCGTTATTTAAGTAAGTCGCGTTGTTTGCTTCGTACACATCGGCGTAGTTCGGGTCAAACGCCGCAGTGACATCTGCAGACAAGCAGCGGGATTTTGCAAAGACATAGCGCGCTTTGGTGCCCTCTGCCTCGGCAAGGTCCTCTACAAAATCATACAGGAAGTGTGATTGCATGCCGGTGTTGCCCATGCTGCCGATTTCTTCACGATCGGCAAAAATAGTGATATTGGTCTGGGCTGGGTTCTTTACCTTGACTGCAGCCATCAGCTCAGCATAGGCGCAGGAGCGGTCGTCCTGACCATAGGCACCAACCAGGGAGCGGTCAAAGCCGATATCACAGGGGTGGTATGCCGGAACAAAAGCAATATCAGCAGAAACGAAATCTTCCTCGGTAATACCGAATTGTTCATTGAGCAGGCGCATGGTGTTGAGCTTAAATAGGTTCTTGCCCTCTTCATCGCGTACTGGGCGGCTGCCGACCAGGACATTCAGCTTCTCGCCCTCAATGGCTTTACTCATTGCCTTAGCTTCCTGCTCGCGGGCAAGATGCGGCAGCAAATCGCTGATGGTAAACAGCGGATCGCCGGGCTTTTCGCCGAGGCTTATATCTACAGTTGTGCCATCTTTGCGGCAGATGCGGCCGTGCATAGCCAGCGGAATTGTGGTCCACTGGTACTTTTTAATGCCGCCATAATAATGGGTTTTGAGCTGGGCCAAGTCGTCCTGCTCAAAAAGCGGATGGGGTTTTAAATCCAGCCGTGGGCAGTCGATATGGGCAGCCTCAATGCGCACACCGTTTTTGCAGCCTTCTGTACCAAAGGTTGTCAGCATCAGGGACTTGCCGCGGTTATTTACATAGACACGGTCGCCCGCCTGATAGGTCTTGGCAGGGTCATACGCGGTAAAGCCAGCGTCCTGCGCAATTTTCAGTGCGGCAATGACGGCCTCGCGCTCGGTTTTTGCATTTTGCAGAAAGGCTTTATACCCCTCACAAAAGGTATCTGCCTTTTTTACTCTTGCATCACTGACTGAGAAAAAGCCGTTTTTACGGTTGACCAAAAGCTGCTCGGCCAGTTCTTTTGCGGACTGTTTTTCATTCTTTTTTGCCACTGTAGTAAATCCTCCTATCATTTTTTTGATGAATCTGAAACGGATGAGAGCGAAATCTCATTCCGGGTACTGTCTGTATCATAAAGCTTTTTATAGGCTGCGTAATTCTGCATGACAAGCTTGGTGTAGGCACTGGTTTCGGGGAAAGGAATCTGACTCAGGGTTTTGCCATCGGCAGAGAGCGACTTGTCCTTGAGCCATCCGCTCACGTTGCCCATGCCGGCGTTGTAGGCGGCAAGGGCTGTGGACTTGTCAGAATAGGTTTTAAACAAAATTGAGAGGTACTTGCAGCCGTAATGAATGTTTATCTGCGGGTCATACAGATCTTCGTCGGTATACGTTTTCTGCGAAGCGACACTGCTGCTGTCGTTTTGTATCAGCCAGGAAAATGTATCCGGCATAAGCTGCATTAGGCCGATGGCACCCGCCCGCGACACACACTTGGGGTCAAAGTTGCTTTCCTGCTTGATGACGGCGTAGACCATGGAGGGTTCCAGGTGATAGGCAGCAGACTCTTTTTCCACATAAGCCGCGTAGGTACGCGGGTACACAGAGGAATCAAATCGCCTTTTGGCGTGCTGCAGAGAGCCGGCAGAAAAGTAAACCACCAGCACGACAATCACAACAAGCGGCAAAAGCAGCAGAGCACGGTTGCGCAGCACAACAAAGCTGTGCCTGCGGTGGGCCTTCTCTCTTTTTTTTGTATTTTTTGTGCTGTTCATACGTTTTCACCAAGCCAAAGACCCAGCTGCACCTGTGCACGGGCGGGAATGTCCGCCTGCGGCAAAGCACCGTCTAAAATACAATCGGCGTGCTGCCGAAAAAAGGCATCATCATGCTGCGAAGCCATACGGCGCTCTGCCTCTTTTGGGGTAATGCCATCGCGCTTTTCTATGCGCGCCAGGCGCACCTGCCGCGGGGCCAGCACCGCCGCTGTGACCCGGCAGAGTTTTTCAAGGCCGCCCTCAAAAAGCAGTGGGGCGTCGATAACGACCGCCCGCACATTCTGCTTTTCGTACAGCCGCATTTCCCGGGCAATCTCGGCACCGATGGCCGGGTGGGTAATGGCATTCAGCCGCTGCACAGAAGCAGCATCCGCAAAAGCACGCGCCGCTAGCAGCCGGCGGTTTAAAATACCATTCTGTAAAATATCTGTACCGAACTCACCTTGCAGCTTTTGCTGCACTGCAGGACTTTCGGTGACTGTTTTTGCCAGCGCATCACAGTCAATGACCGCACAGCCCAGTGCACGGAAAGCAGCCGTCCATGTTGACTTTCCGGCGCCGGTGGGGCCGGTCAGGCCGATGACAAAGCTAGCCAAGATGAATCACCTCAAAGCCGGCAGCACGAATCAAGCGGTTGTAAACGGCGAGGCCTACGCCTTTTGGTGCCGGGCAGCGGGCATAGACCGTTTTGGCGCCGCGCTCATCAAAGGAGCGCAGGGCATCAAACAGTTCGTGTGCCTTGGCAGCATCGTCTGAACGGCCGCCGTAGCAGATGGCAGGCACCCGTAGATTTTTGTCGTCGCCGTCATAGCACAGTGCCATAACTCCCACGGCGGCGTGTTCATTGACGTAATCGGCGTACTGTTTGTCGGTGCCATCCAGAATAATCACGTCTGCCTTAGGAGAATAGTGTTTATACTTCATACCAGGAGAAGCGGCGCGTACGCCGGGCTTCAGCGGATGCAGCACAGCGTCGTCCATATCAACCCGGCCCAAAACAGCACGCAGCTGCTCCAGCGTAATGCCGCCCGGACGCAAAAGGCGTGGCGGGTCTGAGGCCAGAGTAATGACCGTGCTTTCAACACCAACCCCGCAGGGGCCGCCATCCAGTACGGCGTCAATTTTGCCGCCTAAGTCGTGCAGCACATGCTGCGCAGTGGTGGGGCTGGGCCTGCCAGAGGTGTTGGCCGAGGGTGCCGCAAGCGGCAGCCCGCTTTCCATAATCAGCCGCTGTGCCGCCGGGTGGGATGGAAACCGTATAGCAACCGTGGGCATACCCGCGCTTACGACATCGGGAATGCAGTCGGCTTTGGGCAGGACCATGGTCATGGGGCCGGGCCAAAAGGCCTCTGCCAGTTTTTTTGCCGCCGGCGGTACCTGTGCCACCAGGCCGTAAATCTGCTCAAACTTCGCGATATGCACAATCAGCGGATTGTCCGCTGGGCGGCCTTTTGCCGCGAAGATCTTTTTTACTGCTTCGCTATTTTTGGCATCTGCCGCAAGACCATAGACCGTCTCTGTAGGCATGCCGACCAAACCACCGTGCTGCAGGATTTCTGCTGCGCGAGCAAAGCCGGCATCATCTGTTTTTAAGGATTCTGTCTGCAAAGGAACCCCCTCTTTTCTGTCAGTCTGATTCATCATTCATTGTCTGTTTCATCTGCTGGGCACGGTCCGCCGCAATGAGCGGGTCGATGATTTGGTCCAGCGCGCCGTTAAGCACATCTTCCAGCCGGTATATCGTTAAGCCGATACGGTGGTCGGTGACGCGCCCCTGTGGGTAGTTGTAGGTACGGATGCGCTCGCTGCGGTCGCCGCTGCCCACTTGGCTGCGGCGCTCGGAAGCAATGGCGTCGTCGTGCTTCTGCTGCTCCATGTGCAGCAGGCGGCTGCGCAGCACCCGCATTGCTTTGTCTTTATTCTTGTACTGACTGCGTTCATCCTGGCACTCAACCACCAAACCGGTAGGCAGATGCGTAATGCGGATGGCAGAGCTGGTTTTGTTAATATGCTGGCCACCCGCGCCACTAGAGCGGTACGTATCAATCTGCAGGTCTTTGGGGTCAATCTGCACCTCTACCTCGTCTGCCTCGGGCAGAACAGCAACTGTGGCAGTGGAGGTATGAATGCGGCCCTGCGCCTCAGTTTCGGGCACGCGCTGCACGCGGTGCACGCCGCTTTCGTACTTGAGGCGTGACCACGCGCCTGCGCCGGTAACCATAAAGCTGATTTCTTTATAGCCGCCAAGTTCAGTTTCATTGACATTTAAAAGCTCGGTCTGCCAGCCGCGGTTTTGTACATACATGGTGTACATACGGTACAGAACAGCCGAAAACAGGGCTGCCTCTTCCCCACCCGCACCGCCACGGATTTCGACGATTACATTTTTGTCGTCGTTGGGGTCTTTGGGCAGCAGCAGAATCTTAATTTTCTCGGTCAGCTGTACAAGCTTTTGCTCGGCCTCTTTAAGCTGCTGCTGCGCCAAGCCGTGCAGGTCGCGGCTAGCACTGTCGGCTAAAATCTCCTGTGCCTCGCTGCGGTCTTTTTCGGCAGCACAGTACTGCCGGTAGTGCACAACCAGCGGCTCAAGCTCGCCGTATTCTTTCATCAGCTGCGCATAAAGCGCCGGGTCCGACGCCGTGGCCGGCTCGCACAGGCGGACATTTAATTCTTCCAGCCGTCTGGAAAAGACTTCAAGGTTTTCAAACATAAATGCGATTTACTCCTTTGGAAACAGGTACAGCGGACCGACGGAAAAACAGCCCTGCTGTCTGAAAGGTACAAAATCCTTTCAACTGTGGGGCTGCTTTTCTGCTGTGGGGCGTGTGATTTTTCGGATATTCTTTTCGCATTTGCGCCGCGGCAGCATAATTTCGTGTCCGCAGCGGGTACAGCGAATTTTAAAATCCATGCCGGCCCGCAAAACCAGAAAGGTACTGCAGCCGCAGGGATGCGGCTTTTTCATCAGCAGAACATCGCCGGGGCGAACATCCATTTTTACCGCTCCTTTCAGGCGTACGCATATAATATTAGTATAGCATTCCATTGGCATAGAAACAACCTGTTTTTTTGCTTTTTCTTTCACACCGCAGCGAGGGCTTGCCGTTTTCGTATTTTGCGTTTAAGATAATAAAAAGAACAAAAAGGAGACAGAATATATGCAGCAGGAAGCGGCGCTGAATGCCCCCGCTGTTTTGCGGGGACTGCACACAAACACACTCGGAAAAAATTTGTACTGTCTGGCAGAAACAGGCTCTACCAATGAAGAAATCAAACGAATGGCGCGCGCCGGCGCACCGGATGGCACCACCGTGACCGCTGAACGACAGACCGGCGGCAAAGGGCGGCTGGGCCGCAGCTGGCACAGCCCGCAGGGCGGCGGTCTGTACTTTACAGTACTGCTGCGTGGGCGCCACCTACCAAACCCTGTGACAAACGCACCGCTGCTTGCGGGTCTGGCCGTCTGTACGGCGCTGCGGGAATCTTTTGGCACGGACGCGCACATCAAGTGGCCAAACGACGTGGTCATCGGCAGCCGGAAAGTCTGCGGCATTTTATGTGAAGCGGGCACAGACCCAAGCGGCTGTACCTGGGCAGCTGTGGGTATCGGCATCAACGTAGGCAACTCTGCTTTTCCGCCGGAACTCGCCGTGCGGGCAACTTCTCTGCTGCTGGAAACCGGCAGGACCTGCACCCGCTGTGTTGTGCTGCAGCGCATCCTCGAAAAAATGGAGCCGCTTCTGGAAAGCGGCTCCCTGCCGGAAAGCTACACGCGGCTGTGCGTTTCTCTTGGCCGGCAGGTCTCCTATTTTCGTGGACAGCAGAAAAAGACCGGCACCGCCTGCGGCATTACCCCGGCAGGGGAATTGCTGGTACAGCTGCCCGGCGGCAGTACGGAAGCGGTTGGCTCCGGCGAAGTAACCGTGCAGGGCATCTATGGCGAATAGCAGCACGTTGTGCGGATACCGCCTGCCGGCAGGAAAGCGGTCGGCTCTGGCGAAGTAACCATGCAGCAAAATCCTGTAAATACTATTCTGATATAAAATTATAAAATTTTCAGTACCAAAAAGATTCCATTGCAGGCAGTTGAAAAGCCCCCTGCCGCAAAACACGGCAAGAGGCTTTTTTGTACTTAATCTTTTCCGGCGGCGTCTGCCTTTGCAAGCTTTACCGGCACGTCCGGCTGGGTATGCACATCTACCTGCGGGAACGGAATATGGTAGTCGTTTTCATCAAAGGCAAGCTTAACTTTTTCCTGCATAGCATAGTAGACGTCCCAGTACTGCTCTGTTTTACACCACAGGTGCATGGTGAGCAGCAGGGCACTGTCACCGTGTTTGCTGACCGCCACCAGCGGCGCCGGCTCAGGCAGCACCCGCTTGTCGTTTGTCGCAACCTGACGCAGCAGCTCTTTGGCGCCTTTTAAGTCATCGTCATAGCTGATACCAAATTCCAAGTCTACACGGCGCTTTTCCATGGCGGTGTAGTTGGTGACAATACTGCTGCACAGGCGCGCATTCGGAAAGACGACTTCTTTATTGTCATAAGTACGCAGCGTGGTAAACATCAGCTCCATGCGCTCGACCGTGCCCTCTACCCCCTCTGCCGCAATATAATCGCCGGCGTGAAACGGCTTGGTAAAAAGCATCTGTAGGCCGCAGGCGACATTTGCCATATTATCTTTCATAGCAAGGCTGACGCCTAGGCCCAGAGCGCTGAGCGCACCCACAATGACGCTGGTATTTAGTCCCAGCGATGACAGCGCCATAATGCCTGCCAAGACCCTGATTGCCACCGAAGCAGCAGACGAAAGAAATGAAGCCACAGCAGTGCCACGGTCTGCCCGCTGCAGGGCTTTTTTGCAAAGGCGGCGGACAAGACTGCTCAGCCACCAGCCCACGGCAAAGACAATAGCGGCCTCTAAAAACTTTGGCAGAAATGTCAAGGCGCTCTGCGAAAAGCTGCTCCAAAAGCTGAGTGTGTTCATGGCTTCCTCCTGCATTTTATTAATTGTATTCATACACAAATCGTACTCAAGCTGCGAAACTTGGCCTAACGGCCTCTGGCGCAAAAGGACATCATGACGATATACAGCACTTTCTGATTCTGTATGATAAATAGATGATTATACGACCTGAAACAAATAGAATTTTAAGTAGTCGGTTTCTGGCACGTTCCACAAAAACGGGTGGTCCGGTGCCTGCTGGCGCGCCTCAATCTGACGCAGAGAAACGCCCGCGTCCGCGGCAGCATCGTGCAGCATTTTACGAAACAACTCATCGGTCATAAAGTGTGAACAAGAGCAGGTGGCAAGGTAACCCCCGCGCGGCAGAAGCCGCATGGCGCGCAGATTGATTTCCTTATAGCCGCGCGCAGCAGAGTGCACAGTGCGCCTGCTTTTTGTAAAAGCAGGCGGGTCTAAGATAATAAAATCGTATTGTTTTGGCTGCAGCGTAGGCAGCAGGTCAAAGACATTGGCCTCTTCACAGTCGACCACGTTCTGCATTCCGTTGCGACGGATATTTTCATTGGTCATAGCTACAGCATCGGCGCTAATATCCACCGCGTGCACATGCGCGGCGCCGCCCTTTGCGGCGTTTAGGGCAAACGAACCGGTGTGCGTGAAGCAGTCCAGTACATGCCGGCCCTTTGCCAAACGGGCCACCGCGCGGCGGTTGTACTTCTGGTCTAAAAAGAAGCCGGTTTTCTGTCCGTTTTCAAAATCGACGATATACCGAATGCCATTTTCGGTAATCTCAGTTTTGGTGCTTTGGGGCAGGGGAACACCCGGCAGCGAAAAAAAGCCCTTCCCCTGCTGCATTCCCTCAAGCTCGCGGATAGCGACATCATTGCGCTCGTAAATGCCGTCAATCTGCTGGCCGTCCTGAGTAAGCACCTGGTACAGCGCATGAAACACCATAGGCTTTATGCGCTCGATCCCTAAAGAAAGTGTTTGGGCGACCAATATATTGTGAAAACGGTCTACTGTAAGGCCTGGAAACTGGTCCGCTTCGCCGAAAATTACGCGGCAGCAGTCGGTATCTGGCCCCATAACGGTCTTGCGGTACTGCCACGCATACTGCACACGGCGGGTGAAAAACGCCTGGTCAAAAGTATCGTTGGCGTTGCGGGAAATCAGCCGTACGCGAATTTTGCTGTGACTGTTGTAAAAGCCTGTACCCAAAAAGCGCCCTTTCTGTGAAAGAACATCGGTTAAGGCGCCATCCTGCGGCACCGCGCCAATGGGTGTTACTTCTGTATCATAAATCCACGGGTGTCCGTTTACTACGGACGCCTCTGCTTTTTTGGAAACGACAACTTGCACAAAGCCCCTGTCTTTCATTTTGTGCCCCCTAGGTTTTTTAAAAAAGGTGAAAGAAACGCAGCCCGCCCGATTTTTGTGGCTGCTGCTTTAGCTATGATAGCGGATATCGATGAAAATTGCAACAAAAAGCGCCCCCTCTTCTTTAGCGATTGCCATTAAATCGCCGTTTTTCCGTGCGAATGTTGACTTCAATTCGATTGATGCTATAATTACATTAAGCTTTACAGAATTTGTAAACAGAGAGATAGAGAAAATATTGTTTTTGTAGAATTATCATCTGGAAAAAGGAGCGTTTACGTTTATGGCAGCAAAAAAGACCGCAACTGAAAAGTTTACTTCCCGCAGCAGTTCTTATCTAATTCTTTCCCGCCAAAGCGGCAATGCAATGAGTGTAGAGGACCGCAATGCAGATGACGGCGCCCTGCTGACAATGGAAACCCCTGACCAGAAAGCAGCAGAGCAGGTTTGGAAAGTGACCCCCGCCGCTAATGGTTACTGCCGTATTTTAAATACCGCAACCAACCGCTACTTGGATATTGTGGACGGCGGCACCGAAAACGGCAGCTGGCTGCACCAGTGGGCTGCCTGCGACACAGACACCCAGCTGTGGACTCTGGAGCCTGCCTCGGTGGGGTACTACAAGATTGTTTCCAAGGCAAGCGGCCGCTGTGTCGACGTAGTCGGCATTTCCAGCGAAATCGGCGCACACCTGCAGATTTGGGAAAAAGTAGACGGTGAAAACCAGGAATGGAAGTTCTCTGCTCTGCCTGAGGACAAGCCAGAGAAAAAGGCGCCGGCAGCAAAGCGCGCCCGCCGCTCCACTGCTCACAAATCCGCTGCGAAAAAGGCCGCTGCACCAACAGTTGCTGCAACACCAAAAACTGTGCCGGCTGCAAAGCCCACAGCCACCGAAGAAGCGCCAAAAACCGCCGCAAAACCTGCAGCAGCTAAAGAAACACCGGCCGTGAAGTCCTCTTTCCCCGTTGTCAAGGAAGCACCAAAAGCGATGGTGAAACCGGCAGCGCCGCAGAAAACACTGACCACAGCTGAGAGCACTGCAAAGAAAAACAAGAAAAAGAAATAATTTCAATTTTCTATAGAGCAGCCTGCTGCGGGAAATTCCTGCGGCAGGCTGCTTATTTTTCTGTACTTTCCAGCTGAACCTTTCATATTTTCCCTGTGGGCGGAAACACTACTGGCAGAGGTGACAAATATGGAACAGCAAAACAAAACGTACCGCGACATGTTTACACTGATGAGGGAAGAGCCGCAGGCCAAGGCTTACTTTGAGGAGCTGCCCCCGCCGGTGCGCGAGCAGATGAGCACCCGCGCGTTTCGTGTAAATTCCTTTGAAAGTATGCGCAGCTACGCGGAAAACCTGACACGTGGTGACCACTGAAGCACAAAACAGCATAAAAAGGGACCGCTGTCCGTCTTAAAAAAACGGAACAGTGGCCCTTTTTGAGGTTTTTGTTGGTTCCTGCTTTCTGCAGAAACTGCCTAGCCCTGACAGCCCCCGCAAAAAGCTGCGGCTAATAAAATTAGTCGTCGTCCTCCGCAAGGCGGCGGGCAAGCTTTTCCATGCAGTGGCGGCAGACATTATGGCCCTTATAGGTGATAATGCCATCCATGCCGTTGCAGAAAATGCAGGCAGGCTGATATTTGCGCAGGATAATTTCTCCGCTTTCGCCCACGAAAATTTCCAGCGGATCTTTCTCTTTAATATCGAGGGCTTTCCGCAGTTCCTTTGGCAGAACAATGCGGCCAAGCTCGTCGACCTTACGCATAATCCCCGTAGATTTCATTAGTTGACTTCCTTTCTGTTGTAAAAGACAATAAATGTTAAGAATGTAATGCCCTCATTTCATAATAGTAGTCGATTCGACAAAAGAAGTCAATATTTACAATTCATTTTTTTAAAAAATTTTCGAATAATTCATTTTTTTTGCAGTATACATGAGTAAAGAGGTGGTAAAAACGCTTAATTTCATTTGGGCAGGCATGTTGATACTCAGTTTTGCTTGTGCAATCTGCACAGGGCGTGTCGATAAATTGACAGAGTCAATATTGTATGGAACTTCCACTGCAGTAAAATTATGTTTTTCCACTCTGGGCATGATGTGTTTTTGGACCGGCCTGCTGCATGCGGCCCAAACGGGCGGGCTGACCCGCCTTTTGGCAAAGGTGCTCTCGCCTGTGTTGGGGCGTCTGTTTCCCAAGAACAAGCATGGCGGCGCTTTTGGCGCCATGTGCATGAATATCACCGCCAATCTGCTGGGGCTGGGCAACGCCGCAACGCCGCTGGGACTGGCCGCTATGCAGGAGCTAAAAAAAGAAAGCACCGCGCCCGATGGCACCGCCGACAACGCCATGGTGCTGTTTGTAGTGCTCAACACCGCCTCGCTGCAGCTGGTACCTACATTTCTGGCGACGCTGCGCGGCAAATACGGTGCAGCGCAGCCGTTTGATATTCTGCCTGCAGTGTGGGTCACCTCGGTCTGCGGACTGCTCGCCGCTGTAACCGCGGCAAAGCTGCTGGAAAGGCGCTTTTGTGGATAAACTTGGTACGCTGATTTTACCGGCAGCTGCGGTGGGGATTGTTGTTTTCTGCCTTTTCCGAAAGGTGCCGGTCTTTGACGCATTCCTCACGGGGGCAAAACAAGGACTAAAAACCAGTATTGACATTCTGCCGACGCTCATCGGCCTGATCACCGGCGTCGCCATGCTGCAGGCCTCTGGTGCACTGGACCTGCTGGCAAAGGCGCTGTCTCCCCTGACGAACCTTTTGGGTCTGCCGCCTGCTGTGGCGCCGCTGGTGCTGATGAAGCCCGTTTCCGGCAGCGGCTCGACGGCAATTTTAACGCAGATTTTTGAGCAGTACGGTGCGGACAGCTACACAGGGCGCGTTGCCTCGGTACTTTCCGGCAGCACCGAAACTGCTTTCTACTGTATTGCCGTCTATTACGGCAGTATCGGTGTACATAAAACACGTCACACCCTGCCCGCAGCACTGGCAGGCGACCTTGCAGCCTGCTTGGCTGCCCCGCTGGCAGTGCAGTTCCTCTTTTACAGATAAAACCAAATAGAAAATTTGCGGCCGCATTTTCCCAGTAAAATTCTGTAACCCTTCGTACTAAAAAACAGGGCTTCCGCACAAAACGGAAACCCTGTTTTTTGCTGTCTGCTGCACTTAGCGGCAGAGGATCTGCAAATCTTTATTATAGTGATTCAGTACCTCACAGCCTGTGGGCGTAACCAAAACCAAATCTTCAATGCGCACACCCATTTTACCGGGCAAGTAAATGCCCGGCTCCACGGAAAACACCATGCCCGGCTCAGCTTTCAGCTGGCAAGCGGCGCCATTGTCCGGCGGCTCGTGGCAGTCAATACCAAGGCCATGGCCCAAGCGATGGGTAAAGTAGGGACCATAACCGGCATCTTCAATAATCTGCCGGGCGGTATGGTCAATGTCGCACATTCTAACGCCCGGGCGAATCATAGCTTCGGCGGCAAGATTTGCCTGCCGCACCGTTTCATAGATTTTGCGGTCTTCTTCGCTCACTTCTTTAAAAAACGCGGTGCGGGTCATATCGCACCAATAGCGCTGAATGGGAATGTAAATATCAAACACCATAGAGTCACCGCGCTTAACTAAGGTGTTGTCAGGGGAATGGTGCGGGTCGGCACAGTTGGCACCAAAGGAGGTAATCATTCCCTCGGTGGAGCGGTCAGCGCCATGCAGGGCGAACTGGTGCTCAACAAAGGCAGCCATTTCCTTTTCGGCGGCGCCCTCTTTGACCGCAGCAAGGGAAGCCTGCATGACCTCGTCATTGATCAGAGAAGCACTGCGCAGTGCCGCAATTTCTTCTTCATCTTTGTGCATGCGCGCTTCGTCCACTGGGGCACTGCCTACTCGCGGAGCAACATCCGGACGCTGTTGCATCAGGCTGAGCAGATGGTTGCTGCTCCATGTTTTATCAATTCCCAGTACTCCCGGGCGTACAACCTTGATTAAGTCTTTGAGCGGGTCGTCCGCGTCTGTATGTACGTAAAGCGGCGCGTCCCCGCCGGGCGTAAGACCAAACAGCGCGTTGCCAAACATTGCGCACTCGCCGTCTTCACGGATATAGAGCACAAGCAGGCGCTCCATCGGCTCTACCCACAGGCCGGTCAAATAATAAACCGAGGCTGTGGAAGAAACCAATATCTGCGGCAGGCCCTCGCGCTTCATATTTTCCGTAACCACTTTTAGGCGTTTCTGATGAATTTTTATCATACCCATCCCTCTTTCACAAGCTAAACGAACCTCTTTCAGTATACAACGAACCGACAATTTGTAAAGGAAAATATGAAAGTTTTCACGCCTGCGTATGCAGCTGTGCGCGCAGCCGAGCAATTTCTCTGCCATGTCCGGCAAGGTCCTGCGGTGTTTCCAAAATGAAGGGGAGCCCGCGCAGCGCCGGATGCTGCAGCACGCTCACCAATGCAGGGAAGCCGATGCTGCCCTCTCCTACAGACGCATGGCGGTCCTTATGGCTTGCATAAGGATTCTTGCTGTCATTCAAATGAATTGCTTTAAGGCGCTTGAGGCCAATGACGCGGTCAAAGCTTTCCAATACGCCGTCAAGGTCATTTACAATGTCATAGCCGGCATCGTACACATGGCAGGTATCCAGACAAACGCCCATTTTGTCGGAAAGCTCGGTGCCGTCTAAAATGGCGCGCAGCTCCTCAAAGCTGCGGCCAACTTCGGTTCCCTTGCCCGCCATGGTCTCTAGCAGCACGGTTGTGTGCAGCTGCGGGGTCAGCACAGCATTAAGCAGCTCAGTAATCTTGTGTATGCCGGTCTCTGTCCCCTGCCCCACGTGGCTGCCGGGGTGAAAATTATAGTAGTTCCCCGGCAGGTACTCCATGCGTGCAAGGTCGTCTTTCATGGCACGCATGGCAAAATCGCGCACCTCCGGCTTGGCGGCGCAGGCGTTCATGGTATAGGGTGCGTGTGCGACAATCGGCCCAAAATGGTGTTCCTGCAACAAGCTGCACAGCGCGGCCGCATCGGCCGGGTCGAGCGCCTTGGCTTTGCCGCCGCGCGGATTGCGTGTGAAAAACTGAAATGTATCGGCGCCAATGGAGAGCGCCTCTTTACCCATGTGCAAAAATCCGCCTGAGGCGGAAAGATGTGTGCCCAAAAACATTCTGTATTCCTCTTTCCTGCTTCTTCGCCGCACAAAAGTTGCACTGCCGCGCCAAAAAAGCTACAATAGAACTGCCGCACAAGCGCGGTACACTTATTATAGAAAGATGTAAGGATAATTGCAATGGAGAAATACCAGGAAGTTGAGCGCAGCATCATCAAAAAATACCGCAAACCGATTTGGGACCGCTTTATTGGCGCTGTAAAGGACTGCCAGATGATTCGCCCGGGGGACAAAATTGCTGTCTGCATTTCGGGAGGCAAAGACAGCGTGCTGCTGGCCTGCTGTATGCAGCACCTGCTGAAGTACACGGAGGTTCCGTTTTCTCTGCAGTTTTTGGCAATGGACCCGGGCTACAATGCACAAAACCGTGCGCTGCTGCTGCAGAACTGCGAGCTGCTGCACATTCCGGTACAGCTTTTTGAAAGCGACATTTTCCGGGTGACGGCCAAAGACACCAAGTCGCCCTGCTACCTGTGTGCACGCATGCGTCGCGGGTACCTGTACCGCTATGCGCAGGAACTAGGATGCAACAAGATTGCACTGGGGCACCACTTTGACGATGTCATCGAGACCATTCTCATGAGCATGCTGTACGGCGCCGAAATGCGCACCATGATGCCCAAACTACACAGCAAAAACTTTGCCGGTATGGAGCTGATTCGCCCGCTGTACTACGTGCGCGAGCGCGATATCATCGCCTGGAAGCACTACAACAGCCTGCAGTTTCTGCAGTGTGCCTGCCGCTTCACTGAAGAGGGCGCACACAAGCCAAACGGCGGCGGCAAACGTGCCGAGGTAAAGGCGCTGATTGCTGCGCTGCGCCGCGAAAACCCGCAAGTAGACACCAACATCTTCCGCAGTGCACAGGGGGTTAACCTAGATACTGTGCTTAGTTGGCGGCAGAACGGGCAAGTGCACAGCTTTTTGGATACCTACGACAAATGATTAAATTCGTTATTTCTCTTGCATTTTTCCTGTTTTGGGATTATACTATGCCTATTCAATAAAAACTGTAGCAAAGCAGAGTAGGAAATCACGCGTAAAGTGCCCGCCGAACGGGGAGTTGTCGGCAGGACGAAAAGTGAGACTTTTTCACTTGCGGTGTGTTTTTCGCATCCCGCTGCTGCATACCTCCTGATATGCAGCACCTGATGGGTACATCTGACTGTGCCTTTCTGCGCGCTGCAACCTGGGGGTATTTTTATGCAAAAAAGTAAATTTTTCTCTCTGTTCCGCGACTCTGCCACGGAACTGCACTGCCTGCCCGCACTGGTAACTGCGGCCCTGCTGCTGGCACTGCATACCGTTCTGGCCGGGCTGAGCATTGACGTGCTGCCCTTTCTGCGGATCAGCTTTTCCTTTTTGACAACCGCTGTGACCGGCATGCTCTTTGGCCCGAGCGTGGCTATGCTGACCGCCGCAGCCGGTGACGTATTGGGGTACTTTATGCACCCCACTGGCGTCTTTTTTCCGCCCTATATGCTCACGGGTATGTTTAGTGCCTGTGTGTACGGCGTACTGCTGTATCACACGCCGCTGCGTCTGCCGCGCGTGATTGCGGCGAAAAGTATTGTCACCGTTTTCAGCAATATTCTGATGAACACCCTGTGGAACTCCATGGTATACGGCAAATCGTTTGTGGCGATTCTGCCGCTGCGCATTGTAAAGAATTTGGTGCTGCTGCCAGTAGAGGTGCTGATGCTCTACTTTGTGTGCAAAGTAGCCTTGAAAGCATACCAGACCGTTTTTGCGCGGCGCAGCGCCTATGCCGGACACAACTGACAAAAAGCGCCTCTCTCCCCGGCGCACAAAAAGGGCATTTTCCGTGTTTTGCGGAAAATGCCCTTTTTCTATTTTCATTGGCTGTAGGTCAACTAAAACTTGTGCGTTGTGAAAAGCGAAGACAAATCTTTCATGATCTTTTCAAGCGGCATATTGCCGGCGGCATCTGCTGCGGCAGTGACTGCGCCCTCGACCAGCGGGCAGTCGGCCATGACAACCTTTTTGTCGGGCATCATTTCCAGTACCATTTCCGTAGTCATAACGGCACTGCCCATATCCATCAGCACCACGACGCCGTCGTCGGAACAGATTGACTCAATGGCCGCCTGCACACGCTCAAAACTGGTACCAAACGTGCCGTCTTCCAGACCACCGGCAGGCGCAAACTTGGCGGTGGGCGCCATCATGTGCGCCAGCTCGACCACGCTTTTCGCCAGATTTTCACTGTGCGATACAATTACAATTCCTACCAAAAATCCGTACCTCCTTTATGCAAGACTGCTGGAAATGGTTTCCATAACATAGGCAAAGGAGGTGGCACCGGGATCCTGGTGGCCAATGCCGCGCTCGCCCATATAGCTTGCGCGACCTTTGGTGGCAACCAGTCCCTTGGTATGCTCTACGCCGGCCCACGCAGCCTTTGTGCCGGCCTCCAGGACGGTTTTTGCATCTTTACCCTGGGCAGCGGCCTGCTGCATCGCCGTTAAGGCGGGCACCATGGCGTCAATCATTGTGGCCTCTTCGGTTGTGGAGTGGCCGCGCTGCTCAACGCCCTGCACTGCGGCGTCCAACATTTTGAGAAAATCGTCCATGTCAATTTCCAGCTTGCCAGGCGCCGCCATGCCAGCGCGCATAAAGGCTGTGCCGTACAGCGGACCGGAAGCCCCGCCAACCGTGGAAACCAGCGTGATGCCAACGGCTTTTAAAATAGATCCAATGTCTTTTCCCGCCAAAGTCGGCAGCTTTTTTTCGACGGCGGCAAAACCGCGGGCCATGTTGATACCGTGGTCGCTGTCTCCGATGGGCTGGTCCAATTCGGTAAGATAATCTTTTTCGCTCTCGATTTTTTCACCGATCGCCTGTATAATACTGAGTACTTGTTTGCTGTCTGCCATGATGTTCTGCCTTTCTTAAATGAACTTTTATACTTTAAATGCCGGTGTGTCCGCAGGGGCATCCAGCAGCTGTTTTGTCTCGTCGTCCAGGCGCAGGAGAGCCAGAGAGAAGCCCTGCATCTCGATAGAGGTCATAAAGTTGCCCACAAAGGTGCGGTAAATATGGATGCCCTTGCTTTCCAGCACATCATGTACATGATTGTTGATAATGAAAAGCTCCATGAGTGGAGTGCCGCCAGAGCCATTGACCATAACGGCGACCTCGTGTCTGGTGTAGTCAAGGTCAGCTAAAATATGGTCTAACAGAATGTCGACAATTTCGTCCGCTTTTTTGATTGGCTCGCGGTGCGTGCCCGGCTCGCCGTGAATGCCGATGCCGACTTCCATCTCGTTTTCGGGCAGCTCAAAGCCTGGCTTTCCCGCCGCCGGAACGGTGCACGGGGAAATGGCGACGCCCATCGTGCGCACATTATCAATCACTTTTTGTGCGGTTTCCTGTACCTCGTCAAGCGTGCCGCCGTCCTCTGCTTTAGCGCCGGCTATCTTGTGCACAAAAACAGTGCCAGCCACACCGCGGCGGCCTACAGTAAAGAGGCTGTCCTTTACGGCAACATCGTCATTGGTGACAACGTGCTTGACAGAGATACCGTCTGCCTGTGCCATTTCCTCGGCCATTTCAAAATTCATAACATCGCCGGTATAGTTTTTTACGACCATCAGGACGCCTTTGTTGGTGGCAATGGCCTTGATACCCTCATAGATTTGGTCTGGTGTCGGTGAAGTAAAGACCGGGCCAGGCACTGCAGCATCAAGCATGCCGGTGCCGACATAGCCGCCGTGGGCAGGCTCGTGCCCACTGCCACCGCCGCTGATAAGCGCAACTTTGCCCTCTTTTTTCTTTGCACGAACGACAACATTGCCGCCCGGGAGCTGGCGCAGATACTCAGGGTAGGCCTTTACCATGCCCTTGATCATTTCATTTTCGACCTGTGAAACGTCATTGATGAACTTTTTCATCGCTGTGCTTCCTTCTTTCTTCATTTCATTCCGTATATTATTTTCCCCACAAAAAAGAGAAATCCACAAGCAGAATATAGCACATTACATAATTTATTGCAAGTAAAACAGCAGTATTATGATGAAAGTTGCTGAAAGCAAGGAGGAAGCGCCGCTTTTTTACAGTTTCCACTGCCCCGGCAGCACCCGTTTTTCTAGATACGGAAACAGCTTATCGTATTGGTCTACCTCCGACTGCGGCAGATTGATGTAGACCGATGGCTCGTAAAACTGCCCAGAAATCTCTGCGAGGCCCCCGGGAATAAGCTCAGCAGCCATCAGCGCAGAGGGATTTTCGCCCTTTTCGTCCGTGATGCCAAAGCGGGTTCCCGCAGCAAAACCAAAACGCGGATAGTACGAAGTTTCACCGTAAATGACAACGCCTTTCCACCCGGCTTCACCGGCAAGACGCATAACGGTTTGGAGCAGCTGTCCGCCGATACCCCGCTTCTGAAAATCCGGCTCGACACACAGCGGACCAAAGGTCAAGACTGGCAGCTGTTTTCCCTCGCTGCTGCGCACAAAAGCCTTTGCGCAGTAGATGGCGCCGACGATTTGGCCTTTGTACTCTGCCACACGCGAAAGCTGCGGTAGATAGGCGGCGTCGCGACGCAGGCGGTGCACCAGGTAATGCTCACTGCAGCCCGGAAAGTGCAGGTTCCAGAATGCCTTTTTGGTCATATATTCCGCGGCGTAGCGGTCACCGGGAGCTTCTTTTCTGATTGTTACATCCATGCCGTACCTCCTGTTTTTTGCCGAAAGACCCGCACGTCAGGGGTTTTTGCGGCGCAGGGGCTTTTCCCACGGGGCGGCCAAGGCCGCAGCCCGCTTTCCCTGCTGTGCTTTCTATTTTATTCTATAACATTCGGCAGAAAGTTACAAGGACAGAATTTTCCGCAAACAAGAAGTGCAGTCCCCTTTTGTAACATTCGTATATTTTTCTGTACGGAATTTTTGTACAGTGAACTACAGAAAACGCAAAGCCCCGCGGGGGTTAGTTCCCGCGGGGCGCAAATATGCAGAAGTGCTTATTCTTTTGCGGAGGCTTCTTCAGAAGCTCCTGCAGCTCTCTTTTTGTCACCAATGCTCAAAAGCAGATTGAGCGCAATGCCAAAAATGGCAGCACCGGCAATGCAGGGAACCTGCATACCGAAAAACGGGATATTGCCGTTAAAAGCGTACTGCCCGCCGATACCGATAACCAGTACCGAGGCAATGACCGCAATGTTTTTGGAACTGAACATATCCACTTTGCGGTCGATCATAATAGCAATGCCCTGTGCCGCAATGGCACCGAACAGGTAGATTTCCAGTCCGCCAATGACCGCCAGTGGGATCCCGTAAATGACCTGCATAAGCGGTGTAAAGAACGACACCACCATGGCGATAATGGCCGCGGCAATGAGGACCGGCACGGAAAACACTTTGGTAATTGCCATGGTACTTAGGTTTTCGCCGTAGTTGGTACCCGCAGGCCCGCCGACAAAACCAGAGATCATGTCGCACAGACCGTCGCCGATGAGGTTGCGGTCGAGCATCTGCGCCAGTGGATAGTGTTTCTTACCCTTTTGGTCGGCTAAGTTATTCACGTAGACATCCAACTGATAGATGTGTGCGGTAGATTCGGGTATGGTTGCAATAGCAATAGGCATAATGGCAACCAAAGCTGGTATGGAGACTTTCGGCAGTGAAAATGCCGGCACCGCAAACGGTCCCCAGGACCACAGGGAAGCGTTTAATGCGTCCTGCGGCATCTGGCGGAAGAGGCTGAAATCCGCCCCGCCAAAGGCATATAGGAGCCCAGCCGCCGCGCACCCGACCAGCGCACCCAAGAGCAGCGGCAGTTGCGCGAGCACGCCCTTGAGATAGCGGGCAAACAGGATGGTGGACAGCAGGGTAATAAGCGAAACAACCCATACCCAATTTGTGCCGGTTGCGCCCTTGCCACCGGAGACCGGCGCCGCGCTGCTCAGCGCGCTGCCAGCGAGAGTAAGGCCGATAACCATGGAGATGGAGCCGGTAATGCTGGGCGGCAGAATCTTTTCCACGGCATTCTGCCCGCTGTAGCGCACCAAAAGACCAGCCGCAACGGAAACCAAACCTGAAAGGATAATGCCAAACTGCGCGTAAGAGATGAGCTCAGTAGGCAGAATGCCGGTGGCCTTAAAAGCGGCCAGCTGCTGCTGCGTGCCCTGCGCCGCAACCATACTGGAAATGGCCGTCAGGTACGAAAAACTGGAGCCGTAGTACAGCGGAATCTTTTTACCTGTAATCAGAATAAAGCACAGGGTGGAAAGGCCGCTGGCAAAGATGGTGGTAGATACCTGGAATCCGGTGATGAGCGCAACCGTAACGGTAGCCGGAAACATGACGATAACCTGCTGAATCGCATAAAGAAGCAGCTTCCAGCCCTCTGGTTTTTCGTCCGGCAGGTAGCCGATTACCTGTTTGGAACGTTTCATTTTGACTCTCCTCTGTTTTTAAAATTCATAGAACGAAACACAGCCATTGTTAATAATAGTTGTTTTGCGGCCTTTTTTCAATCCTGTTTTTCATTTTTTGCGTTTTTTCGGCTGCAAAATGCGTACTGTTGCTCTGCCTGCGCCCAGTTGACAACCTGAAACCAGTCGGCAATGTAGTCGACGCGCTTATTAAAGTGCTTCAAGTAATAGGCGTGTTCCCATACGTCCAGGCAAAGAAGCGGGCGCAGCCCGCGGCAGAGGGTCGTCTCTTGGTTGGGTGTCGTGAAAAGCAGCAAACGCCCGCAGCGGGCCGCTGCAAGCCATGCATAGCCAGAACCGAATACCGACAGCGCAGCGGCGGTAAATTGCTGCTGAAATGCCTCAAAGCTGCCAAAACGGCAGGAAATCGCCTCGGCAAGCGCGCCACTGGGTACCTTGGAGCCGGCCGACGCGAGACCCGCAAAGTAGAGCCGGTGGTTCCAGACGCCGCCGGCGTTGTGCAGAATTTCCTCTTCCTTTGCCCGCGGCAAGTGTGTGCAGCAGAGCAGCTGCGGCAATGTGCTGTTCTGCTGTGCGGGACATGCAGAAAGCGCGCGGTTTAGGTTATCGATGTAGGTCTGCAGATGTTTGTCGTGGTGCAGATGCATGGTCTTAGTGTCGATGTACGGTTCCAGTGCATCATAGGCATAGGGCAGCGGAAAATTTTGAAACGGATAGTGCTCGGCCATAGATTGCATTCCCCCTTCTCCTTATGGTATGCAAAAAGAGGCACAAATTTGCGGGGGAAAAATCCGTACACAGCGGCTTGCGTTCTTTCGACAGCTGATGCATCATTCTGTTGGAAGCAGAGTTCCATTCCCTGTATGCTTTGGCAGCAATAATGGGACCACAGAACTTTACAGCGCAAAACATTAAAAGGCTGCGGGTGTGACATTGCTCAGAAAAGCAATGACCTTTGAAACACAAATTGTGGATTATCGGTATCAAAATATAGATTTTTCTCTTTTGTTTGATGAATTTGATGAATTAAAATACGAAAGTTTCTTTGCCGTTCTCAAATCTTTTGACTGGTAAAAAATAAAAGGACGGATTGATTTGATTGGATAAACTGCCGCCGCAGCTCGAAAGTAATGCTTGCTTTTTTCAGAATTATGTGATAAAATATTTAACGTTGTGAAATTGCATCCGGGTGTGGCGCAGTTGGTAGCGCGCTTGACTGGGGGTCAAGAGGCCGTGAGTTCAAGTCTCGCCACTCGGACCAAACAATGATAATCCGAACCATTTCTTCCCAATCGGGGACGGGTTCGGATTTATCACTTTCTTTGAAGATTTTGGACAATAATGAAAAGGCGGAGGCATCCGATTTGGATGTCTCCGCCTTTTTGCTTTGGTCAATTCTCATTATCCATTTTTGCTTTCCAATCAGCAAAGAGCCTTTTACCATCCTTGCTTTCGTAGAATTTCTGAACTTCTGGCAGTAAGACGCGAGCCAGAGCCTCAATATCATTGTCAGGTGTTTTTGTTATCGGTTCGCCTTGCTTTTGAATCTCCTCAGCTTGTTCTTCTTTGCCAGTTGCATAGCCGCTTCTTTTCAAATTAGACTTTTACGCCTCCTCGTCGCCAACCAGGTATTTCGGTTTGAAGAGGAATCTGCCCCTTCAACTTGTAGGCAGCGAGAAAGGGCTTTTTATAGCAATGCGATAAAATTTTTTCTTTGTCTTTCAAATAGCAAGAAAGATCAATCCAAAATATACGTAAAAATGTCTCAAGAAAAAGTTCAAACAGTATTCAGCATCCAAAGGATGCGCAGCCGCATGATGTAATCATGCGATCAAAGGGGTTTGGGGGCATTGCCCTCAACAAGCAAAATGCAAAGTGGGGCCCGCTTTGCCCTGCTTGCAGGACGGTCAATGAAATGAAATGAATGCACATTTACGATTGAGTCAAGACCAGCATTGATTTTATTCGCAGATGAGCCTATAATATTAATAACATACTGCGTATATGTATGACCGTCGAATAGCCAAATGATATGAAGCGTCTTTGCAAAAAATTATGGCAAACGAATGTAAATATTAATATCGCATTTTAGGATTGCGGATTCCTAATTTCGGTCTAATATTGGAGGCCCATTATGGAGTACATATCAATTCGTCAGACATCTGAAAAATGGGGTCTATCACGCAGAAGAATACAGGTGCTTTGCACTAACGGCCGTATACCTGGGGCTTTTCGCATCGGATACTCGTGGGCAATTCCGGTCAATGCTGAAAAGCCAAAAGATGCGCGAATAAAAAGTGGTAAATATGTTAAGCGAGTTAATACCAAGTAAACGCATAAGTATCATTGAACACAAATGACAAATCTCAATATGGGGGCCTTTAATATGGGGTGGTATTTTAGAAAAAGCAAATCTTTGGGACCATTTCGCCTTAATTTCTCAAAATCTGGAATAGGCGTTTCCACAGGCGTAAAAGGAGCCAGAATTTCATCGGGGCCACGCGGCACATATTTTAATGCCGGCAGCAATGGCATATACTACAGAAAAAAGCTCGATGCGAAAAAGGCGCCGGCAAAACGCGAGGTATCTCCGAATACCGCCGGCAAAACGCAATATTCGTCACAAATCCATTTGGGTTCCGGATCGGCAGAATTTATTACGAGCGATACCGCTGCCATAATTAATAGAATCAAATGCGCCAGAATCATCTCCGGGATTTGGCTTGCTCTGCTGATACTGAGCATTATTTTGTTTCCGGTCAATGTGCTTTTTCTGCTCCTCTCTGCGATATTGATAGTCCTTCGGATCGTCTTTAGGAAATCATTCGCTGTCAGAATAGATGATGAATTGGATGAAAGCGATCAAAGCGAATGGCATACAATGGCGGAATCACTTTCAATGTTAAAAAATTGCAGGAGAATGTGGTTAGTCGAATCCTCGGCCGCTGTTGCGGATGTTAAGAATAACGCAGGGGCGAATCAAACCATAAATAGGAGCTCAGTAAAGAGTATAAAAATCATTCGTCCTTATGGCTCTAACGCAGGGAAGATAAAGATTCCCGCACAGGTAATTCAGGTGGCCTGCAAGCATTATTTTATTATTTTCATGCCGAGCCTCATACTCGTCATTCATGGCGCTTCAATATCCGGCTATAAATATAATGAAATGAATTTTACATTTTCCACCACACGATTCATTGAAAAAGGCAAAAGCACGGCAAAAGACGCAGAGATCGTCGACTGGACATGGCAATATATGAACCGGAACGGCACCCCGGATATGCGATATCGCCAAAATCAAAAATATCCGGTTTACCGGTATGGCACATTTACAATGTCTGTCCCAGATGGATTCTTAATCAGCTTTCAACTGTCAAATACCAATGTTTCCGCCATACTGAGTCCTTCTTTTGAAAAATATAAGGATTATAAATGTTCTAAAAAATCAATTATACCCCAGAAACAGCCTGAAGTGATACTCCCGGATAAAACACCGATTGATGAGTCCAGGCCTTCAGTAACCGATGGAAAGCAGATATCTGAAATCGCCAAAGAAAGTGACGCTGCATACAGCGACAATGGGTTGATAAAAGAGTTGGCGCACTATTTCTCCATTGAGGGCGTGAATCATGAGTAAATATTCAGAACAGCTTCATGTTACGTACCAAAAGGCGATCCTGTCTTTCGTTCAGGCATATCCAGCAAACGATAAGGATCTCTCAAAACAAATCGATGCCTTCAGTCGTTCTAACGCGCTGTATTTCTGGTACAGTTTTTCGACCAACGCCGATGCCTGTACCGAAGCTATAAACGAGATATATACAAAAGAGACCGAACGGGTAGAGTATACGGCTCGGGATGTAAACGAAGCCATGGCGTTTCTCTCAGAACATAACGTCACGATGAGAGTGCCTGACTTTTTCGTCGATATGATCGAATATGATGTTAAGAATAAAACTGTCTTCTGCCGGAAATTTGCAGAGGGAATGAAACTGATCTATCTAACGTTTGTCTTAATCGATGATGCCGTGACATTTGAAGAAGCGCGTATGGTCTCCCGCTGCTATCAGGTCCTCATTGATGCATGCGACAGCAAAGGAATCAACCCTTACAAATTTGATGTCGATCCATATGAATATGTGACCGCAAGCAGCAGCAATGATGTTGCCCCTAAGTCATACGATATTAGAAAATCAAGCGGTAAAATTGCAGGAAAAGAAGAAAATGCACTGGATGCTCTTCATGACCTCATTGGCTTGAAGGCGGCGAAAAAGGAGATCGACGACATCATAAATTTTGCCCGCGTTCAGGAAATCAGAAAAAAGAGAGGGTATCCACCGGCTCCAATGTCATACCATCTGGTGTTTACCGGTAACCCAGGCACGGGAAAAACAACTGTGGCGCGTTTGGTCGCGCAAATATATAAGGGCATCGGAGTGCTGTCCAAGGGACAACTCGTTGAAGCGGAAAGCAATGATCTGGTAGCCGGATACGTGGGACAAACCGCGATCAAAACACATGAACTCGTTAAGAAAGCCATTGGAGGCGTTCTTTTTATCGATGAAGCCTACACGCTGGCAGATGGCAATGATCAAGGATACGGTCAGGAAACGATTGATACCCTTTTAAAAGATATGGAGGATAATCGTAATGATCTGGCCGTGATTGTCGCGGGATATGATGAACGTATGCAGAAATTTATCGATTCAAACCCCGGCCTGAAATCACGTTTCAATCACTATATACATTTTGAAGATTATACCGCTCACGAATTGTGCATGATCTTTGAATCGCTCTGTGATAAAAATAAATATACTGAAACAGCAGGTGCAAAAGATAAGGTCAACGCCTGTTTTGAGTACAAGGTGTCTCATCATTTGAACGATGGCAACGGGCGTGATGTCAGAAACTTTTTTGAGGCGACCATTCTCAGGCAGTCGAATAGGATTGCTAAGAACATCGACGATGGCGTTGAGAATGTGACAGAAATAACCGCTGAGGATATCGACTGGAATGAGGCGAACACCGAGGCCTCGATCGAAGAGGCTATAAAAGAGCTGAAAGCGCTGACAGGCCTGCAAAACGTTAAAAAGGAAATTGAAGACCTGTTACAGGTGGTACGGCTCCAAAAAGTTCGGAAAGAACAAGGGCTCAAAGTACCCGCTCTTTCTCTGCATCTTGTTTTCACGGGAAACCCCGGTACCGGAAAGACGACAGTTGCAAGATGCGTTGCGAAGATATACAAGGCTCTTGGACTTCTGTCTTCCGGGCAACTGATCGAAACCGATAGAAGTGGCCTGGTCGCAGGCTATGTTGGGCAGACGGCTATTAAAACTTCTGAAGTAATCAATAAAGCAATCGGCGGGGTACTTTTCATCGATGAAGCATATACGCTTTCGGGCGGCGGTGAAAATGATTTTGGCCAGGAAGCGATCGACACACTTCTGAAAGCAATGGAGGACCACCGCGATAATCTGGTTGTCATCGTTGCAGGCTACGATGACCTCATGACAAAATTCATCAATTCAAACCCCGGGCTTGCTTCCAGATTTAATCGGTACATCCATTTCGACGATTACAACACGGAAGAATTGTCTGATATCTTTGGCAGATTATGCACTAATAACCAATACTATCTTTCGGATGAAGCCAAAACGGCGTTGAATACATATTTTCAAACTGTGTCGGCGGCATCGATTGGAAACGGCCGCGGCGTACGAAATATCTTTGAAAAGACCGTTACTCAACAGGCAAAAAGGTTATCGGCTGCAGGCTACAGCGATGCCAAAGCAATTTCAACGATTGAAAAAGATGATATCCTATCCGCTGTTGCAGAAGAAAGGACCATTTGATGGAAATGGCACAAAGTTCTATCAGCACCCTCAGCTTATTGGATGCTGACAGCGGTTTCAAGAAGGCTTTGCAAAGCAGGGAATTCACTGAAAGTGAAGGAAAACTTGTGATCCCTGTTGGGACACTTGCAAACGGAGAAACACTGACGGAAGACATCGCATGTGTTTCCAATCTGCTCGTCGCGGGTACGACAGGCAGTGGAAAAACATCTTTTGTCCGCTCGGTCATTCTGAGCTTGATAACCTGTTATTCGTCGGATGCTGTGAAATTCATTATTTATGATTCCAAGATGGTGGACTATTCTTTTATGAACGGCGACAGCCATATGCTTTTGCCTGTAATCAACGATTCTTCAAAGGCGACAGGCGCTTTGCGATGGACACTTGCAGAAGCAAGAAACCGTCTCCAAGAGTTTTCAAACGTCGGGACCGATAATAAGGCCGATATTTTTATGATCCTAGATGATTATTCCGAGCTTGCCGTCAATTCTGACTGCAGCTTTTCTTTGGCGGAATTGCTGAAAATCGGTAGAAAAGCCAAAGTGCATTGCCTTCTGATAACTGCGGTTCCATCTTCAAAAATTTTGACTCCGGACATCAAAGCAAATATTCCATGTCGCGTGAGCTTCTACACGACGTCAAGGTCGGCTTCCCGAATGATCCTGGATGCAAACGGGGCGGAAGAACTGCAATATCCAGGCGAAATGCTGTTCAAGCTGCAAAGCAATGTCACAAAATGTATGGACATTTTTCTGCCTGATGATGAGATCAGCAAATTTACTCAGGCAATGCGCAAGACCTGGGTAACCGACATAAAATCCCTTCAGCAAAAAGCAATCGACGCTTTTTCAGGCGGCGAACAAATTAGGGGAGCCGAAGATAAGGATGACCTGTTCGAATCTGCCGTCGAAGTCGTTTTTGAAACGAAGCAGGCATCCACGTCAATGCTCCAGCGCAGGTTGAATCTTGGTTATTCAAGGGCGGGCAGACTGGTCGACATGATGGAAGAGGCCGGAATAGTCGGTCCATTTGAAGGTTCCAAGCCGCGAGCGATATTGATGACATATCAGCAATATTTATTGAAAAAAATGGGCGTAAAGCCATCCATAAACGATTGCGCGGAAAATGGAAGTGGTTACCCTCGGCCGCTTCCGTATATCCAGCCTTCAAGCGAATCTTCAGCAGCGCAGCAGCCTTCAGCCGTACAGCAATCCTCGGCTGCACGGCAGTCTGACGAAATCCAACTACATTCTCAGCCGGAATTGCGCAGTTTGGGCGATACGATCGATGTGAAGGACAATCTGATACATATCTGTAAAAAAATCGGCTCAACGACATCCGATTATTCATTTGGTGGGAAGCGAATTGAACGCCTGATATACTGTGCGCCAAAATTTTTCATAAAAGGTAAAATCATTTTCGTGGTCGTTCCCATGAATTGGACTGTAAACGATATGCGGGATGGAAGGACTTATACTTCTGATATGCCAAGGACGGAAATATCAGTCCAATTTGAAAAAAATAACGCGCCAATGTTTCAGAGATTTATTAATCAAATTTCAAAAGATATTGGTATGCAGATAGAGCAAAAATGAATTTGTAGTATTATTCGCTTGATCTATGCGAACATATAGTTGTAAGTGCAAAGAATAGTGTGCATAAATAATTATGTTTATACCGTATATAAAAATGTCGTTTTGTGCTATCCCGTAATTGCCTTTTTACAGAGGAGCATAGATATGATTATTATTGGGCAACGCCTCAAGGCTCTGCGAGAAAGCATAGGCTTGTCACAGAATTAGTTGTCTGATATCGCTGGCACCCGTCAGTCGAGCATCAACCGCTATGAAAGCGGACAGTCGGTGCCGTCGATAGAAACATTTCGTTGGTATGCTGATTATTTTGATGTTTCACTTGATTATATTTTTGATACACCGCAAGGCAAATTGTACCAGTTTGAACCTCAAGCAGTTCGTGAGAAGGTAGAAAACAATGTCGAAATGAGGCGGTTCGTAGAGATGTGCTTTGATCCGAAATCGCCGATGAACACAAAATTAAAAAAACACTGGTAAGAATGCTGGAGGAGGGAAAGCAATAATGAATGGCGTCATTTATGCTCGCTATTCCAGCGAAGGGCAACGCGAAGAAAGCATCGAAGGGCAATTTCGTGAATGTAAAGAATACTGTGAGAAGAACGGAATCTCAATTATCCAGAACTACATTGATCGTGCTTACTCCGCTAAGACAGACAACCGACCTGCTTTTCTTAATATGATACGGGACAGCGCCAAGGGGCTTTTTGATGTTGTTGTGGTATGGAAACTGGATCGGTTCGCCCGCAACCGTTATGACAGTGCCCATTACAAAGCTGCTTTGAAGAAAAACGGCGTCAGAGTAATCTCAGCAAAAGAGAATATTGCGGATGGACCGGAAGGTATTATTTTGGAATCCATGCTTGAAGGTATGGCTGAATACTATTCTGCGGAGCTTTCTGTTAAGGTTCTTCGCGGGCATACTGAAAATGCATTAAAATGTAAGTATAACGGCGGGACACCAACTTTTGGGTATAGCATCGATGCGGACAGACATTATCAGATCGACAACGATAGGGCTACTATTGTACTGGAAATTTTCAAGCAATATGACTCCGGCAAGACAATGAAAGAAATTATGAAGTAGCTACAGGATACGGGCGTAACAACCATACGCGGCAAAAAGGTTGATCTCAATTTTGTCGCTGCCCTTCTGCATAATCGCAAATATATCGGCGAATATCGCTATCGAGATATTGTTACTCCTGGTGGGATTTCCGTAATCGTACCGCAGGAATTATTCAATCGTGTCCAAGACAGATTAGTAAAAAACAAAAAAGCGCCGGCCAGACACAAGGCAGACGATGATTATCTGTTGACTACAAAACTGTTTTGCGGAACATGCAAAGCTTTTATGGTTGAAGAAAGCGGCACTGGTGAGGCCAAAGCAAAATATCGATACTACCGCTGCGTGAATACAAAGCGACATAAGACATGCAATGCAAAACGCAAAACTGTTCGGAAACAGCCTATCGAGGATGCCGTTGTCAAAGCTATAATGGAAAAAATTATGGACGACAACTTCTTGAACAAAATTGCTGAAGCTGTTATGAATTTGCAAACGCATGAAAGCGGTGCGCTTCCACTTTTAAAAAAGCAGTTGGTAGAAGTAGAACGCGGAATTCAAAACATGCTCAATGCAATTCAGGCAGGGATTTTCAACTCCTCGACAAAGCAACGCCTCGATGAACTGGAAAAAGAAAAGAGCGATTTGGAGCTGAACATCGCCCAAGAAGAGATGCAGCGTCCTATGTTTACGCGAGAACAGGTTATCTGCTGGTTGGAGTATTTTAGGAAAACAGATATCAAAAGCCTTGACTCGCGGCGCATACTTATTGATCGATTTGTCAACGCTGTTGTTGTATACGACGACTACATTCTCATCACGTTCAATTATAAAGATGGTGCAAAACGAATTTCATTTAGCGATATTGAGAGTTCGGATTTATCATTGGTCGGGGGACCATATGATAAACCGCATGGTTAAGCCATTTTGGGGCTTTGACCATGCGGATATTTTTTGTCATTTTTAGTTTTGACTACCTTTTGACTACTTTTTATAATTTGACTACTGCATAAACAAAAAATGCCCCCGGCAGGCAGCCGCAAAAGGCCGTCCGCTGGGGGCATCATTATACCTATATTAAATTACCTTTGTCCATTAGTTGGATCGCTAGCAGGCACGGTGTAACCCAGCGCCTGACTGCTGTCACCGACGCCGGCAGTGGTCGGGTCGTTGACCACACCAAGAATCGACAGCAGCACAAACAGCGCGTTCACAATCGCTGTAAGCTCCTGACTGCAAATTCCGTAGTCCCATTTGTAGACAAACGGCGCCGCCACCACCTGCGCCAGCAGCAGAGCAGCCGGGATAAGCGCCAGCCAAAATGTCTTATTTTTAACACGAACTTTCCAATTAATTTTCATTATGTAATGCCTCCAATTCTGTATGTACCTCGTCGATTCGGTGATGCGCAGATTTTGCGGAATCCTCCACCTTCGCCATACGCTCAACCAAATGATTGTGCTTCTCCACTTTTTCTTCCAGTTTCCTTAGTCGAAACTCCACCAGCTGATTGGATTTTCGCACGCCGGCCCAGCTGCCAGCTGCTGTTCCGGCAAAAGCAATCAGGGCTACAATCACTTCTGTGGGCATGGTATCACCTGCACAGCGCCGCGAATGATCTGCTTTATTAGGACTGCAGATCGCCCAAAAATTAAAAGTATGAAAAAAGCAGCCCTCAAAAAAGGCTGCTTGCTTCTGAAATTGGGCGTAAAAATACCGCTGAGCTTTATGCTGGGCGGTTTAAACATTTACTTAAAAAATGGCTCTAATGGAATATCGGATTTAACATAAACAGCATCTATTGCGACATCATTATAAACTCGAATTGTATTTTTTCCGCTCCTATAAATTTGAATTAGGGAGTTGTCTACATCGGTCAATAATGAATCTTTATCAAGGTTTGGAATGTGCTTTTCAATTGCTAAACATTGTTTATAAAAAATGTTTTCGTCTGATTGATTGCAAATATTATAGTCGCACATACCCTATTCCTCCAATCCTAGCTGCCTATTAACTGTTTTGTTAGGTTTAGCTGATGTCTTAACGATATCCGCCAAGGCTTCATCTCTGCTAATTCCTTTTCTCTTCATTTTATCTTGAATTGTCTCTTCAAAGGTTTTATTTGAATGTTCAATATCTAATGCTTTTCTCGTCTTTTGATCCCGCATTAAATCTCTTGCCTGAGTTCTGTATCTATTTCGCAATTCACAGGCCTTTCTTGCTTGTTCCTCCAGTGGAAGACTTTTATCGATAATTTCAGGTATCTTTCTATCGTGAGCAATATACCACTTGCGAACGGTAACATTGTCAAGAGATTCAATAAAATCAGTCAATTCACTAAAGTCACTATTTATAACCTTTTCTTTAAACTGATTCTTAATAACTTTCCATTCATTAGAATATCTACATCACCTGCTGCTTCAATAGCACGGCCACTCATAGCGAGCACATTTGCCTGATTCAGTCGAGACATTCCGGCAATGCCGATTGCAGAAAGTAATGCACCTATGGTGGTTGGTGCAAGGCAGACGAGAAGCGCTACCAAAGTTGTAACAGAGGTGGGATTTTCAATTCCTGCCTGCTTTGCTGAAAAAACAGAATAAGTATAAAGAGACATTGTTACTAAGATAAAGATGATAGAGAGGGCAACCAAGAAAATCTGAAGGGCAATTTCATTCGGTGTTTTCTTTCTTGACGCGCCTCTACCATAGAAATCATCTTATCGAGAAAGCTCTCTCCGGGTTCGCTTGTTACGGTAACAATGATCCAGTCGGATAGAACGGTTGTGCCGCCTGTAACGGCACTGCGGTCACCGCCCGCCTCACGGATAACAGGGGCAGATTCACCGGTAATGGCACTTTATTTAGCTTATCGGGAAATGCTTCAAGAGCATTATCCATACGAGTGATATTGCCGAATACATCAGCGCCAAGCACCACCGTGTGAGAGAGTGTGCCTTTCATCGTCATGCGGTACTCATTGCTGGTGCCGTCATAAATTAGGGTAAGAGAAAAGCCCCGGTACTGTCCCAAAGAAACAGCATCGGAACCGGTCATTTTTGTGCAGACATCAAGGGAATACGGGCGTTTTCAGATGTGGTAAGCGCAAAGCACGATCCATAGGGACGAAGCTTTGATGCACCGTGATTATAAGCAAGTTCACTCTTTTTAAGCAGAATATATTTCTTCAAGCTCTCGCCTGCGTTATTGAATGCGTATCGTTCAGACTGCTCAATAAAGCCATTGTTTGCCGTTATCATCATTATGGGAGCATTCGATTCAGGGTCGTTTCTGTTGACTTCTGTTGCTATCTCGCTTAGCTTACGCTGTTCCCAATCGCCAGTAAAACCCTGAAACCTGATTTCCGGCTGGCTGCTGCCGGCTTTGGGGAACATTTTTTGCAGCATGGCCTTTTTGAATTTTTGCAAGCCATCTAACTTCCGCTGTTGAAGAGTGATAAGGTTGTCGAGATTGCGGAAGTAGGTGCCAATAGCCGCTTGTTCCTGAATGGTTTTGGGTATAGAAAATTCCGTTTTGGCTACAAGCTTCCAATCGGCTCTTGGCATCTTTGTTCCGGTCGATTGGTTTGCAACTTCATCAAACTGGCGGCTTTGAATTAATCTATAAAGGAATCCGCTATCTGTATTTTGAGGCTGCAAAACCCAAAAATCACCGACAGCAAGCCCAGAAAACAAAGGTAAAAGCCAGTTTTGAAGATAAGGTCGAAGCTTCCCATATAGCACATCGCCCTGATGAAACTCGATTCCAGATTTCTCACTTCTTTTAGCATATACATTCTTGTTCAAGCGGCCGGTTCCAGAGATTATATCTTCATATTCCACTCGTGGAAGATCACTCACTGAACTGATAGATGACGCTCTGATGGCTATATCCTCGAACTTACGCTGTTCCCAAGCGCCAGTAAAACCCTGAAACCTGATTTTGGGTACGTTTGCCATGTCACATATCCTCCATCACTTTCAAAAAAGTCCGACAGCGCCGCCTGTTCCTCCGGGCTGTCTGCGTCAAGCTCTTTCATCATGGAAAGTAAGCTTTCCTTTGACTTTGCAATCTCTGCGCCGGTCTTTTTCATGTCGTCAGCAAGCTCGCTCAAGCTGATTTCCGGCTCTGGCTCAAAAGTATCTACATAGCGTGGAATGTTTAAGTTAAAGTCATTCTTTTTGATTTCTTCATAAGACGCCAAGTGCGCTTCTTTTTTCACGTCTGTGCGGTCGAGGTACAGCTTTAAAATATGCGCGATGTTTTCCGGCGTCATCAAATTCTTTTTCTTTTCCTTGCTGAATTGCTTCGATGCGTCAATCATCAGCACGTCTCTGCCATCACGGTCCTTTTTCAGTACAATAATTGTTGTCGGTATAGAGGTATTATAAAACAAATTTGCCGGCAACCCAATGACGGCATAAATAAAGCCTTTATTCAGTAAAACTCGGCGGATTGTTTTTTGCCGCCGCGAAACAAAACACCGTGCGGCAGAACGATTGCCATCGTTCCGCCTCTTTTCAAATGATAAAAGCCATGCAGTAAAAATGCGTAGTCGGCTTTTGACTTTGGCGCAAGAACTCCTCCATAATCCTCAAAACGCGGGTCATACACAAAGCCTTGAACCGGTTTCCAGACCTGTGAATATGGCGGGTTCATCAGCACCATATCAAAATTAGTTAGTTCATTGGTCGGCCAGTCCGCGTCCAGTGTATCGCCATTTTTCAAATGCTGGTTTTCCGGTGCAACTCCGTGCAGGAACATATTCATGCGTGCCAGATTATAAGTAGAGGTCATCAATTCCTGCCCGTAATAGCGAATATATTCCGGATATTTTGAATATTTTTTTGCATTCAGCAGAAGGGAACCCGAACCCATCGTTGGGTCATAGACTGACAAGCCCTTTTTGTCCTCTTGCCCATGTATAGCAATCTGCGTTAAAAGCCGAGAAACTGCCTGCGGGGTGTAAAACTCTCCCGCCTTTTTGCCGGTTTCAGAGGCAAACTTCCCTATCATATACTCATAGGCATCGCCCAATACATCTCCATCACGGTTCATTAAGTCAGCCGTATTGATTACTTCTATTAAATCTGCAATCGTGTCGTTTTGTTTCTGCTCCGCACTGCCCAGTTTGGTGGAGTAAAGGTCAACGTCCGCAAACAAACCAGCAAAAATAACATCTGAAGTTTCTACATCATTAAAAGCTTTTTTTAGATTTTCACGTTGAAACTGGTTTGTATTAACATCGTCCGCCAATTTTGTAAAGGTAAGGCTCGGCTCAATGATGTAATGGCACTCTTCCTTTACTTCCTGCAACAGTGCGTCTCTGTCCTCACTGGCATAGATTTCTTCATAAGCTTTTTGTGCCTGTTCCATCGTTTCCGGCACTTTGTCCTCTTTCAGGTCATAAACTTTATAAAGGAAGGTGTCTGAAAGATATTTGTAAAAAACGATACCGAGTAAATAGTTTTTGTAGTCATTTGCGTCCATCTTTCCACGCAGTATGTCGGCGCCGCTCCATAAAACGGTCAAAAGATCCTTGCTGTTTTCTGTCATTTTATTCTCCCTGTTGCTTATGAATATGATTGATAAACGAAAGTGTAAATTGCTTGACCTGCTCGGCTTGTATTTTCATTAAGTATTCTGTGTGCAGAGCCTGTTTGTAAATACAGCCGATTTTCGTTTGTGTTTCAATATCCGGCAAAATCCCTATCTCTAAATTGCCAATATGATTGAGTGTAAGCTTTGAAACACCGGTAATTGAACCCTGCTGAACTTTTGCCATTTGGTGTCTCACTGCTGGTGATTCATTGAAAAGATAGCAAAAATACCACGCATTCATTATCTTTTCATCAAAAATGCATTTTACAAAATTTACATTGATATATTTACCAGTTGTTACCGGTGTAATGATGGTTGCTTGGCTGCGTGTTAAGCATATAACAGTGTCACCAGATTTTACTGTATACTCTCCTGCGGCTTCTTTCCCTGGCACTTTTCTGTCGATTCCTAAAAGGTCGTTGTCAAGATCATCAACCGTGTAAGCCGTATCTTCCTTGATACTTTTTTTTAAGCGTGCCATATTTAACCCCGCAGTAAAGCTCATGATGGCGCTTAGTTTTGCCATGGTTTCCTCCTTATTGTATCGCTTTTCTCATGTACTTTAGCCAAAATACTTAGTGATTATAGTATAGTACTGCTCTTTCTTCTTGTCTATTGTATAACTGCATTTTAACTCATTTTAACTAAAGTACAGAAATTCATTATCTCCTGTGCATACGCATTCTTCATACAAAAATTGTTCTGATTGCTGCGTGCAAAACTCTTTGCAAAGCCATGACAGCCTCTGGATTCCATGTTATACTGTATTTGACCTTTGTCCGTTAAAGAATCGGGGGGAATCAGATGTGGAAAACTCGTCTGAAGTTTCGTGGGAAAAAGTATATGAATGCTGGAAAGTGCAGGCAGCCGGCGGCCCTGCCGTTTTAAATGCACCTGTCTCTCTTGCGGAACTGCACGTTCCCTTTGAGGAAGAGAACTCCATCTTTTACGGCTACGATTGGCTCTCTCGTGAAGAATACTTCCGCAGAAAAGAAACCATGCAGAAAGACATGCCTGCTTTTCTGCATGATACCAAAGCAACCAACCAGGGGACCGTCTACACGCTGCAGATGCTCTTGGACACCAAAGATGACGAAGAGCGTGCCGCGGTTTGGATTTATGCTTTTGCAAAAGATGTTTCCTGCTCACAAAACAGGAGCCTGCGCAGATACGCATACCAGCTCTGCGATGTTTCTATGGAGTTCCTTTTGGAACGCTTTTTTGTGTGGCAGCGCTCGATGCAAAAGCTGCTTCCCACTGCCTTTTTTTGCGAGAATGCCGGACCGAAAACAAGGTTTCATTCAATTGAGGCGGTTGTCGAATTGGCGCGGCTGAACGCTGCTTTGCTTCTCTGCGAATATGTTCCGATTCTGTACTCTTCCCTGCCTTTCAGCATGCGCAGAGCAGACGATTCCGTCCGGCTTTAAAAGTCCCGCGCCTGCTCTCAGGTACGGCGCGAATGCACTCAGCACTGCGGAAAGGCTTGTAAGCAGATAAAGAAGCTCTTGTACTGCAAAAAGGCACCCTACAGAATTTTTCTGTACGGTGCTTTTTTACACGAAAGTGCAAATGACCGGCAAGCCCGCCGCTCCGGGGGCAAACACAAAAAAGGCACAGGCAAAAGCCTGTGCCTTTTTATGAGGAGTATCGTTAGAATCATGAATTCGTGAAGACAAATCAATCCTGGAAAAGTGCGGTGGAAAGGTAGCGGTCGCCGGTGTCGGGCAGCAACGCTACAATGGTCTTGCCTGCATTTTCGGGGCGCTTTGCCAGCTCAGTGGCAGCCCAGATTGCTGCACCGGAAGAGATGCCAACCAGCAGACCCTCTACCTTTGCCAGCTCACGGCCGACAACAAATGCAGGGTCATTGTCTACGGCGATGATTTCGTCATAGATATTGGTATCGAGGGTCTTTGGCACAAAGCCTGCGCCGATGCCCTGGATCTTATGCGGGCCTGCATGGCCCTTGCTGAGCACTGGAGAAGTGGCCGGCTCTACTGCGATGACCTTGACATTCGGATTCTGCTCTTTCAGGTAAGAACCGGTGCCAGTCAAGGTGCCGCCGGTGCCCACGCCTGCCACGAAGAAGTCGACTTTACCGTCGGTATCTTTCCAGATTTCCGGGCCGGTGGTTGCTTTATGGGCGGCCGGGTTTGCCGGGTTGACGAACTGGCCGGGAACATAAGAATTGGGGGTTTCCTTTGCAAGCTCATCCGCCTTGGCAATAGCGCCCTTCATGCCGGCGGCGCCGTCGGTAAGCACGACTTCTGCGCCATAGGCTTTCAGCAGGTTGCGGCGCTCGACGCTCATGGTTTCAGGCATGGTGAGGATAATGCGATAGCCGCGGGCTGCTGCGACGCTGGCAAGACCGATACCGGTATTGCCGCTGGTAGGCTCAATAATGACAGAGCCGGGTTTCAGCAGGCCTTTCTTTTCCGCGTCGTTGATCATGGCAAGCGCGATACGGTCTTTTACGCTGCCGGCGGGGTTTAAGTACTCAAGCTTTGCGACAACCTTTGCTTTGAGATCATGCTTCTTTTCGTAGTTGGTCAGCTCAAGCAGCGGTGTGTTTCCGATCAGTTCTGTTAAGCTCTTATGAATGTTTGCCATGATAAATTCCCTCCGTCAAATTCTTATTTTTGTTGTGGGCTGTGTGCCCGAATTGTTTGTGTACAATTCATATATGTTTTGTATGTGTTAGAGTATATACGCATTCTTTTGGGAAGTCAAGGGGTTTTCAAAAAAAAGTTTAT
The DNA here is from genome assembly GCA_022483045.1 of Oscillospiraceae bacterium. Classification (NCBI taxonomy): domain Bacteria; kingdom Bacillati; phylum Bacillota; class Clostridia; order Eubacteriales; family Oscillospiraceae; species Oscillospiraceae bacterium. The sequence continues at coordinate 640,729 of JAKVOA010000001.1, read as the reverse complement.
AATTTTTATCATTTTAATAATGTATTAGCCTTTATACAACGCCAAAGCGGCGAAATTTCTCAAAGAGTGTATACGAAAATGCCCTTTCTGCGGTGCAGGCACATTGACAGAAGTTTATATTATAGCATCGCATTGCGAAACCAGAATGATCAAAATGATTCTTTCGACCTCTCTGCCATCTCTTTTTAAATTGCAAAGAAGCCGAAAGACAGCACTGTGCCTCTTCCGGCATAGTATGAGTTTATTTTACCACTGCAAAGCAGGTTTTTGAAGGGCATTTTTCAGCAAAAAACATCCTATGAATCCTAGGAACCGCAGACTGCCGCAGAAATCAATACGTAAAAAATACAAGTACGCGGATTTGATCTGAAGAATGCTCCCTAGATTAACATGCTGATTGTGTGCTTTTTATGGCTCCTCACAACAACGCCGTCACCGCAACGCACAGCAGTGTAAACAGTTGGCGGTGATTCTTCTTTTTGGGTTTCTGCGATATCTGCTGCTGCAAAGGCGCATAATCTGGGGGACTACCTTCCCCACTGCTTTGGCTGCTCCACGTTTTGGACGCCGTATCTGTCGGAACTAAGCCCTTGGATTTTGGCATTTTCTGGCCGCACTGTGGGCAGAAGTTAGAATCTCCCGCCTCAAAACCGCATTTTGTACATTTCATCATTTCTCTCTCCTTTGTTGAATCTATCTCAACTATAATCTTCCTTTTTGTATATGTAAATCTCTATATAAAACAATTTTATACAAATTTTTACTTGCGGTCCATTTTGGGACCACAAAGGCAGCAAAGCAAAGAGATTGGCAGCAAAAATCCCGCGGCACACGGGAACGTGTAAACCGCGGGACAAATTTGTGCGCTTTGGGAACCAAAGCTTCCGTTATACCCTTGTGGCATCCCGAAAACTTGGTACTCAAATGCGGGTAATCAGAAAAATAACAACGAAGAAAATAGCAATCGCACCCAAAATCCAGGGCAGCAGAACGCGGAACAGTGCAAGGATCATGGCGACAATATCTTTGTGGTCCGCTTTGGTCTCCTCTGCGACTTTGTCTTTGGCGGCAAGGGTCGCAAGGTGATGTTTGCTGGCATCTGCAGCGACACGCCGGTGCACTTCCTGCTGCTGCTCCAGGTCACGCTGCATCAGGTCGGGCCGGGGGCCCTGACCAAGATGTAAAAGGTCAATCATTGCTGTTTTCCTCCGCTGGTTTTACGAAATGGCACGCGACATAATGCTCGTTGCCTACATTGCGGTACGGCGGCACCTCTTTGGCACACTTATCGCACGCCATGGGGCAGCGCGTACGGAACTTGCAGCCGGACGGCGGATTTGCCGGCGACGGCAGGTCGCCGGCAAGTAGAATTCGGTTATGCTTATAGGTTGGGTCAGGAATTGGAATGGCCGAGAGCAGTGCCTTGGTGTACGGGTGCAACGGGTGGTCGTACAGCTCCTTTTTCGGGGCCATCTCGACAAAGTTGCCCAGGTACATAACCGCCACGCGGTCACTGATGTACTCGACGACTGACAAGTCATGCGAAATAAACATATAGGAAAGGTTCTTCTGCTTCTGTAGGTCACTGAGCAGGTTGATAATCTGCGCCTGAATAGAAACATCCAGGGCAGAAACAGGCTCGTCGCAAATGATGAAAGACGGGTCTAGCGCCAAGCTGCGTGCAATACCGATACGCTGCCGCTGGCCGCCGGAAAATTCATGCGGGTAGCGGTTGATATAATACTTCGGCAGACCGCACAGTTCCATCGTTTCCAGTACCTTTTTGTGTACCTGCTCTTTGGTTCCGAGCTTGTGGTCAGTGAGAGCCTCGCCGATAATAGAACCAACGGTCATACGCGGATTGAGCGATGAGTACGGGTCCTGAAAGACCATCTGCATTTGCAGGCGCTTTTCGCGCAGCTGCCGGCGGCTGTACTTGCCGAAATCTTCGCCGTTAAACAGCACCTGGCCCGCGGTCATTTTGTACAGGCGCATAATGCTGCGCCCTAAGGTGGACTTGCCGCAGCCGGACTCGCCCACAATGCCCAAAGTCTCACCGCGCTTGATATTGAATGAAACGCCGTCAACCGCCTTTACCCAGCCGACCGTGCGCTGAAACACGCCGCCGCGAATGGGAAAATACTGTTTCAGGTTTTTTACTTGCAGAATATTATCATCCATTGCTGGCACCTCCCTGCGCTTCTGGTTTTTCAAAGCAAGCAACAAAGTGCCCGTTTTCTATTTCTCTAAGCTGCGGCACCTGCTCTTTGCACTTTTGCTGGCAGAACGCGCAGCGCTCATTGAAGTAGCAGTTTTCCGGCATATCAATGGGGTTTGGCACCTGGCCGGGAATGGAATACAGACGTTCGTCGTGGTTGGTCAGGCCGACCACCGGTTTTGATTTGAGCAGGCCGACCGTGTAGGGATGTGTGGGGTTCTTGAAAATGGAGTACACATCGCCTTTCTCCACGATTTTGCCGGCATACATAACGACCACATAGTCGGCCATTTCTGCCACGACGCCAAGGTCATGGGTAATCAGCATAATGGACATACCCATCTCCTTTTTCAGCTTGCGCATCAGGTCAAGGATCTGCGCCTGAATGGTGACATCGAGGGCAGTGGTGGGTTCATCAGCAATCAGCAGGCGCGGATTGCAAATAAGCGCCATAGCAATCATAATGCGCTGGCGCATGCCGCCAGAAAGCTCATGCGGGTAGCAGTCTACAATTTCCTCTGCACGGGGGATATTGACCAGCTTTATCATATCGATTGTCTTTTTGCGAGCTTCTTCTTTGGTAATATCCGTATGGGCCATCAGGTTTTCCATAATCTGGTCGCCAACTGTAAAGACCGGATTTAAAGAAGTCATCGGCTCCTGAAAAATCATGGAAACTTCTTTGCCGTTGATTTCCTGCATTTCGCGGTCTGTCTTTTTAAGCAGGTCGGTCCCATCCATTAGAATCTGGCCACCCACAATTTTGCCGGGAGGCGTCTCGACCAAGTGCATTAAGGATAGCGCGGTCACGCTCTTGCCGCAGCCAGACTCGCCCACGATGCACACGGTCTTGCCCTCTGGAATATCAAAGCTGACGCCATTGACGGCCTTTACTATGCCGTCATCTGTGTAGAACCAAGTTTTTAAATCTTTAAATTCAATAAATGCCATATTGATTCTCTCCTCACTTACCGGACACCATTCTGGGGTCGAGGGCGTCGCGCAGGCCGTCGCCGAACAGGTTGATGCACAGCACGGTTGCAAGAATACAGAAGCCGGCCGGCATCCACATCCACGGATGCAGGGTAAAGTCAATCATATTAGAACCCTCCTGCACCATGTTGCCCCAGCTGGCATAAGGCGGCAGTACGCCGACACCCAGGTAAGACAGCGTGGACTCCATCAGAATGGTATCACCAACGGAAAGAGTCGCGGTAACAATAATCAGCGGAAAAACATTTGGCATGATATGCTTGAATATCTTGCGCATGTCGTGCAGGCCCATGGCCTCTGTTGCGGCCATATAGTCCATTTCGCGCACAGTAAGCACCTGCCCGCGGAAGAACCGACAGATGCCGGCCCACCCCAAACATGCTAAAATAAGCATGAGGAAGTAGATACGCGAGCCGGTATCGACATGCAGGTCTGAAAAAATAGCGCTGATCATGATTAAAATAGGCATGGTCGGCAGGGACAGCACAACATCAACGATACGCATGATGACAGTGTCGACTGCGCCGCCGTAGTAGCCGGAAACACAACCCAAAAATGCGCCGACAAAAATCTCGACTGCGGTGGCGATAAGGCCGACCATCAGGGAGATACGGCCGCCGAGCATCAAGCGGGTCATAATATCACGGCCGCTGGTGTCAGTGCCAAGCCAATGTACGGAAGACGGCGGCTGTTTCGCATTTAAAATATCCACTTCCGTAATATCACGGTAAGGGGAAAACAGCGGGCCAATCAGGCAGAAAAGAATCATGACAATCAGGAAAATCAGGCCCACCATGGCGAGCTTGTTTTTCTTTAGTTTGCGCATGGAAAGATGCCATGGCGTCTCAATTACGTCTTTTTTTGCTTTTGTCTTTGCTTTATTTTTGCTCATTATCCATGCCTCACTTTAAACGGATTCTCGGGTCAGCCACGCTGTACAGAATATCTGAAATCAGATTGCCCAGCATAATCAAAAGGGCAAGCAGCATGATGTAGCCCATCATAAACATATAGTCACGTTTGTTGATAGAGGCAAGGAATATTTTGCCAATGCCCGGCCACGCAAACACGGTTTCGGTGATGAGTGCACCGGAGAAAAGACCAGGAATAGCGTTGCCGATGAAAGTAACAATCGGGATGCAGGCATTTTTCAATGCATGCTTGTAGATGACGACCCGCTCGGAAAGTCCCTTTGAGCGCGCGGTGCGGATGTAGTCCTGATGAATGACTTCCAGCATAGAGGTGCGCACATAGCGCATTGTGCCGCCAATGCCCATCATGGTTAGGCAGATAACCGGCAGCACCATGTGCTGAATGACATCGCCAACGTGGGCAGCGCCAGTCAGGTTGACACCGGCGGACTGCATGCCGTCCATAGGCAGCCAGCCCAGGTCTACAGCGAAGCCTTTCTGCAGCAGCAGTGCCAGGAAGAAAGAAGGCAGAGAAATGCCAGCAAACGCGACAATGGTAAAGAGTACATCAAAGAAAGAATGTACTTTGGTAGCAGAGAGCACACCAATCGGGATAGCGATAGCCATTTCCAGTATAAAAGAGACAATGGCCAGCAGAAACGAGTTCCAGATAAAGTCATGGATAACCGTAGAGACAGGCAGATTGTACTGGAAAGAGTAGCCGAAATTGCCGTGCAGGGCATTGCCAAGCCACGTAAAGTAGCGCTGAACAACCGGCTGGTCGAACCCCTGAGAAGCTTTGAGGGCTGCGATTTTTGCGGCAGAGAGATGCGAGGTGCCAAACTGTGCATCGATGGCGTCGCCCGGAATACAGGCAATCAGCGCAAAGACGACAATCGAAACACCCAGCAGAATCGGGATCATAATGAGCAGGCGTCGAATTGTGTACTGTTTCATGTTAGTTTCACCGTTCAAGTCCTTTCCTGAGATAGCGGAGTAAAAATTATAGTGTAAACTCAGAAAAGGGCCACGAAGGCCCTTTTCCAAAGAATAACCAATTTATTTTGTAAGTACAGCTTACTTCAGTTCAAGTTTGTCGTACACACTGTAAATCGGGTTGTACGGAGAATACTTGAAAGTCTTGAAACGGGTGTTGTAGGCTATGCAGTCGCTGCGCTGGTAAATGATGTAGTTTGGCAGGTCTGTATTGATGATCTGGTATGCTTTCTGGTAAGCAGCCTTGCGCTGGGTCTTATCCATCGTAGAGAGGGCCTTTTCATAGGCAGCATCCAGTTCTTTGTTGCTGTAGCCCAGGTAGTTTTCAGAGCCGCCGGTCTTGTAGATATAAGAGTCATCCGGGTCGGCGGTCATGCCCCACGCCATGAAGGACATGTCATAGGTCAGCTTCTGGAACTTGGTTTGCAGAGTCGGCCAATCGACGTACTCTGCCTGCATGTTGATACCAAGTTTCTTATATGCTGAAATCATTGCCGGAATCATAACGTCGGTGACGGCGTTGCCCTTGGTTGCGGTAAATGTAAACTTAAACTGCTTGCCGTTCTTAGTCAGGTTGCCGCTGCTGTCCTTGGTCCAGCCGGCCTCTTTGAGCAGGCTTGCGGCCTTGTCGAGGTTGTAGTCATAGGTATTGATGCCTTCGGTGGTGTACAGCCAGCTTTCTGCAGTCTGGTTGATGTTATGTACATTGGCGTAGTCGCCGTAAATAGACTTGATGATGCTCTTGCGGTCAATTGCATACAGCAAAGCCTGGCGGACTTTCTGGTCCTGGAACAGCGGATTCTTGTGGTTCAGGCCAATCCAGCCATAGCCCAGAGTAGGCTCAAGCTGCATATTGACGAAGCCCGCCTGCTTGCCGACCTGAATCTGGTCTGCATTTGCGGTGACCTCATCATCGACATCGACCTCGCCGGTCGTGACGGCCTGCATTTCAGAGCCCTCTGCAACGACCTTGACGACGATGTTCGGGATCTTCGGTGCGCCCTCATAGTAATTCGGGTTAGACTTTAAAGTAGCGCTCTGGCCCTGCTTGTAGTCGGTCAGTTTATAGGAACCGTTGCTGACATACTTCTTCATATCCAGTGCCTTAAAGCCGGCCAGGTTGCCGTGCTTGAGCACCTTGCCGTACAATGCGGTGGAAATCGGGTAAGCGCCGCTGAGCATATACTGAGCACTGGTATTGACTTTGTCCAGTTTAATCTGGATTGTCTTGTCATCTACAACCTTAATACCAGAGATGCTGTCAGCCTTGCCGTCGTAGTAAGCCTGTGCACCGGTCACGTTGTAGGAAACAAGGGTGTTGCTGGGGCCATCGTAGGATTTATCGCAAATGACCTTATAGAAGTTGACATAGTCCTCGGCCTTTACTTTAGAGCCGTCGGAGTATTTATCGTCGTATTTCAGTTTAAAAGTATATGTAAGGCCGTCGCTGGAAACTGTCATGGCAGCAGTGCCATCGATGATATTGCCCTTGTCGTCAACGCCGCCCAAAGATGCGCCGCTGATCGGGATAGAGACGTGGTAGTCATCTGCACTGGAACCATACAGCTGGTTAAAGCTGCCGCTCATATCGGCAACGCCGACAACGATAGTATCTTTTCTGGCAGAAGCTGCGGACGGCAGCTTGGAAGCATTGGTCGCAGCGATGGTGCGGATATCTGTACCATAGCCTGCGGTGTTGCCGGCTGCGCCGGAAGCCGCTGTGCTGCTGGTGGCTGCTCCTCCGCTGCTACCGCACGCTGAAAACAACATGCAGACTGCAAGGGTCATGCTGGTGATTCCCGCTAATTTCTTATGGTCTTTCATAAAACACTCACCTTTCCTCATAATTTTCATCTTAAATATTTTAATTCATTTATCTAATTATAAATGAATGAATTAACTTTTTACGATTGCATTTACAGGGTGCAATCACAAAATTTTATGTTTCGTGCGATAAAGCACGCTTGGTGCAAGACCAACTTTATTTGTCATGCACAAATAAAGAAATGGCAGCGTCAGCCGGCTGAGTCGAGCTTTGACTCGGCGTTGAGCTTTTCGCGGATTTCGGCCACAGCGCTGAAATGCTGCCGCATCAGGTCGGCACAACGGGGCGCGTCGCGGTCCTTGATAGCCATGTAGATGGCGTGATGCTCTGCTAGGCATTTTTCCAGCCTGCCGGGGTAGGCCAATGTTTTGGTACGCATAGCCTCCATCGTCGTGCCCAGTGACCGCACCAGCCCGGCGATAATCTGGTTTTTGGTGGCCATGGCCACACACTGGTGAAACAGGATGTCAGCCTTAATACCAGAGCCGCCGCGCGCAAGACTTTGCTGCATCATCTCAAGCGTGCGTTCCATTTTCATCAAGTCCAGTTTGTCGGCGCGCTCGCAGGCAAGCTCGCCCACCTTGATTTCCAGTATCTCGCGCGCTTCGTACAGGTCCTCGAAAAGCTCGCTGTCAAGCTTGTGCGGAATGTCAATGGCCGCAAGAATCTTTTCCAGGCAGTACCTGCACAAAAACGTGCCGCCGTTTTTGCGGCGTTCCACCAGACCCTTTGACTCTAAAATCATCAGCGCGTCGCGTACAGAGGCGCGGCTGACACCGAACTGCTGCGCAAGCTCGGTTTCATTCGGCAATTTTTGGCAGGGAGAAAGCTCCCCCTCGACAATTTGGGTCTGAATCTGGCTGACGATTTGGTCACTTACACGCATTGACTTGATGTTTTGAAACACGCTCATGCCCCCAGACAAAACCTGACGTTCTCTTTTTCATTGCTGTTCTCTTTGGCGAATATATAATAAGGAAAAGCGCCGCTTTCTTTCGTGATTTAGCGCTTTTTGCTGTTAAAGCGAACAAAAATGAAGAATTGCACGCCTCGGCCTCCCTGCCGAAAACGTTGTCTGACATATTGTCCAGCGGGTCTTTGGTGCGGGCAGGCGTCCTGCCACACAGTTTGGGGGCGACCCCCGCCCGCAGACCCGGGCACTGCATTTTTCCAAAACAGGTGTGCAAACATTCCTTAAAGTCGACTAAAATTATAGCACTTAATACCCTATAATGCAAGATAAAACGCATATTCTGCATTATTAAAATTGAAAAGGTGCAATTTTCTTCCTAAATAAGCGAATGAGACCGCATTTTTTCCATATTTTTTGCAGAAATCAAAATCTGATATTTCCTTTTCTATTTTACCTCTATGTCTGACAGTATGACTACCAGCGGAAAATTACGGAAAAACGCAAAATTTGCTGCGGCGGGTTCGGCCGGATATGCTATAATAGTTTCTGTAAGAAATCGGTACTATAAAGGAGATTTGCACAATGAAATTTCAAGACATGCCCTACCACCGCCCCGACCTTGCAAAAGTAAAGCAGGAATACCGCGCGCTGACCGAGCGCTTTGAAAAGAGCACCTCAGCACAAGAACAGTACCAAGTGATTTTACAGCATGAAAAGCTGGCAAGCGACTTTGACACGCTCTCTACCATTGCCTATATCCGCAACAGCATTCACACCACTGACCCATTCTATGAGGGTGAGATGGCCTTTTTCGACCATAATAACCCGGTGGTCCACGAATATCAGCAGGACTTTTACCGTGCTGTGAGCAAGACGCCTTTCCGTGCAGAGCTGGAAAAGCTGACCGGCCGCCTCTTCTTTACAAATATTGCGCTTTCTCTCAAGTCTTTTTCGCCCGCTGTCATTGACCTGATGCAGAAAGAAAACGCATTGGTCACAGAGTACGAAAAGCTGCTGGCCTCTGCAAAAATTGAAATTGACGGGGAAACCGTGAACCTGTCACAGATTGTAAAGTACAGCACCGCCGGCGACCGCGGCGTGCGCAAAGAGGCCTGGGAGAAAATCGGACAGTTTTTTAGCGCCAACTCTGAGCGCTTCGATGCGATTTACGATGAACTCGTGAAGAACCGCACCGCGCAGGCAAAGAAACTGGGGTACGAAAATTATGTACAGCTGGGCTACGACCGCCTTGGCCGCAACTGCTATGGCCCGAAAGAGGTAAAAGCCTACCGCAGACAGATTGTCAAAGACCTGGTGCCAATGATTTCCGAGCTCAAGGCCCGCCAGGCAAAGCGTCTGGGCATTTCGGACATTAAGTTTTACGATGATGCCTGCCTTTTCCCGGATGGCAACCCCAAGCCGCAGGGCTCGACACAGCACTTGGTAGACATGGCAAAGCAGATGTACCACGAAATGAACCCGCTCACTGGCGAATTTTTTGACTTCATGACAGAAAATGAATTGTTTGACCTAGACAGCAAACCCGGCAAGGCCGGCGGCGGCTACTGCACCAGCCTGCCCGCGTATAAGTCACCGTTTATCTTCTCCAACTTCAACGGCACCGCCGGCGACGTGGAAGTGCTGACCCACGAGGCTGGCCATGCCTTTGCCGACTACATGTCGCGCGAGATGCCGATTCGCGAGACCGCCTGCCCCACCATGGAGGGTGCCGAAACACACTCAATGTCGATGGAGCTGTTTTCCCGCCCGTGGGACAAGCTGTTCTTTGGCGATCCGGAGTACAAAAAGTTCCACCAGTATCAGCTGGAGGCGGCCCTCGATTTCATTCCGTACGGCTGCTTAGTAGATGATTTTCAGACCACAATGTACGAGAATCCAGAGCTGACCCCCGCACAGCGCAAGGATACCTGGCTCAAACTGGAGCACACCTACCGCCCGTGGATTGATTTTGACAATCTGACGTATTTCAGCATTGGCGGCGGATATCAGCGGCAGCACCACATCTACTCTTGCCCGCTGTACTACATTGACTACTGCCTGGCGCAGACCACCGCGCTGGAGTTCTGGTCTGCTTCGGTCAAGGACTGGAAAGCGGCTTTCGAGCGCTACCTGACCTTTGTCAAAGCGGGCGGCACTAAGACTTATGTTGAATTGGTTCAGCTGGCCGGGCTGCAGCTGCCCTTTGAGGACGGCTGCATTAAGAATCTGTGCACCGAAGTCAACGAGTACCTGCAAAAGCAGGAATAACTGCATTGGAACACAACTTTTCTATACATCTAATCTAAATAAAAAATACAGAAAAGGCACAGCCGTTTTGGCTGTGCCTTTTCTGCGATTTTTTACGATTTCGTTTACTGCATGCAAGCTAAAACTTCATGAGTATTCCATAGAATGTGCTTGGTGCAAGTCCAACATAAGAAAAGAAGTGCCTGGCATCGTAAAAACGCACTTTATCACAAAAAGCCCGCGGCACACAGGGAACGCGTAAACCGCGGGACGTATCGCAAAGCCGGCCGCATTGGGAAACCGCGGCAGCCGGCAGACATGCTGTATTTTGTTTTTGTATGTAAAATTTGTCTTAATAGGCTGTACCTGAAGCTGGCTTTTTCGCCTGTTTTCCACTGTGGGTCCTGCCGCGCAAAGCTGCAAGTGCCAGGGCAATGACATATGCAAAGCCGATAATTCCCACACACCACAGCACCGAAGCCCACCACGGCTGCCGGTAAACCATCAAGAACGGATACGGCCCACTAAGCGCCCTGCAGATATTCAGCACGATGATGACCGCCGCATACACCAGGGTGGGCACCATTGCATACAGTGCAGCCCTTTTTACCGGCAAGGGATCTGCATCAGCAAAGAGACATGAAGCCAGCGCCACCAGCGGACAAATCAGATGGTGATACAGCATGGAGTTTTCTAGCAGCATTGCCTGGTATCCCCGTGCACCTCCCAGCATTGGGGCTAAAATGCACACTACCACCAAAAACGTAAGCATGAGGCAGCACGTACCGATGTACTTAAACATAGTCGCCCACACAGGGATTTCGCGCCCCTTTGCAATTTCACGAATCAGGAAATACGAATAAACGCCGCAGGCGGCCAGGGCAAGCAGGTTACTATCCTCAGTATAAAATGTGAACATGCGCACACCATGTTCGCTCCAGCTCATACAGGCGCTCACGATTTCCATCACAACAATGGCGAGACTGCACGCCAGCGCAATTCCTCTTTTGCGATTTTGTTTACTTGACGCAGAACTAAATGACCCGTGCGATAAAGCAGCATCCTGTAATGTCTTCATATATCTAAATGCCCTCCCCATAAATCATATCTACATTTTTACGATTTTGTTTACTTGACGCAGAGCTAAATGCTCTGTGCGATAAAGCAGCGTCCGGTGAAACCACAGCGTAAGGGACGCACCAGCCAGTGCATACCCAAACTATAGCACAACATTTTCCAAAAGTATATATTTACGATTATGTTTACGAAGCGCAAGTACAAAACCAAATGCTCTGTGCGATAAAGCAGTGTTCGGCGAAACCACAGCGTAAGGCCTTTTATAGGCGGCAAAAATATGGTAATATAATACTCTACGGGAATTATGCGGGTCTGCGGTACCTGCCCGTCAAAAGCAAAAGCGAAAAGGGGTTTCGTTTTGATTGTACTGATTCTAATTAAAAAAATCATCTCACTGTTTCTGATGATGCTGCTGGGCGTGCTGCTGGTGAAAACCAAAATCTGTAAAGCAGAGGACAGCAAGGTCCTGTCGGCGCTGTCGATTTATCTGATTATGCCGTGCATGATTCTTTCGGCGTTTCAGATAAGCTACAGTGAAAAGATTCGCAACGGCCTGCTGCTTGCCTTTTTCGCCGCGGTCGTCATTCACGTTTTTCTAATTCTATTTACCTCTCTTTTAAGCCGCGGTCTGCATTTGGACGCTGTAGAGCAGGCTTCAGTCATCTACTCCAACGCAGGCAATCTAGTGATTCCGCTTGTAACGGCTATGCTCGGCAAAGACTGGGTCATTTACTCAAGTGCTTTCGTTTCGGTACAGCTGTTTCTGCTCTGGAGCCACGGCAAGGCACTAATCTGTGGCGAAAAGAAGCCGGACCTCAAAAAAATACTGACCAACGTCAACATGATTGCCATTTTGGTTGGCATTTTATTTTTTATTTTTCAAGTTCATCTGCCGGATGCGGTAAACGACGCGGTCGACTCTATTGGCAGCATGATTGCCCCGATTGCCATGCTCATTACCGGCATGCTGATTGCAGGCACCAGCTTCCGGCGGCTGCTGTCTTACAAAAAGATTTGGCTGGTAACGGCGCTGCGGCTCTTTGCAGTTCCTCTTTTGGTACTGCTGTTTTTAAAGTACAGTGGTATTGCCTCTTTAGCGGAAAACGGAAAGCGCATTCTGCTGGTCACGCTGCTGGCGACCATTACGCCCTCGGCCTCTACAATTACGCAGATGGCGCAGGTGTACGGCAAAGACGCGGACTACGCCGGTGCAATCAACGTTGTCACAACACTGCTGTGCATGGTCACCATGCCGCTGATGGTTGCGCTGTACCAGATGTGAAGAAAGTACAGATTCCCTATCAACAACAGCCGTCTTCATGCTATAGTCCGACAAGAAATAACTCTTGTGGCGATTTATAAAAGTGAATTTTGGAAGAAAGAAAAAGGAGAAAAAGCGGCAGAGCCCCCAAAAGGAGCCCTGCCGCTTTCTATAGAATTTCTTTATAGATATGCTTTACACAAGGCGCACATGATTTTCGGTCATCCACCAGTGAATCTGCAAAAGATACGCAAAAATCTGCGGCACACGCATGAGCTGGCCGTACCACGGCTCTGAAAGACGGTCGGGGTGGTCAGCAAGCTCGCGCAGACGGCCAAAATTGAGCATCTCCAAAAGCGGACTGCCCGCCTCCATTGCCCCGCGGAACAGCTCCATCACCCGCTTAGCGTATGCCGGGCTGAAAGTACGCGGATAGGGACTCTTTTTCCGCCACGCAATACGTTCTGGCAAAATATCGCTGAACGCTTCGCGCAGGATTCCTTTTTCCCGCCCGTGCAGGCTTTTCAGCTCCCACGGCAGATTGTACGTGTACTCCACCAACCGGTGGTCACAGAAAGGTACACGCATTTCAACCCCGCTGTACATGGACATGCGGTCTTTGCGGGTCAAGAGCGTCTGCATAAACCAGTCGGTGTTGAGCCGGAACATCTCGCGCATACGCGCCTCTTTTTTGCTTTCGCCGGGCAGCTTTTCGGTATCATTCACGGTTTTCAGATACTCTGCGTGCACGTACTCTGCGCTGTCGCCTTTGAGCACATCCGGCTGCAAGATGCTTTTGCGCAGGTTGACCGAGCGGGACCACGGGAACGTATCTTCAAACAGAATTTCTTCCCGGTGGTACCACGGATAACCGCCGAAAATCTCATCGGCACACTCGCCGGAAAGGCCCACGGTAAAGTCCGGCTTAATTTTTCGGCAGAACAGCAGCAAGGAAGAATCAATATCGGCCATACCGGGGTAATCGCGGGCACGCACGGCGTCTAGCAGGGCATCGGCCTGGGCAGCATTGCCCAAGACAATATTGTGATGGCGTGACCCGATGGCCTGCACCATGTCGCCCACATACTCGCTGTCTGGGGCGGGCTGAAAGGAATTACGTTGAAAATCCTTATCATTATCCACATAATCCACAGAATAGGTATGCAACTGCCTGCCCTGCCGGCGGTACTCCCTCGCGGCAACAGCGGAAATAATCGAGCTATCCAACCCGCCGGAAAGCAGCGTGCACAGCGGCACATCTGAAACCAGCTGCCGGCGGATGCTGTCGGTCAGCAGGGCACGCACATGCGCAATGCTCTCTTCCTCGTTTTCGGTATGTTCCGTCGCGTGCAGCTTCCACCAGCGGTGCACTTGGGGGCCGTCTTTCACGCTGTACTTCAGGCAGTACCCGGGAGCGAGCTCTTCCATGCCGCGGTACACTGCCCGCCCCGGAATGGCCCCCGGACCGAGCAGAAAAATTTGGTTGAGGCCGTCGCTGTCGACCACTGGCTCTACCGCCGGATTTGCGAGCAGGGCCTTGATTTCCGAGCCGAAGACCAAGCCATTCGCGTACGGATAATAATAAAAAGGTTTTACCCCCATGCGGTCACGCGCCGCGAACAGGCTTCTGCCATTCTTTTCCCACACGGCAAAGGCAAAAATGCCATTCAGCTTCTTTAGGCACGCCGCGCCCCAGGTGATGTACGCCTGCAGCAGCACCTCTGTATCGCTGTGCGTTGCAAAGGCACAGCCGAGCGTCTGCAGCTCTTTTCGCAGCTCTTCTGTATTGTACAGTTCCCCGTTATACACCAAAGTGTACGTCTCTGCCGCAGTCTTTGCTGTCATGGGCTGGTGCCCGTTTTCCGGGTCTACCACGGCAAGTCTGCGGTGCAGCAGGCTGACCCCCGGCTCAATATACTGGCCGCTGTCATCCGGCCCACGGCGTTCCAGGGTGCGCGACATTGCATCCAGTACCGTCTGCTGGTCCGGCATATACACCTGGTCATCGATCCATCCGGCGATTCCACACATGTGCTCTGGCCCCTTTCTCTGTATGTTTCCTGTACAGAATATGCAACCGGGGCGGCCTGTGCTACCGCCCGCTTCTGCACACAAGCGCTTCTCACGTACCATACCCGTAATATGCGGAAAGTTTCGTCTTTTCCGATTCTTTCAATTTATCATACTGCAAAACAGGACGAAAATACAGAAAAATGCAAAAGCCGCTTTTCTTTCTTTTCACAGTAAAAGCCGAACCGGAAAGCGGAGCATTGTCTTTCCCAGTTCGGCCTTTTGCTGTGCATCTGTGCAATAGGATATACATGAAAAGGAACTTGTAATCTAAAAAACATGTGGCTGATCAGGTGTCATGCACCGCTCTAACACAGGCCTTTTCACCCCGCGAAGGGCCTGTGGCGCGATCGCTTGTCTGTAGAAAAGCTGCTTACCTTTCTTTTCACACCAAAGAAGCGCCTAAGGCGCGGCAGTCCGCTTCGGCTTGGGCGTCCGGCGCATTGTTTGCAGTGACCGGCTCGGCGACCAGCTTAGCCCCGGCAGCCTTGCAGTCGCTCGCCCAGTTGCGCATCCACTCGCCGTCCCCCCAGCCGTAAGAGCCAAAGAGCGCCACCGGCTTGCCGGCAAGTTCCGGCTTAATTGCTTCATACATTGGCTCAAATTCGGATTCTTCCAGCTGTTCGGTCCCCATTGACGGGCACCCCAGCGCAAAGGCTTCGTATTCTTTTGCTTTGTCCGCGGAAAAATCCGCCGCCGTGAAGACATCCGCCTTACCGCCTTGCGCGGTGATACCCTCTGCAACCAAATTTGCCATGGTCTCTGTATTGCCTGTGCCGCTCCAATAAACAACTGCTGTTTTTTTCATTCTTGTACTTCCTTTCTGTAATATAGGAATCTATGGATTAAGCAGCTACGACCAGCTGCAGAATCGGCGTGCCATGCCGGAAACGTTCCCTGTAGATGCGGCTGCATTTGCTGCAGCGCGCCGCGTACTGTTTGGCTGCCTGCGGGTCACCGTACGACTTCCACGTACCGCAGTAGGCGCAGTTTTCGCCGTGATTTTTTACAAAGGCAATCACATCCGCCAAGGGATACCCCAGAAAAATACCAATCTCATGCGGGAAATCCCGCGCTGTACACAGCTTCGCAGAAAGCTGACACAGCGGCAGCGCGCTGCCCTGCCCGACAACATACCCCAGTTTTTCAAGGAAGACACGTGTGCTCTGTCCGGCAAGGATGCTTTCCAGCTGCGCTTTGCGGTAAACATACACTAAGCTTGTCTTTTCGGAACCGCAGCTGCGCAGCACTTTTACCGCCACGCCAAACGGACCCAGCAGGCTACTCCAGTGCGCAGCCTCTTTTTTTACCTGCGCTGTATCCACTTCACGGTACAAAAAAAGATTTGCAGGCTTCAGCCCGGCAAGCGCAGGCGAGCAGTACAGAATGAGTGCCGCCTCAAACGACATCTGCATGAACTTCCCCCTCCCCTGGCATGCAGTGCTGACGCAAAATTTTCTGTAGGGACTGCAGGCTGCTGTTGTGGCACTGAGCCAGCTGTGCGTGGCAGTGCTTGGCAGAATCTTTCGCACAGCGCGCCATCTTGTGCGACACTGTGCCAGTAAACAGCACAATGAGGTCCGGTGAGCCGATTTTGCGCTTCATTTCCCCTTTCATCCAGCTGAACATCTTTGCTTTGCAGCCAAACTGCCTGCACACGTTTTTGTACTGCGGCTCCATATAATCATAACCGCCAACGATAACGACACTCATGGTTACCTCCTCAATTTAATTAGCTTTGACTAACTAATATACATGGTATTCCTTATTTACAGAAATAAGACAAGCGGTGGTTAGCTTTTACTAACTACCGCTATCATAGCACAATTCAGGTTGGCCTGTCAAGTACAAAAATTGAGAAATACAGAATTTTTACGGCTGCTTTTCTTTCGTTTCGCCGCAAAAATTCTCACTGCAAAAAACATCCGTTACGATATAGCCAGCCCTGCACACCGGGTCTGCCAGCCGTTCGCCGCTCATTGGGGTCTTGAGCAGTGCCCGCGCCGTGTGAGTGCGCAGATTGACTTTCGCCCAAACGCCGTCTAAAGAATTCAGTGCATTTTCCACACGCACCGCACAGTTTTCGCATGACATGCCGCTGATTTTTAAAACCGCCGAGTAGGGATAATGCTTGGGGTCTCTGTCTTTCACTTTTTCCCTGCGCGGTGCATCCCCTCCCCCGCAGCAGCCGCTCGCCATCTTCCGGGTATAGCTTTTAATGCTAAACACAACCGCCACAACCAGAGCGATACACAAAATTGCCGTCGCCATGTTTTTCTCCTTTCCTGCATCTTTTTTTACCGCAAAAGAAACGCGTGAGCTCAATACTGTTTCTATGAAAAAACGTATTGCGGCTGCTTACCTTTCTTTTATGCCAAAGGCTTTGCACAGGCGTCTGCTTTAAACAGCACCACAGCCATAGCAAAGGCCAGCGACTCCGCCTTTTTTTCGCAAAGCGGCAGCTGCATCAGCGGAATGCGCTTTTTCAGCAGCTTCATCTTGCGGTCAAAATCACGCGCAATCAAAAAGCCGCTGTCCGTCAGATAAATCTTTCCGTACCGCTTTTTTACAATCAGCTGCTTTTTCATCAGCACGCCGAGCATCCGCGAAACCGAGGGCCCGCTGACCTGCAGGTACTGTGAAATGCTGGTGGAGCAGACATCGCGCTGCTCCTGTGCAATGGTGTAAATAGCAAGTAAATAATGCAGATGTGCATCCGTCAGTTCCATCATAAGGGATTCTCCTAAAAGAAAAGCGGGCAAAAGCCCGCCTTTCCATCACAAAAGAACGTTTTGTTTTTTGCTTTCTGCTGCCAGCACGATACTGTTTCTGTGCAAACGCGTCTTGGAGGTGCTTACCCGCTTTCACAGCAAAAGAAACATATCGCAAATACTTATCTTTTGTCACACCAAAAAGAGTTATCTGGCGGCCGCAGCAGCTACTGAACTGACCGCAGCCGTGCTGTGTTCTTTGTAGGGATTCTTCCTAAAGACGAGGTAAATTGCAAGTGCAAGCACCGCGAGCGCCGCAACTGTGCCAATGCTGAAAGCCGCACCTGTGAAGAGAATGCCGATCTGGTAGCAAACGAGCGCCAGCGCATAGCCGATAGCGCACTGGTAACCGATAGCGATCCAGCCCCACTTTGCGCTGCCCATTTCGCGCACGGTGGTAGCCATAGCAACCACGCACGGCGGGTCAAACAGGTTGAGAATCATGAACGAGAAAGCACCCATAGTTGTAAACATACCGGCAATACCCTGTGCAACCAAAGCATCGTTGTTCGGGTCCGAAACGCTGTTGAGCACGGCCAATGTGCTGATTGCCTGCTCTTTTGCCATTTCTGCGCTGATGACAGCGACAGCGCCTTTCCAGTTTCCGAAGCCGAGCGGTGCGAAGAACCAGGAAATCGCGTTGCCAATGCCTGCCAAAATACTCTTGTCAATATTCGTGTCGAGGAACTGCATGTTCCAGCTGAACTTAGACAGCAGCCAGATAACCACGCAGGCGGTAAAGATGATGGTGCCGGCCTTGATGATAAAGGCGCGGGCACGCTCCCACATATGAATGAGCACGCCTTTTAAAGACGGAATGTGGTACGCCGGCAGCTCCATAACGAATGGTGCCGGATCGCCGCCGAAATACTTTGTTTTCTTCATTGCGATACCCGAAAGTACAATAATGGCGATACCCAAAAGGTACATGGCGGGCGCAATAAACGAAGAGTGCGGGAAGAACGCGGCCGTAATCATACCGATAATGACGGTCTTTGCCGTGCAGGGAATGAATGGCGCAAGCATAATGGTCATGCGGCGGTCCTTTTCATTTTCGATGGTGCGCGCCGCCATAATGGCAGGCACACCGCAGCCGGAGCCGATGAGCATGGGGATAAAGGACTTGCCGGAAAGACCAAAGCGCCGGAACAGGCGGTCCATAATGAATGCAACACGTGCCATGTAGCCGGAATCTTCCAGTACAGAAAGGAAGAAGAAAATCAGCAGCATCTGCGGCACAAAGCCGAGCACTGTACCAACACCGCCGATGATGCCATCCACGACCAGACTCTGCAGCCAGGGCGCCGCGCCCACGGCCTGCAAGCCGGCCGTCGCTGCATTGGGAATCCAGTCGCCAAACAACGTTTCATTAATCCAGTCATCTGCTGCGCCGCCCAGGGTCGTCACAGAGATGAAGTACATCAGCCACATAATGAATGCGAAAATCGGGATGGCCAGAATGCGGTTTGTCACCACGCGGTCGATTTTGTCGGAAGTGGAGAGGTTTCCCTTTACTGGCTTTTTGCGCACTGCTTTATCGATAACACCCTTGATGTACGCGTAACGCTGGTTGGTGATAATGCTCTCGGCATCGTCGTCCATTTCCGTTTCGCAGTCTTTAATATGTTTTTCCAGATGTTCTTGCAGAGCGGGGTCCAGTTTCAGCTCGGCCAGCACCTTTTCGTCGCGCTCAAAGACTTTAATGGCGTACCACCGCAGGCTTTGGTTGTCTACCTTGTCCTGAATAGACTCCTCGATATGTGCTATGGCATGTTCAACGCTGCCGGTAAAGACGTGTGGGCGGTTTTCCGCAGACGTCTTTGTCTGCGCCAGAGCCGCAGCCTTTAAAGCGGCGTCCATGCTCCCCTGTCCTTTCAGGGCGCTGATTTCAACCACTTCGCAGCACAGCTCTTCGCCAAGCTTTGCCGTATCGATTTGGTCGCCTTTCTTTTTTACCAGGTCCATCATATTGACCGCCATCAGCACTGGAATGCCAAGCTCCAGGAGCTGCGTGGTCAGGTAAAGGTTTCGCTCGATGTTTGTGCCGTCTACAATATCCAAGATAACGTCCGGCTTGTCGTTGACCAAGTACTGCCGGGTGACGACCTCTTCCAGGGTATACGGCGAAAGAGAATAAATACCGGGCAGGTCCTGAATGATCACGTCTTTGTGGCCTTTCAGGCGTCCCTCTTTCTTTTCTACAGTGACACCGGGCCAGTTGCCTACGTACTGGGTGGAACCGGTCAGGTCGTTAAACAGCGTTGTTTTGCCGCAGTTTGGGTTACCTGCCAACGCGATTGTAATTGCCATTTGCCTTCCTCCTCAGGAGTCTTAGCTTGTGCTAACTTTATTAGCTTTTACTAACTGATGTACACAAATCATATGCAGATTTTCTGTACTGTGCGGTTTTGCTTTTCTTTTTACAGTAAAAAACGCATCAGCGCAATGCTTTTGCTGTATAAAAGCATCTGGAACGACTTGCTCTCTCTTTCGCAGCAAGGGAAGCGCCTGTATTTCACCATGCGAACTTCACATGCCAATTCTTAGCATTCACTAACTTTATTAGCTTTTACTAACTGATGTACACAAATCGTATGCGGATTTTCTGTGCTCTACGGTTTTGCTTTTCTTTTCACAGCAAAAGATTTACTCTACTTCAATGATTTGTGCATCTGCTTTTCGTACCGAAAGCTCATACCCGCGCACGTTCAGCTCCATGGGGTCGCCCAAAGGCGCTACCTTACGCACATACAGGTCAGTGCCTTTTGTCAGCCCCATGTCCATAATACGGCGCTTCACTGCGCCCTCTCCGTGCAGCTTTTTAATCGTCACATGCTGCCCAACTTGCACTTCACTCAGTGTTTTCATGCCAATTCCTCCTTAAAACTGAATTCGGTTTGCCATGCTTTTGTCCAGCGCGATGCGGCTGTCTTTCACCTGCAAAATGAGGTTGCCGCCCAGCTCATTTACCACCGTCACCTCGCCGTCCACTACAAAGCCAAGCTCCGCCAAGTGCTGGCGCACCTCGTCCTTTCCGGTAATGCGGCGAATCGTAACTCGCTCGCCCGCTTTTGCCATAGACAATGGCATCATTGTTTTTCCCTCCTTATTATTAGCTTTTGCTAACTTATGGGCCAAAACAAAAGGTTAGATATTTCTAACCTCTCACCTCGATTAGTTTACCACTACTAACTTATGCTGTCAAGCATTTTTTATTTTATTTTTGTATACGAACGCTAACTACACAAATGACCGTAAAAAACAGAGCAGCCGCATTTCTGCGGTTGCTCTGCAGTATCTTTGCTTTTGAAGGGATTTGGCTTATTGGGCTACCGTTTCTGCGGAAAGATTCTCTATACCTTTTCGGCGCAAACAGAGTGCGCTTGCGCGCATTCTGCTGTTCCTGTTAAAAAAACGTATTGTAAATAACTTACCCGCTTTCTCGCAGCAAAAATCATGCGGAATCTTTTTGACTGCTCTGCGCCTGCTCTTTTTCATAGAGCTTGCAGGCGACATAATGGTTTGGGACAACTTCGCGCAGCTGCGTATCAAAAGCTTCGCAGCCCTTGGTACGTTTGAAGCAGCGCGAACAGAAGCGGCATCCCGGCGGCGGGTCAATGGGGCTGGGCACGTCGCCATTCAGCATAATGCGCTTATGGCGCTTGGTTGGGTCTACTGAGGGAATAGCCGACAGCAGCGCCTGTGTATAGGGATTGAGCGGGTTGTGGTACAGCTCCTCGTCGTCGGCAATTTCCATCAGTTTGCCAAGGTACATAACCCCCACGCGGTCGCTAATGTGCTTCACAACGTTCAGGCCGTGCGCAATGAACAGATACGTCAGGTGAAATTCCTCTTTCAGTTCGTCCAAAAGGTTAAGCACCTGCGCCTGAATCGAAACATCCAGTGCAGAAACCGGCTCGTCGCAAACAATCAGCTTTGGCTCTACCGCAAGCGCGCGCGCAATGCCCACGCGCTGACGCTGCCCACCAGAAAACTCATAAGGGTAGCGGTTGCGGTAATTCTGCGAAAGGCCGACACAATTCAGCAACTCGCTGACGCGGTTTTCTACCTCGTTTTTGGGCCGCAGGTGGTTGATGAGAATCGGCTCGGCGATAATGTCGCCCACCGTCATGCGTGGATTCAATGACGCATACGGGTCCTGAAAAATCAGCTGTATATCTTTACAGAATTTACGGCGTTCCTTTTTAGAAAGGGAGGTCAAATCGGTGCCACGGTACAGAATTTTCCCGGCAGTCGGCGTATACAAATCAACAATCATCTTGCCAATAGTGCTCTTGCCACAGCCGGACTCGCCCACTAGGCCGAAAGCCTCGCCTTCTTTAATCTGAAAGGAAACATCGTCCACTGCTTTCAGCACAGACGTTGTTTTACCGAAAAAGTTCTTTTCTACCGGAAAATATTTTTTAAGATGCTGAACATCCAGCAGGACTTCGTCACTCATCTCTGTGCCTCCTCGCCTGTTTTTGCTGCATCTTCATAGAGGAAACAGCGTACTTGATGGTCGCCCACTGTGCGCAGCTCCGGCTTTTTCTCGCGGCAAATCTCCATGCAGCGGTCGCAGCGGTCGCTGAAAGGGCACCCCGGCGGCATATGCAGTGGGTTTGGCACCATACCGCGAATCATATAGAGCGGGCCTTTTTTCTCATCTTCCAGCCGCGGAATCGACCTGAGCAGCCCCAAAGTATATGGGTGCATTGGGTGCGCAAACAAAGAGTTTACCTCGGCGCTTTCCACAATCTGCCCGCAGTACATCACGACCACGCGGTCGGCCGCCTCAGACACGACGCCTAAGTCGTGCGTAATGAGCATGACGGACATATTAAATTTTTCACGCATCTGGTAAAGCAGGTCCAAAATCTGTGCCTGAATGGTCACGTCGAGGGCGGTGGTCGGCTCGTCTGCAATCAGCAGGTCAGGGCTGCACGCAAGCGCCATAGCAATCATCACGCGCTGGCGCATGCCACCGCTCATCTGGTGCGGGTAGTCGTTTGCGCGCTCTTCTGGGGAGGGAATACCCACCGTGCGCAGCATCTCGACCGTGCGTTCCAAAGCCTCTTTTTTGCTCATCTTCTTGTTATGCGTCAAAATGCTTTCCATAATCTGGTCTTTTACACGGTACACCGGATTAAGGGAGGTCATCGGCTCCTGAAAAATCATGCTGATTTTGTCGCCTTTGATGGCCCGCATTTGTTCTTCAGTCTTTTTCAGCAGATCTTCGCCGCGGTACAGAATTTCGCCGGAGGCTACTCTGCCGTTGCCCGGCAACAGCCCCATAATGGAAAGGGAGGTCACGCTTTTGCCCGAGCCGGACTCGCCCACCACGGCAAGGATCTCGCCTTCGTTGACGTGAAAGCTCATGTCGTTTACCGCGCGCACAATGCCGTGCTTTACTTTAAATTCAGTTGTTAAATGTTTTACTTCAAGCAGCTTCATCTCTACCCCGCCTCAATTCTGTCTGGATTTCGGGTCAAGTGCATCGCGCAGTCCATCACCCAGCAGGTTAAATGCCAACACAGTCAGCGAAATGGCAAGGCCCGGAAAGATCAGCGTATAGGGCGCTAAGAAAATGTAGTTGCGGGCGCGGCCCAGCATATCGCCCCACTCGGCCGCGGGCGGCTGCACGCCCAGACCCAGAAAGCCCAGTGCGGAAGCGTCCAATATTGCCGAGGAAATGCCCAGTGTTGCACGCACGATAATAGAGGACATGACGTTGGGCAGCACATGGTGGAAAACGATTCTGCCGTCGCGGTTGCCCACCACGCGGGCCGCCTGCACATAGTCGTTTTGCTTTACCGACAGAATCTCGCCGCGGATAATGCGTGCATACTCGGGGATAGACACCAGGCTGATAGCAATGACTGCCTTGTCAATGCCCTGCCCCAAAGCCGCCATAAAGGCGATAGCAAGCAGAATGGACGGAATGGAGAGCATAACGTCCATAACGCGCATAATAATCGTATCCACTGCGCCGCCCATGTACCCCGCCAAAGAGCCAAAGAAAATGCCAATGGTCAGTGAAATAGCAACTGCGATAACGCCTACCGAAAGGCTGACCCGCGTGCCGATAAGCACCCGGCTGAAAACATCGCGGCCAAGCTGGTCGGTGCCAAACCAATACGTGCTGTTTGGCGCAATAAAAGTTTTTGTCATATCCTGCTCGTACGGATCATGCGGCAGCACCTGCGGAAAAATGGCTGTAATAATCGCAATGAAAACCAACAGCAGAATGAAGACCATGCTGACAACGGCGGCCTTGTTTTGGCGCAGGCTGTCCCACATGGATTTCCACACGGACTCTGGCTTTTCTGTCAGCACATCTGCAGAAGAAGACAACGCAGCTGCTGTGCTCTGTTTTTCAGGCATTTGGCTACCCCTCTTCCTTCGCATATTTAATGCGCGGATCCAGCAGCGCATAAATCAAGTCTACAATCAAATTGATAATCACGTAAATCGTTGCAATAATCAGCACGACCGCCTGCACTACAGGGAAGTCTGACTTCTGTATGCACTCGACCGTGTAGCTGCCAATGCCCGGCCATGCAAACACCGTCTCTGTAAGTACGGCGCCGCCCAGCAGCGAACCAAACTGCAGCCCAATAACCGTAGTTACCGGAATCATCGCGTTGCGCAGAGCGTGGTGCTTGACCACACGGCTTTCGCTGATGCCTTTGGCGCGCGCCGTGCGGATGTAGTCTTGATTCAGGGCATCAAGCATACTGGAGCGCGTCATGCGGGTGATAATTGCCATAGAGTACAGGGAAAGCGCTAAAGTTGGCATAACCAGGTGTTTCAGCGTGTCGCCCAGAGCCTCAAAATCGCCGGAAGTCAGCGTATCGATAATGTAAAGCCCGGTGCCACCCACTGGCTGCAGCATGGGGTCAATGCGGCCGGTGCTCGGCAAAATATGCAGCACGCCCGAAAACAGGATAATCAACAGAATGCCCAGCCAAAAGATCGGCATGGAGATGCCCACCAGTGCCACCAGGGTGCTTGCATAGTCGGCCGCGGTGTTTTTATGTACAGCAGCCACTGCGCCCAAAATAACGCCCAGCACGGATGCGAAGATAATGGCGCAGATGGCCAGCTCAACGGTAGCGGGAAAGCGGGACATAATTTCATTGCTCACCGGCTGATTGGTATAGTAAGAAGTACCGAAGTTGCCGGTCAGGGCGTTTTTCAGGAAATCAAAAAACTGCAGGACAATCGGGTCATTCAGCCCGTGTGCGTCACGCCACTGTGTCATTGCCGCCTTGCTCGCGTGCTCGCCCAGCACCACAGGCGCCGGGTCAGGGGAAAATACACGCATGATTAAAAAGACAACCAGCGAAACCCCAAGCAAGACTGGAATCAGCATTAAGATTCTTTTGATGGTGTATTTAACCAAATAAGTCAATCCCTTTCCTATCTATGTAGAAACCACGCCGAAACGCTTTCGCCTAAAAAGAAGCTGAAAGCCGTAACCGCAAGCTTTCAGCGCGAAAACATTTCTATAATTTCTCTTACTTGGAAATTACTTAGAAACCGTTACACCCTCAAAAGGCGTAATGCCGGTCTGATGATAATAGTAGCCGTTTACTTTAGAGTTGTAGGCGGCCAGGTTTTTGGAGTGTGAAATGTTGAGCCAAACATTTTCATCGGCAACTTTCTGCTCGCACTTGGTGTACAGCTTGTTGCGTGCATCGCCGTTTTCCAGGGTCAGGCCATCGCTGATAAGCTTGTGATAATCTGCATTGCTGTAGCGCGCGACGTTCATCGAGGTGTCCTTGTCATCGAGCAGGTTCATAAAGTTGTCAGGGTCGCCGTTGTCGCCGGTCCAGCCGTAGAAGCAGATATCGTAGTCGCCCTTTTTCACAATGGACTTATATGTAGTCCAGTCATAAGTCTTGATATTGCAGGTCACGCCGACATCTTTCAGGTAACCCTGAATTGCCTCGGCAAGCACCTGCCCGCCCACGGAGTTGTACGGGCGCGGATTCGAATAAGTAATCATGTTTACAGAAGTAATGCCAGCCTTAGCAAGCCCAGCCTTTGCAGCGGCCTTGTCGTAGGAAGTTGCCTTTACAGTACTGGTCAGCGGATTCATAAAGGAAGGCATAACCGAATTTGCCGTAGTTGCATAGTCTTTGTAAATACTCTTGACCAGCTCCTGCACATTGACCGCCTGGCTGAAAGCCTTGCGTGCGGCGGCGTCTTTAAACTTTGTGCAGGTGGTGTTATAAGCCATATAGTTAATTGTCATGCCCTCAGAGCTGAAGATCTGCGCGCCGCCGCTCTTCAGCTGCGTCACGTCGTTTGCACTGATGCCGTCGATTGCGTCTACTTCACCGGAAGTAAGGGCAACGTCGCGGGCGGAGTTTTCTTTAATGAAGCGGAAGACAACATTTTCTGTCTTTGCCTTGGTGCCCCAGTAGTTGTCGTTTCTCTTCAGCTTGACATTCTGACCCTTGGTCCAGGAAACAAAGGTATAGGGGCCGGTGCCTACCGGGTGCTCGTTGAGGTTATTGCTGTATTTTTCCAGCGCAGTCGGGCTGACAATCGGTGCAGCCATGACCATGGCAAGGTTCTTTAAGAAAGGTGTCTCAGGGCTGAAAAGGTCGATTTCCACGGTGCTGTCGTCTACGACCTTTACTTCCTTAACGCCGCTCTTTGCCTTGATAGAGCCAAAGACGAAAGAGGCATAAGGCATGTCGTCGGTAGCATTCGGCTCAAGCTGGCGGTCGATGCTCTTCTTTACGGCCGCGGCGTTAAAGTCGGTGCCATCCTGGAACTTGACACCTTTGCGCAGCTTAAAGGTATACTTTGTCTTGTCGCTGCTAATTGTCCAGCTTTCTGCAAGGCAGGGTTCCACCTCAGTAGAGTCTTTGTTGTACTTTAGCAGGCCCTCGTAGATATTGCAGATAATCTTAGCGGACTCACCGTCATCAATCAGTGCGGGGTCCAGGCCGCGGGGGTCAGCGCCCTGTGCATAGGTAAAGGTATCTTTAATGTTTGCCGTGCCGCTTGCCGCTGTGCCGGAAGCACTGCCTGTGTCAGAGGCGCGCTTGCTGCTGCCGCAGCCACTGAAAGCCGTGGCAGCCATAACCGCCGCCAAAAGAAGCGCAGACAGTCTCATGATCCTGCTCTTTTTCATAAACGAATCCCTCACTCGCTACAAATTTGCTATAAAAAGCAAAAAGCCGCCGCTTCGCGCGGCAGCCATTGCCGATAGCCATTCTCCAGCAGAATTTTTGAAAGCAATTCTTTCAAAAATTCTGCATAACCGCCCTTTAATCTTCTAAAGTTTAGTTTATTGAATAAGAATAGACCTAGTATACCCTACTTTGCTGCATTATGCAAGTTTTTTTTGCAATCATGCAGAAAATAATTGAATGTACCGAAGAAAGACAATTCTGTACCATTTTCGTGCAAAATGTTTTTTGTGGTCTGCATATCCTTTTGCGCGTCATCAGTTTACCATGCAGGTTGAAAATGGTGCAAAAAGGGCCGTGCGGCAGAGGCAGCGTAAAAAATCCGCCGCAAGCTTGTGCGGCGGACTATGCAAAAAATTCCGTATGAAATTTTACAACAGATTCTCTTCCGCCTGCGGCGTACACAAAAACGCATACGGGCACAGCTGCTGCAGACTGACCTGTGCAGCGGCGGCGGAGTCTCTATCCGCAAAAATGCCAAAGACCGCAGAGCCGCTGCCAGTCATACAGGCACCGAGCGCCCCCGCATGCAGGAGCGCGTCTTTAAGGACACCGATTTCCGACAGAGAAACCAATTCCTCAAATCCGTTGCCAAGAGAAGCGCCCACTGCGGCAAGGTCAGCCCGCTGCAGGGCCTCTGTCACCCGCGGCGTATAAAAGCAGCTTTGTGTGCCGCGCTCATCTGCGCGGCGGTATGCCAATGCCGTGCTGACACCGACGGCGGGTTTTCCCACAGCAATCCAGCACGGTGGCAGCGGCGGCAGCAGGTTGATTTCCTCGCCGATACCCTCCACCAGTTTGGTGCCTCCCTGCACACAGTACGGCACATCTGCACCGATTTTTTCTGCGGCGGCGCAGAGCTGCTCCGGCGAAAGCAGGCAGCCATACAGACGGCAAAGCCCACGCAGGGCCGCGGCCGCATCTGAGCTGCCCCCGCCCATGCCGGCCTCACTCGGGATTCTTTTTTGAATTGAGATACAGACATTGCGGTCGGTTTCGCCGGTCAGCCGAAAGAACGCCTCTGCCGCACGGTAAGCCAGGTTTTCCGGCCCCTCCGGTACAGCGGGTGCACCGGGCAGGCCCTGCTGCCGGCAGTGCACGCGCAGCCCGCCGGGAGAACGTGTCAGGGTAAGCGTATCATGCAGGGAAACGCTGATATTCACCATTGACAGCAGGTGGTAGCCGTCGGCCCGGCGGCCGGTAATGTCCAGCGAAAGATTCAGTTTTGCAAAGGCAGGCTCCTGCAGTGTCATACAGTCACTTCCTTACAGTGTATCGGCATGGTGCTTTTTCATAAAGTGCCGAATACGCGACAGCGCTTCTGTAATATGTTTAATACTATAGGAATAGGAAACCCGCACAAAGCCCTCGCCGCAGTCGCCAAAAGCCGTACCCGGCACCACCGCGACGTGCTCTTCTTCAATCAACTTTTCGCAGAACTCATCACTGGAAAGCCCGGAAGAGCGAATGCACGGGAATATGTAGAACGCGCCCTCCGGCTCAAAGCAGGAAAGACCCAGCTCATTAAATCCATCTACAATCAGGCGGCGGCGCATGTCGTACTGCTGCCGCATATAAGAGCAATCGTTGTCGCCGTTTTTCATGGCTTCGACTGCCGCAAGCTGGCTCATGGTGGGGGCGCTCATAATGGCGTACTGATGCAGCTTTGTCATCTGCTTGATAATCGGCGCCGGGCCGAGCGCATAGCCTAAGCGCCAGCCGGTCATCGCGAAAGCTTTGGAAAAGCCATTGACAACAATGGTGCGTTCACGCATATCCGGAATATCGGCAAATGTGACGTGGCGCGTTTCGCCGTATGTCAATTCACTGTAGATTTCATCGGAAAGTACTATAATATTCGTCCCACGCAGCACATCTGCAATGGCATTGAGGTGCTCGCGACGCATAACTGCACCGGTCGGGTTGTTGGGGTACGGCAGAATCAAGAGCTTGGTGCGCGGGGTAATGGCTGCTTTCAGCGCCTCGGGCGTCAGACGGAAGCTGTTTTCCGCCTTGGTTTCGATAATCACAGGCACACCGCCCGCCATTTCGGTCAAGGGCTGATAGCACACGAAGCTGGGCTGTACAATAAGCACCTCATCGCCGGGGCTTACCAGCGCGCGGATGCAGTTGTCGATTGCCTCACTACCGCCCACGGTCACCAGACACTCGGTTTTGGGCTCGTATTTCACACGGTAGTGCCGCTCGAACCAGCTGCAAATTTCCTCCCGCAGCTCCATAAAGCCGCGATTCGGGCTGTAAAAAGTCTTGCCGTCCTGCAGGGATCGGATTCCTTCCTGCCGAATATGCCACGGCGTGACAAAATCCGGCTCGCCGATCGATAGCGAAATCACGTCTTCCATTTCATTCGCAATATCAAAGAATTTGCGGATGCCGGAAGGCTTGAGCGCCTGTATCTCGGGGTTCAGGCGGGTCGCATAGTCAATCACAGGAAAGGTCCCTCCTCTCGTCCTTTTCCTCTGCGGCATTCATAATAATGCCGTCTGCTTTGTAGCGGGTCAGGACGAAGTGGGTGGTGGTGGAAAGAACACTATCCAGGGTAGAAAGGCGGCGCATAACAAACATGGCAATTTCGTGCATGCTGCTGCCGTGCATAACCACCGCCAGGTCGTATCCGCCGGAAACCAGGTAAACGCTGTCTACCTCTGGCAGGCTCATGATTTTGCCGGCGATCTCGTCAAAGCCGCGCTCGCGCTTGGGGGAAACGCGCAGCTCAATAATGGCGATGGCGTTGTTGCCATCTACCTTTTCCCAGTTGATAATTGCCTTGTAGCCGCGGATAACCCCGCTTTTCTCGTATTGTGTAATGGCGTTGCTTACGTTTTCCTCGGTCTCGTTGAGCATGACAGCCAGCTGTTTTGTGGTAAGGCGGGCGTTTTCATTGAGCAGCGTTAAAAGTCTGTCCATGAGATGATTCACTCCTCTGTTATTGCGCTTTTGGCGCCAATGGCAGGCGCTTGTGTGGATTATAGATAAGAAAGAAGCACCTGTTAAAGAAATTTTGCTTTATTATAGCACAACACCCCGCTGCGCGGGGTGAGAAATGCAATGTTTTTTTAAGAAATCTTTGATTTTGCTTACAAAATTTACGAAATCGGGTACATTTCCGCTTTGCGCCCAGTGAAAAGGGCAAAGTGTGTAAAGCCAAGGTTTTCCAAAAGGCGCAGGCCGTCCTCTATGCCGCTGGCCACGTCGGCCCAGCGGTGGGCATCGCTGCCCAGTGTCACGCGCTTGCCGCCCAATTCACAGTAGCGCTGCAGAATCGGACGGTCCGGCAGGGTCTTGCCAATGCGCTGGCGCAGGCCGCTGGTGTTTACTTCCAGGCACTTGCCGCGGCGGATCAGCTCTGTGAGCACAGCGTCGATCTCGTCACGAAACGGCTCGTAGCTGATGTGCAGGCTGTTGTGCTCGCCGCCGGTGTAGCGCCACGGGTAGGTCATGTGCGCAAGAGAGTCAAACTGCCCCCACTTCACCATGTCGAGCATCTCGGCAAAATAGCGGTGCAGCAGCGCGTAAATGTCGCATTCGGCGTAATTTAGGTCGTAAAAATCGGGCTGACCGGTCACGTTGTGGATACTGGCAAGTACAAAGTCAAAGTTGCACAGCGAAAGTACATCCTGCGCAGCCTTAGGGTCCTGCAGCGGCTGGCCCAGCTCAATGCCCGCACGCACATGCAGCCGCCCATCAAAAGCAGCCTGTGCCCGCCGCGCCTCAAAATAAGACTGCAGCGCAGCCTTATTGTATTCTTTTTTCCAATATTCGTTGCACTCACAGTGGTCTGTCACCGTTAAGGAAAAGAGGCCCTGCCGCACCGCGCTGTCGCACAGCATCATGGCCGAGTCGTGGCCGTCAAAGCTGCAGTCGGTGTGACAGTGGGAATCAGATGTATATCGATACCGCATTGTGTTGTATGCTCCTCTCAATTTTCGCGGCAGTCCGCGAAAAAGGCAATCCCCGCGGGGCAAAGTTACCCCGCACAAAACAATCCTGTTTATTTTAGCATAATTCACAATGAAATCCTACTGCCAAGGTGACTGTTTTGCTGCACCGCGTAAAGAAAGATTTTGAACACTTTGACAAGGCATTGACAATTCCGCATTTCCCGTTCATAATAAATTCGTTACTCTTTTGTACATCAAATCAATAAAAGCACCGGTTTCTGCACAGTGCAGAAACCGCAGAAGCGGAGGAAAAATCTATGCGTGCTGTCATCACTGTTCTTGGCAAAGACATGGTCGGCATTTTGGCAAAAGTCTCGGCAATCTGCGCGGACAAAAACGCCAATGTACTGGAAGTGACGCAGTCTGTGCTGCAGGACCTGTTTGCAATGACGATGCTTATCGACATCACTGCTTTGACAGTTCCTTTCAGTCAGCTAGTCGATGCCTTCACCGCCCTAGGCAAAAAAGAGGGCCTCACCATTCACGTCATGCACGAAGATATCTTTAATGCCATGCACAAAATCTGACATCTGCAAATTCTTTCATACAGAAGGCGGTATAAGAATTATGATCGATACCCATGATATTCTGGAAACGATCCGGATGATTGACAACGACAACCTCGACATACGCACCATCACCATGGGCATTTCGCTGCTGGACTGCATCGACAGCGACCCCGACCGCGCGTGTGACAAAATTTACGACAAAATCTGCCGCTACGCCGGCGGCCTGGTAAAAACCGGTGAAGCTATCAGCAAAGACTACGGAATTCCGATTATACACAAGCGCGTTTCTGTAACGCCCATCGCCATCGTCGCCGGTGCCTGCCAGGCCCGCGATCCAGTGCGCTTTGCAAAGGCACTGGACCGCGCCGCAAAAGCGATTGGTGTCAATCTCATCGGCGGCTACTCGGCGCTGGTACAAAAAGGCTTTGGCCCCGGCGACTATGCCCTGATTGAGAGCATTCCGCAGGCTCTGGCAGAAACTGACTGTGTCTGCTCCAGTGTCAATGTAGGCACCACCAAGGCTGGCCTGAATATGGATGCTATTAAAAAAATGGGCCAAATCGTACTGGAAAGCGCCAAGCTGACCGTGGACCAGGGCTGCATCGGGCCTTCAAAGCTGGTTGTTTTCTGTAATGCACCAGAGGACAACCCCTTTATGGCAGGTGCCATGCACGGCATCGGCGAACCGGACTGCGTCATCAACGTTGGCGTTTCCGGCCCGGGCGTTGTGCGCGCAGCCCTGCACAAATGCCCCGACGGCGACCTGAGCGAAGTGGCCGACATCATCAAAAAGACTGCGTTTAAGATCACCCGCATGGGTCAGCTGGTCGCGCAGGAAGCAAGCCGCCGGCTGTGTGTACCTTTCGGTATTGTCGACCTGTCCCTCGCCCCAACCCCTGCTGTGGGCGACTCTGTCGCGCATATCTTGGAGGAAATGGGCCTGGAGCGCTGCGGTGCCTGCGGCACCACTGCCTGCCTTGCTCTGCTCAATGACGCAGTAAAAAAGGGCGGCATTATGGCAAGCTCGCACGTTGGCGGCCTTTCCGGCGCCTTTATCCCTGTTTCCGAGGACGCCGGCATGATTGATGCGGCAAAGTGCGGCTGCCTGACCATCAACAAACTGGAAGCCATGACCGCCGTGTGCAGCGTTGGTCTGGACATGATTGCCATCCCCGGCGACACACCTGCAGAGGTTATTTCCGGCATTATCGCCGACGAAGCCGCTATCGGCATGGTCAACCTCAAAACAACCGCTGTGCGCGTAATTCCAGCCATTGGCAAAAAAGTCGGCGATGACTTAAACTTCGGCGGACTTTTCGGTCACAGCCCGGTTATGGAAGTCAACCGCTGGTCGCCTAAAAAGTTCATTGACCGCGGCGGTCGTCTGCCCGCACCAATGCAAAGCCTGAAAAACTGATTTTTGCAGACAAAAGGCCTGCCGCAAACCACAGCTTGCAGCAGGCCTTTTTAAGCGTTTAACAGGGAAATTGTAAAATACAGAATTTTCGGACCAGCACGGTGGGCGCATTCTGTATGCCGCGTGCGCCGCAAGGTCTCAGCCTGTCGGAGAAGCAGCCAACACAGCGTATGCCGGATCAGCGCCGGCAAAACGGTAACCGAGCTTTTGTGCAAGGCGGGCTGAGGGGCGGCCGGCCGCATCCCACACAGGATAAAGGCCGCGCTCCAGACATGTGAGAATCAGCTGTGCCGCACACGCCGCTGCCAGTCCCCTGCGGCGAAAAGCTTCCTTTGTATCGACCTGAATTTCTATGCCGCCGCGGTACACCGTGTACGAGGAAGCCCCTGCGGCTAGTTTTCCCCGGTACAGCACAGCAAAGCCAAGACCTCGTTTTTGGTAATCTGCTTCATCTGCAAAATTGCCGCAAAGGTCGGCCGACCACTTTTCCTGCAGGGTCATTGAGTAAATGGTTTTATCAATCGGCACGAGCCGGTACGCCTCTCTCGGCAGGACAAGTAACTCTGTCAGTTTTTCCGGTTGAAACGCATCTTTGTCCGGTTGAAAGGCGCAGCACACCATGCGCTTTGCACTGCTGCCCCACATCTGCTCAATCAGGCCCGCCCACGCGGTATCCGGTGGAATCATCAGAAACTCTTTTTTCCCCGCCGTATGCCGCACCAGCTCTGCAGACGGCCGGCCCGCAAAAAAGCAGAAGTTCGCATCGAGCAGCTGCGCCGAATGTGGCGCCTGCACATTGTCGGCAAAAGCCGACCCCATACAGCCCTGCAGACAGGACCACGCAATGGTTTCCCGGCAGCCCGCAAACAGGGGCAGCAGTTTCTCTAGGTTGGCGCCTGCTATGTTGATAATCATTTTTTATGACTCCTAGATACCCAAATGGCAGACGAAGTCATCTACTGTCTGCTCGGGCAGGCCCATTTCCAAGTCCGGCGAATGAAACAGTGCAATATTTTCCACGTGGCGGATTCCCTCCCCCGGCTCGACAGTGTACAGCGGTGACAGAGTGCGCAAATCAGCGTAGTCATCGCAGACGTATGTTTCCAGAGAGGAACCAAAATCCGGGTACGGCTGACCCACTGCGTGCACAAAGCGCTTGACCAGCGTACAGCCATGGTTAGAGTAGCCAACCCAGCCCTGCAGGTCATTGACACCAAACTTCAGATTCCGCCCGTAGGGCGCCTGATGTACCAGAATGTATCTATCCCCCAGTGACAGGCGCTCATCGCGGAAACTGGAAAACGGCCAAAGGCTGAAATTGCGGTTTGGCAGGTGCTTTTCATCTGTGCCTGCGTTCTGCGGAATCACCACCACGCCGCCCGGTGCCATCATGGTGCTGCCACACAGCGAAATGCGCTTGCTTTCACGCGAGCAGCTGCGCAGCTTGTTGACAATCATCAGGTCAGAGGCATCTGTGCCCATCATGACCTCAAACGAAAGCTGCAGCTCGTTTTTCTTCTGCTCGGGCGGCGTAAACCGGACCCCGCCGTTTAAAATACTGTAAACTACAGGCTCGTTGTCGGGGTAGTAGCTCTGTGGCATACGGTCCGGCGCACAGCACACCCGGTGCCCGCCGTAAGAATGAAAGGCCGCCTGCGGGCCGTAGTACGATTTGATTTTTTCGTTGGCAAAAATGTGGCCCTGGTCTTCATCCCAGTAAAGCAGATTTGGCCCGTCTAAAAAGCCGATGCGGGCAATGCGCGGCCCAAAGTCGATGGTAACCAGCACATCAATGAAGTGGTTGCTGATGCGCAGGCAATGGCCGTAATTGCTGTACTCCACTTCTTTAACATCGATACTCATGTGCAACACTCACCTTTTTTAGGGAAAAGAATGCCGGTAGTTAAATCCAACCCTGCCGGACACGGCGCGGGACAGCAAAGTGCCCAAATATCCGCTGCTCTGTTTTCTAATTCAAGCACACTTTGCCCTCTGCTGTCAAGTTTTTGTCTGTCAGAAGTGTGCGTAACCAGCGGAAGTTTTCCTTTTTGTGCAGCGCGGCCCAAAATTTCGCGTCCATTCGGGCCAAATCCGAGTACCCTGAGGTAGGGAGGAAGACCGGTGCTGTCCCCCGCCCGCAGGCCCAGAAAAGCAGAAAGGGTGATACGGCGCAGGCGCGCAAGGCTGTAACGCCGCGTTTTAACCATGCGGTAAAACGCCTCCAGTGAACAGGCCGTGCGAGCAGCCGCGTACAGGCGGTTTTCCAGTCCCTCGCTCAGATCCGGCAGGGCGGCGTACTCTTGCCGAGACATTGTGCGCAGGCGGTAAAGCACAGCACGCTCCACATTTTGCAGAGAGGCAGGAGCTTGGCCTGCCTGCACTTCCGCTGCTGCAATGGCAGCGCCTGCGGGTGGCAGCGCCTGCACCCAGCTTTTGTCGCCGCAGCACAATAGCGCGCGAACCCGGCCCGCTGAGGGAAGCGCGTTCTCTTCCAAGCTGCCGTGCCCAGCGCCGCGGCGCTGCACGGTAAAGACAGACATGCCACACCCCTGCTGCTGGATTGCCTTGCAGTACTCAATCCCCAAGATGTTGTTTGGCCCGCGCAGCAAGGCCGCCGTCTTATTGCCGGCCAAGGCTGCCACGGCCGCTTCCCGCGCCTGTGCAAAAGGAACGCCGGCTTTCATTCTGCCGCGCAGTTCCTCCCCCAGCTGCGGCCGCAGCAGCAGCGCCGCCACACCGGAAAGCTGCTCGGCACTGCCACACTCGCTGCCAAAAGCCAGCATGTCCGCGCCCAGAGCATCTGCCAAAGCCACGCCGCCGCGCGCAAAGGTTTCAGCGCCCGTTGCGGCCCACGGCAGCGGCAGCTCTGCCACCAAATCTGCCCCGCAGCACAGCGCCTGGCGGGTACGCGACCATTTGGAAAAGCACGCCGCCGCCCCCCGCTGTAGAAAGCTGCCGCTCATCACCACAGCCGCGTGGGTCGCCCCGGCAGCACGCACTGCCTGCAGCAGTGCCGCATGGCCTTTGTGAAATGGGTCATATTCCGCGATGACAACCGCAAGACGCATTTTTAGGTTTTCTCCTTTTTTACTAATTACAGTACTTGTATTTCTATGCTTTTTGTATTATTATATTATTATATGGGTTTCATTTGCAAGCTAAATGAGAGTATTTTGCAAAAAAACTGAATAATGGAGGGTCCAATTATGAAAGTTTTGGTCATCAATGCCGGCAGCTCTTCTTTAAAGTATCAGCTGATTGACATGGACACCGAAAAGATGATGTGCAAAGGCAACTGCGAGCGAATCGGCATGGAAAACGGCTCTTTCAGCGTAACAACCGCTGACGGCCGCAAGATGTCAGAAGACGTGCAGATTGCCGACCATAAAGCGGCCTTTGAAATGGTCACTAAGGTGCTGATAGACAAAACCTACGGCGTTGTCAAGAGCATGGATGAAATCTCTGCTATTGGCCACCGCGTGGTGCAGGGCGGCGATTTGTTTGACTCCTCTGTGCTCATTACCGACGATGTAAAGAAAGGTATTGAAAGCCTCATTCCGCTGGCCCCGCTGCACAACCGCCCAGAACTTGACGCAATCAACGCCTGTGAAGAAGTCTTTGGTCCGCGTGTGCCGGAAGTCGTCGTTTTCGATACCAGTTTTCATTCTACCATGCCCGCAAAAGCTTACATCTATCCGATTCCGTGGGAATACTACGAAAAATACAAAGTACGCCGCTATGGCTTCCACGGCACCAGCCACCGCTATGTTTCGCAGCATGTTGCCCACTTGATGCATCAGCCGATTGAAGACCTGAAAATCATCAGCTGCCATATTGGCAATGGTTCCTCCATTACCGCCATTGAGGGCGGCAAAGTGGTAGACACCAGCATGGGCCTTACCCCTCTGGATGGCTTTATGATGGGCACACGCTCTGGCTCTTTGGACCCCTCTGTTGTCACATATATCATGCAGAAAGAAAACCTGACCGCAGAAGAAATGGACAATATCCTGAACCGTAAATCCGGTATGCTGGGTGTTTCTGGCTATGCGGATGACCGAGATGTCACCAAAGCCGAAATCCGCGGCGAACCCCGCGCCACACTGGCACACCAAATTCTTTTCTATCAGATTGCAAAGTTCATTGGCGCCTATGCGGCCGCTATGAACGGCGTAGATGTCATCACTTTTGAAGCAGGCATTGGCGAAAATCAGCCCAGCCTGCGCTATGCGGTCTGCCGCTACCTGCGCTACCTCGGTGTAAAAATTGACGCCCTGGTAAACGATGCAACGGTGCACGGCAAAGAGGGTAAGATCAGCACATTTGATTCGCTTGTGCCGGTATACACTATTTGCACCAACGAAGAACTGATGATTGCCCGCGATACACGCGCCATCGTCGACAAGCTGACCTACGCAAATACGGAAGATAAAACCGTGGTTGACCCCGAAGATATCTAACAAACAGCATTTATACAGCATATATACAGCAGCGGCCCTAGGGACCGCAAAAAGGTCTTGCAGAACATTTCTGTCAAGACCTTTTTCTTATGTTCGTTTTTTGTTTTCACTGGAGCGAAAAGAATATAGAATGGTGGATCGCCTGTCAAGGCAATTGCTTTACACCTTTTACTCATAAACCACATTTCTGCTTTTCCACGAAATTTCTGCAGCGAAAAATGCAGGATTGTGAGGCGTTTCGGCATTTTCTGCAGATGTAATGAAAATCACTTTACAGCTGATTCTCTGTGAACTGCGCTTCTATTTCTGCACAGAAAATCTACACCGGAAAATGCAGTTTTGCGGAGCGTTTCGGCACTTTTTGTAAATGTAATAGAAATAACTTTACAGCTGTTTTTTTGCAAACCACGCTTCTATTTCCGCGCGGGAAGCCTGCACCTGTCCCTGCAGAAAGTGCGGTTTTCCGCCGCCGCGGCCGTGCAGGGCTTTTCCCATCTCTTTACCCAGCGGACGGATATCCTCTGCCTCACTGGCAAGCACAAAATGGTAGCTGCCCTCTTCCCCGCTGAAAACAGCAGCGCAGCGGCATTTGGGCGACAGCAGCGAAACATAGCGCCGCAGGTCATCTGGCTGCAGGTCTGCCTCAAAACAGCACAGCATTCCGTTTGTGCCCGGCTGTACATCCGCCGCTTTCTTTGCGAAAAGTTCATTCTGCACGGTGTCCAAACGCTGCTGCAGGGCTGCCTTTTCTGAAAGTAAATGCTCTACTGCATCCGTTACCTTTTCGGGTTTTGCCGACAGCAGGCCGGAAACAGCGCTGACAGAGCACAGCTGCGCATCATAATCTTTCAACGCACGGCTGCCGCAGAGCATAGAAATACGCACACCACCCTTGTAGTGCATCTGACCAATGACCTTTACCATGCCGATTTCGCCGGTGTGGGCAACGTGCGTGCCACAGCAGGCACACACATCGTAGCCGGGAATGGTGACAATGCGCACACGGCCCGTCAATTCTTTTTTGCTGCGGTAATCCAGCGTTTTCAGGGTCTTGGCATCCGGGTAGTCAATCCGTACCGGCAGGTCCTGATATACTGCTTCGTTGGCAAGGCGCTCGCCCAAAGCAACCTGGTGGGCATCAAGCGGCTTGTCCAAATCCAGCGTAACGCAGGCGCTGCCCATGTGAAAGCCGACGTTCGTCACCCCAAAGAAACGGTGCAGTACGCCGGAAAGAATATGTTCACCGGTGTGCTCCTGCATACGGGAGCGGCGCAGCGGCCAGTTAATACCGCCGGTCACGCGTTTTCCCACTGGCAGGGAGGCATCGGTGCGGTGCAGAATTACACCGTTTTTCATGTGAGTATCCAGTACATTTACGCGGTCGAGCACGCCCTGATCGCCCGGCTGACCGCCACCCTCCGGGTAAAAAGCAGTGCGGTCCAGCACAACATTCCAACCGGCCTTTGCCTTTTCACAGGAAAGCACCTTTGCACAGAACGTGCGCTGATAAACATTTTCATAGTAGAGTTTTTGCGTTTCCAAAAATAACACCTCTGGTAACTTCCAGTTTGTTTTATTATACCGCAGGGCGCCCCGTATGGCAATTCTTCTACAGTATCCTTTGCGTATGCCTTCTTTTCATTTGCTTTTTGTCTCTTTTCTTGAACAAGTTGTAAAGAATGTTTAAAATTAAATGCTGCTGCATTGCAAAGTCATCTATCGTGTTGTACAATCTTATTTATAGATACAGTATCTTTTGTATTTTATTTTCTGAAAGGTGGTTTCTTCATGAATTGGCTGCAAAGGTTCATGTACGGGCGCCACGGCCCTGACCAGATGACCTTGGGGTTGATTGTACTGTTTTTGGTACTGAATTTTGTTAATATTTTTCTGCGCGGTATCCCCTACCTGATCCTTGCAGTGCTAACCACTGCCATTTTTATCTACGCGCTGTTCCGCATGTTTTCCCGCAACAACGAAAAGCGCTGGGCGGAAAATCAAAAGTTTCTATCGGATATGCAGCCTGTTTCCCGCTTTTTCAGTCAGCTGCGCACCCGCTGGGCAGACCGAAAAGTCTACCGCTACTACCGCTGCCCAAAATGCAAGGCCACCCTGCGCGTACCGCGCGGGCGCGGAAAAATCTCTATCACCTGCCCGGTCTGCCATACAGAATTTATCAAAAAAGCATAAAGGAATCCGCTGCGGTCCAAAAACTGCAGCGGATTTTTTTGTTTTTATACGGGCAGCTCGCGCTGTCCTTTTTCGGGGTGTGCAAGCGGCAGACGCACCGTAAACACGGAGCCCTCACCTACCCGGCTCTCTACGCTGATATCGCCGCCATACAGCACAGCAATGTGCTTTACAATTGACAGGCCCAGTCCGGTGCCGCCAATCTCGCGGGAGCGGCTGGTATCGACCCGGTAAAAGCGCTCAAACAAGCGCGGGATATGCTCCGGCGCAATGCCGATGCCTGTGTCGCGCACGCGCACCACGGCAATTTCTCTCTGGGCAGTGCCTGTAATCTCAACCCGCCCGCCGGGGTGGTTGTACTTGACCGCATTTTCAATCAAATTGGAAAAGAGCTGCTCCAGCCGCGTTGGGGCACAGCAGACGTACATTTTCGGGTCAACCTGATAAGAAACAGCAACCCGGTCTTTTTCCGCCACCGGCTGCAGGCGCTCCACGCTGGCAGCAACTGCCCGCTCCACACAAATCGGCTGTGCTGCGGGGTCTTCACGCATGTTTTCCAGGCGCGAAAGTGCCAGCATATCGTCAATGAGATTCTGCAGGCGCTCAGCTTCCATATCCAGCACATCGTAAAAGTAGGCGCGTGTTTCCTTATCGCGGCTGCCGCTTTTCAGCAGTTCGATACTGGCACGTATGGAGGTGAGCGGTGTCTTCAGTTCGTGCGTAACATTGCCGACAAACTCGCTGCGCATCTGCTCCAGCCGCTTCATGCGGCTGATATCGCTGATGACCGCAAGTACGCTGCTGCCGTCCTCTACGACCGCCGCATACACCGTAAACTGCTGCCCGGCCGTAACACCCGTGATCTGGTCTTTGCACGGTCTGCCGCTGTCTTTGGCACGGTGCATTACCCGGCCGACATGACTTAATACCAAACTGGTATCCATCGGTGCCCCTACGCTGAGTGCGGGACAGGAAAGCAGCATGCGTGCGCGCTCATTGAAAAACAGGATATGGTCATCGCTGTCTATCGCAAGCACGCCGTCGTCCATGCCCTCTAAAAGTCCCTTGAGCCGGCTCTGGTTTCGCCGCAATTCAGTAATAGCATTTTCTGTACTGCGGGTCATACGATTAAAAGAACGCGCCAGCCGGCCAACCTCGTCTTTTGCATCTTTTACAGACACACGGCTCGAAAAATTGCCCCGGCTGATTTCTTCGGCAGTATTGGTCAGATCCTGCAGAGGATGCAGCGCCCGCGCGACCAGAGGCAGCGTAACTGCACAGGCAATCAGAATACCGAGCAGCAGACACAAACCCGCGTTGCGTGCCAAAATGAGCATGACGCTGTCCATCTCTGTTGTGCGCAGCGCCACGCGAATAATAGACTGCTGATTAACTTTCAGAGCAGCATACAAATAATACTCATGGGTGGTTTCACTCAGACGCAGATCATAGCCGCGGCCGCTTTTCAGGGCCTGCTGCACCTCGGGGCGCTGCAGGTGGTTTTCATTGATGTCGCGCTTTTCGCTGTCGCCCAGCACGCGGCCGCCCGTACTGATGATGCTGACGCGCATCTGCTGGCCGGTCTTTTGCAAAGAGGCGCCCAGGCGCTCAGCCTCGCCCTGCGGATTTTTCTGTATGTTGTCAATATCTAAAGAAGATAAAGAAAGAACCGCATCCAGCCGGCGGCTGAACTCCTGCCCATACTGGCTGCGCACCTGAAAAGCACACAGCAGAAAGGCCGTCGAAAAGCTGAGAATTACAATCAGCACATTCAGCAGGGTCAGTTTCTTTTTCAAACGGCCTCATCCTCCTGCGCACAGAATTTGTACCCCACGCCGCGCACTGTCAAAATGCAGGCTGGCTTGTCGGGATTATCCTCAATTTTCTGCCGCAGATAGCGCACATGCACATCCACTGTGCGGGTATCGCCAAAATAAGAAACGCCCCAGACCTTGTCGAGCAGGGTATCGCGTGTCAGCACCCGGCCGGCGTGGCGCATGAGCATGCACAGCAAGTCAAATTCTTTTGCGGTCAACTCAATCTGCCGCCCGTCTTTCTGTACGGTGTGGCGGGTAATATCCACCGTGATACCGCTGGCAGAAAGCACCGGTTCTGGCAAGTCCGGCTGCTGCGCTGCGCGCCGCAGCACAGCACGTACGCGGGCGCATAGTTCTTTCATACCGAAAGGTTTTGTTATGTAGTCGTCCGCGCCCATTTCCAGGCCGAGCACCTTGTCGATTTCTTCTCCTTTGGCGGTAAGCATCAGGATTGGCACTGAGCGGGTCTCTTCCCCCTGGCGCAGGGCGCGGCAGATCTGCAACCCATCCATGCCGGGCATCATCCAGTCCAGCAGAATTGCGTCCGGCCGGCGCAGCCGGACCCCCTGCAGCAGGGTCTCGCCATCCGGAAACTCGCCGGTCTCAAACCCGGCATCTTTGAGCCCAAACGCGATAAGCTTTCGGATATTTCTTTCATCGTCCGCAATATAGATCAGAGCCACTGACGGTTTCCTCCTTCTGAAGCATGGATGCCGACCCGCCCCCGCCGGGCGGGGAAAGGCAAGGCTTATGGAAAGGTTTCCTCACCTTCGTTTAAGTCCTCGTGCTCACCGGTAACCATATAGAGAACCCACTCGGCAATATTGGTAGCATGGTCGCCCATGCGCTCTACATACTTGATAATAAACAAAAGGTCTACTTCTCGCATTACATTGGCAGAGTCCTGCGTAATGGAAGAGCAGACCTCCAGCACAATTTTACTGAAAAGAGAATCGATTTCATCATCGGCCATACAAATTTCTTTGGCACGCTTGGCGTCGCGGCTTAAAAAGACATCCATGGCGCCGGTAAACATGGTCTCTACCTTTTCTAGGGTGTTGACAATATGGCATAGCGGCAGACTTTGGCTGCCGGGCAGGCCGCCCGCAGCTACCATTTCGCAGATATCTGCGCACTGGTCCGCTTCGCGCTCCATATCTGTCAAAATTTTTAAGCTGCCCGCGATATTGCGCAGGTCGCCGGCAATGGGCTGCTGGCTGACAATTAAATTCATACAGGTCTTTTCGTTTTCGTGCTCCATGCGGTCAACGTCATTGTCGCCTGCCACGACCCTGCGGGCAAGCTGCACGTCCCCTGTGCGCAGGGCGCGGATAGTAGAGGCAATGCTGGTGTGAATTGCGTCCCCCATTTCGGTAATCTTTTCGGTCAGCTGTTCCAGTTCGTGGTCAAAGTGCTTTCTGGGCATGTTTCTGTACCCCCTTAATCATAACATATTGTCGGCATTCTGTCTAAGCGGACCGACTTTTTTTAGCCGAAACGGCCGGTAATGTAGCGCTCGGTACGCTCATCCGCCGGGTTGTTGAACATATCCGTAGTATTCGTGTACTCGACCAGATGTCCCAGCAGGAAGAAAGCGGTGTTGTCCGCAATACGCGCCGCCTGCTGCATATTATGTGTCACAATGACTACCGTATACTTTTTGCGCAGATCTTCCATCAGGTCCTCAATTTTCAGGGTAGAGATTGGGTCCAGTGCACTGGTCGGTTCGTCCATCAGCAGGATTTCCGGCTGTACAGCCAGCGCACGCGCAATACACAGGCGCTGCTGCTGCCCGCCAGACATTCCTAGGGCGCTCTTTTTCAGTCGGTCTTTTACCTCGTCCCACAAAGCAGCCGCGCGCAG
The DNA here is from genome assembly GCA_022483045.1 of Oscillospiraceae bacterium. NCBI lineage: Bacteria > Bacillati > Bacillota > Clostridia > Eubacteriales > Oscillospiraceae > Oscillospiraceae bacterium. The sequence goes on along the minus strand of JAKVOA010000001.1, from coordinate 598,020 downwards.
GCTGGTTTCTACGATTTCGTCCAGTTTGGACTTGCTTTTAATGCCATGTATTTTAGGGCCATAGGCAATATTATCATAAATACTCATAGGAAACGGATTTGCTTTTTGAAACACCATGCCCGCGCGCTTGCGCAGCAGGGTTACATCTGTATGCGGGCTGTAAATATCCTCGCCGTCAATGGTGACAGAGCCGGTAATGCGGCAGCCCTCTACCAGGTCATTCATGCGGTTCAGCGTTTTCAGGCAGGTGGACTTGCCGCAGCCGGAAGGCCCGATAAACGCAGTAATGCGGTTTTCAGGAATCTGCATACTCAAATTTGTCAGCGCGTGCATAGAGTCCTGTGCACTTTCATAGTAAAGGTTTAGGTCTTTAATACCAACTTTTACCTGCTCAATACCAGAAAGCTCGCCGTAAACCGTTTTGTCCGTTTCTTTTGCTTCTGTCACCGGCGGGGCGTTTTTTTCCTGCCGCACCGGCGTACAGACTGCCGGAGCTGCCGCATGGTTCAGTTTCAACGCAATTCCTCCATTTTCCAAACTCATATAAAGCATCCTTTCAAAAACAGCATCTGCAGAAATTTAGTTTGATTTCGCGCCGGTTGCTTTGCGGTCAAGCCGGCGGCTGAGCAGGCGCGCCAAAATGCTGAAAAGCAACACCAGCAGAATCAGCACCGCCGAGCTGAAGTTTGCCACTTGGGTGGCGTTTTCGGCAATCGACTCCGTTCTGGAGGCCCAAATCTGCAGGGCAAGCGTTTCACCGGGGCGAAACGGATTGAGCGGGCAGGTCGGCGACGAAAGGTTCCAGTTGCTCCAGTTGATGTCGGTGCTCATGCCGGCTGTATACAGCAGAGCGGCCGCTTCACCAAAGCCGCGCCCCGCCGCCAGGATAACGCCGGTCATAATGCGTGGCACACAGGCCGGCAGCAGCATATGGGTAATGGACTGCCAGTGGGTCGCCCCTACCGCAAGGCTGCCCGCTTTGTAATCTTCCGGTAGCGCACGGAAAGCATCGACCGTGGTGGTCGTGATAAGCGGCAGGCACAGCAGTGAAACCGCCAATGCGCCTGCAAACAAATTCCACTGGGAATGGGTCATCAGGATAAACACCAGGTAGCCAAACAGGCCGATAACAATGGACGGCAGCGAAGAGAGCGTCTCTACGCATATACGCACAAAGCGGGTCAGTTTGCCCTCTTTTGCGTACTCTGCCAAATAGATACCCGCGAAAATGCCGATTGGTACGCTGATGAGCAATGCCAGTATCACTAAATAGATGGTATTAAAAAGCTGATTGCCAATGCCTTCTTCCGTAAAAGATAGCATCTGCGGGGAAAAGCTGCGCAGGCCGTTCACCAAAATGTACGCGATAAACGCCAACAGCAAAAGCAGGAAAAAGCCCGCGACCACATAAAACACGCCGGTCATAAAACGATCTGTGGTGCGGCTGCGCTGACTGGAAGTCTTTGCTGGGTCAATAGTTTTCATTTTTCTTTACCTTCTTTTCCAGAAATCGCGTGCACCAGAAAAATGAACAGAAGCGAAATAAGCAGCAGCAGCAGTGCCATGGTCCACAGCGCGGTGTTGTACTCGCCGCCCTCTGCCGCGCCACCCATATCCGCCGCAATGGTGGCGGTCAGGTTGGTCGTAGGCGAAAAAATGCTTGTCGGGAAGGCTTTGCGCTGCCCAATGACCATTGCAACCGCCAGTGCCTCGCCAAAAGCACGCGCCAGGCCCAGAATAATGCCGGTGAAAATGCCTGATTTTGCCGCAGGCAGCACCGTTTTGTAAATGGTCTGCCAGCGGGTCGCACCCAGGCCATAGGCCGCCTCACGGTAGGTTTTGGAAACGCTGCGGATTGCATCCGCGGAAACGGTGGTAATAGAGGGGTAAATCATAATTGCCAAAACAATCGCCGCCGACAGGACACCGTAGCCTACCTGCAGGTGAAACACTTTGCGGATAAACGGCACCAGGACGCTCATGCCGACCCAGCCGTACACAACCGACGGAATACCGACAAAGATCTCCGCCGCAGGTTGAAAGATGCGGGTGCCAAAGCGCGGCGAAATCTCTGTCATAAAGATTGCGGACGCAATGCTACCCGGCAGCGCAATGAGCAGAGCAAGCCCGCAGGTGCACAGCGAACCGACAATAAAGATAGCCGCGCCCACCGCGCCCCCGCCTGTGAAATCATCGGCGGGGTCCCAGTTGGAGGAAAACAGGAACTCCCCCACGCTGTGCTTATAAGTTGTAAATGTACCGATGCCTTTATAGGCAAGGAAAATACCGATTGCAAACGTGATGACAATCATCAGCAGCCCAAAGGCGGTGACCACCACCCGGCCCAGGTATTCCCGCCTGACCATATGCTTTCCTTTCATTCGCTTTGCATTCCTCTTTTCTAAAACAGAAAGGAAGACGGAATGTTTTCCAGTCTTCCTTTCCCCAGCTCTATAATATACAGAATGTCTTGTTGTCCTACTTACTTGCTTCCGCGTCACGGCTGCTGGTTACAGAAGCCTGCATTTTAGAGGTGACACCATAGCCCAGAGTCTCCATTTTCTTGCTGTATTCATCAGAGACAATATAGTCTAAGAAGCTCTTTACAGCGCCCTTTGCCTCGCCCTTCGTGTACATATGCTCGTAACCCCACACCGGGTATTTACCATTATAAGTATTTTCCAGGGTAGGCTCAGCGCCGTCAATGCTGACTGCTGTTACTTTACCTTTGTTGTCACCCACCAGGTAGCTGAGTGCCACGTAGCCGATAGCGCCCTTATTTTCCTGAATGCTCTTCATCAAGGTGCCGGAGTTGTCGGTTTCCAGTGCAGCGTTAGAGGCTTCTTCTTTGCCGCCCAGTGCATACTTAGTGAACAATGCACGGGTACCGGAAGTTTTTGGGCGTGTCACCAGTACGATTGGCTCGTCTGGGCCGCCAACTTCTTTCCAGTTCTTTGTTTTTGCGGTGAAAATGCCAACCAGCTGGTCTTTGGTCAAGCTCTTTACCTTAGCGCCGATGTCATTGTTGACAATGGGTGCCATGGTGACAATACACACCTTGTGGTCGACCAATTCTTTTGCTTTGTCAGCAGAAAGCTTGCTTGCAGCAGCAACATCCGAGTTACCGATATCGACAGAGCCGTCGGAAACCTGCTTGAGTCCTGTGCCAGAGCCACCGGCGTTCAGCGTAATGGAAACATTTGCATTCTTTGCTTTAAACTCTTTGGCTGCATCTTTTGCCAGCGGCAGCAGTGCAGAGGAGCCGGAGCCTGTAATCGTGCCGGTAACGCTGCCCGCTGCGGTGCCTGTGCTGCCCGCTGCAGAAGCCGCGCCCGAAGCCACACCTGAAGATGCCGCTGTTCCTGTGCAACCGGCAAATAACATGGCCGAGCAGAGAGCCGCCGCCAAAACAGAACTTACTTTTTTTTGCATACTGGAAACCTCTTTTCCTTTTATTCAAGTTATCATCTTTCCCCTTAGAACGATTTTTATTTTATGGCTGCTGTGTAAAATCCATGTTAAATATAGATTAGATAATAATTAAGATTGCTTTTTTACAAAAATGCGCTTACAATAAGAGAAGTTGTATAATATTTATAAAAAGTATCTGCAATTTTTGTCCGTTTATTTCGTTGTTGGCATTTATTTTTATAGAAAATCAAAAATCAATACATAATTTCATGCAAAATGCTTAACTCTGCGGCATTGCTGCCGCCTCAAAAGAAGGGATTTATCATGACGGATAAGCGTTTTTTACAGCTGATGAGCAAGACCTACCCCACCGCACAGGCCGCCGCCGCAGAAATCATCAACTTAAAAGCAATTTTGACCCTGCCCAAAGGAACCGAATATTTTTTCAGTGACCTGCACGGCGAAAGTGACGCCTTTCTCTATCAGCTGCGCAGCGCAAGCGGCGTTGTACGCCGCAAAATCAACGAGCAGTTTGAGCAGAGCTTGAGTGCTAGCGACCAAAACGAACTGGCTGCCCTGGTCTATTACCCAAAAGCCGGCCTGGAAAAGGCCCGCCGCGAAAAAAGCAACTACGACGACTGGTCCCGTATCAGCATTTATCGCTTAGTGGAACTCTGCCGCGATGCCAGCACCAAGTACACCCGCAGCAAGGTGCGCAAAAAGATGCCCGAAAACTTTGCCTACATCATTGATGAGCTGCTGCACGCCAGCGGAAGCAACAAACATCAGTACACCAATGAAATTATCCGCACCATTGTAGAGACCGGCATGGGTGACAACTTCATCACTGCCCTGTGCGGTCTGATTCAAAGCCTGCTGATTGACCGGCTGCACATCATCGGCGATGTATTTGACCGCGGCCCGCATGCAGACCTTATCATGGACGCCCTGATGGAGCAGCACGACATTGACCTGCAGTGGGGCAACCACGACATTTCCTGGATGGGTGCTGCCTGCGGCAATGCAGCACTGGTCGCAAACGTGGTGCGCCTGGGTATCAGCTACAACAACTTCGATGTACTGGAAGATGGCTACGGCATCAATCTGCGCCCGCTGTCGGATTTTGCTGCCCGTGTCTATGCCGACGACCCCTGCACTTGCTTTGAACCACACACTTTAGATGAAAACGAATACGATCCGGTCAGCCTGCCGCTGGCGGCCAAAATGCACAAGGCCATTGCAATCATTCAGCTGAAGCTTGAAGAGCAGCTGATTCACCGCCACCCCGAGTACCACATGGAAAATCGCCTTTTGCTGGAGCGAATCGACTTTGCCGCTGGCACGGTGCACGTAGACGGCGTTTCTTACCCAATGTGTGACACCTGCTTCCCCACTATCGACCCAAAGGACCCGCTGCTTCTGACTCCCGAGGAGCAGGACTTGATGCACGCACTAGTATCGTCTTTTCAGCACTCTGAGCGTCTGCAGCGGCATATCCGCTTTCTGTACTCAAACGGCAGCATGTACCTCTGCTGTAACTCAAACCTGCTGTACCACGGCTGCATTCCACTAAAGCGGGACGGCTCTTTTGCCGATATCCGCATTGACGGAAAAAACTACCACGGAAAATCTTACTTTGACTACATTGACTCTGTTGTGCGCAGCGCTTTCTTTTCTACACGCGGCAGCGATAAGCAGCAGAGTGCAGCTGACTTCATGTGGTACCTTTGGTGCGGCCCGCTCTCTCCTCTTTTCGGAAAAAGCAAACTCTCTATGTTTGAGCGCTACTTTATAGAGGACCCCAAAACACACAAAGAAGTGATGAATCCCTACTACACGCACCTGGAAAGCCGCGAAACCTGTGAAGCGATTCTGAGTGAGTTTGGCCTTAACCCGCAGACCAGCCATATTATCAACGGCCACGTACCCGTGCGTCTGAAAGAGGGCGAGTCGCCGGTAAAGGCAGGCGGCAAGCTCTTTATGATTGACGGCGGCATCAGCAAAGCCTACCAAAAGCAGACCGGCATTGGCGGCTATACTTTTATATACAATTCACACTACTTAGCCCTTGCGCAACACATGCCACTGGCCCCCGGTAAAAACATGGAAGACCACAGCCCGACTGTGCAGGTCGTAGAGGCCGTGAAAAAGCGCATCACTGTAGGCGACACAGACACCGGCACCGAGCTGCGCCGGCAGATTGCAGAACTTGAGGACCTGCTTGCAGCCTACCGCTCCGGCCGCTGTAAAGAGAATTTCCGTAAACGAGAATAAACATAGCAAAAAGGCAGGGCCGCAAAATGCAGCACCTGCCTTTTTGATTCTATTCTGTACACAAACATTCTTTAGGGTGTCGGGCGCTTATACTCCTGCTCGCAGTAAATGCAGCGGTAGCGGCGAGTCTTTTCGTCGCAGAGCTGAAACACCTGGTCCACGCCCTCTTCGATAGTCGTAATGCAGCGCGGGTTTTTGCAGGAAATCACGTTTTTAATATACTTTGGCAACTTCAACGCCTTTTTCTCTGCAATATGGCCGTTTTCAATATAATTCACGGTAATGTTAGGGTCTATAAAGCCGAGAACATCTAGGTCAACACTGACTTGGCCCTCAATTTTGATAATATCTTTGCGGCCAAATTTGCTGCTGCGCGCGTTTTTAATGACTGCCACACAGCAGTCCAGTTTTTCCAGCTGCAGCAGGTCGTAAATACGCATACTGGTGCCGGCCTGAATATGGTCAATGACAATGCCGGTCTGTAAAGAATCAATGTTCAGCATGGCAGTTTCACCCCCAGAAGTTTTAAAATCAGTGCCTGACGTACATATACGCCGTTCTGTACTTGGTCAAAGTAGGCCGCACGCGGGTCGTCATCCACATCCAGCGCAATCTCATTGACACGCGGCAGCGGGTGCAGCACATACATCTCTGGCCCTGCCAACTTCATTTTTTCAGAGGTCAGGACATAGCTGTCTTTCAAACGGACGTAGTCCTCTTCATTAAAGAAACGTTCTTTCTGCACACGGGTCATATACAGAATGTCAAGGCGCGGCAGGGCGGCCTCCAGGCTGGTGCCCTCTTCATAGGGAATGTGCTGCGGCTGCAGCACTTCTTCTATAATATAGCCGGGCACGCGCAGCTCTTCCGGCGAAATCAGGACAAAGCGAATGCCAGGGTAACGCGCGAGGGATTTAATCAGGGAATGCACGGTGCGGCCGAATTTCAGGTCACCGCACAGGCCGATGGTCAGGTCGTGCAGGCGCCCTTTTTTGCGGCGGATCGTCATCAGGTCAGTCAGGGTCTGTGTGGGGTGCTGGTGGCCACCGTCGCCGGCATTGATGACCGGAATCTTTGAAAAATGTGCGGCGCGGCGCGGCGCGCCCTCTTTGGGGTGGCGCATGGCGCAGATATCCGCAAAACAGGAAACAACCCGAATCGTATCTGCCACGCTTTCGCCCTTGGTGGCAGAGGAAGTTTCGGCTGAATGAAAGCCCATTACGCTGCCGCCCATGTTGAGCATCGCGGTCTCAAAGCTTAAACGTGTGCGGGTGCTTGGCTCATAAAACAAAGTGGCCAGCTTTTTGCCGTCACAGAGATGTGCGTACTTCTGCGGTTCTGCGGAAATTTTATCCGCAAGGTCCAGCAAATCGTTGATTTCCGAAACGGAAAGGTCCAGCGGATCGATGAGATGTTTTACCATATTCCCTCCTGCAGGTCTTGCAGCCCGCACAGCATCCGCGGGCTGCAGCAAAAGCGGGCGCTTGGTGCCTATGCTGCGCTGAGTCTAAAAAGCTGTACGGAATTTATCTGCAAAGCGGGCTGCAGGCTTTTGCAAGCCATGTGCGCTCTTTGTCATCCAGATGTGGTGCAAGAGTCTCGTAAACCGTATGATGATAGCGGTCAAGATACTCTATTTCGTCCGCAGAAAGCAGCTCCGGCAAAATAGCCGCGCGGTCGATGGGGAACTTTGTCAACGGGCTGAAAGCATAGAACTGGCCGTATTCGGTCTTTTCGTCCATAACGACTTCCAGTGTATTTTCTGTACGGATACCAAATTTGCCCTCCATATAAATACCGGGCTCGTCCGTAATGGTCATGCCGGGAACCAGCGGAACTTCTGAGCGGAAGCTCTGTGGGCCCTCATGCACGGCACCCAGGTAGCCAACGCCGTGGCCTGTGCCGCAGCGATAATCCAGGCCGTGCTTCCAAACCTGTACGCGGGAAAGGGAATCTAAATCTCTGCCGCTGGTGCCTGCCGGGAACTTTGCCTGTGCCAAATCGATGTGGGACTTCAAGACCCAGGTAAAGCATTCTTTTTCTTCCTGTGTCAGCGGGCCCATGGCAAAGGTACGGGTCACATCGGTGGTGCCAGTCAGGTACTGTCCGCCAGAGTCTACCAGCAAAAAACCCTTTGGCTGCAGAGAGGAATGCACTTCTTTAGTCGGGCCGTAGTGCATCATGGCCGCATTAGGGCCGTAGGCGGCAATGGTCCCGAAGCTCTCGCCGCAGTTGTCAGGCATTTGTGCGCGGCATTTATGGGCAATGAGGGAAGCATCCCACTCGGTAAGCGGCTCCCCCGCAGCCATGCGGCGCTCCAGCTCCATTTTAAACTTCACCAGTGCAACGCCGTCGTAAACATGGCAGGTACGCATGTTGGCGCACTCGGTCGGGTTCTTTACAGCCTTTAAGCCGGTAATGATATCTGGGCCATCCAACAAAGTGCAGGCAGGGTTTTTCTGCAGAGTGGTATACAGATCAAAGCTAATGCTGCCCTTATTGACCAGCACTTTCTGCGGGGTGGTGCTGTCCTGCAGGTCCGCTGTAAGCTGTGCATAGGGCCGTACCTCTACACCGGACTTTGCAATGGAAGCAGCAGCATCGGCATCCAGCCGGCCTTTGTCCAGATACAGCAGAGCCTTTTCCTCTGTCACCAGCAAAAACGCAATGGCAAAAGGGTTGTAGGCAATATCTGCGGCACGCAGGTTGGTTGCCCATGCAACATCATCCAAAAGGCTGTAAAGCTGAGCGGAAGCGCCATTTTTCAGCAGGATTTCGCGCACCTGCTGCAGTTTGTCCGCACAGGACTTGCCGGCATAGCGCTCTGCCAGCAGATGTACAGGCGTTGCCGGCAGGCTCGGCCGGCCCTCTGTCCACACCGGTGCGACCAAATCAATGCTGATAAGTTTTGCGCCGGAGAAACTCAGCAGGCTACGGATTTTTTCCGCATCCATCTCGGAAAAGACGCGGCCGTCCACCACGGCTGTTCCACCTGCAATATTCTTTGCCAAGTACTCGCCAATGGTCGGCACACCCGGCTCGCGCATACGCATTAGCTGAATCGGCGTACCCTGCAGCTGCTGCGCCGCCTGGATAAAGAAGCGGCCATCCGTCCACAAAAGGCTCTCCTCTTTGGTTACAACCAATGTGCCGGCGTCGCCGGTAAAGCCAGAAAACCAGCGGCGGGACTCCCAGTACTCTGGGATATACTCGCTCATATGCGGGTCACCTGTCGGCAAAATGACAGCGTCTGCCCCATGCGCGGCCATCTGCCGACGCAGAGCACTCAATTTTTCTGTTACAGTCATTGTTTCTCCCTTCCTGCGGCAAGGGAAAACGCCGCGCAGAAAAAAGCTCACCCGAAGCAACCTGCCCTTCGGATGAGCTTTTCCTGTTTCAGCGGTACAGCCATACCGCAGATATCTATTTTTTACAGAATGAACTATTTGAAAGGTTCCACTCTTTTGGCAGCCCGCGGGCCGCCTGAAAAGCAGGCTTCAAATAGTATACGAGTTTTGACGGAAACTGTCAAGGGAGAATGCACCGAAGAAGTTTCAGCGCTGATCCAGGGGCACATAGCTGCGGTGCGGGGCCACTGTTTTGTATGCCGGACGAATAATCTTGCCCTCATTGATGCGTTCTTCCAAAAGGTGAGCGCTCCATCCGGCGATACGCGCCATGGCAAAGACCGGCGTGTACAGCTCAATCGGCAAACCGAGCATGTAGTAAACAAAGCCGGAGTAAAAATCGATGTTTGCACTGACACCTTTATAGGTTTTACGCTCCTGCGCAATAATCTGTGGGGCAAGGCGGCCAACCATAGCGTACAGGCCATATTCTTTTTGCTTGCCTTTTTCTACAGAAAGCCGCTCTACAAATTTACGGAAAATCTGCGCACGCGGGTCGCTGATGCTATACACCGCATGTCCCATGCCATAAATAAGGCCCTTTCGGTCAAAGGCTTCGCCGTGCAGCAGGCGGCGCAGATAACTGCCGACCTCTTCTTCGTCTTCCCAATCTTTCACTTCGTGCATCATGTCGGTAAACATGCGCACAACCTTGATGTTTGCACCGCCGTGTTTCGGGCCTTTCAAAGAGCTGAGCGCCGCTGCAATCACCGAATAGGTGTCTGTGCCGGAGGAAGCAACCACATGGGTGGTAAAGGTAGAGTTGTTACCGCCGCCGTGCTCTGCATGCAGCACCAGTGCAAGGTCGAGAATGCGAGCCTCTAATTCTGTATATTTGTTGTCAATGCGCAGCATATACAGAATGTTTTCCGCTGTGGAAAGGTCATTGCGCGGAGTGTGAATGAAAAACGGCTTGCTGGGGTCGGCGTTGTGGGCATAAGCCTGGTAGCCGTACACTGCCAGCTGAGGAAACAGCGCAATCATTTCGATGCACTGCCGCAGCGTGTTCTCCAAACTGGTGTCATTTGCCTTTTCGTCATAGGCATACAGGGTCAAGACACTGCGCGCCAGGGTATTCATCATGTCACAGCTTGGCGCTTTCATAATAATGTCGCGCACAAAGTTGGTGGGCAGCGTGCGGTAGCGGTTCAGCAGGCCGCGAAAAGCCTCCAGCTGCGCGGCGGTGGGCAGATCTCCAAAGAGCAGCAGGTACGCTGTCTCCTCAAAACCAAAGCGCTTTTCCGTAAGGAAACCGCGTGTCAGGTCATTAATAGAAATGCCACGGTAATATAATTCACCGGGGATCGGTACTTTTTTGCCATTGACGGTCTTTTTGGCTTTCACTTCGCCGATTTCCGACAGACCGCACAGCACGCCTTCGCCGTTGATATCGCGCAGACCACGCTTTACATCATATTTTCCATATAGGTCAGGGTCTATGGAACTGCTTTTGACGCACAGCTGCGTCAGTTTTTCAATTTCCGGGGTAACCTCAAAAAAATCATCCACGGCGGTTGTTTTTACCAAACGGCTCACTCTCTTTCCTCACAAATATCTGCATACGCCCATGTTATTTTGCAGACTTTTCCATTTTACTCTGCAAAAGTATATTTTTAAATTTTATCATAAATCCATTTTAAAGTCAAACAGTACAAGTTGTGTTTTTTAGCTGTAAAGATTCTGTAAACAGATTATGATATGCGTTATGCAGACTTGTTTTCTCAAAAAACTTCTGTTATACTTTAATTTTGTAAGAGAATATGTAAACCAATCTTCACCGGAAAGGAGGCTGCCCTCATGACTTACCGTACCATTCACTGCCCCTATTGTGGGTTGGAACTGCAGGTGCCTGAGAATGTAGATCATGTGGTCTGCATGTACTGCGCAAAGCCCATTGACCTAAAGGCGCTGTTTACACCTACTGCTGCCGAACCGGATGGCGGCGAAAAGCTGCAAAGCGCGCTTGCTGCGCTGGAACCCGCCCTGTTCCACTTTGAAAATGGCGAACCGTCCTTTACCAAAAAAGACTACCCTGATTATTTTGCAGACTACAGCAGCCGCCTCGGTGTTCCGCTGGAAGCGCTGCGTGGGGTGCAGGCAGAGGACTGCCATGCCTTTGCACAGGCGCTGATGTCCCGCATTGCAGATGAACTGTCTATTCGACATATCCGCAGCAGCCACAATAGTGCCTTTTTTTCCTACCGCCTAATGCTTACAGTCTATCTGCTGCCGTCCCTGCACGACAGTCAGGTACCGGAAGCTGCCGCGGTAATGGATGAATTTTTAAAGATTTGGAACAGCAAATACCCGAAAGAACCACTGAATGCCGTCGGCTATGACTGCATCAACAACGGCTGGCGCAAGCGGGCCTGCTACATCACCACCGCGGTTTGCGGCTCCCTGCACAAACCGGACAACTGCCGCGAACTGCAAACTCTGCGCGCTTTTCGTGACAACTGGCTGTGCCATCAGCCGGCGGGCCCCTTGGCGATTCAGGAATACTACGCATTTGCTCCCGCCATCACTGCCAAAATAGATGCCTCCCCTGCCCCGGAAGCAGTCTACCGTTCCCTGTGGGAAACGGTCATCTTCCCCTGCGTGCAGGACGCGCAGGCCGGCCGCAGCAACACCTGTTTTCGGCGCTACGCGCAGATGATGCTGCGCCTGGAAAAAGAGTATCTCTCTTGAGCTATGTGACAAAGGGACGCTGCCCTTTCGTCCCTGCCGCACCGCATACTTTGTTTGACAATTCTCTATTTAAATGCTATGATATTTAGCGAAATGCAGGCAAGTCACCTGCCGCTGTGGCGGAATTGGCAGACGCAAGGGACTTAAAATCCCTCGATAGCAATATCGTACCGGTTCAACCCCGGTCAGCGGCACCACCCCCGGAAAGCCAGTTATTTAAAGGCTTCCGGGGATTTTTTGTTTTACGAGTTAAGACCCGAAAGCATCCCCAGAGGGGACCATCGTTCTAGTACTCTGCAAAAAGCGCGCTTCTCTCACTTTTCCATACGAGAAAGCTGCTGCATTTTGATAAAGCATATGATATGGATATCAGAAAAGTTATAAATTCCAAAAGCGAGCCCACAGCAGCATCCATTTTCGGGAAGCTTAGGCTGCCTGTGTTTAAAATATAAATAATGTATTGTTTCTCTGCTGATGACATAGGGAAAACAAGCAGCAGTGCAAGACAGCAAGCTATTCTTTGCGTGTAAAGCCGGTATGTGGCCGTTTGCCGCTGTAGCAGCTTTTTCTTTGATGGTTTCTGTTCTGCAAGGCTCTGCGGCGGATACCGCGGCGTTTTTACAATCCGACTTTGCAAAAAAGGCCCTCGGAAAGCACTGCTTCCGGGGGCCTTTTTATAATATTTGCAATAATTGAAGCATTTCGCTATCTGCCCCCTGCGCTCGGACCCGTTCCGTCAAGTTTCATTGATACGCCTAGAAACAGCAAATTGCAGACCGGAAGGATCGTGCGCTTCAATGAATTTGCGACGCCAGACCAAACGTATAGCCCATCTGCTCCCATTTAGTCATCAGCTCATCTAAAATATCCGCGTTGGTCTTTGACGTACTGTGCAGCAGTACCACTGCACCGGGATGTGTGCGGGGTATAATTTTCCCAAAAGCCTCTTCTTTGCTGGGCTGTTTGTCTTTGTACCAATCAACATAGGCGAGACTCCAGAAAAAAGTTTTGTAGCCCAATTTCTGCGCCTGCTGCAAATTCTTTTCACTGTAGCGCCCCTGTGGTGGTCGATAGACCCGCTGCATCGGCTTTCCGGTAATTTCTTTATACTTTTCCTCCACGGAACGCAATTCCTTTTCAAAAACCGCTGGGTCAGAAATTTTTGACATATCATAATGGTGCCAGGTATGGTTGCCCACGGTGTGCCCCTCCGCTGTCATACGGCGCACCAGGTCCGGGCTGGTCTGCAGATAATTACCTACCACGAAAAAGGTTGCCTTGACATGGTGTTTTTTCAGCGCATCTAAAATTTTCGGCGTATAGCCGGCCTCGTAGCCCGCATCAAAAGTCAAATACAGTTTTTTCTCCTGCGCATTCCCTAAAAAATAGGCATTATACTGCTTGAGATACTGCGGTGAAGCATTGCCGATCGGCTGTTTTCCTTTCTCCTGAAAAGAAAGCCCCCAGTTTGGGCTGGGGGCTTTCGCGGAAACTGCCACGCTGGCAAGCCGGCTGTGTGCCGCTGTCAGTAGTGCGGCTGCGGCCGCAGCCGCAAGCAGCACCAGCAAAAGGTTCTTCTTTTTAAAGAGCAGATACAAAGCTTCCCCCTCCCTTATACAGGAACTTTATGCAGAGGGAAAAGCAAATATACTAGAATACCGCGCGCACGGTGTCGAACATCACTTTGATGTCGCTGCCTACCGAAATAGAATCGATATACTGCAGATTGAGCTGCATTTTAGTAGGCAGGATTTCCTCGACATAGGCTGTTTCTGGGTCTAATTTGGAAGCGGCTAAAATTTCGTCTTCATTGCGGAAATGAATGCTGCTGGGCGCGGTGACGCCCGGGCGCACCAGCAAAGTCGGCATATAAGCATCTCGGTATGCTTTTACATATTTAGGCACTTCTGGCCGGGGGCCAACCAAGCTCATGCTACCGCCCAAAACATTGAGCACCTGTGCAAACTCATCCAAACGGCATTTGCGAATCACATGCCCCACCCGCGTGATGCGCGGGTCCTCGCCCACCGTGATGGCAAGGCCTTTTTTATCGGCATCCTGCACCATGGTACGGAACTTAAAAATACGAAATGGCCTGCCAAAGCGGCCGATGCGTTCCTGCCGGTAAAACACCGGCCCGCGTGAGTCGATTTTTACTGCAGCTGCGGTAATCAGCAGCAGAGGCGACAGCACCACCAGGATAAGGAAGGATACAACAATGTCAAACAGCCGCTTGGCAGCCAGCGTGCCGCGGCGGTGCTGCAATTTTTCAAAATAATTTTTGGTATCTGGATTTTTCATGTAGTCTGGCAGGTCTTCATACTGCACACAAACTCCCCATTTCGTCTGTATTTCTGCGGTTTCGCCACGCCCGGCAGCAACCGGTGCAGTAGCATTATAACACACCGCGCAAAATAGATTCAATTTTTCTGTCGGTTTTCTTTCTGTTATTTACTTTCTGTAAATAAAACGGTATACTAAATAAAATACATAAAATTGAATGTTTTAAGTCTCTGTCTTTTTACAAGGAGGGTGTATTGTTTTATGTACTATCTTGGTATTGACCTTGGCGGCACAAACATCGCCGTTGGCGTCATTGATGAGAACTACAATCTGATTTCAAGCGCAAAAAATCACACCCGGGTCCCCTGCCCGGAAAACGAACTGACCGAGCAGCTGGCAAGGACCGCGCTGCAGGCCCTGCAGGCCGCCAACCTGACCCTGATCGACGTACCGTGGATTGGTGTTGGCTCCCCCGGCAGCATCGACAGCGAAAAGGGTGTTGTTGGCTTTTCCGGCAACCTAAACCTGCACAACTACCCTCTGGCAGAGCAGCTCAGTGAGCGCCTGCAGGGCAAAAAAGTGCTGGTGGAAAATGATGCGAATGCTGCCGCTTTCGGCGAGTATAAGGCCGGCGCATTGGAGGGCACCGCAAATGCACTGGCTATTACACTGGGCACCGGCATCGGCGGCGGCATTATCATTGATGGCAAAATTTACTCCGGCTGCAACGGCGCCGCCGGCGAGCTGGGGCACCAGGTCATTGCGGTAGACGGCCGTCCCTGCACCTGCGGCCGCCGCGGTTGCTGGGAAGCCTATGCCTCTGCAACCGGACTTATCCGCACAACAGAGGAAGTCATGCTGACCTCAAAAGACAAAACCTCGCCGATCTGGCAGATTGTTGGCGGCGACCTGACGAAAATCAATGGCCGCACCGCCTTTGACGCTATGCGCGCCGGCGACCCGCTCGGCCAAAAAGCCGTGGATATGTTTATCCGCGACCTCGGCACGGGCATTGTCAACTGCATCAACATCTTCCAACCAGACCGCATCTGCATCGGCGGCGGCATCTGCAACGAAAAAGATACCCTGCTCAAGCCGCTGCGCGAATTCATAAAGGACGAAACTTTCTTAGTGCCTAACGCCAAACAAACTGAGGTGTGCATTGCAAAGCTTGGCAATGACGCCGGCATTATCGGTGCGGCTCTGCTGGGAACCGCCTGAGGGACAGGAGATAGAAAAATGAGCATTACAGAAAATTCTTTCGGTACTTTGCAAAACGGCACCGCCGTTTCCGCTTATACACTGAAAAACGCCGCTGGTGCCTCGCTGACGCTGCTTTCCTACGGCGCACGCATTGCCTCTCTGCGCATGCCAGACCGCGACGGGAACTTTGCAGAAATGGTGCTGGGACACAGCACACTGGACGAATACGCAGCACCAGGCGACTACCTGGGCACCGCAGTGGGCCGCTATGCCAACCGCATTGCCGGCGGTACTTTTGATATTGGCGGCAAAACATACACCCTTGATAAAAACGAGGGGCTTAACACGCTGCATGGCGGCAGCGATGGCTTTTCTTCCCGCAACTGGCGCTGTAAGCACCGCGACAACAGCACGGACGCGCCCTCCATTACCTTTACCTGCACCAGCCCGGACGGCGACCAGGGCTTTCCCGGCACCTGCAGTGTTTCTGTCACTTACTGCCTGACCACGGACAACGCGGTCATCATCGACTACCGTGCCGAGTGCAGCAAAACGACTTACCTGAATTTGACTAACCACTCTTTCTTTACTTTAGGTGCAGAGAGCAGTGAAGAGCTCTTGGCGTCTGTCCTGCAGTTAAATGCAGATTCTTTCCTAGCAGCGGACGACAGCCTGCTTCCGACCGGAAAAGTGCTGCCGGTCGACGGCACTGCAGAAGATTTCCGCAGCTTTAAGCCGATTGGACAGGACATTGCCAAAGACGAGCCGTTGCTGCATCACTGTGGTGGCTACGACCACTGCTTTGTTTTAAATGGCACCGGCATGCGCAGAGCCGCCGAAGTCTGCAACAAAACTCGCGGCATTCGTATGCTGGTCTTTACCGATCAGCCTGGCATGCAGTTGTATACAGCAAACAGCTTTGGCGAAGGCAGTAAAGGTCGCGATGGCTCTCCCCTTCTGCCACACACTGCTGTCTGCCTGGAAACGCAGCATTTTCCGGACAGTCCCCACCATCCACAGTTTCCATCAGCGCTGCTTCCGGTCGGTAAAACGTTCCGCAGCCGCACAGTTTATAAATTCGAAGCAGAAAACTGCTGAAGCAAAGGCCGCCTTTCCCGGGCGGCCTTTTTGTACGGAAACGCAGCATTTTCCGGGCAGTCCCCACCATCCGCAGTTTCCATCAGCGCTGCTTCCGGTCGGTAAAACGTTCCACAGCTGCACAGTTTATAAATTCGAAGCAGAAAACTGCTGAAGCAAAGGCCGCCTTGCCCGGGTGGCCTTTTTGTATAAAAAATCCCGCCGACAGGTATTCCTGTATCGACGGGATCTGAATAGAATCTTATTCTTCAGCGGAAGCGGCCTGCGGCTTTGCATGGCCTTTCTTCTGCTTTTTCTGCTTGTGTTCATTCCAGCCGACATACAACGGGCCGGCGATGCACACAGAGGAATAGCAGCCGGAAACAACACCAATCATCATCGGCAAAGCCAGCGTGGTAACACTGGTCAACTGATAATAGGCGGCGACCACACACAAGCACGCAATAACCATGACCGTGCACAATGCGGTAAAAATGGAGCGGCTCAGCGTCTGGTTGATACTCAAATCGACCAGCTCGCCAATCGGCGTCTTTGCGGGCATCTCGGTGCGATTTTCGCGGATACGGTCATAGACGATAATTGTATCGTTGAGTGAGTAACCGAGAATCAGCAGAATAACCGCGATAAAGTTGCCGTTGATGGGCATTTGGAAAAAGATGAATGTAAAATACACCATACAGACATCGTGCAGCAGAGCAACAATCGCCATGACACCAGCTGACATACCGCCGATTTTGCGGAAGCGCAGGGCGATATACAGGACCAGCAGCACAATGGTGATTGCAACAGCGACCAGACATTTTACAAAGAATTTCTGCCCCATGGAGGGATTGATCGAACTGGACTCAATCAGTGAAAACTTACTGTTTGTAAACTTAGTCTGCAGGTCTTTTGCAATTTGCTGCTGCGTTTCCACGGAAATAGCGTCTGTACCGGAAAGCTCAATCGTCACGTTATTGGTCGTGGCAGTGCCGGAAGAATTCTTGACGTTTTTATTCAGCAGAACCGAAGCATCGCGCTTTACGGTATTCTTTACTGTCTTTTCCACTTCGGTCTGCGTCACTGCGCCGGAAGCATCCGTATAAGAATACTTCAGCTGTGTGCCGCCGCGGAATTCAATATCCAGCTTAGCGCCAAAGACAATGTTGCAGATGACACCCACAAGGATAATGCCAATGGAAATAGCATAGTAAATTTTGCGGTTTTTACTAAACCGAATCTTAAACTGCTTCATGGATTGCACCTCCGTAAAGCCACTTTTTGCGCAGAGGTTTGAAAGCAGAAAGCGACCGGGTCATTGCACGGCTGGTATAAATACCGAAGATGAAGTTGCCGATGTTGCCGATCAACAGCGTGTAGCCGAAGGAATAAATGGAGCCGGTTGTGCTGGCGCCAAACAGTGCAGAGAGGATATTTGTCGGGCCAAAGACCAGCATCAGGATGACAGCAACCAAGATTGTGGTAATGTTGCCGTCAAAGATAGCCCAGAAGCTGTTTTTGTCGCCGGCGGTAATGGCCGCGTCCAGCGACTTGCCGGCATAAAGCTCCTCTTTGATTCGCGTCGCAGTAATGATGTTGGCATCCACGCCCATGCCGATAGATAGAATCATACCCGCAATACCGGGCAAGGTCATGGTAAAGCTCTTCATAAATGGGAAGAAACCGGAAACTGCCGCAAAGCACAGCGCCATCTGCCCGCACAAAGAGATAACCGCCACAAAGCCGGGCAGGCGGAACACCAGAATCATAAAGATAGCAACCAGAATGAAGCCGACAATGCCCGCAAGCGCCATAGCATACAGCGAAGAGGTGCCCAAAGTCGGGCTGACGCTGCTAAAGCTGCTGACCGTTAACTTAAACGGCAGCGCGCCGGCATTGATTTGGTTTGCTAATTTTGTAGCAGAATCAGAGGTAAAGTTGCCGCTGATTTCGGCTTTGCCGCCAGTAATGCCGGTCTGGCCGAACTTGGTCTTGTCAACCGAAGCTGAAGAAATCATCGTGTCATCCATCCAGATTGACAAGGTGCTGCTTTCGTTGGCAACTTTTTTCGTAGCGGCAGCAAATTTTTGTGCGCCGCTGCTGGTCAGCTCCAGCTCGACCACATAGGTGCTTTGGCCAGAGGTAGAGTCCTGTGAAACACCGGCCTTGGCAGACTTTACATCGCTGCCGGAAAGGAAGGTCGTTTTCGCAGTCGTTCCCTTTGGCGTTGTGTAAATGGTCTCACCGTCGCTGCCGGTCGATGTATTGGTGTACTCGCTTCCCTCGCGGAAAGTCAGGACAGAGGTGGCAGACAGTTCTTTTAGGGCCGACTCCGGGTCAAAGCTTGTCTCTTCGCTCTGCCACGGAAAGCGGGTGATGATTTTACCTTGACTGTAATCTGCGTACAGCTCATAGTCTGTAATATTATTCTGCACCATACGGGTCTCGATGACAGATTTTGCAGAGTCCAGCTGCTCTTTCGTTACCTTTTTCCCGCTTGACTCGGGGGAAAAAGTAGCCTCAACGCCGCCCTTGATGTCAATGCCCCATCTGATATCCCCAACGCCTTTTACATAAGTCGTTTTGGTATCGCCTTTGTACGAATAAACGCCCGAAATGGAAACGAACGTAAAGGCTAAGATGAGGATCGCGACAATGAAAAAAATGGGTTTTCGTGCTCGCTTCATGCGCAAGTCCTCCAATTTGCTTTTTTTCCGCGAAAAAACTGAATTTCGCAGACGTAGCAAGTTTATTATAGTAATTCTGTGTTGGAAAGTCAATGTTTCCGAAAGGAAAAGGCCGCCTAAAAAGGCAGCCTTTTTGTACAGCAAAACAAAAGTAAAAATAAAGAATCAGCAATGTAGGAGTTTTTCGCACACAGCCAGCTGCGCACACAGGCAAAAAAGTTTTGCCGCTTGCTTTACTTCCGCAAGGGGTGGGTATGTCGGCGCCACACGGATATTGCTGTCCTGCGGGTCAATATGGTATGGGAAAGTGGCACCGGCACCGGTCAGGGTAACGCCGGCTTCTTTGCACAAGGCGACTGTGCGCTTTGCGCAGCCGGGCTGCACATCAACGCTGATGAAGTAACCGCCGCGGGGATTGGTCCACGATGCGACACCCTTGCCGGCAAGCTCCTCGTCAAAGATTTTCTCTACAGCCTGAAACTTCGGGGCAATCAGTGCGCGCTGGCGCTCCATTTGGGCTTTCACCCCTCCCACTTTTTTCAGGAAGAGCAGGTGGCGCAGCTGGTTCATTTTATCCGGCCCGATAATCTGGTAATGCCGGTATTCGCGCATGACTTCCAGATTTTTGTCGCTGGCACCCATCGCAGCTACGCCCGCACCCGGGAACGTAACCTTGCTGGTAGAGGCAAAGAAAAACGGAAGGTCAGGGTTTCCCGCTGCTTTGCAGGCTTCCCACAAATTCAGCAGCTGGTCAGGAGTATCAGTAAGCTCGTGCACGCAGTATGCGTTATCCCAAAAAATGCGAAAATCCGGGGCAGCGGGCTTCAGTGCAGCAATGCGCCGCACGGTTTCATCAGAGTATGTAATGCCAGTCGGGTTGGAATACTTTGGTACACACCACATTCCCTTAATAGCAGGGTCAGCAGCAACTAAGTTTTCCACCACATTCATATCCGGCCCAGTCGCCAGCATTGGAACTGCGATGAGTTCAAAGCCAAAATATTCGGTAACAGCAAAGTGGCGGTCATAACCCGGCGACGGGCAGAGAAATTTGCGCCGCTTTTCGGTGCACCACGGTTTTCCGCCCGGCATGCCGTGTGTCATGCCGCAGGAAATGGTGTCGAACATCATATTCAGACTGGAATTGCCGCCGATAAGGATATTGGAAGCCGGCACACCCATCAGCCCAGAAAACAGCTGCCGCATTTCCGGCAGGCCGTCCGGCTGGCCGTAGTTTCGGCAGTCTGTACCGTCCGCCAAAACCGGGTTGGTCTTGGAATTGAGTGAATCAAGCATTTCCATGGAAAGGCCCAGCTGGTCAGCGGCAGGCTTGCCGCGCGCCATATTGAGCTTTAGCCCCTGTGCCTTGCAGGCCTCAAATTGTTTTGCAAGCTTTGCCTGCTGCTGCTTCAGTTCCGTTTCCGACATTTCTGTAAAATTCACGCAGTATGCACTCCCAACTACTCAAACTATCGTAAAAGTGAAATAAACCTTTCCTATTGTACAAAATCAGCGCAAAAAATGCAAGACTTAAAATGAAATCTTGCACATTTCCGGTTTATCCTGTCAAAGTCTGCAGCCTTTTGGCGATTTTTTGTTTGTTTATGCAAAAGAGTATAAAGAAAGACCGCCAAAGCGGTCTTTCTTTTAAAACTCTGCACTGCCGGGCGTACGTGGAAATGGCAGCACGTCGCGGATATTCTGAATGCCGGTCAGATACATGACCATGCGCTCAAAGCCAAGGCCAAAGCCGCCGTGGCGGGCCGTACCGTAGCGGCGCAGGTCGAGATACCACCAGTAGTCCTCTTCTTTCATGCCCAGTTTGTGCATTTTCTGCTGCAGGATCTCCAGGCGCTCTTCACGCTGGCTGCCGCCGATAATTTCGCCGATACCGGGCACCAGCAGGTCTACCGCGGCAACGGTCTTTTGGTCCGGGTTTTCGCGCATATAAAAGGCCTTGATGCCGGCGGGATAATCCGTAACAAATACTGGGCGCTTGTAAACCTGCTCGGTCAGGTAGCGCTCGTGCTCGGTCTGCAGGTCGCAGCCCCATTCCACTTTATACTCGAAATGGTCGTTGTTCTTCTCCAGCAGTTTCACTGCATCTGTGTAGGTAACCCGCGCAAAGTCGTGGTCCAGTACATTCTGCAGGCGCTGCAAAAGCCCCTTGTCTACAAAGTGGTTGCAGAAATCGAGGTCCTGTGGGCAGGTCTTCATGACGTAGCGAATTACGTCTTTCATCATGGCCTCTGCCAGTTTCATCACGTCCTCTAGGTCTGCAAAGGCAATTTCCGGCTCAATCATCCAAAACTCAGCCGCGTGGCGCTGTGTGTAGGACTTTTCTGCACGGAATGTTGGGCCAAAGGTGTACACCTGCCCAAAAGCCATTGCCATGCACTCGGCCTCAAGCTGGCCGGAAACCGTCAGCGAAGCGGGCCGCTGAAAAAAGTCTTCTTTAAAGTCCACCCTGCCGTCCGGTGTTTTAGGCGGATTGGCGGGGTCCAGTGTGGTGACGCGGAACATTTCGCCCGCACCCTCGGCATCGCTTGCCGTAATCAGCGGTGTATTTACGTAAACAAAGCCGCGCTGCTGGAAGAAACGGTGAATTCCGTATGCGGCGGCGGAGCGTACGCGGAAAGCCGCCGAAAACAGATTGGTGCGCGGGCGCAGGTGCGCAATGCTGCGCAGGTACTCAACACTGTGGCGCTTTTTCTGGAGCGGATAGTCTGGGGCAGAGGCACCCTCCAGTTTAATCTCTGCCGCGTGCACCTCAAACGGCTGGCGCGCTTTGGGTGTCAGCAGCACTTCACCTGTCACGCATACAGCAGCGCCGACGTTGTATTTTGTTATCTCTTCAAAATTTTCTACTTTGTCCGCCTCAAAGACGACCTGCAGACCCTTAAAGCAGCTGCCGTCATTCAGGTCGATAAAGCCAAGGGCTTTGCTGTCGCGCACAGAGCGCACCCAGCCGCACACGGTAATGCTTTTGCCGCCAAAGCTTTCCGCATCCCGGTAAAGTTCCGAAATTCTGGTCCGATCCAACTTTTTTTCCTCCTAGCGCCGGCCGCAAAAGCCGGCAGATAAAATCATATTATACATAGGATAGTTTACAGCAGCAAAAGCCTATACGCAAGTTTTCCCATAAAAAAATGAGAATTTGCAAAAAAGGCTTGCATTTTCCGGAACATATGCTATAATAATTTAGTCGCTGATAAAAAGCGATGTTGTTTTGCCAGTTGGAGAGGTATTCTAATTGGTAAGGAGCCACATTGGAAATGTGGTGTGCCGCAAGGCATTGTGCGTTCGAGTCGCATCCTCTCCGCCATTCATATCCACAAACATATTTCTGCCTTTGCAGCAGAAAGTGTTTGCGGATTTTTTTATGCTCAAAATCCGCTGTAGGTCAGCTTTTTTGTCCCCCAGGCGCCTCGCTGTGCTCTGCTTTTAAAGTATACAGATCGCTCCGCCGGGCAAAAATCAGCGGCAGCTGGCGGCGCACCGATGCGTTTTCGGCAAAGTCAATTTCATGCAGAAGGATCTGCTCCCCTTCTCCTGCACGCTCCAGTACACTGCCCCACGGCGAGCAAAGAATCGAATTTGCATAGGAAACGTAGGGTGCCGCTGTGTCGCGCGCCGGGGCAATGCCTGCCGTAAACAGCTGATTGTCTACCGCGCGCTGACGAAACAGCAGCTCCCAGTGTGCAGGGCCAGTGGTCATATTGAAAGCGGCCGGCACCAGCAGAAGCTGTGCACCCCGCCGCTGCATAAGACCGGCAAGCTCTGGAAAGCGGAAGTCAAAGCAGATACATACGCCGATTTTCCCAAATTCTGTAGGGAATACCGTAATATCTTCTCCGGCGGAAAATGTGGCGGATTCACAGAAAGATTGCCCGCTCTCTACATGGATGTCAAACAGGTGCATTTTTCGGTGGCGGGCGGCTTCTCTGCCCTGCGGGTCAAAGACAAAGCAGGTGTTGTAAAGGCACCCGTCTTCCTGCTCTGGGAAGCTGCCGCCGACAAGCCAAATGTGGTTTCCCTGGGCCATGCGGGAAAGTGCCCGCCAAATGTCCCTGCCGCGTGCTTCTGCCGCACGGACAAACCAGCTGTTCTCATACGGGCAGACAAACATTTCCGGCAGCACAGCTATCTGCGCGCCACGGTCTGCGGCCTGTTTTACCAAGGCCGCCGCGCGTCGCAGGTTCTCTTCCTTTTTTTCGCTTACGTGCATCTGCAGCAGTGCCAGTTTCATGGTACCGCACCTCTTTCCATTCGTTTTATTTCTTTTGTCAAACATATAATTATTCTTGCCCATCAGCTAAAAGATTGTTATAATCAAAGTAATGGAATTCGCTTTCTTTTTTGCGGCAAGTTTTCCTAGCCCTGCCTTACTTTACTAGCCGGTCTTTTCAGGCGGCAGGAATGGCGGCTTCCGTTATTATAGCGCAAACTTTGATGTTTAGAAACAGGCGGTGCACAACATGAATAAACGAAAATATCCAAAAGCGGCGGCGGTGATCGACATCGGCTCCAGTGAGCTGCGGCTTCGCATTGCGCAGCTGCGCAAAGGCAAGATCTGTGAACTGGACCGCCTTGCTTATCCACTGGCCCTGGGGCACGAGGTCTTTACCGGGCAGAAAATCGGCCTAGAGTGTTTTCGCGAAATGAGCAAAGCCCTTGCGGGATTTACCGCTTTGATGAAAGAATACGGCATTACGCAGTACCGCGCGGTGGCAACCACTGCTCTGCGGGAAGCCGACAACCGTGCGTTTATCTTAGACCAGCTGAAAGTGCAGAATAATCTGAATGTTGAGGTACTGGAAGCGGACGAGGAAAAAACGCTGATTTACTCGGAAATTCTGTCGTCTCTGCAGGACTCCGGTATGATGCAGGCGGGCAACTCACTGTTTGCCTTTATCGGTTCTGGCACCATCGGCACCGCCGTGTACAATGGCAGCACCATGATTTACTCACAGAATCTGCCGGTCGGCGCGCTGAAACTTCACGATATGCTGGAGCGCATTCAGGACCAGACAGAGGATTTCAGCACTGTCGTCGAAGAATACCTGGAATCAATTTTTGCATACCAGGAAATTTCACAATGCGACCTGAGCAATATTATTTTGACCGGCAACGACATGAAACTGATTGCCAAGCTCTGCGGTGTAGAAGAACAAAACGGTATTTTTACCATTCCAGTCAAAAAAATAACGAAACTTTATAAACATATCCGTACCCTGCGTGCCGACAAAATTGCACAGCTGTACGGCATTACCGAAAGCAGTGCAGAAATTCTGTATGCTGCACTTGCTATTTACATGCAGCTCATTCGCAATGCCACCGCGCAGCAGGTGTTTTCGCCACAGGTCAACCTGTGGGACGCGCTGATGCGGCAGATGCTGCTGCCCAAGAGAAAAACTGAGTACGCGGAATACGTGCACGAAAACGCAATCTCCTGCGCAAACCATATTGCAGAAAACTACCACTGCAGCCGCCCCCACGCCGACAATGTGCGGCAGATTGCCTGCACGATGTTCGACCGTCTCAAGCCCCTGCACGGCCTTGGCAAAGACCAGCGCCTGGTCCTGGAGCTCGCCGTGATTCTGCACGAAAGCGGCTACTATGTTTCGGTAAAAGACCACCTGCAGGCAAGCTTCGACATCATTCGCAGCACCGACATCTACGGTATTACCAGCCGCGACATTCTGCGTGCAGCCTATGTTGCCCGCTACAATGAATACACTGTGCCCGATTTCCGTAAAGTAGACTACATCTCTATGCCTGAACAAGAACGCACCGTCATTGCAAAGCTGGTTGCGATTTTTCGCCTTGCCAATTCACTGGACAAATCACAGAAGCAGAAGATCAAGTCCGTAAAAGTGAAGCGGCTGGATGAGCAGATGATTGTAACCGCCGAAACCAACGAAAATATTTTTCTGGAAAACTGGGCTTTTGAGCAGTGCTCTGCTTTTTTCAAAGAAGTTTTTGGTCTGTATCCGGTTTTAAAAATCAAGCAGACCCTGATATAAACCCAACACCGCTAGTAAACTGGAGGAACCAAAATGAGCGAAAAAGCACCTGCTGCCGTGCCTGCGCCGCAGCCTATGCCTTACTATAACCGCGAACTGAGCTGGATGGACTTTAACGCGCGTGTACTAGAAGAATGTTTTGAAAAAGAAAACCCGATTCTTGAGCGCGTGCGTTTTCTTTCCATTACAGCCAGCAACCTGGACGAATTCTTTATGGTTCGTGTTGCCGGTGTCATGGAGCAGATTCACAGCAAATACCATAAACCCGATGTTAGCGGCCTAACCCCCAAAGAACTGTACGCAGCGCTTTCTGAAAAGATCCATGCTTTTACGGAAAAGCAGTATTCCTGTCTGCACCGGTCGATTCTGCCGGTTTTAAAAAAAGCCGGCATTCGCTTTTTGGTACCGGACGAAATGGACGCTGAACAACTAGAGTACATGACTGAATACTTCCATAAAATTCTTTTTCCGGTGCTGACGCCTCTTGCTGTAGACCGCAGCCGGCCTTTCCCCTTTTTGGCTAACAAGAGCCTAAATATTGCCGTGCGGCTTGCCGGCAAACAAGAGGACGAGGAAGAGGACTGTTTCGCTGTTGTGCAGGTGCCGGGCATTCTTTCGCGGTACCTAGAGCTGCCCGGCAAAGGCGAGCGCTGTTTTGTCCTGCTGGAAAACGTGATTATTTACAGCATGGAGCAGCTTTTTGAGGCACGCAAAATTCTGGCAGCCTGTCCGTTCCGCATCACGCGCAACAGCGACCTTGACATTGATGAAGAGTCTGCCGACCTGATGATTGAAATACAGAAATCCATCAAAAAGCGTAAGCGCGGCGCACCGGTGCGGCTGGAGCTGCTGCAAAAATGTGACCCGGCAATCAAAGATTTCCTGTTAGAAATGCTTGATGTAGACCAAAGCAGCATTTACGAGTCGCCCGGCCCGCTGGACCTGACCTTTTTCTCAAAGTTTGCCAACCTGCCCGGGTGCGAAAATCTGTGTTTCAAGCCGATTACACCAGTTTATCCGCCGGCTGATTTCTGGGGCTATACGGATATTTTTGAGGCTATCCGTGAAAAGGACCGCATGGTGCACCACCCGTATGAAAGTTTTGACGTTGTGGTAAACTTTATCCGCGCGGCAGCTGAGGATGAAAACGTACTGGCGATTAAGCAGACGCTTTACCGCGTGAGCGGCCACTCGCCAATTATCGCAGCGCTGATTAAAGCGGCGGAAAATGGCAAGCAGGTGACCGTGCTGGTCGAACTGAAAGCCCGCTTTGATGAGGAAAACAATATCCTTTGGGCTAAGAAACTGGAAAATGCCGGCTGCCACGTTATTTACGGCCTGGCAGGCCTAAAGACTCACTGCAAGATTGCGCTGGTTGTCCGCCGCGAAGAGGACGGCATTCGCCGCTACTTGCACATGGGCACCGGCAACTACAACGACAGCACCGCCAAGATTTACACCGATATCGGCCTGTTTACCTGCAAAGAGCCCTTTGGCATTGATGCAAGCAGCCTGTTTAACGTCTTGACCGGCTACAGCCGCCCGCCGGAGTACAATAAATTCCGGGTAGCGCCGCACGGTCTGCGCAGTTTCTTTGAATACATGATTCGCTGCGAAACTCAAAACGCCAAGCAGGGTCTGCCAAGCGGCATTACCGCCAAAGTAAATTCTCTGGTAGACCCGGCCATTATCAAGCTGCTGTATGAAGCGAGCTGCGCGGGGGTGCCCATTCGGCTGATTGTGCGCGGCATTTGCTGCCTGATACCTGGCCTGCCCGGTGTCAGCGAAAATATTGAAGTCACCAGCATTGTCGGTCAGCTGCTGGAACACAGCCGCATTTTCCGCTTTGAAAATGGCGGCAGCCCCAAAATCTACATGGGCAGCGCCGACTGGATGCCCCGCAACCTTGACCGCCGGGTGGAGCTGGTCTTCCCTGTAGAGGACCCTGACCTAAAACAGCGCGGATTCGATATTCTTGACCTGATGCTGCGCGATAATATCAACGCGCGCCGTATGCTGTGCAACAAAGAATATGAGCACATTGACCGCCGCGGCAAAGCCCCCTGCAACTGTCAGATTGAGTTCAGTAAACTGGCACAGCAGGCTGTACAGGAGCTGGAAAAGCAGGACCAGGATAAGCCCCTGACGCCGCTTTTCAGCCCTAGGACAGCGGAATCTTAACGCAGCGGGAACCAAGCTGCCGGCAAAATGCCCGCAGCAGAGATGTATATGCAAGCCTTATGCAGAAAAGGATGTGAAAACATGTTGAAAGTAGGAATTTTAACCAGCGGCGGTGACTGTCAAGGCCTCAATGCAGCCATTCGCGGGCTGGGCAAAGCGCTGCTTTGCGAATTTGGCAAGGACGTGACCATTTACGGCATTGAGGACGGCTACCGCGGCCTTATCGAGGGCAACTACCACAAAATGACGCCGCACGATTTTTCCGGCATTATCAACCTTGGCGGCACTATTCTGGGCACAAGCCGCCAGCCTTTTAAGCTGATGCGGGTAACCACAGACGACAATGTTGACAAAGTAAAGAACATGAAAGACAACTACAAAAAGATGGGGCTTGACTGCCTGGTGATTTTAGGCGGAAACGGCACACACAAAACGGCCAACCTGCTCAGTCAAGAGGGCCTGCACGTTGTCACACTGCCCAAGACTATCGACAACGACATTTGGGGCACAGACATCACGTTTGGTTTTCAAAGTGCTGTCGACGTAGCCGCCAATGTTCTGGACTGCATTCATACCACGGCTACTTCCCATGGGCGCATTTTTATTATCGAGATTATGGGCCACAAAGTCGGCTGGCTGACCCTGCACGCGGGCATTGCCGGCAGCGCAGATGCAATTCTGCTGCCGGAGATTCCCTATAAAGTCAGCAATATCGTAAAAATGATTGACAAGCGCAGCAAAGCCGGCAAACGCTTTTCCATTCTTGCAGTAGCTGAGGGCGCCATTTCGCAGGACGAAGCGAAGATGAGCAAAAAAGAGCTGAAAGCAAAGCGCGCCGCTGAACCTTTCCCCTCTGTTTCCTATCGCTTGGCAAAAGATTTAGAGGACGCCACCGGCCACGAGATTCGCGTAACGGTGCCGGGGCACATTCAGCGCGGCGGCAGTCCCTGCCCCTATGACCGGGTGCTTTCCACCCGCTTTGGCGTAGCGGCGGCCCAACTGATTAAGAAAGAACAGTACGGCTATATGGTAGCCATGCGCAACAATGTGATTGTTCCCGTGCCGCTGAGTGAAGTGGCCGGCAAACTAAAAACTGTGCCGCCCGACTGTGACGTGATACAGACCGCGCGCGACATTGGCATTTGTTTTGGTGATTAAAGGAGGTTATCCGTATGTTTTGTCCACATGTACACTGCAGCCCAGAGTACGAAGAACGTCAGGAATCCATGCACCACGCAGCAAAAGCGGTGACATTGCTTTCGCTGATTGTCAGCCTGCTTTCACTGATCACCAGTTTTGTTTACTTTGCAAGAAAGCTGCGCTGCCTTGGGGAGCTGAACCGCTCTCTTCCCATTATGCGGCTGGCCGCAAAGAAATACCTGAATCATTCTGACACTGGCAGCAGTGAAACAAAAGCCGAGACTGAAGCATCGCAGGTGCCCGAAGAAAAAGACTGAACTCTCACTTGTAAGAAGCGACCTACTGCTTAATCGGCAAAACTGCGATGAAAAAACTGCCTTTTCTAAATGACAATCAAAAACAGCAAAAGGCGCGTAAAAAGCGATCTGCTTTTCACGCGCCTTTTGCTGTATATTTGCTTGTACAGTGAAACAAACTGTTACCGCAGCAGGGCCTGTTTAGGCTGACACCCCCCTAACAGCTCCTCGTCTTTTACCTTTTGGTGTAAGCCATGCTGTATTTTACGTAAAATAACAATTCTTTAGTTTGTCCAGATACATTCCAAGCTGACAGCCTCTTGAAAAATGATTGTATCATTTCTATACGGTTCACTCCACATAAGCGCAGAAGGCAGTACTTTTTGTAAAACAGAGCCGTGCTTTTCTGTGAAAAATCCTCTTGTATTCTGCAGTGAATACAGTATAATGATACTTTAAAAAGCCATATCAGAATGATTTCTCCGAAAGGACACAACAAAATGGACAACATCACAAGGCGCGACCGCGGCATGGCATACATTGCCGACCAGGCCGTATATCAGGAAATGCAGATTGCCCGCAGGTTGACCGGGAAGTTTAACCACGCTGACCCGGCGGATTTTGATCTGCTCGATTCCCTAGCCCATCAGATTATCAAAAACTGCGGTAAAAACATGATTCTCAGCCAGCCCTTTTACTGCGACTATGGAACGCATATCTCGGTTGGCGACAATTTCTTTTCCAACTACAACTGTGTTATTTTAGACGTGGCACAGGTCACGATCGGCGACAATGTATTTTTTGCGCCAAACGTGGCGGTCTACACTGCCGGGCACCCGGTGCACCCACAGGCCCGCAACTCCATGTATGAATACGGCATTCCCGTAACCATTGGCAGCAACGTCTGGGTCGGCGGCAATGTCGTGATTACACCAGGCGTCACGATTGGCAACAACACTGTCATCGGCGCAGGCAGCGTAGTGACGCACAGGATTCCCTCCGGTGTAATTGCCGTAGGGAATCCGTGCCGCGTCTTGCGCAAAATAACAGAAGAAGACAAAAAATATTACTATAAGAAGCAGGAATTTGACGCAGAGGCGTGGGCCGCCATCAATTCGTCAAAGGCCTGATACAGAAAGAAGGATCTGTATGACAGAGGACGAACGCAAAGAAAAAGGACTGCTCTGGTGTGATACCGGCGAATACCTGGAGGAACAGACCCGGGCAAAGCAGCTGGCGTATGAATTCAATCACCTAGACCCGGCAAAAAAGGAGCGCCGCGTAGAGCTGCTCCACGAAATTTTTGGCTCGGTCGGTGAGCAGGTTTGGGTAGAACCCACGCTTTCGCTTGCCCGTGGCAAGACGGTTACGATTGGGGACGATACGTACATCAACTCCAATCTTACCCTGATTGACGACTGGAAAATCACCATCGGCAGCCATGTGCTGATTGCCACCGGTGTCACAATCACCACCACGGGGCACCCGGTACACTATAAGGCGCGCCCGCATGGAGAAATGTTCAGTAAGCCAGTGGTGATTGAGGACCACGCGTGGATTGGCTGCAATGTGGTAATCCTGCCGGGCGTAACCATCGGCATGGGTGCCGTTGTCGGCGCAGGCAGCATTGTCACGCACGACATTCCACCCATGACCGTTGCTGTCGGAAACCCGTGCCGCGTTATTCGTAAAATCACCGATACCGAAAAAGACTGGTAATATAAAAAAGCTGCACCAAGGAAAACCCTTGGTGCAGCTTTTTGTAGCTATGATTTATATTTATTATATAAAAGAAATTGTACTACAGAACTTGCTTCTGCGGATTGTGCGGGTGGTTGTTTGGCACCACAGAGGTTCCCTTTTCATGCAGATAGGTACTCTCAAAGTCGGCCAAATGCAGCTTTACCGCGAGCGGATACTTCTCATAGGCCTGCGAAATTGCCTTGCAGCCGCCGCGGGCCGCATCGTCAAAGCCACCCATGTGCCAGCGAATCGCCATCGCCTCACTGGTGCGCAGACGCAAAAAACGCTCTATCAAAAACACCGACTTTTCCCCGTGGCCGTAGGGAAACTGATCGTCAATGCTGTAATAGGGCCGGCGCTCCCACTTTCCGGTTTCTTCATTCTTTACATTCCGCGTACTCTGCTTGTAAAAATTCGCTTTGCAGATATCGTGCAGCAGGCCGCAGATGACATAGCTCTCTTCGCTATCAGTATCCGGCTCAAACCAGTTCATCATGGTCTTATATACGCTGACGCTGTGCTGCACCAAACCGCCTTGGCAGGCGCAGTGATAGCGGGTGCTTGCGGGTGCTGTAAAGAAATCCGTGCGCTGCTGCAGCCATTCCAGCAGTTCCTTGGCGCCCTCACGCTTGACCTTGCTCTGAAAAATTTCGATAAATTCTTCTTTGTACTCCATCCTATTCCGGCTCCTTCCTAACTTCTGGCTATGATTATACCATATCCGCAAAAAAGAGGAAACCTTTTCGCATGTAAAGTACCGCACGGTTTTACCGACCGCAGGAATAAAACTGCCGATACACCTAGCAAATTATTGTTTCTGGTCCGTCAAGTAGTAGAAAATGAAGCAGCTTTTTGGCGTTGCAAAGAGAGAAAAAACGAATTTTGAATGAAAAGGAAGGTCCTATCCATTTCTGTGGGAGTTTTGGGCCTTTGATTTATAAAATAAAAAATCCCCGGAAGCCTTAAATTATGGCTTTCCGGGGGTGGTGCCGATGGTGGGGGTCGAACCCACACGCTATTACTAGCAACGGATTTTGAGTCCGTCTCGTCTGCCAATTCCAACACATCGGCGAATACTTGTATATTATACAACAGGAAGAAACACTTTGCAAGTTTTTTTCGCAGCGCAGGCCGCTATGCTTTAAAAAAGTAAAAGGCCGCAGAGAAAAGCCGGCAAAAAGCTTTCCCCCACGAGTCTTTTTTCTTATTTATTCAATTTTCCAAATCACATCGACGTTTTCCTCTTCCTCTTTTATCGGTGCCTGCAGCTTATCGGAAAGGGAGGGCTTTTTTAAGAACTCGCCCATAGGGTCAGTAAAGGCAAAAGACTTGTATTTGTTTGCACCATATTCATTTGAAAGTTCCACCCGATGTATGCCGCTGATTTTTTGTCCCATTGCCTCAGCGATAACCTCTGCCTTTTGTTTAGAGTCCTCAACGGCTTGCTTCAGCAGCTCTGTATGCAGCACGTTTTCATTGGAAACCTCATATTTGCTGTCGATATCGACATCTAATCCATATTTCTGCGCAATCTCTAAAATATGATTCTGCATGCACATATCAAATTTCATTCTTATTTTCACTTTCTTTTCCGCGCAGACTTCCCTTTCTTTGTCGTCATAGTCCTGGTCAACCGAGTCGCCGCCCGTGTGAAGCTCTTCTAAATCAAAGCCTTCCTGCTCTAAGACAGACAAAAACTTTTCACACTGCTCTGTCACGCACTGAATCGCCTCTGCCGCAGACTTTTTGTAAGTACGAAAACAAATCTCTGTTACTGCCACATCTGCCGCAATCTCTTTTTTCGCATAGCCCTTTGTTTCGATTGTTTCCATTATTTTCCTCCTGTATTTTTTGAATTTTTATTGTTTTGTATGCTGCAATCCATGAGAACAATTTTATCTTAGCATATGATCAGTACTATTAAAGGTACTTATAAATAAAAATACAGAAGTTGTTCTGTCTGCCTTAAGAAAGCAAAAAGCCGCATGGCTATACCGCCAAAGCGGCTCAACCATGTGGTTCTTTTTGACCAATGTACCAGTGCCTGCCGAAAGGTGAAACAGCATCAGGTTGTTTGTGACATGGAGCGGAAAGCCTAAATCACCTGAGAATCTTACAAAGGGAACAGCCAAACCAGCACAGCTCTAAACATTTATGCGCATGCGATACAGGAGGCTGATGCAGCAGCTGCCGACATTTTGAACGGCCTGCTTCCTTCAAAGCACACGACAAACAGAAAAATGATGATTTTAGTAAAAACAAATCCCGCAGAAAATCACTGAAAAAAGTGATACCTGCGGGATTTTTCTTGGTGCGCCTGGGAGGATTCGAACCTCTGGCCTTTGGAGTCGGAGTCCAACGCTCTATCCAGCTGAGCTACAAGCGCATAAAACTGCTTGGCAAAAAGGCTTTTGCCAAAACAGCTTTATTATTATAGCACACACACCGCTGTGTGGCAAGATTTCTTTTACGCTTTCTTATTCATCAAAAATGGAAACGATTTCTCCATCTAGAATACGGTTCATATTTTTCACTGCACAGAAGTTGCCGCACATGGTACAGGTGTCCTCTTTTTCCGGCTGTGAAGAAGCACGGTAAGCCCGCGCTTTTTCCGGGTCGATTGCAAGGGTAAACATCTTTTCCCAGTCCAGCTTTTTGCGGGCAAGGGCCATTTCGTCGTCCCAATCCTGTGCGCCGGGCACGCCCTTTGCCAGGTCGGCCGCGTGTGCGGCAATGCGGGCGGCAATAATCCCCTCTTTCACATCCTGCAGGTCCGGCAGGCGCAAATGCTCTGCTGGAGTGACATAGCACAGGAACGCAGCGCCTTTCCACGCGGCAATAGCCCCGCCGATTGCCGAAGTAATATGGTCATAGCCGGGCGCGATATCGGTGACAATCGGCCCCAATACATAAAACGGTGCCCCGTGGCACAGGGTCTTTTCAATCTCCATATTAGGTGCAATCTGGTTGAGTGGCATGTGGCCCGGCCCCTCGATCATTACCTGCACATTTTTGGCCCAAGCGCGCTTTGTCAGCTCGCCCAGAGTAATAAGCTCTTCAATCTGCGAAGCATCTGTGCCGTCAGCCAGACAGCCTGGGCGGCAGGCATCGCCGAGACTCAGGGTGACATCGTATTTTTGGCAGATTTCCAAAATCTCATCGAAATGCTCGTAAAACGGATTTTCTTTTCCGGTCATTTCCATCCACGCAAAGATAATGGAACCGCCGCGCGAAACAATATTCATCAGGCGCTTGTTTTTCTTAAACTTCTTGGCAGTTTCACGGTTAATGCCGCAGTGAATCGTCATAAAATCGACGCCGTCTTCCGCGTGCATACGGACAATATCGAGCCACTCTTCTGTTGTGATTTCTTTCAACGCTTTGTGGTAATAGACCACGGCATCATAGATCGGCACAGTACCGATCATCGCGGGGCATTCGTTTGTCAAGCGGCGGCGAAACTTCTGTGTATCTCCGCAGGAGCTCAGGTCCATAATTGCCTCAGCGCCCATATCGACAGCACTTTTTACTTTAGCAAGCTCTACATTCAGGTCTTTGCAGTCGCGTGAAGTGCCTAAGTTGACGTTAATTTTCGTCTTCAGCGCCGAGCCGACACCACTTGGCGAAATGCACTTATGGTTTTTGTTGCAGGGAATAATTGCCTTTCCCGCTGCCATAAGCTTCATCAGTTTTTCGGCCGAAATATGTTCTTTTTCAGCAACGGTTTTCATTGCGTCGGTGACAATGCCGCGGCGGGCGGCATCCATCTGTGTTGTGTATTCCATGTAAAGAAGTCCCTTCTTTGAATTGTAATAGGGGGCAGCAAAAAGCGGAGAACACCATGAGGGTATTCTCCGCAAAAAAGCAAGTATTCCTTACTCCCTACGGCGGCATTGCCCGCATCAGGTTTAAGGGTCGAAGCCAAAGGCTTCCTCTCAGCTTGCCTGCGCAAGCTCCCCTGTCTATTTTGCTAAGTATAACATGAAACAGAGCCGCTGTCAACGCCGGCAAAGGCGGTGCCTGGCCCGTTTTCCGCCACGTTTTCGGTATCCTGTCAGGTTGCAGAATTGGCAGACAGAGCACCGCAGTTCTGCACCAGCAGCTCTGCCCCGGCCACAGCCGCCACGCAGAAAATGACACTGCACAGAATATAGCCGATCCCCGTCAGGTACCGGCCCTGCTGTAAAAGGGAAACACTTTCGAGTGAAAAAGTAGAGAAAGTTGTAAAGCCGCCGCAGATACCCACTTTTAAAAACAGAAGCAGGCGTGGGTCCATGCCGCTGCCTCTGCCAGCAAGCGCCGCAATAAGACCAATGAAGAAAGCACCGGCAATATTGATGAGCAGCGTAATAACCGGAAAGCCATTTTCCGGTTTAATCGGCAGATAACCCAGCAGATAGCGTGCCACGGCCCCCAGCATACCGCCGCAGCCGACACAAATGCAGTTGATAAGAAGATTCATTCTGTACCCTCCTGTAAAAAAATACAATATTATATACAAAAAGCTGACAGCTTCTGCTAGAAGAAACGCAGAAGTCATCAGCTGATTTCAGCTCTTTCGGTATACGCCGTGGGAGACTTCATTCCCTGTCTAAAAGCAGCGGGCGCACCTCTCCGGCAAGGTAGAGGGAGCCGCAG
The DNA here is from genome assembly GCA_022483045.1 of Oscillospiraceae bacterium. NCBI lineage: Bacteria > Bacillati > Bacillota > Clostridia > Eubacteriales > Oscillospiraceae > Oscillospiraceae bacterium. The sequence goes on along the minus strand of JAKVOA010000001.1, from coordinate 562,966 downwards.
ACAATAACCGCCCCGCCGCTGCCTGCAAGCGTCGCAGCCTGCGCCAAACCCTCCAGCGGGGTACAGGCTGCCTCAGCAGGCACGCCTGCCGCCTGCCAAAGGTCTGCCAATACCTGTGGCGGCATTGCCCGTGGGTTTCGTACAGGCACCGCAATGGCATCGGCAAAAAGCGGAGCAAGCGTGTGTACAAAGTGCCCAGTATCTTTATCGGCGCACATACCGGTCACTGCGGCAAGGCGCCTGCCAGACAGAAAGCGCCGCAGCGAATCCGCCAAAGCGGCGGCTCCATCCGGATTATGAGCACCATCGAGCACTGCCGGCGGCGTACCGGCAAAGACTTCAAACCGTGCGGACATTTTCACCGCCGCCAGGCCCTCTCTGCAGGTCTCGGCAGTAATCTGCCACAGCCCGCAGCGATTTTTTAAAACAGAAACACACGCCAGAGCCGCCGCCGCATTGCGCACTTGGTATGCCCCTGCAAGCGGCAGATGCAGCTGATGCCCGCGGTACTGAAAGTCTGTACCGGAAAGCGTGCTTTGGCATACCTGCAGATTCTCTTCCCGCGCCTCTGTCAAAAAGCAGTGCCGTTCCTTTGCCGTTTGCCGAATAATGGCAAGTGCTTCGGGCGCCTGTCCAGGCGCACAAACCACATTGCAGCCCTCTTTGAGAATGCCGCACTTTTCCCCGGCAATTTTGGTCAGCGTATCGCCCAAAATTTCTGTATGGTCATACGAAATATGCGTAATGACCGCACACATCGGCTTTGCAATGACGTTGGTGGCATCCAGCCGCCCACCAAGGCCCACTTCCAGTACCACCAAGTCACACTTTTGCTGTGCAAACCAGCACAGACCCAGGGCTGTGACAGCCTCAAACTCGGAAATTTCCTGCCCGCCGCGCTCCATCTGCAGCAACGGCGGAAAGACTTTTTCGGCCACGTTCACCAATTCTTCCGGCGAAATCATGCTTCCATTTATCTGCATACGCTCACGGAAATCAATGACAAATGGCGACGTGAAAAGCCCGGTGCGAAAGCCGCTGTGCTGCAAAACAGAGGCGGTCATCGTACTGACAGAACCTTTGCCATTTGTTCCGGCCACATGCACAAAGCGCAGCTTTTTCTGCGGGTCACCTAGGGTGTGAAGCAGCACCCGCAGGTTGGCAAGCCCCGGCACTTTTTTAAATCGGTGCAGTGCAAAAATCTGCTTCAGCACCTTTTCATAAGTCATTTTAGCGCTTCCAGACTAGAAGTAATCAGCGCAATGCGCTCTTTTAATTTTTGGGCATTGTCGCGCACGCCGTTTACTACCTTTTCCGGTGCCTTGGACATAAACTTCTCGTTTTTCAACTTTGCTGCGGCGTTCTGATAGCCCTTCTGTGCAGTTGCCAACTCTTTTTCCAGCCGGGCGCGCTCCGCTTTTTTATCTACCAATTCATCCATCTGAATATACACTTTTGCATCAGAGGTGACAATGGTGACGGCACCCTCCAGGTCAAAGGATGGTGCAACCTGAATGCCGCTTGCATAGGCCAGCCGCTTAAAGATCGCCTCGCCTGCGCGGAAAACGTCCTGCTTTTCCGTAGCGATATACAGTACAGTTTTGCGCGAAGGCTCTACATTCATTTCAGAGCGGCGGTTGCGCACCCCGCGCACGGCCGCCATAATGCTCTCCATCTTTGCCGCGTCCTGCGGGAAAGAGAGCGCCGCGTCATAGGCCGGGTACTTTGCCATCATCAGCGCATCGCCGGTGTGTGGCAATGTCTGCCAGATTTCCTCGGTAATATACGGCATAAACGGATGCAGAAGTGCAAGCGTGCGGGTCATAACCCACACTAAGACCTGCCGCACCTGCTGGGCAGCCTGCTCGTCGCCGCTTTGCAGGCGAATCTTTGCAATCTCAATGAACCAGTCACAGAACTTGTCCCAAATGAAATCATGCAGTTTCTGCGCGGCAATGCCAAACTCGAACTTCTCCAGATTGTCGTTGATTTCCTTTGCAAGGGTATTAAAGGAATCAAGAATCCACTTATCCTCCATGGTAAGCGTTTTGGGCAAGGCATTCGGTACATCTTTTCCTTCGATATTCATTAAGATGAAGCGGGATGCATTCCAAATTTTATTTGCAAAGTTGCGGCTTGCCTGCACGCGCTCATCGGAGTAGCGGGTGTCGTTGCCGGGGCTGATACCGGTAATCAGCGTAAAGCGCAGTGCGTCTGCACCGTACTGGTCAATGACTTTCAGCGGGTCAATGCCGTTGCCGAGGGATTTGCTCATCTTGCGGCCCTGGCTGTCACGCACCAGGCCGTGGAAAAATACCGTATGGAACGGAACTTCCCCGGTCTGCTCCAAACTGGAGAAGATCATGCGCGCCACCCAGAAGAAAATAATGTCATAGCCCGTAACCAAAGTATTGGTCGGGAAGTAATAGCTGAGGTCTTTGGTCTTATCCGGCCAGCCCAGTACACTGAAAGGCCACAGAGCAGAGCTGAACCAGGTGTCTAGAGTATCCGAATCCTGGTGCAGGTGATGACCACCGCACTTAGGGCAGGTGTCCGGGGCGGTGCGGGCAACAACGGTTTCGCCGCAGTCATCGCAGTACCACGCAGGAATGCGGTGCCCCCACCACAGCTGACGCGAAATGCACCAGTCGCGGATATTTTCCATCCAGTTGTAATAAATTTTCTCCATACGCTCCGGAATAAAGCGAACTTTGCCAGAGCGCACGGCCTCAATGGCTGGCTTTGCCAGTGGCTCCATTTTGACAAACCACTGCTTGGAAACACGAGGCTCAATGGTGCTGTGGCAGCGGTAGCAGGTGCCGACATTGTGCTTAATCGGCTCGATGCTGACCAAATAGCCCTGCTCATCCAGTTCTTTTACAATCTGTTTACGGGCATCCAGGCCCGACATACCCGCGTATTTTCCGCCGTTTTCGTTGATAGAGCCGTCTTCGTTCATCACGTTGATGACTTCCAAATTATGGCGGCGGCCTACTTCAAAGTCGTTGGGGTCATGTGCCGGGGTGATTTTTACAACGCCGGTACCAAAGTCCTTTTCGACGTACTCATCTGCAACGACAGGAATTTCGCGCCCAACCAGCGGCAGAATCAGCGTTTTGCCAACAATATCTTTGTAACGCTCATCGTCGGGGTGCACTGCCACGGCGGTATCACCCAGCATGGTTTCCGGGCGGGTTGTGGCAAGCTCAAGGCAGCCGCTGCCGTCTTTAAACGGATAGCGGATATGCCAGAAAGAGCCGTCCTTTTCCTCAAACTCGACTTCCGCGTCAGAAATAGTGGTTTTGCAGTGCGGGCACCAGTTGATAATACGCTCGCCACGGTAGATAAGGCCCTTGTCGTAAAGGCGCACAAAGACCTCACGTACAGCTTTGCTGCAGCCCTCGTCCAGAGTAAAGCGCTCGCGCTGCCAGTCGCAGGAAACGCCAAGTTTGCGCAGCTGCTGGTCAATGCGCCCGCCAAATTTATCTTTCCACGCCCACGCACGCTTTAAGAACGCCTCGCGGCCAATCTGCTCTTTGGTTAAGCCCTCTTTGCGCATGGCCTCAACGATTTTTGCCTCGGTTGCAATGGAGGCATGGTCGGTGCCAGGCACCCACAAAGCGCTGTAGCCCTGCATACGGCGCCAGCGAATAAGGATATCCTGCAGCGTTTCATCCATAGCATGGCCCAGGTGCAGCTGGCCAGTGATGTTCGGCGGCGGGATAACAATGGTATATGGTTTCTTTTTAGGGTCCGGTTCCGCGTGAAAATAACCACCCTGCATCCAAAAATCATAGATGCGGTCTTCCACTTCGCCGGGATTATACGTCTTTGCAAGTTCCCTGCTCATTTTCTTTTAGTTTCCTCCTTCAGTTTGCGGACCTTAAATACCGAATACCGCGCAAAAAAGCCCCGAACAGAGATGAACTCTGTTCGGGGCGAAATTACACAATTTCGCGGTACCACCCGCATTCGGCCCTAAGGCCCTCTCGCCAAATAACGCCGGCAAAACGGGCAGCCTTACTTTTTGAAATTGGGGCTGCCGGCTCCGGGGTGACTCATGCGCACTGCCGCTTCACACAGGTTTTCACCAAAGCACCTGCTCTCTGTGGGGCACGCGACGTGCCTTTTCCCCCATCGTTGCTTTTCATAGTATAAAGTCATTATAAACGCCGCAAAAAGCATTGTCAAGCGCGAGGTGCATTCCGCTTTTCAAAAAGCGGCGCAATCTCTCTTAAAGAGGGCAGCACAGCATCTGCCATACCGCGTATCTCATCACTTGGCTGCAGCAGATCTGGCACCATAACTGTAAACATACCGGCGGCGCGGCCGCTGCGCACACCGTTAAAGCTGTCCTCCACCACCATGCAGTCTTTGGGCACGCAGTTTAGACACTGTGCAGCCTTCAAAAAAATATCCGGTGCAGGCTTGCTGTGAACAATTTGGTCACCCGAAATCACGGCCTGAAAATACTGCTGCACCCCGGCGCGGGCAAGGTTTCTTTCGGCGCGCTCCTGCCGGGAAGAAGTCACTAAAGCCATAGCACATCCCTTTTTCTGCAGAAACGACAGAATATAATCGGCACCCGGCTTTTTGGGAATTCCTTTCTGCAGGAATTCTTCTGTTTTCCTATGATAGCAGTCATAAAAAGGCAGGGGGTCCTGATGCAGACCGTTGTGCAGGATGTCTAAAATGGCACTGCGGGAACGGCCAATGCAGTGCCAGTAAAGTTCCTCTGGCAGGCCGACAGCCACCCATGCGTCGTGGTCGATTCGTTCCGTATCAAACAGTGTGCCGTCCATATCAAAAAGGGCCGCTTTAATCATTGGCTTCCTCCGATTTTGGTTCCGTTAAGTCGTGTATGACAGCGCTTGCAAGCACAAGCCCCTCTACGCTGGGCACAAAGCTCACGCTGCCGGGCGTGACCCGGCGGCCGGGTGCAGGCATTTCTTCACCGGCAGCAGGCACCAAAGGCACCTCGTCACTGTAAACTACTTTCAGCGCAGGTATACTCCGTTTGCGCAGTTCTCGGCGCATTACGCGGGCAAGCGGGTCTACCTGCGTTTCAAAAATATCAGCAACACAAAAGCGGGTCGGGTCCAGTTTGTTGCCGGCGCCCATCGCGCTGATCACCGGCACACCCGCCTGATAGGCCGTCTGTGCAATCAGGAGTTTGCTGCTCACGGTATCGACCGCGTCAATCACATAATCATAGGCAGTAAAATCAAAATCCGCCGCATTGTCGGTTGTGTAAAAGCAGCGGCAGCTTTTCACCTGTACTGCGGGGTTAATGTCTTCCATTCGCCGCTTCATCACATCAGTCTTGTACTGGCCAATGGTGCTGTGCAGGGCAATAACCTGCCTATTTAAATTGGTAAGGCTCACGGTGTCGCTGTCGACCAAAGTAAAGCTGCCCACGCCGCAGCGGCACAGTGCCTCTGCAGCAAAGCCGCCCACGCCGCCCACACCAAAAAGCAGCACCGCGCAGTTTTCCAGTTTTTGCATGGACTGTCGGCCCAAAAGCAGCTCGCTGCGCGAAAATTCATTTATCATGCGGTTTCTCATCCTTCTTTTTTGCTGCGCATTTCGGGCACAGCCCCGAAAGCTCTAAGCTGTGTCCGATAATCTGATAGCCAGTCTTTTCCGCCCACTCTTTTTCCAGTTGCTCAATCGGACAGCCGGAAAGCTCGATGACCTCGCCGCAGCCGGTGCAGCGCAGGAAATGACAGTGGCGGTGGTCATTCAGGCGGAAATATGTTTTGCCGTCCTGCCCCATTTCTTTGAGCAGAATCTCTTTGTCCGAAAGAGTCGCCAGCGTACGGTAAGCGGTAGAGACGCTCATGTGCATATTGGGCAGCACGGCAAGGTAAACATCCTCAGCTGTCATAGGTCTTTGCGCAGCGCGCAGAACCGCCAGAATTGCTTCACGCCGGCGGGTCGTTTTCAATTCTTTCGCTTTCAGCATTTCATCAGCCATGGGTACGCCTCCCCTTCCTTTTTGGTATCCATTTGCATTATAAGAGGAGCGGCCGAAAATGTCAATTCCCGGCCCCGAGGCTCAGTCTGCCAGCAGCCAGTAATGCAGCTTTTCCGGCATTTCAAAGCCCATAGAGTGCTGCAGCGCAAAGGAGGCGTTGTTGCCCACAATCACGTCGCCAAAGGGAACCTGCCCTTTTGCAAGGCTGCGGTTTGCGGCGTCAGCCTCCAGTGCAGTGGCAACACCCCTGCGGCGGAATTTCGGGTATACTTCCAGCATACCCAAAGATCCCTCAGCGTGCTCGCCGATAAAGCCCGCCAGCTCGTCTTCAAAAAAGGCCCCATAAAACACACCTTTTTGTAAAAGCTTTTTAATATACGACAGGTTGTCAAACAGATGATACTGCCGGCTGATCGCCGGCGCATAGTCGAGTGTCAGCTGCCGAATAGAAACTTCCGGCGAAACCGGCAGCGGCTTCTTTCCAGTATAGATGGCAAAGCGGCAGGGGTTGCAGCCCTTGACCGGGAACTTTTCCGAGGCGCGGCGACACTTTTCAAACGCAGCCTTGTCCGCTTTGCTGTGCGCTACAAACAGCAGCGGAGTCTGCGGGGCCCTTTCTGCCAGCCTTTCAGCGGCAGCTTCATCTGCTGCAGCCTGCATAACCGTGCCGCGCACTTCCAGCTGCACACCGTCTTTCCCGACATACAGGACTTCTGCATAGCCGCGCCGCAGCGGCTCAAGCATGTCGATATACATAAGCGGCTCCCGCTGCAACAGGCGGATTGCCGCCTGTGTCTTTTCTGCATCCGTCACCTTTTTCTCTCCCCTTCTGCCCAAATAAAAACAGAAACAAGAATGATTATAACACAACTACGCCAAGATGCAAAAAAATTTGCAGGTTTCTGCATTTTTTGATATACTATAAGTTACTGTAAAATAGAGATTATGGGAGGGTTCCCCGTGTAGCAAGACAAAACGGCATGTACCAATGAAATACAAAGAATATACGGAGGAACTTTCAGTATGGCTGACTATAAACAGGAAATTAAGCGGCGGCGTACCTTTGCAATCATCTCGCACCCGGACGCCGGCAAAACAACTTTGACCGAAAAGCTGCTGCTTTACGGCGGGGCTATTCAGCAGGCCGGTATGGTCAAAGGCAAGCGCAACATGAAACACGCCGTTTCAGACTGGATGGATATCGAAAAGCAGCGCGGCATTTCGGTCACTTCTTCTGTCATGCAGTTTGAGTATGACAATTACTGCATCAATATTTTGGATACCCCCGGCCATGAGGACTTTTCAGAGGACACCTACCGCACCCTGATGGCCGCCGACAGCGCTGTGATGGTCATTGACGCCGCCAAGGGCGTGGAAAAGCAAACCCGCAAGCTTTTTAAAGTCTGCACCCTGCGCAATATTCCGATTTTTACGTTTATCAATAAAATGGACCGCGATGCACGCAGTCCCTATGACCTGACTGACCAAATTGAGCAGGAGCTCGGCATTAAGACCTACGCAATCAACTGGCCTATCGGCAGCGGCCGCGACTTTAAGGGCGTCTATGACCGGGCAGAGAAAAAGATTCTCACTTTTACCGCTGAAGAAACCGCCAACGGCAAGCACCAGGTTGAGGAATCCGCCAGCGACCTGAATGACCCAAAGCTTTCTGGCCTTTTGGGTGAAGACCTGCTCTCCACTTTAAAAGATGATGTGGAGCTTTTGGACGGCGCAGGAGAGGACTTCTCTCTGGATGAAGTGCGCAAGGGCAACCTTTCGCCTGTCTTTTTCGGCTCGGCACTGACAAACTTCGGTGTAGAACCGTTTTTAAAGGAATTTTTGCGCATGACAACGCCGCCCCTGCCGCGCCATGCCGACATTGGGCTTGTCGACCCGATGGACCCGGATTTTTCCGCATTTATCTTTAAAATACAGGCAAACATGAATAAAAACCACCGCGACCGTATCGCCTTTATGCGCATCTGCTCCGGCGAATTTGACCGCGGCATGGAGGTCATGCACATGCAGGGCGGGCGCAAAATCAAGCTGATGGCCCCCCAGCAGCTGATGGCTGAGCAGCGCGAAGTGATTGACCACGCCTATGCGGGCGATATCATCGGCGTGTTTGACCCCGGCGTTTTCTCCATTGGCGACACGCTCTGCGCACCGAACAAAAAATTCTGTTTCAGCGGAATTCCCACCTTTGCGCCAGAACATTTTGCGCGTGTTTCCCCGCAGGACACCATGAAGCGCAAGCAGTTTGTAAAGGGCATTACCCAAATTGCACAGGAAGGTGCAATCCAGATTTTTCAGGAACTCAATGGCAGCATGGAAGAAGTCATTGTCGGCGCAGTGGGCCAGCTGCAGTTTGAAGTACTGGAGTACCGCCTGAAAAACGAATACAATGTGAATATCCGCATGGAAAGCATGCCGCAGGAGTACATTCGCTGTATCGACAACGATGAAGAGGACTTTGACCCCAAGGCACTCGATCTGACAAGCGATTCCCGCTGCATACAGGACCTAAAAGGCAACCGCCTGCTGATTTTTGTCAGCGAATGGAATATCACCTGGGCCACACAGCACAACCCACAGCTGCGCCTGAGCGAATTTGGCGGAGCAAAGCGGTAAAGCAATATAAAAGAGGGCCTTGGCTTCCTGCAAAGGCCCCTTTTATATGCTCTATTTGACTTGAAGTACGTTATTAATGGCCTGAAATGCGCTTGCCACCTTATAAAATCTATGGTACGATGAGGAAAATAATTATGTATCCACCCCCAGAGGAGGAAACCTATGAAATGTCCAAACTGCGGTTTTGAAGTTGAAAACGAAAAGGCCTGCCCCATCTGCGGCACTATTCTTTCCGACTCCAAAGGAAATGCGCCTGCGCAGAACCAGCCCGAAAGCCAGCAGCCAAACGGCAGCACAGGTTCCTATGGCTGCGGACAGCCCGGAAATCAGCAGCCAAACGGCAGCACAGGTTCCTATGGCTGCGGACAGCCCGGAAATCAGCAGCCGAATGGCAGCACAGGTTCCTATGGCTACGGACAGCCCGGAAATCAGCAGCCGAATGGCAGCACAGGTTCCTATGGCTACGGACAGCCCGGGAATCAACAGCCAAACGGCAGCACAAGCTCTTATCAAAACCCAGGCAGCTCTGACGGCGGAAATAATCCAAAGCAGAAAAACCTTGTTCCGATTATTATTCTGTGTGCTATAGCCGCACTGGTTGTCATTCTTTTCCTTTTATTCGCCAATCTCGGCGAAGAAGACAAGACCGCATCGGCCACTAGCAGCGTATCCGCTTACAGCAGCCTTTCTTCTGCAGATTCCTCTGCCAGCAGTTCCACGGGGTCTGTTACGGACAATGATGTTGCCAAATACCTGATTAATCAAAAGCTCTCTAACGGCCAAGTTTCTCTTTCAGACTCTACCAGCAGTACTTATTTATCTGTAAGATATAAAGTAAATGATGGTGCCAACGCAAAAGCCGCTTCGACAGAGCTTGTCAATTTAGCCGCAGACTTTATCCAGCGCTATCGCAGTAGCTGCCCCTATGATGTTGTTTCGTTTACGCTTGTCTATAAAAATAGCAGTACGAATTCCTATATTACCGCGGTATCCTGTTATTTTTACCGCAGCCATATCACCTGCCGCGGACCTTCCGTTTACTCAACAAGCGGCAGTGAATACGGCAGTGCGCTGCGTTCTGCCTATGCAGCTAACTCGTTTTTCGCCTCGCAGTCTTCCAGCAGCGGCTCAAGCTCGCGGAGCTACAACACCTCTTCGACTGTCAGCGACAGCCAGACCTCTGTTTTCTTCAGCAGTCAAAAACTTACATACGGAAAGCTTTCCTTTACTGAGCGGCAAAGCGGCAGCTACAAAACGCTGCAGGTAAAGTACACGGTCACCGCTTCTACAGACCTCAATGCCGCCTCAAAAGAACTTTACAGTTTGGCAGAAGCCTACACCAAAACGCTGATTAAGCACCGCCCCTATGCAGATATTACTTTTTATCTGGCACACCCCACTGACTACGGTACCACGCTTGACACAACCGCAATTACTTTCTACTGCACAAGCAGCAGCGTCAAGTTTTACATATCGCCGTATTCCTCTTCAACCGATAAATACCATGTGGCCCTACGGAAAGCCTTTGCGCAGAATTCTTATTTCCAGGGACTCCTGACAAAGAGCGCTTCTGGCAGCCAACCTTCCAGCCAGACAAACATTATATAAAAGAATGCCCATATAAAAGCGGCGCACAGAGCAACTCTCTGTGCGCCGTTTTCTGTTTATTTGGTTTTCGGTAGCTTCTTTTTTTCGGGCCGCTGACAGCGCTTGCAGGCGCCACAACTGTTGCAGTTTCCGCAGCAGCAGTTTCTGTGCTTCCAGCTCCAGCGCAGCGCCAGCACCGCCAAAACGGCAAGTACGGCTAGTATCAGCCAATCTTGTATATGCAATTTGCTAGGCCCCTTTCTGTACTGGAAAAGGATATGTAGATTAGATATGGGAAACGATCTGGTAAAAAGCAAAGGCAATCAGCCACGCAAATCCCGTCTGGTAAAGCACCATGGCAAGCGCGGAAAGATGAGAATTCATCTCGCGGCGAACCGATGTGATTGCTGCAACACAGGGAGTATATAGCAGGGTGAAAATCAGGAAAGAAATCGCAGTAATCGGCGTAAACATATGCGAAAGCACTTGTGGCAAAGCAGATCCGCTGGCCCCTGTCAAAACGGCAAAAGTGCTGACCACGGCCTCTTTCGCGGTAAAACCGGTAATCAGTGCAGTGCTTGCGCGCCAGTCATTAAAGCCCAGCGGCACAAAGATTGGCGCAATAAAGCGGCCGATCATGGCAAGCATGCTGTTGCTGCTGGAAGAAACCGGGTTGAGGCGCGTGTCAAAGCTCTGAAGGAACCAAATGATAATAGAGGCCAGAAAGATGACAGTAAAGGCACGCTGCATAAAGTCCTTTGCCTTTTCCCACACTAAAAGCCCCGTGTTGCGCGGAGTAGGCAGGCGGTAATTTGGCAGCTCCATAACAAAAGGAACCGGCTCGCCGTGAAACACAGTATGCTTTAAAATCAGTGCGCTCAGCACCCCCATTGCCATGCCGCCCACATACAGGCAAATCATCACTAGCGCGCGGTACCGCGGGAAAAAGGCCAAAGTAAACATGGTATAAATGGGCAGCTTTGCGCTGCAGCTCATAAAGGGCGTGAGCAGGATGGTCATTTTGCGGTCGCGCTCACTGGAAAGAGTGCGGGTCGCCATAATTGCCGGCACCGAGCAGCCAAAGCCGATGAGCATTGGCACAAAACTGCGGCCGGAAAGGCCAATTTTGCGCAGCAGCTTATCCATGACAAAGGCGACACGCGCCATATAACCGCTGTCCTCCAAAAGGGAGAGAAAAAAGAACAGTACCACAATGGTGGGCAAAAAGGAAAGCACACTGCCCACGCCGGCAAAGACGCCGTTTATCAGCAGCGACTTTACGACCGGGTTGATCCCATAGGCCGTCAAGCCTTTTGCGGCCGCGGCTGTCACTGCGCTGATACCTGCAGAAAGCAGGTCACTGAGCCCCGCGCCAATGACGCCGAACGTCAGCCAGAAAATAAGAAGCATGATTCCCAGAAAAATAGGAATTGCCAAATACTTATTCGTCAAGACAGCGTCAATGCGCACGCTTCGCCGGTGCTCTACGCTTTCCTTTGGCTTTACAACCGTATTGCTGCAGAGCTTCTCTATAAACGTATAGCGCATATCGGCCACAGCTGCCTCGCGGTCGGTATTCATATCGTGTTCCATTTCTTTTACGGTATGCCCCAAAAGCTCCACTTCGTTTTGGTTGAGCTTCAAAGCCTGGAGCATAGGGTCGTCACCCTCCACTAGTTTCGTGGCGGCAAAGCGCAGGGGCACCCCAGCCCGCTGTGCGTGGTCCTCAATCAAATGCGCCACCGCGTGAATACAGCGGTGCATTGGGCCGGCACAAAAGTCCTGCCGCATTGGCTTGCGCTTTTGCTCAGCCGTTTCCAGCAGGGTGTCAATCAGCTCGTCGATACCCTCGTCTTTGCTGGCAGCAATGGGAATGACCGGAACCCCCAGCTCTTTCTCCAGTTCGTTAATGCGAATGGTGCCGCCGTTGTTGCGCACTTCATCCATCATGTTAAGGCAGACAACCATTGGCTGGTCCAGCTCAATGAGTTGCATGGTCAGGTACAAATTTCGCTCGATATTGGTCGCATCTACAATATTAATAATGCCGTCTGGGTGATTCTTTAATATAAAATCACGTGTTACGATTTCTTCGTCCGTATAGGGCGACAGGGAATAAATGCCCGGTAAGTCCACCACCACCGCATCTTTATGCCCACGAATTGTGCCGTCCTTTCTCTCTACTGTAACACCGGGAAAGTTGCCGACATGCTGGTTGCTGCCGGTCAGCTGATTGAACAGGGTTGTTTTGCCGCAGTTTTGGTTGCCTGCCAGTGCAAATATCATTTCTCATCCTCCAGAGTAATTTTCTGCGCATCCGCAATGCGCAGGGTCAGTTCATAGCCGCGCAGCTCTATTTGGATTGGGTCACCCATAGGCGCCACTTTACGCACCTTTACATGTGTATGCGGGGTAAGGCCCATTTCAAGCATGTGGCGGCGCAGCGCCCCCTCACCGCCCACCTGGGCGATAACGGCCTCTTTGCCGATCGGAAGCTTATCCAGCGTCATCATTCTGCCTCCTTTATATGAAAGTAATTATAAGTTAGCCTATGCTATCTTCAATGCCTAAATTATAGCGGAAAGGGGAATGCTTGTCAAGGACCGCACCCCTTTTTTGTAAAAGGACAACACCCGCAGTATAGGCCGCTTAAAAGCCGCACCACACCGCCAAAAAGCGGCTTTTTCCGTATTTGCTTGTATACAAAAAACCAGCGAAAGCCCGCAGAAAAGGCTTTCGCTGGTTTATAAAAAATTATTATTTTACTGTTCTTTTCCGGCAATCGTGCGGGCCACCACGACACCGGTCGCAGAGGCCTGCATCAGCCCGCGGGTAATGCCCGCGCCGTCGCCGATGGCATACAGTCCCGGAATGATAGTGGAAAAGTTTTTGTCCACTTCCACTTTAGAGGAATAGAACTTAACCTCGACCCCATAAAGCAGGGTATTCTTGCTGTAAAGCCCCGGTGCAAGCGCATCAAAAGCTTTGAGTGCCTCGACGATAGAGGTCAGGTGACGGTGCGGCAACACAAAGGAAAGGTCGCCGGGCACCGCAGTTTTCAGAGTAGGCACTGTGGTGGATTTTGCCAAGCGCGACTCACTGCTGCGCCGCCCTAAGAGCAGATCCCCCAGGCGCTGCACCATAATGCCGCCGCCAGTCAGCATATTGCCAAGCTTTGCAATATAGCGGCCGTACTCAATCGGCTGATGAAATGGCTCGGTGAATTTTGTGGAAACCAGCAGTGCAAAGTTTGTGTTGTCGCTGTGGCGCTCATCTTCTGCGTATGAGTGCCCGTTGACCACGGCCAGACCGCCGTCTGGACCGTCATAGTGCTCTTCGCTGACAATGCCGCCTGGGTTCATGCAGAACGTGCGCACCTTGTTTTCAAAGGTATCAGAGTAATAAACTAATTTTGCCTCGTACAGGCTTTTTGTCAGGCAGTCCATTACGCCATTCGGCACCTCGACGCGCACGCCGATATCCACTTCGTTGTTGGTCAGCTGCAGGCCAGTTTCATGCGCAATGCGTGTAAGCCACGCGGCCCCGCCGCGCCCCGGCGCAGCAACCACGGTGCCGGCCTCTACACGGCAGACGGAACCGTCTGCTAAGGTCAATTCTGCGCCGGCAGCCCGGCCGTTTTCTACAATGATTTTTTCCGCTGTTGTATGCGGCAGGAAGGTGAACTGCGGCTTTGCAGAAAGATAATCGTACATGGCTTTTAGCACCTGATAGCTGTACTCCGTACCCATGTGGCGCACCGGACAGCGAATCAGCTGGATATTGCGTCTGCGCGCCTCATAGGCGATTTTGTCCGCTGTGCGGTCGCCGCGGCCAAAGACCTTTTCGGGCGCACCAAAATGCAGGTAAATACTGTCGCAGTAATGAATGAGTTCCTGTGCTTTTTCACGCGGCATATACTCTACCAGATTGCCGCCGACATCTTCGCTTAAAGAAAGCTTGCCGTCCGAAAAAGCGCCGGCACCAGCCCAGCCGTTCATAATACTGCAGGTTTTGCAGTGCATACAGCGCCCGCCGGTTCTCGCCGGGCAGCGCCGGTCGGCAATGGCGCTGCCGCTGTCAACGACCAGCACGCTTTTCTCCGGCGCAAGGCGGTCGAGCTCCAGTGCCGTGAAAATGCCGGCGGGGCCTGCACCAATGACCAATACGTCGTATGATTTTTTCATTATTGTATAGTTCCTTTCCAAACAATCAATGCCTTTACGGAATTTTTCCGTTTTTGTCACAAACTTTGTTATTATAAACAGGAAATATCCTTTTGTCAAGCAAAAAGGCGCACTTTTGTGCGCCTTTTCTTTGTATCGCTATACCAGACGATAGGCGCAGTCCGTTTTAGAGCAGGCCGTGCACTTTCCGCCGCAGGGACGGCCGCCTGCCTTTTCCGGGTGCGGCGTCAGCCCGATAATGGCCGTCACACTTTTGGTAGGCACCAAAAGCAGGCTCTGTGTACAGGAAAGGCCAATGTGCTTTTGTGCATTCAGCACACGCAGAAGCTGCTCCTGACAGGAAAGGCTGAGATCGCCATACCCGGGGCTGAAGCGTGGGCGCAGAAAAAGGCCCTGCTCTGCAAAATGGACAGCCAGCTGTGTACAGCATTCATCACAAAAAGCCTCTGTCATAGCGGCGGCGGCAGCCTGCAGCACCGCCGCCGGCGTAACCGCCAAAATAGACGCCCGCTGCATCAGCCAATCCGGCGCGGGACCAAGCGTAGCTGCAAACAGGCAGGCCTGCCCGCAGCCCCGCAGCTGAGACGCAAGGCTATGGCTTTTCAGCGGAATCTGCGCAATGACAATTCTATCTTGTTCGGCTGCAACTGGGTAGGAACCCCAAATCCAGCGTGGAGTGCACTCTTTTTCCAAAAGCGCCACTGCTGCCTCGGTCTGCTTCTTTATCCGCTCTTCCGGGTCGTTTCTACCATAGCCCAAGTAGCGGTAAATCTCGCTTCTATCAATCTGCATGGCTTGCGATGACATGGGACAGGTTGTGCAGAATCTGCGCCGCCACATCCGGTTTATTCATAGTATAAATATGAATATGCTCCACACCGTTTGCAATCAGGTCAATAATCTGATCGGTCGCATAGGCGATACCGGCCTGTTTCATGGCGGCGGGGTCACTGCCGAAGCGGTCTACCAAACTTAAAAAGCGCCGCGGCAGATAGGTGCCGGAAAGCTCGACACAGCGGCGAATCTGTTTTGCACTGGTCAGCGGCATAATGCCCGCAAGAATCGGCACCTGAATGCCTGCGGCAAGGGCACGGTACAGGAAATTGTAAAAAAGGTCATTGTCAAAGAACATCTGGCTGGTAAAAAAGTCGCAGCCGGCATCCGCTTTTTCCTTTAAATACTGCAGGTCCTCCGCTTTATTGGCACTTTCGACGTGGCCCTCTGGGTAGCAGGCACCACCGATACAGAAATTGCCCATCTTTTTCAGGTCGGCAATCAGCTCGCAGGCGTGGCGGTACTGTCCCTCGTGCGGAAAGCTGCCGTCCTGCGGCAAGTCACCGCGCAGTGCAAGAATGTTTTCAATACCGTTTGCGGCAAAGCGCTGCGCCACCGCGCGGACCTCTTCCTTTTGGGCTGAAACGCAGGTGAGATGCGCTAAGGCGGGCACACCGCTTTTTTCCACCTCTGCAGCAAGTTCAATGGAGTTAGCACAGTTGGTGCCGCCTGCGCCGTAAGTAACACTGACAAAGGCTGGCTTCAGCGCCGCAATTTCATGTACAACCTTGCGGGCATGCGGTAGCCCTGTTCCCTGTTTTGGCGGAAAAATTTCGCAGCTGACAGTGACCTGTCCCTTTTTTAATAGATTTTTTATCTTCATACGTGGTTTCCCTCCGTTTGCTTCGCAGACTAAACCGAAATTTTACTAATAAATTTAGTATAACACAGATTCCCCTATGGCGCTATTCTTTTTTACTGCAGTGTGCAGAAGAGCTGCCCCAGGGCGTGACAAATACATGCTTTTCGTCTATAATAAAATTAAATTTTAAAAAAGGGGGATCAGCATGGACAAGACGTCGATTTGCACATTGGCACAAGCCGCCCGTGCAGACCTGGAAAAGAGGGCGCATCTCTGCCTTCATGCCCTGCAGGGCCCCCGCCTGCCCGACAGCGCCGGCTTGCAGCAGGACCAGCTGCTGCGCCTGGCGCATCAGTACGGAGAAGACAGTCTTTGCCGCGCCGCGTCCTGCCGCTTTTTTATGCAGCTTGCGGGCATTCGCTGTATGGAGGCAAACGCCTGCCTGCCGCAGCGTGTCTTTTCCCCTGCAAAGAACGGAAAACTGCCGCAGATTTTAGAGGTCTGGCTTACCAAGCATGCAGATACACTGGACCGCGACGAAATCTACACCCGGCTTTTCCGCAGAGAGTGCGCGCGCCTGCACCAAAAAATGCCGTGGTATTTTCCTGCACCCAACTGTCTAGACCTTTTGCTCTCTTTAAGCTACCGGCACGGTGCGGCAGTGCTTTTCCGTGACAGCCTTCCAGAGTCCTGCTGGAGAGAGAACACAGAGATTGTCGGCTGGCTGTACCAATACTACCACCTGCCCGAAAAGAACCGCGCCATCAGCGTGTACCGCGGGGCCGTGAAAATGCACGACGTGCCCGCCGCCACACAATTCTTTACCACAGACTGGGTTGTACAGTACATGGTACAGAATTCTCTTGGCCGTGTCTGGCTGGAAAGTCACCCCGACAGCGCCCTGCGCGCAAAAATGCCCTACTACCTAGATACCCCGCAGCGTACCGTACGTGAACCAATGCGCCCCACCGACCTGCGGCTTTTAGATCCCTGCATGGGCGGCGGACATATTTTAAGTTATGCGTTCGACCTGCTGGTACAGATTTACGGGGAATGTGGCATTCCTCCCGAGCAGGCCGCAGCGTTGATACTGCAAAATAACCTGTGGGGGCTGGATATTGATGAACACAGTCGGCAGCTGACTTCGTTTTCACTGATTATGCGCGCCCACGCCTGCGACCCGCATATTCTAGAGCACTGTCCACCGCTGCACCTCGCCGCTATTCACGGCAGCAAGGGCGTTTCCCGCAAAGCGCTGCACTTTGCCGCCGGACGGAATGAAGCACTGGAAGACGACCTGCACCGCATGGTTTACGCTTACCGCGGTGCAGAGCAGTACGGTTCACTGGTTTTGCCGCCCCAAACAGACCTGACCACCCTAAAAGCGCGCTTTGCCACACTTCGCCGCGAAAAACAGACCGACAATCTCTTTCTTGCTGAGGCGCGCCGTCTCGCACTGGAAACACTTCAGCCGCTGGTAGAGCAGACGGAAATCCTTTCCGGCAGCTACGACGCTGTTGTGACAAACCCACCCTACCTAAGCCACATGGACCACCCGCTGCGCCGCTTTGTCGACAGCCGCTGGCCGCGCTGCAACAACGACCTTTTTGCAGTATTTATGGTACGCAATTTTGATTTTTGCAAGCCCGGCGGCTACTGCGGTTTTATGACACCCTTTGTCTGGATGTTTATTAAAAGCTACGAAGCCCTGCGCCGCATGCTGGTGCGCAAAAAATCCGTTTCCTCCCTGGTACAGCTGGAATACTCCGCCTTTGAGGACGCCACCGTACCAATTTGTACTTTTGTACTGCAGAATCAAAAAGAAGAATACCCTGGCCGCTATCTACGCCTGACCGGTTTTTCCGGCGGCATGGAAGAAATGGGCCGCCGTGTACGCGAAGCCGCGGCACACCCCGGCAGCAACTGGGATTTTGAAGCCCGGCTTTCCGACTTTAATCAGATACCAGGCAGCCCATTTGCTTACTGGGCAGGCGGCAGCATTGCCCGCGTCTTTCGAGAAGGTGCACCGCTGGGCCGCAGCACGCCTATCTGCAACGGCCTGTTTACCTGCAATAACCGCCGCTTCCTGCGGCACTGGTGGGAAGTGGACAAAGAAGCAATCGACTTCCACTGCGAAAGTGCACAGCAGTGCCGTAGCAGCACCTGCCGCTGGTTTCCCTACAACAAGGGCGGTGCTTACCGAAAATGGTATGGCAACCAGGAATGGGTCGTGGATTTTTCGGACTTTGGCGACGAAATTCAGCGCTACCGGGTGAAAAGCGGGCAAAGCGCCGCGCTGCCCGGCCGGCAGTACTATTTTCAGCAGAGCCTCAGCTGGGGATTTGTCAGTTCCAGTAAATTCGGGGTACGGTTTTATCCGCCTGGCTTCGTGTTTGACATTGCCGGCTCTTCCCTATTCCCTGCAGAAAAGGACCGGCTGTACCGCCTGGGCTTTCTTTCCAGTTCCACTGCGTTTCAGCTGCTGCAGATTTTAAATCCAACCTTAAACTGCCAAGCTGGCGACATTGCGCGTCTGCCTATTTTAGAGACAGAGCGGCGGGAAAAAGTGGAGGTACTGGTAAAGGAAAATATTGCACTTGCCAAAGAGGACTGGGACGAAAGCGAAATCAGCTGGCAGTTTTCTGTACACCCGCTGGTTGCTGCAGAGGGGGATACCCTGCAGGAAGCACAGCGCAGCCGCGCTAAAAAGGCCGCCGCCCGCTGCCAAGCGCTGCAGAAAAACGAAGAAGCAGTCAATCGGCATTTTGCCACCCTGTACGGCACCGGTGCACCGGTTGCCGTTGGCCTTGCGGACCTTTCCGTAAAGCCGGCTGATCCAGAAAAAGATGCCGAAAGCCTGCTTTCCTATTTTGTTGGCGTTTACTTTGGCCGCTGGACCTGCTCTTTTTGGCAGCCGACAGACCCAAATCCGGCTCTTCTGCTAGAGGAAGCACCTGCCCTTTTTACACAGTTTTTAGAGGCACGCTTCGGCCCCGGCGCCGCCGACGTACTCGCGCCGTTTCTCGGCAAAGGCACGACAGCATACGTTTTTAAGCGTTGGTTTACCCGCACTTTTTTCCGCAGCCACTGCCGCCTTTACCGCAAACATCCCATTTACTGGCAGACCGCCTGCGGCTCGCCCGCGCTGCTGTACTACCACAGCGACCTAAAAAATGCGCTGCATTTTTTAGCTGCCCGCTCACCGCAAGAGCCCGCCCTGCAGGCACTTGCGGCCTCCCCGCTCTCTTTTGACCGAAATGACGGCATCCCAGCAAACTTTGCAAAGCTGCAGTCAATTCTCAGAAAAATTTGATAATAGATGAATTAGGAGGGTACGCCATGACATCGATTGTAAGTCAGCTTGGCCGCCGTATGCTCATCTGCGACGGAGCAATGGGCACCATGCTGCAGCAGGCCGGCCTTGCCGCCGGAGAGGTGCCGGAATACTGGAACTTTACCCACCCGGAGGAACTAACCAAAATTCACACCGCCTATGCACAGGCGGGCGCCGATATTTTGACCGCAAATACCTTTGGCGCCAATTCTGTAAAACTCACAGATACCGAATACTCTGTTATAGAAACGATTTCCCGGGGAATTCAGCTTGCAAAGGCTGTAGCTGCACCGCTGGGCAAATGGGCTGCACTGGATATAGGCCCCACTGGCCGCCTGCTGCAGCCGCTCGGCGACCTTTCTTTTGATGATGCCTACCGCGCCTTTGCGCAGGCGGCAAAGGCCGGCGAAGATGCTGGCGCAGATCTGATTCTGATTGAAACCATGAGCGACACCATGGAAATGAAGGCGGCACTGCTCGCCTGCAAAGAAAACACCTCTCTGCCAGTCTTTGCCACCATGACCTTTGACGCAAAGGGAAAGCTTCTGACCGGCGGCGATATTCCTGCAGCCGCAGTCCTTTTGGAAAGCCTGCACGCGGACGCAGTCGGCTTTAACTGCGGGCTGGGTCCAAAGCAGATGATTGACTTTCTGCCAAAGCTGCGTGAATACACCAGCCTGCCTATCCTGATTCAGCCAAACGCCGGCTTGCCGCAGGTGGAAAACGGCAAGACCGTGTTCTGCGTAGGCCCGGAAGAATTTGCCGAAGATGCCGAAAAGCTGTGGCAGGGCGGCGCGTGGATTCTGGGCGGCTGCTGCGGCACAACCCCCGCGCATATCCGTGCACTGACACAGAAGATGAGCGGTAAAGTGCCCAAGCCCCTGCCGAAAAATGAGCGCACCATGATTTCTTCTTACAGCCACGCGGTCACTTTCGGCGGACAAACAAAGCTGATCGGTGAGCGCATTAACCCCACCGGCAAAAAGCGGCTGCAAAAGGCCCTGCGCGATAATGACATGGACTACCTGTTTCGTGAGGGCATCGCACAGCAGGACGCCGGCGCGGATATTTTGGACGTTAACGTCGGCCTGCCGGAGATCAACGAACCAAAGCTTTTGACCGAAGCGGTGCAGGGCCTGCAGGGCATTTGCGATCTGCCGCTGCAAATCGATACCAGCAGTCCACAGGCGATGGAGCAGGCCCTGCGCATTTACAACGGCAAAGCACTGCTCAACTCGGTCAATGGTAAACAGGAAGTTATGGATTCTGTATTTCCACTGGTCAAAAAATATGGCTGTGCCGTGATTGCACTCACCCTGGACGAAAGTGGAATTCCCGACACCGCCGAGGGCCGCTTAGCTGTCGCCGAAAAGATTGTGCGCGAAGCGGAAAAATACGGAATCCCTAAAAAAGACATTATTGTAGACACCCTTGCCATGACAATTTCCGCAAGTCAGCAGTCAGCAAAAGTTACCTTGCAGGCACTGCGCCTGGTGCGTGAAAAGCTGGGCCTACACACCAGCCTGGGCGTTTCCAATATATCTTTCGGACTGCCGCACCGCGAGCGGGCCACTGCCGCTTTCTTTACCATGGCTATGCAAGCGGGCCTTTCTGCAGCTATTATCAATCCAAAAAGCGCGGCGATTATGGACGCCTGGCGCAGCTTTAATGCCCTGATGTGCTATGATGAAAACTGTATGCGGTATATTGATTTTTACAAAGACCTGCCCAAAGACAGCGTGCCAAAGGCTGCCACGCCCACTGGCACCCCGCTGCAGCAGGCAGCGCAGGCGCTGATTGCCGCGGGCAACGCCCTGTCTGCTGCCGCAGGAGACACCGGTTTCCCTACACAGGCGGCACAGCCCACCGCTGATGCCGCCGAAAAGCCCGCTGATACCGACCACCGCGAAACAGAGCTGTACCACGCCGTGGCAAAAGGCCTGCAGGAAGGTTCCCGCACCGCCGCCGCCGAATCTTTGAAGACTTCACCTCCACTGGAAGTCATTCAAAACGAACTGATTCCGGCGCTCGACAAGGTTGGCACCGGCTACGAAGACGGCTCGTTGTTTCTGCCGCAGCTGTTAATGAGTGCAGACGCGGCTACCGCCGCTTTTGAAGTCATTCGCACCGTGATGCAGCAGCAGGGCGGCGGCGATGACAAAAAGGGCACAATTGTGTTGGCGACTGTGCAAGGCGACATTCACGATATTGGAAAGAACATTGTAAAAGTTCTGCTTGAAAACTACGGCTATGAAGTGATTGACCTCGGGCGCGATGTTCCGCCTGAAACCATTTCAGAAGCAGTAGCCGAGCATCACGCGCCGCTGTGCGGCCTTTCGGCGCTGATGACGACCACGGTTGTAAACATGGAAAAAACGATTGCTTTGCTACACGAAGAATGCCCTTGGTGTAAAGTGATGGTGGGCGGCGCTGTCTTGACCCAAGAGTATGCCGATCAGATTCACGCGGACCGTTACTGCAAGGACGCCATGGGTTCTGTGCGCTATGCTGCTACTGTTTTTGATGCAGAAAAATAAAGAAGCACCTGTCCCGCCTCTGCCGCATTTTGCAGAGAAGCGGAAAACAGGTGCTTTTGTTTTTTGTAAAAAATCAGAGAGTACCGAAAATGCGGTCGCCCGCATCGCCCAAACCTGGCACAATGTAGCCGTTTTCGTTGAGGTGGTCATCGACCGCCGCGCAGTAAAGCTGCACATCAGGGTGTGCAGCTGTAAAGGCCCGAATGCCCTCGGGAGCAGCAATGATGCACATAAACTTAATGCTTTTGGGGTGGCTCTTTTTAATAATGGAAACAGCGTCTGTTCCAGAGCCGCCGGTTGCCAGCATGGGGTCAAGCACAATGACTTCGCGCTCTTCGATATCGTGCGGCAGTTTGCTGTAGTACTCAACTGGCTGCAGCGTCTTGGGGTCGCGGTAAAGGCCGATATGCCCCACTTTTGCGGCCGGAACCATGGACAGCACGCCGTCTACCATGCCGAGACCCGCACGCAGAATCGGCACAAAGGCCAGCTTGCGCCCGGCAATCACTTTGGTCTTTGCGGTTGCAATCGGTGTTTCGGTTGTGGTGTCTTCCAGCGGCAGGTCACGGGTCGCTTCATAGCATTCAAGCATGGCAATTTCGCTGACAAGTTGACGAAAATCCTTGCTGCCGGTATTTTTATCCCGCAGATAGGTCAGCTTGTGCTGAATCAGCGGATGATCCATAATAAATACATTTTTGGAATAAGGCATGAAATTCAGTTCTCCTCCCTGTTTTCTTACAGTTCTCCGTTTTCAATTTGTGCAATCTCATCGATACGGCGCTGATGGCGACCACCCTCAAAGGGTGTGTCCAGATAAATCTGTACCAATTCCAGCGCTTTTTCTACAGTCAGCACACGGCCGCCAAGGCACAGGCAGTTGCAGTTGTTATGCTGGCGGCAAAGCTTTGTGCTCTTTGCCTCTGTAACAACCGCAGCACGCACACCGTGCACTTTGTTTGCCGCGATTGATACACCAATCCCAGTGCCGCAGCACAAAATGCCGCGGTCACAGGTGCCGTCGGCGACACTGTGGGCAACTTTTGCTGCATACAGCGGGTAATCTACACTTTTTTCGCTATCGGTGCCAAAATCGCGGTATGCAATTCCCTGCTTCTCAAGGTACTTTTTAATTTCCTCTTTGAGCTGAAAACCGCCATGGTCACTTCCGATTGCTAACACTTTCGTACCCTCCATCTATTAAAATTAATTTTAAAGCAGACCGCATTTTTTATAAATTGTTTCAATACAGTCTGTTTTATAGGCAAGGTAGGCGTTAATATCATAAGGAAAGCGGCGCGCGCCTTCGCGCTTGACCGCGCTGTAAATTTTCACGTCCCGTGGGTGCGCCCGCAAATACTCCCGAAACAAAATGTGCCGCTGAAGCTCCGGCGAATCCTGCGGGCAGACATACAGGTGATGCAGCAGCAAATGCGGCTTCTGCATTTCGTCATAGCAAAATGCTTCCCGCCCCGGAATGCCGAGGTCCCCTTCGTGCCGATAACCGGCAACTTCAAGTTTTCTACACACTGTGGAAAAATTATTCATACTTGGAATGACTACGTCAATATCAAGAATTGGTTTTGCCCACAGCCCCGGCACCGCAGTGCTGCCGACATGCTCGATAGACAGAGCGCTGCCGCCCAAAGCCAACGCAAGGGCCCTGCAGGCTTTTTCAAATTCTGCAGGCCAGCGGACATCATAGGGCACCACAGTCACATGAGAGGTGTGCATTTATTCCTTCCTGCCGAAAGCGGCACAAAACCTGCTGCTTATTTTTTTGCGGCAGCCGCACGGCGCCCCTTTAAAGAGCGTTGTGCCTGCGCCGGACGCAGGTAAACCGGCATCAGTTCTTTTGCGGACACCAGTTTGCCGGCTTCTGCAGCACGGGCGGCACAGGCCGCTGTACCCGAAGCCCGCTGAAAGCGGATCGGCTCGGGTGCAAGCTGCGCATGAAGGGGCGCAAATGCGGTGGACTCAGCGCAGAGCTGTGCGCCGTCCCCAACCAAAACGACTAGGCCCACCTTAGCTGCACATTCCTTTGCAAGGTCTTCAATCGACAAGGCGCGGTCCGGCGTCAGGCGGCGAATTTCCCCGTTTTGAACTGCAAAAAGTGCGTTATACACCTGCCCGCAGCGCGCATCCATCACACAGCAGGCGGTGCAGTCTAACACACGCAGGTTTTCGGCCATCGCCTCCAGTGTAGAGACACCGGCGCAAGGCTTTTGGGCGGCAAACGCCATTCCCTTAATACTTGCAACACCTATGCGTACCCCGGTAAAAGAGCCCGGCCCGGCAGTAACAGCAAACAGGTCAATCTGCTGCAGCGGCACTTTTGCGTATTCCAGTACCCCGCAAATCATGGGCATTAAAGTCTGACTATGCGTCAGCTTTACATTGGTATAGCACTCGCCCAAGACCTTTCCGTCCTGCCAAACACAAGCAGAGGCAGCCCCCGCCGAACAGTCAATCGCTAATATTTTCATGCAATCGTCCTTACTTTGATAAATCTGATAAAGGATCTAAGACCGTCTGTGACAGACCCTCTACGGTAATCACACGGTCATCTTCCTTGCCGCCGCGGGCAAAGGTGATATACACCGCGTTCGGCGGCAGGGCCGCTTCAATATTTTCGCTCCACTCTACAACCATCACACCGCCGTCTTCCAGATAGTCAAAATATCCTGTGGAAGAAAGGTCATCCCAGCCCTCTACCCGGTACATATCAAAGTGGTAAAGCGGCAGCCGCCCGCCGTCATACACATGTACCAAAGCAAAAGTCGGGCTGGAAACGCCCCCGGTGCCAAGCCCCGCCGCAACGCCGCGGGTAAAGGCAGTCTTGCCCATGCCCATGGGACCAAACAGGGCAAGCACTTCGCCGCCAGAAAGCGTCTGGGCAATTTTTCTGCCAAGGGCCTCTGTTTCAGCCGCAGAGTGTGTCTGTACAACTGTTTTCGTACAATTCAAATTCATTAAAACAGACCCGTAATGCGGCCGTCATCTGTAACATCAATCTGCTCTGCTGCGGGCTTTTTGGGCAGGCCCGGCATAACCATGATGTCGCCGGCATAGGCAACAACAAAGCCTGCACCATTGGAAAGCTTCAGGTTGCGGATATGCAGGGTAAAGTCTTGTGGGCGGCCCAAAAGGGAAGCATCGTCCGACAAGCTGTACTGCGTTTTTGCAATACAGACTGGCAGCTTATCACCGCCCAGCGCCTTAATCTCTTTCAGCGCTTTCTTTGCCTTTTTGGTGTATGTGACATCTTTTGCACCATAAATTTCTGTGGCAATACAGCTGATTTTTTCTTCCAGCGGGCGGTCTGTGTCATAGAGGCAGTGGAAATCATTCGGTTTTTCACAAGCTTCCACTACTTTCTGTGCCAGTTCAATCCCGCCTTCTCCTCCTTTTGCAAAGACTTCAGACAAAGCGAAGTCCGCACCGCGCGCGTGGCAGTACTCTTCAATATAGCGAAGCTCCTCTTCTGGGTCATTGGTGAAGCGGTTGATTGCCACCACGACCGGCACGCCATACTTGCACATATTATCAATATGCGCACCGAGGTTGACAATGCCTTTCTTCAGCGCTGCAAGGTTCGGCTCAGCGGTTTCTGTTTTCGGTACGCCGCCATTATACTTGAGTGCGCGGTCGGTTGCGACCAGCACAATGGCAGAGGGACGCAGGCCGGCCATACGGCATTTAATATCCAGAAATTTCTCAGCGCCAAGGTCGCTGCCGAAGCCTGCCTCAGTGATGCAGTAATCGCCAAGTTTTAAGGCCATTTGGGTTGCACGCACGCTGTTGCAGCCGTGGGCGATGTTTGCAAACGGGCCGCCGTGCATAATGGCAGGCGTATTATCCAGCGTCTGCACCAAATTCGGGTTAATCGCGTCTTTGAGCAATGCGGCCATAGCGCCCTGTGCATGCAGGTCGCTCGCAAAGACCGGCTTGCCATCTACTGAGTAGGCAACTAAAATACGACCAAGGCGCTCTTTCAGGTCGTGAATGTCGGAAGCAAGGCAGAAAATTGCCATGACTTCACTGGCTACAGTAATACAGAAACCGTCTTCGCGTACAAAGCCGTTGGGCTTTCCACCCAAGCCAACCACAACGCTGCGCAGAGCGCGGTCATTCATGTCCATGCAGCGCGTAATCAGAATGCGGCGGGTATCAATCTGCAGCGCATTGCCTTGATGAATATGGTTGTCGAGCATGGCACACAGCAGGTTGTTTGCTGCTGTAATGGCGTGCATATCGCCGGTAAAATGAAGGTTGATGTCCTCCATCGGGACAACCTGCGCATAGCCGCCGCCGGCGGCACCGCCCTTAATGCCGAAAACCGGGCCAAGGCTCGGCTCCCGCAGGGCAACCACGGCATTTTTGCCAATTTTCTTCATTGCTTCGCCCAGACCAATGCTGGTGGTGGTTTTTCCCTCACCGGCAGGTGTCGGATTAATAGCCGTCACCAACACCAGCTTGCCGTCCGGCCGATCTTTCATTCGCTGAAACAAGGGCTGTGTCAGCTTGGCCTTGTAGCGGCCGTAAGATTCCAGTTCTTCTTCCTGAATGCCTAAATCTGCAGCAACCGCTGTAATGGGTTTCAGCTTTGCCTGCTGTGCAATTTCGATATCCGTCACGATTCGATTCCCCCTAGCACAATGTTGTTTTTAGTATAGCACAACTGCGCCGATTTCGGAAGCATGGATTCCTTTTCTTCTGACGTTTTTCCCACGGATTCGCCTGTATAAGAGAAAGAAAAACTTTCTGTATACAAAGTTTCAGGGGACACCGGTGCCTTTTCTGGTGGGCTTTGGGGTAGTGCCCGGCGGGGTTTTGTGCTATAATAGCCGATGAAACCTGCCGCAGATTTTTTTGCAGCGAAAGGACGTGAACAATGAATCATTTTGGTACCCGCGCGGCTGATTACTTTCAGCGCACTGACAAGCTTTTGTGGGTGATCATGCTGCTGATTTCTGCCTATAACCTGCTTCTGCTCAAGACGGTGCCCCGCACCGACGGCGGCCGCAGCTGGTTTTCGGTGCAGCTAATGGCAATTATCGCCGGTTATATAGGCGCAGTTCTGCTTTCCCTAATCGACTATCGTACGATTGGCAACTACTGGTATTTAGTCGGTGGCTTCTGTGTTTTCCTCATTCTGCTGACCCTGGTAAAGGGCGTTACCATAGAAGGTGCTGGCGGTGTTGCCGCCAAAGCGTGGCTGAAACTCCCCGGCGGCATGACGTTTCAGTCCAGTGAGCTGGTAAAGATCGGCTTCCTCATTACTTTCGGAAAACATTTAGATATCTTGAAAAAAGAAAATAAACTTGATGAACCGCTGCAGGTACTGCTTTTGACCGCCCATGCACTCATTCCGATCGGGCTGGTACATCTGCAGAAAGATGACGGTGCAGCCGTTATCTTCGGTTTCATGTTTCTGTTTATGGCCTTTGCTGCCGGCGTAAGGCTGCGTTACTTTGCGGCTTTTGCGGGCATTCTGGCTGTGCTGATTCCAATCGTGTGGAACTTTGGCCTGGCAGACTACCAGAAAACACGGCTGACCACTTTCCGCAACCCGGAAAGCGACCCGCAGGGCTACGGCTATCAGCAGCTGGCCGGCAAGCTGAGCATTTCCAGCGGACAGCTGAAAGGACGCGGCCTGTTTGTTTCGCCCCGGGTAAACTCCAGCTCTGTGCCATTGCAGTGGAGTGACTTCGTCTTTTCCGTTGCCGGCGAACAGCTTGGTTTTATCGGCTGTGTCGCCATTATTGCCCTGCTCGTTTTTCTGATGATTCTCTGCCTGCGCGATGCACGGCGCGCGGGTGACACGATGGGCAGCGCCATTTGTGTCGGCTTTTTTGCCCTAATCCTTTCGCAGACCCTATTTAATGTCGGCATGTGCCTCAATCTGCTACCGGTCATGGGCGTTACGCTGCCGTTCTTCAGCTCCGGCGGGTCCTCGGTTATGTGCCTCTACTTTGGCTTTGGCCTAGTTGAAAGCGTTTCGGTACACCGCAAAAGCAGAAATCTACAGCAGAGTTTGTTCTTAGACTGATCACGAAAATATATTAAAATACAGCAAAGGCCGGACACAGTTTTTTTACAGCTGCGCCCGGCCTTTTTCTGTTTTTTCTGTACAGAAATTCTTACCGAAAAATTCCTTATTTTTTACTGTGCATTTTTGCTGTATTTCTGCTTAATCTGCTGTACCTGCTGCTGCGGTGCCTGCTGGGTAGAGTACCAGCCCTTGTCAGACATCTTTTTGTACAGATCCCCTTGCATGGTCAAAGAATCCTGCAGAGCCTTGGTAAAGGCCTGGTTAATATTCTGCGTACCGGACTCAATGCTGCCGTGCAGGTAAAGGTCACAGGCGTTTTTTTCTGTCGTAAGCAAAGCTTGCATTGTGTTTTTGTCATCCATGTTTCCCGCACTCCTTTTTAAATCAAACTGATAAACTGCTGAAAGGTCTGCTGGTGTTTGTTGGCCATTTGTTTTACACATTGTTTCAGCTGCGGGTCGGTCATGGAATTTGCTGCATTTTCACATTGTGTCTGCAAAAACTGCTCGTGCTCCAGTGCATCCTCAATATACGAAAGTTCCTTTGGGCTCATGCAAAATCACCTCCGCTGTTAGTGTTTGCAGCAGAGGTGATTTTATCCAAAGACTTTAATGTGAAAAAGAAAAGGACAAGCCGAAAAGCCCCACCACAATCAGCACAAGCTCCACTATAAAAAGCGGCCAAAGAATACCTGCGGTTTCTTTTTCGTCTGTCTGTTCCTCTTTTGGGGCAAGATAATCTTCCAGTACAAAAATATCTTTTTCGCACAAATGCCGCTCGCCCAAGTCGATTTTTTTGCCAGTGCAGGGATCCATTTCAATGTAGTACCGCAGAAATTTAGAATTCTTTTTGGTACCGATGGCCGGCAGGGCTTTCAAATCTTTCAGTGCGGTATGTGGCAGGCGGTGTTCCTTTGGGATAAAGCCGCAGCTGACCCCAATCAGTGTACCGCCCTCGCGGCGCAGAATCGGGCGCGCCGTGTGAAACAGACCCATTAAAAATACCGCCGTACCCACTGTATAAAAGAGCAGAAACAAAAACCAATACGCGCGGCCTATGGGAATAGCAGCTAAGCCCAAAAGGAGCATAAGCGCCCCCACCACGATATTCAGCACCGGCGCACCGCGCCTCTCGTACAGCGCGGTCGGCGAATGCTCCCAGGTTTTCTGCCCGCAGGCGGTCTCCCCGTGAAAATCAGAAGTTTCTTTTTGCAAGGCAGTCGCGTTCCTTTCCGCCGTATGAAATCACTCTGCCTGCACTTTGTCCAGTGCCTGCCGAATATCGTCCAGGATATCTGCCAAATTTTCAATACCGACGGACATGCGGATCATATCAGCGCTGATGCCCGCCTCTTTCAGCTGCTCATCTGTCAGCTGGCGATGAGTTGTACTGGCCGGGTGCAGCACACAAGTGCGCAGGTCTGCCACATGGACCACCATAGAGGCAAGCTTTAAAGACTCCATGAATTTGGCAGCGG
This sequence comes from Oscillospiraceae bacterium, assembly GCA_022483045.1. NCBI lineage: Bacteria > Bacillati > Bacillota > Clostridia > Eubacteriales > Oscillospiraceae > Oscillospiraceae bacterium. The sequence goes on along the minus strand of JAKVOA010000001.1, from coordinate 533,548 downwards.
CGGCACGGCCGCCTTTGACGCCAAAGGAGATAACGCCGCAACTGCCGTGCGGCATATACTTCTGTGCCAGCGCGTAATAAGGGCTGTCTTTCAAACCGGGATAGTTGACCCAGCTGATGCGGTCGTCCTGCTCCAAAAATTCGGCTACTTTCTGTGCATTGTAGCAGTGGCGCTGCATACGCAGGGCCAGTGTTTCAAGACCCAGGTTCAAAAGGAAAGAGTTTTCGGGCGCTGGCTGGCAGCCAATGTCGCGCAGCAGATGTACGCGGGCTTTTGTAATATAGGCGGCTTTCCCAAAAGCTTCAGTATAAATCAGCCCATGGTAAGATTCATCGGGCTGTGTCAGCATAGGAAACTTGCCGTTTGTCCAGTCAAACTTTCCGCTGTCGATAATTGCGCCGCCAATCTGCACCGCGTGGCCGTCCATATATTTTGACGTGGAATGTACAACAATATCCGCACCAAAGTGAAACGGCCGGCAGTTAAGCGGTGTCGGGAAAGTGTTATCGACAATCAGCGGCACACCGTGGGCATGGGCAACCTTTGCAAACAGTTCCAGATTGGTAACAACCAAAGAGGGGTTGCAGAGCGTTTCGCAGTAAACTGCGCGGGTATTGGGCTGCATTGCCTTTTCAAGTTCTTCTTCTGTACTGTCCGGCGAAACAAATGTGGTGTCAATGCCCATGTCACGCATGGTTTTATTGAAGAGGTTGAAAGTGCCGCCGTAAACAGCATTGGAGGAAACAATATGGTCCCCGGCTTTGCAGATATTCAGTACTGAAAGGAAAATTGCCGCCATGCCGGAAGAAGTAGCTACACAGCCGACACCGCCCTCCAGTGCCGCAATCTTTTTTTCAACCGCGTCTGTTGTCGGGTTGGAAATACGGGTATAAAAAAACCCGTCCTCTTCCAGGTTAAACAGACGGCCCATTGACTCGGCACTGTCATAGCGGTAAGTGGTGCTCTGCACAATTGGCACAACGCGCGGCTCACCGTTTTTTGGGGAGTAACCTGCATGGATACACAGGGTATCTGGGCGGTAATTTTCTTGCATCTCTGAAACACTCCTTGCTTGTTCGTTTATCCTATATTTTTTACCTAGAATGGCAAATCAGCTGATTGTGTTACGCGAAAAGGTTTTTCAGCCAGCCGGCCGCCTGGTCGCTGAGCAGAACAACAGCAATGACAATCAGAATAAAAAGCACCACAGAAAAGGCCCGCCAAAAAATACGCTTTTTACGCGGCATCACTTCAAATTCTTCCCCTTTTACAACGTACGTCTGCGGCTTCTGTTGATCTTTCTGCGGCTGCTCGGTCGTTTTCTTCACATCCGGCTGCTGCGGCACGGCGATTTCTTTTACCTTTACGGCTTCTTCCCAGCGGCAAAACGGCACATAAAAATGATAGGCTGGCTTGTTTTCGGCAGAAAGCGCCGACCTTTTTTCATAGGGCACTGCGCGCTTTTGCAGCATTTGTTCAAGTTTGCCGGCCTGCGGCTGCTCAAACGCCGCCAGACGCACCGGAGAGTCCTCTTCGGGTTCCGCAAGTCGGCGGTTCCCGCACAAGGGACACTGCCCCTCACAAAGGATATGACAATTTGGACAGTACTGCATCTGTTGTGTCACCTTTCCGTATAAAGATAAAAGCCATTATTATCATACCATGAATTTTAGTGCGTCACAAGCCGAAAGTGCTTTTTTGCGGGGAAACGCGTCCCATACATAAAAGACCCGCCCCAATGGGCGGAAAGCTGAACCAGCAGCTGCATTGAAGGCTTCCTTAAAATGTACGAAAAGACTGAAACGGAAACAGCCGTACGACAACTTTGCCGATAATGTTTTTTTTGTTGATAGGACCGATCTCACGGCTGTCAGTGGAGTGATTTCGGTTATCGCCCATTAAAAAGATCTGCCCCTGCGGCACGACCAAGTCGACGTTTGCACCAGACCACACCTGCTCTTTGACATAATCTTCTTTTAAGGCCTGACCATTGCGCGTAACAGTGCCGTTGGAAACGACAATATGGTCGCCCGCCACGCCGATCACACGCTTAATCAAGTTCTCCTGCAGTGGATTCTGGTTATTTACCACGACAATATCGCCATACTGCGGCTGATAGTTGAGCTCCCACAAAATAGTCACGTCGCCGTTATGGCAGGTGTTCTGCATACTGTTGCCAACCACCTTGCTTGGCCTTGCGATAAACGCACAGAAAAGCACCGCTGCCACTACAGTAATGCCGATGGTCAGCACCCAGGAAAGCGGGCTGTCCTTTTTTTCAGTGCCGGCTAACGCCGCTTTTTCCAGTTCATCAGGGTCATAGTCGGTCCCAAACGGTTTATTCGATTTCATAAGGTCATATCCTCCTTACTAAAAAGCGCGGCCGCAGTAAAGAGCGGTCTATCCCAGCAGCTTCTCCGGCGAAAAATGTGCCGTAGTAACTTTCCAGATAATAAAATCTACAATAAAGATGAGTACACTGAGCAGCAGATAATGACCCGCATTCATGCGGAAAAGGCCGGAAAACTGGCCGACAAAAAGCAGGGTCAGCGGCAGCAGCACATATCCGCAGATCTGCACTGACTCCCGAAAGCTGTGGCTGCGCCCAGAAACCAGCACCATAAACAGTACACCAAACAAAATGAGCGCCGGCGAAAGCAGAAAAAACATGACCGCCCAGCTTGGGTCCATCCAAAAAGCGGTTACGCCCAGCAGAATATCCCCGACAGACATCACAATGGCATACATGATAAACGAAACCAGTGTTGCTACAGCAGAAATAGAAACGCACCCCAGCACCTTTGCCTTAAAAATCTGCAGCGGCGTCATCGGGGTCAGGAAAAGTGTCTCAATCGTTCCGCGCTCTTTTTCACCCACAAAGCTGCTGGCCGCTGTGACACAGGCCGCCATCAGCACCACAATAAGGTAGAGCATCGGCGCCAAAAAGACAGAAAAGATATAAAACAGCGTCTGCCGGTCATTCATATAGCTTTGCTTCTGCGAAAGCAGCACGCGCATCTGCTGCATACTGGAAAGGCTGCTCTGCGGCAGAATATTTGCCAGCACCATGAAAAAGATTGGCAGAAGCACGACAAAAATCAGCGGCACAACCACCAGCATAGAGCGCACCCCGCGGTTTTGCCACATTTCGCGGAAATCCTTTTTCATCAGCGCCGTCTCGCGGCTGTTAACGTGCTTTTGAAGAAACCCAGGCAGCTTCAAGGCAGCTCCTCCTTTCCCAGCAGCGCCGTATAAACGTCCGCCAAAGTCGGGCGGTAAAGGCGGGCCTCGTAGATGTCGTGTCCCTCAGCGACTGCTTCCCGCAGAATTTCGGGCATGGCGTCTTCATTTTTAATTTCCTTCTGCCAAAAGCCGTCAGCGGCAAGCGAAAAGCCCGCGAGGCTGTCTTTTTCCGGCAGACGCAGGCCTGCCCGCATCTGGCAGCCCGCCTTTTGGCACAGGACCGGCAGCGTGCCGCCGGCAATGACACTTCCCTCACATAAAATACCGAATTCTGTGCAAAGCTGCTGCGCATAAGGGGGAAAATGCGTACACAGCAGAATCGTCATTCCCTCCTGCTGCACCAGACCGCCCAAAAGCCCCAGCACAGCCTGCGCACTCTCTGGGTCCAGCCCAAAAAGCGGTTCGTCCAGCAGCAGGACCTGCGGGCGGGCAAGCAATGCGCGCGCCAGCGACAGCCGCTGCAGCATATTGGTAGGGTACTCACTCACTGGCAGATCACGCGCCGACCATATTCCGAGGTCTTTCATCAATTCGGCAGTACGCGTATGGGCATCGGCCGCTTTCATACCTGCAGCTGCACCGAAAAACTGCAGATTTTCCTGCCCGGTCAGGCAGCCATACAGGCGCGCAGAAGAGGTCATAACCCCGCACACCCCATGCAGACGTGACGGCTGCTTTGCCGGGTCTATCTGCAAAATACTGCAGCTGCCACTGCTGGGCGTAATTAAGCCGCTGAGCAGCTTTACAGCTGTTGTTTTACCCGCGCCGCCGCTGCCAAGCAATGCATATGCCGTACCTGCTGGTACAGAAAGGCTCAAAGCTTCCAGTGCATTTGTTTTATGGTCATAAGATTTTGTCAGTCTGTCTGTTATAATTGCATCCATCTTAAGTCGTATAGCCCTCCAGCCGCTGCTGTGTGCAAAAATCTTCTATTGCTTTAAGGATACCCATTTTTTAGAGTTTGTCAATCTTTCTATTGCAGAAACATCGGCATTTACAGAAATGGGCCGCCGCAGAAAACCTGCGGCGGCCCAAAAAATCAGCCAGAGACAATTTCGGCATTTGGTTCTGCACTAGCGGTCAGCTCATGGCCATCGTAATCGACCACAATGGTAGAGCGCGGCGCAAAGTCGCCCTCTATAATTTTTTTCGCCAAGAGCGTTTCCACTTTCGACTGGATAAAGCGCTTGAGCGGGCGTGCACCGTACACAGGGTCATAACCCTGATCAACAACATAGGTGCGGGCGGCGTCAGTCAGGCGCACATCCAGTTCTTTTTCCTGCAGGCGGTGGCGCAGAGCCTCTATCTGCAAGCCGACGATTTTGTTGATTTCGTCTTTCTTCAGCGGCTTATAAAATACAATTTCATCCAGGCGGTTGAGGAATTCTGGGCGGAACTGGCGGCGCAGCAGGCCGTGCACTTCTTTGCGGGCCTCTTCGCTAATGCTGCCGTCCGGCTGGATACCCTCCAAAATCTGCTGAGAACCAAGGTTTGAAGTTAAAATAAGGATGGTGTTTTTAAAATCAACCGTGCGGCCCTGGCTGTCGGTAATGCGGCCATCATCCAGTACCTGCAGCAGGATATTGAAAACATCCGGGTGGGCTTTTTCCACTTCATCAAACAGCACCACGCTGTAGGGCTTGCGGCGCACAGCCTCGGTGAGCTGGCCTCCCTCTTCATAGCCAACGTACCCCGGAGGCGCCCCGATTAAACGGGACACGCTGTACTTTTCCATGTACTCTGACATATCAATGCGCACCAGGTTGCGCTCGTCGTCAAACAGTGCCTGTGCCAAAGCTTTGGCAAGTTCGGTCTTGCCTACGCCGGTAGGACCAAGGAACAGAAACGAACCAATCGGTCGGTTGGGGTCCTGAATACCCGCACGTGAACGCAGAATGGCGTCGCTGACTTTTTCAACTGCCTCGTCCTGCCCAATGACGCGCTGATGCAGCGTTTCCGGCAGGCGCAGCAGCTTTTCACGCTCGCCCTCCATCAGGCGGCTGACCGGGATACCCGTCCAGCGCCCAACAATACGGGCAATTTCGTCTTCGTCCACGCGGTCACGCAGCAGCTGGTGGTCACCTTTGTCCGCAATTTTTTCCTGGGCCTCAAGCTCTTTTTTCAGCTGCGGCAGCTTGCCGTACTGCAGTTCCGCCGCTTTTTCCAGGTCATAGTTGCGGTGGGCCTCCTCAATGGCGGCATTGCACTGCTCAATTTGTGAGCGCAGGCTCTGCACCTTTTCGATATCTTTCTTTTCGTTGTCCCACTGGGCTTTCATCGCCTTAAAGCGCTCTCGCAGCTCGGCCAGCTCTTTCTGCAGGCTGACCAAATGCTGCTGACTCAAGCGGTCGTCCTCCTTTTTCAGGGCAGCCTCTTCGATTTCTAACTGCATGATTTTACGCGAAACGTCATCCAGCTCTGTCGGCATAGAGTCAATTTCGGTACGCACAGTAGCACAGGCCTCATCGACTAGGTCAATGGCCTTATCCGGCAAAAAGCGGTCGGTAATATAGCGGTTGGAAAGGGTCGCGGCGGCAATCAGCGCCTGGTCGGTAATTTTAACGCCGTGGAATACTTCATAGCGCTGCTTTAAACCGCGCAGGATAGAAACAGTGTCCTCTACAGATGGCTCATCTACCATGACCGGCTGGAAGCGGCGCTCCAGTGCGGCGTCTTTTTCAATGTATTCCCGGTATTCATTCAGGGTTGTCGCACCAATGCAGTGCAGCTCGCCCCGCGCAAGCATTGGCTTGAGCAGGTTGCCGGCGTCCATGCTGCCCTCAGTCTTGCCCGCACCCACAATGGTGTGCAATTCATCGATAAACAGAATGACGCGGCCCTCGGATTTTTTAACTTCGTTGAGCACTGCCTTGAAGCGCTCCTCAAACTCGCCGCGGTACTTTGCGCCCGCGACCAAAGCGCCCATATCCAGCGAATAGAGCTTGTGGTCTTTCAGATTATTTGGTACATCTCCCCGCAGGATACGCTGAGCCAAGCCCTCCGCAATAGCGGTCTTGCCAACGCCAGGCTCGCCGATCAGGACCGGGTTGTTTTTGGTCTTGCGGGAAAGGATACGGATCACGTCGCGGATTTCCGTGTCGCGGCCAATGACCGGGTCCAGCTTTTGATCGCGCGCTGCCTGCACCAAATCGGTTGCATACTTGGAAAGAGCAGCGTAGGTCTCCTCTGGGCTGTCACTGGTCACGCGGGTATTGCCGCGCACATTGGAAAGCGCCTCTAAAAACTTGCTTTCGGTAATGCCATAGGTACGGAAAAGTTCTTTCAAGGTGCTGTTTGCTTTGCGCAGCAGGCCGATAAACAGGTGCTCTACCGAAACATACTCGTCCTTCATCCGTTTGGCAGCGGCCTCGGCCTCAGTCAGGGCAGTGTCAACGTCCTGTGCAATATAGATTTTGCCGGGTTCCCGCCCCGGACCGGAAACAGCGGGCATTTTCGCGATTTCACTGTCAACCGCGCTGGAAAAAGCCTGCGGGTCTATGTTCATTTTTTTCAGCAGCTGCGGAATCAAGCCATTTTCCTGCGTAAGCAGGGCACTGAGCAGATGCAGCTGCTCTATCTGAATGTTTTCATGCGACAGCGCAAGGCTTTGCGCGCGCTGAACAGCATCCAAAGATTTCTGTGTAAAATTTTGTGCATTCATCGTACTTCACACTCCTTCAATAAAACTGAAGCAGCAAAGAAAAGCGCCTGTCGGCGCCGGTAAAGTCCCGCTGCGGGGACTTCCCTAAGCCTTACAGACGCTAGTATATCCAGAGTATATGAATGCTGTGTGAATAAATAATGTCTAAATATTTAATTTTAGCACTCTATTGAATTGAGTGCTAAAAAGTCTTGCCGTACATTCACTGAAGATTCAGGTGCTTTTTCATAATTACATTGGTGATGGCAAAATTGATGATATTGAACACAACAAAATACGCCAAAATACCGCCGAGCAGTACATCTGCACCCTGTACAGCATTTACATTGATACGCAGGTTGTTTTCGATAAAAGCTCGAAACGGCGATGTGCTGCAAAGTTCGTAAATTATGGTGATGATAATCGTGTGCACAACCATGAAACCAATCAGCACAAAAATAGAAACCATGCGGTGATGTTTCTGCACTAGGCTGCCAACACTCATGGAAGTGTAGAAAATCAGCTCTGCAAAAATCAGCCCGGCAATCAAATCCAACAGTGCCAAAAGGATGGCCCAGATGTAATCCGGGTGCTGCCCTGTCTGGGAAAGTGTATGCCAAATGCTCTGCAGGAAGTCGCTTCTGCGGGTCTGTAGTAAATTTGAAATATAAAGGCTGCCATAAGCGACCACGCAGGAAGCCAAGGTCCACACGCCGCCGGTGATAATCTTGCTCCAGAGCAGCTGTGCCGGCGTGACCGGCAGAGTATGCATCAGGTAGCCCTCGTCCCGAAACAGATTATCGTAAAAATACTTAATGCAAAAGACCATGGTCAACAAAAACAGCGCAATCAGGGCCAGCGTATACAGCACAAGAATAATTTCAAAAAGGACTTTCAGCGGGATAAAGCTGACGCGGGGAACACAGCTAAAAACCGCATACAGCACAGACAGTACCAAAACGACCAGGTACATCGGCCCAAAGGCACGCCCTGTTGAACGAAAATCATAGCGAATCAGTTTTGTCAGCATTTGAATACCTCCCGGAAGCAAGCATCCACGCTCTTCCCCTCGTGTTCGCGCAGTTCATCCGCAGGGGTGTGCAGCAGCACGCTGCCCTCGCGCAGGAAAATCACTTCGTCCAAAATCTTCTCCACGTCGGCGATCAGGTGTGTACTGAGGATTACTGTGGCGTTCTCACTGTAGTTATTGATAATGGTATTTAAAATGTAATCGCGGGCCGCGGGGTCTACGCCGCCAATCGGCTCATCCAGCAGATAAAGCTCGGCATTGCGGCTCATCACCAAAATCAGCTGTACCTTTTCGCGTGTGCCCTTGCTCATGGTGCGCAGCGGGCTGGAAAGACTGATGCTCAGCCGCTGCAGCATATCCAGTGCCTTGCTCAAGTCAAAGTCGGCGTAAAAATCAGAAAACATGGAAAGCAGGTCGTTTACCCGCATCCAATCACCCAGGTAGCTGCGCTCTGGCAGGTAAGAAACAGCTCTTTTTGTTTCGACGCCGGGAGCTGTGCCGTCAATGGTCAGGCTACCGGCGGTGGGAGTCAAAAGCCCGCTGCAAAGTTTGATCAGGGTGCTCTTTCCGCTACCGTTCGGCCCCAAAAGGCCCACAATGCGGCCGCGTTCAATTTTTAAGTTGACATCATGCAGAGCCTGCTTTCCCCCGTAGTTTTTGCACAGACCGCTGCACTGTAAAATAGGTTCCATCAAGATGCCTCCTCTTCTCTTGGTTTTGTTTCCTGTACCAGCTGCGCGGCCGCCGCCTGGGTAAAGCCGAGGCTTTCCATTTTCTGTAGGAATTCGCGTACAACTTCCTTTGCCAGGTTTTCTTTCAGGTTCATAATGGTATCCTCCCTCTGCGTCACAAAGCGGCCGTTGGTCCGCTGTGAAAAGATAAGGCCCTCGGTCTCAAGCTGCGCCAAAGCGCGCTGCATTGTATTGGGATTTACCGAAGCCTCTGCTGCCAGGTCACGCACACTGGGCAGCTTGCTGCCGGCCGGGTAGCGGCCGGAAACAATGCGCAGCTTGACCTGGTCGGTCAGCTGTGTATAAATAGGTCTGTCAGATGAAAACTGCCATGCCATCAGACTTCCTCCTTTGTATCACTGTATTAATAACTTAGTACAATAATACAATCATACAGCACCCTTGTCAAGTGCTTTTCAAGATTTTTTTCAGTTTAACAGAATCTTTTTCAAAAAATCCGCGAAAGCGGCCCATCTCTGCCCCCACGCCGGCGCAGCAGCTACAAAAATCCCCGAAAGCCACACGTGCCGGTTTCCGAGGATTTTTGTAGCTGCGCACTATTCTGCTTTAATAGTCTTTACTACCTTGATATCCCGAATCTTTTCGGGAGCAATGCACAGCGGGTTTTCGCTTAGAAGGATGAGGTCTGCCTGCTTTCCGGGCGCTATACTTCCCTTTTCGGCTTCTTCCCCGTACTGCCGGGCCGCGTTTATCGTCACAGCCCGCAGTGCCTCCAGGACAGGGATGCATTCATCCGGCCCGAGCAGCACGCCGTCTTTTGTCTTTCTGTTGACCGCACACCAGACCGTTTCGAGCATGTCCGGCTCAATGACAGGCGAGTCCTGATGGAAGGTAAACGGGACCCCGTGCTTGACCGCCGACGCCGCCGCACTGATTTGCTGTGCTCTTTCGAGCCCAAAGTTTTTAATATGCACATCTCCCCAGTGGTACACATGCGCAGCAAAGAAAGAAACAAATGCGCCGCATTGTTTCGCCTGGTCCATCTGGTCAGGCCTTAAAAGCTGTGCATGAATCATGACCGGGCGCAGTGTTTTGAGCACCGGATAGTCTTTTTCGGTCTCTGCAAGGCAGCGCAGAAACTGTGCGGCCGCGGCGTCGCCATTGCAGTGGGCCAAAAGCTGCACTTCATTCTGCGCAGCAAGCTGCATAGCCGCCTTTACCTGCTCATCTGTCATGGTTCCGTACCCGCGGTAATCCGTTTCTCCAGCGTATGGTGTTTCCATCCAGGCAGTGCGTCCCTGCGGCGAACCATCAAGAAAAATCTTGATACCACCGATTTTAATGTGCCGGTCGTACTGCTTATAATTTTTCCAGAGCTCTTCTTTTACAATCGGAAAAGTCTCTAAATCCGGGTAAGCGACCAAGTCCACTTTCAGCAGATCAGAAGAGAGAAGCAGCCGGTAAAGTGGAAGCATTTCTTTTACGAGCATTCCCTCTTGTATCGTCGTAATTCCGTACGAAAGATACTTTTCCTGTGCCCTGCGGTACACGGAAAGCAGAGTTTTCGCGCCGGGCAGCGGTATCTTTTTCACCGCCGCAAAGTATGCGTTTTCTTCAAGATATCCCGTAAACCCTGCAGCATCTCTGCCGATTGTCCCGCCCGCTGGGTTTGGTGTTTCTGCAGATATGCCGGCCGCGGCAAGCGCCTTTGCATTAAAAAGCCCAAAGTGCCCCGACTTGTGCTGAATCACCAGCGGATTATCAGGTGCCATGGCGCCAAGCTGCGCGAGTGTCGGGTTTTTGCCGCCAGGCATGCGGCTATGGTCGTAGTCTTTTGCCTGCACCCATTCACCCGGCTGAATGCCGTTTTCGCGGATATGCTTTTGTACCTTCTCCGCAACAGCTGCGGTGCTGTCGGCCTCATCTAAAGAGACTTGCAGCATTCCAGTAGCAACCTCTGTAAAATGGCTGTGCGCGTCAATAAAAGCAGGCATCATGGTACAGCCGCCAAGGTCATACAGGTGTGCTTCCGGCGCCTGTGCCTGCAAAGTTTTTGGCTCCCCGACAGCAAGAACCTTTCTTCCATCGGTCAGGACCCCTGCTGCTTGCTGCGGCTCTGCCATTGTAAGGATATCGCCGTGATAGTAAATGGTCTTCATGTTTTGCTGCCTCCTTTTTATAGGATAGATAAAAGGCCTTTCCTCTTTGTCGGCCCTGTAAAGGTTATGTGCAGGGCAGGCCGCCGCAATGCACGTGGGTCTCTTTTTTCTCAAAGAGCGGCATCAGCCAAAGAAAAGCTCATTTTCTTTTCTGCCGGCACAGGCTTTTTCCAGTTTTTTCGATGCAACGTCCAGCATGAGTCTGTTTAGGTTCCTTGCGTGCTGCGGGCATACTTGTATACAGCGCATACAGGAAATACACTTGCTCTTGTCGGTCTTGTGCAGGGTGTCTTTGTCAATCGCGCCAACCGGACATTCACGGGCACAAATACCGCAAGCGTTGCATTTTTCATCTGTGCTTGGCTTAAAGGGAACGCCGCCGTATTTTCGGTAATCCTCGTTGCCGGGCACCTCTGCTTCCGGCATTGTTTCCCCCGCGCTGATTTTGTCCCAGATTGTTTGGGAAAAGTCCTTCAATTCTATTTCGTCTGCCGTGTCCGGCCGCCCTGTCGCAAACTGCCGCATAATCGAGTGCTCTGCCACTGCCGTGGCCGCCGCGACCGGCAAAAATCCCGCCTGTTTTACAATATCTTTCAGCTCCAGCAAAGTATCGTCGTAAGCGCGGTTTCCATAGATGCAGAGCAGGACAGCCCTTGCTGAATTTCCTTGCATCGCTAAAATGCGCTCTGCCGCAGTCTGCGGCACTCTTCCCCCGAAAGAGGGCACTGCAAACAGACAGATGTCTTCTTTTGAAAAGCAATATCCGCTGTAATCTGTGCCCAGCGGAAGCAGGTTGATTTCTTCCTTTTCGCAGGCGAACTGCGACAGCAGAAAATCTGCCGCCTTTTTCGTTCCACCGGTTGGGCTGAAGGTGATTTCATAAGCTTTCATAACGGCTGGCTCCTTTTTGTATTTATTTTATTGTACAGAATGATATAGAAATTGATTGACAGCGTGCGGCGCAAAAGCACTTTATAGATTTTCCTGCGCGCGAAACGCCGAGGGCGAACGGTGCATAAACCGTAGAAAAACGCGGTTGAAATAGCTGATGTTTTCAAAGCCAACCTGCAGAGCAACTGCGCTGACCGGCAGGTCGGTGGTCCGCAAAAGGCGGCAGCTCTCTGTTACCCGGCAGGTCTGGATATAATGTACGGCCGAGCTCTGCGCCATGCTCCTGAAGAAGCGGCAGAATTGGCTCTCGCTCATACCGCACCTTTCTGCCATGCCGGAAACCGTGATGTCTTCCCGATAATGTTCCTGTATATAGCGCATGATTCTCTTGATGCTTTCTATTTTATAATTTTCCGCCTTGGGCGCTGGTCCCTGGGCCTTTTCTGCGTGTCTGTACAAAATTGTCCAAATCTCCATCAGTTTGATTTTGATATTCATTTCATACAGCAGCTCTTTTTTTCGGTATGCTTCCCGTATTGCAAAAAGCAGGCCAAAAACTTCCCCGCCGTATTCTTCACGCGTAATTTTTTCCGAAAAGGCAATGCTGCCGTTTACCACCGGCGCAATGTACCGCTGGCTAATACGGTCATTTACTTCACCGGACAGCAGCGACAGATCAAAGACCACTGCAAAGTACTCGAAAGGCTCCATCTCAGCCGCCCGCGCGGAATGCAAGCGGTTGCCGTTTACAAAGACAGCCTCGCCCGCACTGAGCGGAAACGACTCGGTATCGATGCGGAACACCGCCTGCCCCGCAGTCGCAACCAGGATTTCGATTTCTTTGTGCCAGTGGCATTCCAGCCGCTCGGTATGTTTGCAGTCTGTTGCAATCTCGTGCAGAGACATGGGAAAAAGTGCATCGCCATGTGGAATGGATTCCCTCATTAAATCATTTTGCTGCATAACCGCTCCTGTCAAAATTGTGTTAGTGTTCATCAAATACGTTAAAGCATTTTGAGCTTACTGTCAACTATAATAAGAATTGAAGCAACCCGTACAGCATTTTTATAGAAATGCTTTTATTTTCACTCTGTTTGCCAAGTCCCTGATATGGCAAAGAAAGAAGGTTTCTCTATGGAATTTACCCAAAAGAACGGATGCCTGATTGGGCGTCACGAGCACGAGACCCTTTGCATTGAAGCCTGGGGCAAAAATGCGCTGCGCGTGCGCAGCACAGCAAACCGCGCTTTCAGCGGCCGCTGCAACGCCCTCGACCCGGAAAAGCGCTCTGCCGATGCACAAATTCGCCTGAGCCCCGACGGCGCCGAAATTCGCAGCGGCTCCCTGCGGGCAGTGCTGAACTCCACCGGTGTCATCTCCTTTTTTAAGGAAGACACTCTGCTGCTGCGCGAATACTACCGCAACTACGGCGGCACTATCTGCAAAGAGGGCCGTGCCCTGAAACTGGAGGGCCGCGAACTGAAGCCGCTGGCCGGAAATGATTACACCATCAAAGCCCGCTTTGAGAGCCGCGACGGCGAAAAGCTGTTTGGCATGGGGCAGTACCAGCAACCTTACCTGGACCTAAAGGGCTGCACGCTGGAGCTTGCCCAGAGAAACTCTCAGTCCTCTATTCCATTTGTACTCTCAAATCTCGGCTATGGCCTTTTGTGGAACAACCCCGCTGTGGGCACCGTCTCTTTCGGCAAAAACCTGACAGAGTGGACCGCTACAGAGGCAGAAGAACTAGATTACTGGATTACAACAGATGAAGCCCCTGCAAAGATCATTGAAAACTACACCGATGTTGTCGGCCGTTCCCCGATGTTCCCGGAAAAGATCCTCGGCCTGTGGCAGTGCAAGCTGCGCTACCGCTCGCAGGAAGAAGTGCTCGCCGTCGCGCGGAAATACCGTGAACTGGGCATTCCGCTGGATGTCATCGTCATTGATTTCTTCCACTGGCCATACCAGGGCTCCTGGTGCTTCGACAAAAAGTATTGGCCCGATGTACGCGCTATGACTGACGAACTGCACGCTATGGGTATTAAAGTGATGGTATCCGTATGGCCCTCTGTCGACAAGCGCGGCAAAAACTTTGGCGAACTGCAGGAGCGCGGTCTGCTGCTGCGAACCGAGCGCGGCACTGTAGAGACCTATGATTTCCAGGGCGAGTGCGCTACCATTGATTTGTTTAACCCCGAGGCACGCCAGTTCCTATACGAAACCTGCAAAAAGAATTACAGTGATCTGGGTATTGATTTCTTTTGGCTGGACAATGCCGAGCCGGACCTTGCTGTTTATGATTTTGACAATATCCGTTGCTACGACGGCCCCATGCAGAAATACGGCGCCGCATACCCGAAAGACTACGCAAAGACTTTCCATGACGGCATGACCGCGGACGGCCGCACTCCTTTTATGAACCTGATTCGCTGCGGGTGGGTCGGCAGCCAGAAATACTCCACACTGCTTTGGTCCGGCGATATTCCCAGCACCTATGAAGCGCTGCGCGACCAAATTTCGGCCGGACTGAATATCGGCATTGCCGGCATTCCCTGGTGGACAACAGACATCGGCGGCTTTATGACAGATGATGTCAATGACCCCGATTTTCGTGAGCTGCTGGTGCGTTGGTATGAATTTGCGGTTTTCTGCCCCATTCTGCGTATGCACGGTGACCGTGGGCCCTATAATATTCCAGAGCTCGACCACCGCGACTACGGCGGCGGATACCTGCATACCGGCCAGCCCAATGAGCTTTGGAGCTACGGCGAGGATGTTTTCCGTATTCTGAAAGCCAACCTTGACACCCGCCTTACACTGAAGCCCTACCTGATGGATCTGATGCAGCAAGCACACGAGACCGGCGCGCCCCTGATGCGCACCATGTTCTTTGAGTTCCCACAGGACGCCGCCTGCTGGAATCTGGACGACCAGTATATGTTCGGTTCCCGTTATCTGGTTGCGCCTATTCTTACACCGAAAACCTTTGAACGAAAAGTATATCTCCCTGCGGGAAATTGGCAGGAGATTCACTCCGGTGAGCAGTTTGCCGGTGGAGAGTCCGTCACTGTAAAAGCGCCGCTGGAGTATATCCCGGTGTTTGAGCGGCTGACAAAATAAGGATGAACAATCAGTCCTCACAAAAGAGATAGAAAAGGCGCAGAGCAGATGGATTTTATCCTCGGCTCTGCGTTTTTGTATTTGCGTTTTTAGGGCTACCTGAACAGGACAGGCGCAATTTTATCTGCCGCTGGGTATTTTGTCTGCAACTCGGCCCAGATTTTTAACCTCTAAGGCACAATAATTGTCGAAATTCTTAAACCCAAATTTCTGATAGAACGGAACAACTGCCTTATCTGATGGCATAATTTTGACATACAGAAAATCGGTGTAGTGCCTCATCATTTTTTCCATCAGGGCATATCCGATTCTCAGTTTCTGATAGGCCGGCCTTACCAGCAGGTAATGAAGGAACGCCGTCGTGGCCCCATCATCTAAGCTTCTCACCAAACCGACAAGGGTGTCTCTGTCCCATGCAGAAATCACAACTGATGAGTTTTTCATTCCCTCTGCCAAGCGGTTTGGGTACTTGCCGGACTCCCATTTTACGGAAGAAAACAGGTCCTCGAGCTGGGCGGGCGTAAATTCTTTGCTTTCACGGTAAGTAATCTTCATGGCTTTTCCTTTCCAAAGCGACCCGGTTTTGGGGAGTTGGTGCACCGCTGTGCGCCTCGCGCTAAAGAAAGAATAACACGCCGTCGCAGAGAAGGCAAGGGACTTTGCCTTGCAGCCACCTTGAAAAAAATCATCAGATGAAAATACAAAAGTCCCCGAAAGCCAGATGTTTCAAGGCTTTCGGGGACTTTTCACTTGGAGCAGAAGACGGGAATCGAACCCGCATCCTCAGCTTGGGAAGCTGGTATTCTGCCACTGAACTACTTCTGCATAACAGAGAAATTATAGCACAAAACAGATACTGCTGCAAGTTATTTTAGAAGTTTTTGAAAAATATCGATTTCAGCCTGCGGGTCGCCGGAAACAGCCACCAGTAAGTAGCGGTCTTTCTGCACCACCGCTGCCTGCTGTACCAGCTGATACTGGTCGCGGCTGACCCCGAGAAAAGCCTGCGCTTTTCGCTGCAGGCGGCTGCCAATGACTTTTTTGGCTTGCTGGGCGTCCGCGGTACTGCGCAGGCGAAAGCAGCACAGCTCACCAGCCTTGCTGCTTTCCTTAGAAAGCCACATGCCCTGACTTTCGACCACACTGCCGGTAAATGGATAATATTTCTGCACAGAAGCATTCGGCACCTGCGTATAGCTGTCTTCACAGCCAATCTCCTGCACAATCTGCGCTGCCAGTTCCCCCGCAGGGGGGCGGCTGTTCTCTTTATGCTGCACATATAGCGTGTGTACTCCCACAAACACTACACAAGCTGCCGCCACAACTGCAAAAACTGAAAGAAGGATCCACCGGGGCTTCACACGGATTTTCATAGGTATTTTAGCCTCCTACGATATGATTCTCTTATTTTACGGGATTCTAACTAAATAATAATTCTAATTATGAACTTAATTGAGCATATTTTCAAGTTCTTTTTTCTCATTCCATTTCAAAGGTTTACATAACTTTTGTTCTTACCGCATGTAAAATACTTCCTGTTTAAAAGTCTTCAACATTTTCAACTGTGTTTTCAACCAAAAAAGGCCTTTCGCCCGCCATTTTGGGCGAATGGGGTGGAATTTTCCCCGCTTTCAACATCCGCTTTGTTGAAATTCCTTATGTTCTCACGTTTGATAAGTTACAAAATCATTACAATATGACAGAAGAGAAGCGGCTTTTTAGGCATTTCGTTTTCTAAAAAATTATTTCACATAAAAAATGGGCCGCTGCAGGACAAAGCCTGCAAACGGTCCATCTTTTTCGACAAATCAGTCGGCAAACTGGCTGTTGTAAAGGTTGGCGTAAAAGCCACCCTTTGCCAGCAGAGATTCATGTGTGCCCTGCTCGACAATATCGCCGTGGTCCATAACAAGGATTAGGTCTGCGTCACGAATAGTCGACAAGCGGTGCGCAATAATGAACGAGGTGCGGCCCTTCATCAGTTCATCCATCGCGCGCTGAATCAAGATTTCTGTACGGGTATCTACACTGGAAGTGGCCTCATCCAGAATCAAGATCTGTGGGTCAGCGAGAAAAGCCCGGGCAATCGTCAAAAGCTGTTTCTGCCCCTGGCTGATATTGCTTGCTTCTTCATTTAAAATCATGTCGTACCCACCCGGCATTGTGCGCACAAAGTGGTCTACCTGGGCGCTCTTTGCGGCAGCAGCAATCTGCTCATCTGTCGCGTTGCGGCAGCCATAGCGGATGTTTTCGCGGATAGAGGCGTTGTAAAGCCAAGTGTCCTGCAGCACCATGCCAAACAGCATGCGCAGGTCATGCCGCTTAAAGTCGCGGATATCATAGCCATCTACCAAAATGGCGCCGCTGTTGACATCATAAAAACGCATCAGCAGCTTTACCATGGTCGTTTTGCCTGCGCCGGTCGGGCCGACAATGGCAACACGCTGGCCCGGCTCTACAGTCGCGCAGAAATCATGGATAATCTGCTTTTCCGGTGTATAGCCAAAGCTGACATGCGCAAACTGCACGCTGCCGTTGATATGCACGTTCAGTTCTGTATCCGGTTTGTCGGTTGTATTCAGAGTAATCGCATTTTTGCTTTCTGCAGGTTCCTCTTTTTCTTCCAAGAAGTCAAAGACGCGCTCGGCAGCCGCTGCTGTAGACTGCAGCACATTAGAGATGTTTGCTACCTGCTGAATGGGCTGCGTAAACTGACGCACATACTGCGTAAATGCCTGGATATCGCCGACTGTGATGGCGCCCTGTATCGCATACCAGCCACCTAAAATACAGATGGCTACAAAACCGACATTGCCGATAAAGGCCATAATCGGCTGCATCATGCTGGAGAAAAACTGGCTTTTCCATGCGGAATGGTATAAATTTTCATTGTAATCCGAAAATGCCTCTTCGTTTTTCTCTTCTCCGTTAAAGGCCTGCACAATCACATGGCTGCCATACATTTCCTCGATATGGCCGTTGACGTGGCCCAGATAGTCCTGCTGCTGCTTATAGTATTTCTGTGAATGCTTGACTACCAGCATAATTACCAAAGCAGAAAGGGGCACAATGCACAGGGCCACCAACGACATTTTCCAGTTGATAGAAAACATCATAATAAGAATGCCGATCAGCTGTGTAACACTGGTGATAATCTGTGTCAAAGACTGGTTGAGGCTCTGGGAAATGGTATCAACATCATTGGTCAGGCGCGACAGCACCTCGCCATTTGTCGTGGTATCATAATAAGAAAACGGCAGGCGCTGAATCTTTGCCGCGATATCGCGGCGCAGGCAGTAGGTCACGTCCATGGTGACCCCGGTCATAATCCAGCCCTGTGCGTAGCTAAAAGCCGCGCTGATTAAATAGATTGTCAGCAGGAACAGCAGAATCTGCGCGATGCGGACAAAATTGATACCCTCACCTGTGCCGGAAATCTGGTTGACTAGGCCGGTAAAGATTTCTGTGGTAGCTTTGCCTAGAATTTTTGGCCCCACAATCATAAAGATGGTGGAACATACGGCAAAGATCAGTACCAGAATGATTTTGAATTTATGTCTGCTCATATAATGCAGCAGCTTTTTAAACGTACCGGAAAGGTCCTTGGCTTTTTCGCCGGGTACACCCATTGGCCCATGGCCCATAGGGCCGCGGCGCCGGGGCGGTCTGGAGGTTTGCATTTCACTCATGCTAATTCCTCCTTTGTCAGCTGGCTCGAAGCAATTTCATAGTACGTCCGGCAGTTTTTCAGCAGCTCGCGGTGCGTGCCCCGGCCGACAATTCTGCCCTCATCCAATACAACAATCTGGTCAGCGTCCATAATTGTGGAAACACGCTGTGCTACCAAAAGCACGGTTGCGCCGCTGATCTGCTTTTTCAGCGCAGCCCGCAGCGCCGCGTCTGTCTTAAAGTCCAGTGCAGAAAAGCTGTCGTCAAAAATGTAAATCTGCGCTTTTGTAGCCAGTGCGCGCGCAATAGACAGGCGCTGCTTCTGCCCACCAGAAACATTGCTGCCACCCTGCGCGATTTCGGTCTCCATACCGTGCGGCATAGCATCGATAAACTCTGTCGCCTGTGCCACCTGCGCCGCTTCGTGCAGGTCTTGCTGTGTTGCGTCGTCTTTGCCATAGCGCAAATTGGAAGCCACACTGCCGGTCAGCAGCACGCCTTTCTGCGGAACATAGCCGATACGCCTGCGCAGGTCTTTCTGCGTCACGTCGCGCACGTCACGTCCCTCTACCAGCACAGAGCCGCCGGTCACGTCATAAAAGCGCGGAATCAGATTGATCAGTGTGCTCTTGCCAGAGCCAGTCGAGCCGATAAAAGCCGTTGTCTGGCCTGGCTGGGCTGTAAAGCTGATATCCTGCAGCACATCTTCCTGTGCGCCGCTGTAATGGAAGCTGACATTGTGAAACTCGACCACGCCCTTTTTGTCGGGGTCAAATGCCTTGGGTGCCGGCGGGTCTTTTATGGACGGTTCTGTTTCAATAACATCTGCGATACGCCCGGCAGAAACTGAGGCGCGCGGCAGGAAAATGAAGATTGCCGAAATAAACAGGAAGCTGATGATAATCTGCATGGCGTACTGCATATAGGCCATCATATCACCAACCTGAATCTGGCTCTCTGCCACCTGATGTGCACCCACCCAGACAATCAGCAGGGAAATACCATTCATCACAAACATCATTGCCGGCATTAAAATAGACATCAGCCGGTTGACAAAGCGCTGGTTGTCTGTCAGGTCGCGGTTGGCCTTATCAAAGCGATCTTCCTCAAACTGTTGATTGCTGAAAGCACGCGTCACCATCAGGCCCGTCAAGTTTTCACGTGCCACCAAATTCATGCGGTCAATTAAGCTCTGCATCTTTTTAAAGCGCGGCAGTGCAATAGAGAAGAGCACACAAACCAAGCCGACAAGCACAATTACCGCCAGCGCAATAATCCATGTCATAGAAACACTCTTGCGCACTGCCATGGTAATGCCGCCAATCGCCATCATCGGCGCATAGAAAAGCATGCGGATTCCCATGAGTACAACCATCTGTACCTGTGTAATATCATTTGTCGTGCGCGTAATCAGCGAGGCAGTGCTGAATTTATCAAATTCGGTATTGGAAAAATAATTGACACGGTGGAACACGTCCCGCCGCAGGTCACGCCCTATGCCGGCGGAAACGCGGGAAGCCAATAGGCCCACTAAAATAGCGGCCAGAGCGCTGCCCAGCGTAAAGAGCAGCATCATCAGCCCCTCTTTAATGATATAGTTCTGCTCAATTTTCGCGGTATCTACACCAAGTTCTTTATAAAAAGCTTTTACCAGCACGGTGCCGCTCTGCAGCTTCATACTGCTCTGCACCTGTGCCGCTTTTTTCTGTGCATCTGCAAAGGTCTGTTGCGGCACTTTTTGAAGCAGCGGCTCTATCTGATACAGCTTGGAAAAGTCCATGTTGCTGATATCTGTCGAGGAGCTACTGTTCTGCGCTGTAGAGGCTTTACTGCCAAGGGTACTTTGCAGGGACTCCATTGTCTTAATAAAAGTCCAGGTGTTTTCTCCAAACACAGCGCTGACCGCCTGGCGGTCGGCGCTGCTGCTAAGCATATAAATATCCTCTTTGGCATTTTGCGGGTAGCGGGCTGTCTGGGTACCCGTTTTCGCCAACGTATAACTTTTGTCGATGACAGATTTCTGCCCGGTTGTCATAAAGTGCTCAAAAAACCGGAGTCCTTTTGCGCTTAGGGCATCTGGCGCAGCATCTGTAATGCCGCCCTGCTGAATACCTATATTTACGATATTGCTCATATAGTTTGGCAAAGACAAATCACACATTGCCTGCCCAAACAGCAGCAGCACCGCCAGAATGATTGCCCCAAGGTACGTTTTAAAGTAACAGGAAATTCTGTGCATGCTTTCCTTCCTTTCTGCTTATAAAAAATGACCTGCCGAAATCTCACTTGAGCTCCTCGTCCATTGCATCTGCAAGTTCGTTAAGAATCTGCGTAAGCTCTTCTTCTTTTTCGGGGCCGATATGGCCGAGCACACGGTCCATTTTCTCTGAAATCTGCGCGGTCAGCTCGCGGTAGCGCTGGTGCCCGTCATCGGTGATATGCACATACACAACCCGCCGGTCCTCTGCGCTGTTGACCCGCTCAATCAAATGTTTTTTCTCTAAAGAGCGCAGCACCTGGCTCACCGCCGGCCGGCTCATGCGCATGTGGGTGCCAAGCTCGCTGGCGCGCAGCTCATGGTCCTGCTGCAAATGCAAAATATGGCACAGCACATACAGCTCTCCCGGCGTAATGCTGGAAAGGCGGTGCAGTTTTCCAGTACTTCTGCGCACCCGCCCGGCAGCCGCAAACAAGCGGGCATGCCCATTGTCTGCCAAAGTCGTTTCACCTCCCTCAAAAGTAGCATGTATAAAGTATTTAAATATTCTTAATAATTTAGTATTATAAACTACTTACTGTGAATGTCAATCCTTTTGTTCCTTCTTCCTTTGTGCTATGATAAGCAAAAAACAATAGAGAGGGGAAATCTCAGTGGCGGCTTCTGTAATACACGGCACGGTGTTGTGCGGCAAGACCGAAGTCCCTTATATCTTAGTACATAAATCGGTAAAAAATGTAAATATTCATTTGCAGGAAGACGGAACCGCTGTCGTTTCCGCTCCCCGCCGCGTGCCAAAAGCGGAAGTAGAATGTATTCTGCAACAAAAAAGCAGCTTCCTGCAAAGCGCACACAGAAAGCTGCAGGAGCACAAAGTCCTGCTCCCGCCAAAACATCAATACCAAACCGGTGAGCAGTTCCGCCTGCTGGGGCAGATACGGACCCTGCAAAATGAAACAGCCAGCCACTGTGCAGTCTCCCTGCAGGGTACAGCTTTGCTGCTGCAGGCCCCCGCTGAAACCCAAACGGAAAAGCGGCAGGCTCTGTTGCAGAAATGGCTGCGCACCGTTTGTTTTTCTGTTTTCGGTGACACTGCCCGTCAGGCTGAAAACCTGCTGCAGGACAAACCTATCCCGCAGGCGGTCACACTGCGCATACGGCGCATGACCTCACGCTGGGGCAGCTGTATTCCCGCAAAACATATCATTACGCTGAGCACCCGCCTGCTCGAAACACCGCTGCCCTGCGTACAGGCAGTGGTCCTGCACGAATACGTTCACTTTCTGCACCCGGATCACTCCCCGTTTTTTTACGCAGAGCTGGAAAGCATAATGCCGGACTACCGCAGCCGCGTGCTCCCCTTAAAAAGCCCCGCCTACTCTGTCTTTTATAATGAATGACCCTATTTGTTCCTCTTGCACTGCACCGGAAAGGTGTATACAGCAAAACGCCCCACAGAAAGGCAGCGAAAAGCCATTTCTGCGGGGTGTTTTTATGTTTTGCTTATTTCTTTTTTGGTTCCGGATAGTAAAGTGCCTGGGTGCTGTCACCGACGCCGGCAGTAGTCGGGTCGTTGACCACACCAAGAATTGCAAACACGGCAAACAGCGCATTGACAATCGCTGTAAGCTCCTGACTGCAAATTCCGTAGTCCCAGTTGTACCCAAAAGGCGCTATCACTACCTGTACCAGCAGCAGAACCGCCGGAACCAATGCCAGCCAAAACGCTTTATTTTTAACACGAACTTTCCAGTTGATTTTCATTGTATAAAGCCTCCAATTCTGTATGTACCTCGTCGATTCGGTGATGCGCAGATTTTGCGGAATCCTCCACCTTTGCCATACGCTCAACCAAATGATTGTGCTTCTCCACTTTTTCTTCCAGTTTCTTTAGTCGAAACTCCACCAGCTGGTTGGATTTTCGCACGCCGGCCCAGCTGCCAGCTGCTGTTCCGGCAAAAGCAATCAGGGCTACAATCACTTCTGTGGGCATGGTATCACCTGCACAGCGCCGCGAATGTTGCCTTGCCGGCCATACCGTCGATAGACAGCCCCGCGGTCCTTTGATATGCCCTCACGGCGCTGTCTGTACTGACACCGAACACGCCGTCAAGTCCGCCGCAGCCATAGCCGTGCGCCATCAAAACCGCCTGCAGACTGTACACAGCCGCGTTTTTACTGCCCAGACGCAACGTCTTAATTGCTGCATCCGTTTTCGGCCCCCAGATGCCGTCTACTGACAAACCCGCTCCGTACGACTGATTACAGCCGCGCTGCACCGACATTATCGCAGCTTTGCGCGTCTCCGGCCCCCAAAATCCATCTACTTTGAGTCCAGCGCTGCGCGCGTTGTACCACTGCTGTGCTGTGCTTGTATTCGCGTTTCCGGCAGATGCGGCTGCCGCTTGGGCGGCCTTGGCAGCCACTGGAACAGCGCTGCCTTTTGCCCAGCCGTTTAGGCCGCGGGCACGCACTTGCGCAGGATAGTCTGTGTAACAGATATCTGTATCACAGCCCCCGCCGTCAATATTTGCCCCGCTGCAGTGCCCTCCTGTTTCTGGAAAGGCATTCTGCCAAATACCGCACACTTTATCCGGTACAGCTACACCCGGCCGCGCATACCAAAACGCATAGCCGCCAAGCTCGCCGGTATCAATTTTATTTTCGTACCAGTCTTTATTGATATAATATCCCGGCAGATAGCCCGCCCGCTGCAATCCGCTGCACACTACCTTGATGATATCCGTCAGTGTTCGGTTGCTTGGCATACCGTGACTTGCTTTATAGCCATCTGCATCCTCCATGTCGATAAAGACCGGGTAAAGCGGTTTTTTCCCTTTTAAAAGCCGCAGCAAGTGCGCAAGCTCGCTTTTTGCGCTGTCTACTGTCAGCGCATAGCTGTAAAGATATGCGCCCCACAGCAGACCCAGACGGTCACATTCGCTTACATTGCGTGCAAATTGTGAGTCGTCCTGGTTGGCCTGGTCACTGCCATACCCTGCACGCAGAATTGCAAAGCCAACCCCGCTTGCTTTGACTGCACTCCAGTTTACTTTACCATTGTATGTACTCACATCAATTCCATTTTTCAAAATATTTTATCCCCCGTTAACTCATCAATTTTTTGCCGGCATTTGACCCGCTTAGCTAAAATTTCCGAATAGTCTTCTGTCAGTTTGGTACCAGTATAAGCAGCCTCGGCCATTTTCGCCGCGACGTAGTCCGTTTGCAGCAGATAGGTCCGGTAATACGCCAATTCAGTTTCTTTGCCGGTGCCAAACATCTGCTGGTAGATCTCTAATTCTGCAATTTCCATTTTTATGTATCCTCATTTCCCTGCAGTCCCCAAATCTGATACATTCCTTGATACAGCAGATTACTTACTGAAACTGGGGAAACAATACCGAAGGTCAGTTTGCTGCTGTCAGACAAATATTTTGGATTGTAGGGGATCAACACACCGCTGGAAGAAAGACTCAACTGTACACTTTTTATTGTACGCATCGCGCAGGGCTTTGTTACTGCAGCCGCTATGTTTCCATTCAAATAAGAACTGCCGTACGCAGTTTTTACAGCGTCTACGGTGTCTGAAAAGTACCCCCACAGATGCACTCTGCCGTCCGCATAAATTTCCCAGTGCTGGTCTGTTTTGCGGTCATCGGTTTTGCAGTGTTCTGCGCCCACATCGCTGTAAGTCAAAGCAATGTCTGCTGTCAGCGGATGTCCGTTTACCGTGCGACTCTGCGGCACAGATTGATTCCACGTGCTGCGCTCCGCATCTGAAACATGCCGGGCCGTATCCATTGTATGTGATGTCAGCGTATCATATCCCGCAAGGCCGCCGGCTTTGTCTTTTTCTGCCGCCAGGCACGTATTGACTGCCGGCTGTAAATCACCGCTTACCACACTTTCCGCATTTGCAGCTGCCGTATTTGCACGGACCGCCGCCATGTCTGCTGCACCGGCTGCAGCAGCGGCGGCCTTGGCGCCGCTGCTGGCTTTTTCTGCCCCGGCAGAGGCATCTTGTGCAGCGCTTGTCGCAGATACGGCCGCTTTATCCGCTGTGTCTGCGGCCGACTGTGCCTGTTGCGCGGCAGTCTGTGCCTGCTCAGCCGCCTGCTTCACCCCCGCCGTTTTGCTTACTGCATCAGTCAACACCTGAAAATCATTGGTACTTGTCAAGGTGCTGTCCGGATTGTCGGGAATTGCCAAAACATTTCCGGTGCAGCTGGTAGAGGTCTGCATACCAGCCGTTTTATTTGAAATTTCCACCACCAGTTGCATGAAGCCCGCCGCCGCGGTCACCTGCGGGGCTATCTGCCACTCTGCTGCAGCCGGGTCCTCTGCATTTACAGTACCGTCATAGTACCCCATTGTGCCGTCCGCTTTAATCACTTTCAACCGAACACTGCACCCTGCCAGATTCATCAGCTGGTCTTTAAAATCATACACATAAACACGAAGTGTCCAGCCAAAACTGCCCTGTGCAATAGTAAAGCTCTCGCGGCTGTCATGCGTCAGATAAAGTTTTAAAACCGGTGTATCTGGGAAATTCACCATTTTCTGTTTCCTCCTTTTCTGAATGCTGCATTTTCACTTTCACCTATCGCATAAAAGAAATGCAAAATTCGCTTTCAGAAGCGAATTTTTACAAAAATTTTTCCTCTTTTTGTATATCAAATCAGAAATAGCTGCTTTACACAAGCACAGTCTTGTAAAAATTATCAAAAGTCCGTGCTTTTTCAAATAAAATTCGCTGATATTTCCAGAAAGATTTCTTGCAAAACCCCAGTTTACAAGGGAGAAAAGGCGTATTATAATGAATTTGTATAAGAATGTCAAAAGGATGTTGCTCTATTTTAAAAGAGAGGGGGAAAACAGATGCTTCGGGAAATGAATTATGTCACGATGCTGCTGGCAAATCTGCTGGTTATAGGGCTGTGGCATGGAACCAGTTTTTTAATGTCGACGCACCTGCCAAATTCTTATTTTCAGCCAAGTTCCACGCAGTTTCGGGCGTGGAAGTGGGAGCGCGGCGGCCGCTGGTACCGGGACCACCTGCATATCAACGACTGGAAAGACCGTGTCCCACAATTCATCAGTCAAGATGGTTTCTCTAAAAAGCATATTACGAGTGTTTCCTCAAAATACTTGGATGACTTTATTGCAGAAACCTGCCGGGGAGAATGGACACATACGCTCAATCTCGGGTGCATTTTTGTTGTGCTCATTTTAAACCAGTCTTTGGTCGGCTTTACTTTTTCCATCTTGATTTTCTTTGGCAATTCACCGTTTGCAATTATACAGCGCTACAATCGCTTTCGTTTGGTAGCTCTGCGCAAGCGCCTGTACAAGGAAGAGACCCGCGCGGTCGCTACCATCTAATGTATGATTGTGCGTAGTCTGCTTTACCAGAAAGCGGTGTGAAAAATCAAAAGAAAATTAAAGCACCAATTAAAACACCAATGGAAATGGGGACTTTGTGCCGCCGTGGCAATCGCAGCTTTTTTCTGCATTACTGCGGCGGCCAATCTGTACCTAAAAGACGGTCCAACTTTTCAAATAAAGGCCGGCAGCAGCTACACCCCCGGCAGCAAAGTCCAGCTGCAGCTCTACGTTTCTCCCGGCCGCACTGCCCCCGGCGCTTTTCGCACAGCACTGCAGTACGACCCGGAAATATTTGAATATGTAAGCCATACGAATGCTGCACAGACCAGCGGCGCAGATATTTTTGTGCGGCAGGCAGAGCCGCTGATCACTGTTTACACTTGCAGTGTAAAGCAGGACAATGCACCAAACCTTTCCGGCTGTATTGTCACTTACACTTTTCGTGTGCGCTCAAACGCACCAGCCGGCAGCTACACATTTTCTATGAAGCCCGACGAAGCGTGCGATTTTAACGGAAAGTCTCTGCCAGACGGCAATGAAACACAGACGGTCGTGCAGGTCAGCGCCGCCGCTGCAGGTGCAAAAGGGAGCGGCACTGCAGTGACAGCTCCCCGCCTGCAAAGTCTTGCTCTGGAAGACTCTTCTCTGGGACAGCTACAGCCATCTTTCCAGCCAGAAGTCACTTCGTATCAAGTAACAGTTCCAGAAAGCTGCAAGGCACTCTGGTTCTGCACCGAACAACCGGCAGGCACTGCTGTCAGCATAAACCGGCACACCCTGAAAGCGGCCGGTTCTGATACAATGATCACCATCACCGCATCTGCCGCCGGAACGCAGGCAAAAACAGTTTATTCCGTAATTGTTCACCGCCCACACGGTTCCGCTTCCTCTGTGGTATCTTCCCACAAGGTTTCCTCAAAGCATCAAAGTACATCGGCCAGTCGAAAACAGTCACGGTCCGCTTCCGGTTCGAGCGGAGAAGCCTACACACCTTCCTCCATTCCGCGCACTTCCGGCGATGGAAAAGCTTCTCTTACTATTTCGGGGACAGGCAGCTTTACCGCTTTCCAGACTGGTATTTGCGTTGCTCTGCTAACCGCCTGTGCAGTAGCCGCTGTTTTGCTGGCTGTACGCACCCGCTGCCGGAAACGAGCTGAAAAAGACAAGCCCCCAGAGACCCCGCCCAAAGATAAATCTCCATAATCCATTCTGCACCAAAATAGATATAAAAAGGCCTGCGGCATACTGGCAGTGAATCCAGTACGCCGCAGACCTTTTCTATTTTACCTTATTTATCTGCAGGACCGCTTAGAGCAGACAGAAACATCTCTTTTATTCCGCAATGTGCTGCACAGTTTCTCCGGGCAGCAAACTCCCCGGCACCGAAATGCTGACCGGCAGAGTTGTTTTGGGGTTCTCAATCAGCTCTATCAGCTTTTGAGCTGCCGTTTTGCCCAGTGCTTCGGTATTCTGATGCAGGGTTGTCAGTTTGGGCCGCAGCATCTGCGAAAGCGGAATCCCGTCATATGCGGCAACCGAGATGTCCTCTGGCACCCGCAGACCTGCCTGCCGCAGGACATTCATTCCGCCAATATAGGAATAATCGTCCGGAAACAGAATGCAGGTGGGGCGCTCAGGCAGGGCCAGCAGTTCTTCCGTACAGCGTGCAGTTGCTTTTGGGTCATGGTAAGCTGCCTCCCGCACATATTCGTCTGGGACGCTGATGCCCCACTTCATGCAGGTCTTGTAAAAACTTGCCATGCGGTTTGCCGTAACACTGGTATATTCGCCGTGAATCAGCGCAACCCGGCGGTGCCCCATAGAACAGACATAATCGGTCAGGTCGTGCATTCCCTTGATGTTGTCGGAAATTACAGAAATGTGATTGTCAAAGATATGGTCAATGGTAACTACCGGAATATCGCTGTTTACCAGCTCAATGACCTGCGGGTCAAAGAAATTGACACAGGCGATCATCACGCCGTCCACACCGCGGTAGCGGCAGTGCTCCAGATACGTGGCCTCACGCTTTCCGATATGATGGTTGATAAAGGTAATGTCATAGCCGTTTTTTTCCACCTCAACCTTAAAGCTGTCGAGTACAGCGGAAAAATAGACATGCGTCAAACCGCTGCGGGTCTCATCTACAAAAAGGACCCCCAAATTATAGGTACGATTCGTTTTCAGCGCCCGCGCGGCGCTGTTTGGCATATAGCCCAGTTCCTTTGCCGCCGCACGCACTTTTTCGGCAGTCGTTTTGCTGACTTCCTGGTGGCCGTTCAGGGCCTTGCTGGCGGTTGCAACCGAAACGCCGCATTTTTCTGCAATATCTTTTAAGGATGCCATTTTTCAAGTCTCCTTTATTCGCTGTGAAAAAAGTTTCGCTAAAATATTGTATCACATCGAAGAATGAAGGGTGAAAATCTTATAAATCGTTTTCACATCTATAATATACTGTATTTATTGCTAAAATGCAATCAGTTTTTGATGTAATCCTATAAAATTAAGATCAATATTCTGAAAATACAGATTTTTTAGCAAAAATTCTTTTTATAAAATTGCTTATACAGTCTTTTCTCTAAATATTTGCATGAAATATTTAAATTTTCAGCACTATTTGCGAAATCGTTTTCTTTTATCATTCTTGTTATTCCATTTTCGAAGATCTATTTTTTTGCCCTATATTTGTGTACTTTAAATAAAAATATAATTATGTGTTGCAAAATTCCTTGAGATGTTGTATTGTTTTTATATAGTATCCGAAAACTTCTTTTTCTTAAACGTTTTCACCGTGAGCTACCAGAAAGGAGCGCCGTCATGCAATTTGGCTATTTTGACGACCAAAACAAAGAATATGTAATCACCACACCGCACACCCCCCTGCCCTGGATCAACTACCTGGGCAGCCAGCAATTTTTCTCCCTTATTTCTAATACTGCCGGCGGCTACTGTTTTTATCAGGACGCAAAGCTGCGCCGCATTACACGCTACCGCTACAACGACTGCCCACTGGACAGCATCGGCCGCTATTACTACATCAAAGATGGCAGCACCATCTGGAACCCCGGCTGGAAGCCGATGAAAACCGACCTCGACAGCTACCGCTGCCGCCATGGCATGGGCTACACGGTTTTGGAAAGCTCAAAAAACGGCGTATCCGCTTCTTTAGAGTGCTTTGTGCCGGTTGATGACAACTGCGAAGTACACCGCCTGACCCTGACAAACAGTACAGATAAACCAAAGGAACTGGATATTTTCAGCTTGGCCGAGTTCTGCCTATGGAACGCCGTCGATGACGCCAATAATTTCCAGCGAAATTTCAGCACAGGCGAAGTCGAAGTAGTCGGCAGCACCATTTACCACAAAACTGAATATCGCGAGCGCCGCCGGCACTTTTCTTTCTATACGGTAAACAAGCCCGTCTGCGGCTTTGATACCAGCCGCGACAGTTTCTGCGGTCTGGACCGCGGCTACAGCGAGCCGCGCGCTGTACTGGAAAACAAATCCGGCAACAGCATTGCGCACGGCTGGCAGCCGATTGGCAGCCACCACCTACAGGTAAACCTGAAACCGCAGGAAAGCTGCAGCTATATCTTTGTGCTGGGCTATGTGGAAAATCCCGCCGATGACAAGTGGGAAGCGCCCGGTGTCATTAATAAAACCCGCGCTGTACAGATGATGCAGAAATACCGCACCGACGCACAGGTAGATGATGCCTTAGCAAAACTGCACAGCTACTGGGAATCCCTGCTTTCCCGCTTTACGGTGAAGTCAGAGGACAGCCGCCTAGACCGCATGGTCAATATTTGGAACCAGTATCAGTGCATGGTCACGTTTAACCTCAGCCGCAGCGCCAGTTACTTTGAAAGCGGCACCGGCCGCGGCATGGGCTTCCGTGACTCCTGCCAAGACCTGCTGGGAATTGCGCACTTAGTGCCAGCGCGCGCACGCCAGCGCATACTTGACATTGCTGCAACGCAGTTTGAAGATGGCAGCTCTTATCATCAGTATCAGCCGCTGACTAAAAAAGGCAATGCCGACATCGGCAGCGGCTTTAATGATGACCCACTGTGGCTGATTGCGGGTACCAATGCCTATCTGCGTGAAACCGGTGACTTCTCTATTCTGCAGGAAGTGGTTGCCTTTGACAATGACGAAAGCAAGGCGCAGCCTCTGCTGGAGCATTTGCGCCGCAGCTTTGCCTACTCCTGTTCACACAAAGGTCCGCACGGCCTGCCGCTGATTGGCCGCGCAGACTGGAATGACTGTCTGAACCTCAACTGCTTCTCTTCCGAGCCGGGCGAAAGCTTCCAGACCTGCTCCAACAAAGAAACCGGAAAAGCGGAAAGTGTCTTTATCGGCGGCATGTTTGTAAAGTATGGTGGCGAATACGCCGACATCTGCGAGCACTGCGGAAAAGCAGAAGAAGCCGCACAGGTACGTGCAGAAGTAGAACAGATGCGCAAGGCTGTCATGGGCGCCGGCTGGGACGGCGAGTGGTTTATTCGCGCATATGACGCCTACAGCGAGCCTGTCGGCAGCCACGTCTGCGATGAAGGCCAGATTTTCATCGAGCCCCAGGGCATGTGCGTTATGGCAGGCATTGGTCTGAAAGAGGGCCTGGCTGACCGTGCCCTGCAAAGCGTAAAAGAAAAGCTGGATACCAAATACGGTATTGTCCTTTTGCAGCCTGCTTATACCACTTACCGCTTGAACCTCGGCGAAATTTCCAGCTACCCGCCGGGCTACAAGGAAAACGCCGGCATTTTCTGCCACAACAACCCATGGATCAGCTGTGCAGAGGCAGTCGCGGGCCACGGTGACCGCGCTTTTGAGGTCTACCGCAAAACCTGCCCGGCCTATATTGAAAACATCAGTGAAATCCACCGCACCGAACCATATGTCTACAGCCAAATGGTTGCCGGCAAAGATGCGCCATCTTTCGGTGAAGCCAAAAACAGCTGGCTCACCGGCACCGCCGCATGGACTTTTGCCGATGTCAGCCAATACATGCTGGGCATTCAGCCCACACTGGACGGCCTACGCGTCAATCCCTGCATTCCTCATACCTGCAAGGGCTTCACAGTGACACGCCTTTACCGCGGTGCCACCTACCACATTACAGTGGAAAATCCCAACGGCGCTGAAAAGGGTGTTCCGCAGCTGACTGTCGACGGCAAAACCATTGCAGGCAACTTGATTCCCTATGACCCCGAAAAGAAAACATACGAAGTGCGCGCTGTCCTGAGCGCGCAGGCATAAAAATTCATTTTGTTCCCTATTCTCCTATTTTAAGAGTTCTCCCATTTTAACAAAAAGGCCGCCTAAGTGAAAAACACTCGGGCGGCCTTTTTATATTCCTTCTTATGAGGTTTTGCTGCTAGAAAAAACGAAGCTGGCCGCTTTTGCAGGAAGGTGCTACACGTGGTTTCACGGTATCTCCCTGTTCGGGTTTCCCAAAAAGCAGCGGTGAGCACGGGTCGTACAACGCAGCATGTTTTAAGACGGCGTTTCTGCCGGCATTTGCGTAGCAGTACAGGCAGCTGTGGCGGCAGGTATCGTAAGCGCCGATGTCAACGCTCTCTGCGCAGCCGCATGCGGGCCGCTGATTTTTATCTTTGGCAAGCTCCAAGCCGCAGCCGTTCAGTTTTTCCAAACGCTGTCTGTCAATGCAGTGGGCATGTGAAATGCCCAGAGTATGAAAGTCAGCCTCCTCTGCACAGGTACAAAGGGTCATTCCCCGCGCCCGTGCAGTTTTTGCAAACTGCCGCAGCAGTTCCCTCTTTTCCTCCGGCAACGCACCGGTTAACTGCAAAGGTGCCAAATTTTTCTGCGTATTTCGGTAATAATCCAAAAAGCTGACCGTGCAGGTGTCTGTATATCCGGAAAGTGCTTTTGCCAATGCTGCAAAAGCTTTGACATGGTACTCCAGTGTATATTTTCGGCTAAAAAGAATCGGGTCATAGCGCCAAAGGACCCGCTCTTTCCCAATTTTACGCGACAGCTGCCGAAAGACCGGAATCAGTATTTTTACTTTATCGGGTACATTCGGTTCGGCGTCCTTTCCGTATGGATTCAGTGTAAACTGAAAATAATAAGGATACCCCTGCAGCTCATCAAGCCTGCCAAGCAGCGGCAGCGGATTTTTCGTCCAAAAGACAATGCCATCAACCACTTTTGGCGAAAGGGAAACTTCGCTGATTTGATGCGGGTTTCTCGGGCTGCGCACATAGACCCAGCCCGCTTTCACGCGGTTTAAAAACCACTCTGTATAAAAGGCTGGAATATCGCTTCGCCTACTTGCACTGATAATCACAGCTTCCCCCTCCCTGCAGGTAAGTGTAGCACACAAGGCGCCGTTTTTCTATTGTTTTGTACGCCAATGATACTCTGAATGTTTCATACTGCCCTTAAAAAAGCAGGAATATATTACCAGCCGGATTTCTGTGATTATTTTTCACTAATCAATGAAGCAACCAAAATTTTAGCATAAAATATATTTATTGTTGTTGCATTGTGGTGAAAAGGGGGCATAAAAGTGGATACTCGGGTACAACTGGGAAAGCAGCTGCGCACCCTGCGCACAAAATGGGGATATACACAGCAGGATGTCAGCGACCTTTTGCAAATAGACCGCTCTACCTATGCGTATTATGAAACAAACCGCACCACGCCGCCTTTATCCACTCTAAAAAAGCTGGCCCGCATTTACCGTGTGTCGATCTCAGACTTGCTGGGGTCAGAGGACACGCCGCCCCAGGTTGCAGATTCCGGCCAAAACTTTTTCACGGATTTTGATCACAACCTTTCCCATATTTACGACTTAAAGCGGGACGAGCGGCAGCTGCTGTCGCTTTACCGCCTTGCTGATAAGAAAATCAAAGAAAAGGTCATTCTTCTGCTGCGCACGACAGCGGAAAAATGACCTTTCTTTTTTTGCAAAGGCGCCGAAATTCGGTTGCGCTGTCTTTTGGATTTGTGTTAAAATAGAACAAACGGAGGTGTTGTTTCCATGGCCTATGACGCTTTTACTGCCGGTGTAGATCCCGGCGGTCTGCGCACGAAAGATGAGATTCGCATTCTTTTGTGCTATCTGCTTTCCAGCGTAAATGCACCGCTCTCGCGTGAGGACGTGCTCGCCTGCGTGCAGGGAATGGGCCTGGCCAATTACTTTGAGGTAACCAACGCCTTACAGGAATTGACAGAAAACGGGAATCTCATTTTAAAGGACGGCTGCTACACAGCAACACCACAGGCACACGGTATTGCCCGTCAGCTTGACACTGCCCTGCCCCTTTCTGTGCGCGACAAAGCAGTAAAAGCCGCCGTGGGTCTGCTTTCACAGGCGCGGCGCAGCCGGGAAAATGCAGTTGAAATTGAAAAATGTGCAGGCGGCGGGTACCAGGTGCACTGCCATATTTCCGGCGGCAAAGCAGAGCTGATGTCTTTTACGCTGACTGTACCAGAAATGCGGCAGGCCAAGCTGATTCAGCACAATTTTCAAAAAGCGCCGGAGCGGGTTTACCAAATGCTGCTGGCCCTTTTAATTGATGACCGCAACGCCGCGGTCAGTCTTTTGCACGAGTGGTACTGATGAAGCCCCGGCCTACAGAAGAAATGTGTTCTGTAGGCCGGGGCTGTTTTTTATACACTTAAAAAAGCAAATTAACCAAAAGCAGGGTTGTGACACCGGGCACACCCAAAAAAGCAGAAATTCCCACTGAAAGCGGGCTGACCGGCAGCGTGACCCCGGTAATCCCGCCTAGCAGATTGACCGCTAGCAGCACGGCCAGCCCCGCAACAACGCTGCCTGCAGCGCCCGCAAAGGGGTGCCGGCTGTGCCCCGCGGCCAGCAGTGTTGCACTGAGTAGAAACGCCGCAAATAGAATTCCCGCAAACAAAAGCATATCCCTCACCCCCCCTGCTTACAGAATATGGGGATGAGGGACAAATTATGCTTTTTCTATAAAGTCATACCCTGCCGGGGCAAAATCTACACGGCGGCTGGAAACATCGGCAGCGACATTGACAACTTTTAAAGAATCACCAATCGTCAAGCGCTCATGTGTCCCCTCGTCAACCTGCGAAAGCTGACCGTCAAATTCGTAGTGTTTGTCCGTAAAGGAAGCGACCGGTACAAAACCC
This sequence comes from Oscillospiraceae bacterium, assembly GCA_022483045.1. Lineage (NCBI taxonomy): Bacteria > Bacillati > Bacillota > Clostridia > Eubacteriales > Oscillospiraceae > Oscillospiraceae bacterium. The sequence continues at coordinate 499,350 of JAKVOA010000001.1, read as the reverse complement.
TCTACACTGTTAGGCAGCTGCACAAAGACACCACGCATCGTTACACCGCTGATTACGCCCTCGTACTCTTCGCCCAAGTGCTGTGCCATATATTCGGCTGCAAAGCAGTCATCTGCGCTGCGCTCAGAATTCATTGCACAGATTTCGCGTTCACTGGAATGTTTGGCGGACTCCTGCGCAAAGTCAGCGTACTTCTTTTGAATCTCCGCTTTGCTCTCACCGGACAGAAAAGCACTCATAATACGATGAATTGAGGTATCTGGGTAGCGGCGGATCGGTGAAGTGAAGTGACAGTAGTCTTTGAGCGCAAGGCCAAAGTGACCCAGCGGCTTTGTGTCATAGCGTGCCTTTGCCATGGTGCGCAGCAGCTGATGTGAAACAACCTTTTCTTTCGGGGTTCCAACTGCCTGCTCCATAACTTTGGCAAAATCTTTTGCTGTAACATCGCCCGTATGCGAAAGGGAAACCGGATTCAGCCCAATGGCAACCAGCATATCTTTCAAGGCATCTACACGGTCCGGGTCTGGATTTTCATGCACACGGTACACAAATGGAATCTGCTGCTCTTTGCCAAGTTTTGCTGCTGCCTGATTTGCGGCAATCATCAGCTGCTCAATCATCTGCTCCGAGGGGCCCGTGTGGCGCGGCAGCACATCAATGCAGCGGCCGTTTTCGTCCAGCACAAATTCCGACTCAGAACTGTCAATATCAAAATTGCCATTTTTGTGCGCGTTCTCTTTCAGAATTCCCGCCAGCTCACGGCCTGCAGAAAGGCTATCCAATACAGGCGCATATTTTTTCAGCAGCGCCTCATCAGCAGTACCGGCAAAAATCTGGTTGACTTCGTCATAAACGCCGCGCACCTTGCTGTCGATAATTGATTTATGAAATTCATAATGCGTCATAGTGCCCGCTTTGTCAAACTCCATAACCGCCGAAAAAGTCAGCTTATCGGTACCGGCGTTCAGAGAGCACACGCCGTTGCTGATAGCTTCCGGCAGCATTGGCACTACGCGGTCCGGCAGATAAACAGAAGTTGCCCGCCGGCGCGCCTCTTCATCCAGAGCTGAACCCGGGCGAACATAATAGGACACATCTGCAATGTGCACGCCCAATTCATAGCCAGCTTCTGTTCGCACTACGCTGATAGCGTCGTCCAAATCCTTTGCACTGGCGCTGTCGATACTGCAGATTGGCCAGTCGCGGTAATCTGCGCGGCCAGCCAGGTCAGCTTCGGTAATTGGCTTAGAGCCAATGGCCTCTGCTTCTTTGAGCACCTCCGGTGGGAAAACAGTGGTCACGCCGTTGGCGTCCAAAATGGCGTCTGCGCAAATGCGTGCGCAGTCCGCACGGCCAAAATCTTTCATAACTTTTGCAATAAAATGAGAAGAATGCGGCAGGCGGCGAACCTCTGCCTGCACTTTGTCCCCTACCTTTGCACCGCAGTGCGGGAAATCTTCAATTCCTATATTAAAGCGGATAGCTGCATCCGGGTGCAGCTCCTCGCCAAAGGAGCTGCGTTCGATGGTGCCGTTGACGCAGTTGCCAGCGCGGGCGGTGATTTCCATAACCTCGCAGCTGGGGCCGCGGGGACTTTGGCGGATATTGCCCAGCTGCACAGAATCGCCTAAGAAAGCATCGTGCAGGTCTTCTCCACGCAGGAACATATCGTCGCCGCCGTCATCGGGGCGGGCAAAGGCAAAGCTGCGGGAAAGCGAAACGATGGTGGCGGGAATGCGCTCACTGGTATCTCCATTTAAGCGCACCATGTGGCGGCTGTTGACACTGACCTTTTTCTCTGCGCGCAGCTGATTGAGCGCAATATAAAAAGTTGTGCTGTATTTTCCGGAAATTCCGAGTTTCCGCAGCAAAAAGCGAGAGGAAAGGTCCTGTCCAGCGCTTTGCAGTGCTTCCAAAATTCCTTTTTTTATGTCCTCAACCATAGAAACCTCCATCTGTCTTTCCCGCAAGTGCGGGGGAATTGTAACGTAAAAAAGCCCCGCTTGCCTTGCGGGGCTTTAAAATATTTTTTACTTATTCGTCAAAAACATGTAGACATTTGTTGCAATGACTAAGGCAAAAAATACAAGCGCAATAACTTTCGTCCAGCGCGCAAGGAAATTATCGATAGACCGAGCGCTGTTTTGGCTCAGGAAAGTATCTGCACCGCCGGTAACAACACCAAGGTCCTTTTCATGGCCTTCCTGCAGCAGAACGACTACGATAATCGCTAAAGAAGCAATGATTAAAATAATACCCAAAACAATCTCAGGAACCGTCATGGACTTACCTCCGAAACAACTGCGGGCCTTGGCAGTATCTTTATAGAAATCTGCCATATCCCTTAATAAACTTTCCTTATTTTATCACGAATATACGATAATTGCAAGTCTTTTTTGCGCAGTACGGCATAAGTGCGGTGCAGCTGTGCAGACTAGCAAGTGACAGCTGCGGCAAATTCGCGTTTGCGCGCCGGGGCTTGTCCGCTCCGGCGCAAAAGCACCGGGGTGTTTTTTTATTCTGTCAGCTTTAGCTGCTCGCCCTGCATCTCTTCGGCAGTCGGCAGAGCGCCGATAGCAGGAACTTTTTTGCGGTAGCGGTTCGGATTCTGCACATCGCCCTCGGCAAACACTTTTATACCCTGCAAAAGGGCACCGCGGTGAAGTGTCATGGTCTGCACGCCCTGGGTGCTGCGGGTCGCCTTTGCGGGAATCACACCGGTATTCACCAGCAGTTTGCGTCCCTGATTGGAAATAAAGAGCACATCGGCATCTTTCGGCAAAAGCAACAGGCCAGCAAGCGGAGATTTATCGCTGTAGGCATTTACCAGCTTTTTGCGGTTGGTTTTTGTCTGGTAAACTGAAAGCTCCACTTTGGCAGCTTTGCCGTTTTCAAAAGCGAACAGCACATATCCGCTGTAATCCTGCGTGACCGCCATGCACAGTACATTTTCGCCGTCGTCCATCTGCAGCTGTGCCGGAATATAGTCACCCAAAACGCTTGCTTTTGTATCGCCAAAGTCGCTTGCCTTAGCTTTATACACCTGGCAGCGGTCGGTAAAGAAAAGCAGGTCGCTCGCGTTGGTCGCTTCAATATGCTGGGTAACCTGGTCACCCTCTTTTAGTTTTTGCTCACCACTCATGCGCAGCGACTGCGGTGTGATTTTTTTGAAGTAACCATCTTTGGTAAAGAATAGATTTACCGGGTAGTCCGGAATTTCATTGAGTTCCTGCTCCGCCTCGGCAAGGTCGTCGTGGTACAGCAGCATGCTGCGGCGCGGCTGACCATATGTTTTTGCAACAGATTGTAATTCTTGTACAATAATCTTTTTAATCTTTTTCGGATCATCCAAAACCGCATTGAGTTCTGCAATGTCGCTTTGCAGCTTTGCAATTTCCTGGGTGCGGTTTAAGATGTACTCGCGGTTCAGGTGGCGCAGCTTGATCTCAGCTACATACTCGGCCTGCACCTCGTCAATGCCAAAACCGATCATCAGGTTTGGCACCACTTCGCTCTCTTCATCTGTCTTACGAATAATAGCGACTGCCTTGTCGATATCCAGCAGAATAGCCTCTAACCCTTTGAGCAAATGCAGCTTGTCCATCTTTTTCTGCAGGTCAAACTCGGTGCGGCGGCGAATACACTCTACGCGAAAGGCTGTCCATTCATCCAATATTTCGCCAACACCCATAACACGCGGCACACCGTGAACCAGAATATTGAAGTTGCAGGAGAAGCTGTCCTCCAGCGGCGTCAAGCGAAAAAGCTTTGCCATCAGCTTGTGCGGGTCTGTATTGCGCTTTAAGTCAATGGTAATCTTCAAACCCGCCAGGCCGGTTTCATCGCGGATATCCGCAACCTCCCGCGCTTTGCCAAGTTTGACTAAGTCAATGACTTTTTCGACAATGGCCTCGACACTGGTGGTCGGCGGTATCTGCGTAATGTCAATGCAGTTTGCAGATGCATCATAGGTATAGCGGCTGCGTACACGAATGCTGCCACGGCCGGTCTTGTAAATCTTTTTTATCTGCTCCTCATCGTACAAGATCTGCCCGCCGCCGGGAAAATCTGGTGCCTGCAGCGTTGAAATCAGGTCATGCTTTGGGTGCAGAATGCGCGCGGCGGCTGTTTCACAGACCTCACGCAAGTTAAAGGAACACACACTGCTCGCCATGCCAACCGCAATGCCGGTATTTGCATTTACCAGCACACTGGGAAACGTTGCCGGCAGCAGAGTCGGTTCTTTCATGGTACTGTCATAGTTGTCTACAAAATCAACGGTATTTTTATCAATGTCCCGAAAAAGCTCGTTGCAGATAGGGTCCAGCTTCGCCTCGGTATAGCGGGAAGCAGCATAGGCCATATCTCTGCTATAGGCTTTGCCGAAATTTCCCTTGCTGTCGACATAGGGGTGCAGCAAAGTCTCGTTGCCGCGTGAAAGGCGCACCAGCGTGTCGTAAATGGCGGCATCACCATGGGGATTCAGACGCATGGTCTGGCCAACGATGTTTGCGCTTTTGGTACGGGAACCATTCAGCAGCCCCATTTTGTACATGGTAAACAGCAGCTTGCGGTGACTGGGTTTAAAGCCGTCTATTTCCGGAATTGCACGGCTGATAATCACACTGACAGCGTACGGCATATAGTTCTTTTGCAGCGTGGAAACAATAGGCTGCTCCACCACTCTGCCGGCGCCCTCAATGACACCGTGCGCTTTCGGCACAGGCGCGCTGCGCTTTGTTTTCTTTTTTCCTGGCATACACTTTCCTGCCTTTCCTGCCCGTCCCCCGCCTGTTTACAGCGGAAAACGTCTTTTGCTCTTTTTCAGCTGACGTCCAGCTCATCTACATACTCCTGCCCGTGGTCGGCAATATACTGCTTGCGCCCGCTGAGGTTGTCGCCCAAAAGCAGGTCAAACGTTGCACCGGTAGCAGCTGCCTCTGAGGGCATTACTTTGATTAAGCGCCGTGTCGCGGGGTTCATAGTCGTCAGGTTCATCATATCCGGCTCATTTTCGCCTAGGCCTTTGCTGCGCTGAATTGTCAGCTTCTGCCCTTTGAGCTGCTGTAGAAATTTTTCTTTTTCAACTTCATCATAGGCAAAGTAAGTTTCCCCTTTGCACTGAATCTCATACAGCGGGGACTCGGCAATAAAGACCTTGCCCTGCCGAATCAGCTCAGGGGTCAGGCGATAAAGCATTGTTAGCAGCAGCGTGCGAATCTGGAAACCATCCACATCCGCATCGGTGCAGAGAATAATCTTGTTCCAGCGCAGATTTTCCATATCAAAGGAACTCAGGTCTTTGTTGGCTTTGCTTTTTACCTGCACGCCGCAGCCCAGCACCTTTACAAGGTCGGTGATAATATCACTTTTAAAAATGCGGTTATAATCCGCTTTCAAGCAGTTCAAGATTTTGCCGCGAATCGGCATAATCGCCTGAAAATCAGGGTCGCGTGCCTGTTTGCAGGCGCCCAAAGCAGAGTCACCCTCTACAATAAAAATCTCGCGCCGGGAAACGTCGCGGCTGCGACAGTCAACGAATTTTGCCACCCGGTTGGTGAGGTCCATATTAGAGGTCAGCTTTTTCTTTAAGTTCAGGCGTGTTTTTTCGGCATCTTCACGGCTGCGTTTGTTAATTAGCACCTGTGCAGCAATTTTTTCTGCTTCCAGCGGGTTCTCAATAAAGTAGACCTCCAGCTGGTGGCGCAGCATTTCGGTCATTGCTTCCTGTATTCCCTTGTTGGTAATGGCTTTTTTGGTCTGGTTTTCATAGGAAGTGCGGTTGCTGAAAGAAGAAATAACCAGAATCAGGCAGTCCTCTACATCTGCGTATGTGATTTTACTCTCACTTTTGTTGTACTTATTATTTTGTTTCAAGTACGAATCAATTTGATATACGAATGCGTTGCGGGCGGCCTTATCCGGCGCGCCGCCGTGCTCAAGCCAGCTGGAGTTGTGGTAATACTCCGTCAGGTGCGTTTTGTTGGAAAAAGCCAGCGCCACGTTGATTTTGACATGGTACTCCGGCTTGTCGGCGCGGTCGCGCACCGTGCGCTCCCCCTGCCAAAACTGCACGGTTGTCAGGGCATCGTCGCCGGCCACTTCTTTCACATGGTCAGCAATGCCGTTTTCATAGAGGAATTCCTGCGTATCAAAAGTGTTTGCATTCTGTACACGCAAAATAAACTTGAGCCCGCTGTTGACAATGGCCTGCCGGCGCAGCGTATCTACATAATACTCTGTAGGAATTTGAATATCGGTAAAGACCTGCAGATCCGGCTTCCAGCGAATCTTCGTTCCGCTTTTGTCCGTGCTTGGCTCTTTGTGCAGGCCGCCCACGTTTTTCCCGTGCTTAAAGTGAAGCGTATACTTGGTTTCGCCGGTATGGATCTCGACATCCATGTACTCAGAGGCATACTGCGTGGCACACAGGCCAAGGCCATTTAAGCCCAGGCTGTATTCATAGCTGGCGTCCTCACCATTATTATATTTTCCGCCGGCATACATCTCGCAAAAGACCAGTTCCCAGTTATAGCGTTTTTCTTTGGGGTTGTAGTCCACCGGGCAGCCGCGGCCGTGGTCCTCGACCTGTACGGAACAATCGCTGTAACAGGTCAGGGTAATCTCATGGCCATAGCCCTCACGAGCTTCATCAATGGAGTTTGACAAAATCTCAAAAATGGAATGCTCGCATCCTTCGATGCCGTCTGACCCAAAAATGACTGCCGGGCGCAGCCGCACCCGGTCGGCACCTTTGAGCATGGATATACTTTCATTGCCATAGCTTTGATTCATTTTTGGCATTTTAATCTCCTGCTTTTGTCATAACAAAGAATTTCCTGAAAAACAAGAATCAGGGGAATTGCTGCACTCCCCTGATTTTGTGCGGAATATTTTACTGTTTATGCCTGCGGCAGCGGCTTTGGCGCGTCGCCTGTCAGCACGTTGCCCTCGCCGTCCATTTTGCCTTCCATTACGCGGCGGAACTCATCGCCGCCCATTTTTTCGTGCAGGAAGAGATAGCGGGCCACTTCGTGCAGCTTATCCATGTGCTGCCGCAGAATGACCTCTGTGCGGTCATAGGCGGTCGTCATAAGGTTTTTAATCTCCTTATCGATTGCTGCGGCTGTCTGCTCAGAGTAATCACGGATATGGCCCATATCGCGACCAAGGAAAGGCTCGCTGTCGTCACGGCCATAGGTGATCGGCCCCAGGGCGGCAGACATGCCGTACTTTGTAACCATGGAGCGAGCAAGCTTTGTCGCGCGCTCAATATCATTGCTGGCGCCAGTGGAAATATCGTCCATTGTCAGCGACTCGGCAACACGCCCGCCCAGCATAACGACCAGGTCTTCTTCCATTTCTTTTTTAGAGCGGTAAGAGCGGTCCTCTGTAGGCACCTGCATCGTAAAACCGCCTGCCATACCGCGCGGAATAATACTGATTTGGTGCACCGGGTCCTGCGTGGGGCAGAAATACGTTGCAACGGCGTGGCCGCCCTCGTGGTAAGCGGTCAGCGTCTTTTCGCGGTCAGTCATCACATGGCTCTTCTTTTCGGTACCGACGACCACTTTGATGGTTGCCTCTTCTATTTCTTTCATGGTAATTGCTTTCAGGTTTTTGCGAGCTGCCAGCAGCGCCGCCTCATTCAGCAGGTTTTCCAAGTCTGCACCGGTAAAGCCCGCTGTGGAGCCGGCAATCACTTTCAGGTCAACATCCGGTGAAAGGGGCTTGCCGCGCGCATGTACGTGCAAAATAGCCTCGCGGCCTTTGATATCCGGATAGCCCACCATAATACGCCGGTCAAAGCGGCCCGGGCGCATCAGCGCTGGGTCAAGGATATCTGGGCGGTTGGTTGCGGCAATCATAATGACGCCCTCATTCGCACCGAAGCCGTCCATCTCGACCAACAGCTGGTTCAGTGTCTGCTCACGTTCATCGTGGCCGCCGCCTAAGCCGGCGCCGCGCTGGCGGCCGACCGCGTCGATTTCATCGATAAACACAATGCAGGGACTGTTCTTTTTTGCCTGCTCAAACAAGTCACGCACACGGGAAGCGCCGACACCGACAAACATCTCTACAAAATCAGAGCCGGAAATAGAGAAGAACGGCACACCCGCTTCACCGGCAACTGCACGCGCCAGCAGCGTTTTACCTGTACCGGGAGGGCCCACCAAAAGAACACCCTTTGGTATGCGCGCGCCGAGTTCGTTGTACTTGCGCGGATTTTTCAAGAACTCTACAATCTCCTGCAGTTCCTCTTTTTCCTCATCCGCACCGGCAACATCGGCAAAGGTTGTTTTGCGCTTTTCGTCCTCCAGATTTTTGACATTGGCCTTGCCAAAATTCATCTGCTTGCCCGCGTCTCCCATGCCGGCGTTGACCTTGCGCATCATCAGGTAAGAGAACAGCAGCATCACGCCCACCGCAATGATAAACGGCAGAAAAGAAATAAACCAGTTGGTTTCTTTCGGGCGCTGCAGCTTCTGCACCATTTTGTCTTTCGGGTGTGCTTTATTGTACTGCTCGACATACGGGTCCAAGCGCTCCTGCATATACTGAGAATCCGGTGCAACAAAAGTGACCGGCGTATCAATGCCGCTTACTTTAATGGACATTTCGCCTGTACCGAAATCCAGTGAATACTCGGAAACTTTCTGGTCTGAAAAGTAGCTCATAATCTCAGAAAAAGTATAGGTTTTGGTTGGGGCTGCTGTTCCACCAAAAAGAGCCGCCAGTAAGATGAGCAGCAAAACCGGTATTGCAATGACGAGAATCAAGTTGCGCAGCGATTTTTTATTATCCAAGCCAGTATCACTCCTTAGCCGCCGTATATTTCGGGCTTCAGCACCCCCACAAACGGAAGATTGCGGTACTTCTGTGCGTAGTCAAGCCCATAGCCGACAATAAACGCATCCGGAACCTCGGCACCGACATAGTCAGCCTTTACCTCAACGGTGCGACGCTCCGGTTTATCAAATAAGGTACACAGGCGAATGCTGTTTGGGTTGCGTGCCTGCATCATTCTCAGTATGTAGTGCAGGGTAACGCCGCTGTCAAGGATATCCTCTACAACCAGCAGGTCATATCCCTCTAAGTTAATGTCCAGGTCTTTCGTAATCTTGACAATACCAGAAGATTTTGTTCCGCTGCCATAGCTGGAAACAGACATAAAATCCACTTCACAGGGGATCTTGATTGCGCGCATCAGGTCTGCCATAAATACGACAGAGCCTTTCAGTACGCTGGCCAAAAGCAGCCTTTTGCCTTTGTAGTCTTCGCTGATTTGGTTGCCAATGCGCTCTACAATAGCGGCAAGCTGCTTTTCACTAAACAAAACTTCCTGAATATCGCCGAGCATCTGATTTTCCATTTCCTACCTGCACTCCTTTATTGTAACCACCGCGATTTCCTGTGTCTGTGGGGTCACTTTTGCTTTTTCACTGGGGCCACAGCCCTCAATCCACAAAATATCACTGCCGCGCGAAAGCATCGCAAGCCGCGCCCGCAAAGAGGGCGGCACCCGTTTTTCATTGAGCAGTTTCTTTAAAGATTTCGTAATACCCCGGCCGGCAGGCGAAAAAGAATCGCCAGGTCTGCGGGTCCTGACCAAGGTATCGGTATTTATTGTAGCATAATTGAGGCAATTAGAAAAGATGAATTTACCTTTTTCTTTTTCATAGGCAGTTTTGGACAGCACCTGCAGGGAAAAGAGGCGACCGTCGGGCAGAGTCGTTTCCGGCAGCCGCAGCGGCACTTCATAGCCGGGCACAGCAGCGGGGAACAGCAGAATCCCCTGTTCTACGCGTGCTGAGCAGTCCGCGGGCAGTGTGCAGCCGCCGCCCGTTTTCAGCAGGCGGTCCAGTTCCAGCAAATGCTGCTGAGAGAGACGGCCCGCTCCCGCCCCATGTGCCGCAAGGTAAAGTGCACGCAGGCGAATGGCCCGCGGCTGCTGCAAAAGACACTCTGCCCGCCAGCCGCCAGCACAGGTCGCGTCCGTCAGCGCCCGCTGTGCCAGCGCACGCAGGCAGGCATCATCTTCCCGCAAAGCACAGGCAGCCCGCCCCGCCGCCTGCTCAAACCGCGGGTCAATATGCGCAAAAAGAGGCACAATATGCAACCGGACCCAGTTGCGCATACAGCTGTCATCTGCATTTGTGCTGTCAGTGCAGTAAGCAAGACCATTCTCGCGGCAGTACTGCTCGGTCTCGGCGCGGGTCAGGGCAATCAGCGGCCGCACAACCAGACCCCGTACCGGCGGAATACCCGAAAGTCCCGCCGCGCCTGCCCCGCGTGCCAGGTTGAGCAGCATGGTCTCCGCATTATCGGAAAGTGTATGGGCTGTCGCGACGCGCGGATTGGTGTATTGTTTGCAGAGTTTATAAAAAAATGCGTACCGCAGGCGGCGGCCGCATTCTTCGATTCCTTCTCCTGTTTTTCGAGCTTCTTCGCGCACATTGATATGCAGCGCCTGCAGTGAAACCCCAAGCTGCACACAGAGGCGGCGCACGCAGGTTTCGTCATGGTCGGCTTCTGCACCGCGCAGGCCATGGTTTACGTGTGCCGCCACAACCTGAATCTGCAGCTCTGCCCGATGAGAGGCAAGCCAGTACAGCAGCGCCGTGGAATCAGCGCCGCCGGAAACACCGACCGCAACCGTGCTGCCCGGCGGCAGCATACCATACTGCTTTACCGTATGAAAAATCTTATCAGAAATTGAAAGCATTTGCTGTGCCGCCTTTCTTTGCTGTTTACGGTTCCTGCCGCACCAGTTCCGGTGCGGTAAACCGCATAAATTCGCCCTGCCAGTGCAGCGGAACGCTGCGGGTCTCGCCGTGGCGGTTTTTGGCGATAATACATTCACCGCTGTTCTGGTCCTCGTCCGGCGCGGGCGGCGCACCGTCTCCGGCATTTGCGTAGTACCCTTCGCGGTAAAGGAACAGTACAATATCGGCGTCCTGTTCGATAGAGCCAGAATCGCGCAGGTCGCTCAGCATTGGCTTATGGGTTGTGCGCTTTTCGCTTTCACGCGAAAGCTGTGACAGACACAAAACCGGCACATCCAGCTCTTTTGCCATGATTTTTAAATTTCGGGTAATTGCTGAAATTTCCTGTACACGGTTGTCAATACGTCCACCGGAAGACATCAGCTGCAGGTAGTCAATCACGACAAGGTCAACGTCGCGCAGGCGGCGCAGCTTTGCTTTCATTTCCGGTACAGTAATCGCAGAGTTGTCATCAAAATAAATTTCAGAGCGGCTGAGCACATCGCCCGCCTCAATCAGCCGCGCCCATTCGTCGTCTTCCAGGTTCCCGGTACGCAGCTTGACACCGCTGACCTGTGCTTCCGTAGAAAGCAGGCGGGACGCCAGCTGTTCGCGCGTCATTTCCAGGGAAAAGAAAGCAATGCGCTTGTGGCAGGTAATAGCCGCGTGGCGGGTGATATTCAGCGCAAAGCTGGTCTTGCCCATACCTGGGCGGGCCGCCAGCAGCACCAGGTCGGTGCGGTTCAAGCCGGTAATCGTGTCGTCCAGCATCTTGATACCGGTCGGGATTCCGCGGTACTGGGCACCATCGGGAGAAGCAATTTTATCCAAATGGTCAAATGTGCTGACCAAGGTCTGCTGTATGCTCTGCAGACCCTGCATATTCTGCCCGCGGCGAATGTCAAAAATCTTCTGCTCAGCAGAATCCAGCAGCACGGACACGTCCTGTGCGCCCTCTGCAGATTCCTCTAAAATAGAGCGTGCAGCCTGCATCAGCTGACGCAGGTCGTACTTATCGCGAACAATTTTCGCATAGGTTTCTACATTGGAAATAGACGGCACAATCTGTGCAAGCTCCAGCAGATATCCCTTGCCATCGTTTTCTTCAAAGCCGGGCTCCCGGCGCATGTAATCGAGCAGTGTAATGAAATCAACCGGTTTGCCGGCATTGGAAAGCTCCAGCATTGCCGCGTAAATATCCGCATTGCTGCTCTGCGAAAAGAAATCCGGACTGGGCAGTATCTCCATGACGGTGTCTAGGCAAGAGGCGTCCAGCAGCACAGCGCCAAGCACTGCCTGCTCAGCTTCACGGTCAAACGGCTGACCGCCGCCTGTGCCCGTATAAGATGGCCGCATGTCTTCCGGCATATTCTCTGCCCCCTTCCGTCTTTGTGCAGCAAAGTCCTGTATCAGCTTCTCTAAATTTTGTAAACTGTCTTTGCAGTACAAAACGATATTTACAGCCCCGCCTTGTTTTCTGCGGGTCTGTATCTACCGCCTCTGCCTGCGCCTTCCGCCGGGCAGAATCATTTCGTTCATACAGAAAAACAACCCTGCTGCGCTTTTCTGGCGCTGGCGCGGGTTGCTTGCAGCCTGCCACAAAGGCAGACCAGACAAAGTTTTATTCTTCCGTAACAACGGCATATACTTTCGCAGAAATGCCATTATAAAGTTTTACTTCGCAGTTGTAGGTGCCAAAAGCCTTAATTTCCGCATCCAGTGTAATTTTGCGCTTATCCACGGAAATACCGAATTGTTTCTGAATGGCTGCGGCGATTTCCCGCGGTGTCACAGAGCCAAAGAGCTTGCCGGCCTGACCCGCCTTGGCTGTCAGGCGAATACTCTTGCCCTCCAGTTTTTCGGCGGCCGCCTGTGCGGTTTCGGTTTCGGTTTTAATTTTATATGCTTTGGAAGCTTCCGCGTTCTTCAGCTCATTCATTGCCTGTGCATTTGCCTCTTTTGCAAGGCCGCGCGGCATCAGATAATTGCGCGCATAGCCATCACTGGCATTGACAAGCTCGCCCTTTTTTCCCAAGGCCTTTACATCCTGCAGTAATACAACTTTCATGAAACATCCTCCTTGCTATTGTCGCAAAAGCAGTCTTTTGCCGCAGCCTGCTTTTATTTCTTTTCCGGCTGACCGACGCCAGTCTTTAACTCCTGCAGCAGTTTTTCGCGTACCTGTGCCACTGTCAGATCAGAAAGCTGCGCGCCCGCCATGGAAAGGTGACCGCCGCCGCCCATCTGCTCCATCACCAACTGCACATTGATATCCCCCAAGCTGCGCGCCGAAATATTGACGGTGCCGCCGGAAGGAAAGATGACAAAGGAAGCCTTGACTCCCTGTATGGAAAGCAGCTCATCCGCAGCCTGGGCACAGCTCAGGCGGATTTGCGGAAATTCTTTTTCTACAGAAGTGATTGCACAGCCGTTTTGAATCTGTGCACTGGAAACAATCTGATATTTTGCTTTGTAAACCTCAATGTTGTCGGCAAACAGACTTTTTACCTCAACGGTATCCGCACCGCGGCGGCGCAGATATGCGGCCGCCTCAAAGGTACGCACACCGGTTTTCAGCACAAAATTCTTAGTATCCAGCATAATGCCGGCCAGCAGCGCCTCTGCATCTGTGCGGGAAAGGGCAGTATCGCCTATGTACTGCACCAGTTCCGCAACAAGTTCCGAGGCAGAACTGGCGTAGGGTTCGTGGTAAAAGACCAGTGCATTTTCAATATGCTTCACCATCATGCGGTGGTGGTCAATGACGACAATGCGCTGTGCTTTTTCAAGCAGCTGGGGGCTTTCGACCACATCCGGGTTATGGGTATCTACCACAACCAGCAGAGAATGCGAGGTCAAAAGCGGCAGGGCCTCCTCTGGCGAAATAAAGACATCTGTTTCCCCCGCCTGCTCAATATGGTCTACTAGGGCATTGGCCATGCACTGACTGCGCTCCAGCACCACATGGGCCGGGCGGTGCAGTGCATTGGTAGCAGCGCTCCAAATACCGACTGCCGCACCAATGCAGTCCAAATCACCGAATTTGTGCCCCATAATCAGCACGCAGTCGCTCTGGCGGATATGGTCAGAAAGCGTAGCGGCAATGACGCGTGTGCGCACCTTGTCGTGCTTTTCCACACCCTTAGAAAGGCCTCCGAAGAATTCATAGGATTCGTCTTTTTGCTTTAAGGCAACCTGGTCGCCGCCGCGGCCCAAAGCCATATCCAGTGCCTTGCGCGACCATTCCTCTGCTTCCTGCAGAGAACCCGCACCGCGGGCAACACCCATGGAAATGGTGGCGCTGCGGTTATCGCTCGTTTTAATCTCACGGACTTTATCCAAAATTTCAAACCGGCGCTCCAGAGCATCCCGCACATGGCGCTCATCTGTCATAATCAGGTACCGCCCGCCGGAAAGGCGCTTGGAAAAGCCGCCCATCGACTGCGCCCATTTACAGATTACATCTTCCACATCCGCAGCGGTGCGGCTGTCTTCGCTGCCGCTTGAGTCACGGGCCAGCTCCTCACGGTTGTCAAAAAAGGCAAGGCACACAACCGGCCGGCTGTCCGTATATTCCCGGTTTATTTCTTTATAGTAAGTATCATCTACAAAATAAAGAATCGTCTCCTGCTGCACCCGCGCGCCAAAAGCCGTATACTGGCGGGCATCAATCGTCACGTTGGTACCGGCAGCAGCGACAATTTGGTCCAGCGTATTGGGGTAAATAATGCGCTCGACATTTTCCCCGCGCACTTCATGCTGAGAGGATACTCGCTTTAAGAAAGACTGGTTTACCCACAGGATATCCCCGGCGGCGCCAACCAAGACGACCGGCATGGTAAAGGTATCCAGTGCATGGGAATCCTCTGCTGTCAGTACGCGCTCTGCCGCCTTGACAGACACAGAAACATAATTTTTAAAGATTGCAACAGATACCGCAATGACCGCAGCAGACGCACCAGAAATGCAAAACTCTACAATGCAGAGAACCCAGCTGTACTGCATGGAAAACAAAGCCATCACAAACATGGCACCAGACAGCACATAAAAAACAGGCGAAGCAGCCCAAATCTTTTTTTTCAAAGGAAGTCCCCACTTTTCGCCAGGCGCAGTATGCGTCTGTTCCATTTCTGCCCAAAGGGCAGGGGCGCTGCCCAAAAGGCACAGCATCCGCTGCAGGTATTATACACTTTTTTGCATAACTCTGCAAATGATTCCTGTATATTATACTTCCATAATAATCGGCAGGATCATTGGGCTGCGGCGGGTACGGTCGTACAGCAGGTGTGAAAGGGAATCTTTGATATTGGTTTTCAGTGTTCCCCAGTCGTGAATACCGTTATCTGCGCACTGCTCCAGCACTGTGTAAACCAGGTCTTTTGCGTCGTCAATGAGTTTTTCGCTCTCCCGCACGTACACAAATCCGCGGGAAACAACGTCCGGACCAGAAACAACGTGACCGTTTTCCGATGAAATGGTGCACACAACAACAATCAGGCCGTCTTCCGCCAAATGCTTGCGGTCACGCAGCACAATGCTGCCGACATCGCCAACCCCAAGGCCGTCCACCAGCACATTGCCTGCAGGCACGGCTTTGGGCAGATGTTTCATATGGTCCGCAGAAAGTTCAACGACATCGCCGATATCCGCAATGCAGACATCCTGTTTTTTCATACCCATTGCGTAGGCAAGTGCCGCATGCTGGTGCAGCATTTTCTGCTCGCCGTGCACGGGAATGAAATACTTTGGCTTGACAATGCCCTGCATCAGCTTCAGCTCTTCCTGGCAGGCATGGCCGGAAACATGTACTTCGTACATGGAGCCATACTCCACCTCGCAGCCGCGCTTCATCAGCTCATCGATTACGTTGCCCACGCTCTTCTCGTTGCCGGGAATCGGGCGTGCGGAAATAATGATAAAGTCGTCCGGGCCGACCTCAACTTTGCGGTGATCAGCAAAAGCCATGCGGGAAAGGGCACTCATCGGCTCGCCCTGGCTGCCAGTTGTGATTAAAACGATTTTATCTTTCGGGTATTTTTTGATTAAGTCAATATCAATCATAACACCGTCGGGCACATGCAAATAGCCCATTTCCACGCCGATGGACATCACGTTGACCATGCTGCGGCCAGAAAGAGCAACTTTGCGGCCATACTTAACCGCGCAATCGATTATCTGCTGCACACGGCTGACATTGCTTGCAAAAGTTGCCACAATAATGCGCTTGTTTTCGGCCCGGCGAAACATTCTTTCAAAAGAGTTTGCTATCATTTGCTCGGTCTTAGTTGAGCCGGCACGCTCGGCGTTTGTCGAGTCTGACATCAGCGCCAAAACACCCTGCTTGCCAAGTTCCGCAAAGCGGCCAAGGTCAATCATGCCGCCCCACTCTGGTGTGCAGTCAATTTTAAAGTCACCGGTGTGTACAATGGTACCGGCCGGTGAATGAATGGCCAGACCGACAGCATCCGGTATGGAATGGTTTACATGAATGAGTTCTACACTCATACAGCCAAAGCGGATCACACTGCCTGGATGGACGACATTCATTTTCACTTTATTGGCGAGGCCGTGTTCCTTAAGTTTTCCTTTTACAAGCCCTAAGGTCAGCGGTGTGCCGTACAGCGGCAGGTTAACCTTTTTTAGCAGATACGGCAGCCCGCCAATGTGGTCCTCATGGCCATGGGTCAGCACAATGCCCTGAATGCGGTCAGCATTTTTCTCTACAAAGGTGAAGTCCGGCAGCACCAAATCAACCCCAAGCATGTCGTCATCCGGGAAAGCCATGCCGCAGTCAAGCAGGAACATATCTCCCTGGCACTCAAATAGCGTGATGTTTTTGCCGACTTCATTGAGGCCGCCCAAAAAAGCTATGCGAATAACCGGCTTTTCCGCCGCATTTTGTTTGCCGCGTGGGCGGTGAGCATGGTGCTGTTTCTGCGGCTGTTCTGCAGCAGGGGAAGCTGCCGGTGCTGCAAGGGCCGTCTGCTGCTTTTGCGGTGCCCTGCGCGGGCGGCGCGGGCGGCGCGGTTTCTGCGGCTGTGCAGGCTGCTCCGCAGGAGCAGCCACCTGGGGCAGCGAAACGGTCTCTCCACCGATAAACTGGTCTGCCGGTTTCTGACGCTGCTGCGTTTTCCCGGAAGTGCCCTGCTGCACATCAGCCGGCTGCAATTCTATATTCTTATTTTCTTCTGACACAAAAAGACCTCCAGTTGCAAAAAGGCAGCCGCGCGCTTCGGCGTTCCGGCGGCAGAACCCTTTTAAAAAATTTTTCACTTCTGAATATTTCGATAGCATTCGTTTATAAGCGAAGCATCAAATTCCATTTTTAGTTCGTTTTCCGCAGATTGCTTTCCGCGAGAGTCCGGTCCCGTCATCCTGATAATAAAGAGAGTGGCCAAAAACGCACAGAAATATACAAAAAAGAAAGCAGAAAACAAAGCCGTCTGTTCCCGCAAAAGCGGCAGCCAGCCAAAAGCACTTTGAAACAGCAACCAGTAGTAGAGTCTGCTCCCCAACAAACCCCGCAGCACAGCTGCTGCTCATTTTTTCCGTACAGCAGACAGCAGAGGTACCTAGTCCCTGCTATTTTTAAAAAGTACAGATGACTCCTTCATCCCGCTGCTTTTTAAAATTCCGAATTCAAACGCGCTGCTGCATCAAAAAGGACCTTTTCCGTTTCGGATTTCTAATTGACCCGAAACAATTCCGTTCAACAGAAATGCAGGTCTGCTCTGGTACTGACAGACAAAATCTGCCGCAGACATACATAATTTCGTTTTATTGTACCTTGATTTTACCGTAATGTCAAGGGCTGGAATCTCCTGCCGGATCCTACAGTTTTCCCCCAACAAAAGCAAAAAGGCACAAGCAGAAAGGCCTTCTTTCTGCACGCACGCTGCCCTGCCGCAGCAGCAGACATTTTTTCAAAAAAGCATAAAAAAGCAGGCGCTCATTTCAGAGCGTCTGCTGAAAATTCTGTATTCATTTTTATAAAATGGAATTTTACGCCTTGCGGTTTGTTTTATATTCTTTTGCCGCAGCAACCAGGCCCTTAAACAACGGATGCGGGCGGTTTGGCCGGGACTTAAACTCCGGGTGAAACTGGCTGCCGATAAAGAACGGGTGCGAATCGAGTTCCATCATTTCAACGATATGCGCATCGGGGCTCTTTCCGCAGAAAGTAATGCCCGCTTTTTCCATGCGGTCACGGTAGTCATTGTTGACCTCATAGCGGTGACGGTGGCGCTCGTAAATCAGCGGCGCATTGCTGTACAACTTTGCAGCAAGCGTGCCGGGGGTCAGCTTGCAGGGATACTTGCCCAGGCGCATGGTACCGCCCAGCTGCTCCACATCTTTCTGCTCCGGCATCAGGTCAATCACATGGTTCTGACTCTGCGGGTCAAACTCAGCAGAGTTTGCGTCTGCAATACCCATGACATCGCGGGCATACTCCACAATGCTCAGCTGCATGCCAAGGCAAATGCCCAAAAACGGCACTTTGTTTTCACGTGCCCAGCGGATTGCAACAATCATGCCCTCAATGCCGCGCTCACCAAAGCCGCCCGGCACCAGCACGCCATCAGCATTTTTCAGGGTTTCGTCCACATTGGCATCTGTTATCTTTTCGGAATCGACCCACTGAATATTGACCTTGACATTGTTGCCAATGCCGCCGTGGGTCAAAGCCTCTGCAACGCTCAAATAGGCGTCGCGCAGCTCCACATATTTGCCGACCAGCGCTATTGTCACGCTGTCGGTCAGAGAAAGCGCCGTATGCACCATGCCGATCCACTCGGAAAGATCCGGTCCGCGGGTGTCAAGCGACAGGCGGCGGCAGACAATATCGTCCAGTTTTTCTTCGTGCAGTGCCAGCGGCACTTCATACAGCAGGGGCAGGTCCAGATTTTCAATGACGCAGTCCTGGCGTACATTGCAGAAAAGCGCAATTTTCTGCTTGATATCGTCGCCGATAGGGCGCTCAGAGCGTAGCACAATCACATCTGGCTGAATTCCGATAGAAAGAAGCTCTTTTACGCTGTGCTGGGTCGGCTTAGACTTGTGCTCGTGTGAGCACTGTAGATAAGGTACTAAAGTTACATGAATGAACATGCAGTTTTCGCGGCCCGCCTCAGTAGCAAACTGGCGGATTGCCTCCAAAAACGGCTGGCTCTCAATATCACCTACAGTGCCGCCGATTTCGACAATGGCAACGTCCACGTTATCTTTTGAGGCGGCAATGCGCTCTTTGATTTCGTTGGTGATATGCGGAATAACCTGCACGGTGCCACCGCCGTAGTCGCCGTTGCGTTCTTTCTGTATCACATTGTAATATACACGTCCAGAGGTGACATTGCTGTTCTGGGTCAGGCTTTCATCGATAAAGCGCTCATAGTGGCCAAGGTCCAGGTCGGTTTCAGCGCCGTCGTCTGTAACAAAGACTTCGCCGTGCTGAAAAGGATTCATTGTGCCGGGGTCTACATTCAGGTATGGGTCAAATTTCTGCATCGTCACACGCAGGCCGCGCGCTTTCAGCAGCCGGCCCAAAGAGGCCGCTGTAATTCCTTTGCCGAGGCCGGAAACCACGCCGCCTGTCACAAAAATATATTTTGCTGCCATAATGCCCTCCAAACGTACTGATTTTCGCTTTTCTGTCAAGTTCCGATAAAAAACAATAACGTATAAATTATATCGCTTTGCGGCTGTGCTTGTCAAGACAGGAAACTGCCTGTTTTCAAAAATCAAAAGAAAAGCGCGGCCGGGTTCTCTTCCCAGCTGCGCCGCCGAAAAATTTCTTATAAAACGGAGTTCAGCATCTTGCGGTAATCATCAATAGGAAACGCGCCGACTTTGCTGTCGACCTGCTCGCCGTTTTCAAAAAGGTAGACAGTCGGCACACTCATAACGTTGTACTGCTCTGCCAGCTGCTGATTCTGGTCAATGTCCACTTTCATTACGGTAACGCGGCCGTCGTACTCCTCTGCCAGTTGCTCAATAATCGGGCCGAGCATTCTGCAGGGCCCGCACCAAGTGGCCCAAAAGTCGCACAAAACAATGCTGTTGTCTTTTAAGATTTGATCAAAAGAATTTTCGTCCGCGTGAATGACATTTGCCATGACTGCCATCGCCTTTCTTTTTTGTATAATAGAAGTATATTCGAATTTGCCGAAATGCCCATTTAAGCTTTGTACTTTTCCAAAGCTGCCTTAATAATCTTAACGTCTGCTTTAGGCTTGTCTTTGCTGTCAACAGCGACAGCGGCGATTTTATCGACTACGTCCATTCCGTCATAGACCTGCCCAAAGACAGCGTGCCCGCGCGGCGGCGTAAAGGCGTTATAGGCGCCGTCCAGATTGGGATTTCCCCCCTGCTTTTTGTACAGCGCTTTATAGGCATCCGTCAGCTTGCCGGGGTCGAGAATATTGTACTGGCTCTCGGCTATTTGTGACCACTGGCTGCTGTCGTAAGACTTCAGCTGCTGATACATGGAACTGACCTGCTGCCAGGTGGTGTCGCTCACCGGACCTGCCTGGTCAATAAAGAACTGGCTGCCGTTTGTATTGGCGCCACTGTTTGCCATAGCCACTGCACCGCGCAGGTTTACCAAATTCGCATTAAACTCGTCTGCAAAGGTACCGCCCCACAAGCTTTCGCCGCCGGTGCCGTCCCCTTTCGGGTCGCCGCTTTGAATCATGAAATCTTTGATAACACGGTGAAAAAGCAGGCCATTGTAGTATCCTTTTTTGATCAGGCCCTTAAAGTTTTCGACAGTCTTGGGGGCTGCCTGTGCAAACAGGCGCATCCGAATGGTTCCCATATTGGTCTGTATGACGGCAACCTCTTCCCCGTCTGCCGGCTTTTCCAGCTGATAGCCGAGTTTTTTTCCGTCATCTGCACGTACAGGGCCGGAACTTGCCGCCGCACTGGTGGAAGAAGAGCCGCTGCCGCAGCCGGCAAATGACACCGCAAGCAGCAGCGCCAGTGCGCCACTGGTGATTCGTTTAATCCATTTCATAAAATCATCTGCTCTTTCATAAATCTTAAAGTGCAGGAAGCAGCAGAGACTGCCTCTTGATATTGAAAATATTGTACCGAATTCTACAGAAAAAAGCAAGCCCTGTCCATCGGCATTCACGGACTTTCAGACGCATATAGTAGAAAGTATCGGTAAAAAGGAGGTAGTCAAATGTTTGGATACGAACCCGAGGGCTGGCGGATAAACCGGGCCGAAAACCGTGCTGCGCAGCGCAGCGCAGCAGCGCTGCAGCAGGCCGCACGCAGTCAACAGATTTTAGAGGCCCGCGCGGTGCTGTGCGACAGCCGGCACAACCTGGTGGTTGACCTTGGATGTATGCAGGGCATCATCCCCCGGGAAGAGGGCGCAATTGGCATTCGGGAGGGCACCGTGCGCGATATTGCGCTGCTTTCCCGGGTAAACCGGCCCGTCTGTTTTTTTGTCACCGGTTTTTCCGGTGAGGGCAGCACTGCCACGGCAGTCCTTTCCCGCCGGGCCGCCCAAGAGGCCTGCTGGCAAAACTATCTTTCCCATCTTTCCCCCGGAGATGTGCTGGACGCGCGTATTACTCACCTAGAACCTTTCGGCGCATTTGCCGATATTGGCTGCGGCGTGGTGGCGTTGATGCCGATTGATGCCATCAGCGTTTCGCGCATCGACCACCCGCGCGAGCGCTTTGCAACCGGCATGGATATCCGGGCGGTCGTGCGCAGCAGGGAGGACCGGCGCATCACGCTGACACAGCGGGAACTGCTGGGAACCTGGGCCGAAAATGCGGCCCGCTTTCACAGTGGGGAAACCGTTGGCGGCATTATCCGCAGTGTAGAGCCCTACGGTATTTTTGTAGAGCTGGCTCCAAACCTTGCAGGCCTTGCCGAGTGCCGCGAAAATGTCGTCAGTGGGCAGCAGGCCAGCGTGTATATCAAAAGCATTCTGCCGGCACGCATGAAAGTAAAGCTTGTTATCATCGATACCTTTGAGGGAAAACAAAAGCCGCAGGCACCGCATTATTATTTTTCTGGAAACCACATTGACCGCTTTCTATATTCGCCGCCGGAATGCAGCAAAAAGATTGAAACTATTTTTACAGAATGAATGTTTACTGCTGACGCATCGGCTCCAGTGCGCTGTTTACCAGCTGGGCACGGCGCGCCTGCCGCTGCTGCGGCTCCAGTACTTTGCCAGAGCGCAAAGCCATGGTTGCCGGCTGTACTGCAAAGAAAAGTGCGTCCAGCTGTTCCGGGCGCAGGCCATGCAAAAGACCGGCGCATAACCCCATGCGCACATTCGCGTAAAGTTTCATAAATTCGCTGAATTCCAGCATTCTTGCACTTTCCAGTACCGCAAGGGAGCGTGAAACCGCGTCTTGTGCCTCTATGGTTTTCAGCAGTGCTTCACGTGCGCGGCGCTCACGGTCGACCAGCTGTGCACCGATAGCTTTCAGATTTGCCACCGCGTTTTGTTCACTGATGCCCAATGTGATGCGGTTTGTCAGCTCATAAATGGCACAGGCAGGCTCTACCGCGCCGTCAAAAACGCCGCGCAGCGAAAAGCCGAGCTGTGCTACATCGTTGGAAAGGCGCTCTGCCGCGCCGCCCTGCTGCAAAGCCGGCAGATGCAGCAGCAAAGAAGCAACCATTCCAGTACCCAGGTCTGTAATACTTTGGGTTAGATAGCCGATATCCCTATGAAAAGCAAAGCGCAGGTAGCGGTCCAGCATGGTATCAAGCGCGTCCGCAGAGGTCAGCGCCTGACCCGGCTGGCTGCCCGGCAGGACAAGCTGCATACGCACATGGTCACCACCGTTTACCATAATGCTGATGCTTTCGTCTGCGGTGTAAAACAGGCTGTGTCCCGCCGGTTTTGCAATAAAGTCCGGGGTGCACATCTGGCGCTCGACAAACGAAACCGCCACGCTTTCGGTGCAGTCTTCCATATTTACACAGAGAAAAGTCTGCGGAATGGCCGGGTGCAGCTGTGCCAGTGCGTTTTCCACGCGCAGGCGGCTGCGCTCCATATCCGAGCGGGACATGCGCGCGGGAAACGGCAGGTCAGCCATGTTGCGGTAAAGCGAAACCTTTGAGCATAAAACCACATCGTTTTCCGGCCCGGCGTTTTCGTACCATTTACGGTTCATGAGGGGTACCTCCTCCCAGGCGGCGCAGGCTTTCCTGCAGCTGCAGGCTCTGGCGCTCCTGCTTTTCCTGCTCAACCGCTTTCTTCAGTACTTCCTGCATTTGCACCATCTGGTCCTGCGGCTGCGGCTGCGGCAGGTTTTCACCCGGCATTTTTCCGCAGTGGATGTCGCTGCCGTACAGGCGCTGGATAATCGGCAGCAGGCGGTCGGCAAAGACCTCATAGCAATGTGCGCAGCCCACTTTATTGGTACGGGCAATGTCTGCAAAGGAAGCGCCACAGCACGGGCAGTGCTCTTGGTCCGGCTGAGAATCCTCTTCGCGCAGGAAGTCGCTTAAAATGCTGCCAAAGCCGCGCCCCAGGCCGCTGATGAGCGTAACATACCCAAGCCGGCGGGCACACGCCGCACACAGCGCATATTCTGTTAGCCTGCCGTTTACAATCGTCTTCACTGTTGTTGTCGCGGGGTTTTCCCCGCAGGACTGGCAGATCATAGGTTCCTCTCTCCTTTATCGGGTTTATATTTAGTATATCCTGGGATTATGAATCAGATATGAAAACAGCGCATGTAGAAAACACTGTAAAAAACCACTCACACAATGAAAGGCTGCGCAATATACTGGATTGTAACAACAAATAAGGAGGCTTTTCAATATGTGCAATAATGGTTGCAACGGCTCTTGGATCATTCTGATCATCATTCTTCTGCTCTGCTGCGGCGGCTTTGGCGGCTGCGGCTGCGGCGGCAACAACTGCGGCAACGACTGTGGCTGCAACAGCGGCTGCGGCTGCTAAGCAGTGCTTTTGCTGAATAAAATACAGTACGGTCAATAAACAAAAGGGCTGCGGCGCTGCCGCAGCCCTTTTGCTGTGAAAAAAGCTTTATTTTTGTTTTTGCAGTGCCTCTGTCAGAGCCTTTGCCAGTTGGTCTGGGCAGGAGGTAGTCTTTAACCCACAGCGGATTCCGCTGCAGCGTGCAATCACATTTTCTGCTTTCATTCCCTTTACCAAAGCTGCAATGCCTTTTAGGTTGCCGTTGCAGCCGCCTATCACCTGTACGTCCCGAATAATGTCGCCATCGAGCTGCAGGCGGATCTCGCGGGAACAGGTGCCTCTTGTTTTATAAACATATTCCATTTGCTTCACCTCCGGCAGTTCTCATTTTCAGGCGCTTTTTGCCATGCGCTTTAATAAATCCATCTGTTCTTCTTCTGTGGTGAAAGTACCCAGCGGCTGGTGTGTAGTAGCATACATACCGTGAAAGTCCGAACCGCCGGTAACAAATAAGCCGTACTGCTTTGCCATAGCAGTCAGACACTTAATGTCCTGTGGTGTGCTGCCCGGATAGTAGGCTTCTACGCCGTCCAGCTGATGAGACGCGGCCAGCTCCAAAAACAGGTCAAAGCTGTCGTATTTTCCCGGGTGTGCCAGCACCGCCAAACCGCCCGCATCGTGAATCTGCTGAATAACGTCGCGGGTTTCGGGGTAGCTGATCGGGATATATGCCAGGCCGGTCTTTGGTGCAAAAAGCTTTTGGTACAGGTCGCCAAAAATAGCATTGGTGTAGCCCGCGTCCAAAAGGGCGTGCATAATGTGCTGCACAAAGATATTGGTGCTGCCCTGCGCACGGCGGGTGATCATTTCTACCGGCATGGGGTACAGCCGCAGAACTTTTTGAATCACGAGCAGCGAAGCGCGCTTGCGCATAGAAGAAATGCGGTGGCAGAGTCCCTCGAGCCTTGCGGGGTGCGGGCAGCAGTAGCAGAGAATGTGCACTTTTCTGCCTGTTTTGCCGTCCGTTGTTGAAAACTCTGCGCCTGGAATGACCTCTATGCCTTTCCGCTTGCCGTAAAGCACAGCCCGCCCAGCCCCGGCAAAGGTGTCATGGTCTGTTACAGCAACGGCGCTTAAGCCTCTTTTCAGCGCCAAATCCACCAGTTCATCAATGCTTAGCGTACCATCTGAAATTTTTGTATGGCAATGTAAATCCGCTGACAAAAGAATCCTCCTCTTCTGATCTTATCAATCCTGTCTAATAAATAATTATAGACCAAAATTCAACAAGAATCAACAAAGGGAGATGCACAAAAACAAAGCTGCCTGTACTGCGGATATTTGTAGCTTTCTGTACAGAAAGCCGCTTTTTTACGCTATTTTTATAGAATTCCGTATTTTTGGCGGATTTGTGCACGAATCTCTGCAAAATCTTTTATCGGGGGCTGGTGTGCTGTGTGGGGGCCGATTTGTTTTTCCATCCAAATCATATTGTACCATCTGTCAAATTTATACCCGCATTCGTGAAACTCCCCGACAAAGCGAAAGCCCATTTTTTCGTGAAACACCGCGCTGTCTTTGGTTAAGTACGCATCTTCCCGCTGCGGAAAAGCAATGCAGGCATTCAGATTGAGGACTCCCTGCTCTTTTAAGGCAGCCTCCAGTGCGCCATACAGTCGGCTGCCGATACCCATTCTTTTTTTATTTTTATTTACATAAATCGAAGTTTCCACAGCCCAGTCGTAAGCTTCCCTTGCATGGAAGGCACCCGCATAAGCATACCCCAAAATTTCTCCGCCGGCTTGTGCAAGCAGATACGGATACTTTCCCTCCACATGCACAATCCGCCCTGCAAACTCTGCAGCGGAAGGGACCCGGTACTCAAACGTAACAGCAGTTGTCTTTACATAGGGCGCGTAAATTTCCAGCAGCGCTTGTGCGTCCCGCTGTGTCGCGGTGCGTATCTCGAATTCTTTGTTCATAGGAATCCTCCTGCTTTTTAGAGACCTAAAACAGCGTTTTGCAAAAGCCGCAAAGTTCCTCGTACGTTGTTAAGGTATTCAGCACCTCAAGCAGGGCATTTGCAGAAAGATGCTCCGGCAGCTGCAAGGTCCGCTGCAGCTGCCGCCGCCTCTGTGCGCTCTCATCCCTGCCGGAAAGTCCCAGCTCGAAAAAATCCGTCTTGGTGATTGGCCGCTGCGGCAGCGCCGGGGCACTGTTCACCTCTGCGCCGGCTTTTTGCAGGCATTCGCGCAAAACCGGCAGCGGGATTCCCTCTACTCCCAGCTTTCCCTCTTTGCCCGGGGCAGCCTTTCGCTTTTCTTTTCCGTACACATCGGGAATATACGCCTGCTTCATTTTTTGCGGGTCGATTGCACCTTTCAGGTAATTGCGAATAAGAAATCCTGCCGAGTCGCTGTCCGTCAAAATCAGCAGACCGCGCTTGTCGGCAATCCGGCGCAGCAGGGCAAGCTGTTCTTTGTCTTTAAAAATGCCGAAACCATGCGTTTCTAAAATCAGCCCGTCAATCAACGCCGAAAGTTTAATCTTATCATATTTTCCCTCTACAACAATCGCTTCTTTTACTTTCAATTTCTTCAAGCGCTTTTCTCCCCTCTGGCAATCAGCAAAAGCCGCGCAAGCGTTTTTTCTAAAATCAGCTTTTCATCGGTGCGGGAACCTTTTAAGTCCAAGTCCGCCTGCAGCAAAGTGTCCAGGCTGCTGCGCAATATTTGTGTGGAAAGGCCGTGTGTGTCGCGCTCTGCATTGCTCAGGCGAAACTCCCGCCGCTTATATTCTGGAAAGTGAGCAGCAGGCTCCATTGCGCTTTCGCCGCTCTGCAGTGCGGTACGCACCCGATACATATCGATATAGGCACCGGAAAGCACTGCCAAAATGTGCACGGGCTCCTCTTTTTGCTCTAGGAGCTGGTCTAATATGCGGTAAGACCTGCCGCTGTTTCCGGCAAGCAGAGCCTTGCTCAGGTCATAAATCCGCGTCTCTAAATTCTGGGTAATCAGCAGCTGCAGGGTTTTGGGCGAAACAGCGCCGCTGCCAGTATAGGCACAAACTTTTTCCAGTTCATTTTGCAGAGCCGTTAGGTTGTCGCCGACTGCATAGACCATCTGTGCCGCGTCCGCCCGGGCAAGGCTGCAGCCGCGCTTTGCTGCGCCCGTCATCAACGTCTTTTCCAGTTCTGATTTGGTGCGCCGCCCAAAAGCCGTGCAGGTGCCATGCTCTTTGCTGGCGGCAAAAATTGCTTTCCATTTCTTATCTTTCCGAAAATCCGGGTCACTCGCCGCAAAAGAAAGGACAAGCACGGTCGTTTCCGGCACATCCCCTAAAAGCTGCAGCAGCTTTTTGTTTTCCGCCGGCGTACGGCCGTCCAGTGAAAGGTCCGACACCGCTACACACTTGCGTGCCGCCATAAACGGTAGCGCCTGCACGGCGTCATCCAGCGCGTCAGCAGAAACCTCCCCCGTAAAATGCTGAAGGTTAAAATCCAAAAAAGCTTTGCCCGCCGCCTTTTTTATCAGGCGCTGCGCCCAAAGCGAAACCAGATATTTTTCTTCTCCATACAAAAGATATAAACCGGAAAGGTTGTCTGCCGCAATCTGCTTTTTCAGATCTTTCTCGGTGCACTCTGCCATTAGTCGTTCCTCCCTATCTTCACGCTTCCATCTTTCATCGGCTGCAGCACCAAATCCTCACCGCCGCCCGCAATGACCGGCATGCCGCGCCGCGCAGTCGAATACGTTTTCAAGGTATTCGGGTATCTGCACAGTACCGTCAGCGACGTCTGCAGGCGCTCTTCTCCTTTAGGCAGGCTGCTGCAAATGAGCGCCTGCGTTTTACCGGGCAGGCAGCGACGCAGGTCTGCACTATCCCCGCAAATCAGCGCGGAAAAGTCCTCTGCCAAAAGGCTTGCCGTGCCGCTCTCAAACGTGACGGAAGCGCTGCAGTTCCACAGCGATACCTGCGCCTGTGCGCCCGCAATCCAATACTGTCCAGCGCAGGCAAGCGACTCCTGCAGCAGGCCGTCCAATGCTTCTCCGCTAGGCAGTACGACCGCAGACGGGTGATAGGCTGTAATGATTTCCGCCGCCTGCTGAGATTCACGGTTGGAAAGGCTTAGCAGCATTACTGTATCTAAGTGCCGTACCCCGCAGCGGCGCAGGATTAGCGCCGTTTGGCTGCTGTCTGCACCGCAGCCGATAACTGCGCCGTGCCTCGCATAGCTGACGACTACACTGACGCCCTCTGCACTGGCAGCCACTGTTACTTTCATCTGCGGTGAACGCAGTTCATAAACGAAACTGTTTGCAAGCAGCATCACTACACACAAAAGCGCTGTCAGCCGCAGCGGCAGTTTTGTATGCCGGCGGCAGAGAAAGCACAGGCATCCCAACAGCAGCAGCGCTGCCGAAAGCCACAGCCTGACAAAACGAAAGTCCGTTGGCAGCTCTGCAAAAGGCAGCGAAGCGCACCATGAAGTGCTGCAAATCAGGTACCGCGCCAATGCCTGCGTCAGCCGCCAAAAGAGTGCGGCCGCCCCGCCAAACAGCGGCACCAAACTAAACCCGGCTGCTAAGAATCCAGTATAGACCATGATACTCGAAGGGGTAAGCACCAGCAGATTAGAAAGCGGCGAAACCAGCGAAACTTCATTGAATGCCAAAAGAGAAACTGGCAGAGTAAACAGCATCGCTGCAAGTGACATGAAAACTGTACTGGCGAAATAAGAAAGCACTTTTCGCTGCAGTCCGCCGCGGCTGTGCCGCAGGACAAAGCGGCTGACCGCAGGCGAAAACAGCAGAATGCCAAGTGTCGCCGAGGCGCTCAGCAGCAGGCTGACATCGGCGGCGGCAAACGGATTTGCCATGCAGAGGAGCAGTACCGCAAAGCCCAAAGAATTGAGGCCGTCCGCACGCCGGTAAAAGCAGCTGCCCAAAAGCATAACCAGATACATCAGGCCGCTGCGCATCACGGAGGGCGTAAAGCCTGTAATTCCCATAAACAAAACAATACCTGCACCCGCCAAAATACTGCGTAGCCTATGTGTAAGAGGCAAAAGCCGCAGCAGCAAAAGCAGCAGGCCCGCGACCGCCGTCATGTGCAGCCCGGAAACACACATCAGGTGGGAAACGCCCGCCCCGCGGAACGCGGTCTTGACTGCTGTGGGAACATTCTGCTTTTCGCCTGCAAGTACTCCGCTTACCAGAGCATCCTCCGGCGCAGGCAGATTGTCGGCAAAGCACTCCAAGAGTCTGCGGTGTGCCCGATAGAACCAGCCGTGCACACCAGCGGGCGCGCCCGCCCAAACCTGATACGCTGCAAAGGGATTGAGATATCCCTGCAGCACAGTTCCCTCAGCTAAGGACCGGTTCTTTGTGGAAAAATAGCCGCTGCCGGGCAGCGCAGAAAGATGCACCCAGCCGGTCACTCGGTCAAATGCACCTGCCGAAAAGGACTCGCCGGAAGTAAGGCGAATCTTTTTCCCCGTGAGTAGGTTGTCTGTACGGCCCGCACAGCTTTCCACCTGCAGCACATAGTGCACACGACCCGATGAAGCATCAGGTTCCTCACAGACCGTGCCGGAAAGCTGCACGGTTTTACCCGCATAGCTTTCTGCCGCCTGCACATAGGGGACACTGGCAAACGCAAAAAGCAGGCAGGCCGCGGCCGCTGTAAAGGCTGCTGCGGGCAGCACAAAATCTCTGCCTTTACGGCGCAGCAAAAGCAGCAGCAGGCCCGCCAAAAGGCACGCCAGCCCTAAAAATAGTGCTCCCCGGGCGCCCAGGAAAACAGAAACCGCCTGTGTCAGCAGATATGTAAAACCTACCAACGCAAGCGGTCGTTTCATCACGAATCTCTCCGTTTACTTTTCTTTTGGAAAGAGCGGCAAAGGCTCTAAGTAAGTAATATCTTTGCGGTCCTGTGCATCACCCTCGGCCAAAACAGAGGCACGGCCAACAATCTTGCCGCCAAACTGCTCGACCAGTTTTTCCATAGCTGCCAGTGACTCGCCGGTGCTGATAACGTCATCGACAATCAGCACACGCTTGCCGTTAAGGCCCTTGTAGTCGTCCTCTGCAAGATACAGTTCCTGCAGATGGTCTGTCGTAATTGACTTGACTTCTACATGAATAGGGTTGCGCATATAGGATTTGAAGCTCTTGCGCGCAACGATATAGCGCCCGCAGCCCTGGCGTGCCATTTCATAGCAGAGCGGGATCCCCTTTGTCTCTGCTGTAACAACCACGTCGTGTGCCGGGCAGCGTTTTAGCAGTTCTGCCGCGGTGGCTTTGGTAATTTCAACATCGCCCAGCATAACAAAACCGGCAATATCCAGGGTGTCGCTGATGGGGCAGATCGGCAGGTCGCGCTCACAGCCTGCAATGGTCATGTGATAGTACTTTAAGCCATTGATTGTAACAATTTGATTCACAGAAAACCGGCCTTTCTTCATAATGAAGTATTCATTTTAATACTTAATACAATAAAAATTGAGGTGCAGACAGAGTCAGCCGGGCGGCCATGCCATAGCACGTCCCCCTAAAAGATGAAAGTGCAAGTGCTTAACAGACTGCCCGCCGTCTTCGCCGACATTGCTGACAATACGCCAGCCGCCGTCCAGGTGATTTTCTTTGGCCAACTTTGCGGCGACCTCAAAAATATGGGCAACAATCGCGCTGTTTGCGGGCGTAATCTCTGCCGCAGAAGCAATGTGTTCCCGCGGAATAATCAGTAGATGTACCGGCGCCTGCGGCTCCAGATCTTTGAAAGCGACACAGAGGTCATCTTCATAAACCCGCGTACTGGGAATTTCCCCGGAAGCAATTTTACAGAATACACAGTCCATTCTTTTTCCTCCTTTCCCATCTATATGAAACAGAAAACATATTGTACAGGCAAAACCCACTGCAGTACAAAGACGTACTGCAAAGCAGATACATAGATATTATAGACAGTTTTGGTGCATTTCGCAAGCAAAATCTTACTGCACAAACCCGGCAACAATGTCCGCTGCTGCTGCCAGCGCTGCGTCAAGTTTCGAGAGATCCTTTGCACCGGCCATGGCAAAGTCAGGCTTACCGCCGCCGTTGCCGCCAGCCAGCTGTGCAACCGCCTTGGCGATTTTGCCGGCATGTGCACCCTTTTTCTGGGCCTCTTTGCCGACTGCAACTGCAAAGTTTGCCTTCGCGCCGTTTACGCCGGCAAAGACAGCCACTACATTTGCGTCTTTGTCGCGGGCCTTGTCGCACATGGTGCGCAGGGCTGCCGCGTCCGCACCGCTGAGTTTTCCGGTGCAGACCTTGACACTGCCTGCCTGCTGTGCGTTTGCCAGCATCTGATTAACTTCCCCTGCTGCCAGCTTTGCCTCAGTCTTTTGCAGCTCGTTTTCCGTCTGTTTGAGCTGAGAAACGACCTGCTCCGCGTGCTGCGGCAGGTCTGCTGTGCTGTTCAGCTTGAGCGCCGCGGCCGTGCTGCTGATTGTCTTTAAGCTGTCGTTGAGCAAACTGTAAACACCGTAACCAGTCACTGCCTCAATGCGGCGTACACCGGCCGAGGCACTGGTTTCGGACACGATCTTAAACAGGCCGAGCTTTGCGGTATTATCCACATGGGTGCCGCCGCAGAATTCTCTGCTGAAATCGCCGACAGACACGACCCGCACAATTTTTCCGTATTTCTCTCCGAACAAAGCCATTGCGCCCAATTTTTTGGCTTCTTCAATCGGCATTTCGCGCGTTTCCACTGGCACAGCAGAAAGAACCACTTCATTGACCATTGTTTCAACTTTCTGCAGTTCTTCCGCGGTTAGTGCAGCAAAATGCGTAAAGTCAAAACGCACGTGTTTTTCATTGACCAACTGGCCCGCCTGCTCTACATGCGTGCCCAGGACTCTGCGCAAAGCTGCCTGCAACAGATGCGCGGCTGTATGGTTGCGCATAATCGCCTCACGGCGCTTCCAGTCGGGTTTAACGGCAACGGCATCGCCTACACGAATGGTGCCGGCCTGTACGCTGCAATGATGAATCACGTTTTTCGCATGGTTTTTGGTGGTATCACTGACAGCAAGCACAGCGTCGTCTGCACTGATGGAGCCGGTATCGCCCACCTGTCCGCCGCTCTCGCCATAGAAAGTTGTGCGGTCAAGGACCAGGCCGATTTCGTCGCCGGCATCAGCGGACTCTGCCCGCGCGCCGTCTTTCAAAATAGCAAGTACTTTGGCATCGGCTGTCTTCTCTTTGTAGCCAAGAAAGTCTGTCTCCGGCACGCCCTTAAGCAGGTCGCTTTCGCCCTCCCAGGACTCTGCGCCCGCGTTTTTGCGTGCGTCACGCGCTGTTTTACGCTGTTCCTGCATCCGTTTTTGGTAGGTCTCTTCGTCAACCGTCATGCCGCTTTCTGCAGCGATTTCTTTGGTCAAGTCAATCGGGAAACCATAGGTATCGCTGAGCTTAAAGGCATCTTCTCCAGAAATGACAGTGCCTTTGCTGTGCTGCATGATTTCGCCCAGCAGCGCCGTACCCTGGTCGATTGTTTTGGAGAAGCTTTCTTCCTCAACGGAAATGACTTTCTGTATCATTTCCTGCTTTTCAGAGAGCTCCGGATAGGCTCCGCAGCTCTCGTGAATCACCATCTGCGCCACTTCTGTCAGGAAGGGGTGGTCAATGCCGAGCAGCTTGCCATGGCGTGCAGCGCGGCGCAACAGGCGGCGCAGCACATAGCCACGGCCGGTGTTGGAGGGCATAATGCCATCAGCAATCATAAATGTAACGGAACGCACATGGTCGGTAATCACACGGATAGAAACATCATTCTTTTTATTTTTTCCGTACTCTGTCTTTGCAATTTCACAGACTTTTTTTACGATATTCTGTACGGTATCTACCAGAAACAGATTATCAACATTCTGCATCACGCAGGCAAGACGTTCCAGCCCCATGCCGGTGTCGATATTGGGGTGCTCCATGGGTGGGTAACCGCCGTGGCCATCGCAGTCAAACTGTGAAAAAACCACATTCCAAAACTCTACATAGCGGTCGCAGTCGCAGCCGACGCCGCAGGTAGGCTTGCCGCAGCTGTGCTCGGGGCCGCGGTCAAAGTAGATTTCTGAGCAGGGACCGCACGGCCCGGGGCCGTGCTCCCAGAAGTTGTCCTCTTTGCCAAGGCGCACAATACGGTCTGCAGAAACGCCGACTTCTTTTGTCCAAATGTCAAAGGCCTCATCGTCGTCCTGATAAATGGTTACCCAAAGTTTGTCTTCCGGCATCTCCATTACTTTGGTGCAAAACTCCCACGCCCACGCGGTGGCCTCGTGCTTAAAGTAATCGCCAAAAGAAAAGTTGCCCAGCATTTCAAAGAAGGTGCCATGGCGGTCGGTAATGCCCACGTTTTCAATATCGCCGGTGCGGATGCACTTCTGGCAGGTAGTCACTCGCTTGCGGGGCGGGGTCACTTCACCGGTAAAGTATTTTTTCATCGGTGCCATGCCGCTGTTAATCAGCAGCAGCGAATTGTCGTCTTTTGGAATCAGCGAAAAGCTGGGCAGCCGCAGGTGCCCCTTGCTCTCGAAAAATTCCAGATATTTTTCCCGGATTTCATTTAGTCCCATCCACTGCATTATTGTTTTCCGTCCTTCTATTGATAAAATTTAACTGACAAAAAAAGAAAGGTGCCCCGTCCACAATGGGACGGGAACACCCGTGGTACCACCCAAATTGCGCAAAATGCGCCGCTTTTATCCCTTAACGCGGGAAACGCCGCCGCTCGTTGCGGGGAACTCCGGGCCGGCTCTGCTTTTTGAAAAAACACCAGCTTTCACCGCGCGCCGGCTCTCTGTAGATTTTTCAAAAGGCATTTGCCCTTCATCGTCTTTGCTATATCGCATTTATTATAAACAGGAATGCCGAAAAAGTCAATCATTTGGGTAAAGCGCGTTGGCAATTCTTTGAAAAACCGGGCCACAGGTTTCGCCGCCGCTTTTTCCGTTTTCCGCCATAACTGCCACCACATATTTCGGTGCGCCTGCCGGGAAAAAGCCAGCATACCAGCAGATTACCTGCTCTTTCCCTGCAGCAAAGCGCCCTGTCTGCGCGGTTGCGGTCTTAGCTGCCGCCTGCACATGTGCCGGCCGGCCCGCCCTGCCGGTGCCGGAAAGGACACTTGCCACCATGCCATCGCGCAAAAGCCGGGCGGTTTTCTGTGAAAAAGCCCGCGTGCTGCCAGCCTCTGCGCTGCGCTGCACGATATGCCCCGCAGCGTCGGCAAGGCCCAGCGACAGTGACGGCTGTGTATATCTGCCGCTGGAAGCCACTGCATTGACCATTGCCGCTATTTGCAGCGGCGTAGCCGTCAGGCTGCCCTGTCCAAAGGAAAAGTTAGCCAGTGCGCGCGGATTCTGCAGTTCTTTCAAGCTTGGCAGCGTACCCGCGTTTCCGGCAAGCTGCGGGGCAATTTCTGTCTGCTGCCCAAACCCCAGCCGACGGGTCATTTGCAAGAACTGCGTCAAAGGGACTTTCTGCATACAGGAAATAAAATACGAATTGCAGGACTGCGCCAGCGCTTCCTGTAGAGTGATTCTGCCGTGGGCCTTTTCCTCTGCGCAGTGAAAGCGCAGCCCGTTTACCGTTTTATAGCCGTGGCAGCTGTACTTTGCGTTCGCGTCCAGTCCGTTTTCCAGCGCAGCAGCGGCGGCTGTCAGCTTAAAGACAGAGCCAACGCTATAGGGCTGCAGCGTGCGGTCCAGCAGCGCGCCATCGGTGCTTTTGAGCGTTTTGGAAAGGCTGCTTGGGTCAAAGCCCGGCAGGCTGACGCTAGCCAGGATTTCACCGCTGCCGGCTTTTAAAACAACCACCGCTCCTTTTTGAAAAGCGGTACCCACGCTTGATTCCGCAATTTTTTGTACAGAAGAATCCAATGTCAGCACGGCGCTATTTACGCTTGCCGGTATACTGGAAGTGACCTGCGGCACTTCCCCAGGCAGCGGGTGCCGCAGAGCGTCTACCGTATAGCAGACCTGCGTTGTTACGCCCGCACGGGAAAGGACACTATCAAAAGCTTTTTCTGCACCGCAGGCACCGTGGCCGCTATTGTCTAGATAGCCCACGGTGTGTGGTGCCAGCGGATGCGCTGTGCGGCGCTCTTCCTGCGAAAAGCACAAGATGCCGTCCCCTTTTACGGGGGCAGGCAGTTCTGTCAAAAAAGGCAGGCCTTTTTTCATCTGCGTATAGACTTCCTGCATTTCCCCCTGTGAAAGCACCTTGCAAAGCGCGGCGGCGCTTTCTTTACTCGGCTCCACTGCCGCAAGGACAGAAGCTTTTCCGCCGGTCAGTGGTCTGCCGCTTCGGTCGTACAAGGTTCCCCTGCCCAGCGTAAAATGCAGCTTTAAAGTCTGCTGCTCAGCAGCTGTCTGTGCCAGGGTATTTCCCCAGACAGTAGTCCTGAAAATTTGTGTCATGCAGAAGGAAAGCAGCACTACCATTGCTGCAAAGGCGCACAGAATCCTCTTTTCCGTTTTTTTCATCAAAAAAGCCTCCTGCCAGAAAGTTTTTCCAGCAAGAGGCTTTCTTATTCGTAAAGTTACACCGAATTGGTTTGTTTTTCCGCAGTGCGCACCCGCAGCAGAGCGCCGGGCGCAATTGGGGTATCTGTATAGAGCAGTACCCGCATTACTGCATGATTGGCAGACTCAATCGGCTCACCGTCCCCGTTTTCGATATGGTCCATTTTGACCAGGTACGGCGTTTTCCCCGGCTCAAGTACATCGGCGACATCGCCGCGAAAGAAGCGATTTCTCTGCGAAAGCACTGCCACGCCGTTACAGTAAGACTCGCAGACTGCGGCGACCTCATAGTCGCGCACATAGCTGCCCAGCTTCAAGCTTTCGTCGGGCCTGCCAAAGTAAAAACCAGTGCTGTACTGCCGGTGGCTGATTTTGTTGAGTTCTTCTGTCACCCACGGGGTCAGCGGCCGGCAGGCAGTTGCATCGTCCAGCGCACGGCGGTAAGCGTTGGTCGCCGCCGCCGTATAGTAGGCAGATTTCGCGCGGCCCTCAATTTTCAGGCTGTCCACACCAGCCTGCGCAGTTCTGGAATATGCTGAGACATGTTCATATCTTTCGCATTTAAAATATAGGTGCCATCGCTGTCCTCGTCAATCGGCAGATAGACACCCGGGCGGGTCTCTTCACAGAGGGCATACTTCCAGCGACACGGCTGCGCACACTCGCCGTGGTTTCCATCGCGTCCAGTAAAATAATTAGAAAGCAGGCACCGCCCCGAAACAGAAACGCACATGGCACCGTGCACAAAGCATTCGATTTCCAGCTGCTTTGGCGTTTTTGCGCGTAGCGTTGCCACTTCCTCCAGCGAAAGCTCACGTGCAAGCACCACGCGGCTCGCGCCAAGCTCATATAAGCGCCGCGCGGCTGCGTAGTTGGCAACACCGGTCTGTGTGGAAATATGGATGGCGACCTGCGGCGCAACCCGCTGTGCCAT
The DNA here is from genome assembly GCA_022483045.1 of Oscillospiraceae bacterium. NCBI lineage: Bacteria > Bacillati > Bacillota > Clostridia > Eubacteriales > Oscillospiraceae > Oscillospiraceae bacterium. The sequence continues at coordinate 463,159 of JAKVOA010000001.1, read as the reverse complement.
TGCCATAACTCCCATGTCGGTAACAATAAACGCATCCACACCGGCGTCGCGTGCCATGCGCAGAAAGGGTTCCAGTCCGTCAATATCGCTGTTGCGCGGAATAATGTTACAGGTCAGGTATACTCGAACGCCTCGGCTGTGCGCATACTCGACACCGTCTGCAAGCTGCTGCGGCGTAAAGTTAGAAGGCGCGCTGCGCATACCGAAATTGGTGCCGGCCAGGTACACTGCGTCCGCGCCAAACTGCACTGCGGCCTGCAGACGTTCCATATCGCCAGCAGGCGCCAGCAATTCCGGCAGACGAGCCGGCGGTTTGATTGATTTCATGACTTGAGACCTGCCTCTGCTAAGTTTTGAGCCTGCTCTTCTGCTGAAGAAGCATAGTAAGCTTTCTTTGTTTTAGGATTGTGACAGAAATACAAATACGAAGTTTGGTTGGGGCTGAGCGCCGCATTGATGGCGGCCATGCCTGGGTTGCAGATTGCACCTGCCGGCAGTCCCTTTACGGTATAAGTATCATATTTGCTTTTATAGCTGCTGCCAAGGCTTGCCGGAACTGCGCTTTTGGTGCGGTAGGGATAATAGACTGTCGAGTCACAGTCAAGCGTATAAATATCGTATTGGCTGCCGTACTTTAAGCGGTTGCGCAGCACCGAAGAAACATTAAGCATATCATCAGAATCCGCCGACTCGGACTGTATAATCGAGGCCAGCGTAATCAACTGGTCAAGCGTCATATTTTTGGCTTTGGCTTTGTCGCGTATCTGTTTCGTGTAGTGTTCGTTTGCATCATTGAGCATTTTCTGCAGGATGTTCTGCGGGTCTTCATCTTGATAGAACTCATAGGTATCCGGGAAAAGGTATCCCTCAAATTTATAGTAGCGTCCCTTTAAGTTCTTGGCATCAGAAACCATCGTAAAGGTGCTGTCAAAAGCAGAGGTATTGAGCACATCCAAGAACTTCTGCGCAGAAGAAACCGCACCGTTTTTTTGCAGCAGATGTGCGATCTCCACCGCGTTTTGTCCTTCAGGAATGGTCACCTTAACCACGTCTTTGCGCCCTTCGTTTGACTCAATGGTATTGACCAGTTCTTCAAAATCTGTTTTGGCGTTGATCTGCCAAGTACCGTTGTGAAAGCAGCCGTCGGCTTTACGCAATTTCACGTACGTACAGAAAATATCTGGATTATCAATTAAGCCTGCCTGGTGCAGAATATCTGCAACTTGCCGGGTAATGGTTCGGTTGGTTTCTTTGGCTGTACGCTGCTGCTCAGCTGTCATCTTCTTTAAAGCGGAAGGCTTCACCGACTTTTCGGTCACACTGGTGGGAATTTGCACCGTAATATTGGTGTCGCTGCGGTTTACCGCCAACACGTCATTCAGGCTGGTCACTAAAAACTGCCCCAGTACAACCGCCACTAAGAGAACCATACACCACCACACAGCCCGGAAAAAGCGCTGGTTTTTCTGGCGCTTTCTCTTATTGCGCCGCTTGTGGTTGCGCTTGGCGCGCTTTTCGTCGGCGGCCTCGCGGGCAGCTTCGGCTTTCATTGCCGCGTCCCCGCTGAAGCTGCTGAGCGACTGCGGGTGTTCATTTTCAGTCATGAATGTACCTCCTGACGGCCGGAAGGGCAGGCAGCAGTCCTGCGAATATATTTCTCTGTAATCAAAAGATCGACCGGCCGGTCATAATAGCCGTGTGGCAGTTTCCACGGAGAACACCCGTGGTAGCAAATGCCAATCGTGCTTCCGCCAAAGTCTGCCAAGAAGCGGTCGTAATACCCCTTGCCATACCCTAAGCGGTATCCCTGCGAGTCAAACCCCAGCCCCGGCACAATACAGAGCCCCCGGCTCAGGTCTGTAACCGGCCGGCAGCGCTGAACGGCAGGCTCCAGCACCCCAAACGCGCCCGTCTCCAAATCGGAAAGGGACTTAATCCAGTAAAACTGCATCTGGTAAGTACCCGGAATGCAGCGCGGCGCTGCCACCCGTTTGCCATGTGCCAGCGCGTCGCGGATAATGGCAAGGGTATCCACTTCAATCGGCTTGCTGACATAGATAAACAGGGCGCTGCATTTCTGGTAGACAGACAGCTGCAGCAGCCGGCAGCAGATCTGCTCATCCATCTTCTGTTTTTTCTGTGGTGTCAGGGATTTACGGTAGCTGCGAAACTGCTTTCGCAGCTCCTGTTTCAGTTCTTTAATATTTTTTTTCACACGCATTGAATTGATTTTCTGATCTCCTGTGATTTTTCTTTTCCGCACAGCACTTCGACCAGCTTTAGAGCAAAGTCTACTGCAACGCCGGCTCCACGGGCAGTGATAATGCGGTCCCACTGAACAACAGGCTCTGTGCCAATTTCGCAGTCCAAGTCTTTCTCATAGCCCGGGTAGCAGACAGCCCTGCCGCCCCGGAGCAGCCCGCAGTGTCCTAAAATAGAGGGCGCCGCGCAGATAGCGGCCAAATAGTTGCCGTTCTCTGCACACCAGTCGATTGCTGAGTGGACAGTATGGGAATTTTCCAGGTTGGTCGTTCCGGGCATACCACCGGGCAGCACAATCATATCCGGCGGATTTTTAACCAAATCCATATCATATCCGGAAAGATCCGTTTCTACCGTAACCGCGTGGGCACTTGTCACCTTTTGGCCGCCCACACCAATGGTCAAGACCTCTTGTCCTGCGCGGCGCAGGATATCGATAACGGACATTGCTTCCACTTCTTCAAAGCCGTTTGCTAAAAATACATATACCATTTTAAAGCAGCTCCCTTCTATTTCTCATATCTCTATATTGTAAATGATTGTGCAGTTCTGCTTTTACAGCAGTCCTGCTTTTTGCAGCGTCTGCAAAATTTCGCGGTGAATCCTCTGCGGCGTTTTCGGAGCGCCGCCCTCACTGCAGGGCAGCACACTCCAGTGCTGCTGTTTTGCCGCATAAAAGGCGGCGTCCCTGCAGGCATGCTGAAAAGTGCTGTCTTTTTCGTGGATGTCCTTTTGCTGCTCGTCCCCATGATAGCGCTTTTCCAGCAGTGCTTCTGACACGGTTTCCGGCATATCCAGAAAAATTGTCAAATCAGGTATTGGCAGTGCCAGACGGCCGTATTCATAATCGAAAAGCCAATCTGTAAAAAGCCCCCATTTTTCCCGTGGAAGTTTTGGCAGCTGATATACTAAATTGGAGGTTGTGTATCGGTCTGCAAGGATCAGCGCACCGCTGTCGTAATCCGCCTTCCAAAATTTCCGGTAAGAGGCAAAGCGGTCTACCGCATAAAATGAAGAGGCGGCATAGGGGTTAACATCCTGCGGCTGAGAACCAAACTCGCCGTGCAGGTACATTTTCACCAGCGCAGAGGAAGGCTGCGCATAATCTGGAAACGAAACATGCCGGCAGCGCACCCCCCTATCGTTCAGCGCCTGGCAGAGCATTTCCGCCTGGGTCTGTTTGCCACTGCCGTCCAGTCCTTCCAGTACCAGCAGTTTACCCATTTTTCTCACTTTCTTTTGCCGCATAATGTGCGCGCATTTCTTCCTGTTTTCCACAGCTCATTTTCCCCTCGGGGCAGGCGCCGTTTAAGCACGGCGGACCGGCCTTTTGAAACAGATGCGGCGCCGCTTCGCGCACCAGCCACAGCATCTGCTCCGCTACCGCGCGGATTTCCCACTGGGCACGGTTGCAGCAGCGCAGTGAGAAAAAGTGCAGCAGGCTGCGCGCATCCATGGTGCAGATAATCTTTGTCGTGCAGGCATTCGGCAGTACAAAGCGTGCATCTTCATTGGCCATTTTTTGTGCCTTGCTGTCGGCGGCCTTTTCCGTAAGGCCCGCTTTGAGCAAAGCAGCTTTGTGTTTTGCTTTCAGCAGCTCTGACAGGCGGTCATAGTGGCGCTGGTCCTCTTCCATGGCATGCAGGTACTCCTCTTTCGCCTCGGGAATGGCCTCAATTTCCGGCGGCAACACATAAGAAAAATGGCTCTCTGCAACATAGCGCTGGCTCTGCACGCTGTAGCTTGCAATGCGGTGGCGGGTCAGCTGCGCCAGAAAAGAGCGCGAAACACCCTCGATGCCAAAGGTAAAAGAGGCATGCTCAATCGGGCTTTCATGATGGTTCTGCATAAGGACATCGACAAAATGAGAAATGCACTCATCGGTCATTCCCTTCTGTATTTCGTCAATATCAGAGGGGGAATAGCAGAGTTTCGCCGCAGAAGCGACGGTCTTTTCCGGCAGATACGTATAGGTAAGCAGTTCTACATGCGGCATGGCAAAGAAACCCCCAAAATAATTTCTGTAAAACAAATGTTGTCGAAAGGATTATTATATTATAGCAAACTTCTATTCCAGATTCAACTGATTGATTTCCCCGGCGGCAAAACATGGCCCCCAAAGCGTAACGTTTTTCTTTCTGCGCCATAAGATGGTACAGAGCGAGAACCATTTTGCCTGATAGGAGGATTTTGATATGAACGAAGCAAACGAGGAACTGCGTGCCGCAAATGCAAGAGAAGCGGTCTGCATTGACGCGCAGCGGGTCTATGATTCCTGCAGCGCAAAGGACTGCCTGGAAGACCTGCCGGTGTGCTTTACAAAGGCGCAGCGCTCGATTATTGAGCGGTGCGTCAGTGTACGCCTGCGCAGCGTAGACGTGCTGACGGTTTACATGAATATGGAGCCGGTGCCTTACAATAAAGGTTTCTACTCCATTGACATGACCTTTGCCTTTGATATCTGCCTGGATGCCTACACGGCACCCGCCACCTGCCCCATTAAAGTAAACGGCATTGCGCTGTTTACCAAAAAAGCAATTCTGTACGGCAGTGACGGCGATGTAAAAGTCTTTACCAGCACGACACCCTGCTCTGCTGCAGAAAATAGCACAGATACCCGTGCCCTGCCCAAAGCAGTGTGCCAGGTGGCACAGCCGGTTGGGCTTTCCGCCCGGGTAGCCGACTCTCGCCCGGGCCCGCGCACGGGCTGCAAAATACCCGATGACCTGTGCGAGCGCTTTGGCGGCGACTTTGACTTTGAGTGCGGGCGCAGCGTGTTTGTTACCATTGGCCTGTTCTCTATTGTACAGGTCGTACGCAATGTGCAAATGCTGATTCCTGCATATGATTTCTGCATTCCCAGCAAAGAGTGCACGCCCGCCAGCGACAATCCCTGCGAAATGTTTAAGCGCATCGATTTCCCCACCGATTCCTTTTTCCCGCCCCGCGTAAGCGAATCCGGCAGCGGCGGCTGCGGAAAAAAGCAAACAGAAAACGGCTGACACAAAAGCGGCAGGTGCTGAGAAAAGCATCTGCCGCTTTTGTCATTCTGCACGCTTTAAATGTGCAAAATTGGCCATAATCTTTTTGGTTCCCTTGGTTTCAAAGGCAATTTCCAGCAGACTGTCGTTGCCCATCGGTGTTACATTTAAGACCATGCCCTTGCCAAAGGCGCGGTGCACCACCTGGTCGCCCGGCTGAAAAGCCGGTGCTTTCTGCTCTTTGGCAAACTGCGGCGTACCAAAATGCAGGGCCGACTCCATTGCAGCGGCACGCACCTCTTTGTTGGAAACCGGCAGCGTCATGCCCGGCACAGGCTGTTTCCAGCTGCGCGCGGCGCTGTGCTCGGTCAACTCCTCCGGGATCTCCTGCAAAAAGCGGCTGGGGCGGTTGCGGTTGGTGGAGCCAAAAATTGTGCGGCTCTGCGCATTTAAGATATACAACTGCTCCCGTGCGCGGGTAATTGCCACATAGGCAAGGCGGCGCTCTTCTTCAATTTGCTGCGGGTCGTAGATTGCCTGCACGCCCGGGAAAATACCGTCCTCAAAGCCCGGCAGGAACACGACCGGAAACTCCAGTCCTTTTGCCGAGTGCATTGTCATCATGACCACAGTGTCTGCCGTGCTGTCGTAATTGTCAATATCGGTCATCAGCGAAACTTCTTCCAGGAAGCCGTCCAGGCTGGAAAGTTCACCGTTTTCCTCTTCATACTGCTGGATATTGCTGCCCAGCTGGCGCAGGTTTGCCACGCGGTCCTGCACCTCTATGTTTTCGGGTGCGCCAAGGCTCGCTATATAGGAAGTATCTTCCAAAATTTTGTCGTAAAGTTCCTTTAAGCTGTGGCTGTCGTCCTCATTCATTTCCATAAAGCTGCGCATAATCTGGGCAAACTGCAGCAGCTTCGGCGCGGTGCGCTTGAGCGGCTCAAACTCATCCGCATGGTCAATAACATAAAAGACGCTTTCATCTATCTGCGCCGCAATCTGAGAAGCGACCGCCAGTGTCTTGTCGCCGATACTGCGTTTTGGCTGGTTAATAATACGGCGCAGGCGAATCTCATCATTTGAGTTGTTAATAACACTGAGATAGGCGATCATATCGCGGATTTCTTTGCGCTCGTAAAAGCGCAGGCCGCCGATAATGCGGTACGGAATACCGGATTTTACGAAATTCTTTTCCAGCGCACTGGACTGCGTATTCATGCGGTACAGAATGGCATAGTCGCTGAATTTTCTGCCGTCCGCGACGCCCTCTAAAATCTGCTTGCCGATATAGTCGGCTTCGTCCTGTTCATTAATCGCGGTATGCGTCTGAATCTTTTCACCGACTGGGTTCTGCGTCCACAGGGTTTTCCCCTTGCGCTCCTGGTTGTTGGCAATGACCGCGTTGGCAGCATTTAAAATAGTTTGAGTCGAGCGATAGTTCTGTTCCAGGCGAATCACCTTAGCGTGCGGAAACGTCTTTTCAAAGCTGAGAATATTCTCAATGGTGGCGCCGCGGAATTTATAGATGCTCTGGTCATCATCGCCGACCACGCACAGGTTGCCGTCCTTGCCGGAAAGCAGCTTTACCAAAAGGTACTGTGCATGGTTTGTGTCCTGATATTCGTCTACCATAATATACCGGAATTTTTTCTGGTAGTAGGCCAGTACATCCCCATTTTCCTGCAGCAGGCGTACTGCGCAGGAAATCAGGTCATCAAAGTCCATTGCGTCCGCTTCCTGCAGACGCTGCTGATAAAGCTGATAGGCACGGCCGATTGTCACGGCGCGGTTGTCATTGCCCGCCGCCTGCAAATAGGCTTTGGGGTCTGTCAGTGTATCTTTTGCGCGGGAGATTTCATTCAGTACAGCCTTGCAGGCCAGGACCTTTTCATCTACCTCCAGCTCTTTCAGGCAGTTTTTCATCAGGCGTTTGGAATCATCTGAATCATAGATCGTGAAATGGGTGCTGTAGCCGATGCGGTCACCGTAGCGGCGCAAAATGCGCGCACAGGTGGAATGAAACGTGCCGGCCCAGACTTCCTCCCCCTGCTCGCCCAGCATCTTAGCCAGGCGGTCCTTCAGTTCCCCGGCTGCCTTGTTCGTAAAGGTAATGGCCAAAATCTGCCACGGTGCCGCGGGTGAAACCGCCAGGTGCCAGCGGGTCTTGTCTGGAATTGGTGTATCTTTATGCAGGTACATCTGCATATCCGACACATCTTGTGCGCTCAGCTGAGCGGCTGTGTCTGCATAGGCATCGCCGTAGCGGATGATATTGGCAATGCGATTGACAAGCACTGTCGTTTTTCCGCTGCCGGCACCCGCCAACACCAAAAGCGGGCCATTTACCGTAAAAACTGCTTCCCGCTGTTTGTCATTCATACGGGCAAATTCTTTTTCTAAGACCTGCCGTCTTAACTGCAGTGCAGATTCAATCAATAAACTCACCATCTAACTTTCTTTTTTCAACGCTCTTTCTCACCGAACCGTACCTCTGCAAAATCAATTTTCAAACGGGCGCACAGCATCCTGCCGTGCAGCCTGCCGCCAAGCACTGCGCCGCTGTGCTGCGGGTGCCGCGGGCTCCCGGCAAATCGACACAATCGGTTTTGCTTCTCCGTACAACACATAAACAGCCGCGCTGACTGCTGCGACTACCTCTGGCGGAATGCCTGCCTCTACAGCGGGCGTTGCCGGTATTTTGGCGGGGTACACAGGAAGCGGCGCCGGCGATTTCTGCTGTATACGGGTCACTTTTCTGTACAGTTTGATAACCAGAATCAATAAAACCAGCAGGACCGCTGTAACGGCGGCGCCGGCTGCAGCCAACACGGAAGGCGCTATCCCCGCTGCGCATATTTCATTCATCGTTTCATCCCCACGTGCCTGCGCACATAAAAGCGGCGCCAGCGTATATTTACTGTTCATTATACCTTATTTCTTCGGCTATTTCAAATTCATTTTGTGCCTGTGCACCTCAAGGCCGATTTGATTGCATAAAAGTACAAAAAGCACTATAATACATTCTATTCATACGTTTCTTTATATATAAAGGACAGGGAGCGGTAACAAAGAATGAAAGAAGACGCTTTCCGGCGGTCGTACAAAGGCGACAGCTACAATTTTGGCCTGGCGGTGTACAGTTGCGGCATTCAGCGCTGCCTGCCCGCGCACGCATGGGGGCCGGCAATCCGTGATCACTATCTGATTCATTATATTGTACACGGTAAAGGCCGCTTTTCCACCGGCGGGCACACCTGGGACCTGCAGGCCGGCGATGCTTTTTTTATGCGGCCAAACGTCATTGCCCGCTACGAGGCCGATGAGGCCGACCCGTGGGAGTACGACTGGGTCGGATTTAACGGCAGTGATGCGATTCACCTGCTGCGGCAGACCGGCCTTTTTGATATGGAGCCCGTGTTCCACTGCCCGCCGGACAACCGCTTTCATGAACTGCTGACAAACATCACCGCTGTTTCTGGCAGTGACAGCAGCGCCGAGGCGCGCATGGAAAGCGGTCTGCTGCTCTTTTTGTCCGCTCTGATGGATACTTTCGGCGTACACACCCCCCGCAGCGACAGCAGCTACTGCTATGTACAGAAAGCCATTCAGTTTATCGACCGCAATTACTCTGGCAGTATTGATATCGAAAAAATTGCCCAAAGTGCCGGGGTTTCACGCAGCCATCTATACCGGCTGTTTATTGCTTATGTCAATATGCCGCCAAATGAATACCTGACCCGCTACCGCATCAGCAAAGCAGCCTCTTTTTTAAGCGACGGTGGACTTACCGTCGGTGAAGCGGCCTATTCCGCCGGTTTTGCAGACCAGCTTTATTTTTCACGTGTATTTAAAAAGTATATGGGCGTACCGCCAAGTAAGTTCTGCAGCAGCAAAAAACGCCACTCTGTATAGCCGGCTTTTCCTGAAAATAGAGTTTTTTGCAAAATGGGTATTACAATTTTAATAAATTGTCATTTTTTTTTACAGATTATCGTTCTTGTCTAAGGACAAAGGACGAATTTGTTTCTAAAATCTCATATATACGATATACATAAAGAAACCGTTCCGCGGCAGCCATATAGGCCATTTATGTATGGAGGGTATTTATCTTTTGTAGGAGGAATAATGATATGGCAAATAGCAGTATAAAATCAAGCCTGGAAAAATTCGGTATTAAAACCGCAATCGGGTATCTGCGCAAAAATCCAGAGAAGAACATTCCCAAGCTGCTGGATATGATTGAAAAAGTAGATACAACCCATGCTTTTTCCGAGGCTCTTTACAATTTCCGCTGGGCAATGGATCATCCGGACCGCAACTGGTATAAGCTGATCATGAAAGTGGTAAAGGACACCGACCCGCATGTGCTGGAAACATTCTTTACAAACTTCTTCATGAACTCCACCATGATCGGCGGCAAAAAACAGATGGAATACCGCGAAAAGTATGGCTGCAACATTCCGTGGGCAATCCTGCTTGACCCGACCAGTGCCTGCAACCTGCACTGTACTGGCTGCTGGGCTGCAGAATACGGCAATCAGCTGAACCTTTCCTTTGATGAAATCGATGATATCATCAACCAGGGCACTAAGATGGGTACTTACATGTACATCTACACCGGCGGCGAGCCGCTGGTGCGCAAAGATGACCTGATTAAGCTGTGCGAAAAGCACAACGACTGTGTCTTCCTGTGCTTCACCAACTCTACCCTCATTGACGACAAGTTTGCTGAGGATATGGTACGTGTAGGCAACTTTATTCCGTCTATCAGCGTTGAGGGCTTTGAAGAAGCTACCGACAGCCGCCGCGGCAAGGGTACTTTCCAGAAAGTCAGCAAGGCAATGGATATTCTGAATGCACATCACCTGCCGTTTGGTGTTTCCTGCTGCTACACCAGCCAAAACGTCTCCTCTATCGGCAGCGAAGAATTCTTTGATTGGATGATTGACAAGGGAGCTGTTTTCGCCTGGTTCTTTACCTATATGCCAATCGGCGTAGACGCACCGACAGACCTGATGGCAAACGCCGAGCAGCGTGAATTCATGTATCATAAGATTCGTGCTTACCGCGAGAGCAAGGCTCTGTTTACCATGGACTTCTGGAACGATGCTGAGTACGTTTACGGCTGCATTGCCGGCGGACGCTCTTACCTGCATATCAATGCCAACGGCGATGTGGAGCCCTGTGTATTCATTCATTACAGCGATTCCAACATCCGCGAAAAGAGCCTGTTGGACGCATACCGCAGCCCGATGTTTATGCAGTACCATAAGGGACAGCCTTTTAACCACAACATGCTGCGCCCCTGCCCTGTACTGGATAACCCGTACCGTCTGGAGCAGATGGTCGGCAAGACACATGCACACTGCACCGACCTGCTCAAGCAGGAATCCCCGCATGATCTGTGTGCAAAGTGCGCACCGGTTGCTGAGCGCTGGAAGCCGGTTGCTGACCGCCTGTGGAAAGAAAGCGGCCCGGATGGTCGTCATCACATGCAGTGCGGAGATACCATTCTCCCTGAGAACCGCCTTGGTGAAGACGAGCTAGCCACTATGCAGGAATGCGTAGACTATGCAAACAAAAAGCAGGCAGAGATTGTTGCTGCTGGCAAAAATGCAAAAGACGCATAATTGAATTTCTTTCGAATGATGAAAAGAGGAGGCCCCCAAAAGGGAGTCTCCTCTTTTTGCTGTCTGTTCGCTTTTTCTAGAAAATACGAGGCTTGGTTCCTGCCGCAGCCACAAAGGACAGCGGGGCTGGCCGATTTTCATGCAGACGATATTTTTACGTACGACGGTTTAATTTCTACCGGTAAAAAAGGCCGTCTCGTCCGTGGCAGACCTCCCCGCAGGGCAGCTGTATGTTTCCCTGCCGCAGCAAAAAAGCGCCAAACGTTTTCGCATGATTCTGCGGGAACCTTTGGCGCTTTCTGTATATCAAAATTATTGATTCTCTTCGTCTTTAGGCGCGGCATCGGGTGCAGTCTCTGCCGTATCATCTGCAGCTGCTGTTGGCTCTTCTGCCGGTGCTGCCTGCGCAGGTGGAACATCTTCCTGCAGCTTTTGGCCGCATTTGCTGCAGTAAAGGGCATTTGCAGGGTTATCCTGGCCGCAGTTTCTGCAGGTAACGCGGCAGCGCTTTGCTGCCAGCTGCTCATTAACGGCATCCAGCTGCTCGTAAAGTTCATCGATTGCTGTTACACATTCGCCGACCAGCTCGTCTGAAGAAGTGCCTGCTTTTTTGGCATCATAGACCACACGGCCAAGTGCCTCAAAGCGTTTTGCAATTTCGTTGTTGAGATCCGCTGCATTCATCCGCAGCTTTGAAATATCGACTGCTTTGCCGGCTTTTTTGCCAACTGCAGAAGCAGCTGCCTTTGCGTTAATGACCATATCTTCAAATAAACCCATTTACAATCACGCTCCTTTTTTCTATTATGCGTATAAATTGAATTGATTATAGCATACCCCACTGTAAAAATACAAGAAACATTCTTTTAACTTTTATCGGGCTTTATGTGTACAGCCCACCGCCGACAAACTCACGAATCAGTGACGTGGGCGGCAGCAGCGATGAACTGATGGGTGCAAACAGCATCAGCGCAAAAGAAAGCCGCTGCACCTGGTCTGCAATCCAACCGCTGGGTTCCCGCACGCCGCGCAGAAGCATAAGTGCCTGCGTACGCAGCACCCCCAACTCATAGGCATGAAACGAGTTGACCGTAAAATCAGCGTCTTCGCGGAAGGGACGAATGTACTTATGCTCCCCTTCCATTACGGAATTCCACATTTTCAGTGTCCGTTCCGGAGAAGTACCGCGGAAATTATAGTCGCGAACAATTCGGCGAATCATGCGGACCTCACGCGCCTGCAAAAGTATTTCTGAGCGCGTGCATACATCCTGTTTTACGCTGATATAGACTCGCTCTGCCGCGCCATGGGGCAGTTCTTTTGTCAAGACAGGATTCAGCGCGTGCAGGCCCTCAATAACCGCGACGCCATCTTTTGAAAGCTCTAAATGGCGGGTTTCACGCATGGGGCAGTGGTGCACAAAATCAAACTGCGGCACTTCACAGCTGTTGGAAACAGCCAAGTCCCGCAGGCACTGCTGAATACAGTCAACCCGTAAGGCGTCAAGGCACTCAAAGTCTCGGGTACCATCTTCGCGCCGGGGGGCCTCATTTTCAGGACGGTAAAAGTCATCCAGAGAAATCATCTGTGTTTCGTGGCCCAGCTGCCGCAGGGCATCAGAAAGGAGGTGGGCAGTCGTGGTTTTTCCGCTGCTGCTAGGCCCAGCCAGCAGCACAACACGGCAGCCGCGCGCTATCGTCTTTTTTGCGACTTCCTCTACACTTTTATGAAAACGGCCGTCTGAAAGAGCAACCAATTTTGCCGGATTCTGCCGCGCCATGCGGTTGATATCCTCAACGTTGTTTATAAAACGTGTATATTCAGGCACGTGTGATCTCCTCATAGACCTGTTTCACCTTTTCTTTCCGCTCAAGTATCTCCTCATGGCGGGAAATATATTCGTACGGATATTTAAAATTATAAATACGCGAAATTCTGCCGCCGGCCGGTGCACAGATTTTTGTACCGGCACCAGCACCGCAGGCAAGGATTGATTGTGTTTCGTCCATAATAACAGTATTATAAAAGCTCTCAAAACCCGGTTTTGCAAAACCGACATTTTCAAGTCCGCCCAAAATGCGGGTCTGGCGGTACAGATAATAGGGTTGCCACCCGCCGGCAAGCAGTTTGGGGCCGGCGTAATCCAGCATTTCTGCGGCCGATGCACCAGAGGCACGCTGCTGTCCCTCCTGAAAAATACGGGAGGAGCGCTTGAGTGCCAGGGTATGCACAGTAATACTTTCGGGGCCCAATGCACAAACGCGGTTTACTGTATCTGCAAAAGTTTCGGGTGTATCCAGCGGCAGACCCGCGATAAGATCCATATTGATGTCGTCAAATCCGGCTTCACGTGCCATGGAAAAGGCCTCTAAGACCTGCCCCACAGTGTGGTGGCGGCCAATGGCCTGCAGCACTTTCTCCTGCATAGTCTGCGGGTTAATGCTGATGCGTGTGACGCCGCGGCGGCGCAGTCCTTGCAGTTTTTCCGGCGTTACCGTATCGGGCCGGCCGGCCTCTACCGTAAACTCCATGCAGGCGGAAAGGTCAAACGAATTCTGTACAGCCGCCAGTACAGAATCCATCTGCTGTACAGAAAGGGTTGTCGGCGTGCCACCGCCCATATAAACGGACTGCAGCACAAGCCCCAGTTCCCCCGCGACTCGGCCCGCAGCCTTGATTTCCCTGCACAGGCACGTCACATAATCCGGAATCAGCTGCATTGTCTTTTCGACGGACATTGAAACAAATGAACAGTAAGCGCAGCGGCTTGGGCAAAATGGAATACCGATATACAGGCTAAAGCCTTTGGGCGTTTCTTTTGCCAAAAGGCTGCTCTCGTTTTTCAGCGTCAGCAGAGCAAGCCGCGTTTTCTGCTCACTTACATGATATGCCTGCTGGTAAACCTGCAGTGCTTTTTCTTTTCCCCAGCGGTCAAGGAAGCCATGCAGCAGCTTGACCGGTCGCACACCAGTAAGGATTCCCCAGCGTGGCGTGAAACCGGTATGGCGGACCAAAAGTCGGTACAAAAGCTCTGCCAGTTGGCGCTCGGGGCCGCTGTCTCCATATAGACCGGGCTGATAAAGGCCCGTCTGCACCTGCTCTTCGCCGCCGTCCCGCAGGCGGGCAGTCAGCAGCAGCCCCTCTTTCGTCTGCTGCATTTCTGCACAGACAGTAAGAGCCGCCGCGTCCTGCTCCTGCGGCAAGTTGCCATCTTCTACGACACGGATCGTCTCTTCCGGGTAGAATAAGCGGCAGAGTTTTTCCAATTCATAATGATAGGAATTATTTTTAAGAATTAAATCCATTTTGATCTGCTTCCATATAAGGATTATTGCGTCTTTCCCAGCTGAGTTTGGTTTCCATTTCGTGGCCGGGCAGTACACGCCACTCGCCGGGCAAGTCGCGCAGGCGCTGTACAGAGGCGACAATATCCTGAAAACTGCCAGTAGGAAAATCTGTACGGCCCACAGTCCCGCACATCAGCGTATCGCCGGAAAACAATGCGTCCCCCACCAAGTAGCAGCAGCCGCCATGTGTGTGGCCCGGGGTGTGCAGCACCTGAATCGTCAGGCTGCCCAAAGGAATGGTGTCTTTGTCTTTCAGCAGCACATCTGGCTTGTAGGGCGGCACATCGCCCATCCCCATGCCGCTCAGGCTGTAAGAGGGATTGGTCACAAAGTCGGCCTCGGTTTCATAAAGATACACCTTTGCACCGGTCTGCTTCACCAGGCGGCTGACCCCTATGGTATGGTCAAAATGCCCGTGTGTCAGCAAAATCTTGGTGACCTTGGTCTGAGCCGCCGCCCGCTGCAGACGGGAGTCGTAAAAGCCGGGATCAATCACGGCAGTCTGTCCCGTTTTGTCATCTGTCAGCAGGTAGCAGTTGGTCGGCACAATTCCGCCGGAAATACACTGAATTTGCATAAGATTCCTCCTGTATCAATCATTCGCGCAGGTTCTCTGCCGCCAAACAGCAAGGCAGCCTAAATTTTAGTATATGCCTGAAATATGAAAAAATAAAAAACGGCAGATGAAGAAACCAACACATCAGGTACGGCGAATGGTCTCGACCCCGTCAATCGACTTTAAGCGGCCCACAATGCTCTGCAGCTGGTCCAGACCATCTACAGTGATATTTGCGGAAATGACCGCGCGGCCGTCTTTGAGTTCGCGGGAATTGAGCGAATGGATAAACAAACGCATATTGTAGAGCCGCTGTGTCACGTCCGCCAAAAGGCCAGAGCGGTCATCTGCAACGATTTCCAGCGTAGTCTGAAACTCTTCCCGCACATCTCCGGCCCAATGCGCGGCGATCCAGCGCTGCGGCTCCGGCGAACTGCTGATCGGGTGCGGCACATTGCAACACGATTTTTTATGAATGGAAACACCGTATCCGCGTGTAATAAAGCCGATAATGTCATCGCCCGGCAGCGGGTTGCAGCAGCGGGCAAACTTAATCAGGCAGTCCTCCATCCCCTCTACCACAACGCCGCTGGCAGCCTTGCGGGTTGCAGGCTGCGGGTGAGCCGGCGGCTCTTTGGGCGGCTCTGGACGGTGCGTCTTCAGGTAATCTTCCCGTATGCGCGGCATTACTTTCCACAGCTGTATGCCGCCATAGCCAACAGCCGCATAGACATCGTCCAAAGTTGCACAATTCTGTTTACTGCCCAAGTGCATCAGCAGGGTCTTCATCTCTTCGTCCGGCAGCGTAACGCCGTTGTGCTTAAATTCGCGCTCAACCTCACTGCGGCCCTCAACAATGTTTTCATCGCGCTTTTCTTTTTTAAACCAAGTGCGTATCTTATTGCGCGCTTCGCTTGTCTTTACAATTTTAAGCCAGTCACGGCTGGGACCGCGTGCCTCTTTGCTGGTGATAATATCGACAATCTCGCCGGTTTTCAGCTGGGTTGTCAGCGGCACCATGCGCTTGTCTACTTTAGCACCCACCATGCGGTTGCCTACAGCACTGTGAATCGCGTAAGCAAAGTCGATGACCGTACTGCCATTTGGCAAGTTGATAACATCGCCGCGCGGCGTAAAAACATACACTTCGTCGGGGGTAAGGTCAGACTTGATTGTGCGGATCAGGTCAGTGGCGTCTGCAGAATTTTTCTGTTCCTCCAAGATTTGCCGAATCCACGCAAGGCGCTTCTCCATGCCATCATGGGAAGCGTGCCCATCGGTCATGCCCAATTTATACTTCCAGTGAGCCGCAATGCCGTACTCCGCCGTGTGGTGCATTTCCCAGGTACGTATCTGTATCTCAAAGGGAATGCCGTCTTTGCCAATCACCGTGGTGTGCAGGGATTGGTACATATTGGGTTTCGGTGTGGAAATATAATCTTTAAAGCGGTTTGGCAGCGGCCGGAACATATCGTGAACAATGCCCAGTACATTGTAGCAGTCGTTTACTGTATCAACAATGACGCGTACCGCGTAAATATCATAAATTTCGTCCATATTTTTGCCCTGTACAAACATCTTGCGGTAAATGCCGTTGATGCTCTTGACACGCCCAGAAATATAGACATTTGGAATAGAAGCGGAAATACGGTCGTAAAGCGTCTTTTTGGTTTTTTCAATGAAAGCGTCGCGTTCTTCGTGGCGCAGAGCCAGGCTGTTTTCAATCTCTTTATACGCATACGGGTCCAAAATACGCAGGGAAAGGTCTTCCAGCTCTTCTTTGATTGCGCGAATGCCCAAGCGGTGCGCAATCGGCGCATAGACCTCCATGCTCTCCAGGGCTTTTTCTCGCTGTTTGTCGGGGCTCCAGTAGCGGGCTGTGCGCATGTTGTGCAGGCGGTCGGCCAGCTTAATGATGATAACGCGGATATCCTCGCTCATGGCAATCAGCATTTTACGGATATTTTCCGCCTGCTGTACTTCGCGGGAATTATACTGAATGCGGCCCATCTGCGTTATTTTTGTTACGCCATCCACCAAGTTGGCAATTTCGGGACCAAACATGCGGCGCAGCTCGTCTAGGCTGATTTTGGTATCTTCTACCACGTCATGCAGCAGGCCCGCAGCAACGCTTTCGCTGTCCATGCCAAGCTCTACCAGAATGCACGCTACTGCTACAGGGTGAGAAATATAAGGCGTGCCGGAAAGCCTTTTTTGGTCGCCGTGCGCGGAAAGAGCAAGGTCATAGGCCCGGCGAATCAGCTCCATATCATAATCATGTTCGCTCTGCGACAGCAGGGCTGTCAAGTCATCAAATGTTTTTTCTGTACTCGCCATAGCTGTCCCGTCATCTCCCCTCAAGTTCTCAAAATTGTCTGTACTTGTGCGCGCAGGCCGCTTAAAAAAGTGCTGTCAAACAAATCCACTTTTCCCTGCACTGTGCACATAGAAATGCTGTACTGCATTCCGAAAATTTCTTTCTGTATCAGTCCGTGCTCGCTAAACAGTTCCAAGCAGACCAAAAGGCGGGAAAAGGGCATACTTGCAAGCTGAGACAGGCCCTCTGCGCCGCCGTGATAGCCGCCACAGGTGTACAGCCGCCGATACAAAGCCGCACAGGCTGTGCGGTCCGGCACCAGACAAACATACTCTTCCTTTGTCAGCGGGTCACCGCGCTTGGCGCTTTCAAATAAAGCCTGTCCCCGCATCAGATCCTCATCATCGCAGCCGGAAAGCTTCATGTCCCGCACGATTACAGAGAGCGTTTCGCGCCCATTGTATTCGCTGTTTTCCAATTCTACTGCAAAGTCGAGCGTGTCGCCGATTTGGTACGGAAATGCAGAAAGCTCCATACCGAATTTCATACAGCGCATCCGCACCCGGCCGCTGGTACACACCAGGCGCAAGTGCCGTCCACCGCCCACCGGCTGAATCTCCTGCAGACGTACACCAAACAGGCCGTACAGCGGCCGCGGATTTCCCGTACCGAAAGGCTGCAGCAGCTCCGCGGCGCGGGGCAGCTCCAAAGAAAGGCGTTCCGGCTTCAGGGCGCCGTCCAAATGCAGCACCTCTGTCGGCATTGTTCCCTGTGACGCAGCGTAAGCATTGATACGCCTGCGGAATTCCTCTGTATTCTCCACTGGCATGGTCATGCCCGCTGCCATGGCGTGCCCGCCGTACTTTGTCAGCAGGTCAGCGCAGGCATTGACTGCCTCAAACAGAGAAAAGCCCTCAATACTGCGCCCGGAGCCGCGGGCTTCGTTGGCATCTGTGGAAAGGACAATGCAGGGTTTGCCAAAAGTTTCAGTAAGGCGGCTCGCTACAATCCCGATAACCCCGGTGTGCCAAGAGCGTCCCTCCACCACCAGCACACGATCCAGCATACGCTCTGGCTGCTGGTGCAGCTGCTGTACCGCGCTTTCATAAATTTCTGTTTCCAGCTGTCTGCGGTATTCGTTGTCGTCGCAAATATCTGCTGCAAGGGAACAGGCCTCGTCCGGATCTTCGCTTAAAAGCAGGTGTACAGCGCGTTCCGGCGAGCCAATACGGCCGCAGGCGTTAATGCGCGGGTCAATGCCGAAAGCAACATTTTCCGCTGTCAGCGGCCGGTCACCAAGGCCCGCTTTTTCCAGCAGTGCACGCAGGCCTGGGCGGTCTGTCTGCGGCAGCTGGTGCAATCCCTCCCGCACAAAGGTGCGGTTTTCGCCGGTCAGGGGCACCACATCTCCAATCGTTCCGATGGCAAGCAGGTCAGCATAGGTTTCCAGTAAAAGCTGTTGGTCGGCATCTTCCCCCTCTAGCGCCTGCACCAGCTTAAAGACAAGGCCTGCGCCGCACAAACACTGGCACTTGCTGGTATCGTCTGGACGAAAGGGGTCGACAATCGCGGCAGCCTGCGGCAGCTGCGGCTGCGGGCGGTGATGGTCCGTAATGACCACGTCCATACCCAGTTTTACGGCAGCATCGACTTCTTGCAGAGAGGAAATGCCGTTGTCGACTGTAATAAGCAAATCCACTTGGCGCTCGTGCAGTTTTTTTACTGCACCCATATTCAGGCCATAGCCCTCTTTAGTACGGTCCGGGATATAGAAAGAAACATCTGCGCCGCACGACTCCAGATAAGAGTACAGAATTGCTGTAGCCGTGACGCCGTCTGCATCATAATCCCCGTACACCGCAATCTTTTCAAAGTCATCAACTGCGCGGCGGATACGGTCAGCTGCACGGTCCATGTCTTTCAGCAAAAGCGGGTCGCTCAGCGGTACGCCGCTGAGCATCTCCGCGGCCTGCTGCGCGGTACGAAACCCCCGCGACTGCAGCAGCGCTGCCGTAACCACCGGAATACCGGTCTGCTGCGCTACGCTGCGTGCCGCACGGCGGTCAATCGCCGCAACAATCCATTTTTTCAGTGCCAAAAGACGCTCACCCGCTCTTTCTACTCGGAAGATAACCAAACCTGCCGAATAACGACTTTCAGTCGTCACAGTTTATTCATAATTAAAAAATATATGATAAATTATTGTATCATTTCACAGGTCGTTATTCAATCTTTTCTTCCAACTTTTGGTGCCCGGCAACAAAAAGCAGCGAAGCAAAGGCAGTTTCTCTGCTTTTGCTTCGCTGCAGTCAATCTTGGCAGGATTAGGAACTCTTTTTTAGTGTCACACTCGCCTGGTAGGTGCCGTAAGCCCAGCAAGTCTTGTTGCCGCCGATTTTAATGGAAACGGGGGCGTTGGTCGTACCGCCCGCCTGCACATTTGAAAAATCGACCGCGGCGGTAATATTGCTGTCAGTCAACGTGGAAATATCGCTCGCCTTGCCGACGATGCTGATATTTAACGACTTGGTTTCAATTG
This sequence comes from Oscillospiraceae bacterium, assembly GCA_022483045.1. NCBI lineage: Bacteria > Bacillati > Bacillota > Clostridia > Eubacteriales > Oscillospiraceae > Oscillospiraceae bacterium. The sequence continues at coordinate 443,524 of JAKVOA010000001.1, read as the reverse complement.
TGGCGCTTGTGCCCGAGGGCACATTCATTTCGGTAAAATTGCTTACTGTAAAGTTTTTACTGGTGTACTGACTCATATTTTTCAGCGTGACCTGGGCAGTTGTGCCGCTGCTCAGATTCGTACAGCCGCTTGGCATCTGCGAAAGCTGCTGATTAAAGCTGTTGTGCGTGGTATTGACCTGTGAAAAGTCGATTGCCTCCAGGCTGACTTCCGTAATCTTGGCAAGGGTATCTTTCGGTCCGGCAATACTGATGGTGCTGGGGCTTACGGTAAAGGCACTGTCGGGGTCCAGTTTCAAGCCGGCCGGCTGATTTGTAAAAGTCGGCAGTACTCGAACTGTCTTTTTTGGCAGTACCTGAATGGTCACATTCACCTGAGAAATGCTCATGGTCAGGTACTGATCCGGCGTAATCACCTTTCCTGAGGAATCGTACAGTACCAGCGGCGCCTGCACGGTCTTGGTGTCAGTCAAGGCAGTATCGCCGGCAGTGTACTCAATAGAAACACGGCTGATGCGGTTAACCTCTGTTTCCGGACCGGAAATCACGACATTTTCGGCATCTGCGGTGGGACCGGGGCTGTAGTAGCCAGAAGTGTCGATTTTATACATGTTGGACGGCAGCTGAATAGAAAAAGTCTTTTTTGCTGCGCGGTCCACGTGAATGGTCCACTCAGAAGGGGAGATCTTACTGAAACTGAAATTGGAAAGGGCGCTGATGTTTTTGCCGATCAAGGTGACTTTGTAGTCGCCGGGCGCGGTAATCTGCGATACGCTGACCGGCACCACCTCAATATCTTTGCTGTGCACCTGGCTGACTATCAGCGTATTGCCGGTGATTGCCACTGAAGCGGTATCGGTCTTGGTCGGGGAATACACCGTAAGGCCCTGCTGCTGGGCCGAGTCAGAAAGGCGCACATTGATAGGCACATTGTTGATGCGCTTAGGAAAATGCTCTGTGTCGTTAAATGCCAGCACCATCCACATAATAACCGCCAACACCAGGGAAAGGACAAAGACAAATTTGTTGTTGTAAAACAGCCCGCTCAGGCGGACTCTGCTTTGGGTCTGCGGCCGTTTTTTTACTTCTTTATTTTTATTCTTATTTTTCATCTTTCGGCCTCCTGATCGACGCAAAGAACGAGCTGCGTTCTTTGGAAGTCTGCGGCTCTAAGATAAGGCTGTTCAGTTCATTCTGCAGGGATTCACGCGTGTAGTTGCGCGTAATGGTACCGCCGAGTGCAATAGAAATCTGACCGGTTTCCTCAGAAACGACGACCACTACTGCATCCGAGTTTTCGCTCATGCCGATTGCGGCGCGGTGGCGCGTACCCAGCTCAATGGCAACGTCGTTGTTGCGCTTTGTCAGCGGCAAAATACATCCGGCGGCATACAGCATCCCGTCCCGCATAATCATGGCACCATCGTGCAGGGGGGCTTTGTTGAAAAAGATGTTGCAGATAATCGGCACGCTTGGCACTGCATTGACAACTGTGCCCGTGTCGACAATATCGCCCAGCTTTGTCGTGCGTTCCATCACAATCAAGGCGCCGGTTTTGCTTTTGGACATGCTGTCGCAGGCCGCGACCACTGCATGAATGCCGCGCCGCCACTGCGCCTGCCGCTCCTGATCAGCTGTACTGCGGGAAACCATCAGGCTTTTTAAGCCGCCCATATAGCCGCGCCCCATTTTTTCCAGTGCGCTGCGCATTTCCGGCTGAAAGACCACAAACAGGCACACAAGCCCATACTGAATGATATAGGTGAGCAGTGTTTTCATCATGTACAGCTGCAGCAGATTGGCAACCACCCAGATGACCAGAATAATCAAAATGCCCTTGACCAGCTGCCCTGCGCGCGTGTCGCGCATCAGCTTGATTGCGCTGTATATGACAAAGGCAACCAACAGAATATCGATGATATCCTGCACACGAAAACTGCCAAAAACATTCTGCAGGTTCCCCCAGAATATTTCCAACTGACTCATGACGGCCCCCTCCTTTCCCCTCTCCTTTTTATTGTAACATATCACCCGGGATATGCAATCATTTTCTTCCGGCCTGTCAAAAGCAGGCTAACTTTCAGCACCGGCCTTTTTGTTTTTAGATGAAATCTGCAGCACTGCATCGCCAAAGGCCCGCACCTGCGCCCTGCCGACAAAGACAGAGGGGCACATGCGCACTGCACCACGCTCTAATGTACCATAAAAAGCATGTGCGCGTGGCGCACAGTGCAGTCCTGCGCGCACGGCAAAGCCGCGGCGGTCCAGTGCAGCAGCGGTGTCTTCACTGTCCTGATTCGGCAGATTGAAAGATAACAGCGGCGCAAAATACGGCGGCTGTGGCCGGGGCGCATACAGTTCAGCCGCACCGGAATGCTTCAGCTGATCATACAGCGCACAGACAAGTGCGCTTTCCTGCTGATAAATTCGCTGTATTCCCATTTGTTGTACAAAACTGATGCCGGCACCAAGGCCCAAAATACCGGGTACATTGATTGTGCCGCTCTCAAAGCGCTCTGGCATTTCTGCCGGCTGCACCAGGCTTTCTGAAGCTGTGCCTGTGCCGCCCTCAATCAGGGTATCCAGCGCGGCGCCGTCCAGCGCCAGCAGCAGGCCGGTGCCCATCGGGCCGTAAAGGCCCTTGTGCCCCGGCGCACAGACATAATCGAGGCCCGCCTCTGTCATGGAAATCGGCAGCACCCCTGCGGACTGTGCACAGTCCGCACAAAACGGCACCCGGTATGCATGGCACAGCGCCGCAATGCGCTCAATAGGCAAACAAATGCCCCATACATTGGAAACATGCGTGCACACACAAAGGCAGGTGTTTTCCTGCATTGCCTGCCGAAAAGCGTCCAGGGTCGCGTCGTTGTCTCCGGGCACGACCTGTGCCTCTGTATATGTGATAATGCCGCGGCGGCGCAGCGTTTCCAGCGGCCGCATGACGGCATTGTGCTCCAAACAGGAAACGACCACATGACCGCCGGGCTTGATAGCACCCTTGATAACCATATTCAGTGCCTGTGTACAGTTCATAACAAAAGCAACGTTCTCGGGGCCGGGGGCACCGAAAAAGGCTGCCGCCTGCTCGCGCACATGATAAACCGCTTCCGCTGTTTTCAAGCTCATCCGGTGGCCGGCGCGCCCGGGGTTTGCCCCATACTGGCGCAAAGCCCGCTGCACGGCGGCTGATACCTGCGGCGGCTTTGGGTAAGTCGTCGCAGCATTATCCAGGTAAATCATTCGCGGGTCACCCGCTCTCGTACATCCAGCACATGAATTCCTGCCTCTTTCAAAAGGCGCACTGCTTCTTCCACATCTTTTGGCACATACACGCCATAGCCGCAGCCCGTTGCTTCCGGTGCACGCGGCAAACGCTCCACATAGGCCCTAATGCCGTGACTGCGCAGCAGTTCCCTGCTTTTCATCGCATAAGTGACAGAACCAACATCTATAACCTGCTGACCCACAAGGTATCACCTCTCTGTAATAACATACTACTCACAGAATATGACAGTACCCTGTTTTCTGCCTTTTTTGCTGTGTAGAACTCTGCCGGTCAAACAGCAGCAATCGCCATTTATGCCTGCCGCAGCAAACACACCGCGTGGGCCGCGACACCCTCGCCCCGGCCGGTAAAGCCAAGCCCCTCTTCTGTAGTTGCTTTTACGCTGATTTGCTCCGGCGAAACGCCGCAGGCGGCAGCCAGCCGCTTCTGCATCTGCGGAATATACGGGCGCAGTTTTGGCTTTTGGCACAAAACGGTCGCATCGATATTTTCAATTTCATAGTTCTTTTCGTGAACAAGGCGGCAGACTTGCTGCAGCAAAAGCAGACTGTCTGCTCCGCTGTAGGCCGGGTCGTTGTCCGGAAACAGGCAGCCAATGTCCCCCAATGCGGCTGCACCCAGCAGGGCATCCATCACCGCATGGGTCAGCACGTCTGCGTCTGAATGCCCCAAAAGTCCCTTTTCGTACGGAATCTCTACACCACCGAGAATAAAGCGGCGCCCGCTTACCAACTGATGTACATCATATCCATGCCCAATACGCATATCAGCGCTCCCTTCTGCGTAAAACAGCTTCCGCTGCAGGAATGTCCTCTGGCGTTGTCAACTTAAAATTTGTGTAGCTGCCGCGGCACAAATGCACCGGAAGCCCTGCACGCTCAAAAAGCTGACAGTCATCTGTAAAGTCGCCGGCAGCTGCAGAAAGCAGGCTGCGGTAGCGCTGCGCATCAAAGACCTGCGGCGTCTGCACCGCCCAAAGCGCAGAGCGCTCCGGTGTTTTGGTAACAATGCCGTGCGCATCGGTCACTTTAATTGTATCTTTCACCGGTACTGCCAGGGCGGAAGCGCCATACCGCGCAGCGTCCTTCACTGCCAGATTGATTTCCTCTGGTGCAGCGAGCACGCGTGCGCCGTCATGCACGGCAAGGTAATCACAGGCACCTGCCGCCGCTGCACCCGCTGCCGCAGACTGCTGCCTTGTTTTCCCCCCCGGCACCACGGCAGCCAATTTTTCCGCGCAATGGTGCCGAACTGCAAGTGCCTGATAGTGTGCCTGCTGCCCTGGCGGGCAGACAAGCACCGTGCGCTGCACGCACACCGCTTTTTCAAACGCACGCAGTGTATACGCAAGTGCAGGCACCCCTAGCAGGGGAATCTCCTGTTTTGGCCGCCCCATGCGGGTGGAAGCGCCCGCTGCCACAATGACCGCGCAGCAGGGGACCTCCGGCAGGTCTGCCGCGCTTTCCCACGGAAAGCAGCGCAGGTCCGGCAGGTACAAATCCGCCAGGCGCTCGATTTCCGGCCTTTCCGGCGCCGCCTCTGCGTCTTCCATTGCCGTAACCAAAAAGCCCGCCTTTTTTGCGGTACGAATAGCGTAAAGCGCATCTTCAAAGACGACCGTTTCGGCAGGTGTGCCCCCCATACGGCGAGCCGCCTCATAGAAGATATCGGGGCGGTCTTTTCCGCTTCCGAAATCATTGGTAGACAGAATAAAGTCAAACAGCTGCGTAATTCCCAGCCGGTCAAACGCCGCACAGATGCTTTTTTTATCTGTACTGGAAACAATGCACATCGGGGTTCCCTGCCGGTGCAGGCGCTGCAGGAAAGCAACCGCACCGGGTTTTGGCTGCACCTCTTTCAAGTACCGCTCATATGGAATTTCGTTAATTTCATTTTCTAAGTTTTCTACGCTGTCCTGCACACCGAGCGTTTGAAAATAGTGGGCGGCATCCTCTACCGTCATATCGCGCATACGCCGGGAAAGGCCCGCCGGTGCTTGTACACCGTGCCGCCGTAAAACCGTTTCACCTACATTTTCCCATACGTGCATCGAGTCGAGCAAAGTGCCATCCATATCGAAAACTGCATATTTTACCTGCATGTAGTGATTCCTCCGAATGCTCTGTATGCTTACGTGAATTTTTGAAAGGAAATGTTGAGGTCGGCGGTGCCGTCAATGCCGTTGACTTTTCCTTTTGCTGTATACTGCCAAATATCAAAATGATAATAGAAACTAGGCAGGTCCTGATACTCCGCATACCAAATTGGGTACGCAGAAAGCGTCTTTAAGTTGAACGTTGTATACCCCATTGCTTTATTGGTGTAGTAGCAGGGCTGATAACCAGCCGCTTTCACACAGCTGCAGAAAGTCGCCGTATATTTTGTCACTTCGTCCGGCGTGGCGCTGCTGGTACGCAGCGTGCTGTCTACGGAATTTGCCTCGTCATCGCCAAGCTCCCAGTCAAACACCACAGGCCAGGTCACTTTATAAGAAGAAATCTGCCGAATGACATAATCGGCTTCTTCCTTTGCCTCGGTCTCAGACACAGCCTGCGAATAAAAATAGACGCCGACTTTCAGCCCGGCGGCCAGCGCACCTTTCATATTCTGCGCAAATTTCGTATCGGCCTTAATGGTGCCGACAGTCTGCCCGCGGTAGCCCACGCGAATCATTGCAAAGTAGATGCCAGCGGCTTTCACTTTTTTCCAATCGACATCGCCCTGCCAAGAGGAAACATCAACGCCGTTGACGGCTCCTGTATAGGATTTTATACCATTTGCTGTGCTGAATTTGCTGTCTGAAAGGGTGTTTTTTGCAAAATCATATTTTGGAATGATTTTTGTACCCTCATAACGGTCAGTAATAATGGTTTCCTCTGCAGAGGCGTACTGCTGCCCGTCTTTAATGCTGCTGTTCGTACCGCAGGAACGAAACAGCACAGTCAAAAGAACCGCGGCCGCTAAAATGGCCGCGACCGTTATAATCAGAATACTTTTTTTATGTTTTTTTGTACGAAACGCACGATTTGTTTGGCGCATAGGATTCTTCCTTTCCCGACAAACTTTACAAAAATTTATTCTACACGAATCCCACCGAAAAAGCAACTTTTGAAAACCGGCACGGCAGCAGCTTTACGGCTGCGTATGTCTATGGTAAAATAGAAAATACACGAATTGAAGGAGGTCTGACGGCTATGCCGATTCAAAACGTTATCTTTGATATGGGGCAGGTGTTAATCGATTACTGCCCCGAGCGCTATACAGCAGCTTTTCTGCCGGGCGGGGAAAACACAGAGGACTGCAAACTGGTTACGCAGGTTCTTTTTGGCGGCAAAGTCTGGCAGCAGCTGGACGCCGGCCAAATCACCGAAACAGACGCAATCCAGACCATGCTTCCGCAGCTGCCGCAGCGCCTGCGCAAACCGGCCCGTGCGCTGTTTTACGGCTGGCAGTCTTATATCCGCCCAATTCCCGAAACCAATCAGCTTGCGCAGGATCTGCACCAGGCCGGCTACGGCATTTATATTTTGAGCAACACCGGCGTACGCCTGCATGTTTACAGCCACCGCATTCCGGCATTTCAGGTGATGGATGGCGCCGTTTATTCGGCCGATGTGCAGCAGATAAAGCCCGATCCCGCAATCTATAAGACGCTGTTCTCGCACTATTCTCTGCAGCCGCAGACCTGCTTTTTTATTGATGACAACGCCGAAAACATCGCCACGGCAAATGCACTCGGCCTGCAAACACACTGCTATACCCGTGATTTTTCTGCACTGACTGCCGACCTGCACCGGGCCGGCGTCACTTGGTAAGCTTTTCCTCTAAGGGAAAAGCTGCCTCTGCATACAGCAAACCGGAAAGCAAAGCCCACTGACTTTGCTTTCCGGTTTTTTCATAAAAAAGGCTCTGCCGTAGCAGAGCCTTAAACTTAGGTATTTTTCATGATAATACTTTCAATCAGGTTTGCCACTTGCTCGCATGCATCACAGCAGTCTTCCAAGCGGTCAAAAGTACGTACCCAGCCGATTTTGACAGCTGTCTTTTCGTCTTCACCGTAAATCTGATGAACGGTGTCTACATACAGCTTGTCTCCCTTTTCCTCAAGGGTATTGACCTCGACAACATGATCATGGATATTTGTCTGCTTGCGGAAATTATAAAACTCCTTGAGCGCCTCCATCAGGTTGTCACAGCACTTGACGATAAGGTCAGCAAACTCCAGTGCCTCTGCCCGAATGGAATCAATGTGGTACATGTAAATGCGCATCAGCACATCTTCTACTTTGTCGGTTACTTCGTCAATGCTCTGGGCAAGGTCGATAATATCTTCCCGCTCAATCGGCGTAATAAATTCGCGCACCAGCTTTTCCATCATTTTATGCTTTTCACGGTCGGCCTCATGTTCAATCGTGTGCATCTCGTCCCGCTCAGCCGGCAGGGTCTCTGTATCAAAGCTCTGCAGAATATGCTGCAGCTTTTTTGCCGCCTTACAGGAATACCCAATCAGGGCAACAAACTCATCATAATAAGGGCTTATCTTCTTTGCCACGGCGCACAGCGCTCCTTTGCTATAGATACTCAAAAACTACGACAAGCGAAGTTACTAATAAAAACTTATCTGAATGAAAAGCTGAATTACAGAATAGCCATACATACCTTTGCAACCACATAGCCGATTAAGCCGCAGCCCGGGAAAGTTAAAACCCAGGTCATGACCATATCTTTTGCCATGCCCCAGTTGACCGCTGACATCCGCTTGGCCGCACCGACACCCATAATTGCTGTTGTTTTGGTGTGTGTCGTGCTTACCGGCCAGCCGGTCAAGTTGGAAATGAGCAAACATACCGCCCCGGCCATATCCGCTGCAAAGCCCTGGTAGCGCTCCAGCTTCACCATATCCATACCGACTGACTTGATGATACGCATGCCGCCGGTCGCAGTACCGAGCGCCATGGCAAGAGAACAAATCAGCATAATCCAAAACGGAATATGTAAAGAAGCGCCCGCGCCTGTAGTCTTTCCATTGGCAAGCAACAGGCCCATGACAAAAACGCTGATGAATTTCTGTCCATCCTGTGCGCCGTGCATAAAGGCCATGGTTGCGCCGCCAAAGATTTGTGCACCGCGGAAAAAGTGCCCGGTCTTGCGGCGGTCCATATTGTGGCAGATAGTGCCGGTCAGTTTACTGATCAGCCACCCCAAGCCAAAACCCAAAACCGCAGAAAGCACCAGGCCGTACAGAACCTTTACCCACTCTTCCCAGTGGATACCGGAAAGGTCATTGTGCACCGCGATTGCCGCGCCGGTAAGGCCCGCAATCAAAGAGTGACTCTGGCTGGTGGGAATACCAAAAGCCCACGCTGCAACCCCCCACACCACGATTGCTATCATAGCGGCACAAACGGCAATTAAAGCATTGTGAGAGTCATTACCGAAATCGACCATATTGTAAATCGTCTCGGCAACCACCGGGCACAGCTGCGTCATTACAATAATCCCCAGCAGGTTGCAGACAGCCGCCATGCCGATTGCTGCGCGCGGCGCCATAGACCGCGTAGACACACAGGTGGCTATAGCATTGGGGGCATCTGTGCCGCCATTTACCATAGTTGCGGCCAAAACCAGCACGATCGTAATCAAAAGCGGTGGATTGCTGGCAATCTGCTGCAGGAAAGTGGAAAAAGTAATCATAAGGGGTCTTTTTCTCCTCGCCGCAGGTTAATTTAACCTGATATTAACTTCCTTTTAATATACCAGATTATCATAGCATCTTTTACAGCAATATACAAGAAGATTCTCTCTGTTTCTAAAAATTTTGCGGTCATAATACTCTGATTTATATAGCAAATATGTTATCATTATTAATCTCGAAAAAGACAAAAAGGCACTGCCGCGATACAAAGATTGTACCGCAGCAGTGCCTTTGAAAACTGTCTTTAATCTCCGCTTGAAGAAGAGGAGGAACTGCCATTTAGCAAAGAGGCAAAGCGTGCCTCGTGCTTTGCGCTGAGCTTAAAGTTTGGGTTATCTTTCAGCAGCGGAATAAAATACTGATTAGAGAACGAGTACATGCTGGGGTCCAGGGTGCCGTCCAGCTCTTTAAAGGTATATCCGTTTTGTTTGCCATACTGAATGATATTGCCCACTTCACTTAAAGTCGCCTTTTTCACGGCGGTGTTGTGCATCAGCATGATGTTGCCGTTTTCCTGCATACCGCGGGTGACATTTGCATAGATGCCGCTGGCGTCTGCGCCCTGCGCGTCCTTTGAATCGACATCCCAATCATAGAAGAAAAAGCCGCGGCGGGTCATTTCCTGTATAATTGCTTTGCGAACGCTGGTTTTCATAGCCGGGTTGTTGCTGCCGCCCGGGAAACGGTAAAACGGGGCAACGTGGCCATCGGTCTGTTTGTAAATAATCTCATACATTTCATTGAAATCTTTGAGGAAAGCATCTACAGAAGCATAAATCTTCTGGTAGTCGTGGCTGGAGCTGTGCACCGCACAGACGCAGCCCGCCTTGTAAATATCTTTGATATAATGTATATCGTCCTGCTGCTCAGGCTGGTTTGTCAAAAAGAAAGTTGCCTTGACGTTGTTTTGTTTCAGCACTTCCAGCAGCTTTGGAGTAAGGGAACTGGGGCCGTCATCAAAAGTAAGATAGATGGTTTTGTCCTCGGCGTCTTTCCACTGGCCAACTTTCGTCTTTGCATAAAGGTTGGGGTACTCGGCCTGGTAGCCGGTAAGGCCGGTCTTTGTCACCTGAAATGCTTGTGAAGCAGGAATTGACGATGCAGCAGAGGCAGAAGACACTGTCTTTTTACTGGAAACTGCTTTTGATGCTGCCGATGAAGCAGCGGCAGCTGTCTGGCCGCTCTGGTGCAAAATCAATCGGGTCATGCCGTAAGTTCCCCCTACGACAGCAGCTACCAAAACAATACAAATCAAAACGATAGCAGCGTGGCGTCTGCTGCGCCGTTTCTGACGCTCTTTGGCATCTCTTCTTCTCTGTTCTGCCATGTTCCTATTAACTCCCTTTTTCTCTCACGCGTCTTTCTAATTTTTAAATAAACGCGCTTGTTTCTCTCATTTGAAAAGCCCCTGCAAAGCAGCCGCAGCAAAGGCTTTTATGTTGTCTCTGGTTTTCATTATAGTATTTCATGATAGGAAATACCAGTTAAAGTATTGTTACTACTGAAACTCAGACATGGATCTTCGGCTTGCGGCGCAGGCCCGGCTTTTCCATCACATAATAAATGCGGTTGCGGCCGTTTTCTGCGGGGACGCTGACCACCTCAAACATATCCAGTGAGCGGATAAACAGGCTGAGCTTTTTAAAGCCATAGTTGCGCACATCAAAATCGGGGTAGCGGCGCACCAGCATATTGCCCACGTCGCCAATCAGCACCCGCCCATCTTCATCTGCGTTGTCGCGCACCATATTATAAATGCTATTGATGATTTTGTCCGGCGGCACCATTTCCGGTTTGGCCGGTACATCGGATTCTTTTTCGTTTTCGGCCGCCTGCTGCTCCAATACCTCTAGATAACGGAACTTATTGCATGCCGCAATAAATGGCGCAGGCGTCTTTTTTTCGCCCATGCCAATGACCACCATGCCGCTTTCACGCAGGCGGGCTGCCAGGCGTGTAAAGTCGCTGTCACTGGAAACCAGGCAGAAGCCCTCCACGTGGCCGGAATAAAGAATATCCATCGCATCAATAATCATAGCCGAGTCCGTTGAGCTTTTGCCAGTTGTATAGCCGTACTGCTGAAAAGGAATAATAGAATTTTCAAGCAGCACACTTTTCCATGAAGCAAGCGACGGTTTGGTCCAGTCCCCGTAAATACGTTTATAGGTAGCCACACCATCATTGCTGATTTCATCTAAAATATAGCGAATGTACTTTCCCGAAACGTTGTCTGCATCAATCAAAACCGCAAACCGTTTTTCATCCTGCATGGCTTTTCCCCCTTTCAAGTCTATTTTATATATAGTATAAGATTTCTATTCTGAGAAAACAACAGTTTATGTTAACTCTTTTTTAGATTATCCTCATTTTGTAAAAAGAGAAGCAGATATGGCTTAAATGCGCTCGGCAGTGGGTAGCGCTGGCGCAGTTCTTCCGCAGAGGCCCAGACCAGGCCCGGTGCCTCGGCCGCCGGTGCCAGCTGAACCCGCCATGCGGTCATGTGCCACTCAACATGTGTAAAGATATGCTTTGCCGGCGGCAGCTTTTTTAACCGCACAGGCTCCAGCCCAAGCAGCCGCACCGCCGCCACTGCCTGCTTTTGTGTCAGTTGCCCCTCGCTTTGCGGCAGCTCCCACAAAGAAGCCAGCAGACCTTTGGACGGCCGCCGGCGCAGGGCGATTCTACCCTCTTGCTCCAACAGAAAAACTGTGCGGTCCTCTGCCCGGCGGGGCGGTTTTGGCTTTTTGACCGGGAACTGCAGCTCTGTACCAGTGGAATGTGCCGCACATAGCTTTTGCAGCGGGCATTTCATGCATTTTGGCGCCGCATTCGGCACGCAAACGACCGCGCCGAGTTCCATCATAGCCTGGTTAAAGTCCCCGCTTCTGTCTGCCGGCAAAATTTCCTGTATTTGTGCTGTTATCCGCTTTTTTACGGCGGCATCCGCGACATCGGCAGCGTCAGCTGTTAAACGCATCCATACGCGCAGAACATTGCCGTCTACTGCAGCCACGGGCAGGTGAAATGCAATGGAGGCGACTGCCCCCGCTGTGTAGGGACCAATGCCCGGCATGCGCAGCAATTCCTCATAAGACGCGGGTAGCTTTCCGCCATACTGCTTAACCGCGATTTTTGCGGTTTTCTGCAAATTTCGTGCACGCGAATAATAGCCCAGGCCCTCCCACAGTTTCAGCAGGCGCTCCTGCGGCAGTGCCGCCAAAGCAGGCAAATCCGGTGCCGCACACAGAAAGCGCTCAAAGTATCCTTTTACCGCTTCTACCCGTGTCTGCTGCAGCATGATTTCAGAGACCCACACCCGGTAAGGCGTCGGTGAATGCCGCCAAGGCAGATTGCGCGCATTTGCATGGTACCACGCAAGCAGCGGCTGCACAATTTGTATATTGCCCTGCATCAGCAATTCTGTCCTTCCCCATGAAAAGTAGTATAAGGAATGCCCTGCCAGCACAGCTGGGCAGGGCATTCTCAAAGATCCTGTATCCGTTTAATCCAGCTTATCCGCCATATCGCCGTAAGGGCTCTCCAGCGCATTCTTTTTATCTGCGTCACTGGTATACTTCTTGACCAATGCTGTGGATTTTGCCACAGGCTGCAGTGTGCCGGCGCCAGCTACACAGCCGCCCGGACATGCCATGCCCTCCAGCAGATATCCGTTGTACTTGCCGGCCTTTGCAAGGCGCATCATCTGGCGGCACTCCCGCAGGCCTTGGGACGCCTGCACCTTGACCTCGCGGTTGGGGTCAATTTTATGAATGACATCGACAACCGCTTTGGCAACACCTCCACTGACAGCAAAGCCGCGTCCGGCAGCTGTTGCGTCATCCAGGTCGCTGTCCGGCAGGGCAGCGACCAAATCGACGCCGCGGGCCTCAAACATACCCATGACTTCTTCAAAGGTGAGCACAAAGTCCACATCGCTGCGAATCGTGCGGCGGCTTGCTTCCAGCTTTTTCGCTGCGCAGGGGCCGACAAAGACCACCTTGCAGTTTGGATGTATTTTTTTCAGTCGGCGGGCAGTCAGCACCATCGGCGTTAGGGCCATGGAAATATACGGGGCAAACTGTGGGAATTCCTTTTTCGCCATAACCGACCACGCCGGGCAGCAGGAAGTTGCCAGGAATGGCTGCTTCTTCGGCACCTTGTCGATAAAGTCATGCGCTTCTTCCAGTGTGCACAGGTCAGCACCGACAGCAACCTCGGAAATATCTGTGAAGCCCAGCTGCTGGAACGCGGCGCGCATCTTTTCAGGGGTCATTTCCGGACCAAACTGCCCCACAAAGGCGGGCGCAACAGCCGCGTAAATTTCGCCTTCCTGTTTGAGTGCATGTACAACCTGGAAAATCTGCCCCTTGTCCGAAATTGCGCCAAACGGGCAGCTGACCAGACACTGGCCGCAGGAAACACATTTGTCATAATCAATGGTTGCATGCCCGTCTTTGTCAGAAGAAATAGCATTCATGCCGCAGGCAGCAGCGCAGGGCCGCTCGATGCGCACGATTGCATGATAAGGGCACACATTGACACAGCGGCCGCATTTCACACAAAGCTTTTGGTCGATTTTGCTTTTTCCGGTCTCGATATCTTCAGAAATTGCATGGCGGGGGCAGACCTCCCTGCAGGGATGATCCAGACAATTCTGGCACATCTCTGTAATATGCACAGATTTCTCCGGACAAGCATTACATGCAAATTTAATCACATTGACCAGCGGCGGATCATAGTATTTTTCCGCAATGGCACTTTCAACAATTCCTTCAGAAAGCGGTTCATTCTGTTCTACAGGCCGTAAGGGCAGGCCGATTGCAAGGCGCAGGCGCTCGCCAACAATGGCGCGCTCCAGGAAAATACTGTTGCGATAGCTGGAGTGCTCACCGGGCGCAATTTTGTATGGAAGCTCTTCAATACGGTGGGCATAGTCGCCCCCCTCATAGGCCAAGCGTGCCACTTCAGTAAAGACTTTGCGGCGAATTTCCGTAACGGAAGAGTGTACACCTCTGATAGCCATGAAACATTCTCCTCTTCAGTAATTATTTTTAATCTGGCAGCCGTTTTTCTTTAAATAAAGAAAGAATTCCCGTACTGACAGATGCTTTCAAAAAAGCACTGATAACAATTCTATTATAACAAATAGGTGGGCTTTTGTCTTGTCATTTTTATAATTTTGTGAGACTGATGATTTCAGAAAGGTTTTTTTGTGAAGATTATGTATTGAATTTGTAGGACCAAAAGAATACAGAATTTATACCGGTAAAAGAATTGCTTTTGGCGAACATTTGTGCTATTATTAGGTTAAAACATTTGTTCTTTTCGCTTTTTCTATTTTGAAAGGAGGCGCCGGACATGAGCCGCATCATTCTGCACAGCGACTGCAACTGTTTTTATGCTTCTGTAGAAGCACTGTACCATCCGGAACTAAAAGGCAGGCCTTTTGCCGTGGGCGGCGACCCCCAGCAGCGCCACGGCATTATTCTGACGAAAAATCAGCTGGCCAAAAACTGCGGTGTGCAGACCGGCGAAGCCCTGTGGCAGGCGCGCCGCAAATGCCCGCAGCTGGTCGTGCTGCCGCCGCGCTTTCCACTTTATCAGAATTTTTCACAGCGCGCAAGAGAAATTTACCTGCAGTACACCGATTTAGTAGAGCCGTTTGGCCTAGACGAAGCCTGGCTGGACATTACCGGCAGCGTCTCGTCTGCTGAAGCAGGTATTCAGCTTGCCAACGAACTGCGCAGCCGTATCCACCGGGAACTGGGCATCACCGTAAGCGTCGGCGTCAGCTGGAACAAAGTCTTTGCAAAGCTGGGCAGCGACTACAAAAAGCCGGATGCCACGACGGTTTTTCTGCAGGACAGCTGGAAAAACAGGATTTGGCCTCTGCCGGCATCTGACCTGCTGTTTGTCGGCAAAGCGACCCAAAAAAGGCTGCTGGAGTACGGCGTGCACACGATTGGAGACCTGGCCGCCATGCCGCAGAAAACCCTGCAGGCAGCTTTTGGGAAAAGCGGCACCCTGTTGTGGAGTTATGCCAACGGCCTCGATACCTCCCCTGTTGAGCGCTGGGGAAACCGGCCTGCAGTCAAATCCATCGGCAACTCCACCACAACGCCACGCGACCTCACCTGCAGTGAAGATGTAAAAGTCATTCTTTTGGTTTTAGCAGACAGCGTTGCGTGCCGCCTGCGGGAACAGGGTTTTCTGGCCCGGACCATTTCCATCGGTGTGCGTGACTGCCGGCTGCATTCTTTTACGCGGCAGCATGCACGGCAGCAGTACACCAATATCACCCGGGAAATTGCTGCAGACGCCTACGCGCTTTTCTGCGCAAACTATCACTGGGAGCGTCCGGTGCGCAGCGTCGGCATTACCGTTTCGGACTTTGTCTGTGCAAGCCAAGGCGAGCAAACCAGCCTTTTCTGCGATGAAAAAGCCAGAATGCGGGCTGAAAGTCTGGACTCCGCGACAGACCAGCTGAAAAAGCGGTACGGTAAATTTTGTATCCACCCTGCGGTGCTGCTGGCAGACGAGCAGCTTTCCGGTACAAAAATCCATGGTGTCTGCGCGCTGCCGCCTGCCGCAGACAAAGTAAAATGAAACGGATACACCCCCTTGGCAGCACGCAAAAAACGCGCTGCCGTTTTTCTTTGCAAAAACAGCTTTTGCAGCGCGAATAAAGCTGCCCAGGGCTTAATGGATCTTATAATGTAAACGACCACAAAGTTTCCGGCAAAAGCAGCGGGTGCTTTTTGACGCAGAAGAACCGCATTCTGTCAGATTCAATTCTGTCATGAACAATGACCTTTTCTCCCGCAAATTCCCCCTTGTTTTGTATATTGTTTCTCAAAAAACACAGTTTTTTATAAATTTTTTTTAGAATTTTGTAAAAATCGACTTGTATTTTGTAAAAAGATGTGCTATAGTATAAGCCAAAGTTAAAGGAACTTTTTCAACTGAATCTTGTAACCCGGAGTATAGAGTATGGGAAATCGCAGCCTTTTAGAGGCAGTGGTTTCTATGCTCTTTTTTATTTGCTTACAAGTGGGTTGGCTGTTGCTGCCGGATTGGGGAAACCGGCAGCGGCGGCTGGCCTTATCCCCAAAATCCCCGGAAGTGAAAAAGCACCTTTCCTATTCCAACAATAAACTGTAACCTAGGGCCTCTGAAAAGCCCAAACCAAGAATTTCTACCTGAAGGAGGAAAAAAGATCATGGCAAAAAAGTATGTAATGGCATTTGACGCAGGAACGACTTCCAACCGCTGCATCCTTTTTAATCAGAAAGGTGAAATCTGCAGCGTTGCGCAGAAAGAATTCACACAGTTTTTCCCAAAGCCAGGCTGGGTCGAGCATGATGCTAATGAAATCTGGGCAACTCAGTTAAGCGTAGCCGTGGAAGCAATGCAGAAAATTGGCGCAACCGCAGAGGAAATTGCAGCAATTGGCATTACAAACCAGCGTGAAACGACCATTGTGTGGGATAAACATACCGGTGAGCCTGTATATCACGCCATTGTCTGGCAGTGCCGCCGCACCGCAGAGTATGCCGACAGCCTGAAAGCAAAGGGCTTGACCGATACTTTCCGCCAAAAGACCGGCCTAGTCATAGATGCTTACTTCTCCGGCACAAAGCTTCACTGGATTCTTGAAAATGTCCCCGGCGTACGTGAGCGTGCAGAGCGCGGCGACCTACTCTTTGGCACCGTTGACTGCTGGCTAATGTGGAAGCTTTCCGGTGGCAAGATTCATGTAACGGATTACTCCAACGCTTCCCGTACCATGCTGTTTAACATCAACACCCTGCAGTGGGATAAAGATATTCTTAAAGAACTGGATATTCCGGAATGCATGCTGCCGACACCGATGCCGTCTAGCTGTGTGTACGGCACCGCAGATCCGCAGTTCCTGGGCGGCCCGATTCCGATTGCCGGCGCTGCCGGCGACCAGCAGGCTGCATTGTTCGGACAGACCTGCTTTAAACCTGGCGAGGCAAAGAACACCTATGGCACCGGTTGCTTTATGCTGATGAACACTGGCGAACAGCCTGTCTTCTCTAAGAACGGCTTGGTTACAACCATCGCCTGGGGCCTTGACGGCAAGGTAAACTACGCACTGGAAGGTTCCATCTTTGTAGCCGGCGCGGCAATTCAGTGGCTGCGTGATCAGCTGAGAGTCATTGATTCTTCCCCGGATTCTGAGTACATGGCAAACAAAGTAAAGGATACCGACGGCTGCTATGTTGTCCCTGCATTTACCGGCCTTGGTGCTCCGCACTGGGATCAGTATGCACGCGGCACCATTGTTGGCTTGACCCGCGGCTGCAATAAGTATCACATCATCCGCGCTACACTGGACAGCCTGACCTATCAGGTCAACGATGTTTTGAACGCAATGAAAGCAGACTCTGGCATTGACTTAGCTGCCCTAAAAGTAGACGGCGGCGCCTGCGCCAATAACTACCTGATGCAGACCCAGGCTGATATCATCAATGCGCCGGTACTGCGCCCGACCTGTGTCGAAACCACCGCAATGGGTGCTGCTTATCTGGCCGGTCTTGCTGTCGGCTACTGGAACAGCAAAGAAGATGTTATTAAGAACTGGGCAATCGACCGCACCTTCAAACCGGAAATTTCGGAAGAAGAGCGTGCTGCCCGCATCAAAGGCTGGAACAAAGCTGTGAAATGCTCTTACGGCTGGGCAAAAGACGAATAAGCTTTTTGTTCACACAGCTTACATACGGTATATAAAAAACGAATAAGAGTTGGGAGGAAACTATTATGCTACCGTACATATCTGAATTTGTTGGTACGATGATCCTGATTATCCTCGGCGACGGCGTGGTAGCAAACGTTACGCTGAACAAATCCGGCATGAAAGGCGCTGGTTCCATACAGATTACGCTTGCTTGGGGCCTTGCAGTCATGCTGCCGGCATTTGTCTTTGGCAAAGCTTCCGGCGCTAGCTTTAACCCTGCACTGACGATTGCACTGGCCGCTGCCGGTCAGTTCAAATGGTCAATGGTTCCCGGCTACATTATTGCTCAGGTAGCAGGCGGTTTTGTTGGTGCCTGCATTGTTTACCTGCTGTTCAAAGATCAGTTTGATGCAACTGACGACCCCGGCACAAAGCTTGGTGTCTTCAGCACCGGCCCTGCAATCCCGAATATGGGACGCAACTTCTTCAGCGAATTGATTGGCACATTTGTGCTGGTCTTCACAATTCTTGGTCTTGCACAGGTTCCTGAACTGAACGCCGGCGTTGCAAAACTGCTGGTCAATGGTATCATCGTTTCTGTAGGCATGAGCCTTGGCGGCCTGACCGGATATGCAATTAACCCTGCTCGTGACCTTGGGCCTCGTCTTGCGCATGCAGTTCTGCCGATCAAAGGCAAAGGCACCAGCAACTTTAAGTATGGCCTGATTGTGCCAATCTTTGGGCCAATCGTTGGCGGTTTGGTTGCAGTTCTGCTTTACTCCGTGATTCCGTGGACTCAGGTTGTTGCATTGGTCTGACAGCATTTGATGTACTGACACGACCTGCAATCTGTCTGGTCCTATGAAATACACCTTCACAATCTTTCTGGAATGACATGGTTTAGAAAAAGCCGCACAGCTTTTTGCAAAAGCAAAGCTGTGCGGCTTTTATTTTGTGTGTTTCTGCACCCGTATGAAATGTCTATATTGATTCATCCTTCTTTTTCATTTCATCTGCAAGCCATGTAACACAAGTTCCATTAGAAAACATAATGGCCACAAAACTGCCATTTGCAGATACGGCATATCTGATACTTGAAGTCTGTCTTCTCCAATCAAAGCCGACGTGGGCAAGTCTAGCATGCTGCGCCGCATTACCTATAGCAAAGTCTTTGTGGATTTTATCACCCGTTATCCGTTTGCTGCCTACTTTTTACATGAAACGACTCTTTAGTGACAGCAAAAATTTCCATGATAATCCAAAGTTACGAATCATCACAGAAACTTTTGCTTTTGTAAAAAGCAGCAAGCTGCCTTCTTATTATCCTTTCACTGCTCCACTGGACATACCGCCAACAATGTATTTCTGTCCTACAATGAATACCAACAGAACCGGTACGATCGTCAGAATAATATCCGCACTGACCAGATTCCATGAATTTTCAAATGCGCCAAAGAAATTGTAGACGGCAAGCGTCATTGGCCATTTTGTGGATTTATTCAAATAGTACAGCGGCATCGTAAAGTCATTCCAAATTGCCATGAAATTCAATACAAAAAGGGTTGCCATCATTGGCACCAACAGCGGGAGAATAACACTGATAAACAACCGCCACGGCGAGCAGCCGTCGATGATTGCCGCTTCGTCAATATCACGTGGAATCGTCCCAATAAAGCCATACGCTAAAAATAGGCTGAGAGGAATATTGACCGCCACATAAAGGAGGATAATGCCTGGACGTGTATTGACTAAATGCGTTACCTGCATCACTTTCATCAGTGCGACATTGTTAATTGGCATTGCAATACCCGAGACAATGAAGTAATACAAGAATTTGTTTGTCCCTTTTCGATTGCGGGAAATGACATATGCTGCAGCAGCCACCAAAATGATAATGATAACAACACTGCACAAAGAGTATAGCAAACTGTTACAAAAAGAAGAAACCAGTTTGCCTTGCTTCATCACGACTACATAGTTCTGCGGCTGCCAGGTTTTAGGCAAAGTGAGCGACATTGTGTTTGAATCGCCCTTCGTTTTAAAAGAATTCAAGAACAATACAACCAGCGGTAAAATAACAACCAAAGAAAGAAACACCGTGACAATATTTGCAATTACTTTCCACACGCTTCCCAAGACATGTGTCCCTTTGCCGGATTTCTTTTTTGTGATTTCTTCAGCAGACATTAAGCTTCTACCTCCTTATTCTCCATAGAGCGCAAAATAAAATACAGCAAAGCCAGCATGAAAAAGAACAGCACACTAGACAAGGTGGTACCCATTGCATAATCGCCCGTTGAAAACAATTTGTAAACAGCGGTATTGATAACTCCTGTTGCGTTGCCGGGGCCGCCGTTCGTTAAAGCATAAATCATATCAAAGACACGCAAACCGTATGTAATATTCAGTACTGTCACATTTACAATAACCGGGCGCAGCAGTGGTAACGTAACATGCTGAAACTGCTGCCAAAAATTTGCGCCGTCCATACTGGCTGCTTCATAATACTCGGGCGCAATTGAGGTAAGGCCCGCAATAATAACCATCATAATATAGCCCATACCTTTCCAGGTATCCACAGCAATTACTGAAGGCCAAACAAAGTGCAAATCTGTCAGCCAGTTCTGTGCCAACGAGCCAAGACCGATTGACCGCAAAAAATTATTTACGAAACCGGTAGTCGGGTGCAGCATGCTTTGAAACACCAAGCCAACAACCAAAAAAGACATAACCTGCGGCGAAAAGATAATCATACGGTGCACATTGCGCAAGCGGATAAAAGGTCTGGTCAAAAGCAATGCCATAAGCAGGCCTAAAATTGTTTTTGTAATTGTTGTCGCAACGGTAAATAAAATGGTATTGCTGATATAGCTCAGATACTCCGAGTGTCCGGAAAAGATTTTTTGGTAATTTTGCAGTCCCACAAAATTAATTTTCTCTGTAAAGCTGTTCCAATCTGTAAAAGAGTAGCCAATGCCTAACAGCCCCGGCAGCAGGCACAGCAGAAAGAAAATGGCTGCAGCAGGTACAGCGAACCACCACGGATATATTTTTTTTCGGTCCATACTAATTCCTCCGTTTACACTAAATATGTGAATTTGCCTGTATTCAAAAAGGGAGCTTCCTTTTAGAAAGCTCCCTTTTCTGTCAGGATGTAAATGCGGGGTCTTTCTGTAGCTGTGCCTGCTGCTGACGGCGCTTTTCTGCGCTCTTTATCACATCATCAGGTGTCATAGCACCTGTATACATAGACTCAATATCTTTGCCAATATCCATAAACTGAACGTCAACATAGTTGGCACCAATCTGTAAAACCTTTGCGGTTTTATGGCTCTTGATGTATTTTTGGTCTTCGTCAGTGTACTTTCCCTTAATCTCAGGCCAACAGACCTCTGAAATACCAGGCTGCCCTGCCAAACGTTTTTTCAAGTTTTCCGGACGTGCCAAAAAGTCAAAGAACTTTTTAGCTGCATCGGCATTTTTACTGTCTTTACTGATAAAGTACGCATTACTGGCAGGGTTTACACCAATAACCTGATTATCACCCCAAGGCTGTACAAAAATGCCGAAATTCGTCTTACAGTTCGGGTAGTCCGCTTTAATTTCATCGCGGAAAGCCGCCTCGGCAATATACATAGCTGCTTTGCCTTTTGCCATCGCTTCTTTTGCATCAGCCGTTGCATTGCTCATATAGTCCTTACCAAAATACCCTAAACTGGCGCATTCTTTCATCTGGTTTAGGATTGTCTTCATCTGTGGAATATCTGTCAGCTTCTTTTTATTTGCATTCAATTCCGTAAACAGATTTGCATCCTCTTTCAGATAAACGCCCGAATTTTCTGCTACTGGCAAGACCTGATGCCAGCCATCTGTCGTAGCCTCATAAATAGGTGTAACATCCGGCATTTTTGTTTTTATTTTTGCGCACGCGTCCTTAAGTTCCTGATATGTTGTCGGTACATTTGCAATTCCGCATTTTTTAAATATTTCTTTATTGTAAATGTAAAAATACATTTTCTTTCCCGGGAAAGTAATTCCGTATACTTTGTTTTTTAAAGAAACGGATGGCAACACATCCTTATCTATTCTGCTTACCCATGATTGGTCGGAAAGATCAGCACAGTATTTTTCAGGATTGATTGCACTTTCTAGAGAGTTGGTCGTATCGGCACAGAAAATGTCGGGGACCTCGCCTGATTGTTCCTTTACTTTCAGCAGATCACGCCATTGAGCGTCAGGTGAAATCTGAAAATCAATTTTTATGCCGCTCTCCTTTTCAAACTCAGCGGCCAATTTCTGTACTATACCTGAAGTTGGCAAACCAGACTGATGGGAACCAAAGGTAAGGGTTATTCCGGTTGATTTGCCGCTTGTGCCGCCAGATGCTGTACTGCTGTCTTCTGATGAACAGCCAGCTAAACACCCCACAGCCATAACCGCCGCCATTGTGAATGACAAAATTCGTTTTCCACTCTTTTTCACAGTAGTTTCCTCCCGTAAATATTGCCTATATTTTGTTGATTTCAAGCGCTTGTTTTATCGTAAATAAATAATACACTGAATTATCTATGTTTAAAATAGATAAAATCAAACAGTTGCTTGCATTTTTTTGAACTATATTATAAACTGTTTTAAAAGGAAGTGATTTACCTGTGCCTAAACACACGCGGCACCGCTTTTCCCAAAGGACTCGTCTTTTTTCTGTGTATGGCATTTTTATTCTTTTGGTTTTGCTCTCACTTTTCATATACATCTATCATTTTAACCGCCAAAATGTACTACATGATGCCACAATAAAGCAAACCAACATTTGTGCCTCTGTACGTGATTCAGTTACAACTGAGCTAGACAATATGTCTACAATTTCTTTAAATCTAGTATATTCCAGCGCTATTCGCAAAAATTTCAGCAGCTTTGCTTCTTATGCAGCAATGCCTGCCCCCAGCGCAACCGACACTTTGCATTCGCGCAGCGATGCTTCGGCAATTTATGATGTCATTACTGCAATGATCGGTTCTTACCAAACTGTTACACAGGTCAATCTTTACACCATGGATGGCTCCTGTGTCGGCTCTGGATTTCAGCAGCGTATCTCCACTGTAAAATTAAACACTCTCCCTTGGTACCAAAAGGTAACTGCACAAAAGGGTTTAAAATATATTTCCGCACCGGAAACGAACCTAAGCCTTCCTGCAAAGAATGCTAACCAAAGCTCCCATTGCTTTATGTCACTTAACCGTATGTTTTTTAACGAAAAAGATAAAGCAGAAGGCATTTTTGAAGTTGTACAGGATTGTGGACAAATCTTTGCTTTAGCTGATGAAATGCAGTCTTCCAACAACGGCTTGCATTTATATATATATAACGATCGAAATGAGTTGGTTTACCCTTATGCCGGCAGCGAAGCCCACACTGATTACTTAGCACTGACAAAAAATGCTCATTTAAAAGATGGAGAAGGTTGCATGCTCTCTGTATCCGCAAAATCTTCTCAGCTTATCTCCTGCAGTTCTTTGTCAAAATACGGCTGGACAGTCGTCGCTGCTGAACCGCAAGCAACTGTTTATGCTTCCCTGATTCCCTTTCGCGCATCTTTCTTATGTTTTGCCGCAGCCGCTCTTTTGGCAACGTTGGCCATTTGCTTTCTTCTTGCAAAACAAATGTCTCTTCCTCTGCGCAAACTAACACACACGATAAAGAAACTGACAATCGACCGCGTACTGGATTCAAACCAAAAAGCGCCGGCTCTCCCTGACAGCAATATCGCAGAAATTGCTGATCTATGCACTTCTTATCAAAACATGTATAGCCAGCTATGCACCTCTTCCCATGATTTACTGCTAGCCCGTTCAGAAGAAATACGGGCTGACCTACAGGCAACACAAAGCCTTATCAACCCGCATTTCCTTTATAACAGCTTAACTAGTATCAGCATTCTTGCCGAAGACGGTGAAGATGCGGTCATCACACATCTTTGCAATGCACTCTGCGATTACTTTCGCTATATCTCTGACAGCAGCCAAAGTATGGTTCCTCTACAAGAAGAATTGGACTGTACTGAAAAATATATTTCCTGCATGCAGATTCGCTTTGGCGATGCGCTTTCTTATACAAACGATGTCTCACCAGAAATAGGTGCTGTGCTAATTCCTAAATTGATTGTACAGCCTTTGGTCGAAAATGCATTTAAATATGCTTTTAATGGCCCGCCACCTTGGTTTCTACATGTATCTGCCACTTCTGACGGCAATGTCTGGCGTATTTGTGTAGAGGACAGCGGCGGCTGTCTTTCAGACGAAAAGCGCAGCACAATTCTTTCTGAACTGCACCATATGCACAAAGCTGATGAGCTTCAAAATATGAAGATTGGGGGCATGGGCCTTAAAAATGTCTGGCTGCGGTTAATACTACTCTATGGTGACCAGGCCTTTTTTGATATTGACAACCATATCCCTGGAAAGACTACTTTTCTCATCGGCGGTCCAGTGAACCTAAAAAAGGAGAGTCCTACCCATGCGCATTTATAAGTATATCGTTGCAGAAGATGAACCGCTTATCCGCCGCAATGTACTGAAAAAAATCGGAGCATTAAACCTTCCATTTGCAGCAGCAGGAGATGCCGGTGACGGAGCAACCGCATTGAAATTAGTAGAAGAGCACCTGCCTCACATCGTAATAACGGATATACGTATGCCAGTTATGGATGGGCTAACTCTAGCGCATCATCTATATGAAAACCATCCACAGGTTCATTGCATTATTCTCAGCGGCTACGATGACTTTAAATATGCACAGGAAGCCATAAAATATAATGTAAACGATTTTTTACTGAAGCCTGTAAAACCAGAAGAATTAAAAAAAGCATTACATCGTGTATTGCTTCAATTAGATGCAGAACACCAGAGTCAGGACGAATTACAAATTCAAGGTGAATCTGCTGAAGAATTGAATACTCTGCTGGTCGATTATCTGCGTGCAAATTATCGAACAGATATCTCTCTTGGGCGGCTTGCTGAACAATTTGGATTTTCTCAGGAGTACTTGACAAAAACATTTAAAAAATACAATCAAGATACGCCGCTTAAATATATTGGGAAGCTGCGTATTGCGTCTGCCAAACAGTTGTTGCTAAACGAGCCGGGAATGGAAATTAAAAAAATAGGCGAATATGTTGGCTATCCAGATTCATTTTATTTCAGCCGTGTATTCAAATCCAATACCGGCGAATACCCCAGTGAATACCGCACCCGTATGTTAAAGCAGAGATAAAGCATATTTAAACATAAAAAAGCCCCAGGAAGCCTTGCGGCCCCTGGGGCTTTTTTGGTCGAGGTGACAGGACTCGAACCTGCGACATCATGGTCCCAAACCATGCGCGCTACCAACTGCGCTACACCTCGTAAAACAACATTATCTATTATAAAAAATTTTTGTAAAAAAGTCAAGACAAAGTCAACATATCTGCCATATAGACACGCAAAATGAGGAGCAGCGTATCAGCTGCAGCGAAAACTATGCCCTCTGGCCGCAGCCGATAAGCTGTAAAACGACGGTTTGCATGACAAAGTTATACTTTCGTATACGGATTTTGGTATTGTCCATGCTTTTCTGTATGACTGCCGTACTGAATGGCAAACTTGGGACAGCGGTGCAGACAGCCCAGACACAGCGTACATTTTTTCTTTACCCAAACTGGTTTTCTGTCCCGCAGCTCTATCGCCTGCACCGGACATTTCTCAGCACACAGGCCACAGCTAACACAGTCGGCGGTGACTGTAAAGTGGAAAGTTTGGCGTGCAAACTCATAAGCAGGACGGGCAAACACCTTTGCAATCAAATAGGGCGCTTTTTTCTGCATAAAATCGCCGGTCATTCGTTTTGATACTTTTTCGATTGCAAAGCTGACCTGTTCCTCGGCCGCTGCGTTTTGCGCTGCCACTTTGTCCGGATTACTCAAATCAAAAAGCGGTGTCCAAGTATCTGGCATTTTTACAGAAAAACATGCGGAAAAGGAAAGGCCTTTCGCACCCAAAAGCCGTGCTGCAAATGCACCGCTGGCTCCCGGTGTTGTGCCATAGGTAGCCACAAAATAAAGATAAGTCCCTTGTGGTACTGTCAGTTTCAGTTTCTTTAGAAATTTCTCTGCAATATCGGGCAGTCCCCAAAAATACACCGGCAAAACGACGCCGACGCTTTCCCCCTGCACCGCCATAAAGGCAGAGTGCCCGGTTTTCATGCACGTGGAAATGGAAATCATCTCCCCGCCTGTCACTTTTAAGAGCCGTTCGGCCACATATTTGCTGTTGCCTGTAGCTGAAAAGTAGAAAATCATAAATGGATTCACCTCGCAAAAAAGTCCGCACAAACCCTTATAAGCACAAATACTTTGCTTCTGCCGTCTATTGAAAGCGGCCCTTTATGGAAATTCCTATTTCTATTTTATCAAAAGGCGGAAGCTGTTTCTACCTCTTTGCCAAATTTTTTCTGTGTTTTCTCTGCACCAGTCATTCCCTACCTGCAGGAAAGCTTTTGAAAACTGCCTCTGCATTTTTTCGGCATAGCGCTGCTGCGATTCTTCTGCAGGCAGCAGGCGTTTTTCCCTTCAAAGCACCTTCAAATAGAATTCACTTGAAAAACATAGAAACACCGCTTGAAAGGTGTTACATGAAATGGTAAACTTATAAAGTACGCTTGTGCGGCGTACGGGAAGGACAGACACTATGACGACCAAAGAAAAGCTGAAAGCTGCGTGGAAATACCTGACCTCGAAAGAAATGATTCTGTACATTGTTTTCGGGGTATTGACAACTGCACTAAATCTTGCCATTTATTTTATCCTCACAAATATCGTAAAGATGGACCCGTCGCTGGCATACTTTATTGCCTGGCTGGTAGCAATGCTGTTCGCATTCGTTACCAACAAAAAGTATGTCTTTGAAAGCAAAGCAAAAAAAGCAAAAGCACTTCTGTATGAATTTGCTACCTTTACCGGCGGGCGCCTGCTTACCTTTGCAGTCGGTGAGGTTTTAATCACAGTCTTTGTCAAACAGCTGGGGCAGTCTAATTTGATTTGGAAGTTAATCACCAACGTCATCGAGATTGTGGGCAACTGGCTTGTCAGCAAGCTCATCACTTTTCGGAAAAAAACGGACTGAATTTGTCCGGCTTGGAGGAATAGAACAGAATGAAAGCAACTGAAAAAACGATGGACACGATCGTTTCGCTGTGTAAAAACCGCGGCTTTATTTACCCGGGCAGCGAAATTTACGGCGGCCTTTCCAATACCTGGGATTACGGCCCGCTGGGTGCCGCTTTTAAAAACAATGTCAAGCGCGCCTGGCTCAAAAAATTTGTACAGGAAAGCCCTTATAATGTCGCGCTGGATTCCGCAATTCTGATGAATCCGGAAGTCTGGGTAGCTACCGGCCACGTGGGCGGCTTTTCTGACCCGCTGATGGACTGCAAAGACTGCAAGACCCGCCACCGCGCCGACAAGCTGATTGAAGACTTTACCGGCGAACCGGCAGACGGCTGGAGCAACGAAAAGATGACGGCTTTCATCAAAGAAAACCACATCAAATGCCCCAACTGCGGCAGTGAAAACTTTACAGATATCCGCCAGTTCAACCTGATGTTTAAAACTTTTCAGGGTGTTACAGAAGACGCGAAAAACACCGTTTACCTGCGTCCCGAAACCGCACAGGGTATCTTTGTAAACTTCGCAAATATCCAGCGTACCACGCGCAAAAAGCTTCCTTTTGGCGTCTGCCAAATCGGCAAAAGCTTCCGCAATGAAATCACCCCTGGCAACTTCACTTTCCGTACACGTGAATTTGAGCAGATGGAGTGCGAGTTCTTCTGCAAGCCGGATACAGACCTTGAATGGTTCAAATACTGGAAAGACTACTGCGAAAACTGGCTCTACTCCCTTGGGCTGACAAAGGAAAACCTGCGTCTGCGCGACCACCGCGCCGAAGAGCTTTCTTTCTACTCCAAAGCGACAACAGATATCGAGTACCTGTTTCCGTTTGGCTGGGGTGAACTGTGGGGCATTGCCGACCGCACCGATTATGACCTGAAGCGCCACCAGGAACACAGCGGCAAAGACCTGACTTACTTTGACGCCGAAACCAACCAGCACTACATTCCCTATGTCATCGAGCCTTCCCTCGGTGCAGACCGTGTGGCACTTGCATTCCTGTGCGACGCATATGATGAAGAAGTTGTCAATGAAGAAAAGCACGACACCCGTGTGGTACTGCATCTGCACCCGGCCCTGGCACCTTACAAGGCCGCTGTGCTGCCGCTCTCTAAGAAGCTGAAAGAGCCCGCACAGAAAGTATATGCAGAATTGGCAAAGGACTTTATGGTTGACTACGACGAAACCGGCTCAATCGGCAAGCGCTATC
The DNA here is from genome assembly GCA_022483045.1 of Oscillospiraceae bacterium. Taxonomy (NCBI): domain Bacteria; kingdom Bacillati; phylum Bacillota; class Clostridia; order Eubacteriales; family Oscillospiraceae; species Oscillospiraceae bacterium. The sequence goes on along the minus strand of JAKVOA010000001.1, from coordinate 415,431 downwards.
GCCGGCAGGACGAAATCGGAACCCCCTACTGCATCACCTATGATTTCGACAGCCCAGAAGACGGCTGCGTCACCATTCGTGACCGCGACACCATGGAGCAGCAGCGTGTAAAGATTGAAGAACTGACCCCATGGCTGCAGGAAAAAATTGATTACTAAATTTTCATAAAGAAAAGCAAAAACGTCCGCTGCATTGTTGGTGATGCAGCGGACGTTTTTTAGATTTTATGTTTCTTCCCGATTTAACTGTTGACCATTAAATCACAGATATCATTGCTGAAAGAAACCGGGTCGTCAATCGGTACCCCTTCAATCAGCAAAGCCTGCGTATACAGCAGCTTCGTGTACTTCTTCAATTTATCTGGCTCCAGTTTATACAGCGCGGTCAGTTTCTTGAAGATCGGATGGTTTGCGTTGATTTCCAGCACACGCTGCGCCTTTACCTTTTCACCACCGCCGTTTGGCATATCATTCAGCACTTTTTCCATTTCCAGTGACAGCGCGCCGTCAGTAGACAGGCAGACCGGGTGGCTCTTTAGCTTGGTGGAAAGGATAACCTGTTTCACTTCTCCGCCCAGGGCATCTTTCATGAAGTTGAGCATATCCTTATTTTCTTCCACTTTTTTCTTTGCTTCTGCCTTTTCTTCCTCAGTCTGCAGGTCTAAATCATCGTCCGAAACAGACTTGAATTCCTTGTCGGCGTACTTCATCATCGCGCGCAGGGCGAATTCATCGACCGGCTGGGTCAGGTACAGAATTTCGCACCCCTTATCCTTTACCGACTCGGTCTGCGGCAGCATATCCACTTTAGCCACAGACTCGCCGCTGGCATAATAAATATACTTCTGGTCGGGCTGCATGCGGTCAACATATTCCTGCAGGGTAACCATCTTTTTCTCTTTGCTGGAATAGAAAAGCAGCAAATCCTGCAGCAGATCTTTGTGCTGGCCAAAGTCACTGTAAACACCATACTTCAGCTGCAGGCCAAAGGCCTTAAAGAACTGTTCGTATTTTGTGCGGTCATTTTTCAGCATATTCTTCAGTTCTGACTGAATCTTCTTTTCCAGGCGGCCCTCAATGATGTGCAGCTGGCGGTCATGCTGCAGCATTTCGCGGGAAATGTTCAGGCTCAGGTCCTGGCTGTCGACTAGGCCGCGCACAAAGCTGAAACAATCCGGCAGCAAATCGGCACACTTGTCCATAATCAATACGCCGTTGCTGTACAGCTGCAGTCCTTTTTCATAGTCGCGCGTATAGTAGTCGTAGCTGGCGTGTGACGGGATAAAAAGCAGGGCGGTATACGTAGCGACACCCTCATTATAGCTGTGAATCACGCGCAGCGGGTCCTCGTAATCGCCGAATTTGCTCTTATAAAAGCTGTTGTATTCCTCCGGCTTAATTTCATTCTTGTTTTTCCGCCATAGCGGCACCATAGAGTTGAGTGTTTCAACCTCGGTGTAGTCCTCATATTCCGGTTTATAGTCTTTGGGGGCATTTTCCGGCTTTGGCTTCTGACGGCTCTTCTGTACTTCCATACGAATGGGGTAACGGATATAGTCGCTGTATTTTTTCACCAAATTCTTTATAGTGTACTGATCAAGGTAAGTATCGTAATTGTCATCATCAGTATTATCTTTCATCTGCAGCGTAACCTTTGTGCCGCGCTCTGCTTTTTCGCAGGGATCTACGGTATAGCCCTCCGTGCCGCTGCTCTGCCAGCGCCAGGCCTCATCGCTGCCATAGGCTTTGCTCTCTACAATGACATGCTTTGCCACCATAAAGGCCGCATAGAAGCCTACACCAAACTGCCCGATAATATCAACATGCTCATCTTTCTGGTTTTCCTTTTTAAAGGCAAGGGAACCCGACTTTGCAATGGTGCCCAAATCTTTTTCGAGATCCTCTTTACTCATGCCGCATCCGTTATCTTCGATAACGAGTTCGCGGTTCTTTTTGTCCAACGCAATGTGAATCTGAAAATCATCGCGGGAAAGACCCGTGTCATTTTCCTGCAGCGAGCGGTAGTACAACTTATCGATAGCATCGCTTGCGTTGCTGATTAGCTCACGCATAAAAATCTCTTTATGCGTATAAATAGAATTGATCATTAGGTCCAAAAGACGTTTTGATTCTGCTTTAAACTGTTTCATATTTTACGCCGCCTCTGATTTTTGAAGTTTTAGCACTCTATTATCTCAAGTGCTAAAAGTATTGTAGTCCTTTTATACTGGAATTTCAATAAACAAATTGTGAATAATGTAACAAAAAAGTGCCCCCAAAGACAGGGGCACTGCATTCTTGTACAAAAGTCTTTTACTGGAAAGGAAAAGTCAGCAAACGGTTTTCGCCTCTACACAAGGCCTTACTTATTATCTTCCTGGTTGTTGGCACTGTGCGGCACATAGTCGCGGTCTATTGTAATCACCGGATAGTAGTTTTCACTGAGTGCTTTAATGCCCACATGCACACGCCGGCGCAGCTCTTCATTAGAGAGTTTGCAGGAATACGGCGCGCACACGTCGAAAATTAAGTTAGAGTGTGTCGGCCCCCACACTACGCGAAAATCATGAATGGTAGCCTGTGGCTCCACGGCCTTTACCATCTCTGTCACTTGGTGGCACAGTTCGTTGGTACGTGGGTCATCGGCAATAATGGGATCCATATGGATAACCAGCTGAATCCCCAGCTCTGCGCCGACCGTGCGCTCGATATTGTCAATCAGGTCATGGCTGACTAAAACATCCTGGTGGGCATCCACTTCACAGTGTACAGAAGCAAACCAGCGGTTTGGGCCGTAATTGTGTACTGTCAAGTCATGTACACCAAGAATACCATCATAAGTCATAATGCTTTTATAAATCTGATTAACCAGTTTTTTGTCTGGTGCCTGCCCCAGCAGCGGGTCACTGGTTTCTTTAATCAGCTGTATGCCTGTAATAATAATCAATACTGCCACTGCAAGACCCATGTAGCCGTCTAAGTTGAAGCCGGTTAGTTTTGTGATGAAAATGCCAACCAGAATGGCTGTAGTTGAAAACACATCGTTGCGGCTGTCTGCAGCGGTAGCAGCCAGTGTGGCAGAGTCAATGCGCTTTGCAACTTTCTGATAAAAAGAAGACTGCCAAAGTTTAATGCAGATAGAAACCGCTAAAATCACAATCGACAAGACGCCCGTCTGTGCCGCCTGCGGCGAAAGAATCTTTGAAACGCCCTCTTGTGCCAGCTGAATACCGACAAACAAGACTGCTATGGAGACAATCAGCCCACTGATATACTCAATGCGCTCGTGCCCAAACGGATGCTCTTCATCTGCAGGCTTCTCAGCCAGCTTAAAGCCCATCAGCGTGACGACACTGCTTGCGCAGTCGGAAAGGTTGTTGACAGCATCTGCTGTGATAGCAAGGCTGTGGAACAAGGTGCCCGCAATAAATTTGATTACTGCCAAAAAAAGGTTGCTCGCCACACCGACAGTGCCTGCAAAACGACCATATGCCGCATGCACCTGCTGATTTTCTGTATTCTCATTGTTTGGCACAAAATGACGAATTAACCATTCAGTCATAAAAAGTCCTCCTGACCAGCGCGCATCGGCAAAATTTTGTCCCGCGCGTTATGTAAAAAAAAGCCTCTCCGCCCGGAGAGGCAATCATTTCTGGGTAATAGGAAGTATACCACTACGATTATTAAATAGCAAGAATTTCCTATTTATTTGCAAAAAGGCTGCCGCCGTGGCAGTCAATCGCCACTAGAAGCGGAAAATTCTGCACTGTAAGCCGCTTAACTGACTCGCACCCCAGGTCCTCAAAAGCGATAACTTCTAGTTTTTTTACGCACTGCGCCGCCAGAGCGCCTGCCCCACCGACTGCACACAGGTATACCGCACGATTGCGGCAAATGGCCTGGCAAACCTCTTCACTTCGCCCGCCCTTGCCAATCATGCACTTCAAACCTGCATCCAGCAGAGCCGGTGTATAGGGGTCCATGCGGCCGGAAGTGGTCGGTCCGCAGGCACCAATCGGCAAGTTGGGCGGCGTAGGGGTAGGCCCAGCGTAATAAACAGTAGCCCCTGCCAGCGTAAACGGCAGCGGCTTTCCCTCTGTCATCAGCGCGCGAATACGTTTGTGGGCCTGGTCGCGTGCAGTGTAAATCACGCCGCTCAAAAGTACCTGTTCCCCTGCGTGCAGCAAAGGCGCCTGCTGTGTCATTTCCTGTGCATTTATCTTTATTTTATCCAAAGCGGCACCTCTCTGCGCGGCCTGTGCACACGCTGTTTACATCATTTTTTTCTTCTTTAAGATCATTGCCGCAACGACTGTACACACGACAATCAGCACTATGGTAAATACAAAGCTGGGCTGCGGCAGGCCCGTGACGTTCATGCCATAGATACCTGAAATAACCGTTGGCACCGAAAAAATCAGCGTAATGGACGCCAGTATTTTCATTACGTTATTCAGGTTATTGTTGATAATCGAGGCAAAAGCGTCCATGGTACTGGAAAGAATATTCATGTAGATATTAGACATATCAATGCCCTGTTTTACCTCAATCAACACATCTTCCAACAAGTCTTGGTCCTCATCATAAAGCTTTAAAGCGCGTCCGCGCATAATCTTTTCCAGTGTGCTTTCATTCTGTTTGAGAGAAGAAGAAAAATACACCAATGATTTTTCAATATCGAGCAGCTGTACCAATTCATCGTTTTTCATAGAGCGGCGCAGTTCTTTTTCCATCAAGTCACTTGTACGCTCAATTTGCTTTAAGTAAAGCAGAAAGCGCGTTGCCACGCGCAGCATCAGTTGCAGTACAAAGCGGGTTTTCAGGTTTGTCTGCACGTTTCGCACAGCGCCGTCGGCAAACTCATCCAGCACCGAGTTTGGGTACAAGCTGACCGTCAGCACATTCTTTTCCGTAATAATAATGCCAAGCGGCCGGGTAGAATAAAAGAGCTTGTCGTTTTCGGTCTTTTCAACAACAGGAATATCTACAATCAGCAGCGTGCTGTTGTCTTCGCGGTCAATACGTGGACTCTCTTCTTCATCCAGTGCAGCGCGAAAAAAATCCGGCTCAATCTTGTAGTCACGGATCAACTGCGAAACTTCCTCGTCCTGCGGGTCGATGCAGCTGATCCAACAGCCGGGCTCGCAGGAAGGAAGCTCCTCCATTTTATCGCCGGCAGTTTTGTAGTAAGACAGCATTGCTTTTTTAACATCTCCCATATTCTGAAAATGCACCCGCTCACGCAATGCCACCCTCAGGAAAGTTTGCACAACCAGCATGATTATAACAGGAAACCGACAAATTGACAAGCTCGCCTGCTTTTATTTTACCAATCTTTAAAGTTTCACGCCGGCAGAAAAAAGCCGGTGCCTGCGTTTTGCACACAGACACCAGCCCTTTTGCTTTCTGTATAGATATTACTTATTCCGATTGAAAATCGACATAATATCGACAAAGCCTTCGTCGTCATCCTCAGCCGGTGCCTGCTGCTTTGCAGGTGCACGATCAGCAGATGCTGTCTGCTGCGGCTGCTGGCGCGGTGCTGCTGTACGTGCAGCAGGGCGGTTATTGCCGTTAAAGGTACCGTTGAGAATATTGATATCGTCATCTGCACCGGTTTCTGCTGTGTCGGCATCTGCGTCTTCATCTGCGCTGGTGTCAAAACCTGTTGCAATGACGGTAATGCTCATCTCGTCATCCATATTTTCATCAAATGCAGCGCCCCAGATGATGTTTGCATCATCGCTGGCCTGTTCGCTGATCATGGAAGAAGCCGTTTCAATTTCATCCAAACCGATATCCGGTGAAGAAGTAATATTGATAATAACGCCCCTTGCGCCGCTGATGCTGGTTTCAAGCAGCGGGCTGGAAATCGCCATGTTGGCAGCTGTCTCTGCCTTGTCTTTACCGGAAGCACGGCCTACGCCCATGTGTGCATAACCGGCGTCTTTCATTACGGCGGTCACATCGGCAAAGTCCAAGTTTACAAGGCCCGGCAGCTTAATCAAGTCAGAGATGCTCTGCACGCCCTGGCGCAGCACATCATCGGCCACAGAAAAAGCATTCAGCAGGGTAATGCGCTGTTCGGAAACAAGCTTTAAGCGCTCGTTGGGGATAACCACAAGGGAGTCAACATGCTCACGCAGCTGTGCAATGCCCTCTTCGGCCTGCTGCATGCGGCGGCGGCCCTCAAAAGCAAAGGGCTTTGTCACAATGCCAACCGTAAGAACGCCCATGTCACGCGCAATCTCGGCCACAACCGGCGCAGCGCCGGTACCTGTGCCGCCGCCCATGCCTGCAGTGATAAAGACCATGTCGCTGCCGCGCAGGGCCTCTGTAATGGCTTCACGGCTTTCGTCAGCAGCCTTGCCGCCCATTTCGGGCTTGCTGCCGGCGCCTTTTCCGTGTGTCACTTTCTCGCCGATCTGAATCTTCTGGGTCGCCTTTGAGCGGAACAGTGCCTGCTTATCAGTATTTACACTAATAAACTCCACTCCCTGTACTCCCATGGTGACCATGCGGTCAATGGCGTTTCCGCCGCCGCCGCCGACGCCGACCACTTTTATTTGAACGATATTCTCGAAGTCGTTGTCAATCTCAAAAGGCATTTGCCGGTTCCTCCTTATTGTTATCCCGCAGTAAATACTGCAGAAGTCCTTTTCCCATAGCGGTTCTGTTATACAATCATAAAACTAATTTATCACGTTTCGCGTATAATTTCAATGCTTTTTTTCGCTTTCCGCCGCTTTTCACAAAAGCAGACAGAAAAAACGGGGCTAGCCGCTGCTTTCCTGTGAAACTCCACTTTGTTGCTGCGTTTGGCTTGCAGCAGAAGATGCACTGCTGGAAGCGGCAGATGAAGCCGATTTTTGGGAAGCGGTCGACGATGCCGCCGCAGAAGACGGCGTAAACCACGTAACCGACTTTTCTTTGCTGACAGAAGAAACATCAAAAGTGCCCTGCTCACCGGAAAGGTGCTGGTCGATGGTAGCCTTTGCAAACCGAAACTTTTTCTGCAGGTAAGTAGAGTTGCCAAGCTTAATCGTCAAAATCCTGCTGTTCTTTGTCGTGCAGGCAACACTGATATTGTAGATGTCTGAAACATCAATCGCTGTGGTACCCGAAAAGCCCGTGTCAACGATTGCCTGTGTCACCTGCCTGTAAATGCTGCTGCGCTGATTATCTGCAAAAGAAACTACGCTGCCCAGTTCTGCCGACTGCACTGTCAAGCCTTTTATGACCGGTACATTTGACGGTACAGAATCGGAAATTACCATGACGCGGCCGTTTTTATCCATTAAAATATACTTGCCGTTCCACAGCACCGCACCGGAGGGTTTCCCCTCTTTCACCTGTATAATTACCTTAGACGGCAGCTGCCGGCTGACCGCGACCTCTGTTAAATACGGACAAGCTTTTTCAACATTTTTCGCAGTTGTGTCAGTATTTACTTGAAACCAGTTGGTTCCCTGTTTTACCCCACTAGCCGCAGTGATTTGTGAAACCGTATAGCGGGAAGTACCGGAAACCTCGATGGTACGAATCTGGAACAGAAAAATTACACACAGCACAACCGCCGTGACAAGCACAGCCAAAAAGGCCAAAATGTAAAACAGCACCTGCATCCGCTTGCGGTGGCGCATACGCTGATAGGCACGCTGGCGCTGCTTTGGGGACGTGTCTCGCCGTCGTGTCCTTCCTGTCTTTTTCACATCATTTTGCGTCATTTGTCAGTCCTCCGCTTCCGGAATACGTTCAATACGGGCGCCAAGGCCCTGCAGTGTCTTTTCTATATGCTCATAGCCGCGGTCGATATGGTGCACGCCGGAAATCAGCGTTTCACCTTGCGCAGCCAGCCCGGCAATCACCAGCGCCGCGCCGCCGCGCAGGTCTGCAGCCTCTACTGCAGCACCCGAAAGGGCCGGCACGCCCTCTACCACGGCCACGCGGCCGTTTACACGAATATTTGCCCCCATGCGCAAAAGCTCGCCGACATGCTTGTAGCGCTCTTCAAAGATATTCTCCACAAAAACACTGGTGCCCTGTGCCAGCGTTGTCATAGCCATCAGGGGAGCCTGCGCGTCTGTTGGAAAACCCGGATACGGCATTGTGCGAATGCAGTGCACCCGGTGCAGCACTGCAGGCGGTGTCAGGGTAAGGGTATCGCCTACAGCAGTCATACGGCAGCCGGCTTCCTCAAAAGCAGGCAGCACCGGAACCAGATGACGCGCAACGACACCGCGCAGGGTCAGCTTGCTTCCTGTAGCGGCTGCAGCGGCCAGGTAAGTGGCCGCTGCAATACGGTCTGGTATCACGCGGTAAGTACAGCCTGAAAGCCGCGGAACGCCCTCAATCCGCACAGTGCTTGTGCCGGCGCCGAAGACACGCGCACCGCAGGCATTTAAGAAACCCGCAAGGTCCTCGATTTCCGGCTCACGGGCGGCATTTTCCAATACAGTTGTTCCCCGCGCCACTGAAGCGGCAATCATCACATTTTCTGTTGCACCGACACTGGGAAACGAAAGCGTTGTCTCTGCACCGTGCAGCCCACCCGGCGCCCGGCAGACCAGCCGGCCGTGGTCCTCGCTAATCTGTGCACCAAGGCGGCGCAGCGCCTGCAGATGCAGGTCGATCGGCCGCGGGCCAAGCTCGCACCCGCCTGGAAAACTCAGCGAAGCCTCGCCCAAGCGGCCTATCACCGCACCCAGAAAAATAATAGAAGAACGCATTTCCCGCATCAGCGTATCCGGAATGGTGCAGGAAGACACCGGTCCAGCATCTATAAAGACACTGCCCTCGTCGGTTTTTACGCGGCAGCCCAGCCCGCGCAGAATAGTAACCGCCGTATCCACATCAGAAAGGCGCGGGCAGTTTTGCAGGACACACGGCTCGGTGCACAGCAGAGAGGCCGCCAGCAGGGGCAGAGCGCTGTTTTTAGCACCGTGCACCTGCACTTCCCCGCGCAGCCGGCACGGCCCGCTGATGCGTAACATTGACATTTGCAACACCCCCACATAGTCTTTGCCATACTATGCAGGGCAGTACCGGTTTGGTTACGAAAAGGCAGGCGGGCAAAGCCTTTCTCAGTGTGCCTTTTTTTCCTGCAGCACTTCCTGCAGAATGTTGTAAATGCGCTCATTTGTATCTAAAATCGCCATTTTCTGCGCATTGGCCGCCAAAGCAGGAATTGTCTCGGGCTTTTCAAAGAGAGAACGTACTTTTTGAATCAGCGCCGGGCCGGTCAAGTCCTTTTCTTCTAGGATTTCCCCTGCGCCGCGGTTTACCATACTCATTGCATTGTAATACTGGTGGTTTTCCGCAACATTGGGACTGGGAATGATAATGGCCGCACGACCTTTTGCCTGCAGCTCACTCAGCGTAATAGCACCTGCGCGGCAGATAACCAAGTCCGCTGCTGCAAGGCATTCCGGCATATTGTCAATGTAAGGACGAATATCAAAATTAGGGTGGTCCTGCAGATGCACGCCACGCTCTTGCAGTTTCTGCGGGAACCAGCCTCCGTACTGCCCATAGGCATGAATATGCTGAAAGCGGTCTGTTTTGGCCGATTCCGTCAGCAGGTCAAGCACGGCCTCATTAACCTTCTGTGCACCAAGACTGCCGCCAAAGGACAAAATCAGCGGACGGCTGTCAAGCCCCAGTGCCCTGCGGGAAGCAGTGCGGTCAGCCCGCACCACAGCCATGCGCACTGGGTTGCCTGTCAAAACACAACGGGCGTTTTTTGCCATGTATTTTTGTGCATCGCCGTTGGCCAGCAGCACGCGGTCGGCGTCTTTGCTCAGGGCTTTGTTGGTGACACCGGGAAAAGCGTTCTGTTCGTGGATCACGGCCGGAATGTACAGCTTCATCGCCTCCCGAATCACCGGGCCGGAAACATAGCCGCCGGTGCCCACGCAGACATCTGGACCAAATTCCTGTATGATTTTTTTTGATTCTGCCGTAGAGGTAAACAGGCGCACAACGGTCTCAGCATTGCGCTTCAGATTTTCAAAGCTCAGTTTGCGCTGAAACCCCGAAATTGTAATACTTTGAAACGCAAATCCGGCCTGCGGCACCAGGCGCTCTTCCATGCCGCCCTTGGCACCGATATACAAAATCTGCGCGTCCGGCTCTTTTTCGCGGACATAGCCCGCTATGGCAAGAGCCGGGTTGATATGCCCCGCGGTGCCACCGCCGGCAAAGAGAATTTTCATACAGGCATTGCTCCTTTATACGAATAAATCAGAATACGGCTGCAGACAGCACAGCAGCAAAAGCGCAGACCGCCTTTGCTGCTACCGTATTTTCTTTAAGTTTTTTCTATATTTGAGGTACGCGAAATAGAGAGAATCAACCCCATTTGAGCCAGCAGCATCACCAGCGAAGTGCCGCCGGCGCTGAAGAATGGCAGGCTGACGCCGGTATTTGGAATGGTGTTGGTCACGACGGCGATATTCAGCACCACCTGCAGCCCGACCTGCATAATCAGGCCGACCCCGAGCAGCATACCAAAGCGGTCTTTCGCACGCAGGGCGATCATCACGCCGCGCCAAATAAGCAGCGCAAACAGAATGATGATAACCAGTGCGCCGACAAAACCGAGCTCTTCACAAATAATCGCAAAAATAAAATCGTTCTGCGGTTCCGGCAGGTACAGGTATTTCTGCCGGCTTTTACCCAAACCAAGCCCAAGCAGCCGCCCAGAACCAATGGCATACAAGGACTGCTGCGTCTGCCATGCCTCATTGCCGGAAAGACTGGAATCCCACGGGTTTTTCCAGACCATCATACGGGTGGAAACATGGGCATAAAACGGCAGGTTTGCAATAATCAGCAGCGCAGCTGCCGCACAACTAATTCCTATGGCAAACCACTTTGCCGGCAGCCCGCCGATAAACAGCATAATCGTCGCCAGCAGCAGCAGAATGATAGTGGCAGACATATGCTTCTCTGCAGCGACCAAACCGCAGATGAGCAGAATAGCTCCAGCGTAAATGAACAAACGGAAACGTTTGCCGCGCTTTGTGCCATCCATATTTTCCCGGGTAGCCATCAGATGCGCAAGCACCAGCACCAAAGCGAACTTTGCGATTTCAGAGGGCTGAAACTGCAGGGAACCGATTGTAATCCAGCGGTAGGCACCGTTTGTCTGGCGTACCAGCGCACTGCCTTTGAAGGCAACGGTAATACCCAGCAGCAAAACTGTAATAATATAAATTGGCAGAGCAAATTTGTGTAAATGATGATAGTCAAAATAAGAAATTGCAATCATCAGTGCGATGCCGATCACTGCATAAATTGCTTGTGCTTTAACAAAGTGATAGGGGTTGCCATTAAAGCGATAACTGGAATTCGCGTAGCTTGCCGAAAACACCATGACAAGCCCAAAGCACACCAATACCAGCACCAGGAAAAAGAAAGTCATATCCATACCGGAGCGCACAGAAAGCAGCTTTAGTTTGCTTTTCCACTTGCCTTTTGAGGTGCGCACCTGCGGATGCGCTGCCGAAACAGCGCCGGTGGTTCCTGCTGTGGAAACCACCGGCCGACGCACAGCCGCATGATGCTTTTGCTGCGGCTGACGAGACACCTGCGCCGGCTGGCCGCTTCTGTTCTTTGCCATATATTCCGCTTCCCCTTTCCGGCCAAATACGGCCGCTTTTCAAAGCCCCTGCGATTTTACCAGATACCGTACGCGTTCATCGCTAAAAACAGCGTTGCAAGCCCCGCCAAAGCGGTGATTGTGCTAAAGACTGCACAGATTTTCACTTCGCTCCAGCCGCTCATTTCACAGCTGTGATGAATGGGGGTCATCTTGAACAGGCGCTTGCCGTGTGTCGCTTTAAAATAGGTGACCTGTAAAATGACTGAAAGAATTTCGATAATATAAATAATACCGATTACCAACAGCAAGATCGGGATTTCCAGCCCAAAGGCCATGGCGCACACCATGCCCCCCAAAAACAGCGAACCGGTGTCTCCCATAAAGACCTTTGCCGGGTTAAAGTTCCACAGCAGAAAGCCCAGGCAGCCACCTGCACAGGCAGCCGAAAAGACACCCATGCCCGTTGATTTCAGCATGCCGGCAATAATCATGAAAAAGATAGAAACAAAGAATGTTACCGAGCCGTTGAGGCCGTCGATACCGTCAGTAAAGTTGACTGCATTTACCATGCCGATAATGCCAAAGAAAGCAATAATCCAGTACCAAATGCCAATATCCACTCTGCCGGCAAAAGGCACCATGGTAGCCGAAGAAGCACCGCTCAGCTTTAAAGAAAGCAGGTAAACGGCCGCAACCAGGCACTGTAAAAGGAATTTCTGCTTGACGGTTAAACCGAGATTGCGCTTTTTTACCACTTTGATGTAGTCATCAATAAAGCCAACCGCACCAAAAGCCAGCGCCATCAGATATCCGCCAATGACCCGCACGCCAATCATGTTGCTGCCCCACGTGCGACCGCCTGTCAGGACCAGGGGCATACAGACCAGCAGCGCCACCAGGATGCCGATAATAAACATAAAGCCGCCCATGGTGGGGGTGCCATTCTTTTTTTGATGCCACTTAGGCCCCACATCGCGGATAGTCTGTCCAAAATTGATTTTGTGCAGAAAAGGAACCAGCCATTTCCCCAGCAGAGCAGTTACCGCAAACGCGACTGCCGCCGACAAAACGATTGCCAAAACGTCCATAGTTTTCTTACCCTCCAGCATGAAAAGCCGCCACAGCTTTCCATTTTCTCTCTTTTTTACCGCATTGTCACAGCAGGACTTACGTATTATAACACAAATCCGCCTATGAGCCAACCGCTTTCTGGAAAAGGGGCCCTGTTTCTGCTACCCCTGCAGACAGGCCAGCGCCTTTGCCAGTGGTATGCCGCACATGACCGCAGCCGCAGTTGCCGCCAAGATGAGTTCTTCTTCTCCTTTGGCCAGACTTTTGAGCCGTACCCGGCCAATGCAGCCAACACCGACAATTTCAAATGCCGTGTAGCCTTCTGGTGTCAGGTGCAGCCCGCGGGCCGTATAATCGGCACAGTCACTTTTCAGTGAATAGGTGGAAAGCTGCTGCAGCCCACGCAGCCGCGGGTCTTCCCGCAAAGGATATGCGGCAAGACACCGGGGAAATCCGACCGCACAGCGCAGCACAGGCTCTTTGTCTGCCACCAGCAGCTCTTTCTCACTTTTTTTCAGCGTTTGATCAGGCAGCACCACCTGCAGGTCCTTTCTGCCGCAAGCAGCCAATAAGCTGCCCAGCAAAGAGGCCATCGGCTGCCCTGAAACCATAATGAACCGATTCTCCATCTTGCAATGCTCCCTTTCTGCCGCCTGCCCGCCGAAAGGGCGGCTCTTATTATTTTACTGCAAAAGCTGCGCGAATTTTATCAACCCGAGTTGCTTTGCTCTGCAAAGGTCACCGTAATGACGGTACCAGGCTGTACTTTCTGCCCAGCGGCCACACTTTGCGAAATTGCTACTGCACTTGTGGTGCTGTCAGTAGTGGAAATACCGGAAACTGAAATATTCAGTCCGGATTCCGAAGCTAAACTTTCCACGGTGCTGATATTGTTGCTGCCGTTGATAAAGTTCGGCACAGTCACGGTTTGGCTGCAGCTGTCTTCACTGGTAAACAGCGCCACTGTGCCACCGCGCGGAATGCTGGAATTTGCTGTCGGCAGCTGCTGTATGACCGTGCTGCCATTGCCGTAAACATGCACTTTCAGCTCGCCATTTGCGGCGGCAATCGCTGTTTTTGCCTGCGCCACGGTTTTGCCGGTTGTATCCGGTGTCTTCACAGCCAGTTTCTGCTGCTCTTCACTGGTGTATTTCGGCTCTACCCCGAGGTAAGGCAGTACTTCTGTCATAATCTTATTGAAAATCGGGCCCGAAACAGAGTTGCCATAATAGCTGCTGCCGTTTGGTTCATCGCAGAAAACCAGCAGCGCATACTGTGGGTCATCCGCCGGCGCAAAGCCGCAGTAAGAAGCAACATAGTAGCTGCCCTTGGTACCGGTCTTTGCTTTCAGCTGATTATCTTTATCTACTTTTTCACTGGTACCGGTCTTGCCGGCAATGCGGTAGCCGGGTATGTAGCCATTTTTCGCGGTACCGGCAACGGCATCCTTTTGCAGGATAGCCGCCACACGTTTGCTGGTACTGGTTGAAATAACCTGCCGCTTCGTGGTTGTTGACGCTGTCTTGACAATATTGCCATCCGCATCGACAATTTCTTTTACCACATGCGGCTGTACCAAATAGCCGCCGTTTGCCACGGCCGCGCAGGCCGTAATCATCTGTACCGGTGTAATTTTAAAGTTCTGGCCAAATGCCTCAACAGCCAGAGAAACTTTATTGAGTTCCTCCGCCTTATAGTAGCTGTAGCTAGTCGGTTCACCGGGCAGGTCAATGCCTGTCGCTTTCGTAAAGCCAAAGCCTTCAAAGTACTTAAAGAAAGTGTGGTTGCCAAGCTCCAGGCCCAGTGTTGCAAACTGCGGGTTGCAGGAATTCAGCACTGCTTCCTCAAATGTTTCTGAACCATGCCCGCCGGATTTCCAGCAGTGAATCTGCGTACCCTCCACATCAATAGAACCGCTGCAATAGAAAGGCGTGCTCTCTGTAACAACGCCCTCTTCCAGGCCCATAGAAGCCGTACACATCTTGAAAACGGAACCAGGCATGTAGGTATCACTGACACACTTGTTTCGCCACTTTTGCTGTAAGGCAGCCAAAGTGGCGGCGGCCTGTTTGTCTTTCGACAGCTTTGCAACACGCGCTTTTTCGCTGGCAGTCAGCACACGCGGATTGTTGGGGTCAAAAGTACCCTCTTCGGCAACGCTCTCTGCAAGCACGCTGTTGGCATCAAAGCCGCCGCGCGTGGACATGCCTAAAATTTCGCCGGTCTTTACGTTCATTAAAATAGCGCAGGCGCGGTTGCCCACCTTATTGAGTTTTGCGCCCTCATCCAGGTATTTTTCTAGAGAATGCTGTACAACCTCGTCAATCGTCAAAACCAGAGAAGAGCCGTTCTGTGCCTTTACTTTCTGCTGATACTGAAAGGGCATATCGGTTTGCGTAGCGCTTTTTGCCGCAATCACGCGGCCATTTACACCGGCCAGCTGGCTGTTGTACTCAGCCTCAAGCCCCTCAACACCGGTGCCGTCGTTGTTGGTAAAGCCCAGTACACTGCTGGCAAAATCGCCGTAGGGGTAATATCGTTTATAATCCTCTACCAAATCGATAATGCCGGAAATGCTGATTTTTTTATTGTTTTCGTTATAGAATTTTTCTTCATAGGCAACGATTTTACTTTTCTGGTCAGTTTCTACTTTACTAGCAACGACCTGCCAGTAAGAACTCTTATGATTGCGCAGGGCATTTAAGACCGTATTTTTGTCTAGGCCAAGCGCCTGGTTTAGGCACTCGGCAACGCCCTCTTCCTGCGCGGCAATCGTTTTTTGCTGCGCAGCCGTTTTCTTTTCTGTATTGGCGTAAATTTCTGCCGGAGCCAGTGCAACTTTCCATACTGTAGCGCTTTGCGCCAGTTTTTTCATGTTGCAATCGTAAATTGTGCCGCGCTGGGCCGTGATCGTGGTGTCTTTCAGCTGATTTTCCACTGCCTGTGACTTCAGCTTTTCGCCATCCACCAGCTGCAGTTTGACCAGGCTGAAAAGCACTGTGCCAAAGCCAAGCACAATGAGCACCACCAGCACGATGGTTGTGCGGCGCCATATTCTTGACGTTGTGCCTTTTGCCATCGATTGTCCTCCTTACCCGCAGAGCCTTTTTACAAGAAAAAAGAGTTAAAGGAATGCTGCTTCCCTAACTCTTCCCCCTGTTCGCAGCCACCGCAACCGGCAGCTGCTCTATATCAAGTATTTTCGTATGAAAAAATATCCACTCTATGTAAACTTCTTATAATTTTATTTTATTGATCTGCTGTGCTATTTATGACAGCAGTGCACACAGCCGCTCCCACAGCTGCGCCAACAGCCCGTCGCCAGACTTGCAGACGACCTGTGCCTTATCGCTGGCGTTCATTTCAACACTTTCCATCTGGCTTGAGTCAATTTTCAGCATACCCAGTTTATTTTTCGCGGTATCTTCCACTGTAGAGAGGGACTGCTGCGCATCGCTCTTCATTTGCAGCTGCGTATAAAGGCTTTGCTGCTCACTCAAAGATTTGTCCGCTGCGCTGATCTGTACCGCTAAATTAGAAAGCTGTACCTGACCGTAAACAAAAGAACCCATGACGCCCACTGCAAACAAAAGGGCCGCACAGGCAGCCGCTGTGCGCAGAGGACTGCGGTGCAGGCGGGTCTTAGTTGCTGTCTTCTTTTGTCCTTTCGACGGCAGACTGATGAGATTGTCTGGTGTCTTTGCTTTTTTCTCTTCTTTTGGAACAGCCATACGCCGCTCAAAAACAGAAAAATCGTATGCTTCTACATTGCGCATATAGTGGTCACCCTCTTATAATCCTCTATATTTATCATTTTACCACGGAAAGTGTAGTTTTTATGAACTACGTGTTAATAATGTAACTCATTTGTCATTTTGATTACAATTTTGTACAAACTCGCAGGCGGGCACTGCGGCTGCGTGGATTCTTGGTCTGTTCCTCTTCGCTTGGCACCAGCCCTTTGTGATACACAAGCTCTGCGCGCGGTGTTTTGCCGCATACGCAAACCGGAAAATCCGGCGGGCAGGTACAGCCGCGGCACCACTCGGCCATCTGGTGCTTGACAATGCGATCCTCCAGCGACTGAAACGTGATGACACATAGCCGCCCGCCCGGGGCAAGTGCCTCAAATGCAGCAGTCAGGCCGTCCTGCAAAGCGTCCAGCTCCCCATTCACTGCAATGCGCAGTGCCTGAAAAGTTTTGCGTGCCGGATGATGTCCACCGTGGCGCCTAGCTGCCGCAGGAATGCTTTCCTTTACAATTTCCGCAAGCTGGCAGGTCGTTTCAATCGGCTTTTTGCTGCGCTCATGTACAATGTGCTGTGCAATGCGTGCTGAAAAGCGCTCTTCGCCGTATTTGGTGAAAATCTCAGCCAGCTCCTGCCATGAAAGGGTGTTTACCAAATCCTTGGCACTTGGGCCGGACTGACTCATGCGCATATCCAGCGATGCATCCTGATGATAGGAAAAGCCGCGCTCAGCATCGTCTAACTGGTGAGAAGAAACACCGAGGTCAAGCAACACCCCGTTTACAGGAAGCATGTCCGCATCTTTTGCAAGCTGCAGCATTTCAGAAAAATTGCCCTGCCGAAGCACACTGTGCGAGTTACCTGCAAAACGTTCTTTGCAGGCGGCAATCGCGTCAGGGTCACGGTCAATGGAAAGCAGACGGCCAGTGCCGGTCAGCTTGGCAAGGATGGCGCTGCTGTGACCGCCGCCGCCCGCTGTTCCGTCAATATAGCGCCCGTCCGGCTGTACCGCAAGACTTTCAATCGTTTCGCGGTACAAAACGGGGATATGCGTAAACTCCATACTGCCCTCCGCCTATCTTTGTTACAAGTCCAGCTCGTCCATAGCCTGTGCAATGTTTTCTTCTGTCAAATTTTCATTAAAAGCATTCCACGCATCGGTATTCCATATTTCTGCTCGACTGGAGGCGCCGATAAAGGTAACGTCTTTTGTCAGGTTTGCGTGGTCGCGCAGCGGCTGTGGAATTAAAATACGTCCCTGCTTGTCGGGGGTTACTTCCGCCGCACCGGAAAAGAAGAAACGCTGCAGGCCGCGCGCCTTGCTGATTGGCATAGCGCTCACCTTTTGCTGCAGCCTGTCCCATTCCTGTGGGGAAAAGACAAACAGACAGTGGTCTAAGCCCTTAGCAACATAAAAATGCTCTCCCAAATCCTCACGGAATTTGGAAGGCACAATTATGCGCCCCTTGGCGTCAATATTATGTTGATACTCACCGATCAGCATAACGCATCACCTTGTGAAAAGTGCGCCACTTTTGCAAAAAGCCGCACCACTTTCCACCACCTTTCACCACTGTTGTTTTTATTATAAAACAAAAGTATTTTGATTGCAACGGTTTTTCTGAAATTATGTTAACCTAGTTTTTCCTTTCATAGGCCGCGCAGGGACATTCATTTTCGTGTTTTTAGGACTTTGGGGCTAAAAAAAGCCGCTGCGGCGCACTTTTTGCAGTGCATCGCAACGGTTTTGATTAAAAAATTTGATTTTACAAAATTTTTATTTACAGAATTAGTACATTCCGCCGCCCATGCTCGGGTCAGCAGCCGGCGCAGCAGGGGCCTTCGGTTCCGGCTTGTCAGTTACCAGAGATTCAGTGGTCAGAACGATTTCTGCAACAGAAGCAGCGTTCTGCAGAGCAGAGCGGGTAACCTTGGTTGGGTCAACAACGCCAAACTCCAGCATATCGCCATACTGGTCATTGGCTGCGTTGTAGCCATAGCCAACCTTGTTTGCCTTCTTGATGTTTTCAAGGATTACAGAACCCTCGACACCGGCGTTTGCAGCAATCTGACGTACCGGCTCTTCCAGTGCTTTCAGCACAATGGATACACCTGTCTTCTCGTCGCCTGTCTTTGCTGTAAGCAGCTTCTTAACTGCCGGGATTGCGTTAACCAGTGCAGTGCCGCCGCCAGCGACAATGCCCTCTTCAACAGCAGCCTTTGTGGAGTTAAGAGCATCTTCAATGCGCAGCTTCTTTTCTTTCATTTCTACTTCGGTTGCAGCACCGACCTTGATAACTGCTACGCCGCCGGCCAGTTTTGCCAGGCGCTCCTGCAGCTTTTCGCGGTCGAACTCAGAAGTTGTCTCGGAAATCTGAGCGCGGATCTGCTCAACGCGGTCCTTAATAGCCTGCTTGTCGCCGCTGCCGTCGACAATGATAGTGTTTTCTTTGTCGATCTTAACCTGACGTGCGCGGCCCAGCATGTTGAGCTCAACGTCCTTGAACTCAACGCCCAAGTCAGAGCTGATAACCTGGCCGCCGGTCAGAGTAGCGATATCCTGTAGCATTTCCTTGCGGCGGTCGCCAAAGCCCGGCGCCTTTACTGCACAGAAGTTAAGTGTGCCGCGCAGTTTGTTGAGCAGCAGGTTGGTCAGTGCATCGCCCTCAACATCGTCGGCAATAATCAGGAACTTCTTGCCGGTGTTAACAATCTTTTCGAGCAGAGGCAGGATTTCCTGGAATGCCGAAACCTTTTTATCGGTGATGATGATATAAGGATCATCCAGCTCGCAGATCATTTTGTCTGTATCTGTTACCAGATAAGGAGAAACATAGCCGCGGTCAAACATCATGCCTTCCACGACTTCGCTGTAGGTATCAGCAGTCTTGGATTCTTCAATGGTGATGACGCCGTCGTTGGTGACCTTTTCCATTGCGTCAGCAATCAGGTTGCCAACAAATGGGCTGGAAGAAGAAACGGTTGCAACACGGGCGATATCGTCTTTGCCCTTTACAGCCTGGCTGTTCTTTTTAATAGCCTCAACTGCTGTATCGACAGCTTCCTGCATGCCGCTGCGGATTTCCATCGGATTTGCGCCGGCGGTAACATTCTTCATGCCCTCATGGATAAGAGCCTGTGCCAGTACAGTTGCAGTTGTGGTGCCGTCGCCTGCGACATCGTTTGTCTTTGTTGCAACTTCCTTTACCAGCTGTGCGCCCATGTTCTCATAGGGATCGTCCAGCTCGATTTCCTTAGCGATGGTCACGCCATCGTTTGTGATAAGCGGTGCGCCATACTTTTTGTCAAGCACAACGTTGCGGCCCTTCGGGCCAAGGGTAATTTTTACAGTATCAGAAAGCTTGTCGACGCCATTCATCAGAGACTTGCGTGC
The DNA here is from genome assembly GCA_022483045.1 of Oscillospiraceae bacterium. Lineage (NCBI taxonomy): Bacteria > Bacillati > Bacillota > Clostridia > Eubacteriales > Oscillospiraceae > Oscillospiraceae bacterium. Next base: position 395,613 of record JAKVOA010000001.1, on the reverse strand, counting down.
GTCTTCGCCGTAAATAATCTGTTTAGACATTCTCTACTACCTCCATTTATTCGTGAGCGCCAAAAGCGCCTCGTTTCAATTATTCAACAACTGCAAGAACATCGGACTGCCGCACAATGGTGTAGTCCTCGCCGTCGACCTTGACCTCGGTGCCAGCGTATTTGCTGGTCAGCACGCGGTCGCCGGCCTTCAGGGTCATTTTAACTTCCTTGCCGTCCACTACTCCGCCGGGGCCAACTGCGATAACGTCGGCGATCTGCGGTTTCTCTTTAGCAGAGCCGGTCAGGATAATGCCGCTTTTTGTGGTCTCTTCTGCAGCTTCCATTTTAATCAGGATTCTGTCGGACAAAGGTTTGATTGTCATAGAAATACATCCTCCTTAACATAGTAGATAACTGAAAACTATTTGCTTGTTTGTTTAGCACTCTTTTACCTTGAGTGCTAAACATATTGTACCTGATTTTTCCGAAAAATCAAGTCCTTTTTCAAAAAAAATCTGAATTTCATAAATTATTTACATTTTAACGCCTTATAATTCGTATATAGAATAATAATGGCACTCCTTTTACTGGAGTGCCAAAATAAAAGTATTTAATTTGCAATTATGGATGCTTATAGTACATATATGCGCGGCAGCGAATCATGCCGTTGTAAAGTTTGCGGCTTTTGTCTGCTTTGCGGCCAAAATACTGCTCAAAGATCTCATCTGCGCAGATGATGGTGTAATTCCAGCCTCGGCGTGCCGGGAAAACCTGTCCCATAGTGTGGTACAAATCCTCTGCCTGCTTCAGGTCCAGCATACGCTCACCATAGGGTGGGTTGCAGATGACACAGCCGTGCTCGGTGGTGGGGGCAAAGTCGGCAAGTTCCGCTTTCTGTGCGTGAATATGTGAAATGACCCCCGCTTTGCGGGCGTTGTCCATTGTCAGCTGCACTGCCTCGTCATCAATATCACTGCCATACGCGGTAAAGGCCGCGTCGCGCAGAACAAGGTCAAGTGCGCGCTCACGCTCTTGCTGCCACAGACCTGCGGGCACCTGCTGCCAATGCTGTGCGGTAAAGTGCCGCTGCAGCCCGGGCGCAATGTGCATAGCATACAGCGCAGACTCAATCAGAATAGTGCCGGAGCCGCAGCATGGGTCATACAGATTTGCGTCGGTGCGCACACGCGACAGCGCCACCAAAGCTGCCGCCAGCGTTTCTTTGATCGGTGCCTGTGCGGCAATTTTACGGTAGCCGCGCTTGTGCAACCCGATTCCGGAAGTATCCAGCATCACGCTGACCTGGTCTTTCATCAGCAGGAACTGCACCTGGTACACACTGCCGTTTTCCTGAAACCAAGAAACATGGTATTTCTGTTTCAGCCGCTCGACAATAGCTTTTTTAATGATTTTCTGGCAGTCCGGCACACTGTGCAGTGCAGAAGAAAGGCAGTGCCCCTTTACCGGAAAAGCGTCGTCTTTACCGATCCAGCGCTCCCACGGCAGAGCGCGCACCCCCTCAAACAGCTGGTCAAACGTGCGCGCGGGAAAGGTACCCATCAATACCTGAATGCGCTCTGAAAAACGAGAATTCAGGTTTGCGCGCACCAGCATCTGCGGCGTGCCCGCAAAGACAACACGACCGTTTTGTGCCTGTACATTCTGCGCACCCATGTCGCGCAGCTCACGGCTTACCAAGCCCTCGACTCCCAGCAGACACGGGGCAACTAATTGAAAATCTTGCATATATCCTCCTGTAAACAGCAAGAGAGGCCGGTGTTTACCCGGCCCCGCCACTTTTTATTGTGCTTTAAAATGCGGTGATTTATTCGTCATCTGCCGGATTTTCCGGCTCCAGCAGGCCATAGTCACCGGCCTTGCGGCGATAAACCACATTGATTTGCTCTGTGTCTTGATTGCGGAACATATAGAATTGATGCTCCAGCATATTCATCTGCAGAATAGCTTCTTCAATGCTCATCGGTTTCACCACAAAATGCTTGGTGCGTACGACACGGTAATTCTCTTCCGGCTCTTCTGTTCCATTTACATACTTCTCTATATACTGGTCGAGTGCGGTAGAATGAATTTGTTTGTCCAGCTTCGCCTTATTTTTGCGAATTTGGCGCCCTAGTGCACTGATAACCTGGTCCAGTGCATTATTCATTTCATAGTCCGTAGCTTCCGCGCGGAAGAACATGCCGTTGCTGCGAATTGTAATTTCAACTGTCTGGCGATTGCGCTCAACAGTGACAACAACTTTCGCGGTGGCGTTTTCATCAAAGATGCGGTCAAAACGGGAAAGTTTTTTGCGGGCAAGCTCTTTGAAGTTATCGCGCAGATTTACTTTTCGGCCGGTGATTGTAACATTCATATACAGACATCTCCTTTGCGGAACTAGAATACAGAAAAATACTTGTGTCTATTTTTCTGCATTTACTATAGCACATTCCCCAAAAGAATGGAAGAGAACAACAAAAAATTATAATGAAATTTACAAAATATCTACATTTTCGCGCAGAAAGGACCCTTTACAGCACAGCGCTGGCGTGGCGCGTAACATGACAGCCAACATTGACCGCCACCGGCAAACCGGCAATATGCGTCGGAAACTGGCAGATGGCAAGCGACAGGCAGGTCACGTCGCCGCCAAAACCCTGCGGCCCAATTCCCAGTGCATTGACCGCCCGCAGCATTTTTTCTTCCAATCCGGCATAATAAGGGTCCGGGTTCTTTTCAGAAACCGGGCGGCACAATGCCTCTTTAGCAAGTTCTGCGCATTTTTCAAAGTCGCCGCCAATACCCACGCCCAGCACCATGGGCGGGCAGGGATTGCTGCCTGCAAGGCGAGCAGTCTCCACAACAAAGCCAATGATGTCCTCTTCGCCTGCGGCCGGGGTCAGCATTTTCAGTCGGCTCATGTTTTCGCTGCCAAAGCCCTTTGGCGCAACCGTCAAATGCACTTTGTCCCCGGGTACCAGCCGCGTGTGCAGAATGGCCGGCGTGTTGTCGCCGGTGTTGCCGCGCCGAATGGGATCCGCCGCAACCGACTTGCGCAGCAGGCCCTCGGTATAGCCTTTTGCTACGCCGCAGTTCACTGCCGCCTCAAAATCGCCGGCAATGTGTACTTCCTGCCCAACCTCGGCAAAGACAACCGCCATTCCGGTATCCTGACACACTGGAATGGAAAGCCGGCGGGCGGCGTCCATGTTATCGCACAGGTCCTGAAAAACAGCCTGTCCAATCGGGCTGGACTCCTCGCCTTTTTTACAGCGAATGCAGGTTTCCAAATCTTCCGGCAGGCTGCGATTGGCCTTGATGCAAAGCCCTGCTACTGTATCCGTAATGCGCTGCGCTTCCAATTCTCTCATGCTGTACCTCCGTTTTCAGGTGCGCTGATAGACAATCTCGCCGTTTTCCACCACCAGCAGCGGTTTTGTGTAACTGGAAAGCGGGTCGCTGTCAAACAGGGAAAAATCTGCGTCTTTGCCGGGCTTCAATGAACCGACGCGGTCCTCTATGTGGCAGATGCACGCCGGCTCTATGGTAATGGCACGCAGGGCAGCTTCCCTATCCATTCCCTCACGCACGGCAACTCCCGCACACAAAGGAAGATACTGAATGGGAATAACCGAATGGTCGGTAATAATTGCGGTCTGCACGCCGGCTTTTGCAAGGATACCGGGGCACGCGGGCGTTTGGTTTCGCAGTTCCGGTTTGCTGCGGTCCGCCAGAAACGGCCCACTCAGCACACGGACATGTTCTTTGGCAAGGCGCGGCGCAATCAAGTGGCCTTCTGTACCATGCACAATGACATAATCTAAATGAAATTCTTTGCCAATGCGAATTGCGGTAAAGATATCGTCGGCGCGGTGCGCATGGAAGTGGACCTCAATCTCTCCGCGCAGCGCCGGCAGCAGTGCCTCGGACTTGATATCGAATTCCGGCGGGTCAGTATCCTCGTCCTCTTCACTTTTCTGCAGAGCTTTTTGATAGTGCTGCGCTTTCAGCAGCTCTTCACGAATACAGGCCGCTGTAGCCATGCGTGTAACCGGGCCGCTGTCCTTGTCGCGATAGACATTTTTCGGATTTTCGCCCATGGCCATTTTAATGGCGACCGGTGCTTTGACGATGCTGTCGTCAATGCAGCCGCTCGGGCAGTAGGTCTTTATGGCAGCCATTTGCCCACCAATGGGGTTGGCGCTGCCTGGGCCGGTAACCACCGTGGTCACTCCGGCCGCAGCGGCCTCAAAAAAGTCGCGGTCCAGCGGATTGAGTGCATCAATGGCACGCATCTGCGGCGTGGTGGGGTCGGTGTCTTCGTTTACATCGTCCCCCTCAAAAGTCAGGCCATCTTCCATCATGCCCAGGTGGGTGTGTGCATCTACAAAGCCAGGGTACAAATCCGCACCGTGACAGTCATACTTTTTTTCCGCCGCGGGGGTGTCAGCCGCATTTCCCAAAGCTTGAATGGTGCTGCCGCAGGTCAGCAGCCAGCCGTTTGAAATCTGCGGTCCCTCCATGGTATGTATGTTTGCATTTACAAACAGCATTTTGTTACTCCTTTTGTACATTGATATTTATGCAGCAAAAAAGGCCGCGCGGCAAGCGGGAAAAGCCCCGCCTGTGCGAATGCGGCCTTTGCGTTGACTTAATGGTTGCTGCTGCTGTTGCCGCGGCGGGAATAGCCGCCGTGTTTGCTTTCCAGCGTCTTTTTCAAATCAGACATTTTTTCGTCACTGGTCTGTTTGAAGTGGGACATCATATCTTCAAAATCCGCAGAGTCATTGCGGCGCGGCTGCCACTCAAAGTTTCCGGGGCGGTGCTGCTGCGGCTCGGGCGGGCGGCGGTGCTGTGGGCGGTGCTGCTGCGGCCGCCCGCCCTGCTGTGGGCGGCGGCCGTTTGCCTGGCCCTGACCTAGATTCTGCCCCTCTACCTGCTTCATAGAAAGGCTGATCTTATTATTCTCACCGATATTCAGAATCTTCACTTTAACCGTCTGACCCACCGTAACAAAGTCCTTAATCTCGCGCACAAATGTGGGCGCGACCTCAGAAATATGGACCATACCGGTTTGGCCGGTAGGAAGCTCGACAAATGCACCAAAGCTGGTGATGCCGGTTACTTTACCTTCCACAACAGTACCTACCTCAAGCTGCATAAAACTCTTTGTTCCTCCTTAATGATTTGACTGCCCCGCGGTCAATCTCCGCCCGGGCAGATGAAAATCCTCTCTCCTGCTTTGGCCATGTTCAGACTTTCGCGGGCAACACGGGCAATATACTCACTGCTGGCGCCCTGGTCGGCCAACTCGTGGCGAACGTCGCTGTTTTTGATTTCCTGTACCTGAATTTCCGACTGAATGCTCTGCAGCTTGGCTTTCTGGCTGCGTATCTGCATCTGCTGACTGACAACGGCCACGAGCATATACACACAAAACATTGCCAGTGCCACCCCCAGCAGCAGACTGTGCTTTTTGTGCGGCTTTTTTTGTGTGCTTGTTTTGCGCATGCGGCTTCACCACCCCGTGTCCTGCAAAAGTTCTGCGCCTTGCGGCTTTTTTTGCATTTTTTTTATTATACACGAATCTGCCGGCGGATTTCAAGGCATATTTTACCCAAAGTGTTACTTTTCTAACAATATTCGCCGCAGCCAGCAGGCCTTTTTGCGCCAGGCGCCCCAAACGGCAGACAAAACGTCCCAGCGGCCGCAGGATCCAGCGCACCACGGCGTGCAGAATGATACCGGCGACAAAAGAAAGCAGGCGGCCGGCCGTTTCATAAACGGCCCAAAAGCCAAGGGCCGCGCCAAACAGCAGAAAAGCGCGCACTTCACCCCAGTAAACGCCTAATGCCGCCAGTTTGATGCTTACCGCACACAAAATGCCGAAAGCGGCCTCTAAAACAATGCTGAAGGCGCCTTTTTCACGCATCTGCGCACGCACAGCCCGCAAAAAGCACCATACCACGGCCAGTGCAGCACCCAGCACAGCAAAGACAAAAAACGCAAGTGCATTCTGGCCGCTGGAAGCATCCATTACCGAAACAGGCGCGACAGAGCACCGCCGCGCTTTTCATCGCCCACATAGGCCATGGAAGCGACCGCGCCGACCAGGGTCAGTTCGCCTGTTTCTACATTCAGTTTCTCTATCTGCAGCCCCTCGCCGCGCACCACCAGCTGCCCCAGCGATGTGTAAACCACCACGGTCTGCTCATCAAAGCTATCTACATTTGAAACACCCGTCGCACGCAGCTGGTGCCGATTGTCCAGTGTAAGAACATGCGGCGCTTTTGCAGCAGCGGCCTTTGGGTCCCGCTTTTCCTCGTACATGGTGCATACACCTCCCGCTTATACAGCAAGGTATATGCAAAGCGGGGCACGGCTATTCTTCCAGCACGCGGTACATATCGGCCGCGCTGTCTTTTGTGGCATACTCATTTACGCTGATTACTTTGGCTTTCATCGTTCGGCTGCCCAGCGTAATTTCCAGGATATCGCCCTCTTTGACATCATAAGAAGCACGTGCCGGGCGGCCGTTTGCCAGCACCCGCCCAGCGTCGCAGGCTTCGTTTGCTACAGTGCGCCGCTTAATAATACGGGAAACCTTTAAAAATTTATCCAGTCTCATATATCTGCATTTCCTTTCCTGTAGGAATTTTCAGTGCCCTTTATGTTTTTTCAGCTGTTTTTGTCTGTGCAAAGAAAAACGGCGCTGTTTTTCGGCCTCTTTCTGTGCGCGCGTTTTCTCTTTTCGGGCTTCTTTCCCCTGTTGCTGCTGCAGCTTGAGCGCCTGCTGTGCTTTGGTGCCGACACCGTGCTGCTGCAGCTGACCGGCCGCCTCCCGCTGCATTCGTTTTGGATTCTGCCTCTTTTCGGCAAAATTTTCAGCAGGTAAAACTGCGCTGTACTGCAGGCGGTTATTTTGGCATACCACTTTTTGATATACCTGAAAGTCCTTTGGCTCTGTACCAAAAGTGACCTTGCAGACAGCATAACCTGAACTGCTGTTGCGCTCACAGACACCCACCCAAAAAGGGGCCTCAAAAAACACGGTCAAACGCGAAACGATTTTTTCCATGGAACAGTCCTCCTTAATGCTAACCCTGCAGAGAGCGGACAACCAAGGAGGCAGGTTACTGACGGCTGTCTGCCGCGCCCGGACTACCAACCGGGACTGTGTTTTTCTCTCTGCTGTTTTCATAATGCGAATGCCCAGCACCGCCGAAAATAAAAAGGCAGCTTTGCCGTTACTACCGGTAAGCTGCCGCATCCGCTTTGTTTTGCTTATTTATTCACAGCGTCCTTAAAGGCCTTGCCTGCTTTAAAAGCCGGCGCCTTGGAAGCAGGAATTTCGATTGTGCTGTTGGTGCGCGGGTCGCGGCCCTGGCGGGCACTGCGGCTGCGGCACTCAAAAGTACCGAAACCTACCAGCTGCACCTTTTCTTCACTTGCAACAGCCTCTACAATTGCGTTAATTACGGCATTTACGACATTTTCAGTATCTTTTTTGGATACGGCAGCCTTTTCGGCAGCCATGTTGATGAGTTCAGTTTTATTCATCGCTGTTTTTTCCTCCGTTTGTGGTTTCCTTGTTTGCTGCAGGCACTGCATCTGGGGCCGTATGAGAAGACTCCCATTCTGCAAATTCCTCAATATAGGATTCCGTCGCCTGCTGCAGCGCCTGTTCTGGTTCCAGCCCGGCAGCGCGCACCGCGCGCACGGCCTGCAGCAGCAGCTCCCCGCCCTTTTGCGGGTCGGCTGGCTGTGGATTCTGCTCGGGCGGGTAACCCGCCTGCTGTGCCTTTTTCTGCACCTTTGCCGCGCGCATCAGAGCGGGCAGCGCCGGTGAAACACTGCGCAAAACATCGGTCTTGCTCTGCTGGTGTTTGGTCTCTTTTTTAATGGCGTCCCAGTTCTGCAAAAGCTCTGACATATCTTTCACCTGCACAGTGCCAAAAACGTGCGGGTGGCGCTCTATCATTTTTTTTGCAGTACCGTCTACAATATCTTCAAACGAAAAGCGCCCGGCCTCTTGCTCTAACTGACAATGAAACAGCACCTGAAACAAAACGTCGCCCAGCTCCTCACACAGCAGCGTACTGTTTTCGGTATCGATGGCCTCGACCGCCTCATACGTTTCCTCAATAAAATTATTGCGGATAGAATGGTGGTTCTGGGCACGGTCCCACGGGCAGCCGCCCGGTGCACGCAGAATCTGCAAAATATGGCGCAGGTCTTCTAAAGTATACCGTTCTTTCGGCTGAAAATCCACCCTGAGGCCCCCTTTTCGTCCGACTTGGTCAGGACATTTGTTATTCTACACGATATGTGCTTTTTTTTCAAGGCTTTTGGCAAACTTCTCCTGCCGCAGTGCTGAAAGGTCTTCCCGCGTAAGCAGACCAGCGGGAAAAGCGCTTGCAATATACACAAAAACCGCCGCTGCCACTGCACACAGAACACCCGCCCAAAGCGGCAGCCTCCCCGACAACAGCCGCCAGCAGAGCTTTGCCGCAGCAGCGCAGAGCCCGCCTGTCAGCAGGGCTCTGCCCAAATACGAGAAGACGTGCAGTTTGATTTTTACAACACGGTGCAGCGCAGCCAGGGATGCGGCCAAAATCAAAAAGTAGCACACCAATGTGCCAAAAGCTGCACCCATTACCTGAAAGCGCGGGTCGCCTACCAGAAAGTAATTGAGAATGCTTTTGACTGCCAGACCCGCAAACAGAAATTTAACCGGCAAGTCCACTCGGCCAACCGCCTGCAGCATGCTCTGCACCGGCGTACAGAGTGCAGAAAAGATTGCCGCAATACCCAGCACAGACAGAATATGACCGGTAATCTGGGGTGCGTTGCGCGCACCAAACAGCAGCCTGCAAAGCGGCTCTCCTAGTACCGAAAGGCCGAGGCCCATGGGGAACGTCACTACGGCCGAAAGCCGCAGGACAGTATGCACACATCTCTGCAGCCTTTCCCGTGATCCGCCTGCCCATGCGGCAGTCACACTTGGCAGGGCGCTCATGGCAAAAGCCTGTGTAACTGTCGGTACCAGCATAAACAGCGTATTCGCATTGGTATAACAGCCGTACAGAAAAGACGGCACGCTCTGCATACGGATAACCTCCGGCGGCAGCAGCGAACCGTATATGCCTAAAAGGGCCGCCGGTGCCTGCTGCATTAGATCATCCAGGCGGCGGTTCAGCAGCATTGCGTCGACCAAGGTGGAAAGGTTCACCGCCAGCGAACCCAGAGCAATGGGCACCGCTGTACGCAGCAGCTCCCGCCGCAGTACCCCTGCCCGAGGAGGCAGCGGTGCCCGGCAGAGCTCTTTTTCACTCAGTCCGTCTCCATTTTTTCGATGATAAAAGTACAGGAAGAAAAACGCCAGCACGCTGCCAATCGTCACGCCAAAAACGGCTCCCGCCGCACAGGCCGGCAGCGCCGCCAGCCGCGCATATTCCTGCGACGGCTGCACAGTTCCCCAGACCGTTCCATTCTTTGCGTACTCGCGTGCTGCAGCAGCTGCTGTACCGGCACAAAAGCCCAGACCAAAGACCAGCCGACCGGCTGCCTCTATCATCTGTGAAACCGCCGTCGGTATCATATTGCGCAGGCCCTCGTACAGGCCGCGGTAAACCGAAATCAAGCTGCAGAAAAAGGCGCAGGGCGCCAATGCCCACACCGCAGGCAGCACCGTTTGCGGCCCGGTGCGCACAGCAAGGCGCGCATACGGCAGAGAGAGCGCCATCATCAGGGCAAATGCACACAGACCAATCACCGCAAACAGCTGCATCGAAACTTTTTGCAGCAGGCGAATATCCCGGTACCTGCCCTGCGCGCAGCGTGCACTCACCATGCGTGCCACAGCGGTCGGAAAACCCGCCGCCGCCAAACTGTATATGGGAAAATACAGCGAATACGCACTGCCAAAATAAGCGCTGCCTACCGGCGTTAAGATCCAGCTCAGCGGAATCTTAAACAGCGCACCCAGCACCTTTACAACCGCCACGGCGCCTACCAGCACCGCCGCCCCTTTCAGAAAGCTCTGGCTCTTTCGCTTCACTGTACACACTTCCGTTTCTCCTGTTTTTTCATTTCTATGTGCAGACACATAGAAATATCCGCGGAGAACGGTCACCCGAAAGCAAAGCTTTCCTTGATTTTGGCAGGAGACAAAAAATATTTTACAGAAACCAAAAGATACTTTACGGCAGCATTGGCAGCAAAGCAGCAATCAGACGCTGCAGGTCGTGGCCGCGTGCATTGGCAGTGCAAATAACTTCATCGCTGCTCAGGGGCTGGTCCAGAACGCCTGCAGCCATATTTGTAATCATCGAAAAACCGAGTACCTGCAGCCCGCAGTGTGCGGCAGCAATCGCTTCCGGCACAGTGGACATACCTACGGCGTCTGCGCCCAATGTGCGGAACATGCGAATTTCCGCCGGCGTTTCATAGCTTGGGCCGGTCGTTGCTAGATAAACGCCCTGTTTCAGCGGAATACCGCAGACATCGGCAGCTTTCAGTGCCAGCTTCTGCAGTGCCGGCGTATAGATATGGCTCATATCCGGAAAGCGCGGGCCGATTTTTTCATCGTTTGGTCCAATCAGTGGGTTGGTCCCCAAAAAATTGATGTGATCGGTCAGCAGCATCAGGTCGCCTGCCTGAAAATTTAAATTGACGCCACCGGAAGCGTTTGTCAAAATCAGCGTTTTTATTCCCAGTGCTTTCATTACACGCACTGGAAAGACAATGTTCTCCATGGTGTAGCCCTCGTAGTAGTGAAGGCGCCCTTGCATACACACCACTGGCACAGCGCCGATCTTGCCCAAAAGCAGCTGGCCGGCATGTCCCGGCGCAGTGGAAGGCACAAAGCCCGGCAGCTGACAATAAGGCAGTACACACGGCTTTTCGACACTGTCGGCAAGGCCGCCCAGGCCGGAACCCAAAACAACACCCACCGTGGGCACAATATCTGTTTTTGCTCTGACTGCCGCTGCGGCGGCACGGATTTTATCCTGCATGTTTTCCTCCTGTATGGTCCGTTTTTACGGCGGCAGGACCAGGCACTGCCGCCTCTGCTGTGTTTCAGTATAGAAGATTTCACTGCTGGATGCAAGAAGTGCCACGTGTTCTTAATTTATGCAAAAAAGTGTTACAAACCATTCATAACTCATTCAATCATAAGTCACAACCTACCCGTATACTAAATTTGTTCAAGGGACACAAGCCGAACTGCGGACTTGCCAGCCGCAGGGTGTTCCGGAACATTCAGTTTGTTTTCATAAAGATTTCTCCTCTCTCTTAGTAAAAAGGCGCAGGTATACAAACCTGCGCCTTTTTGCGGTCTGTATCCTATTTTCATTTTGGCCGCACAGTTCAAAAGAAATCTTCCGCCACTGTGTTGTTGGAAAACGGAACAGCAAAAGGCGGGCACTGCCAGCTTACCTGACAGCGCCCGCCTATTTATTTTTTTATTTGCAGACAAGCACACAAACTGCCGCTTTTAGGAAAAACGCGCTTCCTCCGGCACCGGCTCTACACGGTCGACACGGTCTGCACCGCCAACCAACTTGTGGCGCGGCTGTCGTGTTTCACTGGGCACAATATGAATGCGCTGTGTATCCTTATTTTCTCCTACTTTAAGCCGGTCTGGGCGGTCTGGTCTGGTTACAAACATCGCGGGTACCTCCTTCAAAATTCTTCCATTTCTTTTTTGTATGTGCCTATCATAACAGACCCTTAAAGGAAGGTAAACCCCTGCTGGCGTATTCCGAAATAGATTTTGTTTTTCGGCCCACTCACTTTTTTTAGCATACCTAATTTTTCTTAAACTTGTAAAAAAGAAGCTGTATGTGCAGATACAGCTGTCAGAATGGTGTTTCGCTTAATAAAGAAAAGCAAAAAGGCGCTCATGCCTTTTTTTTCATTGGGCAGAGCGTCCTGCAGACTAAGCAGCATTTATATTTTTAAGATACCAGTATGGCATGACTCAGGACTTGCCGGCCTCAAGGCGGCAGTGGTTCTTTCCCTCTTTTTCCTGCAGCATGCGCTCGCGGTACTCCGCAACCGCCGCAAAAAGAACGTCACTGGAAGAATTAAGTGCTGTCTCGCAGGCATCTTGAATGACACCGACAATAAACCCAACACCGACTACCTGCATGGCAATATCGTTGGAAATGCCAAAGATCGAGCACGCCAGCGGAATCATCATCAAAGACCCGCCGGCAACCCCAGAGGCCCCGCAGGCCGCTAAGGTAGACAGCGCACACAGCACCAGCGCCATAGGGATATTGACGGGAATGCCCAGGGTATGCACCGCTGCCAGTGACATAACCGTAATTGTAACTGCCGCACCATTCATATTGATGGTGGCGCCCAGCGGAATGGAAACGGAATACATATCTTTGTCAAGCCCTAGTTTTTCACACAGCGCCATATTGATTGGAATATTTGCCGCAGAGCTACGCGTAAAGAAAGCGGGAATGCCGCTCTCTTTTAGGCACTGAAAAACCAGCGGATATGGATTACGCTTCAGGCAGATGGTGACAATCAACGGATTGGTGCCGAGCGCTACTACAACCATGCAGCCCACCAAAACCGCAATCAGTTTTCCGTATGTAACAAAGATACTGAGCCCGCTTGTTGAAACCGAATGATAGATAAGACCCATAATTCCAAATGGCGCAAAGCTGATAATCCACTGCACAACTTTGGAAACCGCATCTGAAAGATCTGCCAAAGCGGCCTTTGTTCCCTGTGAAGCACCGCGCAGCGCCAAACCAAAGAGCAGCGCCCACATGAGAATGCCAATATAGTTACCCTTTGCCAAAGAACCGACAGGGTTGGCGAAAATGTTCTGCAGCAGCGTGGAGAAGACCTCCCCTATGCCGCTGGGCGCCGCGCTTGCGGCTTTTGCCTTTGTAAACGTCAGGGTAATGGGAAACGAAAAACTTGCGAGAACTGCCACGGTCGCAGACACCAGTGTGCTCAGCAGATACAAAAAGATGACCATTGCAAATTTATGGCCAAACTTTCCCTGCGCCTGTGCAATGGAGCCTGTCACCAGCACAAAAACCAAAATAGGCGCAATGGCCTTGAGCGCATCAACAAAGACTGTGCCAAAAGTCGTAATCCAGCCGGCTTTTGGAAATGCCAGCGCCAAAACGAAACCGACGGCGAGCCCCCCAAGAATCCTTGCAATCAGATTAATGCTGTTCCACTTTTTAAAAATTCCTTTCAATTTTTTCACCTTGTTTAATGTGTATTAAAAGCATCTGTTGCATTCCAAGGCTTGTACAAATGCAGTTTGCCATGTCAAACCAAGCGTGGCACGGCTGCTGCTCTTTTCACAGGAACAGAATGCGCCGGGTGTTTTTTCTCTTCTTTAGGCCGCGTGGACCGCGTTTGAACAGGTAATATAGATATTTCTATTGAAAATTATTACATTTCTTCTATATATACCTATTATATCAGACCTAAAGGAAAAGATAAACCCCCGGCGGCAAAATTCCGCAGCATCTTCTGTTTTTCGGCTTATTTTTTTCTCTTTATTTTGTAATTTCTGCTGCAGACTCTGTAAAAGCACAGCGAGCAGGGTTTGCATACATTTTTGTATAAAATTCATACGAAAAGAATTTTTACTCTTTTAGATAGGTATCTATCATCTGCTGTGTCACGCCGCCGTTTCGGATAATATCACGGTAAAAATAGGCGCTGCGCCGCACAGTGCGCTTTTGTGTTTTAAAGTCGCAGTCAATCAGGCCAAAGGCAGCGGTTTCGCCCTCTGCCCACTCAAAGTTATCCATCAGCGACCAGTAGTAATAGCGCTCTACCGGCAGGCCGCTGTCGGCCACCTGCCGCAGATGATCATACAGGAAGCGGCAGCGCTGTTTGTCTTCGCGGTCGGCAATTCCGTTTTCGGTAATCCAAATCGGCGCACACAGCCGGCGGTACCGCTTACGCATTAAAAAGCCAAGCCCCTCTGGGTAGATTTCCCACCCAAGGTCATTGACCGGCTTGCCTGGGCAGACGCCGATGTGTTTGCCGTCTATCCACAGGCGCGTATAGTAGTTGATGCCGATATAATCATAAAAGCGGCTGTCACCAAAGGGCGCGCCCCCACCCAGCGGGGAAAGCAGCCGGCCGGTGTACATAGCCATAGTCAGGCCCTGGAAAAGGTACTCCATACCGTTTGCCAGCGGATGGTCCTGCGGGTGGGCCGGCGTAAAGACCCGCAGATGCTCGGTAAAGCTGACCATTGTGCGCCCCGGAAAATGGCGTTCTTCACGAATGCGGTGAATCCGGCGGTATGCGGCCAAGTGGCAGTAGACCAGGTTGCGCATTACACGAATAGAAGTGGCCGGGTTGTGCTTCGCCGGTGGCCACAGTGCCAAAAAGTAACTGAGCGTCACATAGACATTTGGTTCATTTAAAGTAACATAGTCGCTGACTAAGTCACCGATTGACTCCACAACATAGGTGACATACCGCAGAAAGATTTGGGGACTGTCTTTGCGCACAAAGCCGCCCTCTTTTTCAAACCAGCTTGGGTTTGAAAAATGGTGCAGTGTAACCAGTACCTTGACGCCCTTTTTCCGCAGGTCTAAAATTTCGTCGCGGTAATGCTGCATAGCCTTATGGCAGAAATAGCCCGGGGCTGGCTCTATGCGGCTCCACTCCAGCCCCATGCGGTAGACCTGCAGACCCAGCTTTTGAATCAGCTGGTTGTCTTCGCGCCAGCGCTGCCAGTGCTGATTCGCGTTTTTCGGGCTGGAGTGGTCTTTCATGCGGCCGGGCATATCTGCCCAGTCGTACCAGCTGTTTCTGGTAGGGCTGCCCTCGATTTGTGTTGCCGAAGTAGAGCAGCCGAGCAGGACCCCCTTTAATGAAAATGGTGTATCCACAAATTTCCCTCCTGTGCGGGCGCCCGCAGCCGCAGTTTTCTGCCACAAACGGCCCCGCTTGCATTCTATTCCTATTTTACGCTGCAGCACTGAAAATTGCAACTTTCGCGCCGCGCTGCAGTTGCCGCACATCTTGCTGTATGCTATAATATTCAGCAAGTATGAGCTGTAGGAAAGGGCTATGAAACGACATGAATATTTTGATTATCGACGGCCAGGGCGGCGGCATTGGCCGTCAGCTGGTCACTGCTCTAAAAAATGCGCTGCCACAGGCTGCTGTGCGTGCAGTAGGCACCAACAGCGCCGCAACCGCTGCCATGCGCAAAGCCGGCGCTGACAGCACCGCGACCGGCGAAAATGCGGTGCGGGTCGCCTGCCGAAAAGCCGACGTGATTGCCGGCCCCATCGGTATTGTGATTGCGGACGCGCTCTGCGGCGAAATTACACCGAAAATGGCAAAGGCAGTCGGCCAAAGCACGGCGGTGCGTGTGCTGATTCCGGTAAATCACTGTGACAACCTGATTGCCGGCATTGGCGATCTTTCCATCACCCGCCTTGTACAAGAAGCTGTACATGAAATTGAAAAACTTGCATAAGTTATCTTGACTTTTTTGTCTCATTATCGTACAATATGTGCGGTGCTTCAGGAAGAAGCCCGGGCTTTCTGCAGAAAGCCGAACGCTGCAGACACCGCAGACACAGGACTGCCCGATGTACACAAATCATTACATCTTTTTTGAAAATAAATTAAGAAAATAATAAATAATAAATTAAAGAAAATGAAATTGCCATGCAGGTGATTGGTCCCCTGAAAGGGACCGCATCTTCATGGCATTTTTTTGACGGGGCGTATCAGAAAACATGGCAGCAGTCAGTGGAAAAGACATCAGCTTCACTTATGAAAGCGAAAGCACCGTACAGCAGGCCTTAAGCGAAGTTTCCCTTGCCATACAGCAGGGCGAGCTGGCAGCCATTCTCGGCGCAAACGGCAGCGGAAAATCCACGCTGGTTAAGCTGCTCAACGCCCTGCTGCCGCTGCAGCAGGGTACACTGACCGTGGCGGGCATTGATGTGCGCGAGGAAAGCAGAATTTGGCAGCTGCGGCGGCGGTGCGGCATGGTCTTTCAAAACCCCGACAACCAGTTCGTTTCTTCCGTAGTAAAAGAAGATATTGCCTTTGGGCTGGAAAATTACGAGGTCCCGCGCAGGGAGATTCCCGAAAAAGTGCGCACAGCCCTGCAGATGGTCGGCATGGAGGGGTTTGAAGAGCGCGCGCCGCATGCACTTTCGGGCGGACAAAAACAGCGCATTGCGCTGGCGGGTGTGCTGGCGCTGGACCCGGATATCTTGATTTTAGACGAGGCGACCGCCATGCTTGACCCGCAGGGCCGCCGTGAGGTACTGGAAACCGTGCAGCGCCTGCATGAAAAAGCACACAAAACCATTTTGATGATTTCCCATTATATTGAAGAAGCCATATTTGCAGACCGGGTGTTTTTGATGAAGCACGGGCATATCTTGGCAAGCGGCACACCGCGAGAAATTTTAACCGACCAAAAGCAGATGGCTGCCGCCGGACTGGTTCCACCAGTTCCGGTACGGCTGTATTACGATTTGCACAAACGCGGCATTCGCCTTTCGCACTGCCCGCTGACAAATGAAGAGCTGGTGAAAGAAATATGCCGATTGCGCTAAACCACGTTTCCTATGAATATCTGCCCGGTACGCCGCAGCATGTGGCGGCGCTGCAGGATATCAGCCTAAACATTGCAGACGGCGAATATATCGGCATTATGGGACGCACCGGCTGCGGTAAGACCACTCTGATTCAGCTGGCAGCGGGGCTGCTGGTCCCAACGGGCGGTCAGATCTTTCTGGACGGAAAAGATATCAACTCAAAGCACTACGACCGCAAGATTTTGCGGCGCAGCGTCGGGGTGGTGTTTCAGTACCCCGAATATCAGCTGTTTGAAACCACTGTGGAAAAAGACGTCGCTTTCGGTCTAAAACACGCTGGTTTGAGCCGCACAGAACGACAACAGCGCGTACAGAATGCACTGGAAACCATGGGGTTCTCTTTCGAGGCCATCCGTTCACAGTCTCCGCTGGCTCTTTCGGGCGGCGAAAAGCGGCGGGTTGCTATCGCCGGCGTGCTGGCAATGCAGCCGAAGATTCTTATTTTTGACGAACCAACCGCTGGGCTGGACCCACTTGGCCGCGCAGCGTTTTTGCGCCTGACCCAAAAGCTGAACCAAAAAGGCATAACGATTCTAATGATTTCGCACACGGCTGATGACTTTGGCGAATATGCCCGGCGCATGCTGGTACTGGACAGCGGCAGAGTCGTTTTAGACGGCAGCACCAAAGAAGTTTTTTCCGATATTCCGCGGCTGCAGAAAATGCGCTTAGAGGTCAGCACGCCTCGCCTGCTGGCAGGAATGCTCGCCGCAAAGGACATGCCGCTCTCACAGGATATTGTAAAGTATGATGAACTGATTTCTGCGCTGACAGCGCAGTTAAAGGGAGGCGCTGAATCATGAAGTGTATGCCTGCCGGACAATTTATACCCGGCAGCTCCATCATTCACCGGCTGGACGCCCGGGCAAAGCTGCTGTGCTTTTTCGCCCTATTGGCCGCTGTTGTAGCTACTTCACAGGTATGGGGATATGTGTGTATTTTCTGCGTCATTGCAGCTATTTTGCTGCTGGCGTGGCTGCCGGTGTCTATTTCCCTCACTTCCGTGCGACAGCTGTGGGCTTTCTTTATTGTCATCTTCTGCATGAATGCCCTGTTTTTTGACGCGGCGCATCCGCTGTGGTCGTGGTGGATTTTTCGGCCGTCTGCTGAGGGAATGGTGCAGGGCGCCAGTGTTGCCCTGCGGGTAGCTCTGGTGCTGCTTCTAAGCAATGCGCTCACCTGCACCACGGCGCCAATGGATATTACCAGCGCACTGGAAAGCCTGATGAAGCCCTTACAGCTTCTGCGCGTTCCAGTAGAGGAAATTGCCATGATTATCAGTGCGGCAATCCAGTTTATCCCCACCCTTGCAGAAGAAACCGAGCAGATTCGCAAAGCACAGACTGCGCGCGGTGCCCGCTTTGAAAGCAAAAAGCTGACAGAAAAAGCTGCCAGTATACTGCCACTGGTGATTCCGATTTTCCTTTCAGCGTTTCGCCGGGCAGATGAGCTTTCCCTCGCCATGGAGGCGCGCGGCTACCGCAGTGCGCGCTACCGCACGAAAAAGGAAACCCACCCGCTGCACCGCCCAGACTTTGCTGCACTGGCAGCAAGCGGAGCCGTCTGTTTTCTGCAATTCTGTATTCTTGGATAAATTCAATCGTTTATGTTTATATTTATATTTTAATTAAATTGTTATAGTATTACATTACAGAACAGAGAGAGGATTTTTATAATGGTAAAAATGTCTAATGTCAAGCGTTCCATGATTACGGCGGTGTGCATTGCACTGTGTGTCGTGCTGCCAATGGCTTTTCACTCCATCCAAAACGGCGGCAGTATCTTCTGCCCCATGCATATTCCGGTGCTGCTGTGCGGGCTAATCTGCGGCGCGCCTTTCGGTGTGCTGTGCGGCATTGCGGGGCCTGTGCTTTCGAGCCTGCTTACCGGCATGCCGCCTGTCCCCTACCTGCCCAGCATGATTGTTGAGCTTGCCTGCTATGGCCTGATTGCCGGGCTGATGATGCGCACGGTACATACGAAAAAGGTTTACGCTGATCTCTACATCAGCCTTGTCACCGCCATGCTCGGCGGCCGTATCATCGCCGGCATTACCAAAGCGCTAATTTTTGCTGCCGGCAAATACTCCATAGCAGCGTGGGCCAGCGGCTATTTTGCCACTGCCATGCCCGGCATTGTCATTCAGCTTGCGCTGATTCCGACCATTGTTTTTGCCCTGGAAAAAGCGCGGCTGATTCCTGCCCGCTACCCGAAAGCTGCATCAGTGCCGGCAAAGGCTTCTAACTAATTCGTATTTCTGCCGCTCGTGCATTTTATGCAGGGGCGGCATTCTTGCGTTTTATTTTAAAAAGGAAAGAGAATTTTATGGATAAGCAAACTGTCATACAATTTTTTAATAAAATGGCTCCGCAATGGGACACGCATACCATACACGACGACAGCGTCATCGGCAAGATTCTGGACCACGCCGGCATAATAACCGGTACGCGCGTACTAGATATCGGCTGCGGCACCGGTGTACTGTTTCCCGATTACCTGGCACGCGGCGTCAAGTCCGTCACTGGGGTCGACATTTCACCGGCTATGGTTGCCGCAGCAAAAGCAAAATTTTCCGATCCACGTATCACCCTTTTGCTGGCAGATGCCGAAACGCTCCATTTCCCCGGGGCCTTTGACTGCTGCGTCATCTATAATGCTCTGCCGCATTTTCCGGACCCAAAGCGCTTGATAGAGCACCTGAGCCTGCAGCTCAAACCCGGCGGCCGGCTGACCGTAGCCCACGGCGCAAGCCGTGATGCAATCAATCACCGCCACCGCGCCATCAACGCCGAGCTGATTTCCCATGAACTGCCGCCTGCCCAAGGACTGGCAAAGCTCTTCGCGCCGGCGATAACTGTGGATACGGTCATTTCCAATGAAAAGACCTATATTGTTTCCGGCACAACTGCAAAATAAAGAAGGTGCACGAAATTGAAAATTACAGAATTTGAGACCTGCCTGCTGCAGCAAGCAGCGCTGCACCCCGCTCTGCAGCCGCAGGATACCGTAAAGCTTTGCTACCAAGCCGCCTTTGGCGGGGAACATCTGCTAAAAGACTTACCCGCAGCAGAGACCTATTTCAGACAGGAATTTTCGGTGGTGCCCAAAAGCAAAGAAGTGCTTTTCGAGCCGCTCTCTGCAGATGTCTGCCGAATAAATCTTGCCGCGTGGAAAGCGCATGCTCTGCCGCCGGAATGGCTTTTTCAAATTTTCCGCTGTTCTTCTGTATCCCATCCAAAAGCAGAGACCCTTTTTGAGCAGAATCTTTCCGCTGCCAAAGCACTTGCCGCCGCGGGAAATCTACCCTTTTCCCCAGCGGATTTTGAACAATACCTAAAACAGTACCGGGCTGCGGGGCCCTGCCGCCCGATTCACCACAGTGAGATTTACCGTCAGGCAGAGCATCCTGCCTACCGCGTGGCAGGCAGGCCCTTTGTGCGGCTGTTCCCGCTGCTCGAAAAGATAGCTGCTCTGCCGCCGAAAACGGGGGCGCAAGTTATTACGCTGGACGGGCGCTCTGCCTCTGGCAAAACAACCGCCGCGGCTCAGCTGGAAAGTGTCATTTGTGCTGCTGCAATTCACATGGATGACTTTTTCCTGCCGCCCTCCCTGCGCACCGAAAAGCGTTTTGCAGAGCCTGGTGGAAACGTGCACTACGAACGCTTCTGCCAGGAAGTGCTGCCGCACCTAGGCAAGGACAGCGCTTTCTCGTACCAAATTTTTGACTGCGGAAAGATGGCACTTTCCGGCATGCGTCAAGTGCCAAAAAGCCACTGGCAAATTGTGGAAGGCGCCTACAGCTGCCACCCGGCCTTCGGCAAATACGCCGACTTGCGGGCTTTTTCCGATATTGACCCCCAAAAGCAGTTGCAGCGTATCTGCAGACGAAACGGCGCAGAAAGCGCCAAAGTCTTTGCCTCCCGCTGGATTCCGCTGGAAGAGCGCTACTTTTCTGCTTTTCATATTCGTGAAGCGGCGGACATTGTATTTTAGATTTTGCTTCGCCGCAGGGTGCTGCCACAGATTTCGGCAGCATTTTCTTTTCTGCCGGCAACTTTACCTTTTTCTCATTCCGTGGTATAGTATTATGTGTTTATGCTGGAAGGAGTAACGAGATGAAAAAGAAACTGAAGCGATGGGCTTGTGCCGCTTTCGCAGCGCTGCTGGTCGTAACCTCTGCCATTGTTCCCGGACAGGCTGCTGCCCTGGACCCCGGCTTTATTCCGCAGAGCAATGCTCTGGAACTGGTCAGCCTGGACTCTGGCGACACCATATATGCCAAAAACGCAGATACAAAAATTTATCAAGCATCTACCACAAAGATCATGACGTTCATTGTCGCATCAGAATTGATTCGCGACCCGCAGAATACCAATACGGTTATTTCTGCAGATGTACAGAAGCAGATTCCCGACCGCTCGTTTGTCACTGTGCAGCTGGCAGTGGGCGAAAAAATTTCTGCACTGAATCTGATGTACTGTATGCTGATTCCCTCGGGAAACGATGCGGCTATTGCACTGGCAGAAACCGCCAGCGGCAACACCACGCAGTTTGTACAGCTGATGAATAAAAAAGCAAAAGCACTTGGCTGTACAAATACAAACTACACGAATGTTTTTGGTAACTACGACAAAGACCACTACACAACGGTAAAGGATATGGAAAAGATTTATCGGTACGCTTATTCGCTGCCGCTTTTCCGTAAAATTACATCCTGTACCTCGTACACAGTGCCGGCGACCAACTATACCGCAGCGCGCAAGCTGGTGCCCTCAAATAAACTGCTGGTAAAGGGCGACAGCTACTACTATGCCGCCTGTACCGGCGGCAAGACAGGCACCTCTGACCAGGCGGGCTACTGTCTTGCCTCGACTGCATCAAAAGATGGCACCAATTACCTGTGCATTGCCATGGGTGCGCCCTGTGTAAAAGACGGCAAGAAAGTGATCTCTAACGGCGCTTTTGATGATTCGCGGCAGCTCTACAACTGGGCGTTTACGAGCCTGAAAAAACAGAGTGTACTGTCAAAGACAAAGTCTGTTGCCAATGTTACAGTTCTGCAGGCAAAGAGCAAGAATCAGCAGCTTGCCGTACTCCCGATAAAAGATTACAGTGCAATGCTACCCACAGACAGCGCCAAAGTAACCACCAAACTTTCGCTGCCAAAGAGTATAACTGCCCCCGTAAAAGCTGGGCAGAAGATCGGCACTGCAACCGTATATTACGGCAGCAACGCGCTGACAACCATTGACCTGGTAGCTTCGGAAGAAGTTCCGCTGCACATTCCGTTTTACCGGCAGCTCTGGTTTAAAATTGTGCTGATTGCCGTCGCAGCCGCCATTGTCGTGCTGCTCATTCTTTTGCTGATCCGTACGTTGCGCAGCCGCCACCGCGGCGGCCCGAGCCGCTACAGTCAAAGCAGATGGAACCGCCGCAACCGCTACGCCAATGTAAAACATCGCGGCAGGCGCCGGGCAAAGCCAAAAAAATACCGCCCCTATCGCTAGACTTTTTAAGCGGTGCGCATTTTTGCGCACCGCTTTTTGCCGCTTTGCTGAGCTTTTGTATCCAGTAAAACAAACCTTTTTTACAATAATAAAGAAGCACTTCATGGGAATCCCCACAGAGTGCTCCTTTGCTGCTGCCGCTTATTTTTGCTCTGCCAACCGAAAAGCAGAGACAACTACTATAAATTTTATAATTGGGATAAGATTAAAATGCCCAGCCGCCATCGCGGAAAATCGGCACTTCTTCGCCATCTGCCGTAATACCGGTAATAGAAAGGTCTGGTGTGCCCAGCATGAAATCGACATGCACACTGGAGTCATTGATGCCCCGCTTTAAAAGCTCCTCCTTGGAAATAGAGAGGCCGTCTTTTACGCACTCGGGGAAACCCATGCCCATGGCAAAGTGGCAGGAAGCATTCTCATCAAACAAAGTGTTGTAAAATAAAATACCCATTTCGGAAATCGGAGACTGCTTGGGGATAAGCGCGCACTCACCCAGCATCTTTGCGCCGTCGTCTGCCGCGACAATTTCTTTGAGTGTCTCTTCCCCTTTTGCTGCAGAGCAGCTTACCACACGGCCATTTTCATAGGTCAGGCTGAAATCTTCAATCAGCACACCCTGGTAGCTGAGCGGCAGCGCACTGTGCACAGTGCCGTTTGTACGGGTACGATCGGGGCTGCAGAAGATTTCTTCTGTCGGCATATTGGGAAAATAGAAAACACCGCTGAGCGTTTCTGATCCGCCGCCCTGCCAAACATGGTTTTTGGGCAGACCCAGAGTAATATTTGTACCACTTTCATTATGGTACTCTAATTTATCAAACTGCTTTTCATTCAAAAATGCGCAGCGCTTCTCAAAGCTTCTGCGATGCTCCTGCCATGCAGCGACCGGGTCGGGGGTATCAACCCGCACCGCATGAAAAATAGCTTTCCACAGTTTATCCATCGCCATAACTGTAGAGCAATCCGGGAAAACGCGCTTGGCCCAAGCAGGAGAAGCCGAACCAACAATGCACCAAACATTGCGGCCAAAATCCATTCCGTCGTAAAATGCCTTTGCGCCCAAATGGGCCGCCTTGCTGTAAGCAAGCAATTTTTTAGAATCCACACCGGAAAGGGCCTGCGGGTCAGAGCTTAAAATAGAGAGAATTGCCGCGCCGCGCTCGGCCATCCCATTTTGCAGCTCCGCACGCCACTTTGGAAAGTTTTCAAAGCACTCCATCGGCGAATTTTCATAGCGCAGACGAGTCAGCTGATCGTCGCTCCACTCAACAGTCACTTCTTTAGCACCCGCGCGGTAGGCCTCTTTTGCGACCAGCCGCACCAACGGCGCCGCCTGCAGGGACGCACTAATAAACAGCTCCTGCCCTGGCTTTAAGTTACAGCCCGCGCAAACAATGAGGTGGGCATATTTTTTCATATCTTCTTGTAAATTCATTCTGATACCTCGCAATCAGTCTGCCAACGTACCCATCGGGTCCCACGGCTGCAGATGAATCGGCTCGGCTGTCAAAGCCTGCTGCTGCTTTTCCGAAAGATACTTTTTCTCAATGACTGCCTGGTAGACAAAATTATCAAACCAATCAGCACTCATCTGGTAATAGCCCTTGTCGCCGTGTTTGTCGCTCCAGCTGTTTTCAATCTTCCACTTTGATGCTTTGCCGTTTTCATCCAGGCTGACACCGGTAATCAGCATGGCGTGGTTCATAGCACTCTCACGGTAATCCAGGCGATCGGCCTTGCTCATAGAGAAGTCCATGCCAAACGTGTTGTTGAGGTCTATGTAGGCA
The DNA here is from genome assembly GCA_022483045.1 of Oscillospiraceae bacterium. NCBI lineage: Bacteria > Bacillati > Bacillota > Clostridia > Eubacteriales > Oscillospiraceae > Oscillospiraceae bacterium. Next base: position 371,698 of record JAKVOA010000001.1, on the reverse strand, counting down.
GTGTTCCACAGGCCGCGCTCGCGGTCGCCGCGGTGGCCAACATCGCTGCCAAACCACACCAGCTGGCCATCTTTCAGCTGGCGCACAATCAGCTCTTCCATTTCGTCCATGGGAAGATTTAGGTAATGCACTGGGCTGCCGTCGGCGACATTTCCCAGGTAATCTACGGTATAGGTACGGTAAAAAGGCTTGTCTTTTGTAGGTGAATTGATAATGCTGACGTAATCGCCACGCAGGTCAAGGCCAACATAGGTGCTGTAAAACTGCTTTGGTGTAAGGCTGTGCACCATGTGATACTGTTTGTCTTTATCGGCATACTCAAAATCAAAGGTCTTTGGCGGCTCGCCAAAGCACATGCACAGGAAACGATACATTTCAGCCAGCATTTCGGGCTTCAGGGCATGCGGGTCTTTGCCAGCCGCAGCGGCAGCTCGCAGTTTTGCGGTGTACTGGCGCAGCTTGGTATTCAGCAGCTTATTCATATCGGCAGTATTGCTGCTCTGGTAGGTTTCGCCCATGGCCGACTTTGGCACAACGCCGTACTTCTCGACCAGATTCACTAGCATGTCCCACTGGCCGCCGTCCGCTACACCGGTCTGCAGCACAAAGGTCAGCAGGCGGTCTTCGACCGAGCGGTCCGCAAGAGAAATAACGCTTTCCAGATAGTAATTGATTTTTTCAAATTTGTCCCAGAAAGAAATGTAATTCTGAGAAAGCTCAAATTTTTCAAGATTGCATTTTTTCGCAACCTGCTCACGCAGCAGATTGAGTGCGGAAAAAATCCAGCAGCGGCCGCTGCGCATCTGGTCGGTTACTTCCATGGTAGGGATCTCTACCGAATACTGAAACTGCGTACCCTGCAGGGCATCGCCGCAGTAGGCAAGATCTTTTACGCCGTTGTGGTACAGTGCATTTGCCATGGCACGGCACAAAGTGCTCTTTTCAAAAGACTGACGGTAAGCCTCTGTTTCCTTTTCAGAAATACCATTCATTTTCATTAATTCAGGTTCCTTTCGTCTATTTAAAATAGAAAGCTCTATTAAAAAGCACCAAAAAACACATGATTTCGTCGTTTTGGCTTATCTAGTATAGCACAGGCACCGTATGTTTGCAATTTTTGGCCGCTGCTGCTAAAATGATACGAAAGAAGGTGGAAAGCGTGGAATCAGCCGCAGCTCTAGCGGAAAAAGAAAATGCCTTTGTCTATCTGCTGCAGTGTGCCGATGGCACCCTGTACGCTGGCTGGACCAACGACCTTGCCCACCGCGTAAAGGCACACCAAACCGGAAAAGGTGCCCGCTACACGCGCGCCCGACTGCCGGTAAAGCTGGTCTACTGGGAACGTTTGCCCTCAAAAAGTGCCGCCCTAAAGCGTGAAGCCGCGCTGAAAAAGCTCTCTCGGCAGGAAAAGCTGCAGCTGATTGCCCACAGCAGACTTACCCCGCCGGCTGTTTGATTTGGCAAAAACAAGGGCGTAAAAAATTAAATTTTCGTAAATGGCATAAAAAAGCTTGCTTTTTTGTATTGTTTGTTTCATAATAGAATACAGAACGCAACGGTGCGCGCCCTTTTTGGGCTGCGCGCCGTTTTTTATTAAGTCAGACGGAAGCGCTGCATTTTCTCCGCCGCACACCGATTTTGTTTAACAAAGTGAGATGATTTCGTTTGGATAAAATTGACGCTGCTCTTTTGGAAAGCCTGCAGGAAGACGCCCGGGTACCAATTAAGGCACTGACCAAAAAGGTCTTTCTTTCTGCACCGGCTATTTCCGCAAGAATCGAAAAATTAGAGAATCAGGGAATCATTCAGGGCTATCGCGCCCAGCTGGACCCTATTAAACTTGGGTATCATATTAAAGCCTTTATCAACCTGCAGATGACTCCAAACCAAAAATCAGAGTTTTACCCCTTTATCCGCCAGTGCCGCAATGTGCTGGAATGTGACTGCGTGACCGGTGCCTACTCTATGCTTATCAAAGTTGCATACCCCAGCACCTCAGAACTGGACACCTTCATCGGCCAGCTGCAGCATTTTGGTGCGACCTCTACACAAATTGTGTTCTCGACTCCGGTAGAGGCGCGTGGTGTCGTGGTGAACACCGAACTTGCCGGAAATTAAGGAAATTGAAGTACATAAAGAAAGCAAAAAGTAGCGCATGTTCTGTACAGGGAGCTCCCTGCTGCAAAAACATGCGCTTCTTTTTTTAGTCAATCACAAGATCAGAAAGGCTGCGTTTCGGTACGTAATGCACGTCATTTTCGTCGCGATAATAGCTGGTACTGCCATTCTTGACATCGGTCAACACAATGGTTTCGTCGGGTTTGCCAATGGCGACTACCAGCATCGGAACAAGGTTTGCCTTTAGCTGCAAAGCATCTGTCATTTCTTTGGGACTAAAGTTATTGATCATGCAGCCGCCAAGGCCTTTTTCGGTAGCCGCCAGCAGCATGGTCTGGGCAACGATTCCCACATCTTTCTGGTAGCGCTCCAAAGAGGGATCCACGTTTGTGTCCTGACAAATCACAATAAAAGCAGGCGGGCAGTGGCCCGGGTGTGGCAACTGCATCGGCTGTAGTGCACGTGCCCAATGGGTGAGCGGCTGAATCTTCGCCGTCTGCTCCGGCGTACAGGCTAAGTAATACCGCAGCGGCTGCCGGTTTACACTCGACGGGGTCAGCCGGGCACAGTCTACCAGCTGCAGCAGTTCTTCTCTGGAAACTTTGCGGCTTTCGTCATAGCCACGCCAGCTTCTGCTTTTTTCCACCAAGTCACGAATCATCCTGCATTCCTCCTATATAAAAAATCACCATGTCAAATGTTCATCATGACAAATGCGCTGCACGGCAAATTTGCCCTGCACCAGTGCTGTGTGCATTCCGGCGTGCGGCCCCAGCCACTGGCCAGCCAAAAGCAAGTGGTCAAGCCCTGGCAGGCGGCCAGTAAAAGCTGCCGGTTTTGCCTGTGCAGTCGGAATAAATGCCGTGCATGAGCCCTGGTACACATTGCTCTGCCGGGCATAGTCGATGGGGGTGCGGCAGCTGAGAAAGACTGCCTGCCCCAGCATTTCAGGAAAATATTTTTCGAGCTCCTGCTGTACACTGGCCGCAATTCCGTCGATTTCCGTCTGGTATGCCCGGGGCTTCTGCGCAAGCGATTCCCAGTAGCGAAAAGCCTGCCGGCCCGGCATGGGAATATCCACTGCCAAAACCGTGCGGCCGCTGTGCACAAACGTAGGGTCATCGGCAAACTGTGTCATCGTCAGCCGGTCAATTCCCTCGCCAGCCGCAGGAATCACGCCGGTCTCAAAGGAAAATGTGCGTGCCAGCGGCACTGTCTGCACTGGAACAGAAAAGAAAAGGCGCACAAGCGAATTCGTTGTATACTTTTCAGGTGCACAGTACCGCGCCTGCAGCTTCTTTTCCAAACCATAGCGGTCCTGCAGCAGTACCCGGCAGGTATATGCCGGGTCACACGCCGCAATAACCCAGTGGGTCAGCAGATGTTCGCCGCCCACCAGCGCTACACCGCGCGCGGCGCGGTTTGCAGCAATAATTTCCTTAACAGGCGCATTCAGCTGCAGTTCCCCGTCATTGGCAAGGTAACAGTCGACCATGCGCTGTATAATACCGGCAGAGCCGCCCACCGGCACCGCAAGTTCACCGGAAAGGAACTTGGCATAGTATAAAACAAGCTGCGCTAAAGTGCTGCCGGCCGGCATTACCTGCTGAAACGCACAGGAAAGCGCCGGATGATGCAGCTGCTCTGAAAAATCAGCCAGAGAAACAGTCTGCAGCCGTGCCAGCAGTTTGCCAGCCTCCCCCGCTGAACCCGTTCGAAAAGTTCTAAACGGCGGCAGCAAATCTGCCGGGCACTCTGCAGGCAGTTCGTATGCCTGTACTGTCTGCACTTCACTGCAAAAGCGCCGAATGGTTTCCGCATCTTCCGGGCTGATCTCTGCCGCATCCTGCTCAAAAGCCTCTATATCCTGACCAAAATTTACGGAAGTGCCGGAACTCTCCAGTGTAAAGAAACTGTCTGGTGTGACAAACAAGGTGCTGCCCAAAGCGCCGGTTTCACACCAGCAGCGGTACAGCGGCGTGCCTTCCTTAGTGCCCGCCAAAAAGCGTATAGCAGGCTCTACCGGAACCCCTGCATTGAGAAAGCCCATGCAGGCCCCGCCCGGTTTTGAGTTTTTTTCATAAATGGTTGTACGAAATCCATGCAGCTGTGCATAAATGCCGGCAGAAAGACCGGCAATGCCACCACCGATAATGGCTATCCGTTTTTGTCCTCTCAACAGGCCGCCTCCCTCTGCTGCTAAATCTTTTACTGTGAATGGTTACGAAAGCATTTTTTCAGCAGCCGCAGAGATTTCTTTCATTTTTTTCGGAATATTGATATGCTGCGGGCAGTGCTCGGCACAGCGGCCACAGCCAACGCAAGCCGATGCGCGCTGGGTATCATCCAGTGACTCATAGGCTTTCATAAACTCTACTTCCTGGTGCGAAACAGAAAACTGATTATACATTTTAAATATCTCTGGAATAGATACGCCGGAAGGACACTCCATACAGTAGCGGCAGCCGGTGCAGGGAATGGTCAGGTACTGCCGGTAAAGCTGAACTGCCTGCGACAGCGCATCGCGCTCTTTGCCACTCAGCGGCTGAAAATGCAGCATAGTCTGCACGTTGTCTTTTACCTGCTCTGCAGTGCTCATACCGCTCAGCACGGTCATAACCCCTGGCTGAGAGGCCGCAAAACGAATGGCCCACGAGGCAAGGCTTGCCTGCGGCTCGGCTGTTTTCAGCACCTTTTCTGCATCCGGGCAAAGGGTGGCCAGGGAACCGCCGCGCACCGGCTCCATCACAACAACCGGAATACCGTGCTGTGCCAAAAGCTCATACTGCCCCTTGGCGTCCTGCGCCTGCCAGTCAAAATAATTCAACTGAATCTGCGCGAAGTCCCAGTCGTACACTGAAAGAATCTCTTTGAGAACCGCAGGAGAGTCATGAAACGAAAACCCGAGCCGGCGGATTTTCCCCTCTGCTTTTTTCTGCTTTAAGTACGAGAGAATATGAAATCTTTTAAAGTTTTCCCATACACGAGCATCCAGCCCGTGGCACAGGTAAAAATCAAAGTAATCGACTCCGCAGCGCACCAGCTGTGTCTGAAACGTTTCGTCTACCTGAGACTCATCCGTCATATTCCACGCGGGCATTTTGTCGGCCAAAAAATAGCTTTCGCGCGGATATTTACTGAGCGCCTGCCCGATAAATGCCTCGGAAAGGCCATCATGGTACATAAAGGCGGTATCAAAATAATTGACCCCGTTTCGGTAAGCGTAATCGATCATTTTCTGCGCAAGCACCTTATCAATCTGCGGCTGATCGGGCTTCAGGCGCGGCAGGCGCATACAGCCAAACCCCAGCAGAGAAGGTTTGGCGTCCGTGTTGCGATATCCTCTGGAAATCATTCCGGTTCCTCCGTTTTCTCAATAAACTATATTGGGCTTTTCGCCAGCTGTGCAATTTGCTTTTTGTACAGGCGGCATTATAATAAAAGAAAGAATTGTAATAGAAACTGGATGCGATAAAACATGAATGAAACAGTCTGCGGACGCTTTGCACCGACCCCAAGCGGCCGTATGCACTTGGGCAACGTACTGTGTGCCCTGCTCGCGTGGCTTTCAGCGCGCGCACAAGGCGGCCGCTTTGTACTGCGGATAGAAGATTTAGACGCCATGCGCTGTCCCCGCAGCTACGCAAAGCTGCTGGAAGACGACCTGCTTTGGCTTGGCATAGATTGGGACGAGGGCGGCAGTAAAGGCGGGCCGCACGGGCCCTATTACCAGAGCGAATGCGCGCCACTGTACGAAAAGGCCCTGCAGAAACTGAAGCAGCAGGGGCTGCTCTATCCCTGCTTTTGCTCGCGGGCGCAGCTGCACGCAGCCAGTGCACCACATCTTTCCGACGGACAGGTCATTTACAGTGGCCGGTGCCGCTCCCTTTCGGCAGAAGATGTAAAGCGGCTGTCAAAAAAGCGTTCCCCTGCTGTTCGGCTGCGGGTCCCCGACGAAACAGTTTCCTTTACAGATGGCCGTCTGGGCCTGCACCGTGAAAACCTCGCACGGGAATGCGGGGACTTTTTGGTGCGCCGCTCTGACGGCGTCTTTGCCTATCAGCTGGCAGTCGTTGTCGACGACAGCCGCATGGGGGTCACCGAAGTGGTGCGTGGGCAGGACCTGCTCTCTTCAACCGCGCGGCAGCTGTATCTTTACTGGCTTTTAAACGATCCGGCACCCCTTTACCGGCACATTCCCATGCTGCTTGCACCGGACGGCCGCCGCCTTTCCAAACGCGACCACGACCTCAGCCTGCAGTCCCTGCGGCAAGACCTGCCGGATGCCCGGCCATTAGTGGGGCTCTTGGCATACCTGTGCGGACAGCTGCCCGCGCCGCGTCCGCTGACGCCACGGGAACTGCTACCACTGTTTTCCTGGGACAAAGTGCCCAAAGAAGACATTCGCGTACCGAAAGCATGGTATGAAGCACCGCTGCAGCAGTGGGATTCCACTCTGCCGCGGCAGGCCAGCCGACGCTAGTACTCTGTTTTCACTTCTTCAGCAGCCAGACCGTACATCTGCAGAAAGCGTTCCTTGTCGGCGGGGCTGCGCAGCAGCAAAACGCCCTCAAATTTGCCCGTCTGCAGATTGCGAAAGCCCGCGACCCGCTCACCGGTACAGATTGAGGCCCGAATGACTGGGCGCTGCTTTGTGCGGTCAAAAGGCAGGGGCTGCTTTGGCTTTTTCCGTCCAAACATTCAGCGCACCTCTTTTTTGCAGATTCTGTACTGCTGCTTATACGCGGATCAGTTCATAGTCGCTGCTGCCAAGGCCCATTTTCACCCCGTGCTCAATCATCGTTTTCCAGTTGGTCGTCGGGTGCAGCGCAGTAAAGTAATCGCCGCAGGTCTCGCTGCTCTTGTCGAGCAGGCTGCCCGGTACGACCGGCTGGCTGTTGACCGCACGTGCGCAGGCGAGGTCCAGCGCAACCGGGTCAAAGGAGGCAAACATACCAACATTTGGAATAATCGGCAGGTCATTTTCCGCGTGGCAGTCGCAGTTTGGCGAAACATCTACAATCAAGCTGATATGGAACTGCGGGCGGTCGTGCAGCACCGCATAAGAATATTCAACAATCTTCTTATTGAGAATATCGTTTGATTCGTCCGAAGCAGGCAGGACCGCGTCCATGGGGCAGGCCCCGATACACCGGCCGCACCCAACACATTTGCTGTGGTCGATTGTCGCTTTTCGATCTGTAATGGTGATGGCGCTGTGCGCACAGTTTTTTCGGCAGGAACCGCAGCCGACACATTTGCTGTGGTCCACATGCGGCTTGCCACTGCTGTGCATCTCCATTTTTCCAGCGCGCGACCCGCACCCCATGCCGATATTTTTCAGGGTGCCGCCAATGCCGGTCGCCTCGTGCACCTTAAAATGTGTAAGTGAAATAATGACATCGGCATCCATAACAGCCTGGCCGATTTTCGCCTCTTTGACGTATTCCCCGCCCTGCACAGGCACCAATTCTTCGTCTGTGCCCTTGAGGCCGTCGGCAATTATCAACTGACAGCCGGTCGTTGCAGGGGAAAAACCATTTAGATTTGCTGAGTCTAAGTGGTCCAGCGCATTTTTGCGCCCGCCGACGTACAGCGTGTTGCAGTCGGTTAAAAACGGCTTGCCGCCCAATTTACGGACGGTATCTGCGACCACTTTCGCATAATTCGGCCGCAGAAAAGCCAGGTTGCCCGGTTCGCCAAAGTGAAGCTTAATGGCAGCAAATTTATTTTGAAAATCAATCTGCTCGATACCGGCCGCTTTTAAAAGCCGCTGAAGCTTCTGCAGCAGATTCTCCTGCAGGGTTACGTGCATATCCGTCCAATATACTTTAGATGGTTCCATAAGCCGTCCTCCTGTTTACACATGAAATTAAAAGCTGTCTTTTCTGCCTACATTATAACACTGCCTTTTTTAAAATACTATAAACAAAACTGAAACCAATGGTCAAAAATGCAGGCACAATTTTTCGCACCCGTACGAGGGAATTGGCTGCAGAGAGTACAGAAAAGGCTGTGGAAAAAACCTTACACAGCACTTCCCCTGCAACGCAGCAGAATTGTTTTGGTACGGCTGGTAAAAGTACCTTTTGAAAGCAAAAAGAAGCCCCGCACGGATACTAGAAATCTAGCATTCATGCGGGGTTTCAGCCTTTTGGCGGAGAAAGAGGGATTTGAACCCTCGCGCCAGTTTCCCGACCTACTCCCTTAGCAGGGGAGCCCCTTCACCACTTGGGTATTTCTCCATGGGTGAATCTCTAAAAAATATAATTCAATTTATTACACTAATTTTCGATGGCGGAGAGGAAGAGATTCGAACTCTTGGTCCCTTTCGGGATCACTGGTTTTCAAGACCAGCTCCATAAACCACTCGGACACCTCTCCACAGCAGTAACAGCAGTACAAGTGCGTAAGTTATAGTATCATATCTACATTGCTTCTGTCAAGTGTTTTTTTGCTTTTTTGGCTTTTGGCAACACAAAGCCGCGGGCAGCACAAGCGGCCCGCGGCCAAAGCAGAACTTTAAATGCGGTTGTTAATCCAGTGTATCACATCGCTGATTGCTTCATCGCGGCGGTACTCATTGAAAACTTCGTGGAAAAGTTTTCCATAGATTTTCATCTGCTTGTCTTCCGAACTAATCATACCGAAAAATTCCTGTGTATCTTTCACGCTGACCAGGCCGTCTTTTTCGCCGTGCATCATCAGCACCGGATAGTAAAAGTCAGACCCATGCTTTGCAAACCAACTGATGCCGTCCCGAATTGCCATGCAGATACCGGCGGTAAAAGTCATGCAGTTATAGGGGTCTTTTTGGTACCAGTCGACAACCGCGCGCACCGAGCAGACGCCGTCACCCATTTGATTGGGAATCCGCTGATGCGGGTCTGCCCCCTCCGGCACGCCGCTGAGCAGATGTGCATTGTCGCGCGTCACTGCGCCATTAGTAATCAGCCCCGCCAGGCGCTTATTCGGGTAAGCCGCACCGTAAAGCGCAACCGCAAAGCCGCCCATAGAGTGCCCCAGCAGAAAGACCGGCTTTTTCGGGTTTTCCGTAAGGGCCATTTCCACAACGGTATCGACATCTTTCAGCATATCCTGGTAGCATGCGTAGTAGGCGCGCTCGCCGTCGCTGCGGCCGTGGCCGCGCAGGTCAAAGCGGTATGTACCAATGCCGTTTTGGTGGAACTTCTGTGCAAGATAATCGTAGCGTCCCTGGTGCTCTGCCAAGCCGTGCACAATAACACAAACGCATTTATCCTCCGGCGCGGTTTCTTTGTTTAAAAACAGCTTGGTATCGTCAAAAGATTTGATATACATAATAAACCCATACCTCCCACTTTTTTGCGCTGTACCCGGGAAGCAAAGCGGGAACCGGGTGCCGCACAAGTTTTCTGCTGAAAAGCAGTTGCCGTTAGATTGCCTATCTTTTTAGCATACTAATGCAAAATTATGTGTATTTTTGCTTATCTTATTATAAACACACACTGCCCGCCTGTCAACTGGAAAAGCAGAGAAAAGGTGTTTCTTTCTTTTATAAAAAGAAAAGAGGCCCTGCCCCCTTTTTTAGGGCAAAGGCCTCTGTTATTCTTTTGTTTTATTCCTTAAACTTTACTGCCGTTCCATAAGCAATGACTTCTGCCGCCCCCTGCATGATGGAAGAGGAAGCAAAGCGCACGTTGACGACCGCATCCGCTCCCAATTTTTCCGCATCTGCAATCATACGCTGCAGCGCAATTTCACGGGCGTCGTTCATCATGGAGGTATAGGCTTTCAGCTCGCCGCCCACCAAAGTTTTAAAGCCCTGTGAAATATCGCGGCCGACATTTTTACACTGAATGGTAGAACCTTTGACAAGGCTCAGCATCTGCAGCTCTTTTCCTGTAATGTAATCTGTGTTTACTAGTATCATTTCCATACACTCCTTTATTTATCAAAAAGCAGACTGTCTTTCAGCAGCCCATACGACAGGCATTTTATTTTTCCACTGCACTGTGGATAACTTTCTATATATAAAAATCAGGCAGATGCATCACATGTTCATAATTTTTGTTGCAAACCGTATTCTATGCTGGCTTAGGCGCATATCCCGCTGGCCTGAAAGAAAACATGAAAAACCAGACAAACACAAATTTCCACTGAAGCCGCCCGGTGAAGTGGAAGCCAGTGCCTGCCAAGCTTTTTTGCGAAGATATGGCTGAGCAGGGTCACTGAAATGCCGGCCAGCATCAAGAAGCCGAAAACAGCCACGACTGCCGGCAGCCGTACATGCAGGTGCCAAACCACAATCGGGTGAATGACTGCAAACAAGTACAGCGCCACGCTGGAAAATGGATGCAGCTTTCTTGCGGCGGTATCCAGTTTCGGGCAGGGCAGGCGCTTTGTCAAAAACTTGACTGCCGAAATCAAAAAGGCCGCTGCCGCCAAAATCCCCCAAGCCACTGCCCTGCCCCCTTTTCCGACTGCGCACGTTACAATTCTTATTATGATTCTATCATACAAAAGAGAAAAGCAAAACAAAAACTTGCAAAACGAAAGCCCCAAAAGCTTTTGAGCTTCTGGGGCCTGCCCTGCCGCTTTTCTTTTTATAGAAACGCCGCCGCCAAGGCACTGACTGCAATGAGCGCAGCGCACACCAGTGCAACCACGCGAACAAGCATCTTTCGTTTCTTTTCCTGCATGGCAAAGTTCCTTTCTTCCTGAAATGCGCTTTTTTACACAGACTGTTTCTTGTAGATAGTTTAGCACATTTTTGCAGAAGAGGAAACAGGAAAGTCCTCGGTTACAGAAAGTTTACATAACTTGACAACTGTCATGCCGCCCGCTAAAATGAAGATGAACGCTATTTTTACAGAAAACGAGGCTTATTTTATGGCATATACTCCGCAGGATTCTGGGCGGCACAAAACGCCGCGGCAGAATCCTTCCAGCAGCTCCCAGCGCGGCAGAGGCAGTGAGCGCGATGTTTACTCGCACTCTTCCCGCCGTGCACAGCAGGGAGAGCCGATGGTAGATGTTTCTTCATACAGCGACCGGCGCCGGCACGCCAATACCCGCCGCACACGGCCTACACAGGTACGCTACCACGATGGCTTTGACCCCGATGACCGTGCAGCAGCCGTAGACTCGCGCCGCTCTGCCGCGCCGCGGGGAAACAACTATGATAACGGTAACAACAATCGCAGCCGCAATTACAATCATTATAACAATAACTATAATAACAGCGGCTATCGGCAGCGCCCAAAGCGCCACAAGCACCACGTTGTACGCAACATTGTCTGCATTCTGCTGGCGCTGCTGGTCGTCTCTTGTGCGTGGCTGACCGCGCTGTTTTCACACATGGACCGCACACACAACAAAGTAAGCCAAACGACCTATGTGCGCACACCAGAACATGCGCCGACGTGGAATGTCATGTCCAGTCCGTGGGTCACCAACATCCTTTTGATCGGCATGGACCAGGACTCCGGCGGCGGGGCTCGCCGCAGTGACTCGCTGATTCTGCTTTCGCTCGACCACGTACACAATAAAATCAAGATGACTTCTTTTTTGCGCGATACTTATGTAGAAATCCCCAACCACAGCCGGCAGAAGCTGAATGCCGCCTTTGCCTACGGCGGCGCGGCCATGACAATGCAGACGCTGGAAAACAATTACCGTATTAAAATTGATATGTACATGGCAGTGGACTTTGATTCTTTCGCAACCATTATTAATGACGTGGGCGGCATTGATGTAACCCTGGACCAGGGCCTATGTACGGAATTCAACAAAAACCTGGCAACCCATTTTACGCCCGGCAAATACAACTTAAAGGGTGTACAGGCCCTGTACTATACCCGTATCCGCAACTACGGCAACGACTACGGCCGCGCTCAGCGTCAGCGTGAAGTGATTGGCCAGCTGATGAAAAAGCTTGCGCTTTCCGGCCCGATTAAGCTAACCTCTACCCTCAATAAGTTTCTGCCGCTGATGTGGACAAACATACCCGCCAACAAACTGGCCGGCATCTGCATAACCAGCCTGCCGCTGCTTTTCTCAAAGCAGCAGACACAGCAGATTCCTGCAGACGGCACCTTTAAGGGCGAAACGCTGCGCTCAGCCGGCTGGGTGGAAGTGGCTGATATGGAGAAAAACTGCACTCTGCTGCGGCAGTTTATTTATGAAACCAGCAGTACAAATTAACTGTACCGAAACCGTACAGACTGCCGGGCCGCTGTCTTTCCGCAAACCGAAAGCAGCCGCCCGGTTTTTTTCTGCCGCAAAAGCGGCAAAAAGAAAGCAAAAGCAGAATTGTAATCCCCGCAGAATGCGTGTATAATAAAAAAGCAAATTTGTTCAAAACTCAAGTGGAGGCAGAAACATGGAGAAAAAGACTTTTTACATCACAACGCCCATTTACTACCCTTCTGGCAAACCGCACATCGGCCACAGCTACTGCACCGTGGCCAGCGACGCGATTGCCCGGTACAAGCGAATGCAGGGCTACGATGTTATGTTCCTGACCGGCACAGATGAGCATGGACAAAAGATTGAGCAGAAAGCGGCCGCTGCCGGCATTACTCCAAAGGAATATGTTGACGGCACGACCAAGGTCTTTAAAGACCTGTGGAAACTGCTGAATATTTCAAACGACCGCTTTATCCGTACTACCGACAGCTACCATGTAAAAGGCGTACAGAAAATTTTTCGTCAGCTGCACGACAAGGGCGAAATCTACAAAGGCAAATACACCGGCTGGTACTGTACCGACTGTGAATCTTTCTGGACGGAAACACAGCTGAAAGACGGCAAATGCCCTGACTGCGGCCGTGAGGTAAAGTGGGCAGAAGAAGAAGCCTATTTCTTCCGTCTTTCCAAGTACGCCGACCGTCTGCTGCAGCTGTACAAAGATCATCCCGATTTTATACAGCCGGAAAGCCGCAAAAACGAAATGATTTCGTTCATTAACCAAGGCCTGCAGGACCTGTGCGTTTCGCGCACCAGTGTCAAGTGGGGCATTCCTGTAGACTTTGACCCTAAGCACACGGTCTATGTCTGGATGGACGCCCTGCCGAACTACATCACAGCTTTGGGATACGGCAGCGATGACGACAGTGATTTTAAAAAATACTGGCCTGCCGATGTGCACTTTGTCGGCAAGGAAATTGTCCGTTTCCACACAATTATCTGGCCTGCCATGCTGATGGCACTCGATTTACCGCTGCCAAAGCAGGTATACGGCCACGGCTGGCTGCTTTTCGGCGACGGCACCAAAATGAGCAAAAGCAAGGGCAACGTGGTTGACCCGTATATTTTGTGCGAGCGCTACGGCGTAGACGCTATTCGGTACTTCCTGCTACGCGAAATTCCTTTTGGCAGTGACGGCCTGTTTACCAATGAAGCGCTGATCAACCGTATTAACTCTGACCTTGCCAACGACCTGGGGAACTTGCTTTCACGCACTACTGCCATGGTACAGAAATACTTTGCTGGAAGCATTCCGCAGGAACAGGAAACCGCTGACCCCGACGGTGAACTGGAAGCAATGGGGAATGCCCTGCGCGGCAAGTGTGACACGGATATTGATGCCTATCAATTCAGCAAAGCACTGGAAGAGATCTGGCGCTTTATCGCACGCACCAATAAATATATTGATGAAACAGAGCCATGGGCTTTGGGTAAAGAGGAAGCCAAAAAAGCACGTCTTGCCGCTGTAATGGACCATCTGTGCGAAGCACTGCGCATCATTTCTATTTTGCTGGCCCCCTTTATGCCCGATACTGCACCTAAAATACAGGAACAGCTCGGCCTTTCCGCTGCAGACTGCACCTATGCCCGTGCGGGCAGCTTTGGCCGCTTCCCTGCCGGCTGCACCGTAAAGAAAGGCAGCCCTTTATTCCCACGTATTGATGTGGAAAAGGAAATTGAAGAACTTAACAAACTGATCCCCAACCCAGCCGCCTCTCAGGAAAACAAAGTAAAAGAAGAGCTGGCAGGCATTGCGCAGATCGGTATTGATGACTTCGCAAAAGTGGAACTGCGCGCCGCTAAAATTATGGACTGCGAAAAAATCAAGCGCGCAAAAAAGCTTTTGAAGTTAACTTTAGATGACGGCACAGGCACCCCGCGCACTGTGTGCAGCGGGATTTCGCAGTGGTACAAACCAGAAGATTTAATCGGCAAAACGGTTGTGCTGGTGGCAAATCTAAAGCCCGCCAAGCTGTGTGGCGTAGAGAGCCAGGGCATGATTCTGGCGGCAGACGCCGGCGAAAATGACGTTAAAGTAGTCTTTTTGGAAAATGTACCTGCCGGCAGCAAAATTCGGTAAGGAGATTTTTATGAACCACATCGGCACACAGGACATCGAAACAAAGCGTCTGCTTTTGCGGCGCTTTACGATTGAAGATGCCCCTGCCATGTACTGCAACTGGGCCAACGACCCGCAGGTAACGCGCTATCTCACTTGGCAGCCGCACCATTCTGCAGCGGAAAGTGAGAGGCTTTTATGCGTATGGGTCATGCTGTACGCAAAACCAGAAACTTACCGCTGGTGCATTGCTGACAAACACACCGATGAACCCATTGGCTGCATTGACGCTGTCGAACAGGACCGCACAAATTTATGTGCAACCGCCGGCTACTGCCTGACACGCCGTCTGTGGGGACATGGGATTATGACAGAAGCTCTGACAGCCATGGAAGATTTTTTGTTTTCGAAAGGCGGGTATAACCGGATACAGGCTTTTCACAATACACAGAATCCTGCTTCCGGCAAAGTCATGCAAAAAAGCGGCATGCGCCGTGAAGGAATCCTGCGGCAGTATCACCAAAATAATCAGGGCCGCCTAGTCGATGTTGTTTTGTGGTCTATTCTGCGCTCAGAGTGGCAAGCCATGGGCCGCGGCTGACGGCAAACTTTAAAAGAAATGTTTCAGGGCTGCTGGGTTCGGCTTCAGCAGCCCTGCTTTTTACAGAGGAGGGTCCTTGTTTTGACCTATCATCATATTTTTGACAGTCACGCACATTACGACGATACCGCCTTTGACCCCGACCGCTCCGTGCTGCTGCAGACCCTGCCGCAGCAGGGTGTCTGCCATGTCATTGACTGCGGCGCCACTTTGGCGGGGTGCAGGGCCGCAGTCGAGCTTGCACAAAAGTATCCCTACATTCACGCAGCGGTCGGGATTCACCCGGAAGAAGTCGGCGCTTCACCGGAAAACTGGCTTCAGCAGCTGGAAAAGCTTCTGCAGAAAAAAGAAGAAAACCAAATCGTCGCCGTCGGTGAAATCGGCTTGGATTACCATTTTGCCGGCAACCCGCCGCGTGATGTACAGAAAGCCGCCTTTGCTGCACAGCTGCAGCTGGCTGCCAAATACAAACTGCCTGTCATTGTACACGACCGCGATGCACATGCAGATGCCCTGAAACTGCTGCAGCAGTATCGGCCGCAGGGTGTTGTTCACTGCTTTTCGGGCAGTGTCGAAACAATGCAGGAAATCTTAAAGCTGGGCATGTACATTGGGCTGGGCGGCGCAGTGACATTTAAAAACGCAAAGATGCCGCTGCGTGTTGCAGAAGCAGTGCCGCTGGACCGTCTGCTGAACGAAACAGACTGCCCCTACATGGCGCCGGTTCCACTGCGAGGGGCACGCTGCGACTCTACCATGATTCCTTACTCTGCAAAGGTCATTGCCGCTGTGCGCGGCATTTCCACTCAGAAAGTATTGGACGCCGGCTGTGAAAATGCGAAACGCCTGTTTGCAGTTTCTGATTCCGTTGCGCCGGCTGTTTAATACGTTTTTTATCTATCTTTTCCATACAAAATCAAAAGCACTGCTGCAAACCAAAACGGCCTGCGGCAGTGCTTCTTTTTATTCCATTTCCTTTTTTCGCTTTTGCTTTTTGTAAATAACAATGCCTACATACACTGCCAAAAACGCACACAGCACAAAAATCAGCGTCAGCGTATCGCCGGAACCACCCATCTTGACTTCTGTCCACAATTCATCAATCAAGGTCAGCGTTTTGTCCGGCAGATTGGTAAAGACCTCCGCTTTGTCCAAAATAGACTGCGGCGGGTAGCAGATCATACTCTGGGCCATCTCTTTGGGCAGCAGTTTGCGCGCAGCCGTTTCCGGGGTGGAGTAGCCGATTGTCTGCATATTGGCGGCAGAGACTTCTGGGCTGCAGAGAAAATTGATGTAGGCTTCTGCAGCGGCTTTATTTTGGCAGCCTTTGGGAACGCAGAGTGCGTCTACAAAGAAGTTGGTTCCCTGTTTTGTGGGAATCGTAAAGCCGATATTGGGGTTTTCCCGCGACAGCGACTCGCCGTCACCCGCATAATAGGGTGCCACCCATGCTTCCCCAGAATCCATCTTATCGAAAATCTGGTCCATTACATAGGACTGCACTAGCGGCTTCTGCTGCTTTAGCAGCGCAGCGGCAGCCTCCCACTCATTGCTATCTGTGGTGTTATAAGAAATCCCCAGCTTTTTCTGCGCAATGCCAAAGGCATCGCGCGGGTTGTCAAACATTAAAATCTTGCCGGCATATTTTTTATCCCACAGGATATCCCAAGAAGTAGTTTCCTCTTTTTTTACGTACTTTTTGTTGTACAGAATGCCCACCGTGCCCCAGGTGTAAGGCACCGAATAAGTGCCCTTGGGGTCGTAAGAAAGATTTCTGTACTGTTTGTCAATATACTGATAATTCGGAATATTCTGATAATCCAGCTTTTCCAGCATATTCTGCTTAATCAGCTTGTTAATCATATAGTCCGAGGGAACAATCACATCGTACTGCGCGCCGCCGCCTGCCAGCTTGGAGTACAGCGATTCATTGGTATCAAAAGTGGTGTAGTCTACCTGGATACCGGTGCGGCGAGTAAACTCAGCATTGACATCCATGCTGCCGTCTGTGCCTTTGCTGATATACTCACCCCAGTTATAAACATGAATTGTGGTGCCGGCCAGCGCTCTGGAACTGTTGCTTCCGGCAGAGGCAAAAGCCGGTGCAGCGCTGCTGCAGGCTACCAGCAGTGCCAGCAGAAAAGAGCAAATCCTTTTTTTCACAGCTCCTCCGCCTCCTCTGCTTTCGCTTGGCGGCGGGCCGCCCGGGCTGCGCTGCCCGACTGACTCACATTGACCACAATGAGCAGTACCAGAATCACCGCAAACAGCACCGTGGAAAGGGCATTGATTTCGGGGCTGATGCGCTTGCGCGTCATGGAGTAAATATAGATTGGCAGAGTTTGCGTTGTGCCGCTGGTAAAGTAGCTGATTACAAAATCATCAATCGACAGCGTAAAGGCCATCATGGCGCCGGAAACAATACCGGGCGCAATCTGTGGCAGCACAACCTTGAAAAAGGCCTGCACAGGCGTACAGCCTAGGTCCTGCGCTGCTTCGTACAGATGCGGGTCCATCTGCAGCAGCTTTGGCCGCACAGAAAGGATGACATACGGCAGGCAAAATGTGATGTGTGCAATAATCAAGCTGCCAAAGCCAAGGCCGGCACCAACAGCGCGCATTGCAATAACAAACAGCAGCATCATCGATACGCCGGTGACAATCTCGGGGTTGACCATGGGCAGGTTTGTCACGTCCATTGCCATACGGCGGGCCCACTTGCCCTTGAGGCTGTTAATGCCAATTGCGCCCAAGGTCCCCAGCACGGTAGCGACCGCTGCAGCCACCACCGCAATAATCAGTGTATTGCGCAGCGCCTCTAAAATCATGCGGTCCCCAAAAAGCTGACGGTACCAGCGCAGCGAAAAGCCCGAAAACACAGAGCGGCTCATAGCATTGGAATTATTAAAGCTAAACAGAATCAGTACAAAAATCGGCGCATACAGAAACAGGAAAATCAGCACCATATAAACTTTGGAAACAGCCTTCATACCAGCACCGCCTCCTGTTCGCCGCCCTCATCGAATTCATTCATAATACCGAGGCAGACAATGATCAGCAGCATAAGCACCAGCGAAATAGCCGACCCGAGATTCGGGTTATAGGCAGAGCCGAGGAACTGCATCTCGACGACATCGCCAATCAAAAGGTTGCTGCCGCCGCCCAGCATCTTGCTGATAATAAAGGTGCTGACTGCCGGCACAAATACCATGGTAATGCCGGAAATGACCCCCGGCATGCTCATGGGCAGTGTTACCCGGCAAAAAACCTGTGCCCGGTTTGCGCCAAGGTCCTGTGCTGCTTCCAGTACAGAGGTATCAATACGCGTAAGCACAGTATACATCGGCAAAATCATATAGGGAATGTAATTGTACACCATGCCCAGCACCACCGCGCCGGCCGTATTAATCATGTGCACTTTGGGCAGGCCGAGCATGACAAACAGAGAATTCAAAATGCCATTGTCCTCTAAAATTGTCATCCAGGCATAGGTGCGCAACAGAAAGTTCATCCACATGGGCAGCATAATCAGCAGCACCATCACGCTTTGTGTCTTTAATTTCATATGTGCAATACAGTACGCAAGCGGATAGCCCAGCACCAGACAGATAACGGTAGCCAGCGCACCCTGCCAGATAGAGCGCAGAAATACATTGCTGTACTGCCCCACTTGGCGCAGGTTTTCCAGTGTAAAGGCACCGCTGCGGTCGGTAAAGGCAAAGTACAGGACCAGCAGCATTGGCACCACTGTAAAAAGAATCATCCAAACAATGTAGGGAGAAAACGCCTTTTTAGATTTCATGCTTCTTCCCCCTGTTCCTGCTTGGCCTCTTCCTGGGCTTCGGCTTCTTCAGAAGTCAGAATATCCTCCTCCATTTCGTCGCTGAAGGTGCTGTAGTCACCAAACGAACCGGAGTAACTGGATTTGTGCATAATATGAATATCATCCGGCTCAATTTCCAGCCCGATGTGCTCACCTACGCCGGTATAATGAATCGACTGAATCATCCATTTAAATCCGCCTACATCTACAATAATTTCATTGTGCACGCCCTTAAAAGTCACATTCGTAACCACGCCGTGCAGCGGGCTTTTCTCTGACGCGACCACATCGATGTCTTCCGGGCGGATAACGACATCCACTGCTTCATTTGGCGCAAAACCTTTATCGACGCAGCGGAATTTGCACCCGGCAAACTCTGCCAGATAATCTTGCCGCATAATGCCGTCTATAATATTGGATTCACCGATAAAATCCGCAACAAAGGCATTTTTGGGTTCATTGTAAATATCCTGCGGCGTACCAATCTGCTGAATGCGGCCGGCATCCATAACCACGACCGTGTCGCTCATAGAGAGGGCTTCTTCCTGGTCATGCGTGACAAACAAAAAGGTAATGCCGGTCTGCTGCTGAATCTTTTTCAGCTCGACCTGCATATCTTTGCGCAGCTTCATATCCAGCGCACCCAGCGGCTCATCCAGCAAAAGCACCTTTGGGTGATTGACCAGCGCCCGCGCAATAGCCACCCGCTGCTGCTGCCCACCGGAAAGCCGCTCGACACTGCGGTGCTCAAAGCCGCGCAAATTCACCATTTCCAGCATACTGCGCACAGCCGTGCGGATTTCTTTCTCCGGCCTTTTGTGTACGCGCATGCCAAAAGCTACATTGTCGTACACATTTAAATGCGGAAACAGTGCGTACTTTTGAAAGATGGTGTTTACTTCGCGCTGGTACGCCGGTGTATCGTTGATACGCCGGCCGTTAAAAAAGACATCACCCCGGTCAGGCTGCACAAAACCGCCGATAATGCGGAGCGTTGTGGTCTTTCCGCAGCCGGAAGGCCCCAGCAGCGTGACAAATTCCCCGTCACGAATACTGAGGTTGAAGTCCTGCAGTACCGGCTCGCCGTCAAAAGCCACGGCAATGTCTTTCAGCGCAATGATTGGTTCTTTTTCCATAGAAATGCATCCCCTTTGCGGTTATTCAGTTACGTTGAGCCAGGCATGGTTAAACGCTACCCCCGGTGCTGTATCTCTGCTGCGCCCCGCAAAGGATTTTTCGCAGCAAAAAGGCTTTTTCAGCTGCGGCAGCAGAACGGTACCGGGTTTTCGTCAGATGCAAACGCAACAACAGATATAATAGTGTTAAATTCATATTCTGTCAATATATTTTTGAAAATTCCGTCATATCTCAACAGATTTTTAAACAGCCTCTAAAAATCACCGGCTTTGTGTGGGTTTTTCTTCTGGATCCTTCAATTCTCTCTCGCATATCTGCACTTTTTTCGCCTGCTGCTTTTTTCCAGCTGCATTGCCCCGGGGAAAGGCGTTTACAAACTGCCGCACGCGGGGTATACTAGAAATGCAACAAAAAGAAGGTGTTTTAATGAAAGGCAAAAAGCTAAGGGACTTGTCGGATAAAGAAGGAAAACTGGTCTGGGTTGAGTTTGAAAATCCAGACGCCGCCACCTGTGAAAACTGCGGTGCCTGCGGCAGCGCCCGGCGTGCAAATGCCGTGTACAAAGACGGCGTTTACCGCGTGCAGGGCCATTTCCTTGTTTCCCCACAGGACGCAAATGTATACTTTCATGAGTTCATTCCGCGTATCATTGGCTTTTATGAATGGATGCCGGACGACTGAAACCGGCAGAAAGAATGCGCAAAACGGCAGAAGCGGGCTGTCTTCTGTGGAAAATACAGAACTCACCCGCTTCTTTTTGCAGTTTAGCGCTGCTCTTTATGCAGAAAAGAAGATTTCTTTTTAAAAAAGCTTGACAAAGCAAATGAGAGTGTGTACACTATACCATGAAATACATACTAAATAGATAAAGTTTGTAAGATTTCAGCGTTTGCAGAATGGAGGGAAGATTATGTGCCGCATGTGTGTGATGTGTACTGTGATGATGTGCCGCTGCAAAACTGCCGGCCGGAGCTTCCCCTGTCAAAAGGCTGCCTGTCTTTTGTAATTACGGGATTGATCCAGCGGAGCAGCCTGCGAGCTGTGCCGCTTTTTTCTTTATCTTTTTGCGTTACCCAGCTTTTTTAAAAAGTATGGAAAGAGGAAATTTTATGGCAAAATCGATCTTAGAGGTCCGCGACCTCTGCAAGACCTACACCACCCGCGGCGGTGAAGTGGAAGCCCTGCAGCATGTGGACCTAACTGTAGAGCGCGGCGAAATTTTCGGAATCATCGGAATGAGCGGCGCCGGGAAGAGCTCCCTTGTGCGATGTATCAATTTGCTCGAAACGCCCACCAGTGGCAGCGTGCTGTTTGATGGGCAGGACATGGTGGCAGCTGCCCCGGCCCAGCTGCGCAAAGCGCGGCGCTCCATCAGCATGGTTTTTCAGCAGTTCAATCTGCTGATGCAGCGCACTGCCCTGCGCAACGTAAGCTTCCCTATGGAAATCGCCGGCGTACCCAAAAAAGAGGCCTGCGCAAAAGCGGCCGACCTGCTCGAAACCGTTGGCCTTTCCGATTGGTCAGGCAGCTACCCCAGCCAGCTTTCCGGCGGACAAAAGCAGCGTGTTGCCATTGCACGCGCCTTGGCAACAGAGCCGAAAATGCTTCTGTGCGACGAAGCCACCAGTGCACTGGACCCCTCTACTACACTGAGTATTTTACAGCTGCTCAAAAAAATCAACACCACGTACGGCATTACGATACTGGTTATTACGCACCAGATGAACGTTATAGAGGAAATCTGTAGCAAGGTTGCAATTCTTTCCAGCGGAAAAGTCGTAGAAACCGGCCCGGTACGCGAAATCTTTGCAAACCCCAAAACCGAAGCAGCCAAAAAGCTGGTGCTGCCCGGCCCCGGGCAAAAAGAGCAGGCGCTCGGCCGGCGGCAGGTGCGGATTGTCTTTGACGGTGTTGATTCCTGTGAGCCGGTCGTTGCGCAGCTGGTACTGCACTTTCAGTCTGAGGTCAACATTATGTATGCCGACACACGCGACATAAACGGAAAAGCTGTGGGCCAGATGGTACTGCAGCTGCCGGAAGACCGCAGCCTTGGTGACCGCATGATTGCTTTCTGCAAAGCACGCGGCTTAACCGCAGAGGAGGTGACAGCAGATGAGCAGTGATATGCTTCCGCTTTTTGGGCAGGGAATTTTAGAGTCTCTGTACATGGTCCTTTTCAGTACATTCTTTGCCTATGTAATTGGTCTGCCGCTGGGTGTTATCTTGGTTGTTACCGCGAAAAACGGTATTCGGCCAAATGCCGGTGTTTATAAAATTGTAGATATTGTCGTCAACATCACGCGCAGCGTTCCGTTTTTGATTTTAATGGTTGCAATCATTCCTTTTACGCGAATGATTGCTGGCACCTCAATTGGCACCAACGCTACCATTGTTCCGCTGACTATCAGTGCCGCCCCCTTTGTCGCCAGGCTGGTTGAGAGCCCCTTGGCCGATGTAGATGCCGGCGTGGTTGAGGCTGCGCAGTCCATGGGTTGTACCACTTGGCAGACAATTTGGAAAGTTCTGCTGCCAGAAGCAAAGCCCGGCCTGCTGCGCAACATGGCAATCGCTACAACCACCATTCTCGGCTACTCGGCTATGGCTGGTTTTATCGGCGGCGGCGGGCTTGGCACCATTGCTACAAACTACGGCTACTATCGCTATGACAGTGTGACCATGCTGATTACCGTGGTCCTGCTGGTTGTTATTACCCAAATTCTACAGGGCGTGGGCCTGAAAATTGCCAACGCTTCCGACAAACGAAAGCTTTGATTCGGTTTCTTTCGGCGTTTTGCCGATTGTACATACAATAGTTTCAGATTTAATTATCAGGAGGGATACTTTATGAAAAAGATACTTGCGTTCACTTTAGCAGCTGTTTTTGCAGCAGGCACTTTGGCCGGCTGCGGCAGCTCGGCTTCCTCTGCGGCGGGAAGTGCTTCTGCAGCAGCTTCCACCACCACCACTGCGGCAAAGGGCGGAACCATTACTGTAGGTGCTTCCCCTTCCCCGCATGAAGAGATTTTAAACAACGTTGTCAAGCAGCAGCTGGCAAAAGAGGGCTACACCCTGGTTGTCAAAGAGTTTTCTGACTATGTGCAGCCAAACCTTGCACTGGACAGCAAGAGCCTAGATGCCAACTACTTCCAGCACAAACCGTACCTGGACAGCTTCAACAAAGAGAAGAACACACACATTGTCTCCATGGGGCCTGTCCACTATGAGCCTTTCGGTATTTATGCCGGCAAGACCAAAAAGCTTGCTGACTTAAAAGACGGCGCAACCATTTCTGTGCCAAACGACACAACCAATGAAGCGCGCGCCCTGCTGCTTTTGCAGGACAACGGCATTATCAAACTGAAAAGCGGTGCAGGTATTACCGCCACAAAGAAAGATATCGAAAGCAACCCCAAAAATATTAAGATCCAGGAAATTGAAGCAGCACAGCTGCCCCGCTCCATTCAGGACGTAGACCTCGCTGTTATCAACGGTAACTATGCAATCAGCGGCGGGTTGAAAGTAAAGGACGCGCTGGCTGTGGAAAAGAACACTTCTGTTGCAGCTAAAACCTATGCCAATGTTTTAGCTGTGCGTGAGGGCGACGAAAACCGTGCGGATCTGAAAGCCCTTTACAAGGCACTGACCAGTAAAGAAACGCAGGACTACATCACACAGCACTATGCAGGTGCGGTAGTTCCTTCCACTGTTTCCTGATTATTTACAAACATTTAAAGGCATTTCCGCTTTCCTCATTTGGGGAAGCGAAAATGCCTTTCTTTTTTGATTATTAATGTATATTTATAAAAGTGTTAATACTTTCTCTCTTGTTTTACCAAGTAATTTATGATAGAGTAAACAATCATAGTTGTTTTGGCTGAAACAAATTTTAGAAAAAGCAGCAGAAAAAGCTTCTTCTGTTTCGTACAAGCCCTGAAATGTCTATAAAATGCGGCTTTGCCGCAGGTCTGAAAACGCCCTGTGCCGCAAAGCCGCCGCTTGTGTATTTATACAGCGCTTCTACTTCTTCACTCAATCTCTGAAATAGCCGCGCGCAGGCCTAAAATAGAGGCCGGTGTAACAGAAAGTTCGTCTATACCCATATCTACAAAAGTCTGGGTCAGCGTTTCATCTGCACCAAGTTCACCGCAAATGCCAATCCAAATGCCCGCTTTATGCGCATTCTCTGCGGCAGTGCGAATCAGGCGCAGGATTGCCTTATGATGGGTGTTGCAAAAACGGGAAATCTCCAGATTCTGGCGGTCACAGGCCAGCGTATACTGCGTCAGATCGTTGGTACCAACGCTGAAGAAATCCACTTCTTTGGCAAGGTCATCGCTGATAATTGCGGCGGCCGGCGTTTCCACCATAATACCAAGCTCCACTGAAGATGAAAACGGAACCCCCTCACTAGTCAGCTCTTCCCGCACCTGCGCAGCAATCTGCTTGCACTGCTGTACTTCCTCTACAGAAGTGATCATCGGGAACATGATGGCAATTTTTCCGTAAGCAGAGGCACGGTACAGCGCACGCAGCTGTGTTTTAAAGATTTCAGGCCGAGTCAGACAGATGCGGATAGCGCGCATGCCCATGGCTGGGTTTTCCTCTTTTGGCAGATTGAAATAGGCTGCCTGTTTATCCGCGCCGATGTCCAAAGTACGAATAACGACGCGTTTGCCTTTCATCTTTTCAGCGACAGTTTTGTATGCTGCGAACTGCTGTTCTTCTGTAGGGTAGTCGCTGCTTTCCAAATACAGGAATTCGCTGCGGAACAGGCCTATGCCCTCTGCATCGTTTTCCAGCACAGCAGACATATCTTTGGGGTTGCCGATATTAGCGCACAGCTCAATATGATGGCCGCTCTTTGTCACAGTGGGCCTGCCGCGGTACAGTGAAAGCAGGCGCTTGCGGGCTTCCTCCTGCTGGTGCTTATCGTTCATTTCTTTACGGGTTGCTTCATCTGCATCCAAATAAATGCAGCCTGTGGAACCATCGACAATGACTTCTTTGCCATTGATTTCTTTCGTCAGCTGGTCTTTCAGGCCGATAACCGCCGGAATACCCATGGTGCGGGCAAAAATAGCAGTATGCGAATTGTACGATCCGCCGGAAGTGACAAACGCCAGTACTTTGGATTTATCCAGCTGGGCTGTTTCACTCGGTGCCAGTTCATCCGCTGCCAGCACACACGGCTCGCTGCCGCCGTCTTCCTCTGTCTGCTGCCCGGTCAGAATCGCAATCACACGCGCAGAGACATCCTTTACATCTGCCGCGCGGCCGCGCATGTACTCGTCTTCCATTTGAGAGAACATCTCGGCAAATTCCTTTGAAGTTTCTGAAACTGCGTACTCGGCGCAGACTTTGTCATTCTTAATTTTATTCAAAATAGAGTCGCCGTAATCGACATCTTCCAGCATCATTTGATGAATCTGAAACAGAAGAGAGTTTTCTTCGCCCAGCTCGTCGCGTGTCTTTACATACAGATTTGCCAGCTGAGCGACTGCAGCAGCGCGGGCATCTTCAAAGCGCTTGACTTCTGCCTGCACATCGGTGACCAAACGTTTTTCTACATGGGCTGCAACCCGGCGGAAAAACCGGATTTTACCAAACACGACCCCTTTGCTGACGCCTTCCCCTTTCAATACTGTCATGATCATATCCTCCTTCATTTTTATACAAAAGTATCCGAAAGCACTTGCCTATTGCAACAATACCCTGTATAGATTAGTCACATTATACAATAAAATCACAGGCAAGTCTATTCTATAATAAAATTCGTTTGATTTTATAAATGGCGGTTAATAAATAAAATAGGAATTTTTACCGCCATATATTGCCATACTATAGACATTGAGATCAAAGATGTTACTCGCCGCAAAACGCGGAAAAGGAGATACCCCCATGGAAGAAAAGATTGCAGTTTTGGTTGACTCAGGCAGCGACCTGCCAGAAGCCCTAAAGGAAGAATATCATATTACAACAATGGAGCTTCGTGTCATTTACGGCAATGAAATTTACCGAGACGGCATCGATATTACGCCGCAGACGGTCTACAGCCGTTTCCCAAAGGAAATTCCCACGACCTCCGCGCCAAACCTGCAGGAAGCAAAAGACACCCTGAAAGCACTGCAGGAAAAGGGCTATCAGAAAGTAATTGCCGTATGTATTTCCAGCGGACTGAGCAGCACCTATCACACCATTCATACTGCAGCTGAAGAATACCCCGAACTGGAAACTTTCGTCTTTGACAGCAAAAATATTTCTATCGGTGCGGGACTTTATGCGCTGTGGGCAACCAAAGCTGTAAAAGACGGCATGTCTTTTCAGCAGATTACCGCCGCGCTGCAGCGCAAGCAGCGGGACAGCAAAATCTATTTTTACATGGATTCTTTGGACTATCTGCGGGCTGGCGGCAGAATCGGACAAATCACCGGCCTAATCGGAAAGGTATTGAATA
The DNA here is from genome assembly GCA_022483045.1 of Oscillospiraceae bacterium. NCBI lineage: Bacteria > Bacillati > Bacillota > Clostridia > Eubacteriales > Oscillospiraceae > Oscillospiraceae bacterium. The sequence continues at coordinate 345,276 of JAKVOA010000001.1, read as the reverse complement.
TCCGCCCCATTATTTCCTGCAACACCGAGGGAACCTACTATACAGTTTCTATGGTCCGCGGTAAAAAGGGCGGTGCACGCCGCCTGTTGGACACCGTAGGCAAATGTGCCAGCAAAGCAAAGACCTGGCTCGCCTTGATGAACGGCGGTGCCGCCGAGCAGGCTCATGCGCTAAAAACAGAGCTGATGAGCTTTTTTCCGAAGGGACAGCTTATGGTCGAGTCACAGATTACTGCCTCTATGGCCGTACATACCGGCCCGGGGCTGGTAGGCATCTGTGTTTTTCAGGCAGACTAAATGGAAATAAAAAAGTGCCCAGCTGTAAAAATACGGCTGGGCACTTTTATTTTGCGTTCAATTCGTTCCGCGAAAGCCCTTGCCGATAATCTCGCTGCTGTTTGTTATCATAATAAACGCCTGCGGCTGGTTTTTGCGGATAAAGCGGCGCAAAAGCACCGCCTGGCTGCGCCGCATAACCGTTAAAACAATTTTTTTGCGGTTGTGCAGGTAGCTACCCTCTGCACTGAAAACGGTTGCACTTCGTTTCAGTTCCTTATGGATATAGTCACAGATTGGCTCCGGGTCGTCGCAGATAACCGTAAAGTACTTACACAGATTCAGGTTTTCAATGACACTGTCAATGACAAGAGATTTGCTCAGCAGCCCCGCAAACGAAAATAGACCTGTCTTTGGCCCATAAATGATAAAGGCCGCCACGGTAATCAGCACATCTACCAGCATCAGCGTCGCGCCGATATTCATCGTTGTATACTTCTTTAAAATCATGGCTAGGATATCGGTGCCGCCGCTGGAAGCATCCATGTCAAACAGCATGGCCGAACCAAGTGCAGGCAGAAATACGGCAAACATAAATTCCAGCACAGGCTCATTGGTCAGCGGCTTTGACATAGGGTATACTTTCTGCAAAACACTGAGGGCAACTGACATCATCACACTGACATACACGGTCTTTACGCCAAAGCCTTTGCCCAAAAAGATAAACCCGGCCACCAGCATTAACATATTGATAATAAACGTAATATCCGACGCGCTCATCTTTAAAAAGCCGCTGAATAAAACCGCAATGCCGGTAACACCCCCAAAACAAAAGTTATTGGGAAATTTGAAAAAATAAATGCCAATTACCATAATGGTCGTTGCCAGCGTCATCTGTGCATATTCTTTTACTTCCGACTGAACTTTTCCCTGTTTCATAACCCGCCGCAAATCCCTCAACCGTTTTTTCCGTTTGAAGGACACAGCTTTCACCCTCTTCCGAAAAAACATTATACCTGTTTCTTCGCAAAAAGGGAACCTTTTTGTACAAAAACCCTTTTATTTACTTTTTATTCCATATTTTTACACTCACTTAAGCACAGCTGCAAAGGGGGCTGAACTCTATTGTATACTGTCACTGCAAAACCGTAATCAGCTTTTCACCGGCTTTTACCTCGCCTTCTGGGTGCGAAAGGACCTCCAGATAATCTGCAGAATTCGTTACGGTAACTGGCGAAATGGTGTCATAGCCCGCCTTGCGAATCCCTGCCAAGTCACATTCCAGCAAAAGGTCGCCCTGCTTTACTGTATCGCCGGTTTTGATATGCGGCGTAAAGAATCTGCCCTGCAGATTGACTGTGTCTTTTCCAATATGGATCAGTACATCGGCACCAGAATCCGTGTGCATACCGATTGCGTGGTTTGTATCCATCAGGCAGTCGATTGTTCCGTCTGCCGGTGCATAAACCCGGCCGTCCGCCGGCTGTATGCCGACGCCGCTGCCCATTACACCAGAAGCAAAGGTTTCGTCGTTTACCTTTTCCAACGGAACCACATAGCCGCTCAAGGGACTGCTCAGCTGGAACTTTTTCTGCAGCGGCTGCGCTTCTTTGTTTTCCAAAGCTGGCTGCTCCTTGCAGGCCGGCGCTGCTTCTGCCTCGCTGGTCTCTTCGGCTGTTTCGGGCTGCATATCCGGATCATCCATGCGCACGGCCAGCAGGGTACCGACAAAGCTGACAATCAGTGCAATTGCCATGGCAATCAGGCCGTAAATCAGGTACTTCATGCTGCCGCCGCCAATCATTGTAATCAGTGTGAAAACATTAGAAGTGGCATTAAAGGCAAAAACGCGCGCACCGACAATGCCGCAAAACAGCCCGGCAATTCCGCTGCCTATGCAGGCAGTCGCAAGCGGACGCTTCAACTTTAAAGTGACACCATACAGTGCAGGCTCTGTAACACCAGCGACAATGGCGGTCACGCCGGCCGCAGAAGCTGTTTGGCGCATCGTCTTGTTTTTTGTGCGCACTGCCACACCAAAGCAGGCTGCGCCCTGCGCAAGGTTTGAGCAAAACATGATGACCATTAAAATCGGGTCATAGCCCATAGCAGCTATCGAATTCAGCGCAATGGGGAACAGCGCATAGTGCATGCCAGTCATCACAATAAATGGGAAAACAGCCGCCAACAGCATAATGGTGAGCCAGCCAGCATGCGTATAGAGGAAAGTAACGCCCGTCGCAAGCCAGCCGCCAATAATGCCGCCCAGCGGACCTACCACAATCAGCGCTACTGGCGCGGAAATCAGCAGGACCAGCATCGGCTTTAAAAAGACTTTGACCATATCCGGCGAAATTTTTTCTGCAAAACGTTCAATGTACTTCATCAGCGGAATCATCATCAGAATGGGAATAACAGACCCGCTGTAAGTAGTGGCTGTCACCGGAAGCTTTAAGAAAGTAACCGCCTGCCCGGCTTTAAATAAAGCCGCCAAATTGGGGTGCAGCATCACGCCCGCAATGCACATAGCCAAAATTGGGTTTACGCTGACACGCCGTGCACAGGTGTAGGCCAGCATAATCGGCAGGAAATAGAAAGGCGCATCGCCCATGATATTCAGCACTGCATAGGTGCTGCCTTTGGTGGAAATCCACCCGAGAGCTGTCAAAAGGGTAATCAGCACCTTGAGCATGCCGCCGCCCATCAAAGCCGGCAGCAGCGGTGTCATACAGCCGGCGATAAAGCCAAACAGGCGGGAAAGGATATTTTCTTTCTGCGCGCTTTTTGGGGCCTCTTCATCAGTAGAAGCTGCTGTAAAGTTCCCCAGTTTCTGCAGTTCATCATATATATGGCTTACTTGACTACCTATGACAATCTGGTACTGGCCGCCCTGGCGCACCGTACGCAGGACCCCGGGGATTTTCAACATCTCGCTGTCCTTTGGGACTTGGTCATCTTTCAAAATGAGCCGCAGACGGGTCATACAGTGTGTCATACTGGAAACATTTTTCTCTCCGCCGACCCCGCGCAGAATCTCAGCGGCTGTTTTTGCATAATTCATCAGTTATTTCTCCTTGTCTGGTCCGTCTGGTTCCTTTTCCTGCAGGGCAGGTTTTAAGTTTTGACGGCGTGTTACGCGTGCAATATGAATGGTAAGGTACAAAACCTCTTCCTCTGTTACAGCAGAATGGTATTTTTCCTGAATCATACGCTGAATATGGCGCGCACAGTCATAGGCCTTGGGGTGCTTCATACAGACCACTTCCAGCAGGTCTTCGTCGTCATCGTCATGGTAATGGGTATTGTCAACCACGCGCTGGGCAAAGAACTTCAGGTGTGTTAAAAAGCGATAGCAGTCCAGTGAATTTTCGTCAAATTCGGTATGAAAATAATTTTTTACCAATGTATATGAATCTTCCATAATCTGCGTTAAGTGATACATGCGGCTCATGTCGTCATTGAGCTCTGCATTTACAAAGTGCACTGCAATAAAGGCCGCTTCATCTGGCAGGAATTCTACACCTGTCTCTTCTTTTACGATTTCCACTGCTTTCTGCCCAACCTCAAATTCCTCAGGGTAAAAGCGGCGGATATCCCAATACATCGGGTTTTTCAGCTTCAGCCCCTCTTGGTAGCGCTCAATGGCACTGGAGATATGGTCCGGCAGTGTAACGTAAATAATCTCGTGCAGTTTTTTGCCCAGCGACGTTTTGCCGTAGTTGATAATGCGTTCTGACAAAAGCAGGTGAGCCATTGGTATCGAGCAGATTAAGTCCTGAAAGCGTGAAAAAGTTTTTTTATCTTCCAAATAAAAAACTTTTTCTGCTTTTTCTTCCGGCACCAAAGCACCGGGCCTTTTCTGAAAGGCAATTCCTTTGCCCATAGCAACAATTTCGCGGTCGTCTTTGTCGGCGGCAACCACTGCGTTGTTATTCAGCACTTTTCGGATTTTCAATTTTCTCACCCCTTTTTGACAAATAAAAAAGGCAAAACACAAATGGAAAGCTTTAAAAAAAGCCCTCATTTGGTTTTGCCTGCATTACCAGTCACAATCCACAATAAAGTTATTTACTTTTGTAATAAACAGTATAACATACCATGGCCTTCCATACAAGATACATTTTAAATGAAAAGGAATGCACAAATTTGTGTACTTTATCTTTTCTTACAGGATTTTATTGAGGAAGTCCTGTAGACGCGGGGACTTGGGGTGCGCAAAGAAAGTTTCAGGGTCGGCTTCCTCTAAGATCTGGCCACCGTCCATAAACAGCACCCGGTTGGCCACCTCGCGGGCAAAAGCCATTTCATGGGTGACAACCACCATGGTCATGCCGTCATCGGCAAGCTCTTTCATAACCTGTAGTACCTCGCCGACCATTTCAGGGTCGAGCGCACTGGTAGGCTCATCAAAAAGCATCACTTCCGGCTCCATCTCAAGTGCACGCACAATCGCAATGCGCTGTTTCTGCCCGCCGGAAAGCTGCCCCGGGTAGGCATCTGCTTTATCAGAAAGGTTTACGCGCTTTAAAAGCGACAGTGCCTGCTCATCTGCCTGCTCCTGTGTTTTCAGTTTCAGTGAAACCGGAGCCAGCGTGATATTCTGCTGCACAGTCAGATGCGGGAACAAATTAAAATGCTGAAAGACCATGCCGATTTTTTGGCGCAGGCGGTCAATATTAAAGCCTGGGACGTTAATTTGCTTGTCCTCAAACCAGATTTCGCCGCTGGTGGGCTTTTCTAGCAGATTGAGGCAGCGCAAAAAGGTACTTTTGCCGGATCCAGAAGGTCCCACAACAACGACCTTTTCCCCTTTTCCTATTTCCTGATTGATTCCTTTCAGCACTTCTACAGGGCCATCAAGCGTACGAAAACTTTTATGTAGGTCTTTAACGGTAATCACTTCTGCGCAGCCTCCTTTCTGCCTTGCTCAGCAGAGTACTCAAACCGATCACGATAACCAGATAAACCGCCGCGGTCAGCAGTAGCGGCGCATACGGCTGATAGGTAGTGCTGCGGATAATATCGCCGCCCTTGGTCAGATCCTGTATGCCAATATAGCCCGCGACCGAGGTCTCTTTCAGTAGAGAGATAAATTCATTGCCCACTGCGGGAAGCACATTTTTCAGCGCCTGCGGAAATACGATTTTTACCATTGTAGTGCGCTCTGTCAGCCCCAGGGAACGGCCGGCCTCTGTCTGCCCGCGGTCTACCGACATTATGCCGCTGCGGATGACCTCGGCGACATAGGCGCCAGAGTTAATGCCAAATGCCAAAATAGCTGTGCCGACATCGCTCAAGGATGTGCCCACTAAGATAATGTAGTACATAATCATCAGCTGCACAACAACCGGCGTCCCGCGGATAACCGTCAGATACAGCGAACAGATGGCGTTGAGCACGCGCATCTTTTTGGGGTTGTTCTGGTGAGTGGTTTTGACCAATGCCACCAGGGTGCCAAGCACCAGACCAATGATAACCGCAAAAATGCTGATGACTAAAGTATTGCCGAGGCCGGTCAGAATATACTGATAGCGGTTTTCGACCACCAAAGACTGATAAAGCTGATCCCCGACAGATGAAAAGAATGACAGCGGCGCCGCCGCAAACAGATGATTCATTGTCGTCCTCCCAATTAAAATAAAAACAGCAGGGAGCGAAAGTCCCCCTCCCTGCCGTTTTGGTTTCTACCATTTCCGATTAAGCATTTTCAAGGGTTTCCTTGTATTTGCTAATAACCTTATCCATTTCGCCGTTGGATTTCATTTCTTTAATGACACTGTTAATCGTGGTGACCAGCTGGGTGTTGCCCTTTTTCACTGCGATTGCGTAATGCTCGACTGTTAAAGCATCCGACAGCTTCTGAATCTTTCCTGCGTTTTTGGAAACAAACTTCTGTGCCGGATAATCATCAATGACGACCGCGTCAAGGCGGCCGGAAATCAGATCGGAAATTGCATCGGCACCTTTGTTATAGCGCTTTGGTGCACTGTAGTTTTTCGTGCAGTAATCGTCGCCTGTGGTACCCTGCTGTACACCGATTTTCTTGTCCTTTAAGTCATCTTTGCTCTTAATGGAGCTGTTCTTTGTAACAATAATCGACTGTGCAGCATCAAAATACGGGTCAGAGAAATCCATATTCTTTTTGCGGTCGTTGTTAATAGTCATACCTGCCGCGACAAAGTCGCATTTGCCTGCGCTGAGCTCTGCGGAAAGCGAATTAAAAGCTACGTCGCGCACTTGCAGCGTTTTGCCGAGTTTTGCAGCAATTTTGTTGCCGATGTCTACATCGATACCGACAATTTTATTGTTGCTCTTGTACTCGAATGGCTCAAACTCTGCGTTGGTCGACATGGTAATTGTGCCGCCGGCTGCCGCTGTGCCAGAGGCCGCTGTGCTGCCCGCCGCACTGGAAGACGCCGTACTGCTGCCGCAGGCCGCCATTGGAACCAACATGGACACAGCCAGCATTGCCGCAAGAATAATTTTCCCTTTTTTCATTGCTGATCTCTCCTTAATCCTTTTGCTGCCCCATAAAGACCCGGCGCAAAATCGCCGGCAACACAAATGGCGCGCCTGTATTGTTGGAAATACTCTCTCAACCAAATATACAAAAATCGTCAGCGGCACACGTCGCTGACGCCTTTGTCCTGAAAGTGTTTTTATTGTAGCACAGTAAAGTGCAGAATGCAAGGAAAAACGAATATTTTTTCATTATTTGTCTGAAATACTCAATAACATACACTGATATACGCGCTTTTTTGCATATTTGAAGTCATTTATTCAGATACGGAATGATTTTTGGCGCCAAAACCTCGGCGGCCTGTCGGTGATTTTCGGAACCGGGGTGTCCACGGGAACCAATCGTTTCTTCTGTGGCCTGCGGCAGCAGCACAAATTTGACATTGCTGTCGCCGCTCTTTGCCCTATAGGCCTCTATCGCCTGCCGCAGCGTATCGGCTAAATCTGCTCCCAGCATCCCGTAGGCCCACATCAGGCACGCACCGGGATTGCACTGCCGCAGCTGATACAGAAAATCGACCACGGCGTGCTGCAGCCGCCGCACACAGGCTTTATCCATGCTGCCGTCTGCACACAGTTTCTGGTCGAACAGCACACCGCTTGCATCGCGGAATTTGGGCGGCTGGTCAAAAGCGCCCCGGTCATTTGTGCCAAGGTTGATAACCACCACATTCGGCTGCCACGAGGCAAAGTCATTCTCCGTTAAAGCCCCCCGCTGCCGGTTTTCTTCGCCGCAGAGCACGCCACACACCTTTGTATAGTATCGCGGCAGACTGCATGCAGGGTCGCCCTCCCAATCTGAAAGAATGCCCCAGCCGCTCTGCGCCAGAATGCGGAAATCCGCGTGCAGCATATGCGCAGTTTGATACGCATAAGTGCGCACGGAACTGAAGACCATAGAGCTCCAGTTCATCTCCCCTTTTGTGCCAACTGTGCCCTCTCCCGCTGTAATGCTGTCGCCGATAAACTCAATACGGCCGGCTTTTGCTGACAGCGGACAAAACTCACCGTCGGTGCGTACTGCATTCAACTGCAGAAAGCTTTGGGGGTCGCCGTGCATCGCCTGCACTTCCCGTATGATTTTAACATTGTGCAGTTCTTCTGTTCCCTCTGCTGTACGCAGAATTGGGACCCAGTGCTGCCCGCGCAGAGCCATCTGCCGCATAACCGGAACATCATCGACCAAAACACAGAACCATGGCTCGTACAAACCGTAATCTGCTATAGTTTCTATCCAAAGCTCGCCCGCGCGCACGTTCATCTCAATCCCGCTGCCTGTCCAAAAAAGGTTCAGTGGGCAGCGGATTTTGCCCGCCCGGCCGAAAATATGCAGATTTGGAACCTGGTCAATTTGCATTTCCCGCATCGTTGTTCCCCCGTCAAAATTACTTTTTGCTCTCTTATTTTAAGCGTTCCCCGCTGGAATTTCTAGACCCTGCGACAAAAAAATCTGCTGACGGTCCTGTTGCCGTGCCTTTGCGCCGGGTGTAAAATAAATGAAAAGGAAAAGTGCCTTACATTGATCTCAGATAGGGAAAAGGAGGAATTCGTTTTGAACCCGATTTTTACCAGGACCAGTATCCGCAGCTACCAAAAGGAACCGATAGGGGAAAAGGACCTGCAGCTGCTCTTAAAAGCCGGTATGGCGGCACCCTCCGCGGGGAATCAGCAGCCATGGGAATTTTACGTGGTGCGGGACCCCGCCGTCCTGCAAAAGCTCGCAAAGGCCAGCCCCTATTCCGGCTGCACTGCAAAGGCGCCCGCCGCGCTGGTGCTCTGCTGCCGAAAAGAGGGCCTGCGCTATGCAGAGGACGCCCCACTGGATATGAGCGCCTGCTGTGAAAACATTTTGCTGGAGGCTACCGCACTGGGCCTTGGCGCCGTATGGCTGGGCATTTATCCGCAAAAGGACCGTATGCAGGCAGCAGCAGCCGCTCTGCATCTGCCCGAAACTTTAGAAGCTTTCTCGATTGTGCCGGTTGGCTACCCCGAAAAAGCCGCCGCTGCACAGGACCGCTTTGACAGCACAAGAATTCATACCATCGGCTAAATACATGAATTTGCAAAGGAAGGAATAGCATGCAGCAGGCAGCGCCTTATTTAAAGTTCTTTTTTACATACGAATCTGATTTGCCGGAAGGAATCGGCTTCTCTCATTTCGGGACAGCACACCTCGTGTGGCTGGGACTTTTATTTGTATGCGGCCTGCTGTTTTATCGCCGCTTTTCACACTGGAACAAGAAAAAGCAGCAACGGGCGCTGCGCTGGCTCGGCATTATACAGGTGCTGCTGGAAGGAATGCGCTTATATGTCTTGTGGCACATTCATCGCCTGTCCGTCTACGAACTGCCGCTGCACTTGTGTGGTATGGCGGGATTTCTGTGCCTGCTGCACGCGTATACCGAATGGGACTGGCTTTCGCAGGTACTGTATGCGCTGTGTCTGCCGGGCACGCTGGCAGCGCTGCTATTTCCAAACTGGATAAAGTACCCCGCGTTTCATTTCATCACAATACAAAGCTTTCTGCTGCATGCACTCATCGTTTTGTATGTGGCGTGTGCACTGGCCTGCGGCAGAATCCAGCCAAACTTCAGGCATTTCTGGAAACCGCTTGTGTTCCTGGCGGTCGTACTGCCGCCGGTCTATCTTTTTGACCTGCACTTTGCCGCCAATTACTTTTTCCTGTGCGTACCAGAGGCGGGCACCCCGCTGCAGTGGTTTGCCGACCGCATGGGCAACCCCGGGTACCTGCTCGGCTATGCAGGACTGACTTTGGCAATTATGCTGCTGATGTACCTGCCGGCTGCTGGTCGGCACAAAAAGCACAACAGAGCATAAAAAAGCCCTCAACCGGGCTGAGGCTGAGGGCGCTGCACAATTTCTGTACAGCTGAGTAAGAAAAGAGAGGCTTTGTATGTAGAAAAACTTGTAAACAAAATAAAAAGTGCCGCGCTCCAAACAGGAGCGCGGCATCTTCGTCGCTATGTATAGTAGTATAGCAGACCGCTTTCACTTTGTCAAGCCGAAATGCGGCTTTTCTCATTCTGTACTGCCAAAGGAATCTGCGCAAAAAGCCGTCTGCTTTTTACAGCAGGCTGTCATCATAGTGTGCCCGGCCCCCGCCGACAAACTTTGGCCGGGTGCGCGCACACAGCAGTACCGCCTCACCCAAATGATCTATCGAAAGGCGCACAGGCACCGCAACTTCTTTTAAGTGCATACCAATCAGAGTTCCGCCAATGTCCATGCCGCAGTCCGCGCGTACATGCTCTACCGCAATCGGGTCGGCAAAGCGCGCATAGGCGGTGGTGCCAAAAGAGCCGCCGGCCTTTGGCTGCGGCACAACATTCACCTGCTCGTACCCAAATTTTTCCGCCGCTTCGCGCTCGATAATCAGCGCACGGTTTAAATGCTCGCAGCACTGAGCTGCCAAAAACAGGCCGTGCTTTTTTACCTGCTCATAGATGCCGTCAAAAATGGCAGCGGCTGTTTCCACATTGCTGTCAGTGCCAATGCGGTGCCCGCCAACCTCGCTGGAAGAGCAGCCGACAACCATCAGCCCGCCGGGCCGCACTTTTGCTATCTGCAGCAATTCTTCCGCAGCTTTTCCGGCAAGTGTACGCAGTTCTTCCAAACTTTCACTCATAAAGGAACACCCTCCCTACAATTTTTCAAATGGAGCAAATCTTTTTACGATTTCAGTATAGCACAAAGTGGGTCAAAGCGCACCTTTTCGGCCGCAATTTTTATACAGAAACCTTTTCCTGCTCTGTTTTGCACAGAAACTCTGCCGCAGACATACAAAGCTATACTTGGTCTGCCATTGAACTTTCACCTGCGGGTATGCTATAATAAAGAACGATTTTTGTACATTCGTATTTTGTTATTTTTCACTTTTGACTGGAGAGCTGGACTTGAATAAATATAAAAAACTAATGTCCAATACGCTGATTTTTGCAATCGGCACTTTCAGTTCCAAAATTCTCACCATTCTGATGACTCGCTTCAATACAGCGGCTCTGGGCAGTGATTTTGGCACTGCCAGTGTCCTGCAGGATATGGGCAACGTGCTAATTCCGCTGTTTTCTCTGCAGATTGTCGACGGTGTCACCCGCTTTGGTCTGGACCGCCGCTACAACAAAAAAGATGTCTTTACAGTCAGTCTGCTGGTAACCTGCATTGGCGCGGCTGTGCTTTTGATTTTGTCACCGTTGCTGGAAAAGATACCGGGGCTGACTTTTATACAAGGGCGCAGCCTTTTGGTCGCCATCTTTGTCTTTACTTCTTCGCTGCGCAATATGTGCAGTCAATTTGTGCGTGCACGCGAAATGGTAAAGCTCTATGCCTTTGAGGGAATTCTAACGACCTTTACCACGGTTGTCTTTACGCTGCTGTTCCTGTACCCGCTGCACATGGGTGTCACAGGATTTATGCTTGGCATTATTCTGCCGGATCTTTTGGGCGCAATTTTCTTATTCTGGATAGCAGACCTAAAGCAGTTTGTCCGTTTCCGCGGTCTGGACCATCTGACCGCGGCACAGATGCTCAAATACTCTGCCCCGCTGATTCCAAACAAAATTGCTTTCTGGATTACAAACTGCTCTGACCGCATGATGGTTCAGGTAATGACAAACAAAACCATCAGCAGTGTTTTTGCAGCCTCGTATAAAATACCAAACCTGATTTCTTTGGTCGTCAGTGTCTTTTTGGATGCCTGGCAGATGTCCTCGATTACAGAAGAAAAGGGCCGGGCGCGCTTCTTTACACAGGTCTTTCACGCCATGTCCGCCATTATCTTTGTCGGCAGCGCGCTGGTGATTCTGCTGTGCCGTCCACTGATTAATCTGCTGACTGCACACAGCTTTCATGTTGGCTGGGTCTATGTGCCTATCTTGGTGCTTGCCACTGCTTTCTCCTGCCTATGCAGCTTTTTAGGCACGGTTTATATGGTGGAAAAGCGCAGCATTAACAACATGGTTACAACGATTATTGCCGCTGTAATCAATGTTATTTTAAATCTGCTCTTGATTCGCAAATGGGGCCCGCAAGGCGCCGCCACAGCCACTTTAATTTCTTACCTGGTTATGTTTGTCATACGCGTAATTGACACCCGCCGCTTTATCCGGGTGCATTTTAGCCCCATGCGCCTTTTGGCCGACAGCCTGCTGCTTTCTTTTGAAGCATTTGTTATGATTAAGAATGTTTCCCACAGCATTCTTTACTGTGCGCTCTTGACCCTGCTGATGATTATCATGAATTTCCAGCCGCTGATGCAGTCTGTGCGCAAAGTACTGCCGGCTAATGTACTGGAAAAAATGCCCACATGGCTTTCCGGTGAAAAGAAATCCGTTTCCGTTCAAAAGGCAGCTCCCCATACAGAAAGCACCCACACCCGCGAGGCCTTCGCCCGCGATGAAGAATACGCGCGCAGCAAGAAGCCTGCCCCGCAGCAGCATCACAGCCACGGCAGTTCGAGCGTTGATGAAGAGGACGGCTTTGACTATGAAGCCTACCTGCAAGAGCAGGCGAAAAAAGAGGACAAGGATTTTTCACATGACCGTTACCGCCACTAAAAGAATCTTGGGCCACCGGCTTTTGCCGCGTGGCTCTTTTTGTTTGCAGCGATATAGGAAGCAGCCGCTGCTTCTTTACAGCAAGGCCGTTTCTCTGCTCTAAAATGCACCTAAATAAGAAGCGGACGGCACTGCTGCCGCCCGCTTCTTATTTATATTTAATATTTATATTTCAGTTGCCGTCCTCTACGCTGATTTCATCAAAGCGATTGGTCAGGTCGTGGACATCCAGTGCTTTTTTCTTTTCGCCAGCCGCATCTAAAATGATATTTCCGCGGTGCATCATGATGAGCCGGTCGCCATAGGCAACCGCAAACTTCAGATTATGCGTTACCATCAGCATAGTCACGTGTTTTTCTTCGGCAACCCGCTGCGTCAGCTCCATCACATTGTTGCTGGAACTCGGGTCCAGTGCAGCGGTGTGTTCGTCCAAAATCAGCAGGTCAATCGGCGTCATGGTTGCAATAAGCAGCGCCAGCGCCTGCCGCTGCCCACCCGAAAGGCTGCCCACCTGTACGCCGAGTTTATCCTCAAGCCCCATGTGAAGCAGAGAAAGCTCTTGTTTGTAATAATCGGCGCGGCGGCGGTTGATACCAGGCTGCAGTAAAAAGCTGCCGCCCTTGTTGTCGGCCAGCGCCATATTTTCCAGCACTGTCAAAGACGGGCACGTGCCCATGGCTGGGTCTTGGAACACACGGCCGATAAAGCGCGAGCGCGTGTGTTCTTTAAGCTTTGTGATATCACGCTTTTTCAAAAAGATAGAACCGGAATCTACCGGAATGCTGCCACAGAGCAGGTTTAAAATCGTGGTTTTTCCGGAGCCGTTGCTGCCAACCACCGCGACAAAGCTACCCTTTTCAATCTGCAGATTAAAGTTCTGGAACAGCACCACTTCATTGACAGAACCGGGATTAAAGGTTTTGTAGATATGCTGCATACGAACCAGCGGCTCAGATGCTGCTGCGGTCGACTGTGACGACATTGTGCTTCCTCCTCCCGGACGCAAACCGGCTTGCTACCAGCGCGATGACAAAGATAATAGACATCAGCATTTTCAGGTAATTGGTATCCAGCCCTAGCTGCATGGCGACAGTCAAGCAGGCGCGGTACAGAATCATGCCGATAACCGCCATCATCGTCGGCTTCATCCAGCGCACTCTGCCCAGCAGAGATACGCCAATGATAACCGCTGCCAGTGACATAACCACCATGCCGGTACCAGAGGTAACGTCAGCGCTCTCTTTCTGCTGTGCCAGTACACAGCCAGAAAGGGCCGTAAGGCCATTGCCCAAAATCAAGCCCAAAATCTTCATACGGCCGGGATCTTTGCCCAGCGAAACAACGAACTTTGCGTTGCTGCCTGCCGCCCGCAGCAAAAGGCCCGAGCGCGTTTTCAGGTAAAGGTCAATAACCAGCTTAATTACCAGACACACAATGGCGGCCATAATGACCCAGCCCCACTGGCCCAAAGCGCTGTGCAGAGTGCCGCCCAGCCCACTGCTGAAAATCGTGGGCATATCAAAGAAAGACACAACCGCTTTCTTCCCGGTAATCGCCATATTCACACTGTAAAGGGCTGTCATCACCAAAATACCGGAAAGCAGGTCTGTAATATGCAGCCGCACATGCAAAAAGCCTGTAACTGCGCCAGCCGCCGCGCCAGCCGCGAAACAAATCAGGCAGGCAAGCCATGGGTTTACCCCCGCCGTAATCAGCATTGCCGCCGTGCACGCGCCCAGCGGAAACGAGCCGTCTACGGTTAAATCCGGAAAATCCAGCACTTTATAGGTGATGTAGACACCCACTGCCATAATGCCGTAAATGAATCCCTCACGCAGCACAACCTGCACAAGGCCCAGAAAGATATCCAAAGCTTTACTCCCCTTCTTTTATTCCGCAGCCAAGGCCCTGTTTTACTCAGGCTTTTTTAGTTGTTGTGGTCTTTGTGGCGTTTTGATAATCTGTCGGCACTGTCAGTTTTAAAGTGCTGACAACATCCGTATTATAAATTGGTGTACCACTTTCGCTGGTATACACTTTTGTATCCTGCGGTTTTGCTTCACCTTTCAAAATCTTGCCGGCGATTTTGCCGGTTTCTTCACCCAGGGCGGTGTAGTCGATGCTGACAGAGGCAAGGCATCCGCCGCGTACCTGCTCTTCTTCCGAGCCAAAAACCGGAATGCCAGCCTTATTAGCTGCCTGCAGTTCGCTCTGCAGGTTGTTGACTACGTTGTTGTCGGTGAAGTTGTTAAAGCAGTCAACGCCCTTGGCAACCAGTGCCTGTGCACCAGAAGCTACCTCGCTGTCGTTGGTTACGCCTTGGCCGACCACCTCAAAATTGTACTTTGGCGCGATCTTTTTCAGCCGCTCTAAAGTAGAAACAGAATTGGGCTCACTGGTGGTATACAAAATACCGATTTTCTTTGCTTTTGGCAAAAACGCGCGAATCATCTTGACCTGTGCTTCCAGAGGCAGCTGGTCGCTGCTGCCGGTAGCAACGCTGCCGGGCTGGTCGAGGCTCTTCACCAATTTTGCCGCCACCGGGTCACTGACTGCCGTAAAAACGACCGGAATATCATTTGCCTTTGCTGCGGCATAGGCGCTCATTGCTGCCGGAGTGGCAATGGCACCAATCAGGTCATATTTTTTCGTTGCCATGGTTTGGGCTTCTGTATCTGCTGTAGCGGTTTCTGCCTGGGCGTTTTGGAAATCAATCGTCAGGTTTTTATCTTTGACATAGCCCTCGTCCTCAAGGCCCTTCAAAAAGCCCTTGTAGCAGTTGTCCAATGAAGGAACGGTCGTATACTGAATTACGCCGATTTTTTTACTGCCTGCCGCCGCAGAACCGGCAGCAGACGCACTGCCGGAAGAAGCTGCCGCACCGCTGCCTGCACAGGCCGTGCAGGCCAGTGCCATAACCCCCGCAAGAGCTGCCGCCAAAAAACGTTTGCCATACTTTTTCATCATAAATTCCTCCTCATAGACTGTTTATAAGCTGGGGAGCAGGTATAAAAAAGCCCCTGCCCCCGTATAAAACAGGGACAAGAGCCATAACTTACACTCCTGCGGTACCACCCGGATTGACGCCGCCAAAAAGCAGACGCCCGCTCTGCCGCGCACAGAAACATACGCGCTTCCTTTTTAACGGAGAAAGAATCCGTCGCCCCTACTAGGCCATGCGGCCGTTTGGTTTGCCCTCAAAAGTCCATTCTGCCCGCCGCACTATGCCGCGCTTTCATCTACGCGCGGCTCTCTGCAAAAGTGCCTGTCGGCATACTCGTCTTTCTCACAGGTTTCAAAAACTATTTGATTAGCCCTATCATAAAACAGCGGGAAGCATTTGTCAAGCAAAATTTACAACAGGAACCAACCCGCACGAAAGGCAGTTTTTCACACGATTATTTGACATACTGCCGCATTTACAGTATACTTAAAATATATAATTTGTATATTATGCTAAAAGTGAGGCGCATTCTTATGCAAAACCTGATTACCATCGCCCGCCAATACGGCAGCGGCGGCCGCCAAATCGGCCAGCTGCTGGCAGAAAAACTGCAGGTGCCGTTTTACGACAAGCAGCTGGTAGCTATGGCCGCCAAAAAAAGCGGCGTCAGCGAAGCTTTCTTTCAGTCCGCAGACGAAAAGCATGCCAGCAGCATTCTGTATTCTTTGGTAATGGGCAATTATTGTTTCGGAATGCCCAGGACCGCTACCAACCTGCCCCTGAATGATCAGCTGTTTCTGCTGCAAGAGCAAATTATCAAAGAAGCTGCCGAAAAAGGCCCGTGTGTAATTGTGGGCCGCTGTGCCAATTATATTCTGCGCGACCGGCCGCACATCTTTCGGGTCTTTCTCTATGCCGACCGCAAATTTCGCGTACAGCACGCTGTCAGTGACTACGGCATTGACCCCAAAAAGGCGGAAGAAATCGTCACCAAGACCGACAAGCAGCGCGCTTCTTACTGCAGCTTTTATACCAGTCAGCACTGGAACGACCCCGAATGCTACGATTTGTGCCTAAATACCGGAAACATCAGCTTTGAGGGTGCTGTACAGTTGATTATCGAAGCAAGCAGCATGAAAACAAATTAACCGCGTTTTCTGGCGCGCACGGCGGCTTTTTGCGCAGGCGTCACGCGGTAAGATTCTGTGATTTTTTGCAAAGCTTTATTGTACGTAAAATCATCCAGTTGGCTGCAATCTAGATAAGCTTCCGTCATCTGCGGACAGTGGACGTAATACACGGAAACCGCCCAGGCCGCTGCCATTTTGGCATAGTAACCGCTGCTGTGCATGCGGTCCAGTAGCGAAAACGCACGCGGAGCATAGGCTTCCTCTGCAAAATGATCCAGCAGCATTACAAGACCAAAGCGTGCGGTAAACTCGCCCTCTGCAGTAACACAGGGCGCAACAAAGTCCCACATCTGCTGCGGATATTTACGGGCCAGTTTCAGCCCCGCGCAAAAGCTGTCGCAGACCGACCAGTTGTCAATTTTCGGTAAAAAAGCTTTGCTGTACAAAATGGCCTCTGCCGGTTCTTTTGCCGCACAGCCGATAACCATTCCCTGAAGCATGGTTTCCTCAAAATAATTGTCCGGGCATTCCCGCAAAAAAGAGCGCCAGTCGCCGCGGGCAATTTCCCAGGCAATTTTTCTCAGCTGCGGCAGGCGCACCCCCAGCAGTTTTTCGGCTTGCTGTGGTGGCAGCAGCCTGCCGGAAAATGTACGGTAGCCCGGCTCTGCCAAAGCTTTCAGTTTGGTGATGAGTGTTTCTTCTGTCATGCTGTCTTTATACCTTTCCCCGCAGCGTTTTCTGTTCCAGCTGCAGCAAAAACTGTTTGACGCAGATTCCGGCCCCAAAGCCGGTCAGAGAACCGTCTTTACCGATTACCCGATGGCACGGCACCACAATCATCAGTGGGTTGCGGTTGCAGGCCATTCCCGCCGCACGAAAAGCCCGCGGGCTGCCGGCCGCCGCGGCGGTTTGGGCGTATGTACGTGTTTCACCGTAAGGAATCTGCTGCAATGCTTGCCAAACCTGCATTTGAAAGCGTGTACCGTGGGCAGAAAGCGGCAGGGAAAATTTGCGGCGCTTTCCGGCAAAATATTGGTTCAGCTGCTCTTCTGCCTGCAAAAGCAGCGGTGTCTGCCTTTTCTGCGCTCCCATAAGCGTTTCCTTCAGCTCCACCTGGCACAGTCCCCTGCCGTCCTCCGCCAAAAGCAGCGTGCCGACCGGGCTTTTCATTTTTATATAGGAAAGCATTTCACGGTACCCCTTTTATAAGGAAGAAGTCTTATTTCCAAAAGCGTGGTTTTAACCGCGTTTTTTTTGATAGGAACGCTTGGAAAGATGAATGGACAATACATTTGCCGCAGCAATCAAAAACGGCAACAGCCAAAAGGCCGCTTTCCAAAAGGGCAGTGCTGAAAGGTTCGCGGCCTCAGCAAAATTCGAGAGGAAAATTACCATAAAGAAAATTAGAAAAAAGGTCATCAGCAGGAACATACGCCCCTTTTCCACCCCTTTGGAAACCATAATCGGCATCTGCAGCGCCAGCATACCCAGCGCTATGCAGACGCAAACAAGCATAGTCGGCAAAAATGTAGTCAGCACGCTGCTGCCCATAAAGATACTCTGTACCAAAGTGCCGACAGTTGCCGCCGCAACCGCCACTGCAACCGCCAGGTAACCCATTACATACTTGCTCATGACAATCGCTTTTGCGGAATAGGGCATCATACACGCCAGCGTGTTCCATTTGCAGCGCTCATCATAGCCCATGGCACTGACCGGCAGAATTGCCGCGTACATCGTGGCAAAAGCGACCATAGAGGTATTCGGTATCATTGCAAATACAATGATTAAAATGAGAAAGAATTTCATCTGTTTGGTAATCACATAAAAATCTTTCAGCAGCAACGCTTTCATATCCGACTCTCCTCCCTGCCCAAAAATATAATAATATCTTCGATATTGACACGGTCAACCGGAACTCCCGCAGGCACCTTGCTGCGCAGCACCAGCGCTTCTGCGCCAAAGTCATTTCGGCGCAAGCTGCCCCGCCGGGCCTCTGCCGGCAGTTTTTCGATTTCTTCCCTGCTGCCGTGCACCACGCCGTACATTTCCAGCAAGCGGTCTTTTTCCTCACAAAACAGCAGCTTCCCTTTGTGCAGGAAAGCAATATAATCGCACAGCTTTTCCATATCACTGACAATATGGGACGAAAGCAGAATAGAATGATCCGATTCCCGCGTAAAATCGTAAAAGATATCGAGAATCTCGTCGCGGGCAATCGGGTCCAGTCCGCCGGTAGCCTCATCCAGCACCAACAGCCGCGCGTGGTGTGACAGCGCAACAGCAATGGCAAGCTTCATCGTCATGCCGCGGGAGTAATCTTTAAAGGCTTTCTTTTCCGGCAGATTGAATTTTTTCAGGTAACTGTAATACTGCTTTTCATCCCAGCGGGTATAGGTACCGCGCATAATATTGTTTACCTGCCGGGCATTCAGCACCTCTGGAAAATGCGCCTCATCCAGCACAATGCCGATTTCCTGCTTGACAGCATTAAACTGCGGCAGGGTGTTGTCTACCCCTAAGACCTTTACTTCGCCGCTGTCGCGGGCAATGGCATTCATCAGCAGGCGAATTGCTGTGCTTTTTCCTGCTCCATTTTCACCGACAAGCCCCATGATACAGCCTGACGGCAGGCGCAGATTGATGTTTTGCAGCGCAAAATCCTCATAGTGCTTGGAAAGATCTGTCATTTCAATCGCGTCCATACAACTTACTCCTTTTTCAAACTTTGATACAGCCCCAACAGCTCTTCATCGCTGACTCCGCATTCTTTTGCAAGCACCCCAGCCTGCTGCAGCAGCCCGCGCAGCTTTTTTAGTTTTTCCTTTTGCAGCGGCGGCAGTTCTTTTTTGGCAGCAAAGCTGCCTTTACCCACCACTGTGTAAAGATAACCCTCACGCTCCAGTTCCTCATAAGCACGCTTGGTGGTGATAACGCTGATGCGCAGCTCTTTTGCAAGGGAACGAATGGAAGGCAGAAGCTCCCCCTCTTTCAGTTTGCCTGTACAGATCTGCTTTTTGATTTGCAGGCAGATTTGGCTGTAAATAGGCTGACTGCCCATGCGGTCTACCCAGATTTTCAAAGGAACGCCTCCGTTCATGGCTGTATATATACAGTATATACAGCTTATGTATTGCTGTCAACTGCTTCAACAGGAAAATACCGTTTTCCTTTTAGGCTGTTTTATGGTATACTGTGAAACAGCTATTGACAGAAGGAGTGAATATAAACATGAAATGGGGCAGAAAGAACCAACAGGACCCCTCTATGAATGATACGCAGTATATTCCCCGCAGTCAGCGCAGCAATTCGTCAAAGCAGCAGACCGGCGGCCGCGAAAGCTACCCGCCCTATCCGGAAGATGAAGATTACGGTGGCAGCCAGAATGATAACGGCCGCAGTTACCGGAATGAGCGGAACAGCCGCGGTTATGAAGACAGCCAAGACTACGAGGATGACCGCGAGGATAACAACCGCGGCTATGAAGACGGCCAAGGCTACGAGGATGACCGCGAGAATAACAGCCGCGGTTATGAAGGCGGGCAAGGTTACGAGGATGACCGCAAGGATAACAACCGTGGCTATGAAGACGGCCAAGACTACGATGATGACCGCGATTATGATAACCGCGGCTATGAAGACGATCAAGACTACGAGGATGACCGCAGATACAATAATCCTGATGACGCCGACGACGGCTATGACAACTACTATGAAGATCAGCGCCGCCCCGCGCCGGACCCCGGCCGTGGCAATAAATCACTGGTTGTCATCGGTGTGATTGTTGCCATTGTAGTCGTGGTTCTGCTGTTTGCCGTTTTGGGACATTCCTGCAATTTCAGCGGTACAGCCTCCTCTACTGTTTCTTCCTCTGTTTCCTCCGCTGTATCCTCTGACAGCAGCGAGCAAACCGACAGTACCCAACAGACAGACAACTACTCTGCTGCTGACAACGGAAACAGTGCAACTGACAACGGCGGCAATACAGATAATACGCCGCAAAGCCACTCTTCCCACCACAGCAGTGCCAACAATGACAATGGCGGCACCGCTTCTTCGGAAAAGTACACGGAAGCTTCCAGCAAAGAAGCAGAAAGCGCAGCGCCCTCTGCAGCAGAGAGCAAAACACCCGAGCAGCCGGCTTCCAGCAAGCAGCAGGAAGAAACCACCTCTGCCAGCGGAAATGATGCCGGCACAACCAACGACACGGCAAACGGCACCAACTGACTTTTTTGCACAAGAACATAAACCGATGCTTTTTCGGGCATACTTTCTGTATTGCCGCAGCAGCAAGCGAAAATAATTTGACATTTTCTGCTGCTTCTCGTATACTAGAAGCGTCTTCTAAAGGGGAGTAGTTTGAAAACGCGACTGTCAACACCTCGGCCTGCGGGCCTGGCAGCGTGTGCCGAATTCGGTAACAAGACTTTTCGAATGACTGTTCATTTTGCGTGAACGGCCGGCGAAAAGTCTTTTTTTATTGCCTGCCGCTTACAGTAAACCAAAGGAGCGTTTTTACATGGCAGAGAATTTTTACAGCAAATCCGCAGAAGAAGTTCTGCGGGAAAAGGAAAGCCGGCACGAGGGCCTTTCTGCCCAAGAGGCCGGCGAGCGCTTGCAGCGCTTTGGCCCCAATCGACTGAAAGAGGGCAAACGTAAAAGTACGCTGGTCGTCTTTTTAGAGCAATTTAAAGATCTTTTGGTGGGTATTTTGGTCGTGGCGGCAATTATCTCTATGATTTCGGGCCAGGGAGAAAGCACGATTGTTATTTTCGCCGTACTTCTTCTGAATGCTATTTTAGGTACTGTGGAATACACTAAAGCGGAAAAATCGCTTGCCAGCCTAAAAGCCATCTCTTCCCCCACTGCCAAAGTTCTGCGCGGCGGCAGCCGGGAAGAAATCCCCTCTGAGCAGGTCGTACCCGGCGATATTGTGCTGCTGGAAGCCGGCGATATGGTGGTGGCAGACGGCCGTGTGCTGAAAAGCTACTCTCTAAAAGTAAATGAAAGTTCACTGACAGGCGAAAGCGTGGATGTGGAAAAAGCCGCCGCACCCCTGCCCGCAGGAAAAATTGCTTTAGGTGACCAAACCAACATGGTCTTTTCCGGCTCGCTGGTGACCTACGGACGCGCAACGATCGTTGTCACCGGCACCGGTATGAACACCGAACTGGGGCATATTGCTTCCTTGATGGGGCAGGCTGAAGAGCGCCGCACACCCCTGCAGAAAAGCCTGGACGATTTCAGCAAAAAGCTTTCTGCTGTCATCATTTCTATATGTGCCATTGTATTCCTGCTCTCTTATCTGCGCACAGGTATGTCGGTGCTGGACTCCCTGATGTTTGCGGTTGCCCTGGCGGTCGCCGCTATTCCAGAGGCACTCGGCTCGATTGTAACTATTGTGCAGGCAATCGGTACCCAAAAGATGGCAAAGCAGCATGCGATTATCAAAGAACTGAAAGCTGTAGAAACCTTAGGGTGTGTATCGGTAATCTGCTCTGACAAAACAGGAACCTTAACCCAAAATCGCATGACGGTACAGCAAATTTACGCTGACCGAACACTGCTGCCCGCAAAAGAGTTGCAGCTGCCGAATGACCCGCAGCGCCTGCTTTTAAAGACCGCTCTGTTGGCAAGCGACGCCACAATTGACGACGAAACGGGCGCGCCCATTGGCGACCCTACCGAAGTAGCCCTGGTACACCTTGGCGTCTATTTCGGCGTAGAAGAGGAAACTTACCGCAGACAGCACCCGCGCCTGAGCGAGCTTGCCTTTGACTCTGACCGCAAACTGATGAGCACTCTGCACTGTCTGGAGGGCGTGCCCACCATGCTGACCAAAGGCGCAATTGATGTGCTTTTAAAGCGCTGTGACAAGCTGTATACCAGCGAAGGCGAGGTGCCGCTGACCCAAAAGGACCGCGAGGAGATTGCAGAAGTCAACCGCAGCCTTTCCGCACAGGGCCTGCGCGTGCTGGCCTTTGCATTTCGGCGCCTGCCAAAAGTGCGCCCGCTAACCCTGGAAGACGAACAGCACTTTACCTTTATTGGCCTGATTTCCATGATTGACCCGCCGCGTGAAGAATCTGTGCAGTCTGTTGCGGACGCAAAGCGCGCTGGTATCCGCACGGTGATGATTACCGGTGACCACAAAGTAACAGCCGCCGCCATTGCAAAACAAATCGGTATCTTTGAGCCAGGCGATATTGCTGTAGACGGCCCGGAACTGGACGCAATGACCGACGAAGAACTGGACCAAAAGCTTCCCTCGATTTCTGTCTATGCCCGTGTTTCACCTGAACACAAAATCCGCATTGTCAAAGCCTGGCAAAGACGCGGCTGTGTTGTTTCTATGACAGGCGACGGCGTAAATGATGCGCCGGCCCTAAAGCAGGCCGATATTGGCGTAGCCATGGGCATTACCGGCACTGAGGTAAGCAAAGATGCCGCCTCTATGATTCTTTCAGATGACAACTTTGCAACCATTGTCAAGGCAGTTGTCAATGGCCGCAATTTGTACCGCAATATTAAAAATGCAATTAAATTTCTACTTTCCGGCAACATGTCAGCCATTCTATGTGTGCTGTTTACTTCTTTGATGATGCTGCCGGTGCCTTTTGCGCCGGTGCACCTCTTGTTTATCAACCTGCTGACCGACAGCCTGCCTGCTGTTGCAATCGGTATGGAATCTGCCCGCCGCGGCCTTTTGGACCAAAAGCCGCGCAACCCGAAAGAGCCCATCTTAACCCGCAGTCTGTTTTTCCAAATTCTCGGGCAGGGCGCGCTGATTGCCGTTTTCGTTATGACTGCCTACTACAGCGGTCTTTCGGCAGGCGGTGCCGCGCTGGCACGCACCATGGCATTCTCAACACTGACCTTCGCGCGTCTGTTCCACGGCTTTAACTGCCGCGGCAGAGAATCTATTTTCCGCCTGGGCCTTACCTCCAATCCCTACTCCTTAATGGCTTTTGGTGCGGGGACCGGGCTTTTGGCACTGGTACTATTTGTGCCGGGCCTTTCCCGCCTGTTTCAGGTGGCGCCGCTTACCGGCGGCTTGGTCCTGCAGATTGCGCTGCTGGCCTTTGCACCAACCGTCATCATTCAAATAATCAAAGTGCTTCTCGACAGTATGAACCGCCGCGCCGGCAAAGACATGTAAGCCATTCTGTCTTTCCTGTATTTCTTTATAAGTACAGATAATAGTACTTTCCTCCTGCTAAAATAAAAGCAGGAGGTGAGAAATATGACTTATCACTGCAAGCTGCATCCAAAGCATCCCAGCACACAGACAACCGTGCCAGCCGATATCTACCTGACGATTACAGGTTTTAAGCATTATTATGGGCTGCAGCCTTTCCGCATCGGTCAGCTGATTCGCTGTCGCAAAGAGCCGGAAAATGTCTATGATGACGAGGCAATCTGCTGTTCGCTGCCAATGCTCGGCACCGTCGGTTATGTAGCAAATTCCCCCAGCACTACTGCCGGCGGCACCATGAGCGCCGGACGCCTGTACGACCGTGTACCAAAGCGCTTTTACGTGCGGGTATGTTTCACAAGCTTTACTAAAATCATCTGTAAGCTGGAATTCGGCACTTTGGCGGAACTTGACCGCCGCATGAAAGAACAGATAGAAAGAGCAGACAACTGAACTCATTCGTTCAACGCGGAAGTGATAAAAACAACTCTCTGCCACAAAAGAATAGATATAGCAAAGCGGCAGAGAGTTTTCTCTGCCGCTTTGCTTGTATATTCAGATCTTCAGGCAATCAATAATCCTGCGCTTGTATTTTAAGAAAGTATCGGTTAAAAGGAACTCGCGCGTGCGCGGGCGCGGCTCTGTCACGGGAAACTCGGCGATGATTTTGCCTGGCCGCCCCGAAAGAATGTAAATGCGGTCAGAAAGCAGAATTGCTTCGTCAATATCATGCGTGATAAACAGTGTAGAAAGCTCTATTTTCTGCATTACATTGAGATACCATGTGTGCATTGCATCTTTTGTAATCGTATCGAGTGCGGAAAAAGGTTCATCTAAAAGGGCAACACCCTCACTGCCAAGATAGGTGCGCAGCAGCGCGGCGCGCTGCCGCATGCCGCCGGAAAGCTGGGACGGCCACTTTTTCTGGGTTCCCTCCAGCCCGAACTCCGCAAAGTGTGCACCGGCTTTTGCACGTGCCTCTTTTTTGGGCATACCGTGCAGGATGAGCGGCAGAGCGGTGTTGTCCACCACCGTGCGGTAAGGCAGCAAAAGGTCTTTTTGCAGCATATAGGAAACGTGTCCCGCGCAGCCGGTAATCTCTTTGCCTTTCAGGTACACATGGCCGCAGTCCGGCTGCATCAGACCGGAAATCACATTGAAAAGAGTGGTCTTTCCGGCACCGCTGATTCCCAGAAGGCTGACAATCTCCTGGTCGCGTAGCTCAATGCTTACATTCTCTAAAATTTTGTTGTCTCCATAACTTTTAGAGATACCCTCTGCTGTCAATTTTGTTTCCATGTCTGGTTCCTCACTTGCTCAGGTAATCATCAGAAAAGCCGGTGCCTGCAGGAATTTCTTTGCTGATCAGCTTGTTTTGGTAAAGCCATTTATAGTACGCATTCCAGCGGGAAGGATTGATATAACCCCACTGGTTTACTTCGGCTTTGTACTTATCTTTCAGCCACTCCTGGCTCTTGGTGACCAGCTTTTCGCTGCTCTTCAAATCCGGCACCTGCTGAATCAAAAGCTTTGCAGCGGCGTCTGGTTTATCGACTGCATACTCATATCCTTTTTTGCAGGCGGCCAAAAACTTTTTGGCCGTTTCTGGCTCTTTTTTCAAGAAACTGTTGTTGGCAATAATCACCGGCGTGTAGTAATCAAATACAGGGTCAATATCTTTAAATGGCAGGAAGTTCAGTTTTACACCCTGCACTTCACCGGCAATGCCGTCCCAGCCGTAATAAATCCACGCGGTATCCGCATTAGACTGAATCTGTACGATGGAATTGTCGCCTGAGGGCACCAACTTCACCTTAGAAAAGTCGCCGCCGTCTTTGTTGACAACATACTTGACCATGCCTTTTTCCACAGGGGTGTCCCATGTAGCATAAGAGTGGTTGGTCATGTCTTTGGGGCGGGTAATGTTTTTGCTCTTGACCGAAGCAATACCAGAAGTATTGTGCTGAATGATTGTCGCAACCGCGGTGATTGGCAGCGGTGTTGCAGAGGTCAAGGCTGACGCCATATCTGTATCCTGAAAACCCACGCCAAACTGTGCATTGCCAGAACCAACCAATGCAGCCGTACCGGACTCCGGCGGCTGCTCAATTTCGACCTCAAGGCCTTGCTCTTTAAAATAGCCTAGCGCCTGCGCAACATAAATGCCGGTGTGGTCGGTATTCGGGGTATAGTCCAGTACAAATTTTACCTTTTCCAGCTTACCAGAAGCCTGTGACGATGCACCAGAAGCCGTACCGGTAGCACCACTTGCCGCAGACGAAGCTCCACCGGCGCAGGCGGTCATAGAGACGGCCATCGCGGCCGCCAAAAGGCCTGCTGTCAGGGACTGACCAATCTTTTTCATAAGAAAGAACTCCTTTTTCTCCATCAATTTGTAAAAATGCAGTACACTAAGCAGCCTCCGCTTCTCGGCGGCTGCGCTCCCACGGCATACACAGCCGCTGTACCACATCGACCAGCTTCATCAGCACCAAACTGATGACCGATACCAACAGAATAACCGCAAACATGCGGTCATAGGCATAGCTTTTGCGCACGCGGGTCATATAAACACCTAAACCGGAATTGCCGCCCAGCCACTCAGCTACAACTGCCCCAATGACCGAATAGGAAACACTGATGCGCAATCCCGAAAAGAAATTGTTGAGCGAACTCGGAATTTTTACATGGCAGAAAATCTGCCAGCGGGTGCTGCCCATGGTGCGCATCAGGTTAATCACATCCGGGTCAGCGCTGCAAAAGCCATTCAACAGCCCGACCGCAATGGGAAAGTAGCAAGAAATAACCACCAGTACAATTTTTGGTGTCATGTCATAGCCAAGCCACAGCACCAAAAGCGGCGCAATCGCCACGGTCGGTATGGTCTGGGTTAAAATCAAAATCGGGTACAGGCTTTTTTTCACCAGACGAAAACGGTCCATTAAAAACGCGGAAAGAAACGCCAAAACGACTGCAATGAGCATTCCGTAAAAGGTTTCCTGCAGCGAAGTAGCCGCATTTGACATCAGCGAGGGAAAGTCATCGATAAAAGCCTGTACGACTTGTACCGGGCTGGGCAGCATAAAATTCGGCACAATGCTGAAGGAAACCAAGCCCTGCCAAACCAAAAGGATAATGACAATTAAGAAAAACGGCGAAAGTTTATCAGTGATACTTTGTAACTTTCTGCGCAATGGTCAGTACCCCTCCCTGCGGTTTGTAACTGATCTTTACATAGGAAGCGACTTGTGGGCAGCCGGCCTTAATGGCGATATACTGGCACTGCTTCACAATTTCCATCAGTTCTTCATAGTCACCCTCCAAAGTTGTTTCAAAGGGACCAACATAATAATTGACACCGGTGCTTTTGATATAAGCAATCACTTCATCGACAATACGGACAACCTCTTCATCTGTATCGACATGCGGCAGAACCTGAATCGCAACACTTGCGGGAAATTCTTCCATTTTACAATCTCCTTTTCTTTATTCTTTGTATTGTATACCGAAATAAAAAACAAAACCGCCTGTACCGGAAAGGCACAGGCGGCAGAATCTCAAAATCAATTTTGCTTATTGTTACCTCCGCCGGTATTATCCGGATCAGGCAAAAGAGGGTTCGGGATTTCTCCCGTCTCAGCCGGGCCCCGTAAGGCCAAGCTCCCCATTTCCATTTTTACAGCTACATTGTACTATAGCGAAAGCTTTTTGTCAAATGCTGCAGAGCGCCGCCGAAAAGCCCTAAAAGAGGCAAAAGAAAATTCACTCTTTATACTTTGCGGCAGAGGCCAGCAGGTCCCGCAGAATCGGGCCGGCAGAATTGATGCCGAAAGAATCCGTGCGCTCTACCACGACTGCAGCAGCATACGGTGTGCTTTCATCTTCCGAAAAAGCAACCATCCAGCCGTTGTTTCCGCGGCCGCTGCCGAGTTCGGCGGTGCCGGTCTTTGCGCAGACATTGCTGATTCCGCTGAAGAAATCATCGCCGTAAGAAATTTTAACATTGCCGCGCATATAGTTTTTCAGTCTGCCGGCTGTTTCCGAGTCCATCAGCTGGCTCCCTGTTTTCACATTGCCAAACTCATTGGCATTGGTCAGGTCACCGCTCACGCTCTTGATAACGCGAAGCTCCTGCGGCGAGCCGCCGTTGGCAATCGCGCCCAAAAGCCGCACCATATAGCCGGGGCTTACCTGATCGGTATACTGCCCCGCGCCGGACCAGCCCAGCTGATTGGTACTGGCCTTGCTAACATCATAGCTGCCCTTTGCAGCAGTCAGCGTATCTACCGTAAAACTGGAGTTGACCCCCAGCGCATTGGCGGCGGCTGTCATTTTGTCTTTGCCCATTTCCATAGCAAGGGTTGCAAACGTGACATTACAGGAATTGGCAAATGCGTGCTGAAAATTCTGTGTGCCGTGCTGCTCGCGGTTGGTGCAGGTAATGTCTGTCCCATCGACCTTAATAGAGCCGTTACAAGTAAATGTACGACTGTCGAGGTCTGAAATATTCTGTATGGCCGCGGCGGCTGTTACAATCTTAAAGATCGAGCCGGGGGTCAGCTGACCGGAAAGCACCTTGTTGACATACACGCCACTGTAGGCACTCTCGTTGGTTTTGAGGTCACTTGGCGGATTTGCCGGGTCAAAAGTCGGCGTACTGACCATACAGAGGATTTCGCCGGTTTTCCAGTTGGTGAGGACCGCGGCACCCTTGCGGCCGGCTAATTCTTCGTATGCTAATTTATTCAGGCGGCTGTCCACCGTGAGGGAAATGGTGCCCCCCGTCTTGGAGGGATGCACGTCTGCCAAACCGGTCACGATATTGTAGCCGGTCAACTGTGTTTTAAAAGCGTTCTGCACGCCAGTAGAAATATTGCCGGCAGAATCGCCCACTAGGTGCAGTGTGGCTTTGCGCAGGGTTGTGTTGTCCGCATAGGTGCGCTGACCATTTTTCGTTGTCAGCAGAGAAACGCCGTTGCGGTCAGAGACCGTGCCGTTTGCCACAGAAGAGGTTCCCTGCAGATGAGCGTTATACGGCTGCATGGCCCATTTGCTGCCCTGCGTCGTGTACTCATACAGAAAATAGCACATGCCGGATATAAAGAGAATTAAAAAGAAAAACAGAAACAAAGACCGCTTGCCGGTTGTTTTCATGTTATCTTCGCCTCCTAACTGCATAGGTGCGCTCGTCACTGGACTTGATAAATGCCAAGGCACCCCACACGGCCATCATGCTGCTGCCGCCGGCGCTGACAAAGGGAAGTGTCACGCCGGTGAGCGGAATAACATCTGTGCTGCCAAAGACATTGAGGCATGCCTGAAAGAGCATCATGCCCGCGGCAGCACAAGCTGTAATGGAATAGAAGGTGGAGCGCGAACGGGTCGCATCGCTACGGGCAAAGAGGATGAACAGCGCAATCACGCCAACAATGACAACCGACATTAAAAGGCCAAGTTCTTCATTCAGCATACCAAAAACCAAGTCGCTGGTGTTTGCGGCAATGGTTGTGTAGCCCTTGAGCGGCCCAAGGCCACCGCCAAGGCCGCCGTTGCCGATACCAACACCAAACAGCCCGCCGCTGGCAGAGTACGTAAGCACACGGGTCTGCTGCAGGCCCTTGTCATACAGAAAGGCCGGCTCCCAGATATGGTGCCACACGGCAAAGCGTTCTTTGACATGACTGAACATGCCCACCACCGTCAGTGCGCCCACGCCTGCGGCTGCAATGCTGAGTACCACTGTACGGATGGACCCGGAGCGCATAAAGGCGATAATCAGAAATGTTGCAAAAAAGACCGCCGCGCCGCCGATGTCCTTTTCCAAAATCAAGATACCCATGACGCATACCAAAAGGCCAATAAAGCCAATGAGGTTTCTCTTAGTCTGCAGACGGTCCAGGGTAGCGGCACCCGAAAAGATGAAGCAGAGCTTTACAAATTCACTCGGCTGCAGCGAAAAGCCCGCCAGATAAATCCAGTTTTTAGATCCGTTTACGCTGCGGCCAATCACCAGCGGTGCCGCCAAAAGCAGCAGCCCCACCATTGCAATCGGTATACGCCAGCGGTTTACGCGGTCCAAGTCTTTCATAAACCAGATTAAGAATGAAAACAGTACAACACCCGCAATCATCATCAGCACTTGCGTATAGGCGGCATCCATTGTGCGGTGAAACAGTGTAAAGGCAGTGGGTGCTGTCTGGGTCTTTGTCAATTTTTCGCGGGTACCACACAGCAGCGCCGTGCTGATACCGCACAGCGTAAAGGCAAGCGTTTCCAACTCAAAATTAATGCGGCCAAGCACATGACGGGATATAGAATAGTAAATCCACTCTGTCATCAGCACCGCAACCAGAGGCAAAAGCGGCAGCATGGAAAACTGGTTGTCCGCAAAAAAGGCCTGTACAAAACACAAAAGCTGTACAACAGTCCCCAGTGCCAGCAGACCTGCCGGGTGCGGGGTACGGCGGCGGCGCTGACGCGGCGATGGCACATTGGCATCTGTCACGCGGCGGAAAATCAGATTTGTGCGGCCAATGCCGATTAGGTCGCCGGGAATTACTTTCGTGCTTCCCTTGATTTTCTGTCCATTTAAGTAGGTTCCGCTTTTAGAGCCCGTGTCGGTTAAAAGCCAGCCGCTTTCCCGCCGCATAAGCACCGCGTGGTCACGGCTGACCGCGCTGTCGGGCAGCACAATATCGCAGCTGGGGCTGCGGCCAAGGCTGTTTTCCCAATAAAGCACCGGGATATTCTTTCGATTTTTTTGGTTTTCCAGAAAGACAACCGGTTCTTCACGCCGGCGGCCGGCCCGCAGGGACGTGTAGCAGCCAATGGCCAGAAAAACCATCAATACGGCCGCCACGCCGCGCAGGACAAAAAAGACCGGCTTTAGTACGGAAAGCAGCGCCGAAATGTCCGACACATGCTCACCTCCTCATAATTTTCAGTTATTTCAGAAAAGGCAGAAACAGCAAAAAATCAAGAAGCGGCGGCTCCTTGATTTTTCTCTGCTGTTAATAAAGTAGTATACCCTTTTTTACTGAGTTTGTAAAGGAAAAGCGGCAGGCCAGCCCTGCTTTACAGGCCAAGATTTTGCATTAGACGGGGCAGGCCCTGCTCGAAGTGGACCCCCCACAGCGGGTCGGTGCCAGCCTCGCGGGTGCGGCGGAC
Organism: Oscillospiraceae bacterium; assembly: GCA_022483045.1. NCBI lineage: Bacteria > Bacillati > Bacillota > Clostridia > Eubacteriales > Oscillospiraceae > Oscillospiraceae bacterium. The sequence continues at coordinate 314,473 of JAKVOA010000001.1, read as the reverse complement.
TGCGCCCGCAGTAAAGTCGACCGCCAGCTGCAGCGCATCACGCAGCCGCTTTTCCTGCAGCAGCGCACCCAGCAGCACCGCCGCAAACAGATCCCCTGTGCCCTGGTAGCTGCCCTCAATGTGCGGACTGAACGCATAGCTCAGCTCACCGGTGGCACGGTCGTAGCCTGCCGCACCGATCAGCTCCGGTGAAAACCAAACGCCGGTCATAACAGCGACCCGCGGGCCCATCTGGGTCAGGCTGTGCAGCGCCTCTGAAACCCCCGCACGGGTGCAGGGGCCCTCTTCATATGGTTCCTGCAGCAACATGGCGGTCTCGGTCCGGTTTGGCACCACGACATCTGCCTCTGTGCACAGTTTGGCGGTGCCGGCAGCCATCTCTTTTGTATATGTATCGTAAAGTTTTCCATCGTCGGCCATAGCAGGGTCTACCATAACCAGCGTATTTTTTCTGCGGAAAATCTGCAGAAATTCCTGCACGATTTCAATCTGCTCTGCACTGCCTAAAAAGCCTGTGTAAATACTGTCGAAAGGAATGCCCAGCTCCTGCCACTGCCGCAGAGAGCCGCGCATTTCTGGGGTCAGGTCACGTATGGTCACATCTGGCAGCCCGCCCGTGTGTGAGGAAAGCACCGCTGTCGGCAGGCAGCAGACCTCATGCCCCATGCAGCTGAGCACCGGCAGAATCACACTGAGCGAGCACTTGCCAAAACCGGAAAGGTCATGGATAGCAGCCACTCGTTTTTGCTTGGAAATCATTTTCTCACCTCAAACCGTTTTACAGAAAATGGTAACATACCGCAGCGTACGGGTCAAGGGGAAACCTGTCGCAGAAAAAAGCACTTCACAGTTTTTCGGCGGGCTTCGGGGCTGTCTGGCGCAGATGGTCCAGATATCCCTGCAGAATAATCGTAGCTGCAACTGCATCTACCACAGCCTTGCGCTTTTTGCCGCGGACATTGCTCTCATTTAAGTAGCCGTGGGCTGTCACTGTTGTTCCGCGCTCGTCCCACAAAACCACTGGCACCCCGCAGGCCGACTGCAGACTTTCAGCAAATGCGCGGGCATTTTGGGCGCTTTCTCCCTCGCTGCCGTCCATATTGCGCGGCAGGCCAACCACTACCCGGCCGGCACCGGTTTCTTTCACTTTCTGCACCAGACATGGCAGCAGTTTTTCCCAATTATAAGAAGTCTCTACTCCGATTGGCGACGCCAAAAAACCGCTTTCGTCGCTCAGGGCAAGGCCGGTGCGGGCATGGCCCAAATCTACGCCGAGAATTTTCACGCTTTTTTTAACCCCCAGCCCATGTTTTTTAAAACCGACATGCTTTGGTCCAGATGTGCGGCATCGCCGATGCGCAGCACATTGACTTTGCCGTTCTCGGCAAAAGTGACCTCTGAAATGGCAGTATTGTCGCACAGCGGCACTTCATCGATACGTGAAAGCGGCCACCCCAGCGCCTTGCAGAAAAAGCAGCGCAGTGCACAACCGTGGGTTGTCACACAGACCTTGACCGTTTGATTCGGCTGATTCTCTTTCTTTACGATTTTTTCAATGCCGCTCCAAATGCGCTGCTGTACATGCAGAGTGCTCTCGCCGCCCGGCGCTTTAAAATCGGCCAGGTGTCTCTGCCAGGCGTCGGCCTCTTTGGGGAAGCGCTTGGGCAGCTCGCTCCACTTTAAGCCTTCCATTTGGCCGACATCGATTTCGAGCAGGCTGTTGTCCGCATACAGCGGCACATGATGGTACTGATTGATTGCCTCTGCCGTTGCGCGGGCACGTTTCAAGGGGCTGGTGTAAATTGCGTGGAACGGCACATTGCGCAGCCGCACCGCGACCGCCTCCAGCTGCCTGCGGCCTAGGTCGGTAATATCGCTGTCGCCGCGTCCCTGATAAACGCCGTCCACATTGCCGCGGGCCGCACAGTGGCGCACCAAATAAAGGTCTACCACGGGCGCACGCCCCCTGTCAATTTTGCAGCAGATTTTATATGATTGGTATTCAAATACTTCTCAAGACCTTTCAAAATCTTTACCGGCGCATAAGGGTCCGTAAAGAATGCGGTGCCTACCTGAAACGCCGAAGCGCCCGCCAGCATCATTTCGACTGCGTCCTGCCAAGAGGAAATTCCGCCCAAACCCACGACCGGTATTTTGACCCGCTGGGCAGCCTGCCATACCATGCGCACCGCCACCGGGAATACCGCCGGGCCGCTCAGCCCGCCCGTGTTGTTTTTTAAAATTGGCCGGCGGGTATGGATATCAATGCGCATGCCCGTCAGCGTGTTGATGAGCGACACAGCATCCGCACCGGCCGCCTCTGCTGCGGCCGCATTTTCGGCGATATCGGCAACATTCGGCGAAAGCTTGACCATCAGCGGCTTTGTGCAGTGCTTCCTGACTTTTGCTGTAATGCTCTCGACACCCTGGCAGGTCACACCAAACTGCACCCCGCCCTGTTTGACATTCGGGCAGGAAATGTTGAGCTCAACCATATCCACCGCTGTGCTGTTTAGCCGCTCGGCCATGGCACAGTAGTCTTCCGGCGTACTGCCGGCAATATTTGCAATGACAACGGTGCCCTGCTGTTTAAGCCATGGCAGGTCCTCCGCTACAAAATGTTCGACGCCCGGATTTTGCAGTCCTACCGAATTGAGCATACCGGCCGGTGTTTCCGCAATGCGCGGCGGCGGATTTCCGGGACGCTCCTGCAGCGTAATGCCCTTGCAGGAAATGCCGCCCAAACGGGAAAGTGGGTAAAACTCCGCATATTCCCGGCCAAAGCCGACTGTGCCGCTTGCCCCGATCAGTGGGTTTGCAAATGGAACTCCGGCAATTTTTACTTGCATATCTGCCATTTTCCTGCCCCCTACAGTACAACTTGGTCTGCCGAAAAGACAGGCCCGTCTTTACACACATGGCCATAATAATGGCTGCCGTCTGCGCGGCAAAGCTCCACCGCACAGCCTAGGCACGCACCAATGCCGCACGCCATGCGCTGTTCCATGGAAATCCAGCAGGGGGTCTTGCGCTCTCTGCACAGCGCTGCCACTGCGCGCAGCATAGGCAGTGGGCCGCAAGCATAGCAGACATCAAAGGATATTGTTTTCAGAATATCAGTAACAAGGCCATGTACGCCAAAGCTGCCATCATCGGTTGCAACCTGCACCTGACAGCCTGCATGGGCAAATTCGTCTGTTAAGATAACAGCACTGGCACTGCGAAAACCCAAAACTGCGCTGCATCTGCCGGAAAAGGCTGCCGCTGCGCCCAGCAGCGGCGGCACCCCAATGCCGCCGCCGACAAATACTGCATGCCTGCCACTGTCTCCTGCCAGCGGAAAGCCATTTCCCAGCGGCGCCAGCAGATCCACCTGGTCTTGCGGCTGCAAAAGGGAAAGCCGGCGGGTCCCCTCACCACGCACCTGCACCACAAAGCACAGCGCCTCCGGCTCTATTTTGCAAATAGAAATCGGCCGGCGCAGCGCCATGCCGGGCACAAGCACCTGTGCAAACTGCCCCGGTTTCGCCATCGGCGCAAGTTTCGGTGCAGATACCCGCAAGCGAAACGTATCCGGTGTCAGCTGCCGGCGCTCTAAAATTCGGCATACTTCCGTATCGTATTTCATTGGATACCTCCGATTGCCGAGACGATTGCGTCGCGCATTTTCAGAGCTTCCTGTGCGGCCGCCTCAGCAAAGCTGTGCTCTTCCGCACCGGTTTTCTGCCAGGCGGTCATAATACTGCGGGAGGCATTGACAACGGCGCCAAGACCGCGCTTGTCAAAAGCAGGCGCCACGTCTTTTGCGCCGCCGCCCTGCGCGCCATAGCCGGGCACAAGGAAAAAGGTGTGTGGCAGCGCTTTGCGCAGTTCTCCAAGCTGTGCGGGGTAAGTTGCGCCCACCACCGCGCCCACCCGGCTGTAGCCGTAGCTGCCGCGGGCCTTTTCTCCCCAGCTTTCACACAAAGAACCCACCGTGGCATACAGGGTCCTGCCGTCGGCAAAGGGGCGGTCCTGCAGTTCACCAGAAGATGGATTACTGGTTTTAACCAGTACAAAAACAGAAGCATCCTGCTTTTCGCAAACGGGCAGCAGCGGCGCAATGCCGTCGGCACCCAGATACGGATTGACTGTAAGGGCATCCGCCGCAAAGGCAGGCAGTTCCTTTCCCGCCACAGCGGCTGTGCCAAGGTGCGCATTCGCATAGGCCTGCATTGTCGTACCAATGTCGTTTCGCTTGCCGTCCAAAATAACATACAAGCCCTTTTTCTGTGCATAGCGAATCGTCGCTTCCAAGGTACGCATGCCCTGCCAGCCGTATTGCTCATAATAAGCGCACTGTGGCTTGACCGCCGGCACAATAGGTGCCAGCGCATCGACCAGGCCCTTATTAAACTGCAGAATTGCCTCTGCGGCACCCTCCAGTGTTTCGCCGCAGCGGCTGTACGCATCTTTTAAAAGGTACTGCGGCAGATAAGAAAGTTTTGGGTCCAGCCCGGCGACAGTGGGGTTTTGCTTTGCGCGGATTGCTTCGATAAGTCTGTCCATAGATTTCTCCTTTTATATACAGCTGAAAATGCAGAAATTTTTTATGCCTTGTCCTGATAAACCAAACGGCCGCCACAGTATGTGCGCTTGACCCGGCCGCACAGAGTCATGCCCTTGAAAACAGCATTTCTGCTCTTGCCGTGCAGGGCTTCGGGGTCCACTTTCCAATGCTCTTTCGGGTCAAACAGCACAATATCTGCAACCGAGCCGGAAAGCAGCCCGCCGTATGGCAGACCCAGCAGTTTTGCAGGTGCAGCACTCATTTTGTAAAGTAGCTGATTCAGAGTAAGGTACCCCGGATCTACCAAATACGTAATGCCCGCCGCAAGGCTGGTTTCCATGCCGACCACACCGTTGGGCGCCGTTAAAAAATTCTCTTTTTCGGCAGGGGTATGCGGTGCGTGGTCTGTTGCAATAATATCGATTGTGCCGTCCTGCAGGCCTTGAATTACTGCGCGGCGGTCCTCTTCGGTACGCAGCGGTGGGCTCATGCGCAGGTCAGCGTCTTTGCTGCGCAGAGCTTCCTCTGTCAGGGCAAAATAATGCGGCGCCGTTTCACAGGTAACTTTTACGCCGCGCTTTTTGCAGGCACGAATCATCGCAACACTGTTTTTGCTGCTGACATGGCAGATATGAATTGGAACATCCAGCATTTCCGCAAGAGTCAGTTCCCGCATAATACCGCATTCCTCCGCTGCTGCAGGCGCGCCGGGCACATCCAGCTCACGGCTGACGGCCCCTTCATTCATGACGCCGCCCGCTGTAATGCCGGGCACCTCGCAGTGCGAAACAATGGGCAAACCAAGTGTGGCAGCCTCTTTCATAGCCTCTGCCATCAGGTGTGTATTCTCGACTGGGCGGCCGTCATCGGAAAGGGCACGAACCCCGGCAGAAAGCAGTGCCTGCAGATTGGTGCGCGTTTTCCCTTTTAGGCCAGTAGTCAGCGCGCCCGCAACACACACCCGGGCATCCGCATGGCGGGCTTTTTCCTGGATATACGCAACGGTGTCAGGCTCGTCAATCGCGGGTCTGGTGTTTGGCATGCACAGCAGAGTCGTTACACCGCCGGCCGCCGCTGCGCGGCAGCCGGTAATCACGTCTTCTTTTTCGGTAAAGCCCGGGTCGCGCAGGTGAACATGGATATCTACCAGACCCGGCGCAGCCACTAGGCCGCTGCAGTCTATCTCTTCAGCATCTGTCACCGTAATGTGTCCGCCAGAGGCCACAATACACCCATTTGCCAGCAGCAGGTCGCCTGTCTGGGGAGATGGGCGCTCGGGGTCCGCCAGACTGGCATTTTTCAGCAAGATCTTCATGGCAGGTCCTCCTTATGTTTCTGTTTTGTATTATACAATATTTTGCAAAAAATAGACAGACCCTTTTCCAGAAAGAAAAGCGGACCGCTGCAAAGGGGGGTTGGCCCTGTGCGGCGGTCCACTGAACTTTTGCAATTTGTTCTTAGATTAGCAGCTCTTCTTAAAGAATTGCACGCGCGCGAATGACTTCTTCCAGGCTTTCCAGCTCTTCAGTCATCTTCGGCGTGATTTTTCCTGTTACGTCCAAAATGGTATAAGCGTAATTTTTGCGGGACTTCGACTGCATATTCTCAATATTCAGGCCCATACTGGCGACCTTGTTTGCAAAGTGGCCAATGGTGTTTGGCACATTGCGGTGCAGAATGCAGATGCGCTCGCCGCCGTCGCGCGGCATATAGACCGCCGGCATATTGACGCTGTTGCGGATATTACCGTTTTCCAGGTATTCTTTGAGTTCATTGGCTGCCATGCGGGCACAGTTGTCTTCGCTTTCTGGAGTAGAAGCACCCAGATGCGGCACTGTGATAATATTCTTTTTGCCGATCATTTCCGGTGCGGGGAAATCGGTGGCATAAGCCGCTACTTTGCCGCTTTCCACTGCTTTGAGCATTGCCGCGGTATCTACCAAACCGCCACGCGCAAAGTTGAGCACACGCACGCCGTCTTTTACTTTTGAAAGCGCATCTTCGCCGATCATGCCCTTGGTGTCGGGGGTCTGCGGAACATGAATGGTGATGTAATCGCAGTTTTCCCAAATAGTGTCCAGAGAACGGGCATGCTGAATCGAGCGGGAAAGCCCCCACGCCGCATCGACCGACAAAAACGGGTCATAGCCGTATACATCCATGCCAAGGCTTTTCGCCGCATTGGCAACCAATACGCCAATGGCACCCAGGCCGATAACGCCCAGCTTTTTACCATAAATTTCAGGACCGGAAAACTGGCTTTTGCCTTTTTCAATCTGCTTTGGAATATTGTCGCCGGTAAGGGTTTTGCACCACTCAATACCGGAAACCACTTTGCGGGAAGTCAGCAGCAAACCGCAGAGCACCAGCTCTTTTACCGCGTTGGCATTAGCGCCGGGGGTATTGAAAACAACAACACCCTGCTCGCTGCATCTGTCCAGCGGAATATTGTTGACGCCGGCACCCGCACGGGCAATGGCCAAAAGCTTTTTGGGCAGCTCTGCTTCCAGCATAGAAGCAGAGCGCACCATAATTGCATCAGGGTCGGTGACACTGTCGCCAACCTGATAATCTTTGCCAAAGCGCGCAGTGCCCGCCGGGGAAATTTTATTCAGGTACTGAACTTTATACATTGGAAACTCCGCCTCCTGCTGTATCAGCCGTTTTCTTTCTCAAAGTTCTCCATAAACTCTACCAGTTTTTCAACGCCTTCATAGGGCATCGCATTATAAATAGAAGCGCGCATACCGCCAACGGTACGGTGACCTTTCAGGTTGACCATATCGCTGTCCGCGGCTTCCTGTACAAATTTTTTATTGAGGACATCGCTGTCCGTGACAAACGGAACATTCATTAAAGAGCGGTCTTCCGGTACGACAGTGCCGTGGAACATACGGCTGCTGTCCAGAAAATCATACAGAAGCTTTGCTTTTTTATGATTGCGTTTGCCCATTTCTTCCAAGCCGCCCACGGTGTTTTGAATCCAGTCCAGCACCAGCATGCAGATGTAAATGGTCCAGCACGGCGGCGTGTTAAACATGCTGCCATGGTCAGCATGGGTCTGGTAATTCATCATCGTTGGGGTCATTTCCTGTGCGTGGCCCACCAGGTCATCGCGTACGATAACGACCGTAAGGCCGGCCGGAGCCAGGTTCTTCTGTGCGCCGGCAAACACCAGACCAAATTTGCTGATATCCAGCGGCTCGCTGCAAATGCAAGAAGAAATATCCGCAACCAGCGGCACTTTGCCGGTCTGTGGCAGCTCGTGGTACACCGTACCGTAGATGGTGTTGTTCATGCAGATATAAAAGTAATCTGCATCCGGGGTGAAAGTAGCGGGGTCAAGCTTTGGAATATAAGTAAAAGTTTTATCTTTGCTGCTGGCAATGACTTTTGTTTCACCGTAGCGGGAAGCTTCTTTCCACGACTTGGTTGCCCACTGCCCTGTCAGCACATAGTCCGCTTTGTGTGACCCATTCATCAGGTTAAACGGTACCATGGCAAACTGACTGGAGGCGCCGCCCTGCAAAAACAGCACTTTGTAGTTGTCGGGGATCTTCATGACTGTGCGCAAAAGGGATTCTGCACGGTCGATAATGCCCTGGAACAGGTTGGAGCGGTGAGACATTTCCATGACAGACTGGCCGCTGCCATGATAATCGAGCATTTCATTTGCAGCACGGCGAAGGACTTCTTCCGGCAGCATAGAAGGGCCTGCAGAAAAGTTGTACACACGTTTCATACGACTGAACCTCCATTTTTTTGGCAGGGCAGCGCCAGCCGGTGCCGCTCTTTATTAACATATATTTTAAAATATATTATTTGAATTATATTGCTTTAAAACAGTAAAGTCAAGATAAAGTCATAAACAATAAGTTTTTGCCCGCCTGCAGAGGGCATTTTGCGGCACTGATGCAGTTGTTTTTAAAGTATTGCCCACACTCTCCAAATATTTGAAAACTCAGGCCCCGCTGATTTTTACAGCCGAAAAAATCAATCGTTTTTCGTTTTTTTCTGTTTTTGTGCATTGAAAAGATAAAATGCAATACAGAAAGACTTTGCAGGCAGCTGTTCTTATAGGTATGCGCTCGCTCCTGTTTTTGACACGAAAGCAGCCGTATGGCATCTTTTTCCGCGTCGCTGCAAAATTTCTGTAAATAAACGTGGTGCACAATGCCTTATAAAGAATACATTCCGGCTTTTACTTTTTTCCTGCCGGCCCCTGCGGGCAGCGGGCAACGCCGCTGTCACAAGCAGCCTTTGCCACTGCTTCTGCCACAGCAGGCACGACCCGCGGGTCAAAAGCCTTGGGCAGAATGCACTGTACAGAAAGTTCCTTGTCTGTCAAAATGCCGGCCAAAGCATAGGAAGCCGCCAATTTCATGGCGTCATTAATATCGCTTGCACGCACATCCAGTGCGCCGCGGAAAATGCCCGGAAACGCCAGGACGTTGTTGATCTGATTCGGGAAGTCCGAGCGGCCGGTGCCTACTACCGCCGCACCCGCGGCGAGCGCTTCTTCCGGCATGATTTCCGGTACAGGGTTTGCCATAGGAAATACAATGGGGTCTTTCGCCATGCCGTGAATCATTTCCGCCGTAAGCACACCCGGCGCCGAAACACCGATAAAGACATCCGCGCCCTGCAGTGCATCTGCCAAGGCACCCTGTCTGTGCTCCCGGTTGGTCAAGCGGCTCATTTCTTCATGTGCGGGGTTTAACCCCTGCATTCCCTCACACAGAATGCCGAAACGGTCGCACAGAACCAGGTTTTTCAGTCCGAGGCGCATCAAGTGTTTGCCAATGGCAATGCCCGCGCTGCCGGCGCCGTTGATCACGCAGTGCACCGTCTCGATGTTTCTGCCGGTCACTTTCAGAGCATTCATCAGCGCGGCACCCACAATAATGGCTGTTCCGTGCTGGTCATCGTGAAAGACCGGAATATCGCACAATTCTTTCAGCCGGCGCTCCACCTCAAAACAGCGTGGCGCGGAAATGTCCTCCAAATTGATACCGCCAAAAGAACCGGAAAGCAGGTAAACTGTACGCACCAATTCATCCACATCTTTTGTCTTTAAGCAGAGCGGAACCGCATCAATATCTGCAAATTCTTTAAAGAGAACACACTTGCCCTCCATAACCGGCATACCCGCTTCGGGGCCGATATCGCCAAGGCCCAGAATCGCGGTGCCGTCTGTAATGACTGCAACGGTGTTCCAGCGACGGGTCAGCGTATAGCTGAGTGACGGGTCTTTTTGGATGGCAAGGCACGGCTGTGCGACACCGGGCGTGTAGGCAAGAGACAAATCACGGCTGTTTTTCACTGGCACCCGCGAGTGCACCTCTAATTTTCCTGCCCACTGTTTGTGCATCCGCATGGATTCTTCTTTTACGTCCATTGTATCCTCCTTGTACTATATATGATTTTTATACAATATGTAAATGAATGAATATACAGGAATCTGCGTATAAATATAATTTACCACAGGAATGTATCTGTTGCAACGGTGTCTGTACAAAAAAGACAAATTCCCCGCCGTAAAAGCGGCAGGGAAGCTTTAAAAAGGCCATATTTGTTTAAGATTTGCTTGAAAGCTTCATCAGGTAGTCCTCTGCCATATGCGCCGCGACTGCTCCGTCAGAAACCGCCGTAACTACTTGCCGCAGCGGCTTGCGGCGCACATCGCCCGCCGCAAAGACGCCGGGCACATTGGTGCAGGTATCTTCTCCGGCATCAACGTAGCCGCCGTTAGTCAAGGAAATCTGTCCCTTTAAAAATGCAGTATTCGGCAGATTTCCCACCGCAACAAAGACTCCCTTGCACGGCACACTGGAAACTTCACCGGTCTTTTTGTTGGCAGTTTTTACTCCGCTGACCGGTGCGCCCACAATTTCTGTAACCACACTGTCCCACAGGAAATCAATATTTTCCGCTTTTTTTAGCGGCTCCAAATAGGCACGTGACGCGCGCAGGGTGTCGCGCCGGTGAATCACTGTAACTTTTTTGCAAATGCGGGCAAGATAAACTGCATCTGCCGCTGCAGTGTCGCCGCCGCCGACTACAACGACCTCTTTACCGCGGAAGAACATTCCGTCACAAGTAGCGCAGTACGAAACGCCCTTTCCGCGCAGAGCACGCTCGTTTGGCAGGCCAAGCTCCCGCGGGGAACCGCCACTCGCCACAATGACCACTGGTGCTTTATAAATGCTGCCGCTTGTGCAGTGCACAATCTTTTCCGCAGCACTGCTCAGTTCTGCAGACTCAACGCTTTCCAGTTTTGTCACGGCACCAAAATTTTCCGCCTGCTGCTTCATAGACTGTGCCAGCTCAAAGCCACCGACGCCCTGAGGAAATCCAGGATAATTTTCCAAGGTTTCCGTCGTCCCCATCTGGCCGCCCGGCGCAAATGTTTCCAACAGCGTAACGGACAGTGCCGCACGCGCACAGTACATAGCCGCTGTGTAGCCGGCCGGACCCCCGCCGATAATGATGACATCCTGCATAAAGCTGCCTCCAACTCCCTAAATTTTCATTTTATATTTTTTACATCATAACATATTTTAAACATTGGCGCATAAAATAAAAGTAAGTTTTCACTCTAAAGCAAAAGAAAACAGATTTTCAGGGCGAAAAGGCAGCCTTTGCAAGTCCGTGGTATCTTACAAAATTTGCAGAGAAACGGCCTATACAGAAAAAAGGCCTGTCTCCTAAAACAGAGGCAGACCTAAAAAAGCAGACAAAAAAGTGGCCCCGGCGGCTAGACAGCCAACCGGAACCACTTATTTCCAATCGTTTGAACAGCTGCTCTTACGACATATGGAAGTTACTGCATTGGTTTCACCCGGATGTTCCGTGTTTTCGAGTTCTCCAGGTGTTTTCTACTGCTTCATTGGTAACATCCCTACTCAAATGCCCCGCGGGGCTGCCTGATAAGTCAGGCTAATACTGGGGACCGCCAATTCCAGATCACGCTGAAGTACTCATTCTTTTTGCCTGATTCGTAACGAGTATCCATCCTTTCAGAAAGATAAGGTTCTGCATCCTGTATTTGGGACTCAAATCCTTTCTGTTCCGTCAAGCTCCTTTACCCAGTTACTCTTCTTTTTGGCTAGGAAGAACGAACACTGTCCATTGGACTACATTCCCTCCGCTTTGCGGTATCTACGGCTAGCATGCTGTGCCACGATTACTTCTCAGACCGCCGGCAATACATCCCGATGCCTGCTCCTGATTTCCTCAATGGTTCGCTTTGCTGCCCAAACAAGATCCGCTCTATCTGCTGCCGAATCTTCTGCACGTCTACTTTGTCGTTTGCCGACCTCTCGGCTCTCCGGCTTTCATCTGCTGCAAAAGATAAAGCAGCCGCCGCTGCAAAGACACGCGGCTTTGGTTCCTTTCGGAACACAATGTCAGTTTATTTGCAGCGCAGCCACACAAGCTGCACTGCTAAACTGCCGATCGGTTCTTCGCCCATGGGACTCGCTCCTTTCTATCGCTATACTAGCTAAGAGTTTTACAACAATTCAGCAGGTAACCTTTCCCAACTGCTGCACCCGCTTTTTCAAGAACCTTTTTGGGTTCCCTCCTGCGGCTGGGTGCCGGGCTTTTGTTTATCTGCTTCTTTGTTTCTATCTGTATTATACCTGTCCTTGTGTACAATGTCAATACTTTTTTAAATTTTATTATTAAAAAACTATGAACATTGTGTGCACTTTTTGAGATTTCTTTTTCTGCACACAAAAAATTGTGCCTTGACTTCCTACCTTCAGCTGTGTACAATAAGGAATGTAAAAAGCGCTGTTGCAAGCCGCGCTTTCAAAAAATGAGAGCCCGTAAAAATGAAAAATCTGCCGGGTATTTCCCGGTCGAGTGGAGGCAACGCTGTAATGAGCGAAGAATACGGTCCTGATTTGCTCACGCTGGTCGATGAAGAAGGCCAGGAACATGAGTTTGAAGTTTTAGATGTCATCGATAACGACAACGGTACTTTTTATGCTCTGCTGCCAACCTTTGATGACCCGGAAGACAAGGTAAACGACGAGGGTACCTATTATATCTTCCAGAGCATTGATGAAAACGGAGAGCAGGAACTTGCTGAAGTGGAAGACGACAACCTGCTGAGCGGCTTAGCAAAGCAGTTTGAGGCACATTTTGCCGAGCTTTACCCTGACGAAGGGGAAGCTTTTGATGACGACAGCGACAAATAAAAAAAATGGCTTCCTGCCTGGTTCGCGGACCCGTGCATTGAATAACCCTACACTTTTTAATCGGGAGCTTTACTCCGGCGGCAGAATGCAGACCTCCCGGCCTTACGGTCGGACGATGGGAGTATGAAACCGTTGGGTGGGCACCCACCTGTCTTTCGTAGGCAGGTTATTTCTGCACTTTACGGCCAGGCGGGCTTTTTGAAACAAGATAGGCTGCTGTGGGCGCGGTTGCGTCTGCGGCAGCCTTTTTTCGTCCTGTTTGGTAGACAGCCACCTTTTTTTGTGCTAAAATAGAGCGTATTCTTTTATGGTGCTGTACCCTGCGGAAGGAGGCTGTCCGCTTTTATGGACTGTTCTTATCAAATTATTACTGATGCAACCTGTGACCTACCTGCTGATCTGGTGGAAAAACTGCATCTGGCCATTATCCCTATGCCGTTTGTGATGGACGGCAGAGAGTACCGCCAATACCCGGACAACCGTGAATACCCCGCACATACATTTTACGACGCCCTGCGTGCCGGAAAATGGGTTACTACTTCTCAGATTACGGCAGCTGACTTTGCAGACGCTTTTCGTCCCTATCTTGAGGCGGGAAAAGATGTTTTGTACATCGGATTTTCCAGCGGGCTTTCCGGTACCTGGCAGCGTGCCTGCGAGGCAATGAACATTTTGCGCAAAGAATATCCCCAGCGCTGCATAGAGGGTGTAGACAGCCTGACGGCTACCCTTGGCGAGGGGCTTCTCGTATACCTGGCCTGCTGCAAGCAGCAGCAGGAAGACCTGAACCTGCATGAACTGAAAGCATGGACAGAGCTGTACCGCATGTGTGTTTCCGGCTGGTTTTTGGTAGATGACCTCAACCACCTGAAACGTGGCGGGCGGGTAAGCACCGCAGCGGCACTGGTCGGCTCTATGCTGGGTATTAAGCCGATTTTGCAGATCAACCGCGAAGGGAAACTGATTGTGCGCGAAAAAGCCCGCGGCCGCCGCAACGCAATTCAAAACCTTCTGGGGAAAATGGAGACGCGGTTTACCAAAGATACTTCTCTGCAGACGGTCTTTATTGTACATGCCGACTGCCCTGCCGATGCAAAGGCAGTGGAAAAAGCGGTGCACGATCGCTTTAAGCCATCTCACATTTACGTCAACACCCTGGGGCCGGTTATCGGCGCCCACACTGGGCCGGACGCAATGGCAATTTTCTATATTGCAAAAGATCGTGAGTAATCTCTGTATTCTTATATATTTTATATTTAGAATTTTATACGGTACCGCCGCCTGTCTTTTCAGCGGCGGTTTTTTATTTCAGCGCATAAAAATTCCGCAGACACACCTGCAAGGTGCCTGCGGAATTTTGTCTGTTTATTTATCCGTTGCTGTCCGGATTGGATGCCGCGTCCTTTGAAAAGAGCTTTGTCAGCGTCTTTTCATCAGCAACGCCGGTCGTGTCCAGCTGATTATAGGTCTGAAAATCTTTTACGCTCTGTACTGTTCCGTCGCCGTACAAGCCTGTTGCATTGACAAATAGATAGCCCAGTTCTTTCAGGCGGTTCTGCATTGCCTTGACGTTGTCGTTCTGATCCCCCTGCTGCAATGTCGTACCGGCAGGAATGGTGCTGTTGGGAATGACTGCGCCGCTTGCAGCGCTGCTGCCGGAAGAAGAACTGGCAGCTGCAGAAGTCGTCTTTAACAGAGCCGGATACGCAACACCGGCCATGTATGTAACTGCAGAAAGCATGTTCTCTCCCTGCGTTTTCATCAGCAGCGGGTCCATCTCATAGACTTTGTTGTTCTGCACCGCCGTCAGGTCTTTGTAGCCGTCTGTTTTCTGCAGCGTATTGCGCAGGCCCTTTGGGCAGAAAATCAGCGATGGGTTGGCTGTCTTTAGGTTGGCGACCGCCATTTTTCCGCCTTTGCTGCCGGCGGCAACATTTGTAATACCCGCAGCAGTCAGCAAGGTGCCGGCCATTGTGTCGCCGGTCGCCGCATTGCCTGCCACATCATAGAGATAAACGCCGGTCGTCACTGTCTGCGATTTTGGAATCAGCCGCGTAACAGAATCAATCGTCAGCAAAGCGCTTTTAGCGGCTTTTTCTCCGCACTGAGCACCGGTTTCTTTGCCCTTTATCGCTGTGCCCACCGCAGTGTACAAAGTCTGCAGATTGGTACGACTAGTCGCCGCAGGAATGGTAATTGCCTGTACACCGGCTTTATTCAGCGCATCCTGCTGGGTATCGGTCGGTTTTGTGTCAGTCAGCACCACCGTAGCACCAAGTTTTTTCATCTGCTGCGGGTCGTCCAGTGAAACATTCGTCAAACTGGAAACAGCGCTCTGTGTGCAGTCTTTGCTCTTTCCTTTTAGCTGCAGTTCATATCCCAGCGACAAAACCACATCGGCAAGGTTCGGCGAAACGACTGCCACACCGGCAGGCTCCCCACTCAGGGTAACACCGTTGACCGTGGCGGGCCAATCTTTCGGGTTGGCAGCTGTGGAAGCTGTGCCGCCTGTTGAAAAACCACAGCCGGAAAAAGCGCCCAGCACCATGGCCGCACTGAGCAGCGCAGCCGTTATTCGTTTGGATATCTTCAAAATTGCTCTCCTTCCAACTAAGCGGGCCGCACTGGTCCGCTGAATTTCACAGGTCCTCCAATGGCTGCTGCAGATGCACTTTTGCTTCTGCGGCGCGGATATACTGCTGTGCAACCCGCGGTGAACGGCCGCCATGCATGGTTGCCCAGCGCTCGGCACCGGCCTGCAGCTGCGGCAGATACGCATCCATCTGCCGCTGATGAGCCAGCTTTGCAATAATATCAAGGAAATGGGCTTTATCCGGGTTGATAAAATTGATTGCAAGGCCAAAGCGGTCTGACAGAGACAGTGATTCCTGTATTGTGTCGTTGCGGTGCACGTCGTCGCCTTCGCGGTCTGCAAAGTTTTCGCGCAGCAAATGCCGGCGGTTTGATGTCGCATAAATCAGCGAATTTTCCGGCTTGGCAGCAAGACCACCCTGCAGCACCGACTTGAGCGCCGCATATGTGCCGTCCTGGCTGGAAAACGACAGGTCATCGATAAAAATAATAAAGTGCATGGGAATGGCTGCAATCTGATCAACCAGATACGGGAAATCCATCAGGTACTCTTTCGGCATTTCAATCACGCGCAGACCTTCTGTATAAAAAGCATTAAGCAGTGCCTTTACAGTAGAAGATTTTCCGGTACCGCGGTCTCCATAGAGCAGGCAGTTATTTGCCGGCAGATTGCGCAGAAATGCGACTGTATTATCAATGGCCTGGCCGCGCTGCACTTCATAGCCTTTCAAGTCCTCCATGCGCTGCGGGTCCGGGTGAGCAACCGGCAAAATCTTTTTATCGCGCCAAATAAATGCGCGGTAGCGCGCGTACATGCCGCAGCCATTTTTGCGGTAATACTCAGCCATGCGCGGAAGATACTCTGACGGCGTACCAGAAAGCTGCGGCATAGGCTTGCCGCACTTCCAGCGGGGCAGCGGCGGCAGATCTTCAAAGCTGCAGTCAGCCAAAAGGTCGTCTGGTGTCAGCTCTGCAAGGCGCAGAATAATCTGTAAATCGCGCCGGACTGCGTCCATCATGGACGGGGCAAATTGTGTCTGGCCCCCTGCGGCAGCCAGCGAAAAGCCGTTTTCATCATACAGTGCGGTACTGGTTAAGTGATTTGCAAAGCTTTCGCTGCTGTCGCGCTCACACAGCACCGCAAAGAAATCGCCCCACGCGCGCAGAAAACTTTCGCGGGTGTCAGCCCAAAGCAGCCGGTAAAAGGCCGCTGGCACGGTCCTGTTTAAAATGCCACGATAAATTGAGAGCGAAGCCATTTCTTCCGCCGCCCGTCTCATCAGATTCATATTGTAAGTCCCTCACTTCCTCATTTTTATCATTGTACCTAAATCGTCCGAAATCGTCAAGTTTTCACCAGTACTTTTCCTCTTGACAATCTGTTCCTTTTTTTATAGAATAGATATGTTCTGCAAAAATAGAATACGGAGGGTTACTCAAGTGGTCGAAGAGGCGTGACTCGAAATCTCGTAGGGCGTGTATAGCGCCGCCAGGGTTCGAATCCCTGATCCTCCGCCAAAAATCCACCGCAGCTTTGATACAAAGCCGCGGTGGATTTTTTATAAATTCCGCTGTCTCTTTTGGATTCAAAGTGCAGATTATTTGTATAACCTTTATAGACACATTTAAACACAAACTGTCGGGAGCAAATAATACGGAAGCGCTATAATAAAAATGCAGAGAGGAAGTTGGTTTCATGAACTGGATTGAAAGTATAAGCAAAGCTATCCAGTATATTGAAGACAATTTGGAAAAGGAATTAAAAGTAGAAGATATAGCTGCAAAAGCATTTATATCACCGTTTTATTTTCAAAAAGCCTTCAGCTTGCTTTGTGGATTCACTGTTGGAGAGTATATTCGCAACCGCAGATTAGCCAATGCGGGAAAGGACTTGCTTACAACAAATGAAAAAATCATTAGTATTGCCATGAAGTATGGATATGATTCTCCGGATAGCTTTACAAAAGCATTCACTCGATTCCATGGTGCTACGCCTACTGCGGTGAGAAAAGGCGGTAAAACGATTAAAACATTTGCACCGCTAAAACTCAAATTTTTATTGGAAGGCGGTTATATTATGGATTACAAAATTGTTGAAAAAGAAGCTTTTAAGGTAATCGGCGTATCAAAAATATTCAATGGTGAAACCTCGTATAAGGATATCCCCGCATTTTGGACGGAGCATTCTCAATCTGACAACGGAAAATACATCTGCGGTATGTATGGTGTGTGCATTGAAAAAGACGAAAAAAGTCAAGAATTTGAATACTTGATTGCAGATGATTACAATGCGGAAAAACGTTTACCCGAAAAGTTTAAGATTTTTGAAATTCCAAAGCATACATGGGCAGTCTTTCCATGCGTCGGCCCTCTGCCAAAAGTATTACAGAAAGTCAACACAAAGATATTCTCTGAATGGCTGCCGAATTGCACAGATTATGAAATTGACGGAGGATATAATTTCGAATATTATTCCAACCCAAACGATTATGAAAAAGGGACTCAAGATGAAAAGTATGACAGCGAGATTTGGATTCCCATTAAAAAGAAGCAACCTACGTTATGAGGATAATCCGAAAGAATGGATTTACACTTGCATACGCCGCAGAAGGATTCAGACCTGCCCAGAGCTTTCCCTCTAAAAATCTGCACCCTGTATCAAAATGATCAGTCTTTTCCCAAAATACCTGCACACGGTTTTGCCGCCTGCAGGTATTTTTATATGCTACCCCAACATTTTATAAATTTCTTTTGAAAAGTGATTGACTTGGAGTTCACTCCATGGTATATGCTGTAGCCAAAAGAGGCAAAGAATAAATGCACCCGGCAGACAGCACAAGGAGGAACCACAATGGCAACTGTTTATTTTACAAAAGAAATTTCCCCAAAAAGTTTAATCCGTATTTATGAAGCGCTCGGTATTTCCCTGCCCGGCAAGGCCGCGGTAAAGATCTCTACCGGTGAGCCGGGCGGGCACAACTTTTTGCAACCGGTACTGATTGCGCCGCTGGTGCAGAAGCTGAACGGTACAATTGTGGAATGCAACACCGCCTATCCCGGCGGACGCAATGAAAGCCATATGCACTGGCAGACGATTCGTGACCACGGCTATGCCGCGATTGCACCCTGTGATATTATGGACGAAGAGGGAGAGCTTTCGCTGCCGGTCCACATTGGAAAGCATTTGAAAGAAAATTTTGTCGGTGCACACCTGAAAAATTATAATTTCATGCTGATTCTCTCTCATTTTAAGGGGCACATCATGGGCGGCTTTGGCGGTGCACTGAAAAACATGTCCATTGGGGTTGCTTCTTCCCACGGTAAACTGCGTATTCATAATGCCGGCCTCGGCGAAAGCTTTGACGCGATGTTTACAACCGACCACGACTCGTTCCTGGAGTCTATGGCTGAAGCGGACGAATCCGTTATGGACTTTATGGGCCGGGAAAACATTCTCTATATCAGCGTTGCAAACCGACTTTCAGTAGACTGCGACTGCAGTAACAATCCCGCCGAACCAAAAATGGCCGATATCGGCATTTTGGCTTCCGCGGACCCGGTTGCACTGGACCAGGCATGTGTGGATCAGGTCTACGCTTCCCCGGACAGCGGCAAAGCTGCACTGATTGAGCGAATGGAGTCCCGCCACGGCATTCATACGGTCGAGACTGCCGCCGCACTGGGCCTTGGCAGCCGCAAATACACGCTGGTTTCTATTTAAAAGACGACAGAGGTGAGAAAAATGACCATTACAGAAGTCAGTAAGAAATACAGCATTTCACCGGACACGCTGCGCTATTACGAGCGCATTGGGCTGTTGCCGAAAATCGGCCGCACGCCCGGCGGCGTACGGAAGTATTCCGAGAGTGACTGCAACTGGGTCGAGTACATTAAATGTATGCGGGGCGCCGGCATTTCGGTAGAAGCCCTGATTGAGTACGTCACACTGTTTCATCAAGGTCCCGCTACCATTGACGCACGCAAAAAGCTTCTTTTAGAGCAACGGGAGCAGATTGCGGAACGCATTCAAGATTTAAATGAAGTCCTTGCCAAACTGGACTGGAAAATTGACGGCTATGAAAACCGCATGCTTCGCTATGAGGAAGAAAAACTGAAATAGGCCGATTCCTGTATTTTTTGATTTTAGAAGCAGAAGAGTAAAAAACTGTTGACTTTCTTTATTGTGCGTGGTATTATATATAAGCACTCTCAAGAAGGGGTGCAGTCAACAGGATATCGCGGAGTGGAGCAGTCCGGTAGCTCGTCGGGCTCATAACCCGAAGGTCGTTGGTTCAAATCCAGCCTCCGCAACCATGAAACCTGGCAGAGAAAATTCTGTCAGGTCTTTTTTATATTTCGATACAGTATATCTGCCACATCTGTCCCTGAAAAAGGCAGGAGGAAGCCCCATGTTTATCAGCGATACGTGTTCTTTTTCCTGTGGAGAAAAAAAGATGCAGTTCTCTGCCTTCGCTTACAGAAAAAAAAGCCGGCATGACCCTTACGATACAGATTTTAATTTTACTGTCGCTGTAAAAGACGGCTTGTGGAGCGGCTGTGCAGTATTTAATACAGACTACACGATATTTTCAGAATTTGTAAATGACCTTTCCGAAATGTACCGTTCTTTATCGGGAACGGCCGATATTACTGACTTGGCAGACTGTGAATCAAGCGTCGCCTTTGAGGCAGACAAAACCGGACATATCCATATAGAAGGAACCCTTTGCGACAATTTCAGGGAAGGGCCGCAGCTGCTGAAATTCTGTTTTACGGTGGACCAATGTGACTTAAAAGAATTTATTGCCCAATTAGATACGGCCGCCGCAAAGATTTCTCTTCCGCCCTACCGCAAATAGGAACTGCCGTACGGGAAAGTTTGGGTCCCTGCTTTTTTTCCCGCATACGAATGGATTAGAAAAGGAAACGAGAGTATGAATGCAATTAAAGAATTTCTGCTGGCTGCCCTGCCGTGGATTGCGATCGGGATTTCGGTAATTCTCGTCTTTTCCAGTCGGGAGCAATTTCAAGCAGAAGAAAACACACAGAAAGATGACGCAGCTTCCAGTCATGCGCTTTCAAGCGGCGTCGGGACAGGGCTCTGCCTCGGGACAGTCGTCGGTGTGGCGCTGATGCAGAAATACGGTACAGCGGCGCTCTCCTACGGGATATGCTTTGGGGTGCTGCTGGGCACGCTGGCAGGGACATTTCTGCAGAAACACAGAAAATAATCGTATTGCGGATTTCCGCCTTCTTCCTAAAGGCGCAAAAGAAAAGGCCTAAAAAGCAGCTGCCTAGAGCCGGTATAGAAAGATACGGCAGGCAAAAAGTTTTTTTGCAGATACAAAGTTAAGTCGGAAAAATTGCAGAAGTTTTATAAGAAAAAATACCGCTCTGCTGAAAAGCAGGGCGGCATTTTTTGTACGGCTGTTATATTTTTGCGCAGGCAGCTGCAAGGCTGCCTTTCCGCCTCACCGGGAAGCATGCAGGCAGTTTTTCAGCAATTCGGTAACTTCCTCTTTTTTTACAAAAGCAGGAATACTCTCTTCGCCCGTTTCGCATAGAAACAGGAAGCGACTATCCCAATCGGAAAAAGTAATGCTGCACTTTGCGCGGCGACTTTTCAGTGCATCGCCAAAGCGGGCACGCAGCGCCGCATTCGGCCGGACAAAGCCATAAACTGTAATGCCGTCATCGGAAAGGCCAGACGGCAAAGTACGTATGTAGTCCGCTGATAAATCCAATTCGACCGGTATTTCGCCAAGGCCGCATGGAATTGACAGCATCTGCGGAAATACCGTACGAAAGTGATCTGGTGTCATAAAGGTTTGGAGCACGACAAATTCAGCATTCTGATAGCGTTTTGCTGCCATAAAAGCACCTCCTGTTTTTCAGCTACAAAGAAAATCCTGCACGGTAGATGTGCAGCAAATCCTGCTGAGTTGGCTTTACTAAACAGTTTTCTATATTTTTAGAGCGTATGGCAATCGCCGCAAACTGCTCTGCTTCCTTCTCAGAAAGCGGCTCTGGTTTTCCCAGCAGTGCAGAGAGAACGCCGCGCAGCTGTGCAACAGAAGTGCAGCCCAGCGCAGACAGCACCTGCTGTACCCGCTGGGGAGATTTTTTGCAAACAAACTCCAAAAAATCGGCAAAGAGCAGGCCGTTTGCACGGCCGTGGTCAATATGTTTAAAGTACGTCAACGAATAGCCCATCGCATGAACCGCTGTGGTGCCGGTGTTGGCAATGACCATACCCGCCTCTGTGGATGCAGCCAAAAGGCTCTGCCTCTGCTGCGGGGAAAGGCTGCCTTTCTGTAAAGAAGAAAAGCAGGCGCCGATACGGCCCAAAGACTCTTTTGCAAGGGCATCTGTAATAACACAGGCTTTGCAGGAAAGCATTCCCTCTGCCGCATGTGAAAGGGCATCGACAGCAGTATGAATCGTTGTGCGCAGAGGAAGTTCTTCCGTGTATTTACCATCTAGAAAAGCAACTTTGGGAAACAGCAGTTCATTTGCAATGCTGCTTTTCGTCTTTGCAGCATCATTGGTAAGGATCGAGGCTTTTGTCACCTCAGACCCAGTGCCCGCTGTGGTAGGAATACAGACAATCGGCAGTGCACCACCCGGGTAGCTGCCGGCAAACAGCGTCTGCGGTGTCAGTTGCGGATTTTTAGCCAAAAGGGCAATCGCCTTTCCGGCGTCCATGGGAGAGCCGCCGCCAATAGCAAGCACAAAGTCCGCCCCCGCTGCACAGGCCATATGGGCGCCTGCATAAGCGCAGTCAATCGTTGGGTTTGCTGTCACCTGATCAAACAGGGTCCACAGGCAGCCGGCTGTCTGCAGCGCCGCCAGCACATCCTCCAGTGCCCCGCTGACCCGCGCCGAATGTGCGCCTGTAACAATCAGCGCATGTTTCCCGATTTCAGAAAGCATAGAAGCGTTTTCTTTGACACAGCCGCTGCCCAAAAACATTCGGGTAGGCATGTAATACTGCATGTTTCCTGCTCCCTTCTCTTTTAAAGTTCCTGGTCCACTTCGGTAAGGACCTCATCCATTTTTGCCATTTCTTCTTTCAGCTGTTCCGGCGTAATAATAAGTGGCGGCGCAATCATAATCATGTTTTCATGCGAATACGTCATAAAGCGGCGCGCGGCCAGCTTTTGAATAATTGCTTTCATAACGCCTGTGGGGTCGCCGCCATAAGATACCATTGGCTCTTTTGTCTTTTTGTCTTTTACAAGCTCTATCGCAGAGAACAGGCCGATATACCGCACATCGCCGACACAGGCGTGCTTTACTTTCAGGTCTTCCAACAGCTCGCCCAGCAGACCGCCGGTCACCGCTACCTTGTCAAGAATATGTGCATCATCGTAAAAGTGCAGGCAGGCAATGCCAGCGGCACAGGCCAGCGGATGGCCACTGTAGGTTAGGCCGCACTGCAGCACATGGTCATCAAAATAGGCTGCAATTTTTTTGCTGACAACCACGCCGCCCAGCTGTACATAGCCGCTGGTAATTCCCTTTGCAAAGGAAACAATGTCTGGCTTTACACCGAAATGCTCAAAAGCAAACATCTTTCCGGTACGGCAGAAGCCTGCCATGACTTCGTCACAAACCATCATAATACCGAATTCATCGCACACTTTTCGCACGCCGGAAAGGTAGCCTTTTGGCGGAATGATGACGCCGTTAGAGCCGGTAATGGTCTCCATGACGATAGCCGCAACGCTGTCGGCTCCCTCATAGATGATTTGCTCGCGCAGTTTGTCTACATAATAGGCAGAAGCCTCTTCTTCGCTTGTAAATGGTGCCTTTTCCCGGTAAAGGTAGGGGTCAAAGAATTTAACGAATCCGGGAATACCCGGCTCCAAGGGGTAGCGCCGGGGCTCACCGGTCAAGTTGCCCGCACCAAATGTAGAGCCGTGGTAGCTGCGGTATCGGGAAAAGATTTTTTTACGGCCGGTGTAAAGGCGCGCAATTTTAATTGCATTTTCGTTGGCATCTGCGCCGCCGTTGGTAAAAAAGACTTTGCCCATATTGTCGGGCATGCGGTCAATGACCATTTTGGCAAGTTTGGCGCGCGGCTCACTGGCGGCGGCCGGTGAAATGAAACAGTATTTTTCTGCCTGTTCCTTAATCGCATCAATAATCTGGCGGTTGCCATGGCCGACATTCAGATTTACCAACTGGCTCGACATATCGCTGTAGCGGTTTCCATCAGCATCATAATAATAAATGCCCTCTCCGCCAACAACCGGAATCGGGTCAATTGCTTTCTGCTTGCTCCAAGAATGCAGATTGTAGGTTAAAGAAAGTTCTTTGATTTCCTGACCTGTCATTTCAGTCCCTCCAAAAATCGCCTGCTACTCTTTCAGCAGGTCTTCAATATAAAACGCAAGAAGAATCTTCAGTTTATCTTCCTGTGTCAATTCACACTGCAGAATTTTCCGAATACGCTTGATTTGATAATTTACCGTATTGCGGTGCACACCGTTCAGCTGTGAAAGGACCTGTACGCTGGAGTCGTGTGCAAGATAATCGCGCAGTATTTTCATGTACTCTGTGCCGTTTTTTTCGTCATAGTCCGCAAGCGGACCTAGGACTTCCCGGTACAGGTCCCTGAGCACTGAAAAATCTTTTACAGAAATCAGCAGTTTGTAAATGCCCAGTTCATCATAGTGCAGATAGGTTTTCCCGCGGCAGGCGGCAATTTTCAGAGCCGCACACGCCTGACGGTACGCCTCGGGAATCCCCTCATAGCCGGATGTCTGCTTGCCAATACCCGCACGTGCCTGAATTGAAGGTTTTCGGTCGGCACAAATTTGGATTAGGTTTTCTGCAAACATCTGCACCTGGTCTGTCTGCAGGCCGCTGGTCACCACAACAAGGCTGCCGTTTTGGTAAAACAGGCTGAACTTGCAGCCCAGCCGCCCCAGCAGACGGTGCGCATGAAAGCGAAGCATTGCCGCCTGCTCGCCGCTGATGGGTGCGCCGCAGCAGCTCAAACGAAAAACGGCAACGCAGTACACACCGGCACTTAAAAAGCCGTGCCGCTCAAAAGTCGGCTGCAAATCTCGCAGGCCGCGGGAAGCAAAGATCAGGTCCCGCAGCGCATTGGCAAGGCTGATTTCATTCTCTTCATTAGCAATAATTCTGTGGCAGAAATCATAAGTAATATCAATCAAATGTACTTTCCACGGTACGCGGAAAAGGGGCAGCCCGTGCTGTTCACAAAAGACAACAACCTGCGGCGGTACAGCATCGATATACGGCCCAAGGTTTACCACCAGCCCTGCGCCGTTGCTTTCGTATAGGCGTTTTGCAAAGTCCAGCAGCCAGTCTGTTCCCTGCTGCCCAATCCCAGTGGTAAAGACCAGCTCGCTGCCATGCAGAAAAGACGGCACCTGCATATCTTCAATCATGTGTACCCAGCGCACATAGTTGTGCAGCCCGGCCCGGCCGGCCAGCAATTCCATCTGGTAGGTCTTTTTTGCCGTACTATATAATTTTTCCAGTGTAATTGCCATAAGCAGCCCCCATTCTGCAGAAAGCTATTCCGGCTTTTTCACCCGTCTGCCGGCAGAGACAGCGCCAGCGGGACAGACTTGCAGGCACAAATGACACCCTGCGCATTTTTTACCAATCAACTGCGGCCTGCGCTTATCTGTCTGCCAGCTGACTGCCTGATGGCCCGCATCTGCGCAGGCAATGTAGCATCTTCCACAGCCGATACAGGATTCTTTATGAAAAACCGGCAAAGAAATTGTTTCCCGGTCCAGCTGATCTGCCGGCACCATATGCGGCAGTGCTTTCCCAATAATCTGAGAAACAGAAGTGTACCCGCCCTGCGCCAAAAAGTGTGAAAGGCCGTCTGTCAAGTCATCGATAATGCGGTAGCCGTACTGCATAACCGCGGTCGTTACCTGCAGGTTGCTGCAGCCCAAAAGTAGAAATTCAGCCGCATCTCGCCAGGTTTCAATGCCGCCCATGCCGCTGATAGGCACCTCTTTCAGCTGTGGACATTTTGCCATATCATGGATAAACCGCAGTGCAATCGGCTTGACTGCCTTTCCGGAATAGCCAGAAACAGCACTTTGCCCGGCCACCTCCGGATTGGCTGAAAATGTTCTTAAATGAATTCCTGTAATACTTTTAATGGTATTGATAGCCGCCAAACCTGTGGCACCGGCTTTTACCGCTGCAATAGCGGGCGGCTCCATATTGCCGACATTCGGTGTCATTTTGGCAAGCACCGGCAAGTGGGTGCCCTTGACTGCAGCGGCGGTATAGCGCGCCACCACATCCGGTTTTTGGCCGACATCTGCGCCAAGACCGCTGCCGCTCATGTGTGGACAGGAGAAGTTGCACTCAATCATATCAACACCGGCCTGTGTCGCCAATTCCGCAAGGCGGGTCCATTCTTCTTCATTGCGTCCCATAATGGAAGCGACAATGACTTTCTGCGGAAAGTCCCGCTTCAAGTCATGCAGATACTGCAGATTTTCTGCAAGTGTATGGTCGGAAATCTGCTCTAAGTTGCGAAATCCAACCCAGGGCGTTCCCTCTTTGCGGATGGTGTCAAAGCGCGGGGAAACCTCCTTTGGCTGCAAAAAACCAATTGTCTTAAAGACAACACCGGCCCAGCCCTGCCGCAGCGCCCGCGCACACATTTCGTAATTACTGCCGACAATAGACGATGAAAGGAAAAAAGGATTTTCACACGGAATCCCGCAAAAGAGAACTGCCAGTGAAACCGCTTGCTTTGGGGCAGCGTACGCTTCTGCAAAGGCGGACAGCTGCTTGATTGGCACCGGCCTCACCGGAGAAAGACACGCCTTTTCACAGGGGGCTGCACAATCGGCGCAGTGCGGTGCAGAAGCAGCGGCGCCGGCTAAGTTTTCAAACCGCAGCGCCCGTACCAGGCGCGCGGGGTCTTTTCCTTTTTCGCATGCCGCTGTGCATGGTGCATTGTAGCAGAGCAAACAGCGCGCGGCATCATCAGCCGCAACTGCCTGTAGTAAAGAGCTGTGCCCGCAGGCGGTCTGCATAGGAATCCCCCCTTAAAAGTTTTCGTCACGGTGTGGTTCACGGTGAATATACTTTCCCCAGCCGTATTGCCCTACAAATTCACCGTTGTTGTATACCAGTTTCCCGCGGCTGTAGGTCTGCACTGGGTAACCGTGCAGTTTCAGGCCCTCCCAAATGGTGTGGTCAGAGTCAGAGTGCATGGCTTTCTGCGTAATCGTAAAGTCTTTTTCCGGGTCATAAACAACGATATCGGCATCTCGGCCAACTTCCAGCAGGCCTTTCCGCGGGCAGCCAAAAATATGGGCCGGATTGGCACAGCAGAGTTCCACTGCTTTTTCAAAGGTGATTCTGCCGCTGTTTGCTGCTGCCAGCATATAAGGATACATATTTTCAATGCCGGCGCAGCCGTTTGGTACCTTTGTAAAATCATCTTTGCCCCAGTCTTTTTCGTACGACTGAAACGGGCAGTGGTCAGTGGCAATGGTGTCGATATCGCCGCGCTGAATGCCTGCCCAAAGGGCATCCTGGCTTGCCTGCCCTTTCATTGGCGGCGAACAGATAAAGTTGCGGCCATCCGGGCGCTTATAGACTTCACAGGTAAAGTGCAGATACTGCGGGCAGGTCTCTGCATAAATCGGGTAGCCCTCATCTTTCGCCTTGGTTACTTCGTCCATTCCTTCTTTATTGGCCAAATGGACAATATACACCGGCGCATTCAGTGACTTTGCCCAGTGAATTACCCGCTTGTCGGCCTCGGCTTCGACAAATTCCGGGCGGCTTAAGTAATGGTACCAGGCGCTGGTCTTACCTTCTTTTAAGAAGCGCTCGGTGTTTAGGTCAATGACATCGGGGTTTTCGCAGTGTACGTTGGTCAGCATACCGGTCTCTTTACCGCGCTGCAGAATCTGTACGATTTCGCCGTCAGTCACCATCATGTGCTCTTTTTTATAGACGGTAAAGCACTTAATACTGGTAACACCGTAATGAATGATATCCGGCCACTCTTCCAGCAATTTACCGCCCAGCATATCGGTCACATAGCAGTGGAAGGCATAATCGACACAGGCCTCATTTTCAGCCATTTTCCGCCGGGCTTCCACGCTCTCGACAATACCATGGCCTTTTATCTGCGGCGCATAATCAAAGACAGTGGTCGTTCCGCCGCAGGCTGCCGCGCGCGTGCCTGCACCGTATCCATCGGAAGAAACCGTACCGCCAAAAGGCATTGCCAAGTGGGTGTGCGCATCTATGGCGCCCGGCAGCACATATTTTCCGGCTGCATCTACAGTCTTTTCCGCAGGGCCCAGGTCTTTTCCAATGGCAGCGATTTTCTGGTCTTTTACCGCAAGGTCTGCTGTAAAGACAGATGAGGGTGTTACAATTTTCCCGTTTTGAATCAATAAGTCATACATTAAAAATTCCCTCCTTCAGTTTTCTTTTCTCAAAGCGGGCGCCTTCCCGAAAAAAGGCGGCCCGCTTTTTTATCTTATTCTTCTGCCTGCTGCAAGAACTTTGCTGCCTGGTCAATTTCGTTTTCGTCCATTACCAGAAAGCCATTGTCCCGCAGCAGCTGTACCGCACATCCCTGACCGGGCCGTTTAACATCGGTAAAAGTACCGTCATATACGTATTTGCTTCCGCAGGAAGGGCTGTCTTCTTTCATGACAGCAAATACCACGTCGTTTTCCTGTGCCAGGCGCAGCGCTTCTTTTGCACCGCAGCGGTAGGCCTGTGTTACATCCTCTCCGCTGCCGATTTTCACGCAGCTGCCAACGATCTGTGCATCCGGGCGCGGGGTTTTTAGCCCGCCAAAAGTCTCCGGGCAAACCGGGACCAGACGCCCCTCTGCTTTCCACTGCAAAAACTGTGGAACCGTGCAGGGACAGTCGACTGCATCATACCGGCAGTGCCAGCCATAAAGGTAGCCGCTTACAAGGATTTTTTTCATGTTGCCTTCCGCCTTTCTCTTTTAGGAAGCAGTGGAGCCGGTTGCTTCCTTCCAGTAGCTCGCATCAATGCTGCTGCTGAGGCTGATTGCTTTCTTAATCAGGCCGTACTTCTTGCCCAGGTCAATGGTCTGCTGCAGCTTCTTTTCATCCAATTTACCGATCGTCTTTGTATCCATTCCGCTTGGGCAGACTGTTTCAGCCACCTTCTTAGCCATGAACTGCTGATGCTTCAGGCTGACGCTCTTGCCGGCGTCCCAAACGATCTGTGCCGCTTCGTCGGTATGTGCGCAGGCGTACTGCCAGCCTTTCAGGGAAGCGCGCAGAAAGCGGACAACCAGGTCTTTGTTTGCCTCGGCCCACTTTTTGCTGACGCACAGGCAGTCTTCCATCATGGCAACGCCCTCTGTATTCATATCGATTGTTTGATAATTTTTCATGTTGTTATCGTCATCGTCCAAAACCAAGCCCATTTCGTTATAGGTCATGGCAGAAGCTGCATCAATCTCGTTGTTTTTAAAGGCATCCATTGTGAAGTCCTGCTGTACCAAGGAAACGTCTTTATCTTTGTTATATCCATACTTGCCTAAGAGCGCATAAATCTCGTATTCATTTCCGCCAAACCAGTTGCCGACTTTCTTTCCTTTCAAGTCTTTGCCTGTAGTAATGCCAGAGCCTTTTTTCGTCACCAGCTGCAGAGCACTCTTCTGATAAATCTGTGATACGTTGATAAGGTCATTGCCGCTTTCCTGGTAGGTCAGCAAACTGGAGTACCATGTGTGGCCAAAATTTGCTGTACCATTAATGACCTGATCTTCTGCGGTAAAGTCACTGGAACCGGGCGTAATGGTAATGGCAATATTTTCGTCTTTGTAGTAGCCTTTTTTATCGGCCACATAATAGCCCATAAACTGTGCCTGCGCTAGCCACTTATCCTGTAAGACAATCTTGTCCATTTTTCCGGAAGCACTGCTTACCGAAGCAGCTGAAGTCCCGGAGGCGGCAGCAGATGCCTGCGTACTGGAAGAAGCAGCACTTCCGCAGCCTGAGAAAGCGAACGCGGCAGCCAGCAGACCGCCAACTAGAGACACCAGTTTTTTGTTCATAACATTTACCTCTTTTCATGAATTTCTAAGATTTTTCTCTTTTGGCTTTATCTATTGTTATCGGTGAGAAGCGTGCCAGCGCAAGGCGCGGCGCTCAACGAGAGCAATCACAATATACAGAAGAATGCTGAGCAGTGCGGCAACCACAATGTACGCCCACCCTGTGGCCTTTTGGTTGCCCATTTTCATGCTGGTCTTAATGGTAAATCCCAGGCCGGCCGTATCTTTGGAAAAGTATTCGCTAATCAGGGCAGTCATCATGCTGTTGACAATATTGATTTTCAGCGCAACAAAGATATTGGGAATGCTGTTTGGAATGCGCAGCTTCAAAAACTCGGCGCTGCGGGGTGCCGCGTAGCTTTTCATCAGGTCGCACGCAAAAGGCTGTAAATCGTTCAGCCCCCGGTACGCATTGATACCCATAGTAGCCATGCATACGATTGCCACAACGGCGATTTTTGACCCCATCGCTGTAGAAAACCAGCGATTCATAATACATGCCAGTGCAACAATCGGTACAGCATTCAGCGCCGAAAGGACAGTCAGGCTGCCATAGCCCCAGCGTGGCGCCATGGTTGCCAGTATTGCCACAAAGTAGCCGACTGCACAGCCAATGGCAAGTCCTATCAGCGAAGCGGCCAGTGTGACACCGGCATCTGAAAAGATTTTGCTTCCTTTTTGCTGCATTGCCACATAGATATCTGACGGCAGCGGCAGCTGCATGGTTGTCAGGCCGCCGGCAGCATTCAGCAGACCAATCTGCCAGATGTAAACAAACACAACGCCTACCAGCACCGGCAGCGCAATACTGGCAATTCTGTTTTTTACTTTTTTACTCATACAGAAGCACCTCCCTGCTGCTGCGCCGAGTGGCGCTTCCACGGAACACACAGCCACTCCAGCAGAGAAACTGCAACCGTACTGAGGATGCCCATGAGAATGCCTGTAAGCACTGCTGGCCAAAACTTATCGCCGCCGCCATACAGCGAATAAATCATAATGGCGCCGATGCCGTCTTTGTTGCTCAATGTATCCACCAAAATAGACGCCGTCACAGCCATTGGCGCGGCAATCTTCATGCCGGTAAACAAAGCAGGAAGCGCCGACGGAAACATTAGTTTTGCGTAAACCGTAAGTTTGCCGGCCGCATAGGTGTAAAGCAAATCCTTTCGGTCCTGCGGCACTGACTGAAAACCGCTGAGCGTATTAATTGCAATCGGGTAAAATGTAATGTAGGTTGCAATTACAATCCGCGATGTATCCAAATCTTTCACCAAACTGAAAATAATCGGTGCCAGCCCCAAAATCGGAATCATCTGCATAATCAAAAGATACGGCATGGCGATTTTTTCGATAATCTGAGAAAGGCTCATTAAAACTGCAAGGACAAACCCAATGGCAATGCCAAGCAGAAAACCTAAAATTGCCCGGGAAAGGGTTACGCCGCCGGCCTGCAGCATAGTCTGCCAGTTTTGCCCGAAAGCGATGATGACGCTGTGCAGATAAGGCAGCTTTTTTTCTGCCTGCGGATCTTTCAGGACAGCGTCCAGCAGAAAAGCAACCAGCTCCCACACTGCGGCAACCCCAATAATCCAGACCGCCGGCACAAGGAAGCGGTTCTTTTTACGCTTTTTGGTTTTCACATTTCACACCCCCTCAAAGCTGCTCCGAATTTGTGAAACCAACTGTGAAAACTGCGCCAGCGTGCGCATTTCGCGCCTGCGCGGCCGCTCCAGCGTAATGTCAACCACTGCCGAGAGGCGGCCCGGGTGCGGCGAAAGCACGCACACACGGTCAGAAAGGAACACGGCTTCTTCGATATTGTGCGTGACAAAGACAATGGTTTTGTTGGTCTTGCGCCAGATACGAAGCAGATCTTCATGCAGCTTTTCTTTAGTAAATTCGTCAAGTGCAGAAAACGGCTCGTCCATTAAAAGGATCTCTGGATTGACCGCCAGCGCCCTGGCAATGCCGACGCGCTGCTGCATGCCGCCACTGAGCTCAAACGGGTAGTGATCTCCAAAATCAGAAAGACCAACCAGCTCCAGCATGTGGTCCACGCGCGCCTCACGCTCTGCCTTATCGATTTTCATGATTTCAAGCGGCAGACAGACGTTTCTGCGCACTGTGCGCCAATCGTACAGAACCGGGCTCTGAAATACAATTCCGTACTTTTTCTTTAAACGTACCTGATGCGGCGTTTCACCAGCCACGCGAATGGTGCCGCTGGTAGGCTGGAGCAGGTCTGCAATGATGCGCAGGAGCGTTGTCTTGCCGCACCCAGAAGGACCCAGCAGAGAAACGAACTCGCCTTTTGCAATCGAAAGACTGACATCTGTAAGGGCCTGTACATCGTTTCCACTGTCAGTTGTATACGTCATGCCGATGTGATCCATTAAAATCTGCACATTTGCATCTTCTGTGCGCATGTCCTTTGCTGCTTCTGCCATATGGATTCCCCCGTTCTACAAAAAGAGCTGATTTTAGACAATACTGATAAGATAAACAGAAAACGGAGCAGCCTGCCCGCCATTGGGCAACTGCTCCGTTTTTCTAAGTGCCTTTGAAAAGCACTTGTATTTGCTGTTTATGGGTTCCATTATAGATTTCCATTTTCTATGCGTCAATGCGTTTTCTGATATTTATGAATATTTTATATTCTGATAATTCATTTGCATATAAATTCTAGTACAATCTGTTTTCTACACACTGCTTTTCTATGCTTTCTTTGTGCTATTCCAGCCTGTCTTTGTGCTGCTGCACAAAGACAGTAAATTTTCCCTGTCCAATCTTTAGTATAAAGTGGGCAGAAGCCTTGACCTTTTCAAGTATTCCAGCATGATTTCCTGTTTTATGCTTTACTGTACCTTGTTTTACAGAAGCAGTTTTTGCACAGTTCGTGCGGAAAACAGGTTCCTGTCAACCGCAGCACAAAACAGCTTGCCTGTTTTTTAAAGCCAGACTGAAACATTACCAATGCTTTTATAGGAATGAATCTATATTTTAATAATTATGCAAGAAATCCGCATTGTACGTTGACGTATATTTTCATGAAATGCTATAATAACTGCAGTTTCAAAACAACAGTTCTACACACAGCAAAGGCGCTTGCATGGGTTTTCTATGCAGGCGCCTTTCTTGTATGCACATTGATTCCTCTTTACTTATTAACTCTGTTATTCTTATTATGAAAGGTGCGATTTGTTATGCTGACATGCAGTAAAGACCGAATGGAAGAAAAGATTAAGACTTTCAGCCAGTTTGGTGCAACCGGAAACGGCGGTATCACCCGCCTTTCCCTTTCCCCCGCGGCGTTGGCTGCCCGCGCAGAGTTCTGCAAGCGCTGCAAAGCGCTGGGCATGTCGGTCATCAGCGACGACATGGCCAACCTCTATGCGACGATTCCCGGGGAAGCAGACCTGCCGGCGCTTTGCATGGGCTCTCATATTGACTCGGTTGTGCAGGGCGGCAATTACGATGGTATTCTCGGTGTACTGACCGCATTGGAAGCAGCCGAAACGATTGTAACCGAAAAGATCCCTCACCGCCACCCCATCACCGTTTTGGTATGGACAAATGAAGAGGGCGCACGCTTTGACCCGGCGATGATGTCCTCTGGTGTAGTTACCGGAAAATTCAAAAAGGAAGACATGCTGAAAAGCACAGACCCGAAAGGCACCACCTTTGGTGAAGCACTGGACGCAAGCGGCTATAAAGGCGACCAGAGCAACCGCCTTGACCCCAAAAAGACGCTCGGCCTGCTGGAACTGCACATTGAGCAGGGCCCTGTACTGGAAGCAGAAAAGAAAGATATCGGCGTTGTCGAAGGTGTCGTCGGTATGGTAAACTATGAGTTCCGGATGCGCGGGCAGGCCGACCATGCCGGCACAACCCCCATGAGCTACCGCCGAGACGCCCTGCTTGCCGCCTGCGACGTGATTAAGTATCTGCATGCAGAGCTCGACAAATTAGACAGCAAGCTGGTCTACACAACCGGGCGCATTCTCTGCTCACCAAATGTACACACCATCATTCCAGACGATGTTCGTTTTACTTTGGATGCACGTCATCAGGACCCGAACGTCATCAAGCAGGTCGTAGAAATCATCAAAAACGTTCCGAAAGAAATGGACAAGTGCTCTGTCAGCTATGAAGAACTCTGGTCCCGCAAAACGGTTGCTTACAACCCGGAAATGGTAAACATTGTAGAAAAAGAAGCAAACGCATTCGGCTACTCTAATATGCGCATGTACAGCGGCCCCGGCCATGATGCACAGTATCTAGCTGATGTCGTGCCGACGACCATGGTCTTTGTTCCGAGCGTTGGCGGGCACAGCCACTGCGAAATTGAATATACGCCGATTGAAAAGTGCTGGCAGGGCGCCAACGTGCTGCTGCAGACAGCTTTGGAAATGGATAAGCATTCCGCATTTTAATTTTTCTCTGTATTAAAGTATAAGAAACTCCCTCATCATAGAGCTGCGCTTCCGCAACAACTAAACAGACAGTATTCTGCTATGCCGAAAAGCCGGATACTGTCTGTTTTTTATGCCGTCTTAAAAATTCAGCTTTACAGAATCGACTCTCCCTCCATTCTCATATAAAAAAAGGCCGCCTGCTTTGCAGCAAGGCGGTTTTTTATATGCACTCTTCTGTTTTAGCTGCAGAATGTGATTCTCAGCATCTGCTTTATCGTTTTACGAAATACTCATCGTACCAGATCAAGAACATAAACACACACCAAATTTGGCGCCAGTTGTCCCGCTTCCCTGCTACGTGCTGGCTGAGCATGCGGTCCAGTTCAGCGGTGTTAAAAAACTTCTGTGCAACAGGGGTATGAAACGCCGCGCGTACAACACCGGCATAGGGCTCTTCCCGCAGCCATGCACGCACCGGCACCGGGAAACCGAGTTTCTTTTTGTCGGCCGTTTTGCGGGGCACCATCTTTTCCGCAGCACCGCGCAGGGCAATCTTTGTCTGCTGCGCATTTACCCTGCAGCCGGTTGGAATTTGGCAGGCAAGCTCAAACACTTTGCGGTCGAGAAAAGGTACACGAAGTTCCAAAGAATTTGCCATGCTCATTTTATCCGCTTTCAACAAGATATCACCCACCATCCAGAGGTTCAGGTCACAGATTTGCATGCGGGTAATGGTGTCCTGTCCCCTGGTCTCGTCAAAGTACGGGCGGGCAAGTTCGATTGGCTTTACTGCACCGGTGTAATGACGCAGCAGCTGCTTTTTGCGGCGCTCCCCCATTAGGTTGGTATTGCCGATATAGCGCTCCTCCAGCGGTTTGCCGCGCCGCACCAGAAAGTTTACGCCGCGCACCGGCGGCAGCAGTTCCGCCACCGCACCAATCGCACGACGAAGCAGCAGCGGCACTTTATTGTACCAAGAAGCGGTAAACGGCTCCTGGTAGACATTGTAACCGCCGAAGAACTCATCGGCACCCTCACCAGAAAGACAGACTTTAACCTGCTTTGCCGCCTCCCGGTTAACAAAAAACAGCGCCGCACTGGCGGCATCAGCCAGCGGCTCGTCCATGTAATACTGAATTCTGCCGAGGTTTGCCCAATACTCCTCTGATGTAATGCGGTAGGCATCATTTTCTACACCGATATACTTAGAAAATTCTTTGGCGTAGTCCGTTTCATCGTACTGCTTGTTGGAAAAGCCGACAGTAAAGGTCTTGTGCACATGCGCCAAAGCCGCCACATAACTGGAGTCTACACCAGAGGAAAGAAAACTGCCCACCTCAACATCTGCTATTTTATGGGCCTGCACGCTTTCTTCCATGGCTGCGGCGATTTCCTCTTCCCACTCTGACAGGTCCTTTGTGGAATCCGGAACAAACTTTGGCTGCCAATAGCGCTCTAATTTGATTTTGCCGGCGTGCAGGGTCAGCGAATGAGCCGGCATCAATTTTTTTACCCCTTTAAAAAAGGTATTTTCCCCCGGCGAATACTGGTAAGAAAGATAAAGCTCCAGTTGACTTTCATTCAGCTCTTTTTTGAATGCCGGATGCGGGAGAAAGCTTTTAATTTCGCTGCCAAACAAAAAGATACCCGTTTCAGGATTTTGGTAGTAGTACAGCGGTTTAATACCAAAATGATCGCGAGCACAAAACAGCGTCTGCGTTTTTCTATCCCACAGGGCAAATGCAAACATCCCGCGCAGGTGGGTCAACAAATCTTTTCCCCATTGCTCATAACCATGAATCAGCACTTCTGTATCACAGTGTGTCACAAAAGTATGGCCGGCGGCGGCAAGTTCCGCGGCAAGCTCTTTAAAATTATAAATTTCTCCATTATACACGATTACAATACTGCCATCTTCATTGTACATAGGCTGCTTACCACCCTGTATGTCGATAATTGAAAGACGGCGCTGTCCCAGGGCGGTTTCCCCTTCAATAAACTGCCCCTGTCCATCCGGCCCACGGTGAGCGATGGCGTCCATCATCTCCTGCAGTGTCTGCCGCATATCGGCACACGCACCTACAAACCCAACAATTCCGCACATATTCTATTTTCTCCTGTTTTTCTCTCATTCTCGGCAAACAATATTCATTCTGTTGTTAAACGTACAATCTGCAAAATGGTTGGAAGCGAATTTTCTGCAAACCAATAATACCATTATTATACACAGATTCCCTATGATATGCAATCCCTCTGCTGGGCATTTACTACTGTCAAAGAAAAATGGGGTTACATATTCCGCTGCAAATAAAGCAGTCCTACCTGAAAATCCGCAGTCGATAGAAAAGAATTCAGGGTGTCATAAAATAAGAAAAGGTGTTTGAAGCAGAGACTGTCCGCTACACGCCCTATGGATCAAAAGAAATGCAGGAAGGGCTCCACCCGCCGAATACCAAGGTCAACAGAGCAATCATAGAAATACGGTTGCTCTGCTGTTTTATTGCTTGTTAGCCGTTCAGCACACACCCGGCGGTATTTTTTGCACCCAAGACGTCCTAAATATGCAGAAATTTCAATCCACGCTCCCCGCAATAGGGAGCGACCGTACCGTATAATCGAAAGTGGGTTTACCATCTTTATTTCAATCCACGCTCCCCGCAATAGGGAGCGACCGGATATGACCCCAAACCGGTTAAGGCTTGGATATTTCAATCCACGCTCCCCGCAATAGGGAGCGACTGCCCGCCATAAAAACCATCTTGCCTCAGCTTGTATTTCAATCCACGCTCCCCGCAATAGGGAGCGACGTTGTCCACGCGGCGCTCCATTGTATCCTGTAGATTTCAATCCACGCTCCCCGCAATAGGGAGCGACCTTCCGGCACATTGGGGTTTGGTGTGCCAGTCTGATTTCAATCCACGCTCCCCGCAATAGGGAGCGACTAATACTTGTTTTTCATCCTGTCTCACCCCCCCCGTGATTTCAATCCACGCTCCCCGCAATAGGGAGCGACCTTTTGCAGCGATTTTGTGGCCCTTCCGCGGGAACTATTTCAATCCACGCTCCCCGCAATAGGGAGCGACTGAGCCTTTTAACGCCATGCTCAGGGCGAGATAAAATTTCAATCCACGCTCCCCGCAATAGGGAGCGACATTTGAGCCTGACTTTCCCCTGCTACATATCTTTCATTTCAATCCACGCTCCCCGCAATAGGGAGCGACAGCTATCAGCTATCACCCATCCATCCTGCAGAGATTTCAATCCACGCTCCCCGCAATAGGGAGCGACGAAAAAATCCTATGGTTACTTATTCACACAAGAGATTTCAATCCACGCTCCCCGCAATAGGGAGCGACCGTGTAACAATCGTCCGTTGTCTTTTTCGGTTTATTTCAATCCACGCTCCCCGCAATAGGGAGCGACGTCTATTGGACGCTGCGCAGATATTGGAGGCATATTTCAATCCACGCTCCCCGCAATAGGGAGCGACCTTCATTTCGCAAAGCAGCAGTAGACTTCACGTATTTCAATCCACGCTCCCCGCAATAGGGAGCGACGCCGCCAGCCTTGAATACAAAAAGAAAAACCCAATTTCAATCCACGCTCCCCGCAATAGGGAGCGACGCCGCTCGTCAGCTCGAGACCGTCGAGTAGGATTATTTCAATCCACGCTCCCCGCAATAGGGAGCGACTCCGCTCGTCAGCTCGAGACCGTCGAGTAGGATTATTTCAATCCACGCTCCCCGCAATAGGGAGCGACTACCTCTGCCAGCGTCGCACCCCACGCAGTACCGATTTCAATCCACGCTCCCCGCAATAGGGAGCGACTGGCCACCGTGCTTAATGTCATTGTGCACGCTGCATTTCAATCCACGCTCCCCGCAATAGGGAGCGACAGTCTTTTCATTGTGCATTTCTTCCAATTTTTGGATTTCAATCCACGCTCCCCGCAATAGGGAGCGACGAAGCTGCTAAAATAGCGCAGATGGAATTAGGAATTTCAATCCACGCTCCCCGCAATAGGGAGCGACGAAGCTGCTAAAATAGCGCAGATGGAATTAGGAATTTCAATCCACGCTCCCCGCAATAGGGAGCGACCCGCGCGAGGTGCAAAAAAAGGCCCGGATAGTGTCATTTCAATCCACGCTCCCCGCAATAGGGAGCGACTGGTACAGTCGTGTTTTTTATTGCGCTTCGCGCAATTTCAATCCACGCTCCCCGCAATAGGGAGCGACGAAGCTGCTAAAATAGCGCAGATGGAATTAGGAATTTCAATCCACGCTCCCCGCAATAGGGAGCGACCCGCGCGAGGTGCAAAAAAAGGCCCGGATAGTGTCATTTCAATCCACGCTCCCCGCAATAGGGAGCGACTGGTACAGTCGTGTTTTTTATTGCGCTTCGCGCAATTTCAATCCACGCTCCCCGCAATAGGGAGCGACGAAGCTGCTAAAATAGCGCAGATGGAATTAGGAATTTCAATCCACGCTCCCCGCAATAGGGAGCGACCCGCGCGAGGTGCAAAAAAAGGCCCGGATAGTGTCATTTCAATCCACGCTCCCCGCAATAGGGAGCGACCGGCCTAAACACACAATTCTCAAATGATTTCGTTATTTCAATCCACGCTCCCCGCAATAGGGAGCGACGTATGACTAAAAAAGCTGCTGAAACGACCACTTCATTTCAATCCACGCTCCCCGCAATAGGGAGCGACTGTTTATCGCCACACGTTTGCAACCCGCGCCCTGATTTCAATCCACGCTCCCCGCAATAGGGAGCGACATGCGGGGTTCTTTCTTGCCATTTTCCCAAGTGATTTCAATCCACGCTCCCCGCAATAGGGAGCGACCCACTGAGCCAACTCCGCAAGTTAAAACGGTGCCAATTTCAATCCACGCTCCCCGCAATAGGGAGCGACATCCCGTCTGTGCCGGAAAGCACATTCAGCCCTATTTCAATCCACGCTCCCCGCAATAGGGAGCGACGGGATTTCTCCACGACTATATCGACACTTGAATCCATTTCAATCCACGCTCCC
Organism: Oscillospiraceae bacterium; assembly: GCA_022483045.1. NCBI lineage: Bacteria > Bacillati > Bacillota > Clostridia > Eubacteriales > Oscillospiraceae > Oscillospiraceae bacterium. Next base: position 275,592 of record JAKVOA010000001.1, on the reverse strand, counting down.
CGCAATAGGGAGCGACACAGTCAAGTCTTGAAAAATACAAATCTCAGTTAATTTCAATCCACGCTCCCCGCAATAGGGAGCGACCTCCGCCGCGGGAGCGATAAGCTCCAATACATATTAATTTCAATCCACGCTCCCCGCAATAGGGAGCGACCAGCCCAAAATGCGTCCCGGCTAACACACAGTTTGGATTTCAATCCACGCTCCCCGCAATAGGGAGCGACCCACACAGTTTGGGAATCATGTGGAACTGGTAGACATTTCAATCCACGCTCCCCGCAATAGGGAGCGACCAATGCCGCGAGTGTAGCGAAAACACTCGGCGGGATTTCAATCCACGCTCCCCGCAATAGGGAGCGACATCTGCGCAAGTGCGGATTTATCTGACAGCGGAATTTCAATCCACGCTCCCCGCAATAGGGAGCGACTATGGACGCTGGCTTTTCTCTTGTAAAGGGCGGAGATTTCAATCCACGCTCCCCGCAATAGGGAGCGACCCATACCGAGATTCCCTTCGGCTTCTTTCAACCATTTCAATCCACGCTCCCCGCAATAGGGAGCGACTTGGGAGATGATGCAGCATGATGCACATTGATGATTTCAATCCACGCTCCCCGCAATAGGGAGCGACACCGTATGTGGTTGTAGACATTGACGACGCAGAAATTTCAATCCACGCTCCCCGCAATAGGGAGCGACGTGATAAACTGTTTTAAGATACCGGCAGCTGAAGAATTTCAATCCACGCTCCCCGCAATAGGGAGCGACTGGCTCAAACTCAGGCAGTTCCACCAGTGCCTTATTTCAATCCACGCTCCCCGCAATAGGGAGCGACAAAAAAATTGCGCGTACAACACGGGATGTCCCAAATTTCAATCCACGCTCCCCGCAATAGGGAGCGACGGTCTTGCGGCGTTTCCCAGCAATCCGATTTGCTGCTATTTCAATCCACGCTCCCCGCAATAGGGAGCGACTATATGATGTATATGTAAATAAATAGAGTATAGGATTTCAATCCACGCTCCCCGCAATAGGGAGCGACGACCTCACTGCAGCTGACGCACAGACCATTATTATTTCAATCCACGCTCCCCGCAATAGGGAGCGACTGATAGCAGAATACTGCACTGCATTTACCGAAAAATTTCAATCCACGCTCCCCGCAATAGGGAGCGACCCGGCTCCTCGTATGTCTTGCCAACCTCATACTATTTCAATCCACGCTCCCCGCAATAGGGAGCGACAATCTGCGGCAGGAAGGCTTACTATGGATTTAAAAATTTCAATCCACGCTCCCCGCAATAGGGAGCGACGCAGTAGCGGCTATCAGCCGGTGCGTAGTATCCATTTCAATCCACGCTCCCCGCAATAGGGAGCGACGCCGCCAGCTTCCGGTGGCTGTCCGCCGCACCGGATTTCAATCCACGCTCCCCGCAATAGGGAGCGACTGCCGGTTGATGTCATCGGTCAAAAACCAAAATATTTCAATCCACGCTCCCCGCAATAGGGAGCGACGCATCACAAATTTTAAACAGGAGGATGGCAGGATATTTCAATCCACGCTCCCCGCAATAGGGAGCGACGTAATGACAGCAACAAACATTATCGCCGGAAGTCTTATTTCAATCCACGCTCCCCGCAATAGGGAGCGACCACGACAAGGCAGTTTGTTTGTTTGAGCGGAAGATTTCAATCCACGCTCCCCGCAATAGGGAGCGACAACTGCGTTATCTCCGGCAAAGCGCGCAAATTGATTTCAATCCACGCTCCCCGCAATAGGGAGCGACCGCTGAAAGTAGATAATAATCAATATTTTTTTTATTTCAATCCACGCTCCCCGCAATAGGGAGCGACCTTTTCATATTCTTCCTCAGCCGCTGTGGGGAGGGATTTCAATCCACGCTCCCCGCAATAGGGAGCGACTATTCCTGCCGCAGCTCCTGCAAAAGATTGGGAATTTCAATCCACGCTCCCCGCAATAGGGAGCGACACGCAGGTGCCGGAACACTTTATAAAATCAAGCTGATTTCAATCCACGCTCCCCGCAATAGGGAGCGACGGACTTTTGCAGAGCAGGCTTTCATCCACAATTAGATTTCAATCCACGCTCCCCGCAATAGGGAGCGACCGGTTCCTTGCGGATGCACAGGCCGCAAAAAAAATTTCAATCCACGCTCCCCGCAATAGGGAGCGACTCTTTGCCAATTTCAAGATAGCAGGTTGTTGGATATTTCAATCCACGCTCCCCGCAATAGGGAGCGACCTGCTCCCAAAGTTTCACCTGGTGGGTGATTTCAATTTCAATCCACGCTCCCCGCAATAGGGAGCGACTATAGCTGCATTTTTGTGTCTGACCGACACGGTATTTCAATCCACGCTCCCCGCAATAGGGAGCGACATTTACAGCAAATTCACAACTGACCAGATGGTTATTTCAATCCACGCTCCCCGCAATAGGGAGCGACCCTCAAACACAGCGGTGCCGTGGTCGATTGGGCAGCATTTCAATCCACGCTCCCCGCAATAGGGAGCGACCGACATCACGCGTTGTGCAACGAGTATGTTAGTCACCATTTCAATCCACGCTCCCCGCAATAGGGAGCGACTTCCTCGTGGCAGAGGGCGACGACCCCGAAAGTGACATTTCAATCCACGCTCCCCGCAATAGGGAGCGACTATATAATTGCGGATTAATGAGTTTGCTTAGTTAATTTCAATCCACGCTCCCCGCAATAGGGAGCGACCAAAGAGAGCAAAGAGAGCAAAGAGAGCAGCGCAATTTCAATCCACGCTCCCCGCAATAGGGAGCGACTATTTCAGCATATCCCGTCTGAAAGTCTTTCGTTATTTCAATCCACGCTCCCCGCAATAGGGAGCGACCATACCTCCACCACCGAAATTCCGCAAGCAAACATATTTCAATCCACGCTCCCCGCAATAGGGAGCGACCATCAAAACTTATAAGGACGTGATGCACCTTGGATATTTCAATCCACGCTCCCCGCAATAGGGAGCGACTCAGGCTCAAATTTTAAAAGATTTGCGTGACAGATTTCAATCCACGCTCCCCGCAATAGGGAGCGACCTACAAAACCGGTGCTGATGGCTGTTATGAAATCGACATTTCAATCCACGCTCCCCGCAATAGGGAGCGACGAGCCACGCCAATTACTTTTTCAATTACGTCTCCTATTTCAATCCACGCTCCCCGCAATAGGGAGCGACTTCGTTTGAATACTTGGTCGGCGACATAACGTTATTTCAATCCACGCTCCCCGCAATAGGGAGCGACCAGTCACGCCCCTCGTCGGTCTGGATGGCATTATATTTCAATCCACGCTCCCCGCAATAGGGAGCGACGCCTGTCGCCGTACCAAATATAACGCCCGTTCCATTTCAATCCACGCTCCCCGCAATAGGGAGCGACTACACACAAGACTTGTAGTTCTTTAGAATTGATTATTTCAATCCACGCTCCCCGCAATAGGGAGCGACGACGGATATATCTTGTCTGGCGGCGTTGCAGCAATTTCAATCCACGCTCCCCGCAATAGGGAGCGACCAAGCTGATAACCAGCGGAATGTACAGCATAGATATTTCAATCCACGCTCCCCGCAATAGGGAGCGACAGATATCGAGGACTCATCAAGCACGGGCACTGATATTTCAATCCACGCTCCCCGCAATAGGGAGCGACTTACACCACTCTAAGCCTGCAAGACCTCGAAAAATTTCAATCCACGCTCCCCGCAATAGGGAGCGACTCCCTAACTCCCACTGTGACACATGAGATTGTGATATTTCAATCCACGCTCCCCGCAATAGGGAGCGACGCGGCCGCAATTCTTGCGAGCGTAGCGGGTTTTGATTTCAATCCACGCTCCCCGCAATAGGGAGCGACATGATTCCAGCTTCAATGGCCGCTTCTATATTATATTTCAATCCACGCTCCCCGCAATAGGGAGCGACGGATTTGTGTTTAAAACTACCGCCGTCAGAGTCCGATTTCAATCCACGCTCCCCGCAATAGGGAGCGACAAATTCAGCGGTTCTGCAGTTGACCGCGCAGCTATTTCAATCCACGCTCCCCGCAATAGGGAGCGACCTTGTCCTACAATTCCCGGCCATACATAACCGTTATTTCAATCCACGCTCCCCGCAATAGGGAGCGACCGTATGATTCGTTTTCTGACTGGGCCGACGAGCTATTTCAATCCACGCTCCCCGCAATAGGGAGCGACCGCTATCCGCATGGCTTACCATGCCGCCGAGATATTTCAATCCACGCTCCCCGCAATAGGGAGCGACATGACAGCAACAAACATTATTGACGGCAGTCTTATTTCAATCCACGCTCCCCGCAATAGGGAGCGACCATCTCTGATTATGTCCCCAAACTCGCCCTTGCATTTCAATCCACGCTCCCCGCAATAGGGAGCGACGGTATTGACAAATAAGGATGTACCGCCTATACTCATTTCAATCCACGCTCCCCGCAATAGGGAGCGACTATGCCGGCCATATGGAAGGCATATTGTGATATATTTCAATCCACGCTCCCCGCAATAGGGAGCGACACCGCAAGCAACACAGCATCTTTAATTACTACCATTTCAATCCACGCTCCCCGCAATAGGGAGCGACGTTCGAGCAGGCAATTACTGAGATTACAACAGATATTTCAATCCACGCTCCCCGCAATAGGGAGCGACCTTTTTGCGGTCATATCCGCAAGCAACAAAAACATTTCAATCCACGCTCCCCGCAATAGGGAGCGACCGCTGAAAGTAGATAATAATCAATATTTTTTTTATTTCAATCCACGCTCCCCGCAATAGGGAGCGACCTCCTTTGTTTGATCCATTTTTTGTATCCCTCACATTTCAATCCACGCTCCCCGCAATAGGGAGCGACTGATTATCAAAGCATGATTTGAGGTTAAAAAATGATTTCAATCCACGCTCCCCGCAATAGGGAGCGACTGAGCACAAAACGTACGGCTGCGGGCGGTATCGACATTTCAATCCACGCTCCCCGCAATAGGGAGCGACTCAAACACAGCGGTGCCGTGGTCGATCGGGCAGCATTTCAATCCACGCTCCCCGCAATAGGGAGCGACTCGTCTGCGGCTGATACGCAGATTGCAAAGCTGATTTCAATCCACGCTCCCCGCAATAGGGAGCGACGATGCGGCTGCCGCTTTCGCGGGGGCAGCCACTGATTTCAATCCACGCTCCCCGCAATAGGGAGCGACTAAAAATGGCAAACAACATTAAGGGTATTACAGTAATTTCAATCCACGCTCCCCGCAATAGGGAGCGACCGGGGGAGATTAGATGGCGCTGCTTGACGATGTAATTTCAATCCACGCTCCCCGCAATAGGGAGCGACCGTTACGACGTATCCTCATGTTGTGTCAGGGAAATTTCAATCCACGCTCCCCGCAATAGGGAGCGACGATAGATAAAAAAATGAAAGAGGTAATCAAAAATATTTCAATCCACGCTCCCCGCAATAGGGAGCGACCCACCTCCCCCAAGCGTCATATTCAAACGTAGCTATTTCAATCCACGCTCCCCGCAATAGGGAGCGACCCATTGCAAACGGCATCGCCATGTTGGGAGAAGCATTTCAATCCACGCTCCCCGCAATAGGGAGCGACCTGATTCCGCAGAATTTGAGACCAGAACATCTAGATTTCAATCCACGCTCCCCGCAATAGGGAGCGACGTATCAGAGCCGGTCCAAGTGCTATCATTTGTGATTTCAATCCACGCTCCCCGCAATAGGGAGCGACATAGTAGCATTAGCTTGTACCATTGTCAAGAGCATTTCAATCCACGCTCCCCGCAATAGGGAGCGACCAGTACTTTTTAGGCCGGTACAAAACGATAGAAATTTCAATCCACGCTCCCCGCAATAGGGAGCGACGCGCGACAAGATGCGGAGGCACGCGCTCATTTTATTTCAATCCACGCTCCCCGCAATAGGGAGCGACGTGCAATGGTTTAGAAGATTGATGTTATAGTGTATTTCAATCCACGCTCCCCGCAATAGGGAGCGACCCGTCCACTTGAACGCGGGCGGTGGGCATGGCATCATTTCAATCCACGCTCCCCGCAATAGGGAGCGACTTCGCCAACTGCCCCGGTTACTCCAACTGCGACATTTCAATCCACGCTCCCCGCAATAGGGAGCGACGTAGAGCGTCTTGCGATGATACAGGACGTTCAAATATTTCAATCCACGCTCCCCGCAATAGGGAGCGACAAATACAACTAAAATAAATGGAGGTATTATCATGATTTCAATCCACGCTCCCCGCAATAGGGAGCGACAAAAACTCCGCGCGGGTAACGCTGGAAACTGAGCAATTTCAATCCACGCTCCCCGCAATAGGGAGCGACATGAACAGCTTCATCATTTACTGGAGGAGGAAGTATTTCAATCCACGCTCCCCGCAATAGGGAGCGACGGTATCTATAGCGCTATTCTGCGATGGAGTAACATATTTCAATCCACGCTCCCCGCAATAGGGAGCGACTCGGGGGGTTCATATATACGGACGTCATAATCTGATTTCAATCCACGCTCCCCGCAATAGGGAGCGACGTCCGTGATATCGATGGGTACATCAACGTTTTGAAAATTTCAATCCACGCTCCCCGCAATAGGGAGCGACGATTTACCCCCAGAAATCACGGATGAGATTCCTGTATTTCAATCCACGCTCCCCGCAATAGGGAGCGACCGCTGATCTTTATCTGTTTGCTTGTGTGGGGTGCAATTTCAATCCACGCTCCCCGCAATAGGGAGCGACAAACCCCAAAATTGGGGGCTCCGAATTCTTTGTATTTCAATCCACGCTCCCCGCAATAGGGAGCGACATTGCGACCATGACGAACTTCCTAGGCGCCCACGAATTTCAATCCACGCTCCCCGCAATAGGGAGCGACGTTTTCAGCCAAGGCCTTTGCAAGCTGGCTATTCTATTTCAATCCACGCTCCCCGCAATAGGGAGCGACGCTTTCCTGTCGTGACGATTTACGATGATATCCTTATTTCAATCCACGCTCCCCGCAATAGGGAGCGACGTTTTGCCAGAAAATTTTCTAGCTTGAGCAATAATTTCAATCCACGCTCCCCGCAATAGGGAGCGACGCATTGCCGAAGCCTATCACAATCGGCACTGGGATTTCAATCCACGCTCCCCGCAATAGGGAGCGACCCGTGGCCGGCTGGTTCGGCTGGGTATGGTCTGATTTCAATCCACGCTCCCCGCAATAGGGAGCGACAAACAGGACTTTAATTTTACAAAACGATAAAATTATTTCAATCCACGCTCCCCGCAATAGGGAGCGACACAGCTATGATGCGGTGAGCGGTGTGGGGATACAATTTCAATCCACGCTCCCCGCAATAGGGAGCGACTGTGGCCTACATGTTCGCAAAACACGCTGATCCATTTCAATCCACGCTCCCCGCAATAGGGAGCGACGAAAATCCGGTCGGTCATTTGATGGACTATATGGATTTCAATCCACGCTCCCCGCAATAGGGAGCGACAGCGAAAATGCACAATTATTTATCATGGTTTTGTGCATTTTTGTATTTTACAATACAATCTCATCCTCCTTTTCAAAAAAGCAGCGTATTTCTCTGCCTTTGTATTCCTGATCTTTCTAAATTTGCACTCTTTTTCGGTGCGAACAGTCCGCATTTCTTTGAGTGTTTACAGTTCGCACTTGCTGCTACATTATCAGTACGCCCTCTGGTTCATAGCCTGCTTTTACCCCGAAATGTTTAATTTTTGTTTGATAATGGTCACCCAAATAATAAAAACGCAGGCTGTCTTTTTCCATATTGATGATTCTGCAGAGCGCCGCCTGCAGTGCTTTGCACTGTCCAGGATCCAACAGGCACTCAAAGACTGAGCACTGCACCCTTTGCCCATGACGTACGCACTGCTTGGCAACCTGCCGCAGGCGCTTTTTCCCTTCGCCATCTGTCGTATTTACATCATACGTTATTAAGACCAGCATGTCTACCTCATTTCCATAAAAAAGGCGGATAAGCGTCCAAATCTCCGCGCAGCCAGCGTGCTAAAAGCAATGCTTGTACATATGGTACCAAGCCCCACTGCATCTTTTCCTGCAAATACGGATGTGTAATTTGCTCACGCTTTCGAGTCTGCCAAACATTGAGAAACGTCTTTCGCCCGACATCATTCAAAAGCACGGCACCATCTTCCATTTTGTCAAATTGCTTAGGCAAAATCTGTTTTGTATTAATCAGTGTAATGACAAATCTGTCTACAAAAACGCTGCGCAGTTCTTCCATCAAGTCCAGTGCTAAAGATTCCCTACCGGGCCGATCTCGGTGAAGAAAGCCAACATACGAATCTAGGCCAACGCTTTCGAGTGCGGCTGCACAGTCACTGGCAAGCAGGCTGTACCCAAAAGAAAGCATTGCATTGACGCAGTCAAGCGGCGGGCGGCGTGAACGAACTGTAAAGAAGAAGTCCTTTTTTTGATTGAGAATCATCTCATTAAATACACGGAAGTATTCGGTTGCCGCCTGTCCCTCCCAACCGCGCAAAGTATCCAAATTGGTTTCTTTCAGTGCCTCTGCAGCTGTTGCTGACAAAAAGGACGCAGAGCGTTTCAGCGCCTCCACATTGACTCGCAGGCCATGATCCCGCACTGTCCTTTCCAAGCACCAGCGGCTGTTATAGAGTTTGCCAAAAATGAAGCAGCGCGCCGCGAAACAGCTTTGGTTGGGGTCATCTGAAATGCGGTACTGTGTTTTGCGCAGCAGTACATTCCCCTGTGCAGCACCGCAGGCACGCGCTAAGAAGCGGCCGTTTGGCGTAAGAAAAGTAAATCCAATTCCACGCTTTGTGCAGGCACCCAGCAGGGCCGGGCTGGCTCCTTTATAGGAAAAGCTGAAAACGCTCTCTAAGCCGAGCAGCGGAAACTGTCCCCGCTTTCCCTCTTCCCCCCAAATAACGATATTTTCATTTTCCAGCGCTAAATAGCTGTCTTCACTGAGGACAAACAAGGTATTAAGCAGTCGTTTCATGATTTTTCCTCTCGTGCATGCGATGCCAGGTAATCTGTTACAGTTGGTGCCCTTTTTAGCTGCGGCAGACAAACATCTTTTAGAGAACATGCGCTGCAAAATTTTCCAGGTGTTGCCTTGGGTGTATAACCTTTTTGGAAAAGGCTGTTCATTTCGCGAAGCAGGTCTGCAACACGGGCGCGCAGCTGCGGCGTAAAGGAAACCGCTGTGCGTCTATGTGGTTCTCCGTAAAACAAATCTCCCTCTGTAATTTCACAGCAAAGCATTTCTTCCAAACACACAGCCTGTCCGCAAAGCTGCAGTTCATCTGCATCGTGCGTTTTTGGGCGGCCGCGTTTATACTCCACTGGCCGGGGCTTCCAGAGCCCCTCCTGCCCGTAAAGCGAAACGCCGTCTGGGCTGCGGCGAAACTCCACAATGTCACAGACGCCCGTTGCCTGCAGCTGATGTGAGACAACGCGCAGGCCGTGTACAATCAGCAGGTCTCCCCTATGTTCGGTCTTTTGCTCATCATGCGCACGCTCATGCAGGATTTCCCCCTCAATCGTGCGCAGGTTTTCTCCCCACTGCTGTTCTACGTGAATCAGCGCCCACTGCCGCCGGCAAAAAGCAAAGTGCTGCAGCTCGGAAAGCTGCCGATATTCTTCTTCCGGCAGTGGAATCATACCATCCGGGTGCACGAAACACCTTCCGGCAGTTTATCCTGTTCGACTGTAACCGTATAGTCGCTATAGCTGCGCGGAACCGAAACTTCCGGTTTTCTCTGTACATGTACCGTATCAAAGAGTTTATAAGCGGGGGCTTCGCCCAGTTCACTGCTGTGCTGAAATACAATCAACTCACGCACAGCCATCTGACCGCGTGCAGCCGAATGGTCATATTCAAACATGTTGAGAATTGCTTTCCAGAGCAGCTGCAGGTCCTCTTCAGAAAAGCCAGTCACTTTGCGCGCTAAATTTGCCGAAACATACCCTTCGCAGCGGTAAAGGCCGTAAGGAACAATGTATTTACGTCCCATTTCGGTGCCTTTCTTTTCTGCATCTGCTTCTGTAGAAATGGCCACACGGGTAATGGTAATCTCCTGCGGCAGAATTGGATCAATAGAGCGTGCAAAGCCAAGCTGCACCGGGCCGCGCACCTGCCCGCAGTTCAGCGCACCCTTAACCATCGTTGTCATAACCGCACCGAATGTACGGATATCAAAAAACTGGCTGCACATATAGTCACGAATCACGCTGTCAACGTCCTGCTTCTCTTTTGCTTTCTTTAAAAGTTTTTTCAGCTCGTCTGTTTTCTTTTCGGCGGCTCTGTCAATGCCAACCTGTGCGAAAGCTTCATTATCGCTGCGATTAAGCGGCACTTTGTCCTTAATGTAAATGCGGTAGCCGGGTTTATCCTCTTTTACGATCTCGACATAGTTGCGGATTTTACGCTTTAAGCAGACATCTGTCACCAAACCCAGGCCTGTCTCCGGGTCGATACGCGGCATATTGCCGGCATCAGGATCGCCATTGGGATTGCCATTTTCTACATCAAATAAAATTACGAATTCATAGCGATTTTTAATTGCTTCAGCCATTGTCGGAATCCCCCTTATTTTTCTTCGTGTAAAGTGCCTGCTTCTGGTGGTAATAGCCCAAATGGAAAGCGCCCTGCTCCTGCAGATTCATGCGGCTGGGCAAGGTCTGCTGAATGCGGCTCTCAAGTTCCGTAATCATTTTATCATAGTAAATACGAGAACCTTCTGCAAGTTTTCGCTGATGGTGCTGTGAGAGATTAATCAGCAGCGGAAAAATAGCGGCCGGCGTGGCACAGGCACTGTTAAAATATCTGTCACGAATGGTTGTATTAATGCCAGGGGTTGCATCTGTCTGGATTTTTTCCAAAACAGCAAACAGGCGTCCCAGCACATACGGTGTATAGTTGCTTTGCTCATCGAGTTTCACTTTTAAAACCTCCTCAGGAACATAAATGCTTTTATTTTTCAAAAAATAAGCTTTTAAAATAGCAGCTTTTCTCCAGCCAATATCCTGTTCAGCGCGAATACGCAGCATGACCGCCTCAAACAACGAGGAAGGGTAAGGAGTATTGGTTAGAATCGCCCGCAGCACTGCCCCTGACATGGGTGCCGGGGGCGCTTTGTCCTGTGACTTCTGGTTGGCCGTTTCGTTGAGCAGCCACCACAGGGATAGAACCGGATGAGTTTCAAAACTCGGCTTCTCAATTTCCAGCCGGTTGTAATGCTCCTGCAGATTTTTCAGCATATTGCCAAATGTATCCTGCAGGAAGAAACGCACAGAGAGCCGGGCCGCACTAGGTGCTAACCCCAACACATAAAAGTGATTTTCAGGATTCAGCGGCAGGCCATTTACATTATATGGTCTGCCCTGTGCCAAAGCGTCTATGGCACTTTTCATATCTCCCTGTGTAATCGTCTTATCTTCCATACCAAACGCAGCAGCACCAAACAGATCTTGACTGCCGGCAGAAGCATCTTCCGCCCAGTAAACCACCGTAGTATCAGCAATGTGTTGTACATGCTTTCTGTCTGCCAAGAGGTGATTCAGAGCGGTCGTGTATGCAAAGGCAGCGTCTTCGCTGACCGGTGCATTATAGCCCTGCCCTGTATCATCGCCCCGTTCATGCCCAAATGACTCAAATGCGTCCGCATTAAAAGAAACCAACGATGCACCAGAAGACTGTGCCCCTTTTACACCTTTAATGCTCGGGTGCAGGCGGGCAATCGGTACACGCCTGCCTGTCACCAGACAGCGGCCTGTTTTTTTGCCGCTTGATGAAGCTTTGCGGCTGTTTTCCCATGCTTGTGCAATGGCCGTGTCATCCTGTGCATACGCACTGCCCACACGAAAGATGAGATTTACCCCGGACAAAATTTCTTCTAGTTTAGGGGCAAGTACTGAATTTTCCGCAGCTGTTTCCGGCTGCCACGTATCAAAGAAAGCAAGCACAGCTTTTGCCGCAGGACTTTCTACGCCGTCCAAAACAGCATGATGCAGGTCTTTCGCCGCGGCAAAGCACTTTTTGCTGCGCTCTGGTTTTCCCTTTGCATCTATTCCCAGCAAATAGCTGCTGCTGTCACAAAGGAAATTTGATATGATTCCAACAGACCTTTTCACCTGCTCCGGTACGGAAAAGGACTGTGGGATTTCTTTCTTGGCCCCTTCCGGTAAATACTTCAGCGTAAGGATATCCGTCAGGCTGCCCTGCGGCGAAAGCTGCAACGCATAAGGAACTTTTGCGCTGCTCCAGCCAGGCAGGCTGATTTTTCCCTTTGCGCGCAGCACCTGATAATAGGCTGTTAATTCCTGTAAAATCATCGGAGAATCTCCTCTCCTGCTACCTGCATGATGCCATCTTGCAAACGCGCGTGAAAGAACATAGGCTCAATGTCGCACGGGTTGCTGTAATCAAGGTCGTACAGCATCAGCCCTAAATCCCGCGTCTCTGGAACAGCCGGGACTATTTCTCCCTGCCATGCACGAAAATGCGCCGGAAATTCCCGGCAGCCAAAATAAGGGGTATGATAGCACTGGCCCCTTTCCAATCTGCGGCGAAAAATATCCTTGAACTTGCCGGGATTATCCGTAGGCGCAGCTTTGTCGGTCAACTCAAAGTGGGCCTCAATGACATAGTGCACGTCCCGCAGCAGCATCGCCGCCCGCTGCTGAATATCGGCGCTCGTGCAGAGCATCGGAACCGGGCCGCCTGTCATCATGCGTTTTACTGCGCTTGCCTGTACCTTGCTTTTTACCTCATTGCGGCGAATATTAGTAAAGCAAATAGGATTTAAAACATAAATGCGGTCTATTAAAATGCGCAGCCCCGGGTGCCAATAGATAGCCTCGACCAACCCACGTGCAGCAGAGGGCGTTATCACGTCATAGCTGGCACGCTCTACTTTCAGTTCAGGCCGGCTGAAAAGTGCATAGTCGCCCCATACCTCTACCTTTATTCCATAGCTCATAGCGTCACCCCCTTTTTCGGGTTATCGCCCGAAAGATAAGTGTTGTGGTTCTTTTTGTACAACATCTTTGCTCATCTCCACTCTCTGCTTTTGACAACTATCTATGATAATATAAAGACTTTTATTTGATTGTTTTACGGTATCTTATAAAAGCCCTGAATTGCTTTTTATATATGGATTGATCTACAGCTTTCTACTCAGCACTTATACCAGATATCCATAGCCGCCCTCATCTGAAAGCTGCAGTCCTGTGTCATCGTGATAAAGCTTCGGGTTGACCAGAATTGCAATGCTCTCGTCCAGCGTAGAAGTATCCAGAGACGGCATCAGCGCCATAAAATCGCGCTCATAAACATTGACACTACACTGCCCCAGCTGACGAAACAGCTCTCTGCTGCGCTCGCCCGCCTGCAGACGGGCAGCAAGCAGTCGGCTTTCATCGTCGCGCGGAATCAAAATTGCGCGGGTGTTGTCCGGGATTAAGCGAAAATGCTGTGCAACCGTGCGAAACGGAAAGCTGTGATGGTTCTCTATACCTTCCTCAAAGTCCGGCACAATCTGCTGAGAATCCAGGGTTTCGCCCTTAAGCTGATACAGCTCTGAAAAATAAGCTGTAATCACCTCTGGCATATCAATTTCATCAACACCGCGCGTCACCTTTTCTGCCGTCTGTGCCGGCAAACTTAAAACGGCAGGCAGATGCCGGCGGTATTTACTTTCCGGCTGAAACAGGTAAACCACGCTTTTTTCTGCAGGCCGCTTGTTTTCACGGTTGCAGCGACCGCCTGCCTGTATTTCGCTGTCAAGCCCGGCACAGGCGCGGTAAACAGTTGGAAAATCGACGTCCACGCCAGCTTCAATCAGGCTCGTGGAAACCACACGGCACGGCTGCCCCTCTTGCAACCTGTGTCGAATCTCTTTTAGCACCGCACGCCGATGATTTGGCGTCATCAGTGTAGAGAGATGAAAACTTCCGGGTCCCTTTAGCATTTGGTAAACATTCTGCGCCTGATTGCGGGTTGTAACAATGCACAGGACCTGCTGCTCTTCAGAAAGGCGGCTTGCCAGTACCTCGTCTGTCAGTTCTCCAACTTTTTCGTAGCGGACCCGGCGGAAAAAGGAATACATATTTTTTGTGTCCGGGCAAATTTCGTGCGCCTCAATTTTCGGCGATACTTCGCGAAAAAGAGGCCCTAATGCAGGCTGGGTTGCCGTACACAGCACGCAAGAGGAACCGTAATTAACTGTCAGCTCTGCAATAGCGCGCACACAGGGCTTTAAATACGGCAGTGGCAGAGTCTGCGCCTCATCAAAAATGATGACGCTGTCGGCAAGATTGTGCAGTTTTCTGCAGGCAGAAGTTTTACTGGCAAATAAAGACTGAAAGAACTGCACCGCTGTTGTCACAACAACCGGCATGTCCCAGTTTTCAGCAGCCAGACGCTTAGGCGACATTTCCTCATTCTCGCTGTCATCGTACTGTGCACCGGAGTGATGCTCCAACACGTTCTGTGTACCCAAAGCTTCGCGAAAAACGTCGGCAGTCTGCTCAATAATCGAACAATACGGAATTACATAGATGATCCGCTTCATCCCATGTTCTTTGGCATGGTGCAACGCAAAGGCCAGAGAAGAAATAGTCTTTCCGCCACCAGTAGGGACCGTCAGCGTGAATAAACCCTTTTCCATTTTTTCGCCGGCCGTTAGGCAGGTGCGCAAAATTTTACAGCGTTTTTTGTTCAGCTCTGTTTTTGCGCTCCACCACGGCTGCACATACGCATCCAGCTTGTCAGAAAGAGAATATATGTCACATCCATGCGAGCGGTTGGTCTTGCCATTTTTCATAAATGCTTCTGTATCTAAAAAATCAGCATCTACCAAACACGAAAAAAGCATGCGCGTAAAGAAAGACTCTGTAAAGCCGCCGCTGCCAAGCATTTTCAGCGGCGGAAAGGCCGGCCTATGCAGCTGTACTTCCTTTGGGTAGCGTTCCAGTACCTTTGGGTCGACAGGCTTAGAAAGGCGGGCCTGCAGGGTCCCTGCAAATGTTACATCGCCGGAACTGCCGCCGTCCATCAAGCCAGCGTGGTGACCAGCAATGCTGTAAGCAGCCGGATAACCGGTCAGCGGCCCTATGATTTTTGCTCCTGCAGAGGTATGGTCCACTTTGGGGCCGTTGTCCCAAATGCGGTGCTGGAAAGCATCTGAAAATTTTCCCACATCGTGTGCCAGCCCGCACTGATAGGCCATGTCGCCCGCACCAAATACCGCCGCAAACGCACGTGCCCTCTGTGCAGTGCCGAGAAGATGTTCCTGCACAGTCTGCACTCGGCCGTTCTCTGCAATATGTGCAGCAAAGGGTCTGCCTTTCTCCATTTTTTCGTCACCCTTTTGCTTCATACAAATTTTTCATAAAATTACTGTAATTATTTATTATAATATACTTTGATTTGACTAATTTCAAGCTAATATGCTATTTTCTGGTATCAATTTTATTTTCTAATAGGAACATACCACTGCTTAAAAAAACGTTGCCACAGGCGGCACTTTCCTGTATAATAATAAGGAATATATATAATTAAGAGGGTTACTATGATTCTTTCTGACAAAAGCATACGGTATATGCTGCAAAACGGAACACTGCAGATTTCGCCGCTGGAGGATCAGCAGATTCAGCCGGCCAGTGTTGATATCCGGCTGGGCAGCACTTTCAGTATTGTAGAGGATGACAGTGAGCCGATTGTGCAAATGACAAAGGCTGTTACGTACAAAACCATTCAAACAGAAAAATACATTTTGCTGCCGGGGCAGTTTGTGCTGGCAACTACCCTGGAGTACATCGGTCTGCCAAATAATCTAACCGCCTTTGTTGAAGGCCGCAGTTCCATTGGTCGGCTGGGGCTTTTCATTCAAAATGCCGGCTGGGTAGACCCTGGGTTTGAAGGCGAAATTACGCTGGAACTTTTTAACGCCAACAAATGCGCAATCGAACTGCAAAGCGGCCGGCGCATTGGACAGCTGGTACTTGAGCAGCTTGACGGCGAAGCACAGCACCCCTACCATGGGAAATACCAGGGGCAGCGCGGTGCCACAGGCTCTAAAATCTATCTTGATGATGAAATTAATGATTAAGCAGAGCTTATCAAACCGCTTTTAGGCAGGCATCGCCTGCCTTTTTTATCGTCTGTAGATTCATTTTACAATACTAAATACCGAAACCTGAAGCCTTGGAGAAAAAGTGGAAAATTTAAAAATGCTGCCCGCTACAGACAACAATACTTTAAAACAGTGTTTGCAAATACGAAATGCTGCTTTTACCCTTGAAAAGGGTGTCCCTAAATCTATTGAAATCGACGAATACGACTGCCTGAATGACCAATGTACACACTTTCTAATTCAATTTAAGAATGAAAATGCAGGTACCATTCGCTGTTTAAAAGTATCTGATACTGTAATCCGAATTCAGCGATTCTGTTTTTACAAGCATTTCCGCAAAGATGGTTTAGGCAAAGCGGTTATGGAGTATATCGAAAAAAAATATCGTGAAAAAGGTATAATCAAAATCGTCATGGATGCTAAATTTGAAGTATGCGGCTTTTATGAAAAATGCGGGTATAGAAAAATGTCTGATCTATTTATAGAGGCAGGAATCGAGCATGTAAAGATGGAAAAAAATTTCATTTAGGATTCCATTACGGAAGGAATGAGCATATTCTGCGGCCTTTGGCCGGGTATTTACGGCTGGGCCAATGCCTATTTTGACAGGCAGCTGCAAAAAAGGCGCTTGCTCTTTGCAAGTATGGAGGGCTGCACCCCGGTTGGAGAAATCCTTCTCATACACACAAAATTGCAAACGGCAGGGCACCAAAAGACAAATCATCTGGGTGTCCTGCCGTTTTAATTATAAGTTTTTTCATAAAATGAGCAAAGGACCCTGCGGCAGTGTAAAGCCTGCCGCAGGGTCCTTTTTTATGCAAACCTATAGGAGTTGAAATTATTTAACGCCCATCCATTTTGCAATGACCATGCGCTGTACTTCAGAAGTACCTTCATAGATCTCGGTAATCTTTGCATCACGCATTGCACGCTCATACGGATAGTCACGGGTATAGCCGTAGCCGCCAACCAGCTGCAGGCACTCACGTGCTACATCGCCGGCAACAACAGCAGCGTCCAGCTTAGCCATAGCGGCCAGTTCGCTGTACGGCTCGCCGTCCTGTTTTGCCTGTGCTGCACGATAAACCAGCAGACGGGCTGCATCAGTTCTGGTCTGCAGACCAGCCAGCTGGAACTGTGTGTTCTGGAACTGGCTGATGCGCTTGCCAAACTGTGTACGAGCAGTCAGGTAAGGAATAGTCTGATCAATGTCGCCCTGTGCAATACCAACAGCCTGTGCACCGATGCCGATGCGGCCGCCATCCAAAGTAGCCATAGCAATCTTAAAGCCCTTGCCTACTTCACCCAGCAGATGATCCTTAGAGACTTTGCAGTCGTTAAAAACCAGCTCGCAGGTGGAAGAACCGCGAATACCCATCTTCTTTTCATGTGCGCCAATCGTGAAGCCAGGAGTGTCGCGATCAATGATGAAGGCGGAAATACCGTGGTTGCCCTTTGACTTATCAGTCATAGCAAAGACAACAAACACAGACGCAAAGCCAGCATTGGTAATGAATACCTTGCTGCCGTTGAGCAGGAAGTAGTCACCCTTGTCCTCTGCAACTGTCTTCTGCATAGCAGAATCAGTGCCGGCGCCAGGCTCTGTCAGAGCGAAAGCACCCAGCTTTTTGCCGGAGCACAGGTCAGGCATATACTTTTTCTTCTGTTCTTCTGTACCAAAGGTAAAGATAGGCCATGTGCACAGAGAAGTATGTGCAGAAAGCATTGTGCCGGTAGAGGCGCAGTACTTGCAGATTTCTTCAACTGTAGCAATGTAGCACAGGTAGCTCATGCCAGAGCCGCCGTACTCTTCCGGATAAGGCATACCCATCATGCCCATTTCGGACAGCTCATGCCAAGCATCCTCCGGGAATTTTTCCTGCTCATCAATTTCAGCAGCGCGCGGGCCAACATTCTTTACACAGTAATCATGTACCATGCCTAAGATATCTTTTTCTTCATCGTTGAACTTAAAATTCATTATACAGTACCCCTTTCGTAAACTTTAAACGGCAATCAGCCTTTCAGCTTTTTGACCTCTTCGGTAAGTACCGGAACAATATCAAACAAGTTGCCGACAACACCGTAATCAGCTCTGCCAAAGATCGGTGCATCTGCATCTTTATTGATAGCAACAACCACGTCAGCACCGCTGATACCAGCCAAATGCTGAATAGCGCCAGAAATGCCGCAGGCAATGTACAGCTTCGGACCAACTGTCTTACCTGTCTGGCCAACCTGATGAGAATGGGCGATCCAGCCCTCATCAACAGCCGCACGGGAAGCGCCAACAACGCCACCCAACGCATCTGCCAGTTCTTTAATCGGCTTAAAGCCCTCTGCTCCGCCAACACCGCGGCCGCCGGATACGATAATATCAGCACCCTCAAGGTCGACAAAGTCAGCAGTAGATTCCTTCATGACTTTCAGAATCTTTGTACGGATCTGCTCAGGAGAAACATGGAATTCTTCTGTAGTAACCGCTGCCTTGTTTTCTGTATCGGCAGGCTTCTTGAATACGCCAGGACGAACCGTGCCCATCTGGGGGCGGTTGTTCGGGCACATGATGCAAGCCATCAGGTTGCCGCCGAATGCCGGGCGGGTCCAAACCATGTTGCCTGTCTCATCATCAATGCTCAGCGCGGTGCAGTCAGCAGTCAGGCCGGTTTTCAGATTGCAGGAAATACGAGGTGCCAAATCGCGGCCCTCTGGAGTAGCGCCGATCAGAATTGTAGTCGGTGCATACTTTTCAATCAGATGTACCATAGCCAGTTCATAGGCATCGGTGGAGTATACTTTAAACTCTTCGCTGTCTACGACAATGACTTTGTCAGCGCCATGTGTGCCGGCATCTTCTACCGCTGCCTTTGTGTTGCTGCCAATGACGACTGCTACCAGTGCGCCGCCCTGCTTGTCAGCCAGTTCGCGGCCAGGATTTAACAGCTCAATGCCAACGTTCTTGGCAGAGCCGTCCTCCTTTGTTTCAATAAAAACCCAAAGGTCTTTGCTCTTAACTTCCATGTATGGCCCTCCTTAAATGACATGTGCATCGTTAAGCATGTGGAACAGCTTGCGAGCGGAATCCTCAGGTGTTTCTTCCTTAATGATTACGCCGGCAGCCTTGCGCTGTGGTACAAAGGTCTTTTTCACCTTAGTTGGTGAGCCCTTTAAACCAGCGCGGGAAAGATCGATCGTAGACAAATCGGCAGCAGCAAGCTGCTCGATTTTTGCTCTGCGAGCGGCCATTTTACGCTTAATGGTGGGGAAACGGGGGTCATAGCTTGGTTTGGTAAATGTTACCACACAGGGCAGCTGTATACCCACGAGCTCAGTACCGTCCTCAGCTTCACGAAGAACATGAAGGCCGTCCGCTTCTTCAGAGGCTTCCAGGCCATAGGTGACCTGCGGATAGCCCAAATGCTCAGCCATCTCAGGACCGACCTGTGCAGTATCGCCATCGATTGCCTGCTTGCCGCAGAAGATAGCGTCGAATTTACCTTCCAGTTCCTCAACCTTTTTAACAGCTGCGCTGAGGATATAACTGGTGGCCAGCGTATCGGACCCGCCAAAAGCACGGTCGCTTGCTAAATAGGCCTTGTCGGCCGCAATTGCCAGGCAGTCGCGCAGTGCGGCTTCTGCCTGACCAGGACCCATAGAGAGCACCACGATTTTGGTGTCAGGGTTCTTGTCCTTAATGCGGGCGGCTGCTTCCAGGGCATACCCGTCAAAGGGGTTTACAATGCTGGGCACGCCGTCACGAACCAAAGTATTGGTCACAG
The DNA here is from genome assembly GCA_022483045.1 of Oscillospiraceae bacterium. NCBI lineage: Bacteria > Bacillati > Bacillota > Clostridia > Eubacteriales > Oscillospiraceae > Oscillospiraceae bacterium. Next base: position 255,590 of record JAKVOA010000001.1, on the reverse strand, counting down.
GATCAATCTTGATTTCAGTGGTGTCCGGTACCTGCTTAACACATACCAAAATATTCATAACAACACTCCTAACTATTTGCTTACAAGTTGACGCTGAAGCGGCTTACGCTCTGTAGCAGACCTTGCCAGGATTCAGAATCAGCTTAGGATCGAATACCTTCTTGATGCCCTGCTGCAGACGGATATTGACCGGGCCGAGGGCCTCTGCCAGGTATTTTGTCTTGCCAAGGCCGATGCCGTGCTCGCCGGAGATCTGGCCGCCCAGCGCCATGGCCTTCTGATAGATTGCGCTCATGAACTGATCGACTTGCTTGTTGAACTCTTTGGGATCCATGTCATTCGAGCAGGTGTAGATGTGCAGGTTGCCATCGCCGGCATGACCAAAGTACTTGACAGAGAAGTCAAATTTCTTTTTGATGTCAGCAACAAAGCCAACGTAATCTGCAATGGCGTTGACAGGAACAACAACATCGCATTCATCCAGCAGTTTGGTCTGCTCCTCGATGCCATCCAGGAAAGAAGAACGAGCGGCCCAGGTATCTTTCAGTTTCGGGGCAGTATCTGCAACCAAAACATCCATAGCACCGTTTTCAAGCAGCATGTCAGCAGCTTTCTCGACGATTGGGTCAAGTTCATCCTGAGAATCACCATCAAAGGTAATCAGCAGGTAAGCACCGACATCTTTGCCCTCGATCTTGCGCGGGAAGACCTGTTTGCCCAGATACTCTTCGGAAGAAACCAGAATTTCTTTCTCAAAGAACTCCAGAGCCTGCGGATGGAAATGGTTCTTTGCAAACTTCGGGACAGTGGAAATGCACGCGGCAAGGTCCTCAAAAGGCGCCATCAGGCTGATTGTTGCCTGCGGAGCAGGAATCAGCTTCAGGGTCAGTTCAGTGATAATGCCCAGCGTGCCCTCAGACCCACACATCAGGTTGGTCATGCTGTAGCCAGAGCTGGTTTTGGAAACAGTCGCACCAAAATGCACGATTTCGCCGGTCGGCAGAACAACAGTCATTGCACGGACATAGTCGCGGGTTGCACCGTATTTAACAGCACGCATACCGCCTGCGTTGGTCGAAACATTGCCGCCCAATGTAGCCAGTTTTTCGCCCGGATCTGGGGGATACATGCAGCCATGCTTGAGGGCATCGTCAGCCAGGGTCTGAAGCAGTACACCAGGCTGTACAGTCACGGCAAAGTTGTCAAGATCATAAGAAAGGATCTTGTTCATCTTTGTTGTGCAGATAACCACGCCGCCATAGATAGGCACGCAGGCACCTGCAAGGCCGGTACCGGCACCACGGGTAGTGACCGGAATGTTGTTTTCGTAGCAGATTTTCATAATTGCGGAAATTTCCTCAGTGCTTTGTGCATCGATGGAAATGTCCGGCATATGACTGCCGTAGATCGGCATTTCGTCTCTTGCGTAGTCCGGATTGACATCTGCACCGGTAACAACATGACCGGGCGCAGCCTTCTGAAGTTCGGCTAGGATCTCAGGTGTGATTGAATTGTAATTAGCCATAACAGCTCCTCCTTAAGGATAATTCTTTGAGAAATAATTATCAAGTGTAATTATCTCTTTTTTTCGTTTTTTTTGAAATTTTTTGCTTCAGTACGTATATTTCTACTAAAAATTTTGTAAATAATATGAACTATTGCAAAACCATTACAGAAATTCCATCAGGTATTACAACGAGGTGTGCATCTGCACCTTTTAATTCACGGGCGCGCGCAAGTGCGGTGTCAACGTCGGGTGCCCACTCCATCTTCATATCTTCGATAATCTGCTTCTGCGCAGGGTCAGTAATATAGATAACATGATGCTTGCACAGAACGCGGCACAAAATCTGAAATTCCCACTGGTCAGGCTTTGTCTTGTTCTGCGGTGTGGCCAAAATTTCTTTGGTCAGCTCTTCAGGTGAAGCGCAATTTTTCAGTGCATTGTAGAAGCCCTCTCCACCGTGGCCATCGTTGCATTTTGCAACCATCAGCAGCACAGCGCCATCAGCGGCAGCAGCCTCAGCAGCGGTCAGGCCTTTTACGCTCTGGTAAATGTTCTGGTCAAGCGGATAGCCGCCGTTGCTGGAAATGACGATGTCGCCTTTCTGCTTGGGACTTACTTTACAATACTTGCTCAGCAGGTCGCAGCCGGCCTGATGTGCTTTTACAGAGTCACCGGCAAAAGCCGCAACGACTTTTTTGTTTTCATCGATAATTACATTTACTATGTACTTCAGGCCGGCCAGTCTTGCGGCCTCAAGCATATCTTTGTGCAGCGGGTTGCCCTTTAGAATGCCTGTGCGCGCATACGGTGAAGCAATGAACTTTGAGCAGTGGTTTCCGAGCACCGTTACCTGGTCGCAGACACCGGGCAGAACGCTCTTGCGTCCGCCGGAAAATCCGGCAAAAAAGTGTGTTTCAATAAAGCCCTCTGACACCAGCAGGTCCGCTTTTGCGGCAGCCTTATCGATAACACAGGGTGCGCCAGATGGCAGCACACCGACCTGCATATTGGTGTCGGGATTACGGCTGTCGTGAACAACGATTTTTTCGTTGTCAACGATTTCCTGCCCAAGCTTTGAAACCATTTCTTCCTTTGACGACGGGCGGTGGAAGCCGGTCGCCACCAACAATGTAATATCGATGTCGGGATTTCCTTCCCGCAGTTCCTTGAGCATAAAGGGGATGATATGTTTGCTGGGAACAGGGCGGGTGTGGTCGCTGATAATAATTGTACAGGTCTTTTTTCCTTTGCTGAGCTCACTCAGGCGTGGGGACCCAATTGGATGTGCCATGGCTTCCTGTACCAGGGCATCTTCAGAGCCGGTTGCTTTTAGCTCGCCGATGTGAGAGGTGAGGACCTCTGCCTTTGACAAATCGGCGTGCAGAGTCATGCCTGCTTTTCCAAATGGGATTTTAATGGTATCCATGCTTTGTTTCCCTCCGTTTCTGCAAGAGGCTTTTGGGTCCTCTTGGCTTTTATAATAAAGTGTTGGTTCTTTGCAAGATTGGTTAAACCACTTTTCGGCTTCTCTAAAACTTTAACACAAATATCGCTAAATGCAATCCCCTAAATGGAATTTCTAACTTTCTCACAATTTTTCACTGTATTCTTTGTATATATAGTAAAAATTCTATTTGTTTTGCAGAAAATTATAGACATTTTAACGATTGGGGCATATAATAACCATGTTAAGCGGTCCATCCAATTTGGCTAAACCGCCCACCGGCACGAAGCTGGATGCTTGTTCTTTAGCTTTGGGGTCCTACCTCTTTGGTAATTTATTTTTTTATATTATACAACTTTTTTATGTAATTTGCTAGTATGAATTTCGTATTAGCGACAAATAATTTTGGCGGCAGAAAGGCTTCTGCCACCGCAAAAAATGAAGGAGGTTTCTTTATGTCATTACTACAGTCCATTATTGCACTCGTACCAATCATATGGATTATCGTGGCTCTGACCGCGCTAAAAATGCCCGGTCACTGGGCCTGCCTAAGCGCTATGGTGATCGCCATTGTGCTTGCGCTGACCATGTGGAAAATGCCGGCTGTTGGCATGGCCACCTCTGCTTTGGAAGGTTTCCTTTCAGCACTGTGGCCAATCATCCTAGTCATCATCGCAGCAATTTTTACATATAATTTGTCGCTGCGCAGCGGTGCCATGGATGTCATTAAAAGAATGCTCACCGGTATTTCCGCTGATAAGCGCATCATCATCCTGCTTATCGGCTGGTGCTTCGGCGGCTTCCTGGAAGGCATGGCAGGTTTCGGCACCGCCATTGCAATCCCTGCAAGCATGCTGGCTGGCATGGGCATGAACCCCGTGCTTGCCTGCCTGGTATGTATGCTGGCCAACGCTTTCCCAACAGCATTCGGCTCTGTTGGTATTCCTACAACGACCCTTATAAGCTCCACTGCTGCCACCTTTACAGCAAACTTCGGCGGCACCGGCTTAGTCCCAACCGCAATTTCTTTTACAACCATTGTACAGATGGCTCCGTTTATGATTTTAGTCCCGTTCCTGATGATCATTGTCGGCGGCGGCGGCCCCAAGGCACTGAAAGGTGTTGTCGGTATCACCCTGGTTTCCGGCATCAGCTTCCTGATTCCTGAGCTGATTGTTTCCAAGTTCATCGGCCCGGAACTGACCGTTATCGTCGGCTGCATTGTTTCTCTGCTGTGCACCATTCTAATGGCCCGCGCACGCAAAGGCAAGCCTGTTCCTGCCGAGTACGATATGCGTGCAGAAGGCGGCGGCGCTGCAGCGGCAGCAAAAGAAAAACAGGTAGATATGAAGCCTATCATCGCATGGCTTCCTTTCATCCTGATCTTTGTATTCCTGCTGCTCACCTCTAAGCTGGTTCCGCCGATCAACACTTTCCTCGGTCAATTCAAGACTTCTGTCATCATCAGCACCATGTCCAAGACAAAGACAACGTTCAGCTGGATCAACACCCCCGGTGTGCTAATTTTCATTGCCGCAATTATCGGCGGTATTGCACAGCACATTTCCGGCCGTGATATGCTGGCGACTCTGGGTGCTACTTTCAAGCAGATGGTAAAGACCATTATCACCATTATGTCGGTTATGGCTATGGCAAAGATTATGACCTTCTCCGGCATGATCGGCGATATGGCAAAGCTCTTTGTCACACTGACCGGCAAGTTCTATCCGTTTGTCGCCCCGATTATTGCGGCGATTGGTGCATTTGTCACCGGCAGCGGCACAAATACCGAGGTCCTGCTGGGGTCTCTGCAGGTACAGGCGGCAAAAGCAATTAACGTTTCGCCTTACTGGCTGGCTGCAGCGAACTCTTTGGGCGCCGGCATTGGCAAGATTATGTCTCCACAGTGCATTGCAACCGCAGTTGCCGCTGTTGGCCTGGAAGGTCAGGACAGCAAGCTGCTCAAAGGCATTTTCAAGTGGGCTATCCTGTTGCTGGTAATTGCTTGCCTGGTTGTTGGTCTGCTGCAGGGAATCGCTCCTTCGCTTATCAACTGACACATTTCCGTATTTTATTTGTCTGACTTTCAGCTTTAGCTATACAGTACCCCGATACTGAAGCAGTCCATCACATTCCTAAAAGCTGAATTTGTCATAAAAATGGCCGGTGCTTTTTACAGCACCGGCCATTTTTTATGTATCTCTTTTTTGTTATAGAAAAATATGATAAACTGAAAGAAAGAATTATCAGCCTATTTTTACGTACGCACAGAAAAAGAAAAGAGGAACAGACGTATGTCACTTACGCTTGACGTGCTCTCAAGAGCACTTTTAGGGGCAGCAGCTTTCTGCTTTATTCTGTTTTGCATCACGTATACGGTACATCCTGCCCGGCTGCGAAACGGATTCCTTTTTGATGCTTTTTTAATCGCCGCACTGGGGGGCCTGCTGTGCTGGATGGTCTCTGTTCAGCAAAAGATCATCTCCACTCTTGCGGTTGCTTTGGCCATCGTGCTGTTTCTGCTGGTGCTGTGCGGCGTATTTATTTTATTCTTTTATTTATTTACCAGTTCGGTACAAATGCTAAAGCGCGAACAGCACAGCCTGCCAAATATGCTTTCTCTGATTTTAACGGTCGGCATTATTGCACAAATTGTAATCGGCATTGCGTTTGGCTGGAACATCTATAAAAAGCCTGTCGTTTCGCTGATTTTTTCCTATGTTTTCGTCGGCGAATTTTTTCTGCTGCTCACAATGACCGCCTTTTTAACAATGCTGATTCTGCTGCACCTTCACCGGCCGCACTATAAAAAGGTGCGCTATCTGATTGTGCTTGGCTGCGGGCTACTGCATGGCAGCGATGTCTCGCCCATGCTCGCCGGCCGCATTGACAAAGCCATTCACTTTTATCAGCGGGCCAGAAAGAGGGGCCAGCACCCCACCATTCTGCTCTCTGGCGGGCAGGGCGGCGACGAGGCCCTGCCTGAGGGGACCGCTATGTACCGCTATGCGCTGGCAAAAGGAATTCCGGCAGAAGATTTGCTGGCAGAGACAAACTCAAAAAACACAGAAGAAAACCTGCGGTTTTCCAAAGAAATCATCGACGTAAAAGAAACCCCAAAAGGCGCAGCAAAGACGCGCTGTATGGTGGTAACCAACAACTATCATCTTTACCGCGCTATTTACTACGCAAGGCTTGCCGGTTTTCGCAAGATACAGGGTCTTGGCGCAAAAACGGCGAAATATTATTTCCCAAACGCTGTTTTGCGCGAATACTTGGCAGTCATGTACATCAATCGACGCTTTCAGATAGCTTTTGCCAGTATTTTGGCCCTTTTGCAGACGGCCATTGTCGTTGTTTCCTTTTCTCACTGATTTTCGCGGCAGATTTCCAGCCAATAGGTGTGGTCCAGCGGGCCGGAACCACGGCCTAAATTCAGCATTGCTTGGAGTGCGCCGGTCAAATAGTCCTTTGCATCGCTAATGCTCTGCTGCAGCGGCTTGCCAGCCGCCAGATTGCAGGCAATCGCCGAAGAAAGCGTGCAGCCCGTACCGTGGGTGTTTGGATTTGCAACCCGCTTAGAGCGGTACCAGGAAAGCGTGCCGTGGTCATACAGGCAGTCGGCAGCGTCCTTCGCCAGGTGGCCGCCCTTTACCAATACCGCCGCATGCAGGGTTTCGCCGATTTCCTGCGCAGCATGTTCCATTTGCGATTCTGTATGAACTGGAAACCCACACAGCACCTCTGCTTCCGGCAGATTAGGCGTCACAACATCCGCCAGCGGCAACAGTTCGGTACGCAGAGCACTGCATGCCCGCGGGGTAATCAGCTGGCAGCCGCTGGTAGACACCATGACCGGGTCAATCACCAGATTCTTAGGTGCGTACTGTTTCAGTTTTTCAGCAATGATATGTATGATCTCTGTACTGGAAACCATGCCGATTTTGACAGCATCCGGAAAAATATCTGTAAAAACGGCGTCTATCTGGCTTGCGACAAACGCAGGGGGCGTATCCTCTATGCCAAACACACCGGTTGTATTCTGTGCAGTCAGTGCAGTGATAACGCTCATCGCGTACATTTTATGCGCCGTGATCGTTTTTATATCCGCCTGAATGCCGGCGCCTCCGCTGGAATCTGAGCCGGCAATAGTAAGAACTTTCTGCATCACCGCACCTCATTCCTTTGCTGCAGCCTGCCTGGAAAGTGCCAGCAGTTCCCTGCAGCTTTTTTCAATATTGGGGCTGCCAAAGACGGCCGAAACCAGCGCCACACCATCAATGCCGCTGCCCGTAAGCTGCAGCAGATTTTTCTGGGAAATGCCGCCGATAGCGCATACAGGAATGGAAACCGCCGCGCAGATTTCTTTCAGCGTACTGTAAGATACCGCATCTGCGTCTTTTTTGGTTTCGGTTGGGAACACAGCCCCCACGCCCAAATAATCCGCACCGTTTTCCTGTGCAGCAAGGGCCTGTTCTTTGGTCTGCGCGGAAACGCCCAAAATCATGCCGCTGCCAATCAGCCGACGCACCCTGCCCGCCTGCATATCGTGCTGGCCAACGTGAACGCCGTCTGCGCCGCTTTTGACGGCGATCTCTACATCATCGTCGATGATAAACGGAACGCCGTAGCGGCGGCAGAGGGCCTTTGCCTGCAGGGCTTCCTGCAGAAAATGCGTGTCGTCCAATTCTTTTTCGCGCAGCTGTATACACGTGGCGCCGCCTTTTAGGGCGTCCTCTATCTGCTGCAGCAGTGTTTCTTTCCCGACCCACGCGCGGTCTGTCACAGCATAAAGCAGCATGGTCTGCTTACTGCATTTCATACTTTGCACCCTCTTCCAGTGTTTTGCCGTTTAAGCAATACACTTCATCTATCAGATAGGTACGGAAAGTTGCACTGCCCTCGTGCTCTTTTAAGCGCGCAAAGGCGGCCTCGCCGCACAGCCCCATGGCACACACAGCCGCAGCGGCAGCCCGCAGCGGCTCTTTTGGGTTTGCGGTAAGGTAAGCGGTCATCATTGCGCTGAGCATGCAGCCAGAACCGGTAATGCGGCTCATCATCGGGCAGCCGTTGCGAATCACATAGGCAGTCTGGCTGTCTGCAACGATATCAATGGCGCCGGTCATGGCAACCACTGCATTGATTCTCTGCGAAAGGTCCTTTGCAAAAGCCACTGCTTTTGGCAGAGATGCCTCTGTCACAGCGTCGAGTGCATCTGCATCTACCCCCTTGGTAGAGCCGGCACCAAAAGCAATCGTCTTCATTTCAGAGACGTTGCCGCGCACCGCTGTAAGCTTTACCTCACGCACCAGGCGCAGCGCTGTCTCTGTGCGCAGACGTGAAGCTCCCGCGCCAACCGGGTCCAGCAGCACCGGGTGGCCCAGAGTATTTGCCTTTTTGCCCGCGGCAAGCATAGCGGGAATTGTGTGGCTGTTGAGCGTGCCGATGTTGAGATTCAGCCCACCGCATACCGCTGTGATGTCCTCCGCTTCCTGCGGTTCATCTGCCATAATCGGCGAACCGCCGCAGGCCAGCAGAATATTCGCGCAGTCATTTACCGTAACATAATTTGTAATATTATGTACCAGCGGCTGTCCGCTGCGCACATTTTCCAGCATTTGACTCAGCATTTTAAGATTCCTCCCATTTTTTCAGCCCCCGGGAAATAAAAAAGAGGGCAAACCCCAAAGGGCCTGCTCTCCGCTTTTCAGCAAGTTTCACTGCTTCCTACGGTGGCATTGTCCACATCAGGTGTCAGGGTCGAAGCGCAGAAGCTTCCTCTCAGCCTGTTTTCACAAGCTCCCCTTATTTGATTATAAAAATATTATAGCATTTTGCCCGGTCTTGTCAATCTCTCTGTTTCCGGCAAGGCGGTAAAGCCCTGCAGAAATAAAAAATTTTCGGTATTTTTGGGAATTGCAAAAAAGATGTACCTGATATAGAATAGAAACGTACAAAAATGAACAATTTGGTGTGATGAAATGAAATTTTTAATCCTCTCTACAGCGACCGGCCAGGGGCACAACTCCGCTGCGCTGGCTGTTGCAGAAGCGCTGAGGGCAAAAGGCTGCACTGCCCATACACTGGACGTACTGAAACTGCAGAATAAAGAAATTTCTCAGCGGGTTGCAAAACTTTACGGAAAAACGACTGTAAACTCGCCGCGATTTTTTGGCTTTCTTTATCATTTGGGCGAACTGATTTCTTCGCCGCAGGGGCGCTCCCCTATCTATGCAGCCAACACGCTTTACGCGCGGCAGCTTGCTTATCTTGTGCGGCGCCTGCAGCCGGATGTGCTAATTTGTACGCATATTTTCAGTGCACAGGCTGTTACCTGCCTGCAGGAACACTATGGGCTGCGCATCCCTGCCGTTGGTATTGCCACTGACTATACCTGCATTCCTTTTTGGGAAGAGTCTAACCTGACAAGTTATATCATTCCCTCAAAGTACCAAATAACGGACTTTGCCACAAAAGGTATTCCCAAAGAAAAGCTGAAGCCACTCGGTATTCCGGTCGCGGCCGCTTTTTCTGACAGCCGCCCCAAAGAGGAGGCCCGCCGCTGGTTTCAGATGCGTGCAGAGCACATGTACTTAGTCATGGGCGGCAGCATGGGCTACGGAAAGATGAAAGAATTAGCAATTGCTCTGACAGCTGCAGACCCGCATGCACAGGTGGTTGCCCTGTGCGGACATAACCAGCGGCTTTTTCAGGCGCTTTCCCACATTGACCGCGTAATTCCAATGGAGTATACAAACCATGTTTCTCTCCTGATGGACGCAGCCGACGTTGTTTTGACAAAACCCGGCGGGCTCTCTTCCACAGAAGCGCTGACCAAGCGTGTTCCCACGGTCCTGACCCGGCCGATTCCGGGCTGTGAAGACCGCAACGCCGAGTACCTGGCCTCTGTCGGTGCGGCCGCTTTTTCCGAAAATATTGAGCGTGCCGCAAAGGAGGCCTGCCGCCTTGCCTGCTACCCCGCCGCCGCACAGAAGATGATTGCTGCACAAAAGCGCTTTATCCCCGCCAACGCGGCCGAGCGGATTGCCGACTACTTAATCGAAGTGGGGCGTACCGGACAAAATTCTTTACAGGAAACTGTACAAAAAGGGGAAACTATATGAAATCGGTTCTTTTGACTTCGTGGATTTTTTACAGCGCGGTCGGTTTTTTCTCCGGTGCTGTCATGTATTCCTACTGGATTCCCAAAGTCTTCTGTAAAATAGATATACGCAAAACGGCCGCCGACCATAATCCCGGAGGCATGAACGCCATACACGCGGCCGGAATGGGGATTGGTCTGCTGTGCATTGTGCTGGACGTTTTAAAAGCTTTTATTCCGGTCCTGCTGGCGGTAAAGGTTGGCGGCATACGGGAAATACAGCTGATTCCCGTGACAGCGGCGCCGGTACTGGGGCATGTATTTTCCCCATTCTTAAAGTTCCGGGGCGGAAAAGGAATTTCCTCTCTGTTTGGTGCGCTGCTTGGTTTGTGGAGCCTGTCAAAGATTGTCCTGCTGCTTCTTGTTTTTGTCGTTCTATTTAAATTTATCATTGTTATTCACCCGGATTCCCTGTCCGTGGGCGTCAGCATCTGCATTTCTTTCTTGTTTTCGTTGTTTCAAGAACAGAGTTTTTTCGTGCGCGTCGCTTTTTTAGCTGCATCTTTCATTGTTGTGCTGAAACTAGCATTTAACCCAAACCACGAAAAAGCCGGTGTCACCTTAGGCAAGCCGCTGCTTCGTCTGCGTGCACATCGCTCCAACTAAAAATGTACAAAAAATTCCTTCGGAATCTTTTTCCGAAGGAATTTTTTGTACCCAACATACGGCAGGCCTCAACTTTTTGCGGCCTTTTGCCAATCTGCAAGTGCTGTTTCATAGGCAGCCTGCGTGGCTTTGTCAAAGCAAACGATCGATACATCTGTTACCTGCACAGCTGTCTTTAAAAAATCTGCAATTTCCCGTACAGCAATTTTTGCTGCGCGCTCCAGCGGGAAACGGTAAACGCCCGTGCTGATAGAGGGAAACGCCACAGTATGGCAGCCCTGTTTTTCCGCCAGGTACAGGCAGCTTTTGTAACAGGAAACCAAAAGTACATCCTCCCCCGCTGTGCCGCCCCGCCAAATCGGCCCAGGCGTATGAATGACATACTTTGCGGGCAGGCGGTAACCCTTTGTTAGCTTCGCTTGCCCGGTACGGCAGCCGTGCAGTGTGCGGCATTCTTCCAGCAGCTGTGGTCCGGCCGCCCGGTGAATGGCACCGTCTACCCCACCGCCGCCCAAAAGGGTCGTATTCGCCGCATTGACAATGGCGTCGGTGCGGCAGACCGTAATATCGCCCAATTCAATATGTATTTGCATGAGATAAAACTCCTCCTGTGCAAAGGCAACCGTCTTTGTGCAAAAAAGCAAAAAGTCCCGCCGCAGACACAGCCTCTGCAGCGGAAAACTTTTAGCAACGCATTGTTTTACGCGTATTCTTCTTCCTGCCGTTCTTTGTAATGATGTGCTTCTTCCAACATCATATCTTTTACCTTCATTAGGCGAACCTGTGAGCTGCGCTCATTTTCGTCCAATTTCATGGTAATAAATTTGATATTGACTTCCATCTGCGGAATCATGACATGCTCCAGTGCATTTACGCGCCGGCGCGTCTTTTCAATTTCTGACGCAAGCAGCTGACAGGATTTTTCGCTTTCCGCCAGCTTGAGCATATCCGGCAGCAGGTCAGACAGCTTTTTGACCGCATCGTCCAGTTCCCCAGAAGTAAAGGCATAACCATAAGAGTAGATGTCATTGCTGTCAGAAGTGCGGGTGTGCGGTGTATAGACCGGAATCTCGACACTCATTACATTGCGGGTCGCAATCGAAAGCGAGACTTCCTGCTTGGGCGCCATAAAAGCGACCCGCACCGCTTCGTCGGACATAGCAGAGCGCGCCAACACAAAATTCTGATTGGCTTCTTTAATCCCCTGCTCCACTTTTTTGCGCATATCCATATTTTCGCGCACCAAACTGAGAAACTGGCGCATCAGCTCGTCGCGCTTATCTTTCAAAAGCTTGTGGCCGCGCCGGGCAGTAATCAGTTTCTTTTTCAGGCGCGTCAATTCCATTCGCGTTGGATTTACATTTGCCGCTGGCAAAGCTGCACCTCCTTTTAGAGCAGGCGCCGGCTGTTACGCCTTGGTCTGCTCGATCGTTTCTGCAGGTTTTTCCTCATAGTATTTATCCAGATATTCGTCTTTGATACGCTTGAGTTCCGAGCGCGGCAGAATACGCAGCAGCTTCCAACCAAGGTTCAGTGTTTCCTCAATGCTGCGGTCGGTGCGGTAACCCTGCGAAACATATTCTTTTTCGAATTCTTCCGCAAACTTTGCGTACAGCTTATCAATATCCGTCAGGGCAGCTTCGCCCAAAATCATCATCAGTTCCTTTGCGTCTTTGCCGCGCGCATACGCCGCAAACAACTGGTTTAACAAATCGGCATGGTCCTCGCGGGTCTTGCCTTTACCAATGCCCTTATCTTTCAAGCGGGAAAGAGAGGGCAGTACATCGATAGGCGGCTGAATCCCCTTGCGGTACAAATCGCGGCTCAGAATGATCTGGCCCTCGGTGATGTAGCCGGTCAGGTCAGGAATCGGGTGGGTCTTGTCGTCTTCTGGCATGGTCAAAATAGGAATCAGGGTTATAGAGCCTTTCTTGCCTTTTTGGCGGCCGGCGCGTTCGTAAAGGGACGCCAAGTCGGTGTACATATAGCCCGGATACCCGCGGCGGCCTGGCACTTCTTTTCGTGCGGCGGAAATTTCACGCAGCGCATCCGCGTAGTTCGTAATATCCGTTAGAATAACCAGTACGTGCATATCTTTTTTGAAAGCAAGATATTCGGCGGCAGTCAGGGCCATACGCGGTGTTGCAATGCGCTCGACAGCCGGGTCATTTGCCAAGTTGATAAACAGTACGGTACGATCAATGGCGCCGGTTTCTTTAAAGCTCTGAATAAAAAAGTTGGCCTCCTCAAAAGTGATACCCATGGCGGCAAAGACAACCGCGAAAGGCTCATCGGTGCCAACCACCTTAGCCTGGCGCGCAATCTGCGCGGCAAGCTGCGCGTGCGGCAAGCCGGAGGCAGAGAAAATCGGCAGCTTTTGGCCGCGGACCAGCGTATTTAGGCCATCAATAGCAGAAACACCGGTCTGGATAAACTCCTGCGGGTAGCTGCGGGCAGCAGGGTTCATCGGCAGGCCATTGATATCGCGCCGCTCTTCGGGCAGAATATCCGGTCCGCCGTCAATCGGGCGGCCCAGTCCATCAAACACACGGGAAAGGATATCTTCTGAAACGCCGAGCTCCATACTGCGGCCCAAAAAGCGGACTTTACTGCTTTGCAGGTTAATACCGGCGGAATTTTCAAACAGCTGCACCAGTGCGTTGCCGTCGTCGATTTCCAGTACCTTGCAGCGGCGTTTTTCGCCGCTTGCCAGCTCAATTTCGCCTAATTCATCGTATGCAACATTTTCAACACCGCGGACCAGCATCAGAGGACCCGCAACTTCCTGGATCGTTCTGTATTCCTTGGGCATTTATAAATCCTCCTTTGCTGCCGTAATGTTCCCGATTTCAGTCTGCAGCTCATGAATCAGCTGCGGGTAGGCCTCGTCGATCTGGTCTTCCGGTATATATTTAAAGCGCCCAATCTTTTCGCGTGCCGGCATACTGACCAGTTTGTCGATAGAGGCACCCTGCTCTAGAGCCTGCTTAGAGAAATCATAGTAATCCAAAATCATCTGCATCATCAGGTACTGCTTGTGCAGGGAAGCGTATGTGTCCACTTCATGGAACGCGTTCTGCTGCAGGTAATCTTCACGGATACTGCGCGCCGCCTCCATTTTCAGGCGGTCCGGTGCAGAAAGGGCATCCATACCGACCAGCTGTACCATTTCGTTGAGTTCTGACTCGTCATGCAGCAGGCGCATAATATCGCCGCGCATCTGCATCCAGTTTTCGCCAACGTTCTGATTAAACCAATCCCCTAAAGAATCTGTATACAGCGAATAACTGGTCAGCCAGTTGATAGAGGGAAAATGCCGCTTATAGGCAAGGTTGGCATCCAAGCCCCAGAAAACTTTGACAATGCGCAGCGTTGCCTGCGTGACCGGCTCTGAAATATCGCCGCCGGCCGGCGAAACAGCACCGATTACGGAAAGCGCACCCTCGCGGTTGTCGCTGCCCAAAGCCACCACACGGCCGGCGCGCTCGTAAAACTGAGCCAAACGAGAAGACAAATAGGCTGGGTAGCCCTCTTCACCGGGCATTTCTTCCAAGCGGCCGCTCATTTCACGCAGAGCCTCTGCCCAGCGGGAAGTGGAGTCTGCCATCAGTGCCACAGAATAGCCCATATCACGGAAATACTCTGCAATCGTAATACCGGTATAAATGGAAGCTTCACGTGCAGCCACAGGCATATCGGAAGTATTTGCAATCAGCACGGTGCGCTCCATCAGCGAATAGCCGGTTTTCGGGTCTTTCAGTGCCGGGAATTCATTTAAAACATCGGTCATTTCGTTGCCGCGTTCGCCGCAGCCGATATAAACCACGATATCCGCATCGGCCCACTTGGCAAGCTGATGCTGCACCACTGTTTTACCAGAACCAAAAGGCCCTGGCACTGCGGCAACGCCGCCTTTTGCAATGGGGAACAGCGTGTCGATTACGCGCTGCCCGGTAACCAGCGGGCGGTTTGGCGACAGCTTCTGCTGATAGGGCCGGCCGCGCCGGACAGGCCACTTCTGCATTAAGGTAACCGGCTGATCTTTTCCGCTTTGATCTGTGAGCACCGCAACCGAATCGGTCACATGGTAATCGCCCTCGGCAATGCTTTTAATCGTACCAGAAATGCCCGGCGGAACCATGATTTTCTGGGTGACAATGCGTGTTTCCTGTACCTTGCCGATAATATCGCCGGAGACAACTTTATCGCCCACCTTTTTTTCCGGCACAAAGTGCCAGACCTTGTCGCGCTTGAGGGACGGAACCTCGACCCCGCGCTTCAGCAGGTTGCTGCCTGTCACCTCCATAATGGTATCCAGCGGGCGCTGAATGCCGTCATAGATGCTGCCGATCAGGCCCGGCCCAAGTTCCACGCTCATGGGGGCACCAGTTGACTCGACCGGTGCTCCCGGTGCCAGACCAGAGGTTTCCTCGTATACCTGTACAGAAGCCTCATCGCCGTGTATCTCTATAATTTCGCCGATCAGCCGCTCGTCGCTGACACGCACAACGTCAAACATATTTGCGTCGCGCATTCCTCTGGCGACGACCAAAGGCCCGGCAACTTTTTTGATCGTTCCTTTACTCATGAAACAGCTATCCTTTCTTCCCGCAAAGCGCTGTTTTCTCTGCACCGTGCCGGCGGACGGCAATTTTTTTGCCCGCCGCAGAAAAAGCGCTGTGGGTTTCTTCGGCTTTTTCAGTTATGCTGCTATTGATTCTGAAACAAAATGTCGGAACCGACCGCCTGCTCCACCGATTTTTTCACGGCGGCAAGCCCCTCTCCCGTATTGCCGGAAATACCCGGAATCAGGATAATTGCCGGTCTTGGCATACTTTTATAGTAAGAAATCTGCCGCTGCATCTGCGCGGCAAGCGCCTCGGTTACATAAATAACGGCGTAGTCCGCCTCGGCCAGTTTGCGCAGCGTTTTGCCTGCTTCCTCGCCCTGCTCTGCGGTAAAGCGAAAGGTGTCTAGACCCAGTGCGCCAAATCCATAGATACTGTCCCAGTCGCCCATGACTGCCACTTTATACATACGTTTCCCTTACCCTTTCCCGAATTGATTTTTCCGAAAGGCCGTTGTGCTTTCCAGATAAAATAATCCGCACGGTCTTAATCTCGCTCTCGCGTGCAAGAATGTACGCGGCAAGCGGCCCGATACCGAAAGGATTGTGCAGCTGCGGGCGAATGCGGCGAATCATCAGGTTGTCGCACCAGCGCTCAAAGGCAGCTGCGGAAATACGCAGCTCCGGCACGGCGTCGGCGTAGGGCGTCGTATCCAAGTAGCTGCACACTGCATCGAAGCTTTCCAAGGCGGCGTCAGTTAAGCGGGCAATATCGAGCGTATCGCATGGGGCAAGGCTGCGTTGCAGAAATGCGCGGTCTTTTCCTGTTGCCTCAGCGCGCAGCGCCGTTTTGATGTCTGCCGTCGCTGCGGTCAGCTCCCCATATAAAGCCAGCAGCTCATTCTTGGTTTCTTTTCCCGCACGTTCAATTTCAATCAGCGCTGCGCGGTCGATAATGCAGTCGCACAGCTGTCCGTCGCGGGTATGCAGCAGCGTATTGGTTGCTTCCTCTGCTGTTTTGCGCATGCGCTCTGGCAGCAGCGAATAGTCGCGCTTTTCCACAGCTTCCTGTATGCGTGTATACGGAATAGTGCCCTGCTGCACAAAAATACCCGGATGTGTACCGGCGGTGCAGCTTTCTTTGACAGCCGCTTTCAGATTATGGTAATCATACTGATATAGGAATACATCAAAAATAGATTTATCCTCTACCAGTTCCCCAATCAAATCCCAGGTTTTTCGGTATTCCTGCGTCAGCATTTCTTCGGCGCCCATACCGCTTTCGCCCCAGCCGCGCTCCTGCAAAAGGCGCAGGCACTGCTCTTCGTTGGGGGCGGCCAGCAGCTGTTCCAGAAAGGAGGCATTCAGCAGCTGCAGTTCTTTGGTACGAATGCGTGCAACCGCATAAATAAAACTGTCATCAGGCATATCCGGTCCCTCCTTTTGTTCTCATTTTTCCTGCCGTCATGGGAACAGGATTGCCCGTACCTTATCCTGCAGCTCCTCATGCCTGGCAGCAAGGACCGCGTCAAAGGAACAGTTTTCTTCAATGCCGTTGTACAGCAGCAGAAAGCCGCTGTCAATTTCGGCCGTTTTTTTAGACACATGCAGGCTTGCGCCTGTTTTCAAGGCCTTGTTCAGCTTTGCTTCAAAGCCGGCAGGCAGGCGGCCAAGGTCACGCTGATTAAAGCAAATCTCGCCCGCCCCCGCGTGTGCGGCTCCTGCCGCCATTTTGATGACAGCGGCAAAGTATTCTTCTGCCGGCAAGGCAGAAGCTTTCTGCAGTGCTTTCTGCAGCACGCCCGCAATAAGTTCCTGCTTGCAGGCAAGCAAGCTCTGCCGCTGCTGCAGCTGTGCTGCAGAGGCTGCGCGGGCTTTGCTGTCGGCTGCTTTTCTTTCGGTTTCATGCTGTATCTGCAGGCAAAGCTTTTCCGCCTGGTCCTGGGCATCTTTTCCGATACCCGCAGCCTGAGCCCCTGCTTCTTCTGTTATTTTAGAGACAACCCCGCCGGACTCCTGACGGATGTCTTCCATAATTTTTTCTAAACCAGTCATAGTCATACCCATCCCGCCAAAGTTGTATCGCGTTTATTTTGTATGGCATGATATTCCCGCATATGCAGGCCTATCATTCTCAGAGCTTAAGGCTGCCGATGCCGAAAATAGCAAGAATGGAAATCAGCAGTGCTAAAATTGCGTACGTTTCAACCATTGCCGGGAAAATCATTGCCTTGCCGAACTGGTCCGGTCTTTTTGCAACCATGGCAATAGAGGCAACTGCGGTTTTGGCCTGATGGATGGCGGAAATCGGGCCGACAATAATCATCGGCAAGCAGGCTGCCAGGTACATTAAGCCCTTGACAAGCGAAATGTCCGCGCTGCCGCCCATAATACCGATCTGCGTCATGGTTAAAAAGGCAATCAGCAGCCCATAAATGCCCTGTGTACCAGGCAGCAGCTGCAAAATCAGAACCTTGCTGAATTTAGACGGGTCATCTGTGCAGACACCCGCGGCCGCCTGGCCGGTCATGCCGACACCTTTTGCGCTTCCGATACCGGAAAGCAGCGCAGCAAGAACTGCTCCCAACAATGCGAAAAAGACTCCGAAGTTATTCATGCTTAATTGTCCTCCTCAATTTTGTAATACTTGGTGTGTGCGGCAAAGGGTTCAAATTTTTTGCCGCCGCCCTCATAAAATTTTCCGAAAAATTCTACATATTCCAAACGATTGGTGTGCACATAGGCGCCCAGTGCGTTAATTGCCAAATTGAGCGTATGACCAATCAAAAAGACCAGAATGAAAACAATCACACCGGCCGGGGAATTGCCAATCATACTGCCCATTTTGTTGAAAACGGTGGCAATGACGCTGGTGGCAAGCCCCAGTGCCAACAGCCGGGAATACGAAAGAATATCGCTTAAATAACTGGTGATTCCATAGACACTGTACAGGCCCTTTAAAATGCGCTTGCCCCAGTTCCTGGATTCTCGCCCGCCTGTCAGCACAATTCCGAGCGCGCCGAGCAGTGCAATAATGCCGATCACTTTGCCCGCTTTCGCCGGAATCGTGAAGCTGATGCCCATCATGGTCGTAAACTGCGACAGAGAAAGCAGAAAAGCAATTCCGCCGCCGACCAGCATATACCAGAAAATAACGTCAAAGACGCCGTCCAGCGGATGCCCGTTTTTAATGCACATATACAGCTTTGCACCCAGGCCGACAAACAAATGCAGAATACCGACGGCAAAACAAAAGACCAGCATCTTCATGGGTTTATTGATCGGCTCAAACCACAGCGGTGCCAGCTTGATATCGGGCCGGTTAAAGAACGTTGTCGCAATGACATTGACCGCGTCCCCAAAGAAAGAGCCAAACAAGAAACCAAAAACAGTGGTGGAAATGCCGCAGTAAAAGAACATCTTCAGCGTTTTGCGCAGGCTGTCTGACATATCTTTCATTTTTTTCAGGCAGACAGCACTGCCAATCAGCATAATCAGCCCATAGGCGGCATCTGAAAGCATCATGCCAAATAGGACATAATAGGAGCAGGCTACCAGCATAGAGGGATCAAGCTCGCCTTTTGACGGCAGAGAGTAGCTCTCGACAACTGGTTCTACCGCTTCTGCGAAGCCATTGTTCTTCAAAAGGACTGGCACGTCGTCTTTTTCGCCGGGGTCTGCATACTCCACAACAACATCAAACGACGTTTCCAGCCGGGCTTCCAGTTTCTGCGTGTTTTGGGCGGGGATATACCCCTCCAGTACAAAAGTGCGCTGTGACTGAGAAAGCTGGCTGATTACATCGTATTTCTCAGCGCGTACATGAAAATAATCGACGGCAAAGGCAATGTCTGCCCGCTGTGCAGCGCAATCTTTGATTTGCTGCACAAAAGAATCCATGTTCTTCTGCAGCTCTGCTTTCTGCTGCTGCAGTTCTTTCATCGCCTGCTGCGGATTAACTGCAGTCAGCGGCGGTTTTGCAAATTCCATTTTGCGCAGCGCGCCCTGCACCGCGGGGGCGTCTTTATTGGAGCAGACGACAAAGATACAGGTCTGCTCTTGACTGGAGCTGATGACCTCTGCATCGACTCCCTCTGCCTGTGGGGCATGCTCCCCAAGCTGGCGGTAAACCTCCTCCAGTTTTACTTCATTGGGCAGCGTACCGGTAAAAATCGTTGTTTTTCCAGTGCCGTCACAGTCTAGCGGCAAGTCGTACGACAGCCACGGCTCAAGCGAAACCATTTGCGAGTCTAGCTTAGGGATTTTCGCGGCATTTTCCGCGCGCTCTTTTTCCAGCGCAAGGATTTTGCGGCAAACCTGCATGGTTTCGTCCCGCTTCTGTGTCTGCTTTTCATACGCCTCTACGGAAACCTGCTGTCTGCCTTTTGCCTTTTCAGCAAGGGTTTTCTTCTGCGGAACATAAAAATCTAAAAGTTCCAGCGCTTTTTGGGCAGTGTCAGCGTTTTTTTGAAAAGCGGTTTTTGCTTCGGAACGGTCCTGCTTTGCAAAGACCTCATCTTCTGGGCCGCTGCTTTCCACCTGAACCACACTCATGCGCTGCAGCAGCTCCAAAATCGGTTTTCGGTCTTTTTTCAGTGCGCAGATGAGCACTCGCTTCATCGGCAGCACAGCCATAAACGCACCACTCCTTTCCTACAGTTTTCGTCATTCAGCCAGCGCCTGCAAAACTGCGCCGACTGCCTGGTTCTCTCTTTCAGCAGCAGCCTGCCGCAGGGCAGCCAGCTGCCGGCTGGTCTCTTTTTCTTTTTCCTGCAGCATTATTTTTTCCTGGTCCTGCTCCCTGAGCAGTGTCTGCTGCGCTTTCTGTCTCTCAGCCTTTTCTGTGTCTTTCAGCAAAGCTGCCGCATCCGCCTGTGCCTGCCGGACCGTTTGCTCTGCTTTGGCGTGTGCATCCTTTTCGGACTGCTGTGTTTCAAGCTCTACCTTACGGATTGCATCGATTGTTTCTTTTGCCAAAAACTGCCACCGCCCATCCTTGTAAAAATTTCTGCAAAAAGCAGGAGGGAACAGCTGCTCTTTACAGGTCTGCTTTAAAGCTTTGTCTGAATAAAGTTATTATAGCACTATTTTCCAAAAATGAAAAATTAAAAATTATAAAGGAATTTCGCTTCAAAGCTTTTATAATTATAACACAATTTTTTGCAAATGAAAGTAAAAATTTTAAAAACAATGACGAAAGCCGCCGAAAAAGATTTCCGCCGAAAACGACCAGAAAGGCGCCCATTTTCAGGCTTTCGCTGCCGGTCAGCGTTTCATTTTATGCTGCAGCCGCTTGAAATCCAGCACAGCGCATGTTACTATTATTTTAATATTTTATCATTTTATTTCCAAAAAGGCGGCATTTATATGGTAAAAGTCTCTGCAGCAATCCTTTATGAAAGCGGCAGCCTGCTGATCTGCCAGCGAAAGCCGGGCGGCGCCTGCTCGCTGTTGTGGGAATTTCCCGGCGGAAAACAGGAACCCGGCGAAACGCCGGCCGGCTGCATGGTGCGCGAATGCCGCGAAGAGTTGTCTCTTCAGGTCGAACCACTTTCCGTTTGCCGGCAGATTCTTTACCGGTACCCGGAACGGGAAGTTTTCCTTACCTTTTACTACGCAGAAATCACAGGCGGAAAAATTGCGAAAAATGTACATGAAAAACTGCAGTGGGTGCCGCCCCAAAAGCTTCCGCTGTTTTCGTTCTGCCCGGCGGATGCGGAACTGGTCCGTGCACTTGCAGCAACGCCGCCGGCAGTTTTTCGCCGCATTTATGGCACGGGCACATCTGCCTAACCAAAGGTTTACAGGCATTCGCCGCCGGCGTATAATAAAGGCGAAATGAGGGTGTTTCTCTTGGCAAAAAAGAAAGATGATAAAACCAACGTCATGCGGATTTTGGACAAAGCTGCGGTCAGCTATACGGCGCATTTTTACGACCACACCGATGGACAGATCGACGGCGAGGCGGTCGCCCGCAAACTGGGCCAACCGACTGCGCAGGTCTTTAAAACCCTGGTTACACAGGGGGCAGACCACGACTACTATGTCTTTGTACTGCCTGTCGCGGAAGAGCTTGACCTGAAAGCTGCGGCCCGCAGTGTCGGCGCAAAAAGCGTAGAGATGATCCATGTGAAGGAGATAAACCGTATAACCGGCTACATCCGCGGCGGGTGCTCCCCTATCGGCATGAAAAAGCGCTTTGTCACCGTCTTTGATGAAAGCGCCCTGCAGTTTCCCACCATCTATGTCAGCGGAGGAAAAATCGGCACACAGGTGCAGCTCTCTATTCAAGATCTGCTGCGCTTGACCGGCGGCACGACTGCCGCCATTGCCGTTTTGCATAACTAAATTTTATTTTATGGAGGTTTTGCGATGTATTACAGTTTTATTATGCTGAAACCGGACGCCGTTGAGCGCGGTCTGACCATGCCGATTATGGCCCGCCTAAAGGATGCCGGGATTGAAATTGAGGTACTGGACTGCCGCAAGCCCAGTACAGAACTGCTCTGCCAACACTATGCCGATGTGATTGCTGAAAGAGGCAATGATTTCGTCTTAAAGTACGCTGATTACTTTACCAACCGCTGGGTACTGCCCATGATTGTCAAGTCTGAGCAGTCAGATATCATTCCGCGTATCCGCAAACTTGCCGGCGCAACCGACCCTGCCAAAGCGGAAAAGGGCACAATCCGCGGCGATTTTGGCATTGACAGCTACGAAAAGTGCAAAATTGACGGACACTGCTGTCAAAACCTGATTCATGCAAGTGACAGCCCGGAATCTTTCCGCCGGGAAGTAACCATTTGGTTTGGAGAAAGCTATGCAGAGAAATACGCCAAATAAATGCCTTTTGTATTTGGACTTAGTTGTTGAGCACTTTGCGGGCGGCAAAGCCGCCGCACCAAACCATGCCGGTTTTCTGCGCACCGCTGTGCTGTCTTTTCTGCTGGCCGGCATGCTGCTTGTCCTGCTTATCTGGGACGAAATCCGCTTGTCGCAGACACGGCTCGGTCTGGATTTTCCGTTGCTTGTGATTACGCTGATTCTTTCGGCCGCCGCACTGGTCTGTGGGGTGCGCAGCACACAGCGGCTGCACAAAAATCGCGACAACTCATAAAACAAAACCGATGCTCCGCGGGGTTCCTGCAAAGCATCGGTTTTCTATTTTTATATTTATATAAGATAATAGATATTATGCGCGAAAAAGATACTGCCGCAGGCCGTCCGGGGAATCCGCAAGCGGCACCGACTGCCCATTGGCACAAAGGTCCTGGGGGCCGCCGTAGCCATAGGCAGCGCCTAAAAAGGGCAGGCCAACCTTACGGGCGCCGAGCACATCAAAGCGCGTATCGCCGACCATAACCGAATTGTCCCTGCCGGCGGCGGGGCACATTTTCAGTGCGTGGCGGATAACCGTTTCTTTTTCAGAATGCTGGTCGCTGCTGTCGGCCGCACTGACCGCGGTAAAATACTGCTGAATCTGAAACTTTTCCAGCAGGCGCTCGACCATAGGCTGCGGCTTGGAAGAAGCAATGCACACTGCCGCACCGCACTGCCTCAGGTCGCGCAGCAGCTCGGGAATACCTGGATAGATGGTTGTCTTTTTCCAGCCGTCTGCATTATAATGGACGCGAAAATGCTGAACCGCCTCTGTCGCCTGCTGCAGCGGCATACCGCAGTACATCATGTAACCCTGCTCGGCCGGCGGACCGACAAACCGGCGCAGTGTCTCGAGCGGCGGCACCGGCTGCCCCATTTCCTGCAGTGCAAGCTTTACACACTCAATAATGCCCTCGCCGGTATCACAAATAGTTCCGTCAAAATCAAACAAAACGGTTTGGTAGCATAACTGCAAAGTAGTATTTCCTCCTATAGCACTCACTTTTTCTACTAAAATCTGTTTTTATTATACTTGCCCCGCCAAAAAAGCGCAAGTGCGGCGGCTTCTTCTTTTTTATACAAAAAACGGCGGCGGGAACTTTCAGGTTCTCTTTCCTGTCCATTGCGGCACACCGCCATTGCGAGTAAAATAAGAATCGCTGTTTTATAACTTTACTGGAAGGCGGACCGCTGTATGGAGGACTATAAACTGATCGCGATGGACCTGGACGGAACTTTGACAACTTCAAAAAAGAAGATCAGTCCCGCTACTCAGGAAACTTTGCTGCGTGCGCAGCACGAGGGGGTCCGGCTCGCGCTGGTTTCGGGCAGGCCGACCCCCGGCGTACTGCCGCTGGCCCGGCAGCTGCAGATGGACCGCTGGGACGGCTACATTGTCTCTTTCAACGGCGCAAAAATTGTGTCTTGCAAGACCGGCAATGTCCTTTACGAGCGCTACCTGCCGCAGGAACTGCTGCCGCGGCTGTGCGGCCTGAATAAAAAGCACCCGCTGGTCACAATGGTTTACAGCAGCGACACCATTGTCACCGAAACACCCGACAGCCAGTATGCGCGCTCGGACGGCCGTATCAATCATATGCCGATTGAAGAAGTACCCAACCTTCTGCAGCGCATTGATTTTCACGTAAATAAATTTCTCTTTGCCGGCGACCCGGAATATATTGCAAACCTTCTGCCCTCTCTGCGCAGGGAATTCCCCACCTGCAGCATTTACTGCAGTGAGCCGTACTACCTGGAAGTAATGCCGAATAATGTCGACAAAGGGCAGGCGCTTTCGGTTCTGCTGGGCCGGCTAGGGCTAAACCGCAGCTCTCTTTTGGCCTGTGGGGATGGCTTTAACGACATCTCTATGGTGCGCTTTGCAGGCATGGGGGTCGCCATGGAAAATGCACAGCCGCCGGTAAAAGAAGCCGCCGACTTTGTCACCCGCACCAACGATAATGACGGCGTCGCCTATGCTGTGCAGAAATTTATTTTTCACAAAACGTAAAAAGAACTCCTTTCTGTAAAAAATCATTCGCTTTTTGCCTTTTTTTCGTTTATAATGGTAAGAGAATCCGCTTGGTCTTCCGGGCGTGCCGGTTCTTGAATGCCAAAACGAAAAGAGGGCTTTTATCATGTATGAAAGAATCCTGCGCGAATACCTGCAGGGACAGAGCTGTGAAGCATACCTGGCGCTGGGCGCACACAAAGCCGATGAATACGGACAAGCGGGCTTTCGCTTTACGGTATATGCACCCCATGCAGAGAGTGTCTTTTTGATTGGGGAATTTTCCGAGTGGAACGCTTGGCAGATGCAGCGTTCTCCGGCGGGCTTTTGGTCTATTTTCGTAGAGGGCGCCCGCGATGGACAAATGTATAAATACCGCATACAAACCCCTGAGGGGTACTTTGACCGGGCCGATCCCTTTGGTTTTTACGCAGAGGTGCGCCCCGCCACGGCCAGCCGAGTCTGTGACTTGGACGGCTTCACTTGGACCGATGCCGGCTGGATGGCTTCCCGCACGAAAAACTACAATGCGCCGCTTTCCATTTATGAGGTCCACCCCGGCTCTTGGCGCATAAAAGAAAAGAAAAAAGATGCAGACCGCTTTTACACTTATGATGAACTCATTGATACCCTGCTGCCCTATGTTAAGCAGGAAGGCTTTACCCATATTGAGCTATTGCCACTGACTGAACATCCGCTGGATGCCTCTTGGGGCTACCAGGTTTCCGGCTATTTTTCTGCCACCAGCCGCTATGGCGCCCCGCAGCAGCTGATGCACTTCATTGACTGCTGCCACCGGGAGCAAATCGGCGTAATCATGGACTTTGTACCGGCGCATTTTATTAGCGACAACTATGCGCTCAGTAAATTCGATGGTACCTATTTATATGAAAGCGCCGACCCCTCGCTGCGAAACAGCGAATGGGGCACCACTTTCTTTGACTTCACTAAACCGCACGTTGTCAGCTTTGTGAAATCCTCTGTCGATTTCTGGCTGACCTACTACCACTTTGACGGTATCCGCTACGACGCGGTCTCCCGCCTTTTGTATGTCTGCGGCCAAGAAAACCGCGGCATAAATGACGCGGGCGTGTGGTTTTTGCGCAACGCCAACTATGCCATGCAGCAGCGCCACCCCACTGCCATGTTGATTGCTGAAGATTCCACCAGTTTTCTCAAAGTGACCGCGCCGGTCGAGTACGGCGGACTTGGCTTTGACTATAAATGGGATTTGGGCTGGATGAATGACGCCCTGGACTACATGATGAAGCGCCCAGACGAGCGCCCCGCTTTTTCGCAGGAAATCACCTTCTCCATGAGCTATTTTTATAATGATATTTTCCTACTGCCACTGTCGCATGATGAAGTCGTACACGGCAAGCGTACGATTATCAATAAAATATACGGTGACTACGACGACAAATTTCCGCAGCTGCGTCTGTTCTGGCTCTACATGTTTACCCACCCCGGCAAAAAGCTGAATTTTATGGGCAATGAACTGGCAGAGTTTAAAGAATGGGACGAGGACGCCGAACTCGGCTGGAACCTGCTGACATACCCAAAGCACGACGCTTTTCACCGCTTTGTCATTGCCCTACAGAAGTTTTACCGGGATAACCCCGCTTTATACCGCAGTGACTACCACCCCAAGGGCTTTGAATGGATGGATCTTTCCAACAGTGGGCGGTGTATCTTCTCGTACTGCCGAGAAAACATAGAGTCCACCGGCTGCGAAGAGCTGTACATCGCGCTGAATTTTTCCGCACGCCCTGCAATCAGCTATTTCCTGCCGGTACGTCAACCGGGCACTTATACGGAAGTCTTTAACACGGACCTCACCGATTACGGCGGAAACGGCCACCACAATCCGGATACTTCTTCCCGCCGCAGGAACACCGAGGGCATCTGTATAGACCTGCCCGCCTACTCCGGCCTGGTCTTCCGCAAAAGATAAACGCAAAAAGCAAAACAATCTCTATATAAAGACAATACAGGAAAACAAAAAAGCGAGACTCTTCGGCAGCATAACAGCCGCCGAGAGTCCCGCTTCTTTTATCGTTTTATTCAGATGCTTTTACAGTGCTATTTAAAATTCTTCCTGTACTTCACTCTGTTTCGGGTAAGAAGCGAGTGCACCATGCCTCTGCACACTGAAATCGCAGCAGCGGTTTGAAAATGCCAGGAAACGATACAGTTCCTCTTCCGAAAGACCAGCAAGCTGATGTGCGGTAATATTATTTGCAGCAAGGCTGTACAGGAACGATCCGGCAAAGGCATCGCCTGCGCCGGTGGTGTCCACCGCGCGTGTTTGTTTGTCGGCTGGTGAAAAAGCCTGTGCGCTGCGTGTAAAGGCCCACGCTCCCTCTTTGCCGCAGGTGTACAGAATTAGCTGCACATCCCCCAGAAAAAGCTGTGGCAACGCTTTTTGAATATCCGCTGTACCCGTCAGAAATTTCAATTCTTCATCTGAAATTTTCAGTACATGAGAACAAGGAATAAAGGAAAGCACTACCCGGCGCAGCTCATCTGCATCCTGCCAAAGGGAAAAGCGCAGGTTCGGGTCAAAGCTAATGATGGCGCCCGCCTCTTTTGCGTAGCGAATGGCAGCCTCGTGCGCACGCTTCATCGGGGTATCCCCTAAAGAAACACTGCAGTAATGCAGGGCAAAGGCATCGTCAAACCACGGGCGCTCAATCTGCTCTGGCGTCAGCAGCATATCGGCAGACGGACTGCGGTAAAACGAGAATGTACGCTCTCCGTTTTTGCCAAGGCTGACAAAGGCAAGCGCCGTATTTGCGGCCTTTGTGAAGCAGATGTGGCCAGTGCCCACACCGTATTCTTTTAATTCATCTGCAATTTTGTGTCCAAAGGGGTCATCCCCCAGCTGCGTAATCATTTCGCTTTTGCCGCCCAGCCGGGTGAAAGCGCCACAAACATTTGCCGGCGCACCGCCCAAAGCCGGAGAAAAGCTTTTCACTTCGCTAAAAGCGCAGCCTGTCTGTCCAGGAATGAAGTCGATGAGAGCCTCCCCTATGGCGTACAATTTTTTATTGGACAAAGCCAATCACCTCCATAGCCCGCATCGGACGCAAAGCTGCATCTGTGCCCGACAGCTGCAGGGCAATTTCTTCTTCCTTCGGATAAAAGCGGGTACTAAATACCACCGCACCGCCGTTAAGATAAATCTCAAGCGACGAGCGATCCACCAAAATCTGCACATCATGGCAGCAGTCCATCTGCACACTGCGCAGAGTGCGCCCGCCGCCCAGTGCTTTGTCGGTAAAGCATAGCTGGCACAGCTTTTCTTCTTCATTGTACCGCAAGGTAAGTCCCTCTGCAAGGGTAATGGAAAAGCTCTTTTCCGGTGATGCAGAGAGCGCAAACGGCAGAGTTGCAGCAGTGCTGCTGCCGGCTGAAAGAGTCTGTGCGGTGCCAAGCAGCGCCTGCAGCTCGCGCACCGGGTGCTGGCACAGCCGGCCCTTTTTGTCCCACGACAATTCCCGCGGAACGGTCAGGCAGTGCTGCCAGCCCAAGGAAGTGGTTGGGTTTTGGTATGCAATGTCAGGCAAACCCATCCAGCCAATGAGGATACGGCGGCCGTCCGGTGCACAGAAAGTCTGCGGCGCATAGAAATCAAAGCCTCTGTCCCACTCGGTAAAGGCGTCCAGGTGCCCTTCTTCCAGTTTGCCTGCCGCCGAAAACCAGCCGCTTTGATAGACATTCTGGTAGCGCAGCGCGCTGTGCGGCAGGCCCTGCGGCGAAACACTGAGCACCCCGCGGCCGTCAAGTCGAAAATAATCCGGGCACTCCCACATATAGCCAAAAGGTTCCGGTGTAGTAATGGTGGCGGCGTACTGCCAATGGTCCAGGTCACTGCCGTGAAAGACCAGCACCTGGCCTTTGTCCGCTGTGCTGCGGGCGCCAAGCACCATTTTCCACCCCTGCTCGCTGTGCCAAACTTTCGGGTCACGCACATGGCAGGTGCACCCTGGGTAATCCGCATTGCGCAGCAGGCACCGCTTGGGGCTCATTTGCCGGCCGTCTCTGCTGGTCACGTGCAAGACATTGCTGCCACGCCCTGCTGTGATATAGTCGTAGCTGCCGGGCATTTTGACGTTTCCTGTATAAAATAAATGCAGAATTTCTTTTGCCGCCACGGCACTGCCGGAATAAACGCCGCTGCA
This sequence comes from Oscillospiraceae bacterium, assembly GCA_022483045.1. Classification (NCBI taxonomy): domain Bacteria; kingdom Bacillati; phylum Bacillota; class Clostridia; order Eubacteriales; family Oscillospiraceae; species Oscillospiraceae bacterium. The sequence goes on along the minus strand of JAKVOA010000001.1, from coordinate 227,230 downwards.
GTCATCTGCCGTATCCGGCCGCAGGACAATTCCAGTAAACTGCCAGTGCAGAAAGTCGGGGCTTTCGTAATGGCCCCAGCATTTTTCGCCGGCACCCGCGGCACTTTCCGGGCTGTACTGAAAGAACACATGATATCTGCCGCCAAACCAGCATAAGCCGTTTGGGTCGTTGAGCCAGCCATGCGGCGGCTCGAGATGAAACGCCTGACGCCAGCGATTTATACTCATCCCTGCACTCCTTTCTTTGTCGCTAGCAGGGGCTGCATTGACTGAACACTGCCCTGTGCCAGGACGGAAACATCATAGGCATCGCTGTTGGTCACGATAACCGGCGTAACGGTCTTGTAGCCTTTTTTCTCAATCAGTGGAATATCAAAGGTGATAAGGGTCTGCCCTTTTGTAACACGGTCATCAACCTCAACATGGGCCATATATCCCTCGCCCTCCAGCTCGACAGTATTCAGGCCGATGTGAATGAGCAGTTCCTCGCCGCTGTCCAAAGTCAAACCAATGGCATGGTGTGTCTCAAACAGGGTGCTGACAACACCGTCGGCAGGAGCAACGACCTTGCCCTCGGTGGGCTGTACAGCAACGCCCTGGCCTAAAATCCCCTCTGCAAAGGTCGCATCCGGTACATCTTTCAGTGCGACAATGCTGCCTGTAAGCGGGCTGGAAATCTCAGTTTTTCCGTCTGCACGCAGGGCGGGCTTTGCCTGCTCTGTGCCGGCAGCGACAGTGATTGTCTCTGGTTTCTTTTCGCGGTAGACCAGCATGGTCAGCCCAAACGAAACCGCAAACGAAATTGCCATTTCCAAAAGGTACTGGGGCAGGTACGCGGTGGTAATCATAATGCCAAACAGGCCGGTAATGCCCATGGCGGTCGCCTTAATGCCCATCCAGCTGGCAAACATGCCGCCAATCGCGCCGCCGATGCAGCCGCATGCAAACGGCTTTACAAAACGAAGGTTGACACCAAAGATTGCCGGCTCTGTAATGCCGAGGAAAGCAGAAAGAGAGGACGGCAGCGCCATTGACTTGGTCTTTGCGTTTCTGGTCTTCAGTGCAACTGCCAGAGCGGCTGCGCCCTGTGCGATATTTGCCGCCGTTGCAATCGGCATCCAGTTGTTGTATTTGTACGCGGAAAGCAGGCCAGTTTCAAGGCCGTTGAACATTTGATGCAGGCCGGTAACAACAATCGGCGCATAAACACCGCCGCAAATCAGGCCGCCAATGCCATAGGGCAGGGTAATCAGGGCTTTGATACCTGAAAGCAGGCCGCTCTCTAAGAAAGAGAACACCGGCCCAAAGATGGTCAGGGAAAGGTAGCCGGTTACCAAAACGGAAACAAGCGGTGTAACGAACAGGTCAAGCATAGAGGGAACAATTTTGTGCAGTTTCTTTTCAATCAGGCACATAACCCATACAGCAATGATGATGGGAATGACATGCCCCTGGTAGCCAACCAGATTGATGTTGTACAGGCCAAACCAAACGCTCACCTGCGGAACGGATTTTCCGGCAGCCAGCATAGTTGCCGCCGTATAGGCGTTGGTCAGGTCCGGGTGAATCATGATCATACCGATAACGGCACCTAGAAATTGGTTGCCGCCAAACGCTTTTGCCGCGCTGATGGCGATAAGCACCGGCAGAAAAACGAATGCCGCGTTACTAAACAGAGAAACCAATTTGTAAGAACCGTCATTTGCGATCGCGGGGTAAATCGAGGCAAAGCCGTTTAAAAGGCCCATTAAAAGGCCGCTTGCCACGATAGCGGGAATAATCGGTACAAAGATATCGGACAGTACCTTAATTGCTCTGCGCCACAGGGGGGCTTTGTTTACAGCCGCCTGTTTTGCCTCTTCTTTGGTTGCGCCGGTCACGCCGGCCGCTTTGATAAATTCGTCGTAAACATTGTTGACTGTACCGGTGCCGATGATAATCTGCAGCTGCCCAGACGCCTCAAACACGCCCTTTACGCCATCGATGTTTTCCAGATGCTCTTTGTTGCATTTGCTGTTGTCAGAGATAACCAGCCGCAGCCGGGTCGCGCAGTGCGCCGCGCTAATCAGATTATCTTTGCCGCCAATCTCCTTTAAGATCTGCTGTGCACAAGATTTGTAGTCCATCTCTCTCTTCCTTTCCTTTTCAATACAGTGTTTTCGGAGTCTTCTCTAGATTTCTAAGATTTCCTTTATCTATATTGTACAAGAATACAGGGAGAAATGTCTATTGACAAGCATTCTCAATTTTCATACAAAGTGTTATGGGTTTCATACGGTTTCATATCAAAAGCGCACTTTAAGCGTTTATCGGTGGGTAGACTCGCGCTCAGCCACCTGAAAACCAAGCTGCAGACTGCGGGTGCCGCTCGTATGTTTTTGCAGCAGCGTCAGCATCATCTGCGCGGCCTCTTCCCCGCTGGTTTTATAAAAAAGATGTGCACTGGTCAGCGGCACCGCTGTGACCTGCGCCATGCGGGAATCCCCAATGCCGGCAACCATCACGTCCTGTGGAATGCGCAGGCCGGTCTTACGGCAGTACTGCATGGCACCGACAGCGATGTTGTCAGTCGCACAGAAAATGCCGTCGGGCCGCTCACGCTCGCAAAGCAGTTCTTTCGCTTTTTCATAGCCGGCATCCATATTGAACGCAGCCGTTTTCATAAAGCGCTCTTGCGCATGCAGGCCGGCCGCTTTCAGCGCCTGCAGATAGCCCTGCAGCCGCTCGTAGCCGGCGGCGTGGTCTTTTGCCGTGACCCCGATATAGCCGGGCCTGCGACAGCCATGGCGCAGCATTAAACTGGTTACGGCCTCTGCCGCACCACGGTCATCGTGATAGACACAGTTGTAGCCCGCATGCCGCTGCCCGACAATGACTACCGGAATGTGCATGTTTTTCAGCACGCTGTCGTGCTCCGGCGTAAAAATACTGGCAAGGAAAATGACCCCCTCAACATGGTGCCGGCGCAGCAGGTCAAGATAGGCAATCTCTTTGCTCGGGTCATTTGCCGTATTCGCCAGCATCAACTGGTAGCCATAGCCGCTCAGGACAGAACTGATACCGTCTGTCACGCGGGCGCAGCTTTCGCTGCTCAGTTTTGGCAGCACCACGCCGATTTGCCGGGTGCGCTGGCGGCGCAGCATTTGCGCCTGCACATTTGGCTCATAGCCAGTCTGCTCCACTACCCGCCTGACTGCTTCACTCTTTTCCGCACTTAAATACCCGCCGTTAAAGTAGCGGCTGACCGCCGCCTTTGAGACGCCCGCCAACTTTGCAATCTCGGTAATATTCATAATTTGCTAAGCTCCCTGTGAAATCGATTTCACTGTCATCAGCCGGCATGGCCTTTTTTGCACAAAATTCCAGTACTTCTGCAAAATATATGAAAAACCATCTGATATATTTTTTATTATATCACATTTATGCCAAAAAGCTTCTTTTCTCTGCACAAAAGCAGCGCCGCAGCGAAAAAAATAAAAAGGATAGAGTAACTGATGCGGCAGTTACTCTATCCCAAAACCAGCGCCGGGCATTTTAACTTTCACAAAGCAGGCTTTCCTGCCAAGACAGCCATACAACTCTGCAGGGGCTAACTGCAAAATTGATCTACAGAAGAAAAGAGGCAAAACATTGAAGACAAAACATTCTGAACTTAAACAACAAAGAAACGGAATTTTTGGCTGTCTTTTACTGTAAACTGCACCAAAAGGTGACATAAAGCCACATTCATTCGTGTTGCACACAACGTGCTTTCACAAAGTTTACAGTGCAGTCCCCGGCGATTTGCCGGCACCAAAAAGCTCTGTACAGAACAGGGGTCTGCATTCAGCAGCTTTTTAAATGCCTTGGTTATAATCGATGAAAAAGAATTTCTAGAACGCTTTCTAGTTTACGCTTTTTGTTTCGTGATTTGCAACACGAAAGCGATAAGTGATAAAAAACGAGTGATAAACGATATAGATTGTTCTATCATTTTACAGCTTTTGTCTTTTTTCCTGAAGCAGCAAGAGCTGTTTTATGAGCAAAAGAAGCCGGTTGCGGAAAAAGGACATTGGCATGAAACACCCGCTTTTTGTCGTCATAGCGGTAGTCCAGCACACCACTGTATTTTTTTACGACCGTCTCAATGCTGCGCATACCCAAACCATGCCCACTGCCCTTTTTGCGCGAAATCAAGCAGCGGCCAAAAAGCAGTGGCGGCCTGTCACAGCTGTTACATACATTCATCGTCTGGAAACAGTTTTTGCGGGCAGAAAACAAAACCGAAACTTTCTTTTCCTGTGAAACACGGCTGGCCTCCATTGCATTATCCAACAAGTTGGTTAAAACTGTGCAGAGATCTGCATCATCCAAAAAAGCGAAGTCAGCACCCGTATTCTGCACGGTAAAAGAAATGTCTTCTTTTTCACACTGTTCCTGCTTATAGCTGCAGATAGCATTTAAAATACTGCCTGTCTGTGCCACAGCCTGTGTAGGAAGCTGATAGCTTTTATCAATAGAGGCAATATAGTTTTTAATTTTTTCTGTATCGCCTTTTTCTGCTAATATTTCGATCGCAGCTAAATGATTTTTGATATCATGGATCAACCTACGCGAATTTTCATTCTGTGACTGTAAAATACCGGTATAGGCATGCTCAATTTTATCTTTCTGCCGCTCCAGCTACAATTTGGTTACCGCATGTATGGTTTTTACCAGATTTTCATAGACCATGAACACCAGAATATTGGAAAACAACAGAAGCAGAGAACCTGCAAGAAGAACATGCTGCAGATATGGGGTCTGAGTCTGCAGCGACAGTGCATAGCCGTAGTACAGCAAAAGCAGAGAACAAGCCGGCAGCATGTACAACCACAGCGACTTTATGGGCAGCCTGCTCTGCTCCTCTTCCCGCACGGCAAAGTGCTTTGCAATCTGGCAAAAAACAAAAAACAGAAGCTTGCTTAAAGCCGAAAGCAGCAGCATACGCGAAGAATCCGTGCCAAAGTCAGGCTTTGCTGCAACAAGATGCATAGAGGAACTGACAATCATACCACTAACGTAAATAAAGACAGATAAGAGCAGGCACTGAAAAAAGGCTATTTTCAGCTTGACCTGATAGCAAAAATGAAGCAACAGAACGTTGACCGCCATAAACAACACAAAATTTAAGACCATTTTGTCCGGGAAAAACAGCGCTCCCTGCAGAGCAGCGCCCGCCGAAAAGGCTGCCAGCGTACCCCATTTGTTCTTTCTGCAGCAAAAAAAAGCATTGAAATAATCGAAAATAACGATTTCTTCAAATAAATACAGAAAAATGGCTGCGGCAGTGTTCATGTATTCTGCCCGCTCTCCATCCACTGAAAAAAGTCATGCCGAAAGGGGTAGTACCTTCTTTGCGAGATGTAAATTTTCATTTGATTTTTGCCGTACTGCAGGGTTACCGCTTCCTTTTCAAACTTGGCAACATAATAGAAATTGATAATATAGCTGCTGTGCGGCTGCGAAAAGAAAGGCTCGTACAGCTGCTTTTTCCAATGTGCCAGGGGATAAGCTGTATAAAAGGTACTGTCCTGCGTAATTAAAACAGATTTTCCTTTTTCGGCGTACACACACACAATATCCCGTACAAAAATGATACGCAGTTTGCCGTCAATCATGCAGGAAAGGCGGTGGTTGTTTTGCAGGGCAACGTCCAGCCCATGGTACAGGCGGTCTTTGTCCACCGGTTTTTTCAGGTACCGAAATGCGTCGAGGTCAAAGGCATCGTCCAAGTAGCAGTCATACGCCGTAATGAAAAACAGAAGCACGTCTGGGTTTTGCTTTTTCAGCCAACGGCCCGCCTGAATTCCGTTCATTTTCTCCATTTCGATATCCAAAAAAGCCAAATGGTAACTTTTAGGCTGTGCTGTCAGCTCTTCTCCGGAATGAAAAACAGAGATTTCCACCTCCAACTGCCGCGACGCAAAGTACTGTGCAATTTCCTGTTTCAGCTGCTCGCAAAAAACGGCGTCATCGTCACATACTGCAATTTTTATCGGTATCGGCATTGTCCTCACTCCTGCTGAATTGTGACATTTACGAAAAAATTTCTTTTTATCATTATACATGTTTCCGCTCTTGTAGAAAAGGCTAAACTGGAAAAAACCGGTTACAAAAGTGTCGTAATTTAGGAATATCTTTCCTTATATGCAGCAAAGACAGCTGCAGAAGCCCCGAAAAAGCTCCTGCAGCTGTCTTTTTATTTTTCAGCGGCAAAAAGGTGCCGCCGGCAGATTTTCTGCGCCGTAAAGCGGCGTCTGTGCAAAATTTTTCCACGCATACCGCACTTGGCAAGGCATGGGCACCTTTGCAGCGGTGAGCAGCAGGGTTTGTCCCTGCACCTGCGCTTGTGCAGCAAAGAAGCGGCCGTCTTCTCCGGCAGTCTCAAATGCACTGCCGCAGGGCCCTTTGAGCTGCAGGAAACCGCCTGTGTGCGCAAAAAAAGCACGCAGAGAATGTCCTTCCGGGCGGCAGCCTGTGCAGACCGGACCATCTGCCTTTACCGGGAAGCCGTACACTTTCTGCAGAGCCTGCAGCGCTAAGCGGCAGCCAACGGGCTCTTTGTTGGTCGGGTGCATGTTGTCGAGCTCCCCGCAGTCCAGTGCAACCGCCATTGCCGTGCCGCACACAAAGCGGCAGACCCACTGCTGCTTTTGCCGCAGAATACACCAGCGGCCATTGTCCAGACCTTTGTCATACTCTTCTTTTGCGGCATACATGGGCAGCTGCACAAACAGGAATGGCAACGCCTCGTCATGCCAATCAGCACGCCACTGGGCAATCAGGTAAAGCATCATCTCGCCGTAATCTTTGCAGTAGTCCTCATCCTGTTCTCCCTGATAATACAGAAAGCCGCGGATTGTGTACGGCATGACGCGCTGCAGCATAGTCTCGTACAGCCCGGCGGGCCGGTACGGTGAAGGCCAGCCGATAGGCGGCGGCCACGGGCATGCCCCGCAGCGCTCACTGAGTGCTGCCCAGGAAATATCCGGGTCTACTGCACGGCATTGTTTGACGCGGTCATTCCAAGCGTCAATTTTTATCTGAAACGCCTGCATGTCCCGCTCAAATTCCTCATCCGTTGTGCTGCCGACCTGCTCCTGAAACACATCGATATACCGCCGGCCCGCTAAGGAGCGCATCAGCTGCTCTTTTGGCATCCAGCAGCTGATAGAGGTGCCACCCCAGTAGCAATCGATAATACCAACTGGCACCTGCAGCTCTTTCTGCAGCTTTTTTGCACAGAAATAGGCAACCGCAGAAACATCTGCACAGGCTTTTTCAGAGCTGACCCGCCAGCAGTTCTTCCGTTCCGACTCCAGCAGTTCTTCATTTTGGTTTGCACATTTTCCTACATTATAAAAGCGCAGCTGGTCATTTTGGCAGGCGGTCAGTTCTGCCCTGCCGCCCTTGCAGTTCTGCAGCTCAAACTCCATGTTGCTCTGCCCGCCCGCAAGCCAGACCTCACCAAACAGTACATCTGTAAAGGTAAAAGTATCTGTGCCGTCGGTTACTGCCATGGTGTACGGCCCACCGGCTGAGTGCGGCGGCAGCTTGACACACCATCTGCTTTCTTTGACAGCAGACTGTGCACGGCAGCCGTCGATTGTAACCGTCACGCGGCTGCCCGCACGGCCGGCACCGAAAATTTCCACTGCTTTTTCACGCTGTAAAACCATGTGACTGGAAAATACAGCCGCACAAAAGAATGCTTCCTTTTTCATAATGCTTTACAGTTCCCCTTCCGCCTTTAAAATGTCCAAATTCTTCGCAATCAGTGCACTGCGCTGCTTTACGCAGTCGGCTGAACGGTCTGCATCGCGCGGGGTTGAGAACACATAATCGGTCAAACGATCAATCGTGGTAGAGGCAACGTGCAGGCGTGTGTCACAGGAAGCGTAATAGATATAAACTTCGCCGTTTTCGCGGGCAATGGCCCCATTGGTAAAGACGACATTGGAAACATCGCCTACGCGCTCATCACCAAACGGGGCAAGCAGATAGCCACCTGGCTCGGCAATCACTTTGGAGGGATCATTGAGGTCCGTCGCAAATGCGTACAGAACATACCGCAGACCTGCCGCTGTGTTGCGCACAGCGTGCGCAATGTGAAGCCAGCCGCGGTCCGTACGGATTGGCACCGCACCGGCGCCGTTCTTTTCTTCGGTAATCCGGTGGAAATGGCGTGCACTGGTGATCTTTTCCTCGTCAATAACCGCATGGCAGATGTCGTCACACAGACCAAAGCCAATGCCGCCGCCAGAACCGGTGTCGATGAAGCTGTCCATGGGGCGAGTATAGAAAGCGTACTTGCCGTTTACAAAATTCGGCAGTAGCAGCACATTGCGCTGCTGAGGAGAATGCAGAGTCTTTAAGTTTTCCAGCCGCTCCCAGTGCTTCAGGTCTTTTGTGCGCGCGATTCCCGCGGCAGCTGTGGCAGCCGAAAGGTCGTTTACACTTTTATCTTTGCTTTCTGAGCAGAAAACGCCGTAAATCCAGCCGTCTTCATGTTTGGTCAAGCGCATGTCGTACACATCGGTCTCATCCGGGCAGGTGTCCGGCAGTTGAACCGGGTAGTCCCAAAAGCGAAAGCCCTGTACCGGATTATCGCTTTCCGCGACCCCAAAGAAAGACTTGCGGTCGGCCCCCTCTATGCGGGCAACCAGATAAAACTTTCCGTTGAGTTCCAGCGCACCAGCATTAAAAACGGTGTTGACGCCAAGGCGCTCCATGAAATAGGGGTTTGTTTCTGTATTCAGGTCGTACTTCCAGTACAGCGGAATATGCTCGCGGGTTAAGACAGGGTATTCCCAGCGGGTAAAAATGCCGTTGTAGCCCTCCTGCGGCACATTAGGGCGGGCAAGCAGACGCTCCTGTTTTTCTTTTTGGCAGTAATACTCAGCATGGAGCATCGATACCCCTCCTTATAATTTCAAAGCACATGCGGCCGTTGTGGTACGGGCACTTCCATGGCTCTACGATTGGTTTGCTGCGGTCCGGCTGTCCGTCATCGTCCACCTGCCAGAACCACTCTGAACCCGCGCGCGGGTCGACCAAGTGGTCGTTGATGTACTGCCAGATATTTGCAGCTGCCTGCAGGTACTCTTTATGTTCGGGGTGCTTTTGATAGGCATTTAAAAAGCCGACTACCGACTCTGCCTGTACCCACCAAACGCGGGTTTTGTCCACTTGCCCCAGTACACATTCATTCCATACAGAATGCTTGTGGTACGCGCTGCGGTAAACCTCTGCGGCCAATGCAGAATCGGCGTCCTGCACCTGCTGGTCCAGGGCATTGTCGTGCAGCAGGCCGCAGCCCCAGTCCAAAAGCCAGGAGGTTTCAATATCGTGGCCATAAGACTGCATGTCGATCAGGCTGTTAAGGTTCTTGTCGAAAAAGACTTCTTGTCTGCGTTTTAGGGGATTGTAAACAGAATTTAAGAAAATCTGTAGAATATGGCGCATGCTTTGGCCGACTTGCGGGTCGTGGGCTGCCTCATACAGGCCGCTGTAGCCCTCAAACACATGCAGCAGGGTATTCATGGTTTTCTCTGCTACTTTGCCCTGTGCCAGCAGTGTCTTGTTGTCCGAAAGCTTTTCGTTGGAAACCGGGCGGAACTGCCGGTCAAATGCCTCTAAATAACCAACCGTATCTGTGCAGTTGTGCTCAATTAAATTGTACAGAGCCTTTGCCGCCGCCAGCGCCTCTTTGTCGCCGGAAGCGCGGTAATAAGCGGAAAACGCATAGATAGCAAATGCCTGGTTATAGGTGTGCTTAGTGCTGTCGAGCACGCTTCCGTCATAATTGACAGACCAGTAAATGCCGCCGTTTTGTTTATCAACGCAATACTGTTTTAAAAATTTGTAAGCATGTGTTGCATCATCCAGCAGGTCAGCCCGGTGCAGAACCATAGACGCTGTAGAGAAGAACCAAAGGATACGGCTGTGCAAAATGCAGCCTTTTTCTGCCTTGAGATTTTTCTTCTGGTCAAAGTCCATCCAGCCGGTGAAACCGCCGTTTTCATTGTCCCGCATGCCCTGCCAAAACGGAATCAGTTTTTGCGTAAGCATCTGTTCCGCATCTTTGACATACATTGTGCTTCCTCCTTTGCGGAAAACTCACCGTCTGCCCACTTCAGTATCGTCCGGGCTGGTTACGCTGTTTTCTTTAATGTATGAAACGACTTCGTCCACGGTCGTAAAGGCCAAAGCCACGTAAGTATCTGCTGCGCCGTAATAAACGGCAATGCGGCCGGTATCTGCATCGCACAAGGTCGCGCAGGGGAATGTGACATTCGGCACAAAGCCGCGCTCTTCGTACCACTCTTCTGGAGTCAGCAGATAATTTGTGCAGCGGTATTTGACACGGGAAGGTTCGTCAATATCCAAAATAGCGCCGCCGATGCTGTAAACATAGCCGTTGCAGGTACTGGTGACGCCGTGATAAAACAGCAGCCAGCCTTCGCTTGTCTCGATTGGGGCGGCACCGCCGCCGATTTTCAGGGATTCCCACCACTCGCTGCTGCGGCCCATGACATGGCGGTGGCGGCCCCAGTACTTTAAGTCAGGGCTTTCGCTCAGGAATACATCGCCAAAAGGCGTGTGTCCGCTGTCGCTCGGACGGGAAAGCATTACGAAATTGCCGCCGATTTTACGCGGAAAGAGAACGGCATTACGGTTGAACGGCAGAAATGGATTTTCCAGCCGGGTAAAAGTTTTGAAGTCTTTGGTCTTGGCCATACCAATCGCTGCACCGTAAAAATCCTGGCACCAGATGGCGTAATAGGTATCGTCCACTTTGACCAAACGCGGGTCGTACGCATAGCGCGGCATAAAGGGCTTGCCATTTTCGTCTGTAAACTGAATCTTCTCTGAGTTAATATCCCAGTGAATGCCGTCTTTGCTGCGGCCAAAGTAGATGAACGGAACGCCGTTTGTCTGCTCGCCGCGGAAAACACCGGCAAAGGCACCGTCCAATGGCACGACCGCGCTGTTGAAAATGCGGGCAACGCCCGGCAGCGGGTTGCGGTGAATCACCGGGTTTTCTGTATAGCGCCACAAAGGGCCGTTTTGCTGTCCGGCGGGTCTTTCCTGCCAGGGCATGTTGGGCAGGCTGCCCGTATAAAGTTTCACATTGCTCATATTATAAATTCCTCCGTTAAGACATTATCCCTTTACAGCACCGGCAGCAAGGCCGCGGTACACCTGCTTCTGGAAAATCAGGAAGATAATCAGAATCGGGATAACAGTAATCAGAACGCCGGCGCAGATGAAGTTGTACTGGGTACCCATTGGGCCGGAGAATGTGTACAGGCAGGTAGACACAACCGGGTAAACGGTCTTGTCCTGCAGGTACAGGTTTGCCATGTAGTATTCGTTGTAGGTACTGACACCTTTCAGAATCAAAACCGTGACGATTGCTGGTTTCAAAAGCGGCAGCAGAATTTTAAAGAATACACCGAAGTACGTGCAGCCGTCCAGAATCGCCGATTCATCCAGCGAAACGGACAGGTTTTCAAAGAACTGCAAGAAGATATAAATGGAGATAACATCGGTACCCATCAGCAGCAGCATGTAGCCGGGCAGGCTGTTGATTAAGCCCAATTTGTACATAATCTGATAAACGGTAACCTGCATGGCAATGCCGGGAACCAGCGATGCAAACAGGAACAGGTTGCGAATAAGGCCATTGCCGCGGAACTTAAAGCGGTTGAGCACAAACGCCAGCATTGAGCTGATGAGAATGCAGCAGACCAGCACGACCGCCAAAATCAGGAAAGAGTTGACAAAGGACAGGCCCATATTTGCCTTTTCCCATGCGCCCTGAAAGTTGGTGAAGTAAAGCCAGCTCTTGGGCAGTGTCATTACATTGGTATTGGCGTATTCATCCGGTGTTTTAAATGCTGTGATAACACAGGAAACGACCGGAATCAGTGCCCAAAACGCCGCGAAAATCAGCGCTGCATACTCTAAGATGCGAATAACGATTTTTCTGCCGCGGCCGGGGTGCTCTGCTTTTTGTTCTGCTTTCTTCTCTGCGGGCGACATCATTGTTTTATCTAAAGCTGCCATTGAAAATTCCCCCTCACTTTGCTGCCTGGGCGGCCTGGCGCTTCTTTTCGGCGCGGCGCTCACGGTAGGTATGTCCGGTTTCGTCTTCATCCAGCATCAGGTGCGAGACCACTTTTTGCAGGACGGTGACCAAAATGATTAGAATCATCAGCACAACCGCCATGGCAGAAGCCAAACCAACTTTCAGGTTGACGTGGGCAATACGGTCCATGACGACAAAGTAAGTACCGGTGCCAAAAGTACCATTGGTAATAACGTAAGGCGGTTCAAAAGCGCTCAAAGAGCCACTGATAGAAAGAATCAGGTTTAAGACAACCATGGTCTTAATGCCAGGCATTGTAATCGACCAGAATTTCTGCCAAGCATTGGCGCCGTCGATCATTGCCGCTTCGTACACATCTTCGTCCACCGACATCATGGCGCCGATGAACATAATCATATTTTGCCCCAAATATCGCCAAACGGAAGTGCCCGCCAGCATAATGTTGTTTATGCGCGTATCTTTTAACCAATACGGCAGGTTCTGCAGCTTAAAGCCGACACTGGTCAGCAGGGTATCCAGCACAAAGCCGTGTGTAAAGAAGAATTTAAAAATGTAGCCCACTGCAATGCCGCAGATGAGGTACGGGAAGAAAAGTGCGCCCTTAAAGAATGCACCGCCTTTCAGCTTGCCGGTAAGCATGGTGGCAAAGAACAGAGCCAGTGCCATCTGAATCACCGCGCCGGCCATGTAAAACAAGCTGAGCTTTAAGGCCGGGAAAATATCAGAGCGGGTAAATACGGAAATGTAGTTCTGCCAGCCGATAAATCTGCGTGTGCCGGTGTATTTCATGTTGAAAAAGCTGAACTGAATCATTTTAGCAAATGGAAGGTAAGTAAAAAGGATCAGCAGGAAAAGCGGAACGATCATAAACAGCACAGTAACCAACCGCTGCTGCCCACGAATACTGCGCAGACTCGTCGTGTGTACAGGCGCCTGTTTTTTACCTGTTTGTTTCATTGGAAATCCTCCTTCTACAAAACAGCGGCCGGCGCACCAGCGCCGGCCGCCTGGCTAAGCCGTTTTTTGTACGGTTTGCTTAACGAGATCTTACTTTACTTCAATATTGTCATTTTTCTGTGCATCAGACCACTTTGTGTTCCAGTCAGAAACAATCTGGTCAAGGGTCTTAGAGCCCTTCTGTGCAGCTTCGACAATATCCTGTACATGCTTGTTGTCGTCTTTCAGGCTAAGTTCGGAGTCTCTGTTGACCTGTGTAAACTCGTCTTCCTTACCCTTTACAGCAGGTGTATCTTCCAGCATGGTTGTCTTTTCGATTTCAGAGAGGATGGACGGCAGCTTATCGGTCTTTACGATCGGGATGCAGCCCTCGTTGTAAGCATAGTTGGATTTTTCGGTAATCCACTTAACGAAGAGCAGGGAAGCGGTCTGGTTGTCTTTGGTAGCGTTCTTGTTGATACCATAGCAGTAATCATTGCCGATAGAGGTGTACTGCTTGCCATTTACAGTAATCGGGAAAGGCATGTAGCCAACGTCATCAGGTGTTTTGCCGCTTGTCTTGCACTGGTTGACTGCCCAAGAGCCCAGGACCATGGTAGCGATCTGACCGTTGTTCAGTTTTGTCTTGCTGCTTTCCCAGTCGGTTGTGGTTGGGTCGCTTTCTGTCAGCTTATCTTTTACAGCTGTGTACAGAATGTTGTAAACCGCATATGGGCCGGTGCCTTCTGTAAAGGAAGCCTTTGCAAATGGATTCTTTGTCTCAGCAAGTTTCTGGTTCATAAAGGTTGCATCGCCAGTGGCGTTGACACCGATGTAGGAATCCCATGCGCCCATGGTCCACTTTGCAGCAAAGTTGGTGTACAGCGGAATGACTTTTCCGCTTGTCTTTGTCTTAATGGTCTGCAGGTCTTTGATGAATTCGTCCGGGGTCTTTGGCATGGTGGTAATGCCGGCTTCCTTAAAGACCTTTTTGTTATAAACAATGCCCTGTGCGTTGCCGACAGAAGCAATGCCGTAGCACTGGCCGTCATAGGATTTATCGGTTACAAAGCGGTATTTTTTGCCAAGCTCGTCTGTAGAGCCATAGGAAATGAAGTGATCGGCAAATTCATTCTTATCGACGGAGCTCGGGATCTTGCAGATATCGCCCCAGTCTTTCGTGCTCAGGCGGGTTGTCACATCGTCGGCGTAGTTGGTAACGCCCTCAAACTTAATGTTCACATTTGGGTAAAGCTTTTTAAACTCAGCAGCATACTGCTTGAGTTTCGTATCGACAATGTCGGTACGGTTGGTCAGGACTTTCAAGTCAGCCTTGATGTCCTTGTTGCTCTCGCCCACTTTCAGGTTTAAGTAGTCGGAGGAACTGCTGCTGGTGCCGGTACCACTGGCGGCTGCAGTGCTGCTGCTAGAAGAACCGCACGCCGTTGCAGAAGCCGCGATCATCGCGCCGGCCAATACAACGCTCAGAACTTTTTGTACACTTTTCATTTTTGCTACCTCCCATTTTTAAGCTAATATGTATGAATTAACTTTAGCTAAATAATATCTCATTTACTTTATTCTGTCACTACATTATATTGGTTTCAATATCATTATATTGGTTCATTTATATATTATTAATGTTTTTTTAATATCTTGTTTGATACATATAGTGAATATTCTAATATGCAATCAATTTATTAAGCAAACGCTATGTATGATTAGCTAAATTATTTCTATTTTTGTTACTTTATCTCTTTTGGCGCCTGTAAAAAAGTATTCGTTTCTTTTTGCGAATTCTATTTATTTTCTACAGAAGTGTTATAATACATAATAGCAATAAAATTTTGCACAAAAAGGGGGGGAATCGAGCATTATGGAAAGTAAAACTGCAGCGCATCACATCCCGCAGAAAGAGCAGACTCTGCATTTTCGGGGCGGCATGCAGGGCACTGTGCCGCACAGCCTGCTGCTCAGCTGCCCCTACCGTATGGCAGCCGCTTTTTACTGCATTGCCGACGAAGCCCGTTTAGAGGAGTGCCGCAGGACCTGGCACCTACCTAAAGAAAGCCTCATCTGCATTCGTGCGGGACAGACCCCCACGCTTTTTGCTTTGAACAAGCCGCTGGCATTCGCTGGGCTTTTAGCCGAAGGGGAAAGCTGCCCTCTGCCGACGTCAGCTGCGCCCTCTGTCTTTGTCCCAAAAAGCAGCAGCACGGTTTTTGCTGATTTTTCCCGCATGCTCTGCCAGCTGCCCTGCCCACAGGAAAGCCAAATACTGCAAGCCCTGCTTGACGCCCTGCAAAGAGAAATGCAGCCCCTTCTGCCGGACGGCATGCTGCCGCCCGCTTCCATTCAGCTGCTGCATCAAATCCTAGAAACCCGCTATGCCGAAAGGCTGACGCTGGATTCTCTTTCAAAGGAGCTGCACTGGAATAAGTATAAACTGGACAAAGACTTTAAAGTTTATTATGGTCTTTCCCCTTTTGAGTACCTTTTATCCGTGCGGGTACAGGAAGCCTGTCATCTGCTGCGCACAACCAACCGCAGTGTGCTGGATATCGGCTTGGCTGTGGGCGTAGAAAATGCCTCTTACTTTATCCGCCTTTTTAAAAGCCGGATGGGTATGTCTCCGCTCGCATACCGGGCACATTTTTCAAGTCAGGAAGAACAAAAGAAATCAGTATAGCGTGCAAAACAAAAAGCGCAGGCAATCGATAAGCCTGCGCTTTCTTTATGGTCATAAAAATCAGAAAACCTAAGCGGGGTCCTGAGGTTCAGCGGAATCCAGTTTTTTGACACTGCCGCGCACAACAATGCGCCCGCTGATAATTTTAATACCGGTGCTGAAATGCTTATGCCGAATCTGATGCAGCAGGCCGTCGACGCAGGCACGCGCCATACCGGACATATCCACGGCATAGGTCGTGATATTGGGCATGGAAATATACGGTACACTGTAATTATCGAAGCCCGCTACTGAAACGTCCTGCGGCACATGCAGGCCGCGATCCTCTAAACGATTAATCAGCTCAAAAGCAGATACATCGCAGTTGCACACATAAGCCGTAGGCAGCTTTTCCGGCAGAGCAAAGCCGATTTGCCCGCTTTGGTCGCGGTCCGAAAGAATCATATCCGGCGTAACCGGAATATTGTGCTCCATCATTGCGCGGCAGTAGCCAAAGTAGCGGTCGCAAATGCTGCTGGTCGCGTTAATATCCCCCAAAAAGTGAATGTTTCGGTGGCCCATGGAAAGCACATAGTTGGTAACAGCATACATCCCGTAATAGCCATCAGAAATGACAGAGTATCCGCCGCCATAGGCATCATAGGAATCCAAGAAAACGGTGGGCACCAGCATCTTTTTCTGCAGCATGGCGCGGTACGCGCGGCTGAGCTGCCCTATTACAATCAGGCCGTCAATTTTGTTGTCCTGCAAAACACGCGGCAAAATCAGGTTGCGCTCAGAGTCCTCTGCCAGCAGCTCTAAAATACCGTAATAATCACTGGTCATTAGGCGATTGACCGCTTTTTCGTACATTTCCCAGTAAAATGAATTTGTGCTGTAGTTGATAAAGCGTGCCGGAACAACGATGCCGATATTTCCGGTACCGCTTTGGCGGCTTTTACGTGAGGCAGGCACCATCTGATAGCCCATCTGCTGGGCGGTCTCTTTGATACGCTCCCGAATTTCGTCGCTGACGCCCTCTTTGTCAGCCAAAGCTTTGGAAACCGTAACGGTGCTTACCCCGACCCGCTTCGCAATATCTACCATGCGAACTGCTTTCGGCATTCTTCTTCCTCCTCCCTTAGTTAGCAGTAATCTATTGACTGCCAGATTATCTATTAGCTAATTTTGTTTACTTTTTCAACTTATTAAGTTTATTGTACCTAGGAGAACTTAAAAAGTCAATCTATTTCTATAAAAATAGACCGCTTGACAGAAGAAATTTCTGTCAGGCGGTCATTTGAATGAAAACGATTAAGAATTAATTTCCAGCACAATGCGCACACTGGAAAAATCCTTTGACAGCAAATGCAGGCGCACGCCTTTGCTCATCAGTGCAGCGCCGCTGCTGTTTTCTTTGGTGCTGACATTTTGGTATTCTGCCTGCGGCTGCAAGCCCTGCAGGCGCAGCCAAAGCGGCTCGTTCTTTGCATCGTAAAGCCTGCGGCAGCAGGTAACGACGATCCGCCGGCCATCAGCAGAAATCTGCTCAAAAGCAGCTGTGTTTCCCGGCGCGGAAAGACGGTAAAACTGGCTGGAAAAGAGGCTTTGCCGCTCGCACTTATAGGCGGCAATCTGGCGGGTAATCTCTTCCATGTCAGCTTTGGGCAGGCGGGTCAGGTCCAGTTCATAGCCAAAGCCGCCGCCCAGCGCTGCAATGTTCCAGCGGGTGTCGAGCGATGTGCTGCGCCCAACCTGCTCGTTGGGAGAAGCAGAAACGTGACAGCTCATCATCGTAGTGGGGTAAACCAGAGAAGCGCCACCCTGGATATTCAGCCGCTGAATCGCATCGCTATTGTCGCTGACCCAGGTCTGCGGCATGTAATAGAGCATGCCCGCATCAAAGCGGCCGCCGCCGCTGGCACAACTTTCAAACAGAATCTTTGGAAAGCGGGAAGTCAAAGTCTCTAAGACACGATACAGGCCCAGCATATAGCGGTGCATCAGAGCGCCTGCACTGATCTTCCGGTCGGAAAAGGAGCCGGTTTCTGCCATATTCCGGTTCATATCCCATTTAATATAGGCAATCGGTGCACTGGAAAACAGTTTTGACATTGCATCGATCAAGTAATCCTGCACTTCTGTGCGGGAAAGATCCAGAATCAGCTGTGAGCGGGCCAAAGTTGCCTTGCGCCCGGGACGGCACAGCGCCCAGTCCGGATGCGCACGGTAAAGGTCGCTGTCTGGTGAAACCATTTCAGGCTCTACCCACAAGCCAAGGCCCATGCCCATTTTATTGATATCCGCTGCCAGCTGCGGCAGCGTGCAGCCAAGTTTTTCTTCCCATGGGGTCCAGTCACCCAGGGAGCTGCTGGTATCTGCGCGGTGACCAAACCAGCCGTCATCGATTACAAACAGCTCCACCCCTGCACCGGCAGCGGATTTTGCCAAGTGCAGAAGTTTGCTGCGGTCGAAATTAAAGTAAAAACTTTCCCAGGTATTCAGCAGCACCGGGCGCGGGCAGTCCCGCCAAACACCCCGGCAGACACGGCTGCGGTACAGCTGCTGATAGGTGCGCGACATCTGCCCCAGACCGGCACCGGAATAAACCAACACTGCCTCAGGCGTATCAAAAGACTCGCCCGGAGCCAGCTTCCAGGAAAAAGCGCGGTCAGAAAGACCGACATTGACACGCAACCGCTCGCCGGCATCTACATTGGCCTCAATGCAGAAGTTTCCGCTGTACAGAAAACTGAAACCGTACGCTTCGCCTGCGGTTTCGGTACAGTCCGGCGAAACAAGCGCCGCAAAGGGGTTGTGCTGGTGACTGGAGGCACCACAGAAGCTGCCAATGCGCTGCTCACAGTGCCCCAGCGGTATGCGCTCTGCCTGAAGTTCCCGTGCCCACTTCCCGTAAAGATGCACCATCTGCATGCTGCTGTCGGGAAAATCGGTGCTCGCGCTCATGACCCGTTGCAGGGAAACCGACTGGCTGCTGTCATTTCTCAAAACCGCCCGGCGCACAAGTGCATCATTTTGAGCAAAGACTGTGTAGTACAGGTCTGCTTTCAAGCCTTTCTCATCTGCCAAAGTCACCAGCAATGTCTGGGCCTCTTTGTCCTGCTCAACGTAAACATGCGGCAGACCACGCGGCGACGGTTTACCGGCAAAAATCCGGCAGCCGGTGAAACGCAGGTCAGCGATATTGTCGCCGTCTTCCCACAAAACGCTCAGCGCTGCCGGGCGCAGGTCAGCCATGCCCGCCCCGGAATACTCCAGCGGCACATGATCTAGCAGAGTCTCGCCGGGTGTCGCAGGGAACCACGGCGAATTCTCGGCACCACAAAGTGTCTGCATATCTGTATCCGAAAGTTTTGCACCATAGTAAAGGTGCACCGCCAAACCCTCTTTGGAAATCCCCATTACGTAGCTGCTGTGCGGGGTGTCCAGACGAAAAGCCTGCGGGTAAAGGGACGATGAAAACTGATGAATCTGCATGTCTGTATTCTCCTTTATCT
The DNA here is from genome assembly GCA_022483045.1 of Oscillospiraceae bacterium. NCBI lineage: Bacteria > Bacillati > Bacillota > Clostridia > Eubacteriales > Oscillospiraceae > Oscillospiraceae bacterium. Next base: position 207,972 of record JAKVOA010000001.1, on the reverse strand, counting down.
TCAGCCAATATTTTTAAGTAAATTCGTTCTTCCATTAAAGCAATTTCTCTCTTGTTTGTCTAGCCGGTTCTTTGCAATCAGCCAATATAATACAATAAATAACAATATTATATGATTGACAGCACCTAATATTCCATTTACCATTTGCTTAGAGATTAAATTAAGTAAATTAATTCAGGTAAATTAATTTAAATAAGCTTATTTTAAGGAAAATGGAGGAATTGTTTTGGAAATGGAAACAATCTATGCACAGTGGACAGCACTGGCAGCAGAAGACCCGGATATCGCCGCAGAACTCGCCGAGGTAAAAAATCAGCCGGCCGAAATAGAGGACCGCTTTTACCGTGACCTTGCCTTTGGCACAGGCGGCCTGCGTGGGGTTATCGGCGCCGGCACAAACCGCATGAACATCTACACCGTACGCCGCGCGACCCGCGGCATTGCCAAGTGGCTTGCAGGGCAGACAGAAAAGCGCGCTGTTATTTCTTACGACAGCCGTATCAAGTCGCGCCGCTTTGCTGAAGAAGCCGCCCGCACCTTTGCCGCCTGCGGCATAGAGACCTATCTTTTCCCGCAGCTGATGCCAACCCCGGCCCTTTCCTTTGCCGTACGTAAACTGCACTGCGGTGCCGGCGTCATGATTACCGCGAGCCACAACCCCGCAAAATACAACGGCTACAAAGCCTATGGCCCAGATGGCTGCCAAATTACCACCCGCGCTGCAAAAGAAATCACCGCCTGCATTCAGTCGTTCGGCTACTTTGACCCACTGCCACAGGACAGCGCCGAAACGGTACAGGAAGTTTCCCAAAGCCTATTTGAAGATTTTTACAGTGCTGTACTGGCACAGCGCCTGGAAACCAAAGTGCCTGCCCCGCTCAAGCTGGTGTATTCCCCGCTTAACGGCACCGGCCTTGTCCCGGTAACGACCGTGCTGAAGCGTGCCGGATATCAGGATATCACCGTTGTGCCCAGTCAGGAAAAGCCGGATGGCAACTTCCCGACCTGCCCGTATCCAAACCCGGAAATTCCAGAGGCACTGGCCGAGGGCATCAAGCTCTGCCGCGAAACCAAAGCCGACCTGCTTCTGGCAACAGACCCGGACTGTGACCGCATGGGCATTGCCATACGCAAAGGCAGCGACTATGTGCTGCTTTCCGGCAATGAAGTAGGCGTGCTGCTGCTCGACTATGTCTGCCGCCGCCGTATCGCCCTTGGCCGCATGCCGGAAAAACCGGTCGCGGTCAAAACGATTGTTACCACCGAAATGGCCGTAAAAGTCGCCAAACATTACGGTGTTGAGCTGCGCAATGTGCTGACCGGCTTTAAGTATATCGGCGAGCAAATCGGTCTTTTGGAAAAAGACGGTGAAGTCAGCCGGTACATCTTTGGCTTTGAAGAAAGCTACGGCTACCTGTCCGGCGCGCATGTGCGCGATAAAGACGCCGTAAATGCCTGCCTGCTGCTGTGCGATATGGCAGCAGATTACCAGGCAAAGGGTATGTCTTTAATTGATGCCATGGAGGCCCTTTACAAGACCTACGGATTTTACAAAAACAGTCTGGATTCCTTTGCATTTGAGGGCGAAGCCGGTTTCCATATTATGCAGGATTTCATGGTATATCTGCGCAAAAATCCGCCGAAAGATGTCTGCGGACACAAAATTGTGCTGGTAAAAGATTACCTGCACACGCCCGGCAAGCCGGTGCAATTCCCCGCGCTGCCAAGCAGCGACGTACTGCAGTATGTACTGGATGACGACACCTGCCTAACGATTCGTCCTTCCGGTACAGAACCAAAACTCAAACTGTATTGTGCGGCCGTCGGCAAGACAGCGGCAGCTGCCTCTGCCGCTTGTGAAGCCTGCCGCAAAGTAGTATCGAAAATAATCAATGACTTTGGGAAAGCGAGGGCGTAAGCGTAATGTCAATCATCAAATTAAATCCTGCCTGCAAATCTTACCTGTGGGGCGGCCAAAAGCTGAAAACAGATTACCATAAACAGTTTGACGGCGACATTCTCGCCGAAACATGGGAGCTTTCCTGCCACCCGGACGGCCCCAGCACAGTTTCCAACGGCCCCTTCACCGGCAAAACCCTGCCGGAATACCTGAAAGCTGTTCCGGCGGCGGCCGGCACAAACTGCGCCCGTTTTCAGGATTTTCCGGTCTTAATCAAACTGATTGACGCCAAACGCGACCTTTCCATTCAGGTACACCCCGACAACGCCTATGCCCTGAAAAACGAGGGACAGTTTGGCAAAACCGAAATGTGGTATGTGGTCGACTGTGAGCCGGGTGCTTTTCTGTACTACGGCTTTCAAAAGAATATCAGTAAAGACGAATTCCGCACCCGTATCCAAAACGGCACCCTGACAGAAGTGCTCAATGCCGCGCCGGTAAAGCCCGGCAGTGTTTTCTTTATTGAGTCCGGCACCATCCATGCCATTGGCAAGGGTATTATCATTGCAGAAATTCAGCAAAACTCTAATGTGACCTACCGCGTGTTTGACTACAACCGCCTTGGCACGGATGGCAAGCCCCGCCAGCTGCATGTACAAAAGGCGGTGGATGTCACCCGGCTGACATCGCCCCGCACCGATTACGACTTTGGCGGGCATCTGGGCTGCTGCAATTCCTTTGTAACCGACCTGCTGCAGCTAAACGGCTCTACGCTGACTGCACGTACAGACGGCAGCACTTTTCACTCTCTTTTGGTTACAAAGGGAGACGGCAGCGTCACCTGCGGTACAGAAACAATGCCGTTTGAGCAGGGCGACAGTCTCTTTTTGCCGGCAGACAGCGGCACTTATACGGTCAGCGGCCACTGCACTATCGTGCGCACCACCGTTCCGCCCGCTGCAGAATAACGTACAAAAGGTAAAATAAAATGATGCAGAAATCATACGCGAATTTTTCCGGCATTCGCCTGGGAATTGACATCGGCGGCACCGGCATTAAAGCCGGAGCAGTCAGCAGCGACCATCAAATTCTCGGCCGGGCTGTGGTTCCCACTTGCACACAAAGGCCATGGCAGGCAGTTGTGCAGGATACGGCAAAAGCTGCCCGACTTGCCTTAAAGGATGCCGGCGCCGACGAAAGCCAGTGCCTCTCGGTCGGAATCGGCTGCCCGGGCATCATCAGTGCAAAAACCGGCACCGTCATTTACTCCAACAACCTGGGATGGAAAGACGTTCCACTTATCAAGACACTCGAAAAGACTTTTTCGCTCCCACTTTTTGTCAGCAACGATGCAAACTGCGCCGTGCTGGGAGAAGCCTGCGCAGGTGCGGCAAAAGGCTGCCGAAATGTCGTGCTGCTCACCCTTGGCACCGGTATCGGCAGCGGAATCTTAACAGACGGCAGACTGCTGGAGGGCGGCGGACCCGGCGGTGCAGAATTCGGCCACACCCTGCTGGTAATGGATGGTGAACCCTGCACCTGCGGGCGGCGCGGCTGTTTTGAAAGCTATGCTTCCGCGTCGGCGCTGATTCGGCAGGCAAAGCGCGCCGCCGAAAAGTACCCGGAGTCCCTGCTGGCCACTCTGTGCAAAAGGGACCTCGCACGTATGAACGGACACATTCCCTTCCTAGCGGCCCGGCGCGGCGACCCGACCGGGCTGCAGGTTGTGCAGCAGTACACCACATACTTGGCTGCAGGCATTGCCAACGCAGTCAACATCTTTCGCCCAGAAGCAGTTCTGCTCTCCGGCGGCATCAGCAAAGAGGGCACCTACCTGACAAATCCTTTGGAAAAACTGGTTGCCAAAGAAGTATTCGGCAGGTCCGCGTCTTTCCTGCCCAAAATTCGCACTGCAGCACTTGGCAACAACGCGGGCATCATCGGCGCGGCGAACCTCGCTTCCGTCAGAAATTCTAAATTCTAATTGAATCGTTCTTCTATGAAAAGGCACTTTCTGCGGCCGGTTTGGCTGTAGAAGTGCCCCCCACCGGCGTGCAGACGCTATTCTATATACCATTGATTTATTAAAACGCGACTCAGATCAAAATTTTGCCCGGCTGCACCGAGGCGGGAAAAGCACTGATTTACAAAACGCAGAATCGAACTACAAAGATGAAAGCTCTGCTGATTTACCGCAAAAAATAGGAATTCCCTGCTTTTCAAATTGAAAAGCAGGGAATTTTTTAGAATAAGCCGGCGCCGTTGTCGGCAATCAGCTTTTGATAGGCATAAAAACTGTCTTTGGGAATGCGCTGCTGCGTCTGGTAATTGACATAGACAAGGCCAAAGCGCTCATCATAGCCGCGCGACCACTCGAAATTATCCAGCAGACTCCAGTGGAAGTAGCCGCGGATATCATTTCCCTCTGCCACACAGCGCGCAAGCTGCTTTAAATAACGGTACAGAAAATCCACACGGTTGGGGTCATGCACTTTGCCGTCCAGAGAAACCGCATCGTGGCAGGACATGCCGTTCTCTGTAATGAGAATCGGCTTATGATAACGTTCATATAGGAATTTGGGCAGCCAATAAAGGCTCTCCGGCGTCACCGGCCAGTCGGCAGCCGTACGCGTATGGCCGGCCGGCTGCGGCACCTCCCGCCAGCCGGCAGCCCCGCCAGCCTTTACCGGCACAGAGTTGTAGATATTCTGGCCGTAAAAATCGAGCGGCTGCGAAATTACTTCCAGATCATGCGGCCCCACTTCCGGCATATCGCTGCCAAAAGAGCGCACCGCCTCTTCGGGGTAATGACCCAAAAACACCGGGTCACTCCACCAGCCAATAGAAAAACACCAGCCGTCCGACACCGCAAAAGTTGCCCGCCGCGCCGCCTCAATATCTTCGGCGCTCTCTGTCACAGGGTAAAAGCTGCCGCCAGCCAGCGCATAGCCGACCTTGACCCCGGGAATGGTTTCGCGCAGCACTTTTACTGCCATGCCGTGTGCCAGCAGCACATTGTGCGCCATTTGCAGCGTATCTTTTCGGCTGCAATGAAGTCCCGGAGCATGCTCCCCCGTAATATAGCCAAGGCCGGTAAAGCACTGTGGCTCATTGATTGTAAAGAAACGCTTTACTTTTCCACCCAGCCGCTCGGCAATGACACGGGTATACGCGGCAAACCACTTTGGACTTTCCGGATTAAGCCATCCGCCCCGGCGCGACAGCGCTGTCGGGTAATCCCAGTGAAATAGTGTGGCATAGGGCGTAATGCCATTTTTCAGCAGTTCGTCCACAAGGTCTTCGTAAAAGCGGAGGCCCGCCTCATTAACAGCCCCAACCCCCTGTGGCAGTATGCGCGGCCAGCTGATGGAAAAGCGGTAAGCTTTTATTCCCATCTGCTTCATCAGCTGAACGTCCTCCCGAAAATGGTGGTAATGGTCGCAGGCTGTGTCGCCGGTCTGCCCGCCAAAGACCGCACCCGGCACACTGTGGCAGAAATCGTCCCATATAGATGGCCCGCGCCCGTCTTCATTCCACGCGCCCTCTACCTGATAGGCTGCTGTGGCAGTGCCCCAAACAAAATCTTTTGGAAACGGCATGTAAATCGACTCTCCTTTTGTTTTGTTTATATGCCCATTACCGGTCAGAAGAGCGGTGCAGCACCGCGTCCAGCCGGTCAATCAGCATCTGCAGGGCAACCTGGTTTTCGCCGCCCTCTGGTATGATAATATCTGCTTTTTTCTTACTTGGTTCAACAAACTGCTCATGCATGGGTTTTACCGTATGCATGTATTGGCTAATAACGGAATCCAAACTGCGGCCGCGCTCTTTCACGTCGCGCTCCAGCCGGCGGATAAGGCGGATATCGGCGTCGGTGTCGACATACACTTTCATATCCATCAGGTTCAGCAAATCTGCATTTTCAAACAGCAGAATTCCCTCTAAAATAATCAGCGGCTTCGGCTCTACGTGCACGGTCTGTGACAAGCGCGTATGGTCGACAAACGAATAAACCGGCCGGTCAATCGGCTGACAGGCACACAGCTTTTTTACGTCGCGTATCATTAAGTCGGTTTCAAACGCGTTTGGGTGGTCGTAATTCAGTTTTTTGCGTTCTTCCAGGGACAGGTCCGCATGCGGCAGATAGTAATAGTCATGTGAAAGAATCAGCGCCTCTTCTGGAAAAGCCTCCAGCAGATTATTGGCCAAAGTGGTTTTGCCAGAGCCGGTGCCACCCGCCACGCCAAGCACATACGGGGTTTGCTTCATGTTTTCTCCTGCTTTCTTAATCAATCTGTTGAAAAGTATAGCACATTCTGCCGCTTGGTACAAACAAAAAACCGGTGCAGAAGTGTTCTCTGTACCGGCCAAAAAATGTACAAAATAAATTCAATAGAAATATTTTTACGTTACGGTTTTACCTTTTCTCCGCTGTCTGCTTTTTTCACAGCATCCTGCAGAGTATGCCAGCCCAAAACCGCACACTTTACCCGCGCGGGCATGTGCGAAATATCGCGGAACGCCTGTGCGTCCTCCAGTTCATCCAGCTGGTCATCATCTGTCACAGTGCCCTTAATCATGCCAAGGAACAATTCTGACAAATGCTGTGCTTCTTTTAAGCTTTTCCCTTTAATCAGGTCTATCATAATGGATGCGGAAGCCTGTGAAATAGCGCAGCCATCACCCAAAAAAGCAGCATCATCAATAACGCCGTCTTTTACACGCAGCTGCAGCGTAATGTCATCTCCGCAGGATGGGTTGACTCCCTCGACCACCTGGGTCGGGTCCTTTACCTGATAGCGGTGCTCGGTAGACCGGCTGTTTTCTGTAATAATCTGTGTATAAATCTGCTCAAGCCCCATAGCCTAACCACTTCCTAACTTTCATTAAACTTTCCGCCAGCGCGTCAACATCCGCGCGCGTATTGTAGACGGCAAAGCTTGCACGGCAGCAGGCATTCAGGCCCAAATGGTGCAGCAGCGGCTGTGCGCAGTGGTGCCCCGCGCGCACGCAGACCGCGTCGGCGTCCAAAATAGTGGCAACATCATGTGGATGGGCACCCTCTACTGTAAAGGAAATCGCACCGCTGTGCTGTCCTTTTTCTGTACCGAGCAGTGTGATATGCGGAAGTTTTGCCAGTGTCTGCCAGGCATATTGATACACGTCCTGTTCGCGGCGGGCAATTTCCTCAAAGCCGATGGACTGCATCCAGCGAATTGCAGCAGCCAGACCGACCGCGCCGCCGGCGTTTTGTGTGCCGGCCTCAAATTTCTGCGGCAGGGGCGCCCAAGTGGCGTCCTGCTCCCGCACTGACTCAATCATATCGCCGCCTGTCAAAAACGGCGGCATGGCTTCGAGCAGTTCCTGCCGGCCCCACAAAACACCGATACCCAGCGGTGCATACAGTTTATGCCCAGAAAAAGCCAGAAAATCGGCGCCAAGTTTAGTTACATCCAGGGGCAGGTGCGGCGCGCTTTGGGCAGCGTCCAGCACAAACACGGCGCCCACCGCGTGCGCGCGCACACTGATTGCTTGTACAGGCGAAACAAGCCCCAGTACATTGGAAACATGCGTGCAGGCAACTAATTTAACACCCTTAGTAATTTTCTTTTCGATTTCTTCCTGTGTAATCACGCCGTCACTGCCGGTGTACAGGAATGTAAGCTCTGCACCTGTCGCACGGCAGACCTGCTGCCACGGAATCAGGTTGCTGTGATGCTCTAGAATAGAAACCACAACCCGGTCGCCGCGCTTTAAATTCTGCAAACCCCATGTGTAGGCGATCAAGTTAAGCGCTTCCGTTGCATTGCGGGTAAAGATGACTTCCTCAGGCTTTGCATGCAGGAACGCCGCGACCTCTTTGCGGGAGGATTCATAGGCTTCTGTTGCGCGCTCGCCCAGGGTATAGACCCCGCGGTGCGGATTTGCATTGGCTTCTTTATAAAAATTGTCTACAGCATCCAACACAGCCTGCGGCCGCTGAGAAGTCGCGCCGCTGTCTAAGTAGACCAGCCGCTTGCCATCCTGCTTTTTTTGCAGAAGCGGAAACTGCCCAATGATTTCTGCGTCAGTCAAGCTGCATTCTCCTTCCCAGGTAATCTTTCACGGCCGCCTGCAGGGCGGTATCCGATACTTTGCCGATAACCGGCGCAAACTGCGCCTCAATAATCAGCTGCTTTGCCTGCGCCTCGGTCAGGCCGCGCGACTTTAAGTAGAAAAGGCGCGCTTCGTTGATACGGCCAATGGTTGCCGCGTGCTGTCCGTCTACATTCTCTTCACTGCAGAGAATCAGCGGTACTGTGCGGTTGCGGGCCTGCGGGCTGAAAAGCAGCGTTTCCTCTGCCTCGTGTCCCACCGAACCTGCCGCGCCGCGGATGAAGTCAATGGTTCCGCGGTAAACTTTGTCGCTCTGGCCCAGCAGGGCACCAGCGGCGTGCATTTCACTGTTTGTTTTGCGGCCGGTATGGCGCGCAATATAGTTTAGATCCAATTTCCGTTTTTCGTCGCCAAAGTAAACGGTGTCTGCATTAAAGCTGCTGCGGTAGCCGGCCAAAAGCACAAGGCAGCCCGAAAACGCGCGTGCCGCGCCAAGCTCTGCCTGCACCACTTCAACATGGGCGTTGTCGCCAAGCTTAATACCAACATCATTAAAATGACGGCTGTTTCCGCTTAAAAGCTGCACCTGCACCAAACGCACCTGAGCACCCTCGTCGGCCAAGATCTTGGTCAGGCCGCCGTGGAAGCAAGGCGTATCATCGCCCGCTGTGTAGGACTCGAGCACAGTCACTTTGCTGCCTTTGCGGGCATGAATCAAATTGACATCAACGACTGGTTTTTCAGCAGAAAGCACATACTGAAAAGTCTTTTCTTCTTTATCTTCTGTATTTTCCGGTACATCTACCACATGGCAGTCGGTGCAATACTGGGCGGCAAAGTCGGCCGCCTGCGCACCCATGCCAGTCTCTATTTCTGCAAATTCCGGGGCCATCTGCACAGGCTTTACCTGCTGCGGGCGCTGCGCCAAAAATGAGGCGCAGTTGACATCAAGCCAGTTCCACGTAAGCGCCGGAAGCGTATTGATATTTTTAAGCTGCTGTTCCATTGTCTTCCTCCAAAGGTTCCCTGCGGCCAGGGCAGGCGCCAAGCTGCGCCGCTGCCGGCCGCATCAGATTTCCGCCGCGCGCTGTATCAAAGTTTATTGTCCATTTCCAGTTTAATGAGGTTGTTCATCTCGACCGCATACTCTACCGGCAGCTCTTTTGCAATTGGCTCTGCAAAGCCGCTGACGATCATAGCACGGGCATCCTCTTCACTAATACCGCGGCTCATCAGATAAAACACTGCATCATCGCTGATACGGCCGATTTTTGCCTCGTGTCCGACATCCGAGTCATCATTGCGGATATCCATTGCCGGAATGGTGTCAGAGCGGGAACGGCTGTCGAGCATCAGGGACTCGCAGGAAACGGAAGATTTACTTTCCACCGCGTTTTTTTGGATGGTGACGGCGCTGCGGTAAGTGCACTCGCCGCCGTCTTTGGAAATCGACTTGGTGTTGATATGCGAGCTGGTGTGCGGCGCAGCATGAACTACTTTTGCGCCGGTATCGAGCTGCTGGCCCTGGCCGGCAAATGTAATACCGGTAAATTCCATACGCGAATTTTCGCCCTTTAAAATAGTCATGGGGTACAAATAAGAAGTATGGGAACCAAACGAACCGGAAACCCACTCCATAATGCCGTCTTTTTCAACTAAAGCACGTTTGGTGTTGAGGTTATACATATTCTTTGACCAGTTTTCTATAGTGGAGTAGCGCAGGCGTGCGCCCTCTGCTACATACAGCTCCACACAGCCGGCGTGCAGGTTGGCGATATTGTACTTTGGGGCAGAACAGCCCTCGATAAAGTGCAGGTAAGCGCCCTTGTCCACGATAATCAGTGTATGCTCAAACTGCCCGGCACCCGGTGCATTCAGCCGGAAATAAGACTGCAGCGGAATTTCAACAGAAACCTTCGGCGGAACATACACAAACGAACCGCCGGACCAGACCGCGCCGTGCAGCGCCGCAAACTTGTGGTCGGTGGGCGGCACCAGTTTCATAAAGCGGTCACGCACCATATCGGCATAGTCGCCTTTCAGCGCACTTTCCATATCGGTATAAACCACACCCTGCTCGGCCACTTCTTTACGCACATTGTGATAAACCACTTCAGAGTCGTACTGTGCACCGACACCGGCCAGCGACTTGCGCTCAGCCTCTGGAATACCCAGACGCTCGAAAGTATTTTTAATGTCTTTGGGCACTTCGCTCCACTTGCCGCGCATAGGCGTATCCGGGCGCACATAGGTAACAATATCTTTCATGTTCAGCCCATCAAGCGGCGGGCCCCAGTCGGGCACAGAAAGTTTATTGTAAATTTCCAGGGATTTCAGGCGAAAGTCGCGCATCCACGCGGGGTCCCCTTTTTCGCGGCTGATCTGCTCCACAATTTCGGGGGTAAGGCCGGCGTCCGTTTCATAAGAAGGATGCACCGCATCTTTAAAGTCATACAGGCTGCGGTCTACCTCCTGCAGCTGTTCTTTTTTTACCGGGCTGCTCATTGGGCGGCACCCTCTTCCTCAATATGGCGGAAGCCCTCACTCTCGATTTCATCTACCAGCTCGGGGCCGCCGGTGCGGATGATTCTGCCATCGACTAAGACATGGGCATAGTCAATGGTCAAGTCCTCTAGGATCTTTGCATTATGAGTAATAATTAGCAGAGAATTGTTTTCATTTTTGTAGCGGCGAATGCCCTCGGATACAATTTTAACCGCATCCACATCCAAGCCAGAGTCGGTCTCGTCCAAAATGGCAAGCTTTGGCTTGAGCATCAGCATCTGCAGGATTTCTGCCTTTTTCTTTTCGCCGCCGGAAAAGCCGACATTTAAGTCACGCCGTGCATAAGAGGCGTCCATATTCAGCGCCTCCATTGTTTTTTTCAGCTCTTTCTGAAAAGCAAAGACTTTCAGCGGCTTGCCGGTAATGGCCGACTTGCTGACACGCAGAAAATCCTCCAGGGTAACGCCGGGGACTTCTTCCGGACTCTGGAAAGAGATAAAAATACCGCGGCGAGCACGCGCATCGGTTGGTTCCTTGGTAATCTCGTCGCCCTCAAAGAAAATAGAGCCGGAATCCACATGGTACTGCGGATTGCCCAGGATAACATTGCCCAAAGTAGACTTGCCCGCGCCGTTTGGTCCCATAATGACATGGGTCTCGCCGGGGGCGACTTTTAAATTCAGGCCTTTTAATATTTGATTGTCGTCTACACTTGCGTGCAGGTCGCTGACTTCCAGTAAATTTGCTGCCATGTTCCTTAAACACTCCTCAATGCGATATATCAATCATTCAATATGTACTAAATTAGTGTATAATATATTGTACCCGCTTTCCTTAAAAAATCAAGCCGTTTTTCCCTTTTTATCTCTTTTCCTTAAAAACTTTTGCAAAAAGGAGGAAGTCTTGAGCAGACAAACTGCAAAAAATAGCCCGTTTATTTTTTGTCGAGAAGTATTTACCATAATATGGAATTTGGTCTGTACGAACACATTTGTTTGTGATACTATATGTTGGTTATTAGGAAGAGGAGAAAACGGAGGTAGAAATTTGCAATGCTTGTAAAGATAAAAATGTGGATGCACCGGGTGCCGCCCGGCAGGGTAATTGTCATCAGTTTTGCTGCTGTCATTTTAACAGGGTCCCTGCTGCTGTGCCTGCCGGCCTGTACACGGCCGGGCGAAGTGACAACTTACCTGGACGCTCTTTTTACGGCCACTTCCTCCACTTGCGTGACGGGACTGGTGCTGTTTGACACCTACTGGCACTGGACCGCGCTCGGGCAGGTTATTGTTCTGGTTCTTATACAAATCGGCGGCCTGGGGCTGGTTACTTTTACGACCGGGTTTACCCTGATGATGCGCAAAAAGCTCGGCCTGCGCAACATGGAGCTGGCCGTAGAAAACACCAACGGCGACAGCAGCGACATCGGCGGTTTTATCCGTATTATTCTGAAGTTCACTTTCAGCTGTGAAGCCATCGGTGCACTGATTCTGATGATTCGCTTTCTGCCGCAAATGGGCCTGCACGGTATTTGGGTTTCGGTCTTTCTGGCAGTCTCTGCTTACTGCAACGCCGGATTTGATATTTTGGGTGCTGTGATGAGAAACGGCAACCTGATTCCCTATGCGGCCGACCCGCTGGTGTGCCTGACGATTGATGCACTGATTGTTGTAGGCGGTCTTGGTTTTGTCGTCATCAGCAATATTTATCACACCAAAATACAGCCGACGCTGCACCACGAGACGCGCCGGCCGCTCAGCTTTCATGCACGCATTGTTATTTTAATGGCTTCTCTGCTCATCGTCATCGGCACCGTTGTCTTTATGGCGCTTGAGTACGGAAATACGCTGGCCGCCCTGCCGAATTTCGGAGCAAAGCTAAATGCCGCGCTGCTGCAGTCTGTTTCACCCCGCACCGCCGGCTTTGCCTCCATTGATATCGCAAAAGAATACGATTTTACGAAAATCTTTTCTGTTATCCTCATGTTTATCGGCGCGGCGCCGGGCTCTACCGGCGGCGGTATTAAAACCACAACCGCCCTGGTACTGATCTGCTCGGTACATTCCGTACTGCGCGGAAAAGATGAGGCAACTTTTAATCACCGCCGCATCGATAAATTCACAGTTTACCGTGCACTTGCCATCACCGGTTTTGCCATGCTGCTGATTTTGATTGTCACGGGCATTATCACTTCTACAACACCAAATGTAAATGGTTTGGACGCCCTGTACGAAGCGACCAGTGCCTTTGCCACCGTCGGTCTGAGCGCGAGCCTGACCCCGCGGCTCTCGGTTATCTCCCGTATCGCTATCATTTTGACAATGTACATCGGGCGTGTCGGTCCGCTTTCCCTCGGGCTGGCTGTCTCGATTAAGCACGGTCATGTACACACTTCCAGTGTTCTGCCGGAAGGGAAAATTATCGTTGGCTGAGGCGCACCGGTTTTTCAGCCTGTGCCAAAGCAGAAAAAGGCAAATAAAAAGCTGCCGCAGAGAAGCTCTCTGCGGCAGCTTTTGTATAAGCAGCTCTATTAAGATGTATAGAATCATTCCGCTGCAGTCATCAGCGACTGCAGCTTCTTTTGAGAAGAACCCTCGCAGACAGCGATGATTTCATCACCCGGCTGAAAAATTGTTTCGCCGTTTGGTACGACCATCTTTTCCCCACGCACTACAGAAATCACCAGAGAGCCGTTGGGCAGATCCAAATTTTTCAGTGCAACGCCTTTCAGGCGTGTCTTTTCGGGCAGGGTAACCGCACAAATCGCAGCACGGCCTTTATTCAGGGTCGCCAGCATGCGCATTTCGGCCATATCGACTTCCTGCTCAATCAAATTTGTAATAATTTCCGTACTGCTCACGACAATTTCCGCACCTAATGTACGTAGAACCGGCAGATTGCGCGGGTCATTTGCACGGGCAATTACCTTTTGTACACCGAATTCCTTACGGGCAAGCTGGCAGGCAACCAGATTGTCCTGGTCGCTGCCGCCCACGGCAAGAAAGCAGTCTGCATTTCGTGTCTGAGCACGCTCAAGCACCTCAAGCTCGGTGCCATCGCCGTAAATGATTTCAATATCCAGTTCGTTGGCAAGGTTCATACAGCGCAGTTTGTTTTTCTCGATCAGGTGGACTGTATATTTGCGGTCCAGCATATTGCGCGCCAGCTGACGGCCCAATTTGCCGCCGCCTAAAATTACAATATTCATCTTTCTGCCCCCTAATCCACAACCGATGCCATGACGACATGGTCACCTTCGTTGACCGTTAGGAACTCTTGGCCGGCGTGTGCCAGTTCCAGCCGCCCATTGGGATGTACAATGGCAAAAGCGGTCTCGCCCGGGTAGCGAGGCACCTCTTCCAGTGACTTTCCATAGCAGCTGTGGTCCACCTCGCACACGCGGAAAGACGCAGTCGCTGAGCCAAAAGTCAGCTCTCGGTTTTCCCACGGCTCTGTCAGCGCATTGTAAAGCGTGACGCAGGCCATCTTAGTGGGGCAAACGGTATGCAGACCAAATGCAGCAAAGACGCGCTCGCGCATGGGGTCGCTGATACGCGCAACGACATTGTCAATGTGAAAGAACTGACGCGCAACCTGAGAAATTGTAATATTCAGGTTGTCATCCGGCGTAACAACCGCTACGGCATCACAATTTTCTATGCCGGCACTTTTCAGCACAGACATATCCATCGGCATACCTGTGATTGTCTGCCCATTGAAACCATCCGGCAGGCGCTCCAGCATTCCGGGGGACTCATCTACCACTACGACCTCGTGGCCGCGCTCATCCAGCATGGCCGCCAGGCGGGCGCCCAAGCGGCCGCACCCGATTACCAAAACATTCATTCCTTTATGCATCCTCTCTGACACTTAAAAAAACAATCGGTAATATCAAAAAAACACCGAGCATAGGCCCAGTGCTTTATTTTGCTATTATGAGAGCGCCACTATCATAGCACAGTTGTTCAAAAATGGCAAGACCATTTTCCGGCAATTCTTATCGGCTTGTTTTCAGCAGGCAAATCATGCCCGGGCCAAGGTTTGGCGTGGGACGGGCCACAAAACCACAGCTTTCATAAAATGCCTCGCGGCCCACTGCACACATCAGGCACAGTCGCATGGTTTCGTCCCCCTCGGTCAGCGAACGCACGTAGTCTTTCAGCTGTTCGATGAGGGCAGTGCCAAGGTGCCGCCGCCGGTATGCCGGCACCACAATTAAATCCTGCACATAACAAATGGTTGCGCTGTCGCCGACAATGCGCCCCATGCCCACCGGCTTTCCCGCTTCGTCGCGGGCACACAGCACAAGCAGGCTGTTTTGCAGCGCCAAAAGCGACTGCCGCGCACTAAAGGGCTGCCAGCCCACCTGCGCACGCAGGGATTCATATTCCTTTACCTGTAAATCATTTTTTGTATACTGTATTTTCACTGCTCTGCTCCCCTCTGCCATGGGTGAGTATAGCACATTCTGAAAAGGGGCACAAGCGGGCTTTGGGAGCGGGGCGTCAAAAATGCCCCGCTCCCAAACAGAAGCGGGGCACCACAGCAGCCCTGAAAAACAGAAACCACGCCGGAATACCTGACCGGTGAAACCGCCGCAATCCCTTTTTCAGGGTTTTGCGTCTTTCAGCCCCAGCAGCCAGTCAACCGAAACATTAAAGACTTTGGCAAGCGCTACCAGCTCATAGTCTGTCACATAGCGCAGCTGCCCTTCCAACTTAGAAAGGCCGGAAGCATTCATATCTACTCCCTGCACCTGCAACTGGGCCAGCAGTTCCTTTTGTTTCATTCCTTCGCTTTTACGAGTTGCCTCTACGCGGGCACCTACCAGATTTCGGCTGCCCAGCGCCTGCTTGCGTAATCTCAACTTGGTTCATCTCCTATTTCCAGCACAGATTATCGGGTATGCCTGCGGCCGCCAGGCAGCCGCAGATAAGCAGCTTTTTGCACAAAAAGTGTACAGGAAAACAGCTGCTTTTTATTTCATTGATTATAGTATAATCGAATTTTTATCTCATTGCAAGGAAAACACAAAAAGTCCTAAATAATTTGCACAAATAAAAGTCGATATTCCGTCTTTTTCTATAGCAAAGCAGACAAATACAGTCATATTTGCTACAGTGCACAGCCTTTGGCCAAAACAAGAATTTATATTTGTTATTCCTGTTTGTTTTTGCTATAATAGGAGCATCGTCACTCTCCTTCTTATAGTATGTTGCAACCATGGGCTGCAGTGACAAAAAACTTTTATCAACCGGGATGTAGGAAAGGAAAACATCATGGAAAAAACGAATTTGACCATGCTGACAGACTTCTATGAGATTACAATGGCAAACGGCTACTTTGACAACGGCCTGAAAGACTGTATTGCCTATTTCGATATGTTTTTCCGCGAAGTGCCGGACAACGGCGGCTTTGCCATTATGGCCGGCGTACAGCAGGTGGTAGACTACCTGAATAATCTGCATTTTGAGCCGGAGGATATTGCTTACCTGCGCGGCTGCAAAATTTTCAGTGAAGATTTTCTGCAGTACCTGGCCCACCTCGACTTCAGCTGTGACGTGTGGGCTGTACCAGAGGGCACGCCGATTTTCCCGGGCGAGCCGATTATCACCGTGCGCGGGCCGGTCATACAGGCACAGTTTGTTGAAACCATGATTCTTTTGACCATTAACCACGAAAGCTTGATTGCGACCAAAGCAAACCGCATTGTACGTGCAGCGCAGGGCCGGCCCGTCATGGAATTTGGCTCACGCAGAGCACAGGGCGCCGACGGCGCTATGCTGGGTGCACGCGCCGCATACATCGGCGGCTGCTGCGGCACTGCCTGCACTATCTGCGACCGAAACTTCGGCGTACCAGCCATGGGCACCATGGCACACAGCTGGGTACAGCTTTTTGACAGCGAATTGGATTCTTTCCGCGCCTATGCCCGGGAGTACCCCAGCAGCTGCACGCTATTGGTAGATACCTATAATGTACTGAAATCCGGTGTACCGAATGCGATTAAGACCTTTAATGAAGAAGTTCTGCCGCGCGGCTACCGCCCGGCGGGCATCCGCATTGACAGCGGCGACATCACCTACCTGGCGAAAAAGGCCCGCAAAATGCTGGATGATGCCGGCTTCCCGGACTGCAAAATCTGCGCAAGCAACTCACTAGACGAACATCTTATTCAGGACATGCTCATTCAGGGTGCGCCGGTCGACTCTTTCGGCGTAGGCGAACGCCTGATTACCAGCAGCAGCCACCCGGTTTTTGGCGGCGTCTACAAGCTTTCTGCTGTAGAAGACAAAAGCGGCCGCATTATTCCTAAAATCAAGGTCAGCGAAAACGTGACAAAGATCACCACCCCCTGCTTTAAAAAGCTGTGGCGCCTGTACGACCGCACCACCAGCAAAGCAATTGCCGACGTGGTGACCCTGCACGATGAGGTCATTGACGACTCAAAGCCCTATGAAATTTTTGACCCGATTCATGTCTGGAAGCGCAAAACGATCACCAACTTCCGCGCTGTGCCGCTGCGGGAAAAGATTTTTGACCACGGCAAGTGCCTTGCCAAAGAAAAGACCTTAAAACAGCTGCAGGATTCCTGCGCAAAGCAGGTCGGCACTTTGTGGGACGAAGTGCTGCGCTTTGACAACCCGCATCGCTACTATGTGGACCTGAGCCATTCGCTGTGGGATATTAAACAGAAAATGCTGGACAATTACACCTACTAATCTTGCTATACCTGAAAGGAAACAAGATGAATCTTTATTTTGCTAACCATATTATCTGCTCTGAGGAATGTTACCGAGAATATGTAAAATCCACTTTTCGCAAAAGCGTGCAGGCGATCATTCTCATCTGCGCAGTCGTTTTGGCGGTATTTGCTGTCATTTATGTGATGATTGGCAAAATGGGTTGGTTCCTCTTTTTTACACTCTTCTCTGTTTTTATGTTTTGCTATCCGTCCATTCTGCGCGGTGTACTGATTAAGCGTGGATACAATCAGCAGCTGCTGCTAAACAACGGCAGACCGCGGGAAGTGACAACTGAATTTTCCGACCGCATTCATTTGATTTCCTCTAATAAAGGCGAATCATATTTTGACTACGCACAAATTACGCAGATTTGTGAAACCAAAAACATGATTCTCTTAGTTGTCAAGCACTCGGTTGCCATTGTTGTAGCGAAAAACGGCTTTCTGCTGGGTGACATGGGGAATTTTCAGCAGTTTATCCGGCAAAGATGCCCCTATGCCAAATACACCTACCGATAAATTTTTTCTGTCCCTGCCGCGAAAGCAGCTTTGCTTCCCGGCAGGGATTTTTCATGCCAAAGCGAAAAGATTTTAAAAATTTTAAAATACACGAAAGCTGGCCACAGCAGCGATTTTTAGAAAATCGGGCTGAAAAACTGCTGTACGTCTGCCTGAGTGGAATTCCCGACTTGACGGAATCGACAGATTCTTCTATAATAAAATAACTGTGAGCAAACTGGACGGCCGCGGGGGATTTGCGAAAGCGAACTTCCGAGGAAAGTCCGGGCTCCACAGGGCAAGGATAACGGCTAACAGCCGCCGGGGGCGACCCCAGGGAAAGTGCAACAGAAAACAACCGCCGCGGTTTTTACCGCGGTAAGGATGGAACGGCGAGGCAAGAGCTCACCAGCGCCAAGGAGACTTGGCGGCTCTGCAAACCCTATCCGGAGCAACACCGCAGAGGGACACACAGCGCCGGCCCGGCGCGTCCCGAGAAGGTGGCATCGAGCCGTGGCGGCAACGCCCGGCCAAGATAGATGGTCGTCTGCAACAGAACCCGGCTTACAGGTTTGGTCACACATACAGCTGTTTGGGATTTTCCCGGCAGCTGTTTTTTCTTGCCCATATTTGCCGCTTTTCTTGACAAGTCCCGTTTGCGGTGCTATACTCGGTAATGCAAACTATTTGCATTTAGAAAGGCCGGAGGAAAGCATGAAGCATTTTATGAAAAAATTGACTGCCCTGTGTTTGGCGGCAGCCTGTATTCTTAGCGTATTTTCCGGCTGTGCACGCCGCTCTGCTGACAAATCTACGTTTCGTATTGTGGCTTCTTTTTACCCTGTGTATATTATGACCATAAATATTACAAATGGTATACAAGGCGTGGAAGTCACCAACATGACCGGCCAGCAGACCGGCTGCCTGCATGATTATCAGCTGCAAAGCTCAGACATGCAGGCCCTTTCGCAGGCACAGCTTTTTATTATCAACGGCGCCGGTATGGAGTCCTTTATGACCCGCGTGACTGACCAGCTGCCAAAGCTAAAGGTACTAGACAGTAGCACCGGCGTCACACGCATTACAGACAACACCGGCGAGACAAACCCGCACATGTGGGTCAGCATCAGCAGCTGTATGCAGCAGGTACAGGCGATTGCTGCTGGTCTGGAAAAAGCCGACTCCGCCCACGCGGCGCAGTACAAAGCCAACGCAAACACATACCTAGACAAGCTGCGCACCCTGCGCACGCAGATGCACGCTGAACTGGACTCTTTGCCAAACCGAAACATCATCACCTTTCACGAGGCATTTCCCTATTTCGCGAAAGAATTTAATCTACACATTGTCCAGACTGTACAGCGGGAACCCGACAGTCAGCCGAGCGCCAAAGAACTGGCCCAAACTATCCACATGATTCGCAAAAGCGGTGTCAAGGCTGTCTTTGCCGAACCCCAATACGAGCAGTCCGCAGCACAGATTATTTCCACGGAAAGCGGCGCAGCTTTTTATACGCTGGACCCCGCCGTAACCGGAAAAGACGACCCCAACGCTTACCTAGACGCAATGAAAAAGAATGCGGCTACCCTGAAAAAAGCATTGGCGTAAAAGCGGACAAAAGGAGGAATTTTTATGGAATCCTGCAAATGCAGTACACAAATCCGCAGCCTCGGCGTTCGCCGGCACGGTGCACAGATTTTGCACGATGTCAATTTAGATGTACACCACGGCGAAATTATGGCCCTGATAGGCCAAAACGGTGCCGGAAAAAGCACACTGCTGAAAGCGCTGCTGGGGCGCCTGCCGTATACAGGCACCATCACTTTTCACAGCGCAGACGGCAGCGTGCTCAAAGACCCGCATATTGGCTATGTGCCGCAAAACCTTGTCTTTGACCGGGCAACGCCGGTCACTGTGCTGGATATGCTCAGCGCAAACCTGACCCGCTTTCCGGTTTGGCTTGGCCACCGCAAAGAACAGAAAGACCTTGCCGCAAAGATGCTGCAGAAAGTGGGCGGCTCACCTGACCTGCTGCCAAAGCGGCTGGGGGCGCTCTCTGGCGGTGAACTGCAGCGCGTGCTGCTGGCTTTTGCGCTGACGCCCATGCCTGACCTGCTGCTGCTGGACGAACCGGTTTCTGCAGTTGACCGGCGCGGCATTGAGCTGTTTTACGATTTGGTAACGCACATGCGCAAACAGCACGCAATGCCGATTATTTTGGTGTCGCACGACCTTTCGCATGTACTGAAATACGCAACCCGCGCTGCACTGATTAATCACACGGTCATTGTCAGCGGCCCGGTCGACCAGGTTATGCGTACAGACGCCGTACAGGAAACATTCGGCCTGAAATTGGCAGGAGGCAGCGGACATTGAGTTATATTTATGCTTTTATCGATACAATTCTGCCCTTTGACTGGACAGAATTTGCCTATATGAAAAACGCTCTGCTGGCTATTCTGCTGATTACCCCCCTGTTTGGGCTGGTAGGCACTATGATTGTCAACAACAAGCTGTCTTTCTTTAGCGATGCACTGGGGCACTCTGCCCTGACGGGCATTGCAATCGGCGTGCTGCTGGGCACCGACAATTACCTGCTCTCGATGATGGGTTTTGCCCTGCTGTTTGCACTGGGCATTTCGGCAGTTATCGGCAGCGGCACCTCCAGTGCAGACACCATTATCAGCGTATTTTCTTCGGTGGGTATGGCGCTGGGCATTGTGCTGCTCTCGGCAACAGGCGGCTTTGCAAAATACTCTGGCTATTTAATCGGCGATATTCTGACCGTACAACCAAAAGAGATTCTTATGCTGGCGGTGCTGCTGGTCGCGGTGATTCTGCTGTGGGTTTTCTTCTTTAATAAATTTCTGCTGACCAGTATCAACGCGGACCTTGCCGCCAGTAAAAACATACCGGTCAAGCTGCTGCAAAACATCTTTGTGCTGCTAATTGCCATTTTGGTGACCAGTACCATTAAGTGGGTCGGCATTCTGCTCATCAATTCCCTGCTGGTGCTGCCGGCCGCAGCGGCGCGCAACCTAGCCCGCTCTATGCGCAGCTATCACTTCTGGTCGATCGGCATCAGTCTATTTTCGGGTGTTTCCGGCCTGATTCTCAGCTACTACGCAGGCACAGCTGCCGGCGGCACGATTGTACTGGTTTCCGCCGTTATTTTCTTTATTTCTTTCTTCTTAGGACGGCGGGCTGAGCGTGCCTGAAGCCTGCACAAAGCCGCACAAAATACAAAACGGCCTGCCAAAACAGATGTGCGGCATTTATGTACGGCAAAATTCGATGCGAAACACTCGATATAACCCTTGTTTACCCGATAATACACATAGTTGGCTGAGAATTGAAACGGACAACCGTCCCGTCGAAAACGGGAAAACCTTATTCAGTATGTCCATCACATCTCCCTTTACAGATTTTATCCGCTTTGCAGAATAAGCATAGCCTCACACAAAACTACCCGCCGAAAAAAGTTCTTTCGGCGGGTAGTTGTTTTTATAGAATTTTTGGGCTGGGTCTGCGCAAAAGCAGCACTTTTTTAGAAGCACAGGAAAAGGGAAACTCTGTCCTTCTCGTTTTGTCTTACAGGCACTTGTGCTCACCGCAGGTTTGGCCGCTGTGATGCTGGCACTGCGCATTGGCATTGTAAAGCAAGGTGCCGTTTAACAAAGCCTGCACCGACTGGTCCGCGCTGCCATTGACACCGGGATAAACTACAATATTGACTTTAGCAAGCGCAGTCTTTGCGCCGCCGCCAATGCCGCCGCAAATCAGAACATCCACATTGTTCTGCTTCAGCAGAAGGGCCAGTGCGCCGTGGCCGCTGCCGTTGGTTTCCAGCAGTGCAGACGAGTATATGTCCTTTTCATTGGTCGTATAAATCTTAAAAGTCTGGGTATGCCCAAAGTGCTGAAAAACCATTCCGTTTTCATCATAAGGTACCGCAATTTTCATTTGTTCTTTCCTCCGTTTTGTCGTCCGGCAGTCTTATGTTTTCCTGTATTTTCCACACAGAAAAACAGCCGCAGCGGCTGTCGGCAGGTGTATAGAGCCGCATTGAAAAACAAATTTTTCCACTCGCAGGGGCAGCCATTTTGCGGCAAAAGGCTGCTTAATTTTCTCCCTAATCTGGAAAACTCTGTATTTCTCTTACCATGCAAGCATAACAGAATCCCCTGTAAAAGTCAAGGGAGTCCGCTGCTCTACGGGATTCCCCACAAAAGGATACTTTCATGCTCTCTGTCTTTTATGAAAAGCGGTGAATACCCGGCTGCAAAACCGGCACAAAAGCAAACCAAAAATTTACAAATCATGCACTGTCTATTGGAAACAGGGCTGCTCTCTTCACCGCTTGTAAAAGAAAAGACGGAAGGAGTGGTATCTGCGGCTCCCCGTCTTTGGTTCTTTCTTTATTTTTTTGCAGTCAGCGCTTTGACGGCCGAAATGCGGGCCGCGGCATCACGCCGGCCCAGATAATACACTTTCAGCAGTTTTTGCGCATCTTTCTCGCAGCGCCCCAGATTGATAGGTGAGCTTGGGCGAATGACCACCATGTTTCCGGCGCGCTCCTGCTGGCGGATAAAGGCCATCTGGCGGTTGTAAAGGTACCCCCGGCGCTCCAGTGTCTTGACAAAATTCGGGTAGTCACGGTAATGTACATGAATCATCCCGCGCGGATAATCCGGTGCAAAGCGCTTGCGGTAAGAAAGGTCGCGTGTCAGCACCACGACATTGCGGCCGTTGCCATCCTGAATCGAGCGCTCATACGGCACCGGCGCGGCAAGGCCGCCATCCATATAAGGCCGGCCGTTAATCCAGACAATCGGCGACCAAAACGGCAGCGAACTGGAGGCCTGCACCGGCAAAAAGTTTTCGTCCATATCGCTGTTGGTAAAGTACGCTTCCTTTCCGGTAAGCAGATCCGTTACGCCGATCATCAGACGCACGGAAGACTTGCGGAACGCCTCATAATCAAACGGATTGAGTTTGTGAAACAGCTCCCCGAAAATGAAATTAAAACCAAAAAGGGAGCCTGTTTCCCTCATGTTTTTAAAACTGACATAGCGGTCATCCGGAACATAATGGTAAAAAATATCCTTATTTCGCTCATACTGCCCAGAAAGGTAGCTGAGCGAACAGCACGCCCCGGCAGAAACCGCATATACAGACGGAAAGGAAATTTTATTCTTCATAAATTCATCCAGCACTCCTGCAGTGTAAACACCGCGCAGGCCCCCGCCTTCCAACACCAAACCTGTAGGCATAAAGCGTATCCCTCCATTGCTTGCCTTATTGTTACAAAAAAATCAAACTATGGTCTATTATAAAGGAAGCCGCAGCGAAAAACAAGGTGACGCCAAATTCCGCCAAGTGCTAAAAAAATACTTGCTTTTTTTTGCGCAGTGCAGTATAATAATCAAGCGCTGTTAAAGTATGGATTGATTTGGACGTTTAGCTCAGCTGGCTAGAGCATCCGCTTGACGTGCGGAAGGTCACAGGTTCGAGTCCTGTAACGTCCACCAAACAGTAAGCCCCGGAAAGCAACGGCAAAAGCCGCTTTTCGGGGTTCTTTTTTATCTTCTGTGATTCTTTTTTGATACAGACAAAAGGCCTGTGCAGCTGCGAATACAGCCGCACAGGCCTTTCTATATTGATTGTACCGTGTTTTTAGTCAAATGGGTTTTCGTCCGGATAGCGCACACCAATCGGCTGATTGTAGGCAATATCCTGTACGCCAAGATACTGGAATACGCGGAACAGCGTCTTGCCGCAGTGCTGGAACGCCACCGCGCCATGGTGCGGATAGTGTTTCTGCAGCAGCACGTGGCGGTAGAAGCGGCCCATTTCCGGAATAGCGAATACACCTATGCCGCCAAAGCTGCAGGGGTCTGCCGGCAGGATTTCGCCCTGTGCTGTGTACGCCTGCAGCTTGCCGTCGGCAGTGCCGTGCAGGCGGTAAAACGTAATGTCGCCGGGGACGATGCTGCCCTCCAGCGTGCCGCGCGTAAAGTCCGGCGTGCCGCCGTTTTCGAGCAGGCGGTTTTGAATCAGCTGATATTTCACAGCACGGCCGGCACACAGTTTGCAGCTCGGCGTATTGCCGCAGTGGAAGCCCATAAATGTATCTTTCAGGGTATACTGCGGATACTGCGGCTGAATTTCTTTTGCAAACAGATCTGCAGGCACCGAGTTGTTGATATCCAGCAGGGTAACGGTATCGCCTGTTGCACACATGCCGATATACTCGGACAAAGCACCGTAGATATCCACTTCACACGCAACTGGAATTCCACGGGTATTCATGCGGCTGTTGACATAGCAGGGCTCAAAGCCAAATTCTTTCGGGAAGGCAGGCCAGCATTTATCAGCAAAAGCGACATACTTTCTGGAGCCCTTGTTTTCTTCTGCCCAATCCAGCAGAGTCAGCTCAAACTGCGCCATGCGGGGCAGCAGGTCCGGGAACTGATTGCCCGCACCCAGCTCTTTGGCCATGTCGTCCACGACAGCCGGAATACGGGAATCTTTGGCATGAGCGCGGTAAGCAACCAGCAGGTCCAGTTCGCTGTTTTCCTGAATTTCAACACCCAGGTCATACAGGGGCTTAATTGGCGCATTGCAGGCAAAGAAATCCTGTGGGCGCGGACCAAAGGTAATAATCTTTAAAGAAGCAAGCCCCAGCACTGTGCGTGCAACCGGAACAAAATCCGCAATCATATTGGCGACTTCTTCTGCAGTGCCGACCGGGTAATCCGGAATATAGGCACGCTGATGCCGCAGGCCCAGATTATAGGAGCAGTTGAGCATACCGCAGAAAGCATCGCCGCGGCCATTGATCAGGTCTTTGCCGGATTCTTCCGCTGCCGCAGCATACATGACCGGCCCGTCAAAGAATTTTGCAATCAATGTTTCCGGTGTTTCAGGACCAAAGTTGCCCAAAAACACACAGAGCGCGTTACATCCCTGTGCCTGTACTTCCTGTACTGCCTTTTGTGCGTCCTTTTCGTTTTCGACAACGGTCTTTGCTTCGTAAATTTCAACGCCCTTTTTGCTGCAGGCAGCAACAACCGCGGCGCGGCGGCGCTCGGAAAGGGAAACGATGAAACAGTCGCGGCTGACCGCGATCAGGCCAAGTTTTACCTGTGGGATATTCTGCATAACGAAAACCTCCAAATTAAATTTTATTGTTACATAAATAATTTTTACTTTACACAGACAGGTTGCTTCCGGTCAAGCCAATGAACGCGCCGTCTTTCTGCAGGCCGCTTTCCGGGTGCGCAATCAGCCATTTGTTGCAGGCAAAAAGCAAAGCGTCCTCGCCGGTCTGCTGCGGCGCAAAAGGCAGCGGTTCATTTGTGCCCTTTGGCAAGGCGACCATACAGCGGAATTTTCCGTCCGCGCGGCAAGGCGCATAGTGCAGGGTTGTCGCGTACACTTCCAGCAAGGTGCCCGCAGGCACTAAAAACGCCTGCATTTTCGCGGTGTCATAGTGAAACGTCACGGGGTCTACTTCCTGTTCTTTACCCAGCAGAAGAACTAGGTCGGTCGCGGCGTAATTGATTTCGCTGCTGCGGTGATACTCCACAGCATCCAATTTCCGGTTTTCGCCGTTGCAGCAGCCCACCTGTACCGGCAGACCGCCGTAAAGCCGCTGGCTGATTTCTTTTGCAATCGGCAGCTCTTCCAGTGCCGGAACAGAGGGCTGGTAAATCACACTTTCCGGTGCAGGCAGCTTTTCCATGACCTGCTGCAGAGCAGCACAGGAAAAGCCCCGAATGACCCGGCCGTAAGGGACAAACGCCGGGGTGTCAATTCTTTGAATTTTCATTTCGTCCTCCTATTTTTGTGGTGCATAAATGTGCACGGGCACATTTTCTTTACTTCTTATAACCTATCATGAAACTTGCAGAATGTCAACAGAAATTTTGCTAATTACTGAAAACTTTTTGGTTGACAAATCCATAATCCTATTCTATAGTAATACTATGATGTGCACGTACACAAGGGGGCTCAAAAAATGGCCGTCACCATCAAACAAATCTCGGAACTCAGCGGTGTTTCCCGCGGAACAGTAGACCGTGTACTCAACAGTCGCGGGCATGTTGCGCCGGAAAAAGAGGCGCTGGTGCGCCGGGTTGCAGAGCAGCTGGGCTACCAGCCAAACATGGCCGGCAAAGCACTGGCCGCACGCAAAAAGTCCTATGTCATTGCGGTGCTGCTCTGCTCGGAAGGGAACCCGTTCTTTGACGAAATCATCCGCGGTATCCGCGCCGCAGCAGAGGAACTGACCGACTTTGGTGTGCGGGTGCGGCTTTATACCTGCAAAGGCTACGATGACGCTTCTCTGGCGGAAAAAATGCGCTCTCTTCCGCCAGACTTTCATGCGCTGGTGCTGACGCCGGTGAACCGGCCGGCTGTGCTGCACGAAATCAATGCTTTGACCAAAGCGGGCAAGCCTGTAGTTACTATCAATACAGATATTGAGGGCAGCAGCCGCGTCTGCTATGTCGGCAGCAACTACACAGCCGGCGGGCGGCTTGCCTGCGGCGCTTTGCGGCTGATTACCGGCGGGCAGGCACATCTGGGCATTGTTTCCGGTTCACGGCAGCTTTTGGGCCATGCTCAGCGCATTGCAGGATTTTGCACAGCCATGCGGCAAAACTGTCCTGGTTTTCAGGTTATAGGCGAAATTGCCACGGAAGATGACGATATCATCGGCTACAGCAACGCAAAACATCTGCTGCGGGACCACCCGGAAATTGATGCTCTGTTTTTATCTGCCGCGGGCACGTACGGCGTGTGCCGCGCAGTGGAGGAAGTGCGCCCCGGCAATGCGCCGAAAATTGTCTGCTTCGATACCACCCCGCAGGTGCGGGAATTTCTGGAGCAGGGCTTTATTCAGGCCGTTATCGACCAGCAGCCCTACCGGCAGGGCTATGAAGCGGTACAGGCCGCTTACCGCAATCTTTTGACCGGCGAAGTGCCGGCCAGCGGCCGCATTCTTATGGATAATCAAATTCGCATTACAGAAAGCTTTCCATCCGATGCTTCTAAAATATAAAACCGCTATACAGAAAAGGAGTTGTTCCCTGCATGAAATACCTCATCGGCGTTGACCTAGGCACCTCTGCCACAAAGACTGTTTTATTTGACGAAAACTGCCACCCGCTCGCAAGCGCCAGCCAGGAATATCCGCTTTCACAGCCACGCAACGGCTGGGCTGAGCAGGCCCCGGAGGACTGGAAAAACGCAGTGCTTACAACCATTGCCGCGGTGCTGCAAAAAACTGGCGTCGACCCGCACGCGGTAAAGGGCATCGGCCTTTCTGGGCAGATGCACGGCCTAGTTATGCTCGACAAAGAGAACCGCGTCATCCGCCCCGCCATCATCTGGTGCGATCAGCGTACAGAAGCTGAGTGCGCCGAAATCACTGAGCGCATCGGCCGCGACCGGCTGATTCAAATTACCGCCAATCCCGCGCTGGCTGGTTTTACAGCCTCTAAGATTCTGTGGGTGCGCCGCCATGAGCCGGAAAATTACGCCCGCTGTGCACACATTCTGCTGCCAAAAGATTACATCCGCTTTATCTTGACCGGAGAATTTGCCACCGAAGTAAGTGATGCTTCCGGTATGCAACTGCTGGATGTACCCAAGCGGCAGTGGAGCCAAGAAGTGCTGCAGAAACTGGAAATAGACCCTGCCCTGCTGGCCAAAGTCTACGAATCGCCGGAAATCACCGGCGAAGTACTGCCGGAAATTGCAAAGCAGACCGGCCTTGCCGCAGGCACACCGGTAGTCGGCGGTGCAGGCGACAACGCTGCCGCCGCAGTCGGCACCGGAATTGTACAGGATGGGCACGCCTTTACAACGATTGGCACCAGCGGCGTTGTATTTGCGCACACCTCAAAGATTTCGATTGACCCAAAGGGGCGCGTACATACCTTCTGCTGTGCAGTGCCGGGTTGCTGGCATGTAATGGGCGTCACCCAGGCAGCGGGGCTTTCGCTTAAATGGTTCCGCAATAATTTCTGCAATGCAGAAATACAGACTGCCGAAGCCATGGGGGTAAGCTCCTATGCACTGCTGGACCGCGAAGCGGGAAAATCACCGATCGGTGCAAACCGCCTGCTTTACCTGCCCTACCTGATGGGCGAGCGTTCACCCCACCTGGACTCTAACTGCCGCGGCGCCTTTGTCGGGCTTTCGGGTATTCACACACGGCGTGACCTGCTGCGTGCCGTGATGGAGGGTGTCACCTATTCCCTGCGTGACTGCTATGAAGTGCTCAAGGAAATGGGCGTTTCCATAGAGGAAATGATGGCCTGCGGCGGCGGCGGAACCAGCCCGCTGTGGCGCCAGATGCTTGCAGACGTCTATGCCTGCCCTGTCAGCACGGTGCAGTCCGAGGGGCCGGCACTGGGCGTGGCGATTCTTGCCGGCGTGGGTGCTGGCATGTTCCCAAGCGTACAGGAAGCCTGCGCACAGTTTGTCAGCACCAGCTCCACCTGCAAACCTATCCCCGAAAACATTCCGCAGTACGAACATTTTTACCGCATTTACACTGGGCTCTACTCCTGCCTGAAAGACAGTTTTCAGCAGCTGGCAAAATGACTTAACAACTGGCCCTCTTTCTCTGCCCTTTAAACGATTCTAAGAACTGTTTTCTTTTCCCTTATATATAAACAAAGACCTCCAGCCGCAGTTTTTCCTGCGATTGGGGGCCTTTTTGTACCATTATTTTGATATAAATTTTATAGGAAATAAAAATCTTCAGGCAGTTCCCCAGTCTTCAGACGCTGTAAAGAAAGCCTTCAGTTCCCTTTCCGAAAGAGAAACAGTGGGGCAGAAGCGATCACTGGCGGCATATTCGCAAAGGCTGCTGAAAAGCTGCCGGCCCTCGGGCGTCCGCTGCAACTGCTTTTTGGGGCAGGAGCAGACCAGCAGCCTGCCCGCACCCACGCGGCACTCAAACAAAAGGCTGAGCTTGTGGTTGCGCTCAAAGTTATCGATAACCTGCACAATCGGGTGCAGCTGCGGCGACGCAGTGTCTAAAATCAGCGCGGGGGCATCTGTAACAATGCTGCGCCAAGGTTCTGTTGCATATTCCCGGCTGGAAAAGTGCCGCAGCGCAGGGTGTCCTTTGTCAATCACCAGGCCCAGGGTACCTACCGGCAGGGGCTTTCCCATGCTTTCTGAAATGGAACGAAACATTGGGTAACACCAAAAATCAGCACAGTAAGCTGTTTTAATGGTCTTTTCCGGCAGCGCCTCATCTGCAAAAAGCAGGGCACTGCCGCCTTTCCGCAACAAAGAAATCAGCTGTGAATCCAAGCGCTCAAAGACGGGAACCGCCGATGCTGGTTCTTCCTTTTCCGGGCAGACCCAAACCGTATATATTTTTTTAAGATGCAGCGCGGGCAGAGCAAGGGAAAGCGTCACTTCGCGCAACTCCGCTGCCTGCGGCAGCATACAGGCAATTTTGCCAAACCAACAGCAGCCATTCTGTATGCTCTCTGCTTCCTGCCGGCCGTGTGCCAAAAGGGTATCCCCCATTTGCAGCGTCCAAAAAAGTGTCAGCTTTTGGGGAATGCCCGGGCGACTGCAGCGCATTTGCAGCGCAGCGCGAAATGTTTCCCCTGAAAGATAGACAAACTTCGGAAAACGTGCCAGCAAAACTGCGTCAGAGCAGAAGCTCCTCCACTTTTCCGGCGAAATCAGGCCCTTGGGCCGCATAAAAGCATTGAGCATACCGACTGTTGCTGTGCCCTGTCCACTATAATCCTGCAAATCGAGCAGTTGAAACCCAGCAAGTTTCTGTGAGCGGAACGCTGCCTCCAGCTCTTCCTGGTAGCACTGTGCAGCAAGCTTACCGGAACAGTAAAAGAAGCTTTCGGCGCAGTCCCCCATTCCTTTGTCACGCAGGCGCTTTTGAAAAATCTCAAAGTTTTTTGCTTTCAGCGGGCCGGTGTACTGCGCAATCTCCCGAAAATCCGGAAAAACAACGTACTGACCTACTTCATGCGAAACCACCGGAACCTGCGGCAGCACCATGTCGTTCTTTCCCGCGGCTTTTACGGTTTTGGTTCCTGTACCAAACTGTATCTGAATAGTCTTTTCCCCTGCGGCTGCTTTTTGGCCGGCTTTTTGTTCAGGGTAAATTGCCTCGTCGTAATCTTTCATCGTGCCCGGCACTTCCTCCTGCACATGTCCCAAAGGTGCGTCACACATTCCGTAGGAGCCGCGGATCAGGCGGTCCCTTGAAAAGCGCACGCCGCAGAAGAAGTCATCTTCCGGCAGGATTTCAGGGCAAAACTGAAAGTTGTTGGAGCCCTGGGTGTACAAACGGCTGCTGTCAAAGGCATGATAATTCTGCAGGACCTGCGATATGCGCCGGCTGCTGCCCCAAAGCTCATTGCCAAGCGACAGCATGACAAAAGAAGGGTGGCTGCCATAGGCTTTCAGCATACGCAGGCCCTCTGCCTCCAGGTAATCCTGCTCTTCCCGCAGGGACTTGTCAGCGGTATCCGGCTCGGGCACCGTTCCCCAAAAAGGCAGCTCTGGCTCCATATACACACCCAAAAGGTCAGCAGCAGTAAACGCGGCATCTGGCGGACAGCAGGTATGGAAGCGGTAGTGGTTAATGCCGTATTCCTTTGAGCGCTCCAGTTTTTCCATCCACGCCGCAAGCGATGTGGGCGCAAAGCCGGTAAGCGGAAATAAAAGGGCTTCGTGCTTGCCACGCAGAAACGTTTCCTGCCCATTGATGGTAAATTTTCCGCCTGCTGTGCGAAAATCGCGCAGACCAAACGTTACCTCTTCTGTATCCGCTGTGCCGCCCGCCGAAAAAGTAAGCTTCATGCGGTAAAGTGCAGGCTGATATTCGCTCCAGAGCAGGGCATCTCTGCCCATAGGAAAGACAACCCGCAAGGTCCCGGGGGCAGCAGGGTAAACCCGCGGCTCTGGCCGATGGGTCCCTATGCTGTTAAAGCTCTCGGCAGAAATTGAAACTGTGCCGGCCTGCCCGCCGCAGACTGTTGCCGTAATGACAGCCTCTTTTTTTGCGGCGTCCGGCCGTACCTGGATCTCTGAAAGACGGTTTTTGGGAAAGACCTGTAGCTCTATGCGGCCGGTCACGCCATTCCAGTTGGTCTGGGTATCTTTCGAAGTCATGTGCCCGCCTTTTGTCGGGTAGCCGACATTGGAAACACAGAGTGTAAAGACATGTTCCCCTTTGGTCAGATGATCGGCCAAATCATAAACGTGCGGCGCACACAGGCTGTTTTGGGTGCCAAGGCAGGTGCCATCCAGCCACAGGGTAGTAATGCGCGTGCGCTCTAAAAGCAAAAAGCAGCTTTCCCCGGAGTAATCTTCCGCGGCAGTAAAGGTACGGGAATACCATGCACTGCCGGCAAATGGATACTCTTCGGTTAAACAGTCTGTTTCTGCTTTTTCATTCTTTTTGCCTTTTCGGTAATAGGAAGTGGTACCCGGCAGGTGAATGGTATCCGCGTACGGGGTCTTGGGAAAGCCGCTCTGCGGACCAAGCTGAAAAGCCCAGGTGCCGCTCAAATCGAAACAATGCGTCATTTAAAACTTGTCTCCTTCTAGGAATTGATGTAGCCAAAAAAGCTGCCGCCTTTCATGGTGCGGGCAGCAGCTTTCGGGGATTGTATAAAAACAGGAGCTTATACACTTTTTTGTATGGAAATTATTCTGTTGTCACATGGCGGTACTGCAGCTGTACCGTGCCCTGCAGGCGCAGGTCACGAGAAGAGCAGCCCGCAAAGATGCGGTACTCACCGGGCTCTGCCACAAACGCGCCCAGCGCCGTATCGTAAAAGGACAGGCACTTTACCGGCACAGTCACCTCGGCACGGGCCGTTTCGCCCGGAACCACCGCAAGCTTCTGAAACCCGCACAGTGCTCGGACAGGCATAGGACGGTCGTTTTGTGGAGCAGCGACATAAAACTGAACGGTTTCTTTGCCTGCCCGCCTGCCGGTATTTTGAATCTGGCAGGAAAGTGTCAGCTGTAGCTTCTGCTCAGTTTCGCAAAGCTTTTCCTGCAGATCCGTGTAGGCAAAAGTTGTGTAGGAAAGGCCGTGGCCAAAGCAAAATGCCGGCTCAATTTTGGCCGCATCAAAGTGCCGGTAACCGACAAAGATACCCTCTTTATAGTCTACCGATTTTCCACCGGGAAATTCGCCAATGCTGTGTGAAGAATAATCTGTCAGGTTTTTCGCAAAAGTCTCGGGCAGGTGCCCACTCGGGTTGACCTCACCGAAAAGGACCTCAGCCAATGCGCGGCCGCCCTCCATACCCGCATAGGAGCTCCACAGCACAGCCTTTGCCTGCGGCAGCCAGGGCATCTCCATCGGCGAACCGCCAATAAGCGCAACTACCGCATTCGGGTTTGCTTTCAGCACTTCCGAAATAAGCTGGTCCTGCCCATACGGCAGCCGCATATCCGGCCGGTCGGCGCCCTCGGTGTCCTGCAGGTGGCTCAAGCCGCACACCAGCACCACCCGGTCATACTGTCCCGCAAGGTGCACAGCCTCATCACGCAGGGTTTTCTGCTGCGCCGCTGTTTCCCGGTCTTCAGCAGTTTCATCACGTGCGTGGTCTTTTAAGCTGTCGGCCTGCCAATTCTCGTCCTGCGCTTTTGCCGGCGCGGCGGCATAGCCGGGCACCCAGCGCACATCTGTTTCACCGCCAAGTACCGTACGAATGCCAAGCAGCGGGGTAATCTCATACAGTGCCTTAATCTCTGCACTGCCGCCACCCGGTGCATGTGCGCGCACGGCGTTGTCCCCGATAACCAAAATCCGGCCCGCGCCTTTGGCAAGCGGCAGCAGACGGTCCTCATTTTTGAGAAGCACCACTGCCTCGCGTGCAGCCGCCAAAGTTGCCTGCTGATGCGGCAGCGTATCATAGCAGCCGGGCTTGCGCTTTTCCCCGCCGAGCATGTGCAGCCGCTGCATAAGAACCAGAATGTTTTCCAGCTTTTGGTCAAGCAGCGTATCTGAAACTTTTCCGGCACGCACCGCCGCGCACAGCGGTTGTGCAAAATAGTACTCTTCGAAATTATCCGTTACGGACATCTCAATATCCAGTCCGGCCTCTGCCGGGGCGGTCGTATCGTGCACAGCGCCCCAGTCAGAAATCACTGTGCCGTCGTATCCCCACTTTTTGCGCAGCAGATCTGTCAGCAGCGGTTTGTTGTGGCTGCAGTATTCACCATCAATTCTGTTATACGCACTCATTAAAGAATACGAAACTTTTTCGCACGCACGGAAAGCCGGCAGGTACAGCTCGTGTACTGCGCGCTTGTCCGCTTTTACGTCGACCTCCAGGCGGTTTGTCTCTTGGTTATTGAGCGCAAAGTGCTTGACGCAGGCAGAAACATCGGACTGCTGAATGCCCCGGATGAGCGGCACCGCAAGAGAAGCCGTTAAATACGGGTCCTCACTCATGTACTCAAAATTTCTGCCGCACAGGGGGCTGCGCTTTAAGTTGACGCTCGGCGCAAGAATGACATCTTTGCCGCGGCCGCGGGCCTCTTCCCCCAAGACCTCCCCAACTTTTCCTGCAAGGTCAGGGTTCCAGGTAGAGGCGACTGCAGTACCGCTGGGCAAATAGGTAACATAGTCATCTGGCAGGCCGATCTGTTTCCACTGGCCATTTTCAAATTCGCTGCGCACACCCATAGGGCCGTCAGACATCTTCAGCGGCGGAATCCCCAGCCGCGGAATGCCCTGTGTATGGAACAAGCCCGTGCCGTGCAGCATGCCCGTTTTTTCTTCCAGTGTCATCTGGCTGATGAGCTGGCGCGCGGTGCGCTGCATTTCTTCTTTTGTTTTCATTTTGTATTCTCCTCCGCTGTGCAGGCAATCCACTGCTTCCTGCTATGATTTTCATTATATATGTTCGTGCACATTCTTGCATACCAAACTTTTTGGAACAATATTGCCATAATTTTTAGAGAAAACAATATTTTTCATACAAAATCATTCATCATTTTAGAAAATTGACTTCACCATTTTTCTAAAATACGATATAATAAAGTGGGTTTTGAGAAAGACAAAAGGGGTTTAAGAAAAGCCATGTCCATAAAAAAGCATTTATTTATGCGGCTGAGCCGCTCAAATGTAAAAAAGCAGCTGGTTACTGTCTTTTTGCTGGCGATCCTGCTGCCTGTCACCATTATCAGTGGCATTATTCTAAACACATTCCGCTCAAAGACCTACCAGCAGTATGTTGATCTGCTAAATTCGGACAACCAGCGGGTCGAGTCGATTCTCTTTAATGCGACTTCACGCTTCTATAACCTTTCAGAGCAGCTGCTTGTCGACAAAGGCCTCACCACTCTGCTGGAAACACAGTACAGCACCCCAGAGCAGTCTGCTGCAGCCTGCGACCAGTACGGAAACTTTAAAAACGTTTTTTTTAATGACACTGCTATTTCAAGCATTTGTGTGTACACCTCAAACAGCAGCATTGCCCCCTCTACCCATTTTCAACAGGCAACCGCTGCCGTACAAAAAACAGCGTGGTTTCAAAAAGCCGCCTCGTCATACTATCCGTTTTGGCAGGTGTGCGCGCGAAAGGATTCTTTCGGCAATCCGCTTTATGAAGTAACACTTTACCGCCATTTTACCTTGGTAAAGACACACAGCTATGCGGTACTGGCCATTTCCATGAGCAACAACTTTCTGCACAACCAACTGGAAAACAACACCCTGTGCTCGGCTGTGTCTGTCAACAGCGAGCCTGTCTTTTACAGTTCCTGGTCAGATTTAGTTATGCAGAAATGCCCCGTGACGCTGCAGGCCGGGCACTTTTACCAGAAAGAAAACGCCGAAAATATCATTGACGGCCGCCGCTGTCTGACAAGCACCAGCACCTTGCTGCCTTACCATACAGATGATTCGTTTTACATTGTCTCTATGAACAGCACAGCCCTTGATGAGATTGACCACTTAACGCAGATGCTGCTGCTGCTGCTTTTGGCCATTATGGCCGTTTCCTGTATCATTATTTTCCTGTTTACCCACTATTTCAGTGTGCGTGTCGAGTGCCTGCGCAGCGCAATGCACCGTGCCTGCAACAATGACTACAACATTATTGATGATTTTCACGGAAACGATGAGCTCTCCGATACTTTCCGCGACCTGCAGGGACTGGTGGAGCAGGTGAAAGTAAAAGAAGCCAAAATGTACCGCGAACAGCTGCGCGAGCAAAAACTGGAAAACGAACAGCAGAAGATGGAATATGAACTGCTGGCAAACCAAATTAATCCTCATTTCCTTTATAATACACTGGAAACCATACGAATGAAAGCCCTGACAGAGGGAAACCGCGACGTGGCCACGGCAATTAAGCTGCTGGGTAAATCCATGCGCTATGTGCTGGAAAACACGGGGACTTCCTCGACCACACTAAAAAGGGAACTGGACTACATTTCGGTATACCTGCAAATACAAAAGCTGCGCTTTGGCGATAAATTCAACTATACCCTGCACACTGCGCCTGAGATTGACCCCGCCAAATGTGAAATTCTGCCGCTGCTGCTGCAGCCGATTATAGAAAACTGCATTTCACACGGTTTTTCCGATATCTCAGAGGGCGGGCTGATTGACTTGGATGTACGGCTGCTGGGCAGCTCTGTGCTTTCCCTGACAGTTTCTGACAACGGCGCCGGCATGACCAACGAAGAAGTAAAAGCCCTGCGGCGCAGTATCTTGACCTCAAGCAAGGAAAAGAGCCGGCACATTGGGCTTTGCAACATCAATCAGCGTATTCTGCTGTGCTACGGCGAATGCTATGGCATTGAAATAGAGAGTAAACCGGGCAGCGGAACCAAAGTAAACTTGACGATTCCTTACCATACGATATAGAAGATCAATTTTACAAAGGAGTGAACAGCGTCTATGAAACTTTTGATTGCAGACGACGAAGCGATTGTGCGGCAGGGCCTGCGCTGCATTATAGACTGGCAGGGGCTCGGCTTTACAATTTGCGGAGAAGCTAAGACGGGTGATGAGGCGCTGCATAAAATTTCATCGCTCAGCCCGGACCTTGTGCTGATGGATATCCGCATGCCAAAGCTTTCGGGGATTGAGGTGGTAGAAACCGCCCGCAAGCAGGGCTTTGACGGGAAATTCATTATCTTAAGCGGTATTTCCGACTTTAAATATGCGCAGACAGCCATTCGCTGCGGCGTTGATTTTTACCTGACTAAGCCGATTGATGAAGATGAGCTGCAGAATGCAGTAGTTACAGTGCGGCAGTCCATTGAAAAAGAACAGAAAAAGAGCCATGCACTCAACCAATACCGCTCCAAAGCAAAGGACGTCATTTTGCAGGACCTGCTGCAGGGCACCGCCAATGTTTCTTCCCTCGACCTGCATGACCTCGACCTGACAGCAGATGTCTACCAGGTAATGCTCTATGAAAACTATGATCGAAAGCTTTATGCTGCACACTGGAACTTTGCAGAAAGCCTGAATGTGGCTTTTCAGGGGAATCAGCCTTTCGAGAACCTGGAAATCAACAGTAAAAATTATATCCTGCTCAAAGGCCGCTCGGCAATTCTGCACCTGAAAATGCTGCTGAGCCACTATACACCGCGCCGCGGCTCCCCACTGGACACACTGTTTCTCGCCTGCGGGCGGCAGGTCTCACAGCTGGAGGACCTGCCGCTCTCTGCGAAAGATGTGAATATGCTGGAGCGCCGCCGCTTTTTCTGTGAGCCGGACCAGCATATTCTGACCGTAGACGCCCTACCTGCCGCGGATTCTTTAAAGGCCGTTGTCAATGATGAAGCGGTTACATACTGGCAGGGTGAGCTTTCTAATTATATTCAAACACACAACCGCACAAAAATTGCCATGGCGCTTAACTCCCTGCAGGAAATGCTCTACTATGCCTCTGACAGCATCAGCCAAATTCAGCATTTTCTTTCTGATATTTACCTGCAGGTCAAGCAGAACATTGCTCAAGTTTACTCCACTGTGGAAATCCCGTTTCCCTCAAATGCAACTGTGCTGGGCATTATCGAGAGCAAGCAGTATCTGTATGAAATCATTCAGTTTTTCTCAGAGCAGTTTGAGGTTTGGTTTAATGCAATCGGCACTCCCTCTAGTGACAATGTGTTGGACGACCTGCTGACCTATGTAAACAACAACTTCCGCAAAAATCTGCGGCTTGAAACACTCGCCCCGCTTTTTGGGTATAACAGCTCTTACTTGGGCAAGCTTTTTTCCCGAAAAGTCGGCGACAGCTTCAACGCCTATGTCGATAAAGTGCGCATCCGCTACGCAACCGAGCAGCTGAAAAGCAGCAAAAAGAAAGTCTATGAAATTGCAGAAGAAGCGGGCTACTGCAATGTGGATTACTTCCATAAGAAATTCCGCAAATACGTGGGTGTAAGTCCCGCGAAATACCGCCGGGAAAACTGCCCGCCGCAAGAGAACAGCGGGGAATAATTCCCGCCCCGCAATCACAAAAAGCCGGTTCTTTCCGCAAGCCAAAAGCTTGGAAAGGACCGGCTTTTCTTATTTTTACAGAGCGCTACAAAATTTTTGAACAGAAGCTACAGCACCTGCGCACGCAAAACGACAGGCAGGGTACTGCTGACAAAGGGTGCTTTGACATGCAGCCCCGCTTCGTCCCGCACCCACTGC
This sequence comes from Oscillospiraceae bacterium, assembly GCA_022483045.1. NCBI lineage: Bacteria > Bacillati > Bacillota > Clostridia > Eubacteriales > Oscillospiraceae > Oscillospiraceae bacterium. The sequence goes on along the minus strand of JAKVOA010000001.1, from coordinate 170,538 downwards.
GGTGCCTCCTGAAAGCCCAGCACTGACACGCCTTTCAGCAATCCGTGAAAATGCGGAATGCTCTCATTCTGCGTTAGGCCCAGTGCGTGGATTGTCACGCAGCCGCTTTCCGGCCAAGCCATTGCAAAAATGTAGAGATTTCCCCCGCGTACGGTAAAGCGAAAATCTTCCGGCTCGTACTGCAGTGCCTCGGCATCGGCAAACTGTCCCTGCGCCGGCCGGGTGTGGCCCTCGCCAAATTTGCGCCAGGGTCGGCTGCCGTAAATAGCCTCTCCATTTACCCGCAGCCAGCTACCGATTTCTTTGAGAATCCTGCAGTCGGTTTCGGGAATTGTGCCATCTGCTTTCGGGCCGATATTCAGCAACAGGCTGCCGTTTTTGCTAACCGCCTCTATCAGCTCCAGAATAATCTGCCGCGGCGTTTTGTAGACCAGAGAGTCCGTGTAGCACCATGAATTTTTTGCAATGGCCGTGTCGGACTGCCAGAAAAACGGCTGTGTATCGGCAAATCCGCCGCGCTCCATTTCCGGGATACCGCTGCCGTACATCATGGCATCCTGCTTATAGCAGATGGCTGTAGGGGTGCCCCACTGCCGGCCGCGGTTGTAGTAATAGGCCGCCAGCTTTTTTAGCCACGGCTTAAATGCCTCGTGCTGAATCCACCAATCAAAGTACAGGACCCGCGGGTGGTAGCGGTCGATAATCTCGCATGTACGTAACAGCCAGTCCTGCAGGAACTCCGGCGTGGGGTACGGCTTGCTTTGCAGATCCTGCGGGGCAGGCTCTGGCATAGCGGGCCAGTAAAAGTCACCCCGCTGCATTGGCTCGCGGATATCGCTGTCAAATTCCCGACCATGGCTCATAAAAAACCAATGCTCGGCGCGGTGAGAAGAGGTACAGAAAATAAGCCCTTTCGCCTGCAATGCTGCCTGCAGATCTCCCAAAAGGTCGCGGCGGGGGCCCATTTCATATGCATTCCAGTGTGACAGGCGGCTGCGGTACATCTGAAAACCGTCGTGGTGCTCCGCTACGGGAAACACATATTTTGCACCTGCAGCGGCAAACAATGCAGCCCACGCGTCTGCGTCAAAATGCTCCATGGTAAACCGCGGAATAAAATCTTTGTAGCCAAACAGCTTTTGCGGCCCATAGGTGCTGCGGTGATGCTCAAATTCAGGTTTATCACGAATATACATATTGCGCGGGTACCACTCATTGCGGTAGGCGGGCACACTGTAAAGCCCCCAATGAATGAAGATGCCAAACTTTGCGTCTGTCATCCAGGCGGGCGTCACAAAAGAGGTCAGCGACTCCCATGTATCGTGAAAGGGACCCAGAGAAACCACCTGCTCTATTTCCTGTAAATACTCTTCTTCATTCCATGTTTCTTTCAAAGAACACCCTCCCTCTTAGACAAAGGGAGCACTGGAATTGCTCCAGTGCTCCCCAGCTGCGCTGAAAAATCAGTGCTGTTTTTTTATTTGCTGCTTGTGCTGCTGCCATTTGTCTTCATAATGGCTACACGCGCGGCCTGCTGATCTTTTGCATTCTTCATATCTACGGCAAGCACCTGGTCATAGCCAAGGCCCTTGACAGTAGTCTGCATATCTTTCAGATAAGAGTTAAACTCTGCTTCATCCTTAGCAAAGATCATCTTCCAGGAATCTGCTACAATCGTGGACTTGCACTGGTTGCGCAGAGTGGAGATATCGGAAGTTTCCTCTGGCTGATAGAAGTCACTGCCAGGAGCAACCGCGATCTGCTTGCTCTTTTCGAGATAGCTCAGCGTTGTCTTTGCACCCATCTTTGTCTGCCAATCGGTGTCAAGCGCAGTTGTGTTATCTTTCAGTACAGAATCCCACATGCTGTAGGTATAAGTGCTCTTAGAATTCGGGTCAATATCGACCAAACCAATCGCGCTGTAGTTGAGCTGAGAAACGCCGTCTTTCCAGCTGCCGCCGCCCCAGCCAGAAGGCATTGCCACAGTACCGTCGCCCAGCAGTGCTTTCTTACCGAACTCAGTCAGAACCGGCTTGCCGTCTTTCATTTCCCAAGTCAGGCCCTTAGGTCCACAGGTGCTGGCAGTCTGTGCGCAGCTGGTCTCGACTCCTTCGGGAGAATAGAGCCAGTCGATAAAGTCTGCCAAACGCTGCGGGTCCTTTGCCTTGCTGCCAATGGCAATGGTGTTTTTATCAGATCCATGCGGAGAGCAGCCATAAGAGAAGACCTTCATGTCTTTAATGGAAGCAAGCATAAAGCCCTTGCCGGCCTTTTTGTGCTCAGTGGTGTTGTACATGCTCTGACCAAGCCACGGCCACGGTGCATAAAGGACTTGGCCGTCTTTGTACTTGCTGGACATGGTGTCATAATTCTGGCTGGTAGACTCAGGGTCGACCAGGCCCATCTGGTTTGCTTTGTAGAACAGTTTCAGTACACGAGTGTACATGGAATTGGAATCGATGATGCTCTGATAATCGCTGCCGTCTGCCTTTGCCAGCGCAAAGCCCATCTCGTCATAGCCATAGAAGCAAGTAGGCTGCTTGGCGTTGTTCATCATGTTGCCATCCCAGTCTTTAAAGAGAGAGAAGCCATAGGTCTTTTTGCCGGAATCGCTCTTCGGGGAAGCAGCCTGCATCTTCTGCAGCACAGGCAGCAGGTCTTCCAGGGTATTCATTGTCGGGTAGCCGATCTTTTTGTAGATATCCCAGCGGATATACGGGCCAAAGGTCAAGTCAAGGCCCTCAGAAGGAGTATCAGCGGACTGGCTGGAAATTGCACTTGGAATTGCCCATGTACCGGACTTCCCGGCAAGTTTCGTTGTCTCTGCAATAGCTTCCTTGTACTTTGACAGGTTCTTTTCATCCTTAATATAATCGGTCATATCCATCAGCAGGTTTGCTTTTACCATAGTAGAAAGCTTGCCGCTGTCGGCGCCCATAATGACCAGGTCGCCCAGGTTACCGGCTGCCGAACGGGTCTGGAACAGCGTATCGCCGCCGCCGGCCACGTTTGGTGCAATGATGTTCAGCTTCATGTTGAATTTGTCTTTTACAACCTTGGCGAACCAGCCGGACTGAATGCCCTGGTAGTTTGCCTGACCATCAAATACATCAATGGTAATCGTATCTTTGTACTTTGAATTGGTGCTGGTGTCTGAAGTGGAGCCGGAAGCAGCGGCACTTGAGCTGCTTGAAGATCCACAGCCGGCACAGCTGCCTACCAGCATTGCCGCGCTAAGCAGCAAACTGACAGCTTTCAATGTCTTTTTCATGAATGAATTTCCTCCCAACAAAAGTATAATCTCTATGGAGCAAATAAGCTACCCTTTTGCAGCTTATTTGTCAGCAAACTGAAATTTGGCACATCAGCCCTTGACAGAGCCGATCATAATGCCCTTGACAAAGTACTTTTGGAAAATAGGATAAACAAACAGGATTGGCAGCACAACAACAACGGAAACGGTCATGCGTATGGAAGTAGCTGTCTGTTGGGTAGCCAGAGCCGCCATGTTCATTCCGGAGCCGCCGCTGGTCCTGACCATCTGCGCCAGGGAATTTGCCTGGTTGATGTACTGATACAGCAAATACTGCAGAGAGTACAGTTTGGAGTCCGTAATGTAAATCAAGGTATCTTGGAAAGAGTTCCACTGTGCAACTGCAGAGAAGATTGCAACGGTCGCCATAATCGGCTTGCAGGTCGGCAAAATAATCTTTCCGAAAATGGTAAGGACCCCTGCGCCGTCAATTTCAGCTGCCTCCTGCAGCGAATGCGGTATGGACTCAATGTAGGTCTTTACAAGGATAATGTTGAAGGGCTGCACAATGGCCGGCAGAATATAGACCCAAAAAGTGTTGGTCAAATGCAGGTTTTTCATGGTAATGAACATCGGGATCAGACCGGCGTTAAAGTACATGGTGATAACCATGAAGCGGTACCAGAATTTGCGTGCCCACATTTTCTGCTGGGTAAACATGAAGCCCAGAAAAGCCGACGCAAGCACAGTAAGGACAGTACCCAAAACAGTACGTGCTACAGAAACCGCCGCCGCCAGGGGCAGGCCGCTCAGTTGCAACACCTGCACGTAGTTATCAAAGTGAATACCCTGCGGCCAAAAGTTGATGACGCCGTTTTCACTTAGGTTGTTTGCACTGATTGAGTTAATAATCAGATAATAAAATGGATAAGCGCAGATAAAAGTTAAAATGCCAAAAATAACATAGTTGATAACATTAAAGGTAACGCCGCCGGGCGTAAGCCGTTCATGCTTTTTTTCAGGCTCGGCTGCAAGCTGGTCACTCTTTTTTTTAGGCTTTGAAGACATGGCTGATTCCTCCTTTTTACATAATCGACTCGCCGCGCGTTTTCTTTGAAACCGTGTTTACCACGCACAGCAGCACCACACTGACCAGGCTCTTCATCATGCTGATTGCTGTTGCCAGCGAAAGGCTGTTGCCTGTCATGCCGATGTTGTAAACGTACAGGTCAAGCACCTGAATGTGTGTTTTGTTGAAAGCATTCTGGAAAACGAAGTACTGGTCCATGCCGTTGTTCAGGAAGTTTGCAACAGAAAGCATCAGCAAAACAAAGAAGGTAGGCATCAGGGAAGGAATCGTGATGTTTCGGATAATCTGGCCGCGGTTGGCGCCATCTACACGTGCAGCCTCGTAAAGCGAAGTGTCAATGCCTGCAATAGAGGCTAGGTACATAATGGAGTTCCAGCCTAGGCACTTCCATGTATTCCAGAAAAGCATCCATAGGTATGTGTGCGAGTCACTGTCGAGGAATTTAATTGGCGTCTGAATAACGCCCATGTTCTGCAGAATCGTGTTAACCATGCCTGTGTTGGAAAACAGGCTGAATGCAACGGAAAACACCAAAACCCAGCTGATGAAGTTTGGCAGCGTGGTCAGTGTCTGTACCAGATTGCGGAACCATTTGCAGTGAATTTCATTTAAGAAGACTGCAAACAGCAGCGGCAAAATGGAGGTCGCAATGCCCAGCAAGCTCATGGCAAAGGTGTTTTTCAAGACCTGAATCAGCTGCTTTACCTGTGTTGGGTTGGAAAACAGCATCTGAAACCATTTGGTCCCTACATACTGACACTGCGAAAGCGCCAGCGGCGGCTTGTAGTCGTAAAATGCGTACGCCCAGCCGGCCAGTGGAAAATAGGAAAACAAAAAGATAAGTACCAGAAACGGCAGGACATACAAGAACATGCGCACGCTATCTGGATTTGACTTTTTCTTCTTGGCTTCCACTTTTCCGGAAGTATCCTTCTTTCTCATTGTTTAACCCCTCCCGAAAGATTTCTTTTTCATATCCGGTAAATTTACTATAGCACTCACTTTTCACCATGAATACCGCCAAAATTGAATTCTATTTCTATAAAATATTGGATGTTTTATACGCAGAAAGAAATAAATAGAATTTTTATCTTAAAAATAGTCTGATTCTTACACTTTACAAACCGTAAAACTAGCTATTTTACCATGTGCAAAAAGCACAAAAAAGGCAGCTGCCTAAAAAAGCAACTGTCTTTTTTTATCATTCTGCTATTTTTTTCGTTCCATTTCGCGCAAAAACGCGGTTGGACTGTCACATTGCATAAAACCGCTCATCACGCAGGCCCCCGCTGCACCGGCAGCGCGCACCTGCCCCACGTTTTGTGGGCCAATGCCGCCAATGGCCCACACCGGCAGCGGCGGCTCTGTGCACACTTCCCGCAAAAACGCCGTTCCGCGCGGCGGCAGACCTTTTTTGCAGTCTGTTGCAAAAATATGCCCCAGCGTCACATACGTACAGCCCAGAGCCGCCGCTTCTAGGACATCTGCACCGCTGTGGCAGGAAGCCCCTAGCACACGAAACTGGCAGCGCTGCTGCTGTGGCAAATGGCGCAGAACCGGCAGCGGCAAATGCAGCGAATCACAGCCGAGCTTTTGTGCACACGCTGCGTAACTGTGCAGAATGAGCGGCGTTTCATACCGCCGGCAGATGGAAAACACTTCTTTCGCCAGTTTTTCGTACGCCTGCGGCGAAAGATCTTTTTCCCGCAGCAGAATACCCGCCGGGTGCGCCGCGGCAATCTCTGCCATGCGCTGCAAAAAATCCCCCCGGCACAAATGCCGGCTGGTGACACATAAAATATCAGACATACAAGTAATCATTCAGCACCGGCTGCAGGCCTTCTCCTGCCATATCACCGTACATCTGGCCAAAGCTGCGAGTATCGCAGATTTCAAATTGTTCGTCACCCTCTACCTCATCGAGCTGCTTGCCAGTATATTTGCTCTCGTGGTCGCCAATGCCTGTGGAAACGCCGGCGGAAATCTTAGTTGCCGCAATCTTGACAATGCCGTTGCGGAAAGCTCTGCTTTCCCGCGAAGAAACCGTAATGCCCGCAAAGGGCAGGAAAATGCGGTAGGCACACAAAAGCTGACACAGCTGCGTTTCATGTACATCCTGCGGGTTGATTTTTTCGTTGTTGATAATCGGGCGCAGCCGCGGACAGGAAAGGGACATTTCTGCCTGCGGATATTTGCGCTGCAGATAGTAGACATGCAGCGCTGTCGCCAATGCGTCTTTGCGGAAATCAGAGAGGCCAAGCAGTGCCGAAAAACCGACCCCGCGCATACCGCCCATCAGTGCACGCTCTTGTGAATCAAAGCGGTAAGGCCAGACTCGCTTGTGCCCCATCAGGTGCAGCGTTTCATATTTTTTAAGGTCATACGTTTCCTGAAACACCGTGACATAGTCGGCGCCGCATTCGCGCAGGTAGCGGTATTCGTCGGTATTCACCGGGTAAATTTCCAACCCAACATTGCGGAAATACTGGTGCGCCAGTTTACAGGCATCGCCGATATACGCAAGGCTGCTCATTTTGCGGCTTTCACCGGTCAGAATCAAGATTTCCTCCATACCCGAATCGGCAATGACTTTCATCTCGTGCTCGATTTCCGCGTGATTCAGCTGTTTGCGGTGGATATGGTTGTAGCAGTTAAAGCCGCAGTAAATACAGTAATTTTCGCAGTAATTTGCAATATACAGCGGCGTAAACAGGTAAACCGTATTGCCGAAGTGGCGGCGGGTCTCCATGCGCGCACGCTGTGCCATCTGCTCCAAAAAAGGCTGGGCAGCAGGCGAAATCAGTGCCTTAAAGTCCTGTACCGTACATGTTTCGTGCGAAAGCGCGGCCATTACATCTCTGGGGGTATACTGGGTGCAGTCATACGCTTTCATCTGCGAAATGACTTTATCACAGATATCAGAATGGATCTGCTCCATGCCCGGCAGATACTCCATCGGGTCTTTCCGGCAGGAAGGGTCCGTCTCCAGTTGATGCTTGCGCTTGAGTGCCTCTGGCGAAAGGAATTCGGAATCTACTAAAAAATCATTTGCCATACTTACCGCCCCCTTAGCTGCGCAGGAAGCCGGTCAGCGGGTCAGAAGCAGCCGCGCCGCGCACCAACACGCGGCCTAAACCGGAAAGATATGCTTCACGCCCGGCCTCAACCGCTTTGCGGAATGCAGTTGCCATGAGCGGCAGGTCGCCTGCTGTAGCCAATGCGGTGTTTGCCATAATCGCTGCGGCGCCCATCTCCATCGCTTCACATGCCTGTGAAGGGCGGCCGATACCCGCATCTACAATCACAGGCAGTTCGATTTCATGAATCAAAATCTGCAGGAATTCTTTGGTTGCAAGGCCTTTGTTAGAGCCAATCGGTGACGCCAGCGGCATAACCGCTGCGGCGCCCGCATTGACAAGGTCACGGGCAGCATTTAAATCGGGGTACATATACGGCAGTACAATAAATCCTTCTTTGGCCAGCGCTTCAGTGGCACGAATCGTCTCGCTGTTGTCGGGCAGCAGGTACTTGCTGTCGCGCATGATTTCAATTTTGATGAAGTCGCCGCAGCCCAGCTCGCGCGCAAGGTGGGCAATGCGAATGGCTTCCTCTGCGCTGCGCGCGCCGGAAGTATTCGGCAGCAGGGTGACACCCTTTGGTATGTAGTCCAGAATGTTTTCGTGCTCGCGCGTATTTGCGCGGCGCACCGCCATTGTCACAATCTGTGCGCCGGCGTCCTCTACCGCGGCCTTGATGAGCTGCAGTGAATATTTGCCGGAGCCTAAAATAAAGCGGGATGTAAATGCGTGCCCGCCAAGGACCAGTTTGTCGTCGTTTTTCTCCATGGGTTTCTACCTCTTTTAATGTATTTTAATGTATGGAAAATATATTGAAAACAAAATAACTGACAAAATTATTTTTGCGGCCGGCCTTTACGCCTGCCGTTTTCCGGCAAGCAGCCGCAGCACCATATTGGCCTCGTGTGCGGCACAGACCAGCACCCGCGCGGAAAGAAGCCCCGGCCCCTCGCCGGCGTTGCTGACCTCGTCCCCACATAGGTAGAACCAATCTGTCACTTTCCGGGTCCGTATGCGGTTTGCAGACCCCAGCCCAGCCATACCGGAGCCCGCAACCAAAAAGGTTTTTGGATAATGCTCCAGTACGCCGTTTACCAGCATTGCCTTTTGCTCTGGCCGATCAAAGGCTTCACAAATACAGTTCTCCTGCCGAAAAAGACCCGGTATGCTCTCTGCTGTGACATGCAGTGTATCCGTAACCACTTCACAGTAAGGGGCTGTCATGGCAAGGGTCTGGCGCAGGGCATCCGTTTTGTACATGCCGAGTTGATTTGCAAAGTACTGCTGCCGGTTTAGATTTGACAAATCGACCCGGTCAAAGTCAATCAGGTGCAGCCGGCCGACCCCCGCCCGCGCCAGCGCAATGGCAATGTTGGAGCCAAGCCCGCCTAAGCCGCACACTGCCACACAGGCTCTGCTGAATTTTTCCTGCAGCGCGGCACCGCAGCGCTCGACCAGTGCCTGCTGCATTTCTTTTTGTGTTGGTATCATTTTCAGCCACCGCCCACAAAGCTGACGATTTCTACCACGTCGCCGTCTTTCAGCACGGTTTCACCGTAGCGCTGCTTTTGCAGGATATGTCCATTGAGTTCTACCGCGATGCGGGAAAGCGCATACGAAGTCCCGGAAAGATACTGTGCCATTGTTTTTTCGCCGGTCTCTACTTTTTCTCCATTGATAACTGCCACTGTGCGGCCCCCTTTTCCCGATAAAAATAAAAAAGGCCACACAAAAGTTTACACCCGTGGTGGTGTACCCCTTTATGTGACCTTATCGGTTCAAATTTGTTTACAGTATAACAACATCTGCCGGCTGTGTCAAGCTGTTTTCGGGAAAAGTGACAAAACAGCTTACACGCAAACCGGTGCCGCAGCACCTTTTTCTCGCGCTTTTTAATTACAGTTTTCGCGTGCGCAGGCGGCATTCGCGGCGTTTACAAACACCACGGTTGGCTCAAACGCGGCCGCTTCCTGCTCACTCACCTGGCAATAGCACATAATAATGACCTTATCGCCGCGATTCACCAGCTTGGCACCCGCGCCGTTAATGCAGATAGTGCCGCTGCCGGCTTTGCCGGGAATTGCATAGGTAACCAAACGACTGCCGTTGTCAATATCCGCAACCTGCACCTGCTCGTACGGGCGAATGCCCGCCGCCTGCATTAGGCTTTGATCAATGGTAATGCTGCCGACATAATGAATATCGGCCTGTGTCACTGTTGCACGGTGAATCTTCGCTTTCAGCATTGTCAGCTGCATGTCAGTTTTCCTCCTGCCCTAAAATAGTGTTGTCAATCAGGCGTGTGGTGCCAAAGCGCACAGCCACTGCTGCCAGGGCTTTTTTGCCCGGCAGAATCTGCGCAGTTTCATCCAGTGTATCGGCATCCAGTACCTCGACGTACTCAATCTTTGCCAGCGGCTGGGCGGCAATCTCTTGCCGAATCACTGCCTGCAGCTTTGCTGTGGAGGCGTGGTCGGCAGCGCCGTCCGCAAAATAGGCGCGTGCCTTTTGCAGGCCGCGGCTTAAAGAAAGCGCCTGCCGGTGCTGCTCCGGCGTGAGGTACAGGTTGCGGGAACTCAGCGCCAGACCATCTTTTTCACGCACAATGGGGCAGGGAACGATTTCTACCGGAAAGTGCAAATCGCGCACCATTTTTTTGATGACGACCACCTGCTGGGCATCTTTCTGCCCAAAATAGGCGCGGTCCGGTTGCACAATATGAAGCAGCGTGCTGACCACAGTAGCAACCCCTTTAAAGTGAATTGGGCGGGAAGCACCGCAAAGCTTGTGGGTAATCTCACCTTTTACCTCAACTTCTGTAGAAGCGCCCGGCAGATAAATCTCACTCGCCTCTGGGTGAAAGACAAGGTCTGCGCCGGCCTCTTCGGCAGCTTTGCAGTCGCGGCTGATGTCACGCGGATATTTGTCAAAGTCCTCGTTGGGGCCAAACTGAGTCGGGTTGACAAAATCGCTGACTACGACTAAGTCGTTCTGCTCTTTCGCTTTGCGAATCAGGGACTGATGCCCCGCATGCAGGTACCCCATGGTAGGCACAAATCCAAGTGTTTTGTTTTTGCGGCCGAGTGCTGCCAGTTCCTGCTGCAGCTGAGCGATGGTTGTAACTAGTTTCATTTTTTAGATCTCCTTTTCCTCTGTTTCCTGCAGCTTTTCCAAGACGGCGGCGTCCATAGCAAAGGTATTCGCCTTTTCGGGGAAGCGCTGCTCTTTTACGTCGGAAACATACGCGGACACCGCGCCGGACATATCCTGCTTCATATGTGCGTACTGCTTTACAAATTTCGGTACAAAATCATCAAACATGCCAAGTAAATCGTGAACGACTAAAATCTGCCCGTCACAGCAGCGGCCCGCACCGATGCCAATGGTGGGGATACTGACCTTTTCGGTGATAAGCTCTGCCAATCCTTCTGGTACAGACTCTAATACAATCGCAAAAGCACCCGCTTCTTCCAGTGCCTGTGCGTCGGCAATCAGGTCTTTCGCCTTCTGCAGTTCTTTACCCTGTACTTTAAATCCGCCCAGGACATTGACAGACTGGGGGGTAAGACCAATGTGACCCATAACCGGAATCTGTGCCCGCACAATGGCGTGCACCACCGGCACCATATCGCGGCCGCCCTCCAGCTTGACCGCGCCGGCGCCGCCCTGCTGAATCAGCCGGCCGGCATTGCGCACAGCATCTTCTGTACTGACCTGATAGGAAAGAAAGGGCATATCGCCAACCACCAGTGCCCGCTGCACCCCGCGCGAAACGCACCGGCAGTGATAAACCATCTGGTCCATGGTGACCGGCAGAGTGGAGCTGTTTCCCTGCATGACCATACCCAGGGAATCGCCCACTAAAATGGCGTCTATGCCGCCGGCATCCACGATTTTTGCCATGGAATAGTCGTAAGCGGTCAGCATGCTGATTCTTTCGTGCTGCTCTTTTGCTTTTTGAAACGATTTTACAGTGAATCTACTGTTCATTGCTGCCACATCCTTGTAAGAGTTTGCGAAAATTTTCCGCCTGTTCACAGCCCAGTCTTCCACCATTTTCCGCGAAATTTACCGTTTGCAGTGCCAAGGCGCGGTACCAGCCGGCCAGCTGCGGCAGGCTGTGGTCTACTGCACGGCAGTGCGCCGCCACAGTGCCATAATCCGCACGCACAATCGGCCCAGTCAACGCCTGCACGGTGCCCTGCTCCCGGATATTTTCGAGTGTCCCATCAATCAGCGGCATGACCGCAGGAAACAGCGTTTCGCGGTCCATGCCGGCCACCTGCATTAGCTGCAGACCTGTGTCAATCAGCATAACCAGGTAATTGGAAAGCACACAGGCGCCCGCATGGTAAAGCGGCTTTTTGTCTGTCTCAATTCTGCTGCAGGCTGCGCCGGTCTGCTTTAAAATCCGCTCGACTGCCTCAAGCGCTTTTGGGGTACCCTCTGTGCTGAAATAAGTCTTTTCCAGCATTTTCGCACTGACCGCCGGGTCACCGAAACTCTGCAGCGGGTGCAGACTGCCCACCGGGCACCCCGCCGCGGAAAGTGCCGCCAAGCACGCAGAAGAATGCGCCCCGCTGACATGCAGCCAGATTTTCGTCCGCCATGCAGGGTGCTGCTGCAAAAGTGCAGCAGCTTCTTTATCTGCTTCGGGCAGCACATGGTCCGGTGTTGTCAAAAACAGCACGTCGCTTGCAGCAGCGGTCTCTTCCATGTGGTAGAACCACTTGCTGCCTGTCAAAGCCGCCGCCTCTTTTGCAGAGGCCGGGGTTCTGCTGCTGTATCCCGCAATGATAAGACCATGGTGGGTAAAATAAAGGCCCAATGCCCGGCCGACTCGGCCCGCGCCGATAAATCCAATTTTCAGTTTTTTCATCTCCCGTTTCCAGTAAATTTGCTCAAAGACGCAAAAAAGCCTTTTCCACCTGCCGCTTATGCCGCAAAAGGGCACAAGCATCCTGTTACAGATGAAAAAGACATTCATTCATACTTCATGCAGTCTTTGTCACAGAGGATCAAAGCAGATTATAAAGCCCGGGGACTCCCCACTTTTTACGCGAAAGACTTTTCCTTTTTGTACAGCTCATCATTAGATGATACCGCCATGCTCTGTGCAGCTCCATAAGGATACCGCCAGGAAAGGAAATAGAATCCATAGGCTAAAAAGCACTATAACATAAATATACGAAAAAAGCAAGCCCTTTTTAGGCACTCTGTCACTGCAAGGTGCAAAATAAAAAAATTTTTCTTCTGCGTCTGCACAATTTCTCTATTTTTTCGCCGTCAAAAGTTGACAATCTTCTTTTCCCTGTGTATGATGTTAATACATGTGTAAAGACACATGTAAATAACCTGTCAGGCGGTGTTTCCTTTTGGAGAAAGTAAAGGCATTTTTAAAACGAAAAGATATTGTTATTTCGGCAAAGCGCTACGGAATTGATGCACTGGGCGCCATGGCACAGGGACTTTTCTGTTCCCTTTTAATTGGCACCATTATCAACACAATCGGCACGCAGTTTCACATTGGTTTTTTGACCACCGCCGTCGCAACGATTGCCGGCACAAAGTACACCGTTGGTGGCCTTGCAACCGCTATGAGCGGCCCGGCTATGGCTGTAGCAATCGGCTATGCGCTGCACTGCCCGCCGCTTGTGCTGTTTTCGCTTATCGCTGTAGGCTTTGCCTCAAATGCGCTGGGCGGCGCAGGCGGCCCGCTGGCAGTTTTGTTTGTCGCAATCATTACCGCCGAGGTCGGCAAGGCGGTTTCTAAAGAAACAAAAATTGATATTTTGGTAACGCCGCTGGTCACCATTGGCCTGGGTGTTGCACTTTCTGCCTGGTGGGCGCCCGCACTGGGGTTTGCCGCCATGAAAGTCGGCGACCTCATCATGTGGGCAACCGAACTGCAGCCCTTCTTTATGGGCATTTTGGTTTCTGTATTGGTAGGCATTGCGCTGACCCTGCCGATTTCTTCGGCAGCAATCTGCGCAGCGCTCTCGCTGACCGGCCTTGCAGGCGGCGCAGCTGTGGCGGGCTGCTGTGCACAGATGGTTGGTTTCGCCGTGATGTCCTTTAAAGAGAACCGCTGGGGCGGCTTGATTTCGCAGGGAATCGGGACCTCTATGCTACAGATGGGCAATATCGTAAAGAATCCGCGCATCTGGATTGCACCGATTGTCACCTCGGCTATTACCGGACCAATCGCCACCTGCCTGTTTCATCTGCAGATGAACGGCACCCCGGTTTCTTCCGGTATGGGCACCTGCGGCCTGGTCGGCCAAATCGGTGTTTACACGGGCTGGGTAAAGGACATTGCCGCTGGCACCAAGGCCGCCATTACCGGTATGGACTGGGCCGGTCTGCTGCTGATAAGCTTTGTACTGCCCGCTGTGCTGTGCCCGCTGATCAATCACTTCTGCCGCAAAAGGGGCTGGGTCAAAGATGGGGATATGACTTTGTCATAAGCAAACAAAAGAAGTCCCCGGCTGCACCTAAAAGGCGGCTGAGGATTTTTCTAAAGGACTTTGTATAGAAAAGATTCCGCATCAAGCATTTCGTGAACATTTCAGTACCATTCCAGTAAGCACAAAAGGCCGCCGAAACTCCCTATAGAGGAACAGGGGGGATTTTCGGCGGCCTTTTTTATGATAGAAAGCTCTAGCAGGTCTGTACTTCGTCTTTCTTCTTTTTCTTACTCTTCTTATACGGGTTTCTGCGCAGGTAATCGAAAAAAGAATCCGTTTCTTTTTTCACCACTCCCGAAAGTGCAAAGAGGGCAATCAGGTTTGGAAAAGCCATCAGACCGTTTACAATATCCGCGAGGGTCCATACAGAATTGAGCGCTAAGAACGGTCCTGCCGCCAAAGCGACAATGTAGAGCCAGTTGTAAACTGTCACAGCGTTTTTGCTGCCTGTCAGGTAAGACACGCAGCGGGTGCCATAGTAGTTCCAGCCAAGGATTGTGGTAAAGGCAAACAGCGTCAAGCAAATCATCAGCAGGAAAGAGCCCACCTGCGGCGCAAAGAAAAAGGCTTTGCGAAACGCATAATCTGTGACGAAAAAGCCTTGAAGTCCCTTTACCTGGTATGCACCGGAAGAAATGATGCACAGGCCGGTCACATTGCAGATAATGATGGTATCAAAGAATGTGCCCAGCATAGAGACCAAGCCCTGCTGCGCCGGGTGCAGCACTTTGCCGGCAGCCGCCGCAATAGGAGAGCTGCCCAAACCGGATTCGTTGGAAAAAATGCCGCGGGCGATGCCGCTGCGGATTGCCTCCGCGACAACTGCACCGGCAAATCCGCCGACCGCTGCTGTGCCATTAAAAGCGCCGCTGAAAATAGCGCCAAATGCGCCGCCGAGCTTTGGTGCATTAAAAGCGATGACATACAGTGCACTGACAAAATAAATAACGAACATGGTGGGCACAATTTTTGTAGCTACCGCAGAGATACGCTTGAGCCCACCAATAATGACGAGTGCCGTCAACAGCGTGATTGCAACAGCGGCAAGGACGGTCGCCCAAGAATAGCTGCCGCCAAAAATAGAAACCGTACTGGCTTTTTTCGGGTCAAAGAAATTCTGTATGCCACTGGTAATGCTGTTAATCTGGGTCATTGTGCCAATTCCCAGCAGACCAACCAGCATACCGAAAACAGCAAAGAGCACTGCCAGCCACTTAAAGTTGTGGCCAAACTTTTCTTTCATGCCGCGCTCAATGTAGTAGAACGGCCCGCCAAGCACATGGTTTTCTTTATCAACGCTACGGTACTTTACCGCCAGCGTTGCTTCGGCGTATTTGGTCGCCATGCCTAAACAGGCGGCCAACACCATCCAGAACAGGGCGCCCGGCCCGCCGGCCGTAATTGCTGTGGCAACACCAACAATATTGCCTGTGCCAACGGTAGCGGAAAGGGCTGTACACAGCGCACTGAAACTGGAAATTTCGCCTTTTCCCTCTCCTTTCCAGCGCATGAAGTGAAAGGCTTCCGGCAGATGACGAAGCTGAATTCCTTTTAACCGTATGGTAAAAATAGCGCCAACCAAAAGGATCAGTACAATCAGCGGAATCCCCCAAACATATTTGTCTACCGCAGAAAGAAACGCATCCAGGGACTTTTCCATCGATCTCCCTCCAAAATATAAAGTATCGTGATTTTATGATTGTACCACCTTTTGCACTTTATTTCAATAAATCGGTGAAAGATGCCTTTGCAAAGGCCGCTGTGAGGTGTTTTGGAAGAAAATAGAATGAAAATCTGCAAATTGCTTATATCTTCTAATGATTCGTATAGTTCCCTCATTTCTGGCAGAGTGGAAACCCGATTTTAATTTTCAAGATATGCTGGCTGAGTGACACGTCTGTTATCTTGCCGCCCATTTCCTCCGTTAGCTTTTTCACAACGGAAAGGCCCAGTCCTGAGCCGCTGCTGCTGCGGGATTTGTCTGCTGTATAAAACCGCTCAAACAAATGCCCAAGGTCCTCTGCTCTCAGCTGCGGGGCAGGGTTGAAGACAGAAAGCCGCGCATAGCTGCCGTCTTTATCTAAAGCAAGGCCCTCATTTTTCTTTGCATAACGAAACGCATTGCTCAATAAATCCTGCGCAATGCGTGTACAGGCACACGATCACCGGTAATCCAAACCGGACGATCAGGCAAATCGACAGAGAAAACCATGCTGAATTTCTCAGAAAGCTCATACTGGCCGGCCAAAACCTCACGAAGCAGCTGGTTTAAGTCCAGTTTCTCTGTTTTCAAGGGAACTTTCCCAATATCCAGTGCCGACAATTCGTACAGCGTATTGATCATAGTTTTTAAAGTATGCGCCTTTTCGCTGACGACTGCCAAATACGCTTTCTGTTTTTCGGGCGGGCAGGGCTCTGCAACAGCTGCAGATACCCAAGAATGGAAGTCAGCGGTGTACGCAGATCATGGCTTGGATTTGCAATAGATTCTTTTAGCTGCAGGTCATTTCGGCGTACATCAATCCGCAGCTTTTTCTGTAAATCTAAGTTTCGGTTGAGTGCAGCAGCCAGCTGCGTAAGGTCCCGATCCATCAGCGCAACCGTGACCTTTTTCTCCGTCTGTTGAGCTGAATTGATAGCTGTTTTTGTATATCTGTCATTATAAGCCCGCTCACAGCCTTTTTCCAGTATCTTTCAAGGCATGTTCCCGCAAATGGAGGAAAAGGAGCGGCCGCTTTGGCTCAAATACATTTTTCAATGCTTTTCATAAACCACTGAATAAACCTGCCGCGGTCGAGGTCAAGACAGACAGCTGCATTATTTGGTTTGTGCAAATATCCTTTTAAATCGACCAACGTGCACCCAGCCGTCAATTCTCCACGCAACTCTACATCCACAAACGTTTTTTGGATCTGGAACATTCCCGGGCATAGCAGATAGGCAACTGCACAGCTGTCATACATTTTCAGACCCGTTTTCATGCTGCCACCACGGTAGTGGCGAAACAATGAATAAAGCATCTGACCGGTTTGATTCATATGCTTCAATTTTTCACTGTCTTCTTCAAAAACAAGTGCCTTCCATCCCACGTCTAGACCAGCCATAACAATGGGCACCCCGCTGCCGAAAACAATTTTTGCCGCCTCTGGGTCTGTGGCCACATTAAACTCTGAGAGCACTCCTTTATTTCCGCGGCCGGCGGTACCGCCCATAATGACAATTTCGCGGATCCTGCTTTTAACCTCAGGGTAAACTCGAAATAATAAGGCAGCATTTGTCATCGGCGCTATCAAAACCAACGTGACGGGGGTCTTGCTTTGCATAATGACACGATACATAGCGTTTATTGCTTTTTCATTCAGCAAAAGGGCACCGGAAGGTTCGGGAAAATGATATCCTTCCATTCCTCCGGATCCGTGCACATCTTCGGCGCTTACGAATTCCCGCACCAGCGGTTTTTCGGCACCGGCCGCCACAGGCACATTTTTACCAAAAAACGAAAGCAGGCACAACGCATTGCGCGTTACATTCGACAGACTCGCATTTCCTGCAGCAGTTGTGAGCAGCTTTACATCCAGCTCATCACTAAACAACGCAGCCGCCAAGGCAGCGGCATCATCAATTCCGGGGTCTGTGTCAATTATAACAGGTCGTCTGTTCATTTTTCCACTCCTCATCCAAAGCATCTTTTTCTCATATTCCCGCTGCGTCAAAACGCGCCACAGACAGAAACGATGGCTTTTTTATTGTAACGTAAAAAGGCGATCCTTTGCAACTTCACTCTCCACATTTTTACAAGTGCGGACTTTTTACTGTACACTTTATTTTCTATATAAATGAATCTGTTTTCTTTAAAATCAAAAGACATTTTAAAAGGTAAATTGTAAAATCGAATTGAACACATAAAAAGGTCCATGGTGAATGGACTCATCTGTTAGAATAAAGTTACCACACAAAACTCTGACAGAAGGGACCAAACGCCATGGAATATAGTCATTCTATCATAATCTCGGCAGAACGCAAGCGTGGACAGCACCTGGGAGCAGAAGAACGGGGAGCAATCCAACAACTAAAAAAGCTAGGATATTCAAACAGAGCCGTCGCCCGGATGATCAATTGCAGCCCATCAACCGTCGGTTATGAGCTGCAGCGCGGAACGCCTCCTTATTGCGGTCACGGTCGCAGGCCCGGATACACTGCAAAGAGAGGAGCCGCCGTATACTGTGCGAACCGCAGCCACTGCCGCCGCACCAGAAGCATACCAAGAGACTCGGCCTTCCTTCGCTGGACAGCGGAGCAGGTGCGTGTGCATAAATGGTCGTTCGATGCCTGCGTAGGCCATGCAAGGAGCAAAGGCTTGTTTCCCGCAGATGAAATCTCCTGTACCAAAACACTCTATAACCTTCTTTGGAAAGGCGAAATAGTGCTTACGCCCTTTGATCTTCCTGAGGCTCTGACAAGGAGAAAGCGTGGGAACCCCCGCATTTCCAAACGTTTGAACGGCAAAAGTCTGGATGAACGGCCGGCCGAAGTGAATCAGCGAAACACCTTTGGCCACTGGGAATCGGACACGGTGCTTGGACGAAAAAAGAAAGGTGAGCCAGTAGTGTTTACCATTGTGGAGCGATTGACCGGCTACTGTCTCGCCTTTCGGGTAGATGGGAAAACAACGAACGGAATCGCCGATGCTATGAGGCAGTTGCACGACCAGTTTGGGGAACGATTCGGCGAGATATTCCGCAGTATTACAACGGATAATGGCAGTGAATTCGCAGCTTTTTCTGCATTTGAGGCATTGGGAACTACCGTCTATTTCGCACATCCTTATTCCGCTTGGGAGCGGCCAGTAAATGAGCGTACAAATCGTGTCTTGAGGCGTTTCATACCTAAAGGGGTGTCCATTCAAAACTACTTTAATGAAGCTGTCCAAATGTTTGCAGATGAGATAAACGCACTGCCGAGAAAGCGGCTTGGTTACCTCGCACCAGAAGAACTGTTCGATGCCCAACTTGACTTGATTTGTGCTCGGCCATGACCCCACACTTTTATTCTTTCTGAGTGTTCAATTTGTTATTGCAATTTTCGAGACATTTTAAAAGTACTGCAGTCTTTATTGACTTCCTATCCCTAAAAGAATATAAAAGGAGATAAAGAAGCAGGAAAGGGCGAAAACCAAAATGGAAAGTAATACACAGTTGCAGGACAAGGCCCTGGCTATTTTCAGGGCCTTGCTGCAGGTGAACAGCACAAATCCCGGCGGCAGCGAAGAAAATATGGTACACTGCATCTTAGCGCTGCTAAAAAAATACGGCGCGCCGGCCACTGATAAGCAGGTACAGATTCTGCACCATACTGCCGGGCGAGCCAGCATGGTACTGACACTGCCGGGGCAAAGCTGTGGAAAATCAGTCGGGTTTGCCGGCCATCTTGATACGGTTCCGGTTAGTGACCCCGCCAACTGGCGCTGCGGCCCATTTTCAGGCACAGTGAACGGCACCGCTGTCACAAGCCGCGGCGCGGCAGATATGAAAGGCGGGCTGACCGCCATGCTTTTGCTGTATCTTTCTTATGCTACAAATAGACAAAAGCCACCGGTGACTTTGCGTTTTTATTTTACTGCTGATGAAGAATCCGGCGGCTTAGGTGTGTCTGCGCTTCGTGATGCTGGTGCTTTTGACGGTCTGTCTTTTCTGTTTATCTGTGAGCCGACCGCCTGTACGCCGGGTGTCTGCGAAAAGGGCTGTATGTGGACAAAAGCCAGCGTACACGGCAAAAGCAGCCACGCAAGCATGCCGCAAAACGGAATCAATGCGCTGGAACTCGGTACAGACTTTTTAAAGGAAGCACAAAAACGGATTTGTGCCTGTGTACCTGTGCATCCCCTGCTGGGGAGCAACACATGCTGCATGACCGCCGTTTCTTCTGGTATAAAGATAAATATGATACCCGACTTTGCCGATTTTTCTGTTGACACACGCTTTCTGCCAACCATCAGCAGCACTTCCCTAAAAGCAATCTTTGAACAGTCGGCCAGGCAGGCAGAGGAAAAGCAGCAAGGACTGCAGATTCATCTGCGCTATTTTAACTGCCGCGAAGCGCTGGAAACAGATTCTTCCCACCCCGGCGTTTCCGCAGCCGCCGTGCTCTGCCGCCAAGAGGGCAGCAGTTCGGCACGCAGCGGCGTGCTTTTTTACACGGACGCTTCCCTGGTATGTCCCTATAAGCCAAAGCTGCCATTTCTCATACTCGGCCCGGGCAATCCCGCTCAATGCCACTGCACAAATGAAACAGCTGACTGGACTGATATTGTCCGCGCATTTCATGTTTACCGCAAATGGACCGATACCTGCGTCAGCTTCCTGTAAAGCGTGCATCGACGATAAAAAAACGTTCCCCTCTGCTAACGAATGGGGAACGTTTTTTATATGCCATTGTTTCACAGCAGGTTATGCTTGCTCGACAACCTGCAGCTCTATAGGTGAAACGTGCATACCGTTTACGGGCACAAAGTCCTGCGAGCAGGACGTAGCGGCAACCAGGCAATTTTTCAGTGCCTTTAGTTTGACATAATCACCCGGTTTGGAAAGCGGTGGTTCGATAATATAGTCGCCAGTTCCATCCATATGGTTGTTCATAAACCAGTTGATTGGATCAGGAAGCAGCTCAGGCACAAAATGGTACTGCTTGAGTGCGTTCATCAAGTTATCGTGACAGTTCGGATGATTTTCGACACCAAAGTCTACTTTATACCTGTAGTAGTCACACGCCGGAAAGAAAAAGTCGTGAACACCAACTGTGTCTGCTACCAGCTGCATCATATGCTCCCGATAATTGCTGTACAGGAAGTCGCCGACTTTCAACCGAATACTTGACAGAGACGAGCGCATATGCACCGGCGAAACGTGTTCGCTCAGGTCATCGAGGTTAAAACAAACGAAGTCGCTGACCTGCTGACCCTCTACATCAATTAAATAAAGTTCTTGCCCAGCCATCACCTTTACTGCACCGCCGGAGTAAGCTGGAATAAACACTTTTTCTTTAAGCTTCTGCATTTTGTTGAGCCCCCTCATTTATCATGATTAACAAATTGCCACCGCACGAACTGGGCTGCCTGTGCCGCCACGGATTTTAAGTGGCAAGCCAATATACAAAAATCGTTTCTGCGCCACTTTATCTAAATTACAAAGATTTTCTGTATTGAGCATTCTGTACTTGCGGCAGATAAGGTGGCCGGAATATTTCTGATCTTTTGGGTTATCGATAGCGGGTGCGTCAATTCCAATGTTGACGACACCCTGCCGCCCCAAAAACTCCGCACCGGAAATATCCAGACCGGCATAGCGCGTCTGCCACTCTGCCTTACCGTAACTTCGGTTGTAGTGCCCAGTATACAGCAGCACAATATCGCCCCTGTTGATTTTCAGCGAAGAGCGCTGCAGCGCCTTGGATAGTACCTGCTCTGTAATATATTCATCCGGCGAAACAGAGGAAACATCCAGACACAGCGCGCTACCAAAACAAAGCGCAAGATTGGTTTTTTCAATGGTAGCGCCGTTCGGGTCAAACTCGTACAGGGCATCTGTATGTGTTGGGCCGTGCTCGTTAATCAGCAAGTTATTTGTACTGAACGGAAATCCATATCTTTTGATGCTTTCTTCATGCGTCATGTTTTTAAAGATAAAGGTTTTCTGATGCATGGGAAAGACCGACATGCCCTCAAAGATTTCTTGTGTAAGGTCAATGATTTGATAACCCATGTTTACATTTTCTCCCTTTCCCCGGAAAGCAGAACCGGCAGGATTTTACCGGAAGCTACATCGACAATGCCTTTGTCGGTCAGTTTCCATTTAGGGCTTGTAGCGAGTGACAAAAAGGACAGATGCATAAACGGCGAAGGCAGTGTGCACCCAAGCTCTGTCTTTGCTATTTCGTTGAGCAGACGAATTTTTTCAGCTACCTCGGCACCAGTCAAAGCATCCGTCATCAGCCCGCCGATCGGCAGCGAAAGGTCACCGGCAACACGCCCGTTTTTCACCAGGGCAATGCCGCCACCCATGGCAATAACACGGTCGGCCGCCATTTTCATATCTATATAATTCGCGCCGCACACCAGCAGATTGTGCGTATCGTGTGCAATGCTTTGAGCGATGGCCCCAGCTTTTAGTCCCATTCCCTGTACAAATCCGTGGGCGATTCTTCCGCTGCTGCGCCCGTGGCGCTCTATAGAAAGCAACGGCAAAACATCCTGCTGCGTTGAGGGAACCAGAAAGCCGTCCTGCACAGGGAGCTCTGCCTCTAGGGCATCTGTCAAATTTTGCTCCGGAATGACTTTAATGACGCGCACACGTTCACTGCTGTGGCCGGAAGGTACTTGTAACTGCTGTACAGAGACCCGTGGACATTTCATAGTGTTCTTTACCGTATCGGGATATTTCCACCTTGGCAAATCCAGCAGCAGTTTGCCGTCTTTTGCCGCCGTTTTTCCAGCAACGTAAACCTCATCCACACGCATAGCGGCAAGGTCGCTAATGACACAGATATCAGCTGCACGGCCGGGTGACAGCGCACCGATTTCTTTTTTTCCATAGTGTTCCGCAGGATTGATGGTTGCCATCTGAATTGCTTCTACAGGGTCTACGCCACAGGCAACCGCCCGGCGCAGGATTTCATCTATATGGCCCGCTGTCAGCAGATCTTCTGCCACCATATCGTCAGTTGCAAAAGCCAGATGTCTAGAATCCATGCCATCTTCCGTAATAACACGGATGCATTCTTTCATGTTTTTCTGCGTAGAGCCTTCGCGCATAAAAACTGTGTAGCCGCAGCGCAGTTTTTCGGCGCACTCTTCTTTTGTAACCGTTTCATGGCAGGAGGCGTGGCCGCCGCAAAGGATGTTGTGCGCAGCAAGTTCCGCGTCACTCAGTCCGGGCGCATTGCCCTCGACAGACTTGCCCCGTTTCTTCGATTCCAACACAGAAATCAGCATATCGTCAAGCAGCGAAGACGCATACGCATAGACAGGCTTTACGTTGCTGAAACCCTGCATTTCACCTAGGCCGCACACCAGCGAGTCATCGAGCAAGCCTTCAATGTTTTGACTGTTTATCTCTCGGCCCGGGGTTTCAAGGCCCGGTAAGTCCGGTACCAGCGCTGGAACTGTAAATAGCACGCGGTTTGGCAGCGTGCGCGCTTCTTTTATCATTTCCACTATACCATCTACCCCGAGTACATTGCCAATTTCATGCGGGTCCGCAAAAACCGTTGTTGTGCCTGTTGGCAATGAAAGACGGGAAAACTCCGTTGGCGTCAGCATAGAACTTTCAAAATGCATGTGTGCATCTATAAAACCCGGGCTTAGAAATTTCCCCTCCACATCCACCACCGTTGTCTTTTGTCCAGTTAAAAAACTGCAGTCACCGACATACAGAATAAATTCATCCTTTACCGCGACATCTGCGGGGTAGATTTCTCGTGTCAAAACATCAATCACATTACCGCCATGAAAGACGAGATCTGCGCTGCCGCCGCCAAGCAGTGTGTCTATCATCCTGCGGCGGCGAATGGCCTTTTTTTCTTCTGACATATCCATTTTCAGCCGTCCTTTCTCGCTTCATAGCAGTCAATTTTATCTACAATGCCGATAATGGCCGCATCCACCGGCATATCCCTGTCCGAAAAAGCGCGCGTTGCAGCATATCCCTGTACATAGAGAACTGTTTCGCCAACGCCGGCACCCACTGTATCAACCGCTACTATTTTTTCGCCGGCGGGGTGCAAATACGCATCAACGGGCTGTGTAATCATTAGCTTGCTTCCTGTCAGTTTTTCGTCTTTCCGGGTTGCCACAACCTGGCCAATTATGATACCCAGATTCACGGCGCTCCCTCCTTCACAAGTTCTATTTTCTTTTCCCGTGCAGTATCCGCTGCAAGCGGTGTAACAACTGCACTGTCAGGCAGCGCAGCCACGCGGCTGCCTGACTTGAAAGCTTCAAGGATATCTTTTTCTGTCACAATCCTATTCTGAAGCTGAAAAGGGGCCGCCCGCTTCTGCTGCAGATTTAATATGTTCTGCATGTCCATCGTTTGAAAGCCCAAAAGCGCCGCCTGTTTCCTTTGCTGCAAAACCTTTTTCAAAAGCGGAGATGTTCCCCGCGTATTCGTCTCATTTTCCGGACCTAGCGCAGCCGGCAAAAGGAGAACCGGTTTTTTCGAACAAAGCGCCGCGCGCAGAAGGACCTCGGCCGGTGACTGTGTTTTTGCCGCAAGCAAATGCCCCAACATTTCTGTGGGCAGCAGCGGCACAAGAAAGCAGTCATACCTGATAACAAGGTCTTCCGGGGCTTCTTCCCTGTTGTCCGCCCCGCCAGGTACTATTTCATTAGATGCTTCTTCTGTACACAAGCCTATCCCGCCGCTCCATTTGCTTACAAGGGTACGCAGTGCGTTTTGTGCGACTTGGCGCCCAAGTGCCTTTTCGCACCAAATAATCAGCAGGCGCATCGCTGATTACTCCCCAACGGAATCGGCAACCGGCTTCAGAATGCAACGCTCCACTTCTGTATGTGGGCGGGGAATAACATGTACGGAAATGACTTCTCCAACACGGCGCGCCGCTGTAGCGCCTGCATCTGTAGCCGCTTTTACAGCACCGACATCCCCGCGAATCATAACCGTAACTAAACCGAAACCGATTTTTTCATAGCCGGTAATGGTAACATTTGCGGCTTTTACCATAGCATCTGCCGCTTCAATGGCACCGACCAATCCTTTTGTTTCAACCAAACCCAAAGCTTCATTCATTTCAGTAACCTCCAATAATTTGTATGATGTTTTTAAAATTCCAAAGAGCCGTGATACATACCGCTTAAAACCTTGTCATCAAGATTCGGGATGATGTCCGTTGAAACGGTACGCCCAACACGGTTTGCCGCAATCTCGGCCGCCTCGACAGCGGCCTTTACGGCAGCCACCTCGCCGACCAGATAAACGGTTGTGCCAAGCGACCCGCCTGAACCGATTGTTTCCTCAATCCGCCGAATGGAAACGGCCGCTGCTTTTAAGGCAGCATCCGCTGCACTGATTGCCGTGCCAAAGCCAAACGTCTCTACTAGCCCCAGCGCATGCTGTTTTCCCATATTCACTTTGCCTGCCTCCTATTTCTGACATTATTATCTGCTATTCTTCCGATGCTGCATAAGCTGCAAAGCCTGCTGCAGCTCCTGCTTTTCACCGCCAAGCAGCACCCACTGCCTACCCGGAAAAATTTCGAGTGTCGACTCGGGGTGCGAGTGCCAGTAATCATTCATTTCCGGCAGCAGCATCGGCAAGCTGCAGTTTTCCAGCGCTCCGACGCAGCCCGAGCCCAAACACAGCCTGCGGCGAAGCATTTCCGTGGGTGCCTCTGCAAAAAGCGGCATATTGCTCGAAAGCACCCGTGAGAAAGTCGCCGCTGCTTTCTTTACCTGTTCTGTGTTTCCATAAAACTGAAAAAGGAATGGTTTGCTTTTATCCGCTTGCCAGTCAATCTCAATCTTTAATCCCGTGACTTGTGCAGAAGCGGCATCAGCCGCGAAAAGCTGCCGAAGCGTACAGACATCGGACGCTGCAATGCCAACAGAGCTGTTTTGAGGGCAGTAAAGGCCCAACAGGCGCAGCGTGCGCTTTTCCGGGTGCTCAAGAACCGCCACCCGTGTTTCATTTTGCTGCACGTTTGCCTGTACATGGCAGGTACAAGGCGCTTGCGGTATTTGATTACTGTCTTGTATGCCCAGCGGAAACGGCCCCTCGGCTGTTTTTGTTAAG
Organism: Oscillospiraceae bacterium; assembly: GCA_022483045.1. NCBI lineage: Bacteria > Bacillati > Bacillota > Clostridia > Eubacteriales > Oscillospiraceae > Oscillospiraceae bacterium. The sequence goes on along the minus strand of JAKVOA010000001.1, from coordinate 144,847 downwards.
CCGTCAGCGCCCTGCACGCCCAGCGGAAACGGCCCCTCGGCTGTTTTTGTTAAGCCGTCAGCGCCCTGCAAACCCAGCGGAAACGGCCCCTCCGCTGTTTTCGTTAAGCCGTCAGCGCCCTGCAAACCCAGCGGAAACGGCCCCTCCGCTGTTTTCGTTAAGCCGTCAGCGCCCTGCACGCCCAGCGGGAACGGTCTTTCTGTGCCTGCAGCAGATGAAAGTGCTGCCTGGCACAGATTCGTACTGCGCTCAAAAGCTGTTGCAGGTTTCTTTGCCTGCAGCTGAGGCAATTTCAAATCAAAAACCTGCAGCCGCTTTCGGCTGCTTTCCCGCTGGTAATTGGGCCGTGCAAGCGCAGGAAAAGGCATCTGATTTTTGGGACCCGTCGCCTTGTCTGCAGTCGGCTGCAAGATTTGATCAACCATTTTTTCAACAAACTGATCCATCAGACTTCACCGTCTTCCTCTGTGTTTCCGGGGAACTCTGCGTCAAGGTACTGCTGCAGTTCAATATGCGGGTTGGGTATAACATTCGTACAAATAATGTCCCCGCCCACTTTCTGTGCAGCAGCCAATCCGGCGCTGACCGCAGAAGTAACAGCGGCAACATCCCCCTGCACCAAAATGGCCATATGCCCGCCGCCCGGAACCACCACTTGGCGAACACTGACACGGGCATCTTTGCACATAGCATCGGTAGCCTCTACTGCAGCAGACATTCCTCTTGTTTCTACAATTCCTAATGCTGCCATTTGGCAACACCTCCTTCTTTTTTACGAACCGTGCTTTATACCTAAAGGTAATCTTTCAGCTGGATAGACTCTTCACCCGGAATATGCGTTGTACAAAAGCGCTCATCCCCAAGTGGGCAAGTTGCATCCATTCCCATTTTGGCAGTTGTACCAGTAATACAGTGTGAAGGTTCGAGTGGTGAACCACCACAGCCGGGGATGATAAACACATCTCTGTCTGCCTGCAGCCGTGTGGCCACAGCCCACTCAACACGCTCCGCGTCACAAATATCGATATCTTCATCTACAACGATTACCTGCTTTAAATCTTTGTCAGAAGCAAAAGCCGCAAGAGCAGCCTGCTTTCCATCAGAGGGTAGGATTTTGTGTATCTGCACAACCGCATGCAGGCGGCCAAGCGTTGGCGGCGTGATGTATACTTTTCGCACCCCGGGGACCGTTTGGCGGATTGTACTGAATAAGCTCACTTCGCGGCAAATGGCCATGGGCAGCTTTTCCTCGAAACCGGAGGGAAAAATACCCTGCATGACCGGGTTGTCCCGGTAAGTCAGAGCTGAGAACTCTACAATCGGCTGCTGCGAAACGCCACCGTAATAGCCCCCCATCTCTCCGAATGGGCCTTCTGTCGCTTTTTTCCAGCCGACCACACGCCCTTCCAGCACCATTTCTGAGTCTGCTAAGACATCCACATCAACGGTTTTGCACCGGACAACCGCAAGCGGCTGCCCAAGCAAAGCGCCCGCGACATCCAGTTTATTGCAGTCATACAGGTGCGTACTCAGCTGAGAGGCAAGAACAACCGCAGGAACGACACCAAACATGACAGCAACATCCAACTTTCGGTGCTGCGCTTCACAAATCTGAAACTGCTCTTTCATCTCATGTGAGGTAATCAAAATGGTTGCCTTGTTTTGACCAAGGTACTGCATTCGGCGAATGGAAGTATACAGCCTGTCCCCTGCCAAATTGTGTACTGCCAACATACCCGAAACCAGAAAGGGAGCACAGTCCTTTTCGTTGTAAGTAAGTACCGGCATATACTGTCCGATCGAAAAAGGTGCACTGACGGTATTTTCCTGCACAGCCGCCTGCTTTACTTGTGTAACCGGTACGGGGTGCAAAATGGCCTGCGCAAGCCTTGCGTTGAGTTTCTCTACATTGCAACCTATGCTCGTAGCAAGCAGTTCCCGCGTTCCACCCATTCCGCACGCCATAGGACACGGGCTGCCCTTTATTTTTTCAAAAAGCATTGGCCGCCTGCCCTGTGTTTTTTTCATAAGCGCAGCTGTTTCATACTGCTGTGAAACCTCTTTGCGGATATGCAGCAGTTTGCCAGAAGATTCCTGCTGCGCAAGCAGTGTTCTGAAATCAGGTATGGCCAATGAATTCTCCTCCTTTCCACTGCTGCGGATTTTCTGTTTCAATGCCAAATTGACCGATAATGCGCAAAACGATCTGCTGCACCAGCTGCCAAATTTCGGTTGGCCGCGCGTAAAAGCCGGGGGAAGCGGGAAAAATACAGGCTCCGGCCCTTGCAAGCCGTGTCATGTTTTCCAGCTGAATCACATTCAATGGGGCCTCTCTGACCAACACCACCAATTTGCGCTGTTCCTTGAGCGTGACAGAAGCCATTCGTGTCAAAAGTGTCTGTGCGCTTCCGCCCGCCACGCAGCTCAGGGTATTCATAGAACACGGTGCAATTACCATTCCGCTCAGCGGAGCCGATCCACTGGCCACATCCGCAAACAAATCATCATCTCGGTAAAGATGTGCATACGGAGCAAGTGCTTCCGGACCAATTCCGCACTCATACTGCATCACTTTGGCACCCATATCAGACAGCACCACGGCAACCTGCACCCCGTGCTGTGCCAACGCACGCACAAGCGCATATCCGTAAATGGAGCCACTGGCGCCGGTAATTCCTACCGCAATTCTCATTTCCCTTTTCCCTCTTCCTGCGGTTTTTCTTCTAGACAGACCACAGTGATCGCGGTTTCCCTTTTTGCGTCATAATCTCGCAGCAGGGAACCCACATGCATATCGGTCTGCTCCTGCAGCTGCCTGCGCAACCGTTTTTTAAATTCCAAAAACAGCGCATAGTCAACGGACTGTTTTAAGTCCTTATAATCATTCTCCAAGACCTGCAGTGCACGTACACGGTTATGCCGTGTTCTAAAAATAATCATGTCATCCACAAAAGCAATGCGAAGCTCGTTAACGCCAAATCCGTAAATTTCTTGATTGACGCTATTGTAAATTTTAAAAAGTTTTCGTTTGAATTCCTGTGTAGTGTATATACCTGTCAATACAGTCACTTCCTTTCCAAAAGTCAAAAAGGGACAATGGTATCTCAAAATTGAGCAGACACCATTGTCCCGAATTGCAGGTAAAAACAAAAGTCGCTATGGGAACCAGCCGCATCCTTGCGGAGAATGCGACTAAGTACCCCATAACGACTTTTTTGCCAACGTAAACGCTGAGAAAACAAGACTTACAGTTAACTTTATAAATTAGGATATACCATAAATGGTACATTCCCTTTTGCTTATTTCAAAAATAAGTTTGTTTTAGTATACTTGCAACGCAAACAGTTGTCAAGCATTCTTCCCCTTTTCACAGAAATTTCAAAAATCTGTTTCGCGAAAATTCAGGCAAGGCCGCTGCCACCCGCTGCACAGCCAGATTTTAATCCCGCACCACACATGGTAATCAGGCAGTCGTGTGTTTTCCCATACAGCGCACAGTAGTGTTTATAAGCCGCATAGTTTGCTGCTGTCGTGTATTCGCAGTCAATCCCCTGCAAAGCCAGCTCTGTCCGTGCCTTTAAAATACTGTCTTCGGGTGCATGCACAAAGCGCACATCGTATTTTTCGGCATACCGCAGAATTTCTTCGCCGCGCATTGGCCTGCCGATAGCGATTCCCTCTGCCATTGTCGGCAGCGGGGTCACTTGGCGGGGTTTTTTCTCTTTATGGGCAGCTGCTTGCAGCAGTGGGTCACAGCACTCGCTTTGCAGAGCGATTACCTGCGGCATGTGGCTAATGGCACCGCTTCTGTACAATTCCTCCAGTCCTTTAAAAATACCGAGATACAGGGTACCGTTGCCGACAGGCACCACCAAATTTTCCGGAATGCGGTGCAGTTGCTCAAAGACTTCATAAATATAGGTTTTTGTCCCCTCATAGAAAAACGGATTGTAGACATGGCTGGCATAATAAGCGCCCTCTTTTTTCACCTTTTCCCGGCAGACATCTGCGCAGTGGTCACGGTTGCCCGACACCACGGTTACCTCTGCGCCGTATGCCTTTATCATACCTATTTTTTGCGGTGACGTACCCTGTGGCACAAAGATTTCACAGGTAATGCCCGCTCTTGCGCAATAGGCAGCCACGCTATTGCCAGCGTTGCCGCTGCTGTCCTGAATAACTTTTTGGACGCCAATGGATTTGCAGTGCGAAATGAGGGCCGCCGCTCCTCTGTCTTTAAAAGACAGCGTCGGCATAAAATAATCCATTTTCAGCAAAACATCGTCATTAAAATGAATAATCGGCGTCATACCTTCTCCAAGCGTTATGCCTTTCCAGCTGTCATCTTCCAACGCCATGAAGTTGTGATAGCGAAACATGCCCCACAAGTCTTTGTCGATTTCCCTTTCTGTGAAAGCCGGCGGCGTGAATTCCAACTGCCAAAGTCCGCCGCACGCGCAATTTGGCATGCGCGTAGAGACAGGTACGCGCTTTCCGCATTTGGTACATACAAAATTCATATCTGCTCCTTTTCCCCGGTTCCCTGTTTTAAAGCTGCAAATTCTTTTTTAACCGCATCCCGGAAGGCAGCATTTACGATGTATGAGGCTGCCGTCATTGCCATGGCTTTTGCCGCGTTCAGCATAGCTTCATATGCCTGTGATGAATCCGCGGCCATGCGAAATTCCGGTGTATGGCCGACTAGGTCAGCAGGGCCGATTTTCATGTATGCGCCAAGAGACGGGCAGACATGACTGACATTTCCCATATCCCAGCAGTAATGCTGAGAATCCGCCTGTACTGCAGAGATATGCATCTGCTCAAGCGCCTCTTTCCAAACCATCCCTATTGCGTGGTTTGGAGCCATATCTTCCGTTGGAAAGCTGCACAGGTGCATTGTGCAGTTGCATCCGGTAACAAGCGCTGCCGCATTACAGCAGTCTTTTGCCTTTTGCAGCAGACCAGTTAAGTCTTTTTTAGAGGAAGCGCGTACATTGATTTTCATATGGCAATCGTCCGGAATCGTACCCGGCAGCGCTGCGCTGTCTGTGATAACCGGGTTTGCTGTCATGCCCGGCAGAAACTGCTGTCGCAGTGCATTTAGATTATTCACCGTCAGCATACCGGCTGTCAGTGCATTGATTCCTTTTTCCGGTGCACCACCCGCATGGGCCGCGCGCCCCGTAAAATGGACTTCCAAGTTTGCGCCGGCACACAGCCGCCGCTCAATCACATTTGTTCCATCCGCATGCGCAATCATAGCTAGGTCAGCATGGTCAAACAGACCGGATGCAACAAGCGGTACTTTTCCACTGCCGTTTTCAACGCAGCCGCCTTCCTCCGCTGGGCTGCCCACAACTGTTACAGATGCCTTGATGCCGCTGGCTGTCAGCCACTGTGAAAGTGAGGCGGCAGCGCCAACCGCAGAGCAGCAAAAAAGGTTGTGCCCGCACGCGTGCCCAAGCCGCGGTAGGGCATCATACTCGGCGACAAATAGAATATGGAACGGACCTTCTCCTTTTTTCGCGCAAAAGGCAGTGCTCATTCCGGCAAGGCCCGTTTCTACAGCAAACCCTCTGCCTTTTAGCAGCTTGCACAACAGAGCCGATGCATATGTCTCTTGATAGCCCGTTTCCGGATGCGCCCAAATGCTGTGAGAAGCCTCCCGCAGCTCTTTTGCCTGTGCCTCCACAGATTCACAAAGCATATGTACCATTTTAGCATCCATGTCTGACAACCTCCAGTCCTTTTGAATCATAGAGAGGATCCCTGTACAAATCCGACAATCATTTTGATAAGAAGCAGAAAAATGACAATAAAGATGATGGGCCGAACAAATTTAGAGCCATATTTCAGTGTACATTTTGAACCGAAATAACCGCCAACGACTGAGCAGCAGGCACCCGGTACTGCAAGTTGCCACAGCACTTTTCCACCCGCTATAAAAGTAAAAAGTGACGCAAGATTAGAAACCAGATTGACCACCCTCGCGCTGCTGCAGGCCGTAATCAGATCGTAGCCAAGAAGAGCTGTCATGGCAAGAATTAAAAACGTACCTGTTCCCGGACCAAAGAAACCATCATACATACCCAAGAGCAAACCGATGAGAAGCGCGCGCGGGTAGAGCTTCTTATCGGGCAGACCGTCATTTTTATTTGAAGCTTTAAGGCTGTTTTTATTTAGCAGCATAAACACAGCCGCTGCCGGAAGCACAAAGATTAAAATAACGCGCAATACATAGTCACTTAAAAACAATGCCAGCCTAGCCCCGGCGACCGCGCCGACCAGCGCACCCGCCGCTGATACCGCAGTGGCGTTACCCGGTACTTTTCCATGGCGAATATACTGAGAAGACGAAAGCAGCGCAGCCATGCCAGACGTAAATTTATTAGTGCCGTATGTAAAATGGATAGGAACACCAACAAATAAATACGCCGGAATAGAGATAAGGCCGCCGCCCCCAGCAGATGAATCTACAAAAGCAGCCAAAAAGAGCATGGGACAAAGGATCAGATAAGTCTCTGCGGAAAAATGCACAGGCGGTTTCCTCCCATTCTGTTAAGTTAAAAGGCAAATCAGAGCAGCGGCGGGATAATCCCCTCAGCGCCAGACAACAGCAGCACCAGCAAAAAAGCGCGTTGCGGCCCAAGGAAAGACTGCCGCGGCAAAAACCACTCTGAAAAAGAATGTGTACCGCCAGCTTTCCCCCCACAGTCTAATGTTACCGCAGGAATTCCTAAACAAATGGGAATGTTGCTGTCCGTGCTGCTTGGGGGCTCCAGACGCGGCGTCAGGCCGACCGCTTTTGTCGCGCATGCAGCAGCCACAACAATATCAGCATCAGCCGGTTGTACACCACACGGCCGGCTCCCAATTTCTTCTACTTTCAGTTGAATTGACTTGCTCTTCCAGCGGCTATTTTCGTCCTGCGCGGCACTTTTTAGGCATTTCTGTACTGCCTGCTCAAGTTTGCTCAAATTCTGCGGATTCTCTCCGCGCAGGTCAATCTGCATGCCGGCTTTTGCCGCAATAGCGTTCACCGCAGAGCCGCCTTTTACCGTGCCCACCGTAAAGGTTGTGCCGGGCAGAGAAGGCAGCTCGGCGATTTTTGCGATTGCGCGCCCAGCGGCGTGCACTGCGCTGGGCCTGCCAAAATTGTACAGGCTGTGCCCACCCGGGCCCGTATAGGTAGCCTCGTACCGCTTGCTGCCCATGCCCAGATAAGTAATAGCAGCAGGGTCCATAAAGCCATCCAGTGAAACAAAACCGGAGATTCCTTTTGTATGCTGAAAAATATGCCGTACACCGCGCAGGTTGCCTGTTCCCTCTTCGCCCACATCCCCGCAAAAAACGACTTTGCGCCATGTCTTGATTCCGCTGTACTGCAATGCACGAGCGACCGCTAGTACCTCTGCTAACCCGCGCGAATCATCTACCAAACCCGGAGCGTGCAGCCGGCCCTCGGCTCTTTTTACTCTGGTATCGGTTCCCTGGGCAAAGACGGTATCCAAATGCGCCGCAATCAGCAATTTCCCATCATTTCCGCAGGCACTGCTGCCCAGGACATTGCCTGCGGAATCTTTATGGATCTCCTGCAAACCGATTTGCTGCAGCTTACCAAGAAAAAAATCCGCACGCTGCTGTTCATGAAACGGAGCGGCAGTAATTTCGCAAATTTCAATTTGTTCCTGTAAGGTATTCTCATCCCAAGCCTGCAGCTGCTTTAATGTCTTTTGTACGGCAGGCGCGGTCAACAGTACGCGGCACCGCTTTGCTATTTCATGTTCAATCATTTGTTATTCCTCTTCCAAAAACAGGGGCACAATATGCCCGCCCTGTACATCCACCAATCCGCGGTCTGTCAATTTAAGTGCTGGGCTGACAGGTAGACTCACCGTACACAAAGACATAATCGGATTTTCATGCTGCCAGCCCAAAGCGCGCAAAGCCGCTGTGGCACAGGCCACCTTCCTGCCGACTTGCTCAGCCGGCTCCTCTGAAAGGATACCGCCCACTGCCAACGGAACAAGCTCCAGTACCTTCCCATCCCTGACGACACAGATCCCCCCGCCGTTTTTAATAACCATATTGGCGGCGAGAGCCATGTCCCGCTCATCTCTGCCGACAACAAAAAGGTTATGATGGTCATGCGCGTAACTAGTTGCCGCTGCCCCGGCGTGCAGGCAGCTGCCGGTCAACAGCCCCATACCAACACGGCCGCTGCCGTGGTGGCGCTCAAACACTGTACCTAAGCAGAGCTGAGAATTACTTTTCCAGTTTAGGCGGCCCTGTGTTGCAGGCAGCCGCACAATCTGTTCTTCTGTAAAAGTAGTTCCCGGCTGCACGGCTATGACGCGGCAGTGTACTGCTTGGCTTCCTGGGGGTGTGAACACAAGAAAATCCTTTTCTGTGCGCAGAGGCAGGTGTACGCTGTGATAAAATCTTTCCGGAAAGAAGTGACCAGCAGCTTTATTTTCCTTTTTGTTTTCTTTTACAAGCACACCACGCTTGTACACCTGTTTCACTCGAAACTGCCGCAAATCATCCAGCAAAAGAAAATCTGCAAGTTTTCCGGGTGCCACTGAACCACGGTCGCGCAGATTCATACGGGCGGCAGGCGAGGCACTGGCGGCGTAAATGGCATCTTCCGGCGGCATACCCAACGCGATTGCTTTCCGCACCAGCCGATTAAGATGCCCTTTCTGCAGTTGGTCCGCCATAACGTCGTCTGTAACAAAGCAGAAATGCCCGCCCACCGGATTTTTTACGCAAAAATCAATGATTTCCTGTGTAAGCGACTTTTCTTGAATCTCGACGAACATGCCGTTTGCAATACGCTCCCGCATGCCCTGCGGTGTCTGTTCTGTATGGTCAGAATCCACCCCGCAAAACAGGATGCGAGCAAGCGCAAGTCCCCTGAAGCGCGGGCAGTGACCCTCAATAATTGGCATATTGCGTTCTCGCTGCATAGCGGCTACCATTTGGGCAATGTGGGAATCCGGATACTGTACCAGAGTGCGGCAGTCCATAACCTCTCCTAGACAAAGCACCCGCGGGTCCTGAAGCAATCGGTGCAAATCCTCTGTTCCGATTGTTCCGCCACTGGTTTCCAGAGCTGTAGAGGGCACAGAACTGGGTATTCCGTAAAAAATATCTGCGGCACATTTTTGAGAAAGGGCGAGGAAAGACAAAACACCATCCATGCCAAAAACATTCGCAATTTCATGCGGCTCCGCCACACAGGTGGTTACACCATTTCGCAGCAGCATCTCAGAAAATGCAGGCGGGGTAATCATAGAGCTTTCAATATGTAAATGTATGTCAATCAGACCCGGCACCAGATACTGGCCGCCACCGTCGACTGTGGCTTTCGCTTCTATTTGATTCAGTGCCTGTGTACCTACATATAAAATGCGCCCCGCACGCACGGCAACAGCGCTGTCATAAAAGTGCTTAAAGGCACTGTTAAAGACTTTCACATTTTTTATCAACAGGTCAGCCTGCAGCATCCACTTTACACTCCTTTTTGGGCCGGCTTTTACATCAGGCAATCGACTTCAAGCCCAGCGTTTTATCTACAATCAACATAATGACAACCGTGACAAGCATTAAAACTGTAGACAGCGCCGCAACGGTCGGATCAAAGTGATACTCGACATAGTTGAGCATAGAAATCGGCAGTGTCGTCACGCCAGGCCCGGAAAGAAAAACAGAAAGTGGGACATTGTTAAAGGAATTTACAATTGAAAGGATGCACGCCGCCAGTATGCCGGACTTGATATTTGGAAGGACTATTCTGCAAATCACAACAGCGCGGTTTGCCCCCAGGCTCATTGCCGCCTCTTCTACAGAGGGGTCAAAATTACTTAAGCTGGCGCAGACGTTGCGCATAACATAGGGAATAACAAGCAACGTATGGCCGACAAGCAGACTTAAAAGGACCGGAAGATTAAACTGTACAATGATATAGCGCATGAGAATAAAGCCCATTACAATGCCCGGAACCAGAATCGGCGACTGAAAAATAATATTCATTACTTTCTTGCCCGGAAATGAAAAGCGGCTAAATGCATAAGCAGACGGCACACCGATAAGCAGTGCAATCACTGTTGCCAAAATGGCTATCTCGATGCTGACCGCACAAGCAGGCAGAAAGTTGCCAACCTCTAAAATATTTTGGAACCAGTGTAGTGTAAAACCTTTGGGCGGGAATTGCAGATATTCCTCTGTGCCAAAAGAAGCGCCCGCAATGATAAACAGCGGACCAATCAGAAAAATATAAACCAGCGCGGTAATAATACTAACAAAATAATTGTGTTTCAATTTTACGGCCTCCTTATGGGCATCATCTTAAAAATCGGCTGGCAAAAAGATTACCAGCCGATTTTTAAGTCTATCCGTTATATTGCCCTATGCCTTTTGCAGCACATATCTCTGCAGCGAAAACAGCAAAGAGCTTTTAGGGCACCTGGCAGATTATTTCCCGCTCTCGGTATTTAAATCTTTGTTCCAAAGGTCTGTCCATGTTTTGCTGTTTTTCATGTACAGGTTCCAATCCGGGTACTGAATGGAATCAACCTGCTTCTGACCATAAGTCATCGACTGGCTTTCCTGTGCTGTCAGCTTTACATCCGAGCGCACCGGTGCATTGCCCGTACCGGCTGCTTCATTTTTCTGCACATCTTTGTCAAGTAAAAAGTCAATGTACTTTTGTGCCAATTCTTTGTGTTTGCTTCCAGAAGAGATGTTGGAAACATTGCAACATCCCCATGTGCCCTCAGAGGGGTCTACCCAAACAAAATCACTGGAAGCCTTGCGAATCGTTGCAGAAGAAAAGTCCTGCAGTACAGCAACCGAAACTTCGCCCTGGTTAAACATGTTAACAACATCGGAAGATTTAGAATAATACTTTACAACATTGGGAGCCATTTCTTTCAGCTTGCTGAAAACCTTGTCTGTATTATCAACAGAGAGCTTGCTGCCAAGCTGATTGGCTGCGATATTCAGCATCATGGGGCCGGTGGTAGTGCTGATGTCGGGAATGGCAATCATGCCCTTTAGGTCAGAGCGCCACAAGTCTTTCCATGAAGTAATCGGTGTTTTCACAGTCTTCTTATCATACATAATACCCATTCGGTTAAAGGTAAAGGCAGGTCCATAATCGCTGCCGTTGGGTGTTTTTGCTTTGTCGTAAATTTTATCCAAGTTGGTTAATTTGCTTCTGTCAAGTTTTGCGATCAGGCCTTTCTGAATCGCCTGCAGTGCATAATAATCGGCAAAGTTTACAACATCATAAGCGGAAGGGTTCTGTTCCAATTTTGCAAGGCGCTCGCCGTTGTTGCCTTCTTCAACCACGACCTTGCAGTTGTACTTTTTCTCGAAAGGCTCATATACATTTTCTTTTTCTTTGTCAGAATTAAAGCCCCAGGTTGAAACGACTAGTGTCTCGGTCGCGCCGCTTTTACTTGCAGAAGCAGTGGCGGATCCCGCAGCGGTGACGGATGCAGCGGAAGAAGCTACTTGGCCGCCGCACGCCGTCAGTGTTGCAGCTGCAAGCAGCGCTGCAGTTGCCGTCATGGTTATTTTGCGGATTTTCATAGTTTTGCCCTCCTAAATATTTCTGAACCCCCAAAAGGGATATCAGTCGTTGGATTTGATTAGAATCATCTTTTCGGGCGGAATAGAAAGCGCTACATTTTCATTGATTTTATGATTTTCTTCTTCTGACTTCACAACCAAACCGCCAAGCTTTGTTTCAATATTATATTGGTACTGCTTACCCAAGTAGGTAGCTACTTTTATTTTACCCTTTACAAGATTCTCGCCAGATGTATCTGCCGGCCGCATTTTTACATCTTCCGGGCGAATACATGCTTTAAAGTGCGTTCCTTCAGCTTCGTCTTTCACCGCAAACACCGACTGGTCCACTGCGCGATATTTTCCCGGAATATCTGCTTTCGTCAGCGTAAAGAAATTTTCAAATCCTACAAAGCGTGCAATAAATTCTGTTTTGGGATATTTATAAATGTTTTCTGGCGAATCCATCTGCTCAATTACGCCTTTATTCATAATAGCTACTTCATCTGAAATAGCAAAGCACTCTTCCTGATCATGCGTAACATAAATGGTCGTAATGCCAAGCTGCTGTTGAATACGGCGGATTTCCACACGCATTTTGATTCTCAACTTTGCATCCAGATTGGAAAGAGGCTCGTCCATCAGCAAAAGACTAGGTTGTATCACCAATGCCCTAGCTAGGGCCACACGCTGACGCTGGCCGCCCGAAAGTTCCTTTGGAAAACGATTTTCATATCCCTTCAGGTCTACCGTTTCCAGTATTTTGGGAACGCTTCTTTGGATTTCGTCCTTACCTATCTTTCTCATTTTTAGGCCAAAAGCCACATTATCAAAAATAGTCATATTAGGGAAAAGAGCGTAGCTTTGAAAAACAAACCCAAAGTTCCTTTTGTGTGCAGGAAGCTTTGTATAGTCATGGCCATCAAACATAATTTTTCCCTCGACCGGCTCTGAAAAGCCACCAATCAGCCGAAGTGTCGTCGTCTTTCCACAGCCAGACGGCCCCAGCAAAGAGACCAGCTTTCCCTTTTCCACGGACAAATGAAAATGCTTTAAAATAATATTTTCACCATATCCGGCAGAAATGTTCTCAAGATGCAGCAGTGGCATCATTTATTCATCCTTTCCTACTCATGACACAGAACTTGTTTTCTGTGCAAGTTTATTGATACACTCTGTTACTGTAACAGAAACGACAATCATAATGACCGCAACGATAGAGGCACTCACCCAATCATTCAGCGACATTGCATTTTGATAAATGAGCGTTGACAAGACCCGCGATTTAGAGCCGCCTAGCAGCTGCGGGGTGGTATATGCGGTTAAGCATCCGCAAAACACAAGCACGCTGCCACTGATAAGCCCCGGGCTGCTTAGTGGAAAGATCACTTTCCAAAAAGCCTTAGTTTGTGATGCGCCCAAACTGCCAGCAGCACATATCAAGTCGTCGTCTATATTTTCCATTACGCCGACCAGTGAAAGAATCATCATTGGCAGCATTAGCTGGATAAAGCCCATAACGATCGAAAATTCATTATAAAGCATGCTCAACGGGCTGCTGATAATATTGGCAGACATTAACGCCGTGTTTATCATTCCTTTTTTCCCCAATATAACCATCCAGCTGAAAGAGCGTACAACGGGGCTGGTCATTAGCGGAAACAGGGCCAGCGCAATATACAGTCCTTTTCTTCGTGTCAGTTTCGAGATAAAATAAGAAACCGGAAAACCTAACAGCGCGCAAACCACTGTACTGATGAGGCTTAGCTTAAGGCTTCGCCAAAAGACTTGTTGGAAGTAAGAATCTTTCAGCATACTGTAATAGCCCTTAAACGTAAACTGTCCCTGGTTAAAGATCGTAGACAACAGCATAGCAAATAGTGGAAGAATTAAAAAAACAACCAGAAATAAAAAGCACGGCAGCAAAAGAATATAGCCATACTTTTTTGTTTTCATACGAATCATTCCTTTCCTTTGGTTAATGTTCATTTAATTTCTAAAACTCTTTGATAAAATCTAATCTAACATTTTTTGGGTACAAAAAAAGCAAAGGCGCCATTTGAATGACGCCTTTGTCTTTTAAAATTGGTTCCATTATTCTTTTTGCAAAAAAAGCCGAGGGACAAAGAAAAGCCGCTATACAGAGGGACCAGCATCTCTAAACGACAGAAACGCTCCCACTCTCCATAACGACTTTTTATTCCACGTATACGCAGAAAAAACAAGTTCCTTTGGAGCAGCACCCTTGTTAATCGGATACATAAAATACATCCGCTTCCCAAACGGTACTACACACATAAATATTTAATTTGTTGGGTCGATTATAGCACACCGTTTTTGCACTGTCAAGCAATAAAGCCCTATTGTTTTGGGACACTCCTTTTTCATGTCTGCCGGTTCAAAAAATTCCTTTGCTTCTCGTGGGTCATTCCAGCAGACAAACAACAGAAAAATTGCTGCGATTTCTGTTCTGCTCTTCCATATTTTGCATTTTCTTCTTTCTCGTTGTATAATTATAGTAAAGAATTTTACATAGAAAAGCAGCTTTTTGTTTTTTAATTCACTGCAGCAGAAAGAAGGAAAAAAGATGATCAACGGACAAGTTCATGTGGCAATCGGCTTTGCAACCGGCCGCATTGGGTTTCAAAATGTTTTGCGCTCCTATATTTATCACCTGCAGGAAACGCATTTTCTCTCTGACCACAACCTGCTTATCTCTTTGTTTGTCGCCTATGACCCCACCTACAGCAACACTACACGGGCCGACTTTGACAACCTGACTGCAGAGGAACGCAAGCCGTTTTATAAGTGCCGCTTTATCGGCCCGGAGGATATCCAAACCGAAAAGGAGCATTTGGTAAAGGAAACGGGCATTCCTAAAGAAGAGATTGACCAGGCTTTTGGTACCGGCTACGCCGTACAGCGAAACATCATTCTTTTTGAAGCGCTGCGGGAAAAAGTAGACGGCCTCATTTTTTTGGACGATGACGAGTACCCGCTCGCCGTAACAGAGTCGGACGGGGCCACCCTGTGGAGCGGACAGCATGTACTGGAAAAGCACATGAAATACCTGCAGTTTTCCGATATCACTTACGGCTACCACTGCGGGTACTTAACCCCGATTCCAGCTATCGAGTTTGACGGCATTCTGCCGGAAAACATCTTTTACCAGTTTACCGATGCCCTTAGCAGTGATGTCCTAAAGCGGCAGGACGTCAGCCGCCTGATTCGCTGCGGCGGTGTCACCTACGCCGACAAGCAGGTCTTGCGCACGCACCAGGCAGAGCTTGTACCGGAAGCCGCCGGTGCCAAATTCATCAGCGGTAGCAACCTTGGCATCAACCTGACAGACCCGGCGCGGGTGCTGCCTTTTTACAATCCGCCGGGCGCACGCGGCGAAGACAGCATCTTGAGCACCTGCCTTGGCAGCTACAACGTCAAACGCATTCCTGTATATACCTTTCATGACGGCTTCTCGTTTTACGGGTCGCTGCTCAAAGGAGTGCTGCCGCTTTCCCTGAAAAAGATAACCATGTATGACTCAAAAGCGGCCAACTCCCGCTTTTACAAGGCCTGCATCGGCTGGGCACGCTACAAGCCACTGTACACCTACCTGACACAGCCGAAAAACTTTTCTGACATCATGAAAAGTTCTCTCGAAAACCTAGACCAGACCCTGCCCTATATCTGCGCTTACTTTAACAACTATGGCTTTGAAAATCTGCGCAAAGATATGCAGCACTACGCGGAAAAAGTGCCGGAACATAACCGGCAGTTTCAAAGCATGAAAAAGACCTGGTCAAAAATTGTTGCACACATCTGCCAATCATAGCTTTATGAAGGCGGCCCCCCGGTACAGATATCCTGTACCGGGGGGCCGCCTTGTTATATATAGGGTAATCTTAAATCTTTGCTTTAAAGCGGGCACAACGAAAAGGTCTCATATCGACCGGCGGGGTGCCGCAAGTCATCATTTCAGCAATGCTGTAGGCAGCAGCCGGCCCAATGCCAAAGCCATGTCCGGTAAAACCGCAGGCAATGTACAGCCCGGGCACGCCGTCTGCCGGACCGATAACTGGAATGCCATCGGCACATACATCCGTCCAGCCGGCCCATGTGCGTACAATTTTCGCATCGGAAAGTGCGGGGAAATACTTCATAATGCCGCGGCAGGTACACGGCGCAGACAGACTCGTAGAACCCTGTGCTGGTCCATCATCCGGTCCGTAAAGCTCAAGGCCGGTAGAACCGCCAAAAACAAAAGAGCCATGCTTTGTCTGATGACCGTAAAAATCGGCCTCGGCTGTACCGAGCATCTGCGCAAACAGGGGCGGTTCTGCCTCTGTAACAAGGCATTCGGACTTTTTCTTTCGCATCGGGATATCAACACCCAGCGGCGCGGTCAGCGTACGTGTATCATAACCCGCCGCCGCAAGCACTTTCCCGCACGTAAAAGTGCCATCCGGAGTAACCACTTCGTGTACTTTGCCTTTTTCTTTTCTGATTTTCAAAACCGGTTCGCCGGTAATGAACTGTGCCCCAAGCCGGCGCGCAGTTTTAAAGTATCCGAGTGTCGTGGTCAGCGGGTTTGCGTGGCCGTCGGTCGGGCACCAACTGGCACCGATGACTTCGTGCGAAAGATAGGGATTGATTTGGCGGACTTCGTCCCCACTGATCATACGCACATCCAGCCCGCAGGCAACCGCACGGTCCGTCAGATTCTGCAAAGACTTTAGGTGGGCTTCCGTCTTGCCCAGGCGCAGGTTTCCTTTCTGCGTATACTCCACATTGGTATCAAGCTCTTCGCCGAGTGACGGCCAGATATTTTGAATGCCCCACATAACAAGGGGCAGCTCGCGCGGATCCCTGCCGGACTGACGCACACCGCCGCCGTTCCGGGAAGAACCGCCGTTGCCAATCGCGTCCGAAGCCTCAAGTACCGTTACTGAAACGCCCTTTTTTGCAAGGTAATAGGCCGTGGCGCTACCGACAATGCCGCTGCCGATAATGACAACATCAGAGGATTGATTCATCAGTCTTCCCCTCCTTCTTCGCTGCCCAGAATTTTCATCTCTGTCGGGCGCATCGGCGCGCGCCCTGTGGCCGGCTCCAGCTCCGAAGGTCTGACGCCAAGCTCGCGCGCAATAATACCTTTCACCAGCTTACCGCAGGTCTGCCCCTGGCACAGCCCCATTCCACAGCGCAGGTAGCGCCGCACTTCAGGCAGGGTATACATTCCATCATGCACCGCTTGGCGGATTTCGCCCTTGGTTACCTCTTCGCAGCGGCAGATAATCAAATTGTCGTCTGCTGCCGGCACAAACGGCCCAATCGCTGCTGACCTGTTATTGGCGTAAATCATTTTGAAATACCCTCCTTAAAGAAACGGGCATCCATTTCTTTCTCCTGCGGGACTTTGATTGTCAGCAGGGCAGTGTGGTCAAATGCCGGTGAAGTCTTAACCCCGATCACCTCGGCATCACACACAGGCGCTCCCGCCCGGTCCAGCGCTTTGCCGCAGGCGCCTTTTGCAGGCAGAGGCAGGAACTCATAGGGTAAAGTAACCGCAGCAAAGCCTTTTTCATAGGTTTCATCCAGCAGAAAAATTGCTTGTCCAGAACAGGAAGCCACACACATCCCGCAGCCAATGCACTGTACGGCCGGGTCTATCTGCGGCAAAGCCGTAATATTCTTTCCAATTTTAATACAGTGTTTTGGGCACGCATCCTGACACGGATTGCAGGGAATATTCTGTGTACACTCCATAACCGGATGGACCCCGACCTCATGCACGACACCCGGAAAACGCTCCGCTTCTTGCGCGGTAATGTGCCCCTTTGTTAAAAGGGTCCTGGAAATTGCAATGCCTTCGTCTGTTTTCTCAATTTTTTTACCGCGGTTTTTAGGGGCAAACATCCCCTGCCGCAAGTCGTCAAGGTCACTTTCCAACGCTTCAAGCGACTTTTGTTTTGCTTCATCTGTACAGAAACCGAGGTGCTGCGCCGCACAAATGCCAGCCATACGGCCCTCTATCATGGCAGAACTTGCTTCTTCAATTCCAGAAACATCGCCCGCCGCATAAACGCCCGGAACAGACGTTTCACCGTATTTTCCGCAGACCGGCACCTGCCCGCCGCGCTTGGGGTCATCTGTCATTCGGCAGCCCGCCATCATCAGCAGCTGCGACATAGGTGAAAGACCGACTGCAACACAAATGGTGTCCACATCAAAATGCTTTTCAGTGCCGGGAATTGGCTGAAAGTGCTCATTCACTTGACTGACTACTGCACCTGTCACACAATCGGAGCCCTCTGCTTTTGTAATGGTATGGGATAAGTAAAAAGGCACACCGCAGCGGGCAACCTTTGCCGCATGTACGCCGTACCCGCCAATACGCGGGGCAGCGTCGACCAAAGCCTCGACTTCACACCCTGCCTGCAAAAGCTGAAAGCTGACGACAAGGCCGACGTTTCCGCTGCCAAGCATCAAAATCTTTTCGCCCGGCTTGACTCCGTGCAGATTCATCATGGTCTGCGCGGCACCTGCGCCGATTACCCCCGGCAGAGTCCACCCATCAAACGGAACCATGTTTTCCGAAGCCCCTGTAGCGACAATGATACTGTCCGCTTTGTAGTGCACAATCTTTTCCCCGCGGCGGACCACGACCTCTTTCTCGGGATAAATGCCCACAACTGGCGAATTCAGCGCTACATCGGCGCCACCCGCGATCTCGGCCAGCAGTTCTTCGCCGATTTTATAGCCGCGCACCTTTGCTTTATGTTTTTTAGAACCGAAAAATTTGTGGATCTGTTTAAACAACTGTCCGCCGGGCTTGGCATTTTCATCAAATACAGCGACAGACATGCCCCGCTTAGCGGCTTCTGCGGCGGCACTCAGCCCGGCAGGACCAGCGCCGACAATAATCAGGTCATACCGTTCCATTTATCCTTTCACCCCGCTTTTTGCCGCTGTGCCATACTGGGTCTGTACCCGCATGCCCTCTTTGAGCGGTGTAATGCAGGTGCGAATATTAGGCTTTCCGTCTACCACCATTACACAGTCTGTACAGCGGCCAATCGCACAGAAAATGCCGCGCGGTTTGTGCTGCTTTGCCGTATAGCGGTGTATCATCACGCCGTTTGCTTTGAGCGCCGCCGCCACTGGCTCTCCCTCGTAGCCTTTCAGCGTTTTCCCGTCAAGGGTGAATGTAATTTCCCGCCCTTTTTCGATTTTCCCGAGAATCGGATGTTCTGTAATCCGTTTCACTTTGCTGTACCCCCTGTTTTTCCATTTCGCCGCGCCGGTTGTCAGGCAAGCTCCGGCTGCTCCCAAAGGTTCAGTTTTTGTCCGACGCCAAGCTGCTTTGCTTTTTGCAGACAGCGGCAGCCCCAGCCGACATCCTCTGTCGGCATACCACCAACCGCATAAACAATAACTTGTTCTTCTGAAGTGCGGCCCTCTTTATAGCCATTGATAATATCGCCGATATCTGTAATATCCTCTGCTTTCAGTTTTCCGGCGGTAACAAGGTCGTAAAACAGCATGCCGATTAAAGTGGACACACTTTTCTGTGTTGGAAACGGTTTGCCCGCGCCCCAGCCAGCATACATCTTGTAGTTGTCAGAGACCAGCTTGCATTTTGACTTGTCAGCAAGGAAGTCGCCATCCATCAGCAGTGCAGAGGTGCTGATGAGCAGGGCACCGGGCTTCAGCCACTCTCCCTTGACATAGGGATTGTCCTCAAATTTTGGTGCATTACTGGTGCCAAAGCAGATAAGATCCGCGTCTCGGCAGGCTTCCTCGTAATCTTTACAGACAATGTATTTCTGAATGCTTGGATAACGCTTTTTGCAGAAATCGATGAAACTGTCGATTCCGTGCTGACTGCGGCCTTTCACTTTCAGAGTATCAATTCCCGGCTGTTCGGTGACAAATGCGTCAATAGCGGTCTTTCCCATGACACCCGGGCCGATAATGGAAGCGACTTTAGGATTCTTTGCAGAGAGCAGACGCACACCCAAACCGGGCACTGCACCTGTGCGCATGGCGCTGAGTACATTTGCAGACATATATGCCCTAGGCGCGCCGGTTTCGGGGTCCATAAGTGTCAGCATCAAAATCGACCGCGGCAACCCAGTGGCACGGTTTTCCTGGTTGGAGCCATAGCACTTGATGCCGCACATATGGAACTGACCGCCCACATACGCCGGCATGGCAAAGAAGCGCCGGTCTGGACCATCCAGCGGCATATCCGCAATGTCAGACGTTTTAGGAAACTCCAGCTTAATCCCATGATCGTTGCCGCTTGGCCCACCCATTCGATAGTCATTTTTGCTCATTAAAGAGAAAACATCCTGCATAGTATCAACGCAGCTTTTCATATCTGTCACGCCGGCCCTAAGCATATCTTCTTCGCCTAAGTACAGAAAATCAATATTGGTATCCATTTTTGTCATACTCCTTTATTTCATAATAGAATCTCAAAATATTGAATTTTTACATCAGACTGGCATCCAGCTCTACATCTACATGAGAGGCAAACTTTTCGCCGTACACCGACTTGCAGTGGAAATAGAAGAATACACCGCATGCCGCCCAGACACCAAACCAAAGCCATTCTTGCCAAACCAGCGCAGAACTTGCAAATGGCAGCGGAACTACATAAAGGACAATGAAAAAGCTCGCCATGACGACAGCAATTACGCCAACCAGCTTGCCATGTTTCACTTTATAGGGGCGGTTCATTTCCGGTGCTTTATAGCGCAGCACCAAAAACGAAAGTGCAACCATCATGTACGCAATGCACACAGCCAAAGAGCCCGCATCAACGATCCAGGTCAGCATCTTGCGGCCAAAGAACGGTGCCAAGACAGTAATTGCGCCGATAAACAAAATTGCATTGACCGGTGTTTTGTATTTCTTATGCAGCTTGCCAAACCACGCCGGCAGCATTTTTGACTCGGCCATGGAGTAGGCCGCGCGGCTGCCGCCGATGAGGAAAGAATTCCAGGAAGTGATAATGCCGGACATGCCGCCGATAATCAGCACCTTTGCCATAGCGCTGCTGTGAAAAGCCAGCTGAATGGCATCTGCAGACGGCAAGCTGCCCTCAGACATTTTGCTCAGCGGCAGCACATAGCCAACCGCAAAGACAATCGCTGCATAAAACACCAGTGCAAGGACTATGGAAAGCAACATGATTCTGCCAAGTTTTTTGTAAGGAACATCTACTTCCTCGGCAGCCTGCGGAATAACATCAAACCCAACAAAGTAAAACGGAGTCATTACAGCAATGGTCAAAATACCGCCAAAATTTGAATACTTAGAACCGGTCTGTGAAGCAAATGCAGTGGACTTTACAAGAGAAATATTGCCCGATTTCAGCGAACCAACCACCAGCAGAATACCTGCGGCAGCAATAACCGCTGTTAAAACAGACTGCACAACCGCCGCGGTTTTCGTACCAACAATGTTGAGCAGCGTAATCAGCAGCGCAACAACTACCGCAACTGCAACCCAGCTGGCATATACTTTAAAGCCGCCGATGGTGTACATGTAGCCCTGCAGAAAATTAGGAATCAGCCACGTCAGCACTGTGGGAAAAGCAACCGCCTCAAAAGCTGCCACAGAAGCATAGCCAAGGATAATCTCCCAGGTACAGATAAACGAAGCAGTCGGGCCAAGTGCTTTGTAACTAAAGACGTGCTCACCGCCGCACTGCGGCATTGCCGGGGTCAGCTCGGCATAGGTCAGCCCGACAAAGTAGACCATAATACCGCCCAAAAGAAACGCAAGTATTGTACCGATGGTGCCGGCATTTTTAATCCAGTCGCCTGTGCTGACAACCCACGCCCAGCCAATCATGGCGCCAAACGCAATCACAAGGATGTCCTTTTCATTCAGCACTTTCTTAAACTTCGATTTTTCCATGATGGTTCCCCCTTCAATTAGGACAAATCAGTTTGTGGCAAAAAGAAAACGCCATTTCTGCGCAAAGCAGAAACGGCGTCATTGCCCGGCCTGTGTAAATAAAAAAGAGCGGTACTGCCCCAACGCTTTTGCGTAAAAGGCAAGACCGCTCTGTCTTATTTTGGAAAAATAGATTTGATAAAAGCACTTGCTGTAAAGCAGCGCCTTTATTTGAGTTGTATTATACGCTGCCCCTGGTATGATTGAAATATCCAATTTAAATATTTTTGTAGGTGCCAATTATAGAATTGATTTCCTCTGTACAGGGCGCTACAATAGAAAAAAGCCAAAAAAGGAAGTGACGTCTAATGATTTGCATTGATAAAAGCAGCAAGACTCCCCTTTACCTGCAGATATACACCTGCATTAAAAGTGATATTCTTTCTGGAAGATATACCGCACACAGCCGCCTGCCGGCAACCCGGCAGCTCGCCAAAGATCTTGGCATCAGCCGCAACACGGTAGATCTTTCCTATCAGCAGCTGGTCCTTGAAGGATATATTACGCCGCACCCCTGCTCAGGGTTTGAGGTAGAGCCAATCGACCCGGTGGCGGCAGACAATCCAAGACCGCCAAAAGAAAAAGCATCTCCTTCTCTGCCACCTGCAAAGCCTATGCTATACGATTTCTGGTACCCACTGCTTGACCCAAGCTTTTTCCCTCTGAAAACATGGAAAAAGCTGTACAGCAGTGTACTGAATGACATCGCCGCACAAAAATACGCGGCCTACCCTGCCAGGCGCGGAGAGCCGCAGCTGCAGGAAGCAATTGCCGCCTATCTTTTCCGTTCCCGCGGTGTTCACTGTCAGGCGGAACAGGTTATAATCAGCTGTGGGGTGCAGATGAATCTGGAGCTGCTGCTAAAGCTGTTTGACCCGGCCAAGTGTTCCGCTGCTATTGAAGAGCCCGGCTACACAGGTGCCAAAGATCTGCTGCTTGCCAATCACTTCCGTGTCATACCACTCAAAACAGACCATGACGGTTTGCAAACAGACCTGCTGACCGGCTGCAGCGCCGGTCTGCTGTATCTGACACCGTCCCATCAATTTCCGACCGGCGCAGTTCTGCCCGCAAACAGGCGCATGGCCGCACTCGACTGGGCAGAAAAAAACCACGCTTACCTGATTGAGGACGATTACGACAGTGAACTGCGGTATTTTTCCAATTCTGTACCTTCCCTGCAATCTTTTGACCGCAGCGGCTGTGTTATTTACATGGGTACTTTTTCGAAAGTTTTGTCGCCGGGACTGCGCATTTCTTACCTCGTTCTGCCGCAGCAGCTGCTGCAGCGCTATCTTTCTGTCTGCGGCTTTTACCTGTGCCAGGTGCCACTGGCAAATCAGCTGACTCTGGCCCGCTTTATTAACAGCGGCGGCCTGGAACGGCACATTCGCCGCCTGCGCCACTGCTGCGCCGAAAAACAAGCGGCTTTCTTAAAAACTGTCAGACGGATTTTCGGCGACAAAATTCAGATTTCCGGAAAAGATGCCGGTCTGCACCTTCTAGTGAACGTAAAGACGACACTGCCTTCGGAAGAACTCGTTTCGCGTGCCAAAGCGCTGGGGGTCGGCGTGTACGCTACCAAGCCTTTTTGGAGCGACCCCTCTGCTGCATCAGAGCATCAGCTGATTCTCGGCTATGGCGGGGTGCATCAGGAGGATTTTGAGCCGGCTCTGCGGCTGCTTTTTCGTGCATGGTTTGCTTCTTGAAAATATTTGTGCCGCACACTTATAACCAATTCCATACTTTTTACAGCTCATCATGCTTTGCTGTTCTGCGCTGCTTTTTGGCTGCCCTGCCAACCAGGGCGGCCTTTTTTTAGTTACTTTTTTTGCAAAAAGGACTTGACATACCATAAGATTTATATATACTATGTATTACACACTATGTTATGCACAGTATTAAGGAAGGTGACAGCGTGAATGTACAGAGAAAGAAAGGCGTTCTCGACGTCTGTGTACTGGCGGTTTTAAAGCGCGGGCCGTCGTACGGATACCGCATTGTCAATGATATTTCCGAATGTATTGCCGTTTCCGAGTCAACCTTGTATCCGATTTTGCGCAGGTTAGAGGCCAGCGGCTGTGTCTCTACCTATCAGCAAGCCTACAACGGCCGCACACGCAAGTACTACAGAATTGAAGAACCCGGGCTGCAGAAAGTCCGCGATTTTTTGAATGAAGCCGACGAAATGAAGAAAATTTACACCTTTGTGGAAGGAGCAGAACATGAATAAAGAAACTTTTTTAAAGGAACTCGCCCTCGGCCTTACCAGCTTAAGTGAAGAAGAGCGCCGCCGTATTTTGGAGTACTACGGCGAATTGATTTGCGATGGAATCGAAAGTGGAAAGTCCGAAGAAGCCGTCATTCAAGACTTTGGCCCGCCAAAAGAAATTGCCGCTCAAATCTGCGCGGAAGCCAGGCAGGACGCACCGCAGCCCACAGCCGCAGGGCAAAAAATCTATACGCCAAAAGGGCTGGTCAGCGCTGTGCTGGTACAGGCGGAAAACCTGCACATTACTGTACAGGAAGCAGTCGATGGTCCGCTGCAGGTTCTTTTTACTCCTTTGGAGTGCGATGAACTCACCATTACGGAAGAAAACGGCGTTTTCCGTTTTTTACAGACGATAAAGCCCCGGCTCTTTCATTGGCGTGACCTGCTGCATGGGCCCCGCAGCATTCTTGTACGCGTACCCGCAGGATTTACCGGCCTTACCATACACACCAGCAACGGAAAAATTGAAGCCGAAGGCCTGCGGGATATCCGCAGCGCCAGCTTCACAAGCAGCAATGCTTCCATCAGCGTATGCCGCACGCACTGCACCGCGCTGCAGGTATGTACTTCCAATGGCCGCATTCATCTGCAGGACAACTGCGGCAGCACCTGCAGCGCAAAAAGCAGCAATGCCCCCATTAAAGCAGAAAGCTGCCGCTTCCCTACACATCTCTCTCTGCGCACCTGCAACGGTGCTGTCCGGGCAAACCAAATTGTCTCAGATGATATTGCTTTGAAGTCAAGCAA
Source organism: Oscillospiraceae bacterium (assembly GCA_022483045.1). Classification (NCBI taxonomy): domain Bacteria; kingdom Bacillati; phylum Bacillota; class Clostridia; order Eubacteriales; family Oscillospiraceae; species Oscillospiraceae bacterium. The sequence continues at coordinate 120,282 of JAKVOA010000001.1, read as the reverse complement.
CGGCGCTCTGCAGGCAGTCATCTACGGTGACCTGCGAGAATATGAAATTCACAGTCATACAAACAACGCAAGCAGCACCCTGCCCAGCGACTGGGCCTGTGCAGGCCAGACAAAGCACCTGTCCGCTGTCACTAACAATGCACAAATCAACATTCAGTTTGCAGCATCTGTAAACTGAGTCTTTGCATATATCGCTTTATTTATAGCAATTCGACTTAGAAACAAAAGGGCACCTCTGCTGTGAAAGACAAGCAGAAGTGTCCTTTTTTAGGGACATGGCCCTTTACGCACGGCTATTTTTTCTGGTCAAATGCCGGATTGAACGCATAGAAATTTTTGCTGTCCAAATGGTCGGTCGCAATGCGCAGGGCTTCACCAAAGCGCTGGTAGTGCACAACTTCACGCTGGCGCAAAAACTTAATGGGGTCACGCACATCCGGGTCATCTGCATAGCGCAGAATGTTGTCGTAGGTTGTACGTGCTTTTTGTTCTGCAGCTAAATCTTCATGCAAGTCGGTAATTGGGTCGCCCGCCGAGTCAATGGTCAGGGCGCTAAACGGCACGCCGGAAGCATCCGTCGGGAAAATGCCGGTCGTATGGTTGATAAAGTAATCCTGAAATCCGCCGGCTTTAATCTGCTCGGGGGTCAGGTTACGGGTCAGCTGGTACACAATGGCGCTGACCATTTCAAGGTGTGCAAGTTCTTCTGTACCGATATCCGTAAGAATGGCTTTCAATTCCGGGTAAGGCATTACATACCGCTGTGAAATATACCGCAGAGAAGCTCCCAATTCACCGTGGGGACCGCCATATTGTGCTAACACGATTCGCGCCATATTGGGATCCGGATTCTTGATGTTGATGGGGTACTGCAGCCGCTTTTCATAGTTCCACATCAGCTTTTCGCCTCCTTTTGTTCCTGTGTTTCCCACGGCCATGGCTCCTGCACCCACGCCCAGCGGCTGGTGGCAGCATCGCTCTGGTTCAGGGGACCATACTCTTTTTCGTACTGCTCAATCAGCGCGGCCGTCTGTTTTTGGTACTCTTCCAGGCGTTTTACAGCATCGCAGTTGTCTGGATGAGTATCTAAAAAAATTTTGAGTTCCCAAATAGCAAACCTGCCGGCACAGATTTTACGCATCAGGCGCTGCTGCTCTGTCATTTTTTCGCGCCCCCTAAAAACGGTTTATGCAAATCGCGAAACAGGGTACCGGAATCAAGCCCCTCTTCCGGCTGATACAAATTTTCAAATTTCTGAAACGGTACATAGGCCATTGCCAGAGCCGTATCTTTGGGAATAGGCGGCAGCGGCTGGGTGGCACAGGACTGTCCAGACATAATTTCTTCCATTGCAAAAAATCTCCTTTCTGGGGAAAGCCCCTTCTATCTTATGCCGCCGGCAAAGGCTGTGACAAAAAGCGCTTTGGCAGAGATGTTCTTTCTGCACAGCTGTCATCTGTAACCAGCGTACAGCAAAAAACTGTCTGTCTTTTCACCTGCTTTTCGCTTTCTTTCCATATAAGCGGCAGCCGGCCGTGATAAACTTCATTTATACAAAAGCAGGGTTTCCAAATTCTTGTAAAATCCGCAGGACTGTGCTAAAATTTAAAAGTAATCTTATAACGATAATGAAAAAGAGGGAAAATATGTCTACAGTTTATCTCGTAGTTCCTTGCTATAATGAAGAGGCTGTGCTGCCCGAAACCGTAAAGCAGCTGACACAGCAGCTTCAAAAGATGATGAAAGTAGGCCTTGCCGACGACAAAAGCCGAATGCTTCTGGTAGATGATGGCAGCAAAGACCACACCTGGCAGCTAATTGAGCAGTTTCACGGTGAAAACGAGCTGGTAAACGGGCTGAAGCTTGCCCACAACCGCGGCCACCAAAACGCCCTGCTGGCTGGTCTGATGACCGCCAAAGACGAGGCCGACTGCGCCATTAGCTTGGACGCCGACCTGCAAGACGATGTCAACGTACTGCCGCAGTTTGTACAGAAGTTTCAAGAGGGGTGCGATGTCGTCTACGGTGTACGCAACAAGCGCGACACCGACACTTGGTTTAAGCGCACCAGCGCCGAAAGCTTTTATAAGCTGATGAGCAAAATGGGTGTGGATATTGTCTTTAACCACGCCGACTATCGCCTGATGAGCAAGCGCGCCCTGCAGGCTCTTTCTGAATACAAAGAAGTAAACCTGTTTCTGCGCGGCATTGTGCCGCTGATCGGCTACCGCACCGACTACGTCTATTACAACCGGCACGAGCGCTTTGCCGGCGAAAGCAAGTATCCGCTGAAAAAAATGATCAACTTTGCAATGGACGGCATTACCTCTTTCAGCGTAAAGCCGCTGAAAATCATCAGCAATATTGGTTTTATTGTTGCACTGATTTCTGTAGTGGGGCTTATTTACGCGCTGATTTCGCACTTTACCGGCAACACTGTCGCGGGGTGGACCGCCATTGTCTGCTCCATCTGGCTTTTGGGCGGCATTCAAATGCTGTGTCTGGGGATTGTGGGCGAATATATTGGCAAAATCTACGGGGAAGTGAAACGCCGCCCACGCTTTTTAATTGAAAAACACTTAAAATAAAATTTCTGCCTCTTTGCAAGCCATATCTGCGAAGAGGTTTTTTACTGCCTGGATATCGTGCAAAGTACCCAAAATTTTTGCACAAAGAGTCTTTAGTGATATCACTCATTTTCCAAAAAAGCTTCACACAAGCTTTAGCCAAACCTTGTTAATTGTTTATCGCTCGTTCATATTTCGTACATGAATCTTTTGTACTATAAAATTGTTCCAAGAGAACAACCGGAAACGACAAATCACGCGAACCAAATATCGTACAATATCCTTTGCGCGCCGCGTAAAGCTACATCATTTGATTACTGCCGGGTGCTTTAGAGATGGTCGGAATACCGGCTCTAAAGTCATGGCAGACTAAAAACAATCCCCGCTGGGGTTTTTATAAAAGAGCAGCCTCTATGAAAAACAGAGCTGCTCTTTTTTATTGACAATTATCTGGCTGCAGTGTAAACGAAACCTATTAATATAGAGGAAAAAGAATGCACATGGCCTTGAGCAAATTCACATATCCGCTGCTGTTTTCGGCAGGCTCTCGGAATGGAATCTTTCCTATGCAATGACTCTTGGGGGTAGTTTCCTGTACCATTGTGCTTCCGTTATTCTTCGTGTTGGGCAGCAGCCAGTGCGCTGTAAAAAATTCAAATCATTTTTTACACAAATAAAAAAGCAGCACCCTTTTTTCGGGTACTGCCTCTTTTTTACAGACTGATGTGTGCGAACTGTGCGTTGTAAAGCTGCTGATAAAAGCCGCCTTTCTCCATCAGTTTATCGTGTGTGCCCTGCTCGACAATCCGGCCGTCTTTGAGTACTAAAATCAGGTCTGCACTGCGGATTGTAGAGAGCCGGTGCGCAATGACAAAACTGGTGCGTCCTTTCAACAGGTTTTTCATCGCGTCCTGCAGGCGCTTTTCCAACCGTGTATCGACACTGGAAGTAGCTTCATCTAAAATCAGAATAGGCGGGTCGCGCAGCAGCGCACGGGCAATGGTCAAGAGCTGCTTTTCGCCCTGTGAAATATTGCTGCCCTCTTCGTTGACCTTCATGTGGTAGCCCTCTGGCAGGGTACGGATAAAGTGGTGCACATTAGCCGCCTTTGCAGCGGCAATGATTTCATCTTGTCGGGCATCTAAGCGACCGTACTTCAAGTTTTCTGAAATGCTGCCGGAAAACAGCCACGTGTCCTGCAGCACCATGCCGAAAGCAGAGCGCAGGTCATTTCGCCGCAGCGTACGAATATCTTTTCCGTCCAGCAAAATGCGCCCGCCGGCGGGGTCGTAAAAGCGCAGCAGCAGATTGATCAGCGTTGTCTTTCCGGCACCAGTCGGTCCCACAATGGCAACCATCTGGCCGGGCTGCACGGAAAAGCTGAGGTCGTGGATAATTTCGCCCTCGCCGTAGCCAAAGCTGACATGCTCAAAAGAGACCTGCCCTTTCACTTGGCCCAGTGCCGCCGGCTCTGCCGACTCGGGAATCTCATCCGGCTGACTCAAAAAGTCTGTCACACGCCCCGCTGCTGCAAAGGCTGCCTGAATCTGGTTTGACATCTGCGAAACCTGCGAGAGCGGGTCATTAATCTGCCAGACATACCGAATAAATGCCTGCAGCGCGCCCAAGGTAAGCGTACCCGCCAGTACATAGCTGCAGCCCAGTGCCGCCGCGGTGCCAATGGCAAGGTACGTCACCAAAGAAATGAGCGGCGACATCATAGAGGAAAGAAACTGAGCACGAAACGCGTGGTGCTGTAGCCGGCCGTTGACTGCATTAAAATCCTTTACGGCATCTTTCTGCTTATTGTATAATATGATTTCATGATACCCTGTGTATAATTCCGTCACACGGCCGTTGAGTTCGCCGACCGCGTCCTGCTGCAGATGAAACTGCTTTTGGCTCTTTTTTACAACAAACCAGGTAATCAGCAGCGCCGCCGGAATAATTGCCGTGGCCACAAGCGCCATGACCGGCTGAATCCGGTAAATCATCACCAGGGATAAAGTCAGCGACAGCACGCCGCTGATAATATTGAGCAGGGTTTCCTGGCAAGCATTCGAGATGGTGTCGACATCGTTGGTAATGCGGCTCAGCACATCGCCATAAGGGTGCCTGTCAAAATAACTGACAGGCAGCGTGTGAATCTTCTTCTGCAAAGCATCGCGCACAGTTTGCATCGTGCCCTGTGTACCCACTGTAATGCTGACAATCGACAGCGCGCCGGTAGCGGTTTTAATAGCATAAATAATAATTAAAACGAAAATAATATGGAATACAATATCGTAATGAATGCCCGCCCCGGGCGTTCCTTTTGTAATAGCCACCACATCGGCAGCAAGCTGGGTCGTAATGCCGCCCTCTACTGTGGGCATCAGGGCAAAGCAGATACTCTGCACAATAATCATGAGAACCGCCGCAAAGAAAGCCCATTTGTGCGGCGAAAAGTACGGGCTCAGCAGGCGCAGAGAACCCACCTTCCTTTTTTTCTTCTGTTTCATAGCCACTCCTTTTCACTTTAACCTGTCAGCTCTTTTTCGCTCAACTGCGAGGCCGCGATTTCGTGATAAATCGGGCAGGTTTTTAAAAGCTCTTTGTGCCGGCCCATGCCGACCACACGGCCCTCATCCAGCACCACAATGCAGTCCACATCCAAAATAGTTGAAATCCGCTGTGCAACAATGATGACAACCGCATTCTGTGTTTCCTTTTTCAGTGCCCCGCGCAGGTTTGCGTCCGTGCGAAAATCCAGTGCAGAAAACGAGTCGTCAAACACATAAATCTGGGCGCCGCGCACCACTGCCCGCGCAATGGAAAGCCGCTGCCGCTGCCCGCCGGAAGTATTTGCGGAGTTTTCCTCAATCGGTTCATCAAAGCCGCCCTGCTTATCCATAATAAAGTCGTATGCCTGCGCCACTTTTGCGGCATGTTCCACTTCTGTCTGGGTCGCGTTCGGCTTACCAAAGCGAATATTGTCGGCAATGCTGCCTTGAAACAGAAACGCTTTCTGTGGAATAAAGCCCATGACGCTGCGCAGGGACTCCATGCTGTATTTGCGGATATCCGTACCGTTAATCGTAATGCTGCCGCTGGTCACATCATAAAAGCGGGGAATCAGATTGACCAGTGTGCTTTTCCCCGAACCAGTGCTGCCGACAAAGGCAATGGTCTGGCCGCTTTTTGCCGTAAATGAAACGTCCTGCAAAACTGGCTCGTCACCGTCAGGGTAAACGAACGTCACATGAGAAAAGGAAAGGTCCGTGACTGGGCCGGAAAGCGTGACGCCCGCGGCGGGGTCTTTCACCAGCGGCTCGGTGTCCAGTACCTGCTGCATACGCCGGGCACTCACTGCTGCGCGCGGGTACATCATAAACACCGTGCAAAACAGCATGGTCGACATCATGGCGTGAAATAGGTAATCCATAAAAGCGGCAAGCTGCCCTATCTGCAGCTGACCGATCCCCAAAAGCTGCGCACCGTGCCAATAAATAAGCAGGCTTGCGGCATTCATCACCAGAAAGAAAACCGGCTGGGTCATAAACATCAGCAAAAACAGATTGCGCGAATTCTTGGCGTAATTTTTGTTTTCCCCTGCAAAGCGCTTTTCTTCATAGGCATCATTGGTAAAAGCGCGCACTACGCGGATACCCGTCAGATTTTCGCGGGTAATACGGTTCATGCTGTCCTGTGAAGCCTGCTGCTTTTCACTGAGGGGTTTGCTCAGCCGTGCAGCCACAATGACCCCCACGACAATCACGGGAATAGTCGCCGCCACAATCAGGGAAAGCTGCATAGAGGCGCGCAGCGTCATAATATAGCTGACGGTCAACATGACCGGTGTCATCAGAGCCGTGCGCAGCAGCATATTTAAAAACATCTGCACCTGAAACGCATCATTGTTGGTGCGGGTAATCATAGAAGAAACGCCGAATTTTGCAAATTCGGTATTTGAAAAGGTCTGTGCCTTCGCAAAGACATCGCTGCGCATATCCGCTGCCGCACTGGTAGAAATACGTGAGCAGCAATAGCCCATTAAAATAGTACCAGCCACGCCGATTACAGAAATAATCAGAATGGTCACCCAGATCTTGCGGATATAGCCGAGGTCGTTTTTCATCACGCCGCCGTCTATCATTTGTGCCACCAAGGTCGGTATGCCAAGTTCGGTTAAGGCAAAGCCGAAAACCGAAAGGAAATCCAGCAGACACCATCCCTTATAGTGTTTTAAGTACTTCCAAAAAAAGCGCATGACTCTCTCCCTTGTGTTTACTCTAAAAAAGTATAAGAAAAACAGACACAGGCCTTACCTGCATCTGTTTCTGCCGGACTTTTGTTCATTTTGCTGTTCTAAATACAGTATTGCTGCATGTACTGATCCATTTTGGGCAGCAGCGCCTCATACCCGCCATGCTGGCCCAGCCATTCGCGGATATCGCGCACCGTCACCAGTGCATGTACCTGAATTCCAAACTCTTCCTGTACCTCCATCACGGCGGTTTTTCCCGCGTGCTGGCCCACTTCGCAGCGGTTAACAGAAATGAACATATCCCTGCAGGAAACATCCGCGGCTGCCTTTAAAATCGGCATGGTTTCGCGTACAGCCGTACCCGCGGTAATCACATCTTCGATAATAATGACGCGGTCGCCGTCCTTTGGCCGGTAGCCGACCAGGCTGCCACCCTCGCCGTGGTCTTTTGCCTCTTTGCGGTTAAAGAAATACGGCTTGTCCTCACCGTACTGTGTATACAGCGAACCTGCACAGGCCGTAACCAGCGGAATACCCTTGTAGGCAGGACCAAACATGGCATCAAAGCTGCAGCCGGTAGCATGCACCAATGCAGCATAAAAGCGGCCTAAGCCGGCCACCTGCCTGCCCGTGCGGTAGTTTCCGGTATTGACAAAGTACGGCGTATTACGGCCGCTTTTGGTTACAAAGTCGCCAAAGCGCAGCACATCTGCGTCCATCATAAATTCGATAAACTGTTTTTTCTGCTCTGTCAGCATAGTCTTCCTCCTGCATTCGCTGTATTTGTACCATTATACCAGTGCCCCGGCCTATACGCAAGCACCAAAAAAGCCTTTGGGCCGCAGTAAATACTTTTCTGCAGGATATCATAATATCTCTGCAAAGAATTTGACAGTACAGCGAAAAAAGGCTACCATATTGGCATAAGGCAATAATTTCTGCAGGCATTCCCTGCCTCTGTTTCATAAAAAACAACCGCTCACCCGGAAAGGAGATTTCCCGTGAAAATTGCCGATATCCACACTTCTATTTTTTCCGTACCGCTGCGCACGTCTTTTAAAACGGCACTGCGCACAGTTACCGCCGTGCGCGACGTGCTGGTGACTGTCACCACTGACGACGGCCGCCGCGCCTTTGGTGAGGCGCCGCCCACCGCGCCGATCACCGGCGAAACCATTGGCTCGATTCGCTGTGCCGTCGAAGAATTTATCCGTCCCGCCCTGATTGGCCGCGACTTAGGCGACTTTGACGGCACCATGCATGCCCTGCATACAGCCCTGCTGCACAACACCAGCGCCAAAGCTGCAGTGGACATGGCGCTGTATGACCTGCGTGCACAGGAACTGGGACTGCCGCTTTACCGCCTGCTCGGCGGCAGCAAAACAGAACTGGAAACCGACCTGACTATCAGCGTAAACAGCCCCAAAGAAATGGCTACTGACAGTATGGCTGCCGTAAAACGCGGCTTTCGCGTTTTAAAGGTTAAGGTGGGCCTTGACCCGAAAGAGGACCTCGCCCGCCTTACCGCAATCCGCAAAGCGGTCGGGCCAGAAATTGCCCTGCGCGTAGACGCAAACCAGGGCTGGACCCCGCCGCAGGCCGTGCGGGTCATTCGCAGCATGGAGGACGCCGGCCTTAACTTGGAACTTATCGAGCAGCCGGTAGCCGCACAGGATATTCCCGGCATGGCCTTTGTACGCCGCAGCGTTTCTACACCGATTCTGGCAGATGAAAGTGTTTTTTCCGTTCAGGACGCGCTGGCGGTTCTGCAACAGGGCGCAGCTGATTTTCTGAACCTAAAACTGATGAAAACAGGCGGCATTTACGGTGCCTTGCAGATCTGTTCCATTGCTGAAAGCTGCGGCGTTTGCTGCATGATGGGCTGTATGCTCGAGAGCAGCCTGGCCGTAAGCGCTGCTGCGCACTTAGCCGCCGGCAAACGCATCATTACCCGCGTAGACTTAGACGGACCCAGCCTGTGCAAAACGAACCCCTACACCGGTGGTCCGCAGTTTTTGGAAAACCGAATTGTCTTAAACCAAACGCCCGGGCTCGGCATTATTCCGAACTGGGTGCACAACACGGAAAAAGACTGACGGTACTTTCAAATACTGATGATTCCGACAAACAGAAAGGATATCTGAAAACAGATGCAGCTTCAAATTAGGAACTACACAGAAACCGATCTTCCGCAGATGATTGAAATTTGGAACCAGGTTGTTGCGGATGGCATTGCCTTTCCGCAAACCGACCTGCTGACCACCGAAACTGGAAAGGCTTTTTTTGCGCAGCAGACTTCCTCAGCGGCCGCTGTTGATACAGAGAGTGGCAGAGTCCTGGGCCTGTATATTCTGCACCCTAACAATGTAGGGCGGTGCGGTCATATCTGCAACGCCAGTTTTGCAGTAGACAAAAGCTGCCGCGGTCTGCACATCGGCGAAAAGCTGGTGCAAGACTGCCTGCAGCAGGCAAAAAAGCACTTCCGTATTTTACAGTTTAATGCGGTTGTCGCGGACAACACCTCTGCGCGCCATTTATACGAGCGTCTCGGCTTTCACTGCGTGGGTGAAATTCCAAAAGGCTTTCTGATGAAAGACGGGCACTACGAATCCATTTACGTCTATTATCATGAACTGTAAAAACTACTTGAAAAGCAGAAATGCCCGCCGGCAGTCAAGCTGCCAGCGGGCATTTCTATAAGCACCTTGCTGCAGGCGCTTATTTATCCTCTTTATCTTCAGCAGGTTTTGCTGCAGGGGCAGGCTTCGCTTCTTCAGAAGCGGGCTTTGCAGTTTCGACCAGTTCAATAATTGCCATTTGTGCGGCATCGCCGCGGCGCGGCCCGATTTTTGTAATACGGGTATAGCCGCCGTTGCGGTCCTCATACTGCGGAGCAATCTCGGTAAAGAGCTTGTTAGTAACAGCTTCCTTGGTAATGAATGCCATTACAAGGCGGCGGTTGTGCAGGGTGTCTTTTTTGGCAATCGTGATCATCTTCTCGGCCATAGCACGAACGTCTTTGGCGCGGGTGACGGTCGTTTCGATTTTGCCATTCTCTAAAAGAAAAGTCACCATTGCACGCAGCATCGCGGTACGGCTGTCAGTCGCTCTGCCGAGCTTTCTGGTTCCTGGCATCGAATGTCACTCCTTTAACCTATGGGATAGGAAATTATTCATCGTCCTTGCGCAGATTGTACCCAAGAGAAGCCATCTTCCAGATGACCTCTTCCAGCGATTTACGTCCAAGGTTGCGCACCTTCATCATGTCTTCTTCCGACTTGTTGACAAGGTCGCCCACTGTGTTGATACCGGCACGTTTTAAGCAGTTGAAAGAGCGCACGGACAGGTCAAGTTCCTCAATTGTCATATCCAGGACCTTTTCCTTATCCTTGTCGTCTTTCTCTACCATAATCTCTGCGTTGCTGCCTTTATCAGACAGGTTCACAAACAAATTCAGGTGCTCGGTAAGGAACTTCGCTGCCAGAGAAACAGCCTCCTGCGCGGTAATGACACCGTTTGTCCAAACCTCCAGGGTCAGCTTGTCGTAATCGATGCGCTGACCGACACGGGCATTTTCTACATTGAAATTAACCCGGTACACCGGCGTATAAATGGAATCCACAGGAATCTCGCCAATTACATTGGCGGCCATGTTCTGCTTGTTGCGGTCAGAGGGCACATAGCCGCGCCCCTTATCCAGTGTGATTTCCATATAAAGCTTTGCGCCCTCGCCCAAAGTAGCAATATGCAGGTCTGGGTTCAGGATTTCCACTTCACTGTCACACTTAATGGAATCTGCCGTAACCTTACAGGGGCCTTCTGCACAAATTTCAACGGTTTTGGGGCCGTCGCAGTGCAGTTTTGCCGTAAGGTTTTTGATATTCAGAACAATTTCTGTTACATCTTCTTTTACACCGGGAATAGTAGAAAACTCATGCACGACACCGTCAATTTTAATTGAGGTGGGCGCAACACCCGGCAGGGAAGAAAGCAGCACGCGCCGCAGGCTGTTGCCCAGGGTCGTACCAAAGCCGCGCTCTAGCGGCGACACAACAAACTTACCGTAGTTGCCGTCATCAGATACGTCTGCAATTTCAATTTTGGGCTTTTCTATCTCGATCATTAAGCAACCTCCTTAGACATACAGCGGAAAACTCTGCCATACTGTGTCATGTGCCTGCAGGGCATTACTTGGAGTACAACTCAACGATAAGCGTTTCATTGATATCAAAGTCAATGTCGCTTCTTTCGGGCATGGCAATGATCTTGCCCTCTATTGTGTCGTGGCTAATCTGCATCCACTTTGGCACAGCAGTAGCGGCATTTTTCTCCAGAATATCCTTGACATGCTGAGAAGAGCGGCTCTTTTCAGCAATGGAGATTACATCGCCCACCTTGATAAGGTAAGAGCAGATGTCGACCCGCTTGCCATTTACAGTAATGTGGCCATGGGTAACCATCTGGCGTGCCTCGCGGCGGGTGTTGGCAAAGCCCAAACGATAGACACAGTTGTCCAGGCGGCGCTCCAGCAGGCGCAGCAGGTTTTCGCCGGTGACACCGGTGGTCTTTGCTGCTACCTCATAGTAATGACGGAACTGTCTTTCCTGTACTCCGTAAACGAACTTTGCCTTCTGCTTCTCATTGAGCTGCATGGCATATTCGCTCTGTTTGCGGCGGCCCTGTTTGGGGTTGCGGATTGTATTTTTATTGATGCCCATCACGGCTGGGCTAATGCCCAAGGTCTTGCACCGCTTCAGGACAGGCTGCGTATTTCTGGCCATACGTCGTATTCCTCCTTTATGAATTCCTGTTGACTATACACGTCTTCTTTTGGGAGGACGGCATCCGTTATGGGGCACAGGAGTTACATCTTTAATCATTGTAACTTCCAAGCCTGCATTCTGCAGTGCACGGATAGCGGCCTCACGGCCGGAGCCCGGGCCCTTGACGTAGACGTCAACGGTCTTCATACCGTGCTCGATTGCTCCCTTAGCGGCAGTTTCAGCTGCGGTCTGGGCGGCAAAGGGGGTAGACTTTCTGCTGCCGCGGAAGCCCAACTCACCGGAGCTTGCCCACGAGACAGCATTGCCCTGCAAATCGGTAATGGTCACAATGGTGTTGTTAAAAGTAGACTGAATATGCGCAGCGCCGCGGTCGATATTCTTGCGTTCACGGCGGCGGCGGGTTGCTGCTGTTTTTTTAGCGGCTGCGCCTTTGTTTGCTGGCATGTGAAACCCTCCTTTACTTCTTCTTGTTCGCCATGGTCTTAGCCGGGCCCTTGCAGGTTCTGGCGTTGGTCTTTGTACGCTGGCCGCGTACAGGCAGCCCCCTGCGGTGGCGGATGCCGCGGTAGCAGTTAATTTCCTTTAAACGTTTGATGTCAAATGCCACGTCGCGGCGCAGGTCGCCCTCGACACGGCAGTGGTGATCGATATATTCTCTGAGCTTTGCGGCGTCGTCTTCGTTCATATCGCGCACACGCAGATCAGGATTTACGCCGGTTGCCGCACAAATGTCTGTGGCGGTCTTGCGGCCAATGCCATAGATATAAGTCAAGGCGATCTCGACGCGCTTGTCTCTTGGCAAGTCAATACCTGCTATACGAGCCATATTGGTTGCACCTCCAAAATGATAATCGCGTCACTTAGCCCTGACGCTGTTTGTGCTTCGGGTTTTCACAGATCACCATGACTTTGCCTTTGCGCTTGATGATCTTGCATTTTTCGCACATTTTTTTAACAGAAGGTCTTACTTTCATGGGTGTACCCTCCTTGGTAGGAATCTTCTTGTATCTTACTTGGTACGCCACGTAATGCGGCCCTGGGTCAGGTCGTAGGGAGACATCTCTACGGTCACTTTATCGCCTGGCAAAATGCGGATGAAGTTCATACGCAGTTTGCCGGAAATATGGGCCAAAATCATGTGGTGGTTTTGCAGCTCTACCTTAAACATTGCGTTTGGCAGAGCCTCTACTACGGTACCCTCGGTTTCAATAACGTCCTGCTTTGACATTACAAATCAGCCTCCTCTGGCATGAAACTGCCCTTGCCGCAAAACGGCCGAAGAGCCGCCCGAAGAGATCGGTTGCTGTGCAGGGCTTCTTCCGGTAACACCGTGCGGGTAGCAAAAAGGTGAATCAGCTTTTTCTTTTTTGGTTTTTCCAAAGTGCGGCGTCTGCCGTCACTCACCAGGGCATACGGCCCCATAAGGGAAAGCACCGCGCAAAAGCTGCCTTTGTCGTGCCCCGCTGCACTGCGGGCCACCGAACCGCGCTTTAACTCCATGCTGGCCACCTCAATCACCCTGGGTAAGAATGACAGGACCAGACTCGGTAACAGCAACTGTGTGCTCAAAGTGAGCGGCCAGCTTGCCGTCGCGCGTTTTTGTTGTCCAGCCGTCCGGCAGAGTCTTTACTTCATAGGTACCCTCACAAATCATGGGCTCTATGGCAATGACCATACCTGGCAGCAGGCGCACGCCGCGGCCGGGCGTGCCGTAATTAGGGACACTGGGGTCTTCGTGCATATTCGCGCCTACTCCGTGGCCGGTGTAGTTCCGTACCACCGAGTAACCGCGAGCTTCGGCATACCGCTGGACTGCGCTGCCGACATCGCCAATACGGTTGCCGGGCTTTGCAGCCTCAATGCCCTTAAACAGGCTCTCGCGGGTTGCATCCATAAGATCCTGGGCGTTTTTGCTGACTTTCCCACAGGGATAAGTCCACGTGTTATCGCCCACAAAGCCCTCATAAGTAGCGCACAAGTCAATACTGACAATGTCGCCCTCTTTGAGAATAGTGGTCTTACTCGGTATGCCATGGACAACCACATCGTTTACAGAAATGCAGCAGGTAGCCGGAAAACCGCCGTACCCAAGGCAGCTGGGAACAGCCCCCTCGCCCACAATATAATCATGGGCCGCCTTATCAATCTCCCAGGTAGAAGCACCTGGTTTCACCAGTGAGCCAGCCAGCTTCAGCGCATTCTGCGCAATGCGGCCGGCGTGTTTCATACAAGTTAATTCCCTACTGGTTTTTAAGATGATCATACTATACTTTACGCCTCGATTGCTGCAATCGTCAGCCGGGAAGTGTCAGCCACATCTTCCTGACCTTCTACAACGACCAACTTACCCTGTTTTTCATAATAATTCTTCAGGGGCTCGGTCTTTGTGTGATATTCCTTCAGCCGTGCAAGCACGGTATCGGGGTGGTCATCCGCGCGCTGAACAAGGGTGCCGCCGCAGACATCGCATTTGCCCTCTACCTTTGGCTTTTTGTAAAGCATGTGGTAGCTGGCTCCGCAGTCTTGGCAGACACGGCGTCCGGACATACGGGCGACAATGCGGTCATCTGCTACATGTATTTCGATGACCTTGTCAATCTTTACGCCCATGTTATCCAGAGCCTCGGCCTGGGGAATGGTGCGCGGGAAGCCGTCCAGCACAAAACCGTTTTTGCAGTCATCCTGCTTTAGGCGGTCTTTTACAATGCCGATTACGACTTCATCCGGAACCAAGTCGCCTTTGTCCATATAAGACTTGGCGGCAAGCCCCATTTCGGTTCCGCTTTTCAGTGCTTCTCGAATCATATTTCCGGTAGAAACTGCCGGAATATGCAGTTTGTTGCAGATTGTCTCTGCCTGAGTACCTTTTCCGGCGCCGGGCGCGCCCAATAAAATCAGATTCATGCTAAACTCCTTCTCAATCAAGGAAGCCCTTATAATGACGCATCATCATTTGGCTTTCCAGCTGTTTCACAGTCTCCAAAGCAACACCGACAAGGATGATAATAGAAGTACCGCCCATAGAGAGGTTGTGCATCCCGGTCGCGTTAGCGAAAACAATCGGCAGTAAAGCGATTACTGCAAGGAATACAGAGCCAATAAATGTGATTTTGGAAAGAACTTTGCTGATGAAATCGGAAGTAGGCTTGCCGGGACGAATCCCCGGAATGGTACCGTTGCTCTGGCGCAGATTGTTTGCCATCTCCATCGGGTTGTACTGAATCGCCGTGTAGAAATAAGCAAATGCAATGATTAAAATCACATACAGAATGCAGTAAACCCAGCCTGTGCTGGAGAATGCTGAAAAGAATCCGTTCCAGAAGCTGCCCAAGTCCTTATTGTCGCCGATAAAGAAACGAATGGTCGGGACAATCGAAAGAATCGAGCTTGCGAAAATGATAGGCATAACGCCGCCGATGCCGACCTTAATCGGAATATGGCTGGCCTGGCCGCCGTACTGCTTGCGTCCGACGACCCGCTTTGCATACTGCACCGGAATGCGGCGCTCAGCGTCATTCATAAACACGATGACCCACATCAGAGCCAAGAAAACGATGACCCACAGCGGGACAAGGAAGAAGTACTTGCCGTTTTCGGTGCCATTCGTCCACGCCAAATTCAGGTATGTGCCCAAATTGCCGATAATCGACGGCATGCGCGATACGATACCTGCAAACAGCAGAATAGAGATGCCGTTGCCGACACCCTTCTGGTTGATCTGCTCGCCCATCCACATCATTAAAGCCGTACCGGCTGTAAAGACGAGGACAATAATGAAAGCGGTAAATACACCAGCGCCGCCCGAGGTATACTTGACAATTGCTGTTCCGCCGTAAGCGGCGTTACGCAGATAGAAGTAGTAGGCAAGGCCCTGGAATAAGCCAAGTGCAATCGCCACAATACGGGTGATTTGGCCCATTTTTTTACGTCCTGCTTCGCCGCCGTCCTTCACCATGCGCTCCAGTGCCGGAATAGCAACCGTTAACAGCTGCATGATGATGGTGCTGTTGATGTAGGGCGTTACGCTCATTGCAAACAGCGTTGCGTTGGAAAACGCGCCGCCGGAGAACATATCCAAATAGCCCAGCGCCGTACTGTTGACGGCGGAGCTGTTCATAATGCTGCGCAGAGCAGTCGAATTCAGAAACGGCACTGGAATAACTGCACCGAAACGGAAAACGATGATAATAAACAGTGTGAAAAGAATTTTCTTACGAAGTTCCGGAATGCCCCAAGCGTTCTTTATTGTTTTGAACAACTCAGATCACCTCGGCCTTCCCACCTGCAGATTCAATCTTTTCTTTTGCCGCAGCAGAGAAAGCACTTGCCTTCACAGTAAGCTTCTTTGTCATCTGGCCGTTGCTGAGTACTTTGACTCCGTCAAGGGCAGACTTAATGACACCAGCTTTCAGCAGAGCAGCTGCATCTACAGTAGCCCCGTCGTCAAATTTTTTGTCAAGAGTACCGACATTTACTGTGACAATGGATTTTGCGAAAACATTGTGAAAACCGCGCTTTGGAATACGGCGCTGCAGAGGCATCTGGCCGCCCTCAAAGCCGGGGCGAATGCTGCCGCCGGAGCGGGCTTTCTGGCCTTTCTGGCCTTTACCGGCGGTTTTACCCTGACCGGTGCCATGGCCGCGGCCAATGCGCTTTGCAACGCGTGTGGAGCCCGGTACTGCAGTTAAATCATTCAGTTTCATTACTCGCACCTCCTTGCTTGTTAAGCGTTTGTTACCTCGATGAGGTGGGTGATTTTATGCACCTTACCCTTTGTCTGCACGTTGTCAGGCTGTACGGTGGAATCACCGATTTTACGCAGGCCAAGGGACTGCGCAGTGGCGATCTGGTCTTTTTGTGCGCCAATCAGGCTTTTGACCAGTTTAATGTTTACCTGTGCCATGATGTTGCGCCCTCCTTACAGAATATCGCTGACAGAGCGGCCGCGCAGCGCAGCAACCTGTTCAGCTGTACGCAGCTTGGAAAGACCGTCAATCGTTGCACGCACCACATTGCACGGATTGTTAGAACGCAGTGCCTTCGTACGAATGTCGTGAATACCTGCAGCCTCGATAACTGCACGCACCGGGCCGCCGGCGATAACGCCGGTACCGGGGGCAGCGGGCTTCATAAGCACACGGCCGGCACCAAAGACACCGATAATCTCGTGCGGAATTGTGCTGCCGCGGGTTGCGACTTTCATCAGGTTCTTCTTAGCGTCCTCAATACCTTTGCGAATAGCGTCCGGAACTTCGCCGGATTTGCCAATGCCAAAGCCAACTGTACCCTTGCCGTCACCGACAACTACAAGCGCAGCAAACTTAAAGATACGGCCGCCTTTTACGGTTTTGGAAACACGGTTGATAGCAACTACGTGCTCCTTAAATTCATCGTCTTCTTTGCGTCTGTCGAATCTAGCCAATCGTTTCTCCTCCTTTATCAGAACTTGAGGCCGCCCTCACGGGCGCCGTCAGCCAGTTCTTTCACACGTCCGTGGAATAAATAGCCGCCGCGGTCAAACTTGACCTCGCTAATTCCTTTTTCCGCGGCACGTTTCGCGATCAGCTTACCAACCTGACGTGCAGCGTCTTTGTTGCCGCCGTTACCATCGAACTCTTTGTCCAGAGTAGAGGCCGCGCAAAGCGTGGTCCCATTGATATCGTCAATGACCTGGGCGTAGATGTTTTTGGTAGAGCGAAACACATTCAGGCGGGGGCACTCTTGGGTGCCGGAAATCTTGCCGCGCACACGGCGGTGGCGGCGCAGTCTGGCAGCGTTTTTGTCAGCCATGTTCACCATATGATTTTCACTCCTTCAGTTACTTCTTAGCGCCCTTGCCGGCTTTGCCTTCCTTGTGACGGACAAACTCACCGACATAGCGGATACCTTTGCCCTTGTACGGCTCAGGCGGGCGTTTTTCGCGGACTTCCGCGGCAAACTGACCAACCTGCTGCTTGTCAGGGCCGGAAATCGTGATCTGGTTTGCCGAAGGAACGTCAATGGAAATGCCATCGACTTCCGGCACGATGACCTGATGGGAATACCCCAGGTTCATAACCAGATTCTTACCCTTTTTCGTTGCACGGTAACCTACACCGCGAACTTCCAGGTCTTTCTTAAAGCCCTGTGTTACGCCGTCAACCATATTCTGGATGAGGCTGCGGGTCAGGCCGTGCAGCGATTTATTCTCTTTTGTATCATTTGGGCGTGAGACGAGAATCTCGTTGCCCTCCATCTCGATTTTCATATTCGGATGGAACGTTTTTGTCAGAGAGCCTTTGGGGCCCTTTACTGTGACTTCGCTGCCGTTGATTTTCACGTCAACGCCTGCGGGAATATTTACAGGTTTTCTTCCAATTCGAGACATATCTGCACCCCCTTCTTTACCAAATGAATGCGAGCACTTCGCCGCCGATATTGGCCTTGCGGGCCGCACGGTCGGTCATAACGCCCTGGCTGGTGGAAATAATTGCAACGCCCAGGCCTTTCATGACGCGGGGCAGCTCCTCTGCGCTGGAATAGATGCGCAGGCCGGGCTTGCTGACGCGCTTGAGGCCGGTAATAACCGGCGCGCGGTTTTCGGTGTATTTCAGTTCTACTTTAATGACGCCCTGTTTGCCGTCAGCGGCAACGCTGAAGTTCTTAATGTAGCCCTCATCTTTTAAAATCTGGCAGATGGATTTCTTCATATTGGAAGCGGGAATCTCCACTGTCTGATGTTTAGCTGAGCTTGCGTTGCGAATACGGGTGAGCAGGTCTGCGATTGTATCTGTAATCTGCATGCCGTTACCTCCTTGCTGTTTACCAGCTTGCCTTTTTTACGCCCGGAATCTCGCCCTTATAGGCCAGGTTACGGAAGCAAATACGGCAGATGCCAAACTTACGAAGGTAGCCATGCGGCCGGCCACAGATCTTGCAGCGGTTGTATTCACGGGAAGAATACTTAGCAGGACGGCGCTGCTTTACTTTCATTGATGTTTTTGCCACAGGAAACCCTCCTTATCTTGCGAACGGGGCGCCCATCTGCGAAAGCAGTTCGCGGGCTTCCTCGTCGTTTTTCGCGGTTGTAACAAAGCAAATGTCCATGCCGCGGACCTTATCGACTTTATCAAACTCAATTTCCGGGAAAATCAGCTGCTCTTTTACGCCGAGGTTGTAATTGCCGCGGCCGTCAAAAGAGTTGGGGTTAATACCACGGAAGTCGCGCACGCGGGGCAGGGCCACATTAAAGAAGCGGTCCATAAACTCATACATGCGGTCGCCGCGCAGGGTAACCTTTACGCCGATCTTCATGCCTTCGCGCAGTTTGAAGTTTGCAACGCTCTTTTTAGCAGTGCGCACTTGCGGACGCTGGCCGGTAATTGCCATGAGGTCATTCATGATTGAATCGATGACCTTCGGGTTTTCCTTGGCCTCGCCTGCGCCGACATTGATAACGATCTTGTCAAGCTTTGGGATCTGCATCACGCTCTTGTAAGAGAATTTCTTCATGAGGGCGGGCGCGACCTCACTCTTGTAGTAATCTTTCAGTCTAGCCATAGTGTCCTCCTCCCTTACAGCTCTTTGCCGCATTTTTTGCAAATGCGGGTCTTGGTGCCATCCGCCGCGATTTTATGACCGATACGGGTAGGCTTTTTGCAGCTGGGGCACACCAACTGGACTTTAGAAGCATAGACAGCTCCCTCGCCCTTTACAATGCCGCCTTCGTCGCCCATTTTGCGGGGTTTGACGTGCTTGGTGACCATGTTCAGCTTTTCAACGATAACCTTGCCCTCTTTAGGGCTGACAGCCATGACTTTTCCCTGTTTGCCGACATCGCGGCCAGAGAGCATCACAACAGTGTCACCGGTTTTTACATGCACTTTATTTGCCATATCCTGTGACACCTCCTTACAGCACTTCCGGGGCCAAGCTCAGAATCTTCAGATAGTCGTGGTCACGCAGCTCACGTGCCACTGGCCCAAAGATACGGGTGCCCTGCGGGTTTTTATCATCTTTAATCAGTACGGCTGCATTGTCGTCAAAACGAATATAGCTGCCGTCGTCACGGCGAACACCGGTGGCAGAACGAACAATAACTGCCTTTACGACGTCGCCCTTTTTCACTGTGCCGCCCGGGGTAGCTTTCTTTACGGAAGCGACCACGACGTCACCGATATTTGCATACCTTCTGCCGGTACCGCCGAGCACGCGGATGCACATAAGCTGCTTCGCGCCGGTGTTATCGGCAACATTGAGGTAAGTCTGCTGTTGAATCACAGTGCGTTCCTCCTTTGTTCAAGGCAAAACCAGATTATTTTGCCTTCTCGATAATCTCCACAAGACGCCAGTGCTTATCTTTGCTCAGCGGGCGGGTTTCCATTACACGCACGCGGTCACCGATGTTGCACTCGTTGTTTTCATCATGTGCTTTCAGTTTAACAGTACGCTTAATAATCTTCTTGTACAGCGGATGCTTTACGCTGTCTTTGATGGCAACAACAACAGTTTTGTCCATTTTATTGCTGACAACGGTGCCAACCTCTGTTTTCCGGTTGTTTCTTGCTTCGCTCACGATGTTTCCTCCTTCCGGTTACGCGTTGGCGCTGTCTTCTTTAAGCTCATTGGCGCGCATAACGGTTTTAATGCGGGCAATGTCTTTTTTGACAGCGGAAATACGCATCGGGTTGTCGAGCTGATTGATCGCAAGCTGGAAACGGAGGTTGAAGAGCTCCTCTTTCAAGTCTTTGAGCTTGCTCTCGAGCTCTGCAGTTGTCATTTCACGAACTTCAGAAGCTTTCATATTACTGGGCAACCTCCTCTTCCTTCTTTGAAACGAACTTCGTCTTGATGGGCAGCTTGCTGGCCGCCAGACGAAGGGCCTCTTTGGCTGTCTCGACCGGAACCTCGCCGATTTCAAACATGACGCGGCCGGGCTTTACTACGGCTACCCAGTACTCTGGGGCGCCTTTACCTTTGCCCATACGGGTTTCAAGCGGTTTCTTGGTATAAGGCTTGTCAGGGAAAATCTTGATCCAAACCTTGCCGAAACGTTTGCAGTAACGAGTCATGGCGACACGGGCCGCCTCAATCTGATTTGCGGTGATCCATGCGGGCTCTAGTGCCTGCAGGCCGTAATCACCGTAAGTCACCTTGTTGCCGCGATAGGCCTTGCCGGTCATGCGGCCGCGGTGAACTCTGCGATATTTAACGCGCTTGGGCATTAACATTATTTGCGGCCTCCTTCCCGACGGGGCGCACGGCGCTGTGCCGGCTTGTCGTTGTTGGCGGCAGCCGTACGGCGGGTGTCATGCAAAACTTCGCCCCGATAAATCCAAACTTTCACACCGATGCGGCCATAGGTAGTGGCAGCCTCGGCAAAACCATAATCGATGTCTGCGCGCAGGGTTTGCAGGGGGATGGTACCATCGTGGTACTGCTCTCTGCGGGCAATTTCCGCGCCGCCCAAGCGGCCGGAAACCTGTGTTTTAATGCCCTTGACGCCCATCTTCATAGCGCGGCCGATGCACTGCTTCATAGCGCGGCGGAAAGACGTACGTTTTTCCAGCTGCTGTGCAATGTTTTCGGCGACCAGCTGAGCGTTGACATCGGGGTTCTTGACCTCGATGATGTTGATAGACACGGGCTTGCCCAGAATCTTTTCGCACTGCAGACGCAGTTTTTCGATTTCTGAACCGCCCTTGCCGATAACCATGCCCGGCTTTGCGCAGTGAATGTGAACGCGCACTTTAGAGGCGTCTCTTTCAATTTCGATCTTCGGTACACCTGCCGCATACAACTGCTTTTTCAGCACCTTGCGCAGGTTATAATCCTCCACTAAGGTATCGCCAAACTCTTTGTCGTTGACATACCAGCGGGAATCCCAATCATCAATAACGCCGACACGTAAACCGTGCGGATTAACTTTCTGGCCCATTGTGTAACCTCCTCTGCCTTATTCTTTTTCCTTGAGCACAAGTGTCACGTGAGAAGTCCTTTTCAGGACCCGGTACGCGCGGCCCTGTGCACGCGGACGAATGCGCTTGAGGGTAGGACCCGGGCACGCATAGCATTGAGACACATACAGCTGGGAAACGTCCATGCTCTTCTGCTCTGCATTTGCCACAGCCGACTTAAGCAGCTTTGACAGATACTCGCAGGCGGCCTTCGGGGTATTCTGTAGGATAGCCATAGCTTCATCCGCAGGTTTATTGCGGATAAGGTCCAGCACGATGGACATTTTGCGCGGGGAAATACGGGCGTATTTCAAATTAGCCCTTGCTTCCATGTGATACACTCCTTTCAGCCGTTAGTTGGTGGTGTTGTCGGGGCAGAACCTGCTCCTGTTGTCGGGATAGTCGTCTTGCTGCCGTTGTGACCTTTAAAAGTACGGGTAGGCGCAAACTCGCCGAGGCGATGGCCGACCATATCTTCTGTGATATACACCGGAACATGCTTGCGGCCGTCATGCACAGCGATGGTGTGGCCGACAAACTCCGGGAAAATAATGGATGCGCGGCTCCAGGTCTTTACGATCTTCTTTTCGCCGGCAGCATTCATTGCTTGAATCCTTTTCAGCAAGCCAGGCTCTACAAAAGGACCCTTTTTAATGCTTCTGCTCATGTTTAAAAGCTCCTTTCTCTAGGCCTTATTTGCCGTTTCTGCGCTTCACAATCATCTTGTTGGAAGCTTTATGACGTGCACGGGTCTTGTAACCCAGTGCAGGCTTGCCCCAAGGGGTCATAGGACCGGGATGACCGATTGGTGCTTTGCCTTCGCCGCCGCCGTGCGGATGGTCGTTCGGGTTCATAACAGAACCACGGACGGTTGGGCGCCAGCCCATGTGGCGCTTGCGGCCGGCTTTGCCGATCTTTACATTTTCGTGGTCGATGTTGCTGACCTGGCCGATTGTGGCCATGCAGGTATCGGGCACGTTGCGCAGCTCACCGGAAGGCAGGCGCAGCAGCGCCATGCCGTTTTCCTTAGCCATCAGCTGTGCCATAATGCCTGCGGCACGTGCCAGCTGAGCGCCCTTGCCGGGATAAAGCTCTACATTATGAATGTAGGTACCGGTAGGAATACTGGAAAGCGGAAGTGCATTGCCGGGTTTAATATCGGCAGCTGCACCGGAAACGACTTTGTCGCCCGCCTTCAGGCCGTTTGGCGCAATGATATAAGCTTTGTCGCCGTCTTCGTACTGCAGCAATGCAATGAAAGCGGAGCGGTTCGGGTCATACTCAATGCTCTGTACAGTTGCAGGCACGTCAGCTTTTTGACGCTTGAAGTCGATGACACGGTACTTTGTACGGTTGCCGCCGCCGCGGTGGCGGACGGTGATGCGGCCATAGCTGTTGCGGCCGGCGTTCTTTTTATTGGTATCCAGGAGGCTCTTTTCGGGGCCGTTCTTGGAAAGCTCAGCGTAATCCGTCATCGACATATTGCGGCGGGACGGGGTGCTGGGTGTAAAGTTCTTAATAGCCATTCTCTGGTTTCACACTCCTTAAAATTGGCTTTGCGGGGCGTCCTTTAAAGAAAAGGGCGGCGGCACTGCTGCCGGGCGGGCGAAAGAGAGCAGCCCGCTCCCCATACGTTGCCGAAAGACCAAGCTGCTGTGTCTTTTACAGCATGCCCTCAAAGAACTCGATGGCTTTGCTGTCTGGTGTCAAAGCAACAACGGCTTTCTTCCAGGCGGGGGTGTAACCCTGGCTGCGGCCCTGGCGGCGCAGATGGCCGCGGACGTGCAGGGTATTCACTTTGCGCACCTTGACGCCGAAGATTTCCTCTACAGCGTTTTTAATATCAATCTTTGTTGCATTTGGTGCGACCTGAAACGTATAAGTCTTATTTGCGATGCCGTTCATTGCCTTTTCGGAAATGACAGGCCGCAAAATAATCTCATGTGCAGTCATTATGCGTATACCTCCTCGATCTGGGCTACGGCATCTTTTACGACGATGAATTTATCGGCGTTGAGAATGTCGTAAACATTGAGGGTGTTGGTCAGGGCGGTCTTCACGCCGGGAATATTGCGTGCGGAAGCGATGACAGTCTTATTGTTTTCCGGCAAAACCAGCAGTACGTGCTTGTCGGCGCCAAGCGCTTTGAGCATTTCTACAACAGTCTTTGTACGGAAAGTATCCAACGAGATGCTGTCGAGCACGATCATCTCGTTGTCCTTTACCTTGCTGGAAAAAGCGGACTTCATAGCTAAGCGGCGCACCTTTTTGTTTAAGGCGTAGCTGTAGTCGCGCGGCTTTGGCGCAAAAACGATGCCGCCGTGGGTCCACTGGGGAGCCCGCGTGGAGCCCTGGCGTGCATGGCCTGTACCTTTCTGGCGCCACGGCTTTTTGCCGCCGCCGGAAACCTCGCTGCGGGTCAGAGCGCTCTGGGTACCCTGACGGCGGTTTGCGAGCTGGTTCTTTACAACGTCGTGCATGGCGTTGACATTGGGTTCAATCCCGAAAATGGACTCGGAAAGGTCAATGGTGCCAACCTCTTTACCGGTCATATCTTTTACTGCGATCTTAGGCATTGCGGTTCCTCCTTCCCTTACGCTTTCTTCGCTTTAACACTGTCGCGGATGCAGACGATGCCGCCGTTGGGGCCGGGCACTGCGCCTCTGATGGCGATCAGGTTATTTTCCGCGTCGACCTTGGCAACTGTCAGGTTCAGCACGGTTGTGGTAACGGCGCCCAAATGGCCAGAGCGCTTCTTGCCCGGGAATACACGGGACGGGTCGGAGCAGCAGCCTGTGGAACCACCCATGCGGCCGACAGGGCCGGTACCATGGGATTCCTTTAAGCGGCTGAAGTTCCAGCGCTTAATAACGCCGGCCCAGCCTTTGCCCTTGCTGGTGCCCTGTACATCCACGCGGTCGCCTTCTGCAAAGACGTCTGCCTTGACAATGTCGCCCACATTCATGGAAGCGGCATCGTTCAGGCGGAATTCGCGCAGGGTCTTCTTCGGGGCAACGTCGCCCTTGTCGAAGTGGCCCTTCAGGGGTTTGTTCATACGGCTGGGTTTCAGCTCGCCAAAGCCAAGCTGTACGCTGTCGTAGCCGTCGTTTTCGGCGGTCTTTTTCTGGGTAACTGCGCAGGGGCCGGCCTCAATGACAGTGACCGGAATAACATTTCCCTTTGCATCGAAAATCTGCGTCATGCCGATTTTCTTACCGATGATTCCTTTTTGCATGTTTGTTCCTCCTATGCAGGTTATTGGTTGGCCTTATGCCAACATGACCTCGGCCGCACACAGCCCTGTGGCGGGCTGCTCGGTTGGTTGAGGGTCGATTACTTGTAAAGCAGTGCCTTACAGTTTAATTTCAATCTCAACACCGGCGGGGAGCTCAAGGCCCATCAGGGCCTCAACTGTGGTATTGGACGGTCTGAGGATATCGATCAGGCGCTTGTGCGTGCGCATTTCAAACTGCTCACGGCTGTCCTTGTACTTATGAACAGCGCGCAGGATTGTGATAATCTGCTTTTCGGTCGGCAGCGGTACAGGGCCGCTTACGCGGGCGCCTGTGCGCTTAGCTGTCTGCACGATTTTCTCAGCAGACTGATCGACCAGCTGATGGTCATACCCTTTAATACGGATCCTCATTTTTTCTTTGACTGCCACTTGGATCGCCTCCTTATTGTAGTTGGCGGATAGAGCCTGTCTGGCAGGTGACGTTGTTTTTAAACACTGTTCCGGGTGTTTCTTCCCGGCCCATTGAAAAACCGGATCTCCCAAAAGACGGGGGACCCGGGTGCTTTCAAAAACGTCTGAGCGCAATGCTCCCCAAAGGGGCCTGCTGCCCAAGATTCTCTCTCGCCCGGTTTAAAATCGGACATACTCCACGGAAAAACCGGCCACATCAGGGCCGCAACCTCCCGCTTCAACGCATATCTGTTGCAGTCGTACTTGATTATAATACCATAAGGCTTTTGAGAATGCAAGCATTATTTTTCGTTTTCTAATTCTTTTTTTACGTTTCTTCCCCAGCCGTGCAGGCTTTGGTACATCCACACCAAGGCGCCTGTTACCGGAGTATCCCACGTCTTTGAAAAGCCGGTGACAAAGGCGTCTTTCACATTCTTTTTCGGCCACGGTTTCAGCGGCTCGTCCTTCCACGGCGTGCGTGCGCGGTACTTCAGGTAATCCGGCTTGAAAGGAGAGGCATACGCCTGAAACCACGGCTTTGCCGGCAGGGAACCGCCAATATAATGAATCAGCCGAATGTCGCCCAGCGCGTCATTAAGTTCCTGGTAGGTAAACGTCTTTTTCTGTGCGGTAGAGCGCGCTGAAACACAGGCCATGGAAGTCTGCGGCACGCCGGCCGGATAATTCCAGCGCAGGCCCAGCCGATGCACTAAATGCGCGGGCAGGGCAAGATTCAGCATAGACTGGTCGCAGTACTGCAGCTTTTGGCCGCAGCCACGCAGCACATTTCGGCAGCGCTGCTGCAATTCATGGCGGCGGCAGGCTGCTAGATCAAACAGCAGGACGCCCGCATTAAAATAGAAAGGCGTCTGGTAAAAGACACGGTCTACATAGAATGCCAGAAACGGTGTGCAGTCCAGCCCGGCGGCAAGGCAGGCGCCCTGCATGGGGGTTGCCCACAGCTCCTGCAGAGAGCCGTTGCAGACAATATCGCCATCCAGCCAAAGGATACGGTCCAGCGCAGGAAACGCATCGCACAGGCAGGCGTAAATGTACTGCACGCTGCTGCCGCGCCAGGTGTGCAGGTGAAATTCGCGCAGCATCGGTGCTACAAAAGGTTTGGGGTCCATACAGACAATTTTGACATTGTCGAAGTCATCGCCGACGCTGCACATTTTCTTTTGCAGCGCTTCCGGTACATCTTCACAGAGCAGGTAAACACAAAACTCCTCGCTGCGGTTGTTTTCAAACACCGAGCGCATAGAGACCGCCGTCTGCTCACAATAGCCGGCATTGGTGCCGTACAGCAAATTGATCATTTCTTCTGTGCAGCCTCCTTTTCGCGTTTGCGCAAAGCATCTTTTGCGCTGGAAGCGCAGACCCAGCCGCAGGTGCGCGCAGTAAGGTGGGCAACGGTGTGCGGGCGCATGCCGGTGCAGGCAAAGGCAGCATAGGGTTTGTCGTCCTTTGACAAAATTCCCGCATACCCTGCGCCGGTCAGCATAACATTAGAGGACCTGCCAAATAAATCATAAAGCGCAGCAGCCGCACCAACGGCTGCACAGATCTTCAGTAAGGAGGATTTTTTCATCTGTTTTCCCTTCCTTTGCAAAACGGGCCTGCGGAATTTCATTGTACTTTAGTATTGACGGCCCCAGTAAAGCATATGTTTTGCAGGTTTGCCGCAGCAGACGCAGGTGTCGGCAAGATGCTCTTCTTCGAAAGGAATGCAGCGAGACTTCACGCCGCCGGTTTCGTTTTTCAGCTTTTCCTCGCAAGCCGGGTCGCCGCACCACATCGCCTTGATAAAGCCGGGGTGGTTTGCCGCAATGTCGAGGAACTCCTCGTGGGTGCGGGCAATGCTGGTCTTGCTCTGCAGATTCTTTTCAGCATTGCTGTACAGAATGTCGTGCACCTGTGCAAGCTCTGTCTTTACCGCGTCCGTCAAGCCGTCAAGCGGCACAAAGGATTTATTGCGGTCGGGGCGGCGCACCAGGACACACTGCTGCTTTGCAATGTCTTTGGGGCCGATTTCCAGCCGGACCGGCACGCCAAGCATTTCATACTGTGCAAATTTCCAGCCGGGGGACTGCTCGCTGTCGTCCAGCTTTACGCGCAAGCCGGCCGCTTTCAGCTGCTCATACAGTTCATTTGCTTTTTCCAGCACACCGGGTTTGTGCTGTGCCACAGGCACAATGACAACCTGTATCGGTGCGACCGCCGGCGGCAGGACCAAGCCGCTGTCATCGCCGTGGGTCATGATAATACCGCCGATCATACGGGTGGAAACGCCCCAGCTGGTCTGGAACGGGGTCTTGAGCTGATTGTTTTTATCTGTATAGGTAATCCCGTAATTTTTTGCAAAGCCGTCGCCAAAGTAATGGCTGGTGCCGCCCTGCAGGGCAACGCCGTTGTGCATCATGGCCTCAATGGTGTAGGTTGCCACAGCGCCCGCGAATTTCTCGCTTTCGGTCTTGCGCCCGCGGATAACCGGAATGGCCAGCACTTTTTCAAAGAATTCGGTGTAGACGTCCAGCATACGCAGAGTCTCGGCCTGCGCTTCTTCCGCTGTGGCGTGCATGGTGTGGCCCTCCTGCCAAAGAAATTCGCTTGTGCGCAGGAACGGCCGGGTCGTCTTTTCCCAGCGGACCACGTTGCACCACTGGTTATAAAGCTTTGGCAGGTCGCGCCAAGAGTGAATAATCTTTTTGTAGTGTTCGCAGAAAAGCGTTTCACTGGTGGGGCGGATGCACAGGCGCTCTTCCAGTTTCTCGTTGCCGCCCTGTGTCACCCACGCGACCTCGGGGGCAAAGCCCGCGACATGGTCTTTTTCCTTATTCAGCAGGCTTTCTGGAATAAGCAGCGGCATACAGACATTTACATGCCCCAGTTCCTTAAAGCGCTTGTCCAAAATAGCCTTCATATTTTCCCAGATTGCATAACCGTAAGGTTCGATAATCATGCAGCCCTTTACGCTGCTGTAATCCATCAGCTCCGCTTTTTTGACCACATCGGTGTACCAGCGGGCAAAGTCTTCCTCCATCGGTGTAATTTCTTCTACCAGTTTTTTCTGCTGTGCCATAGTTTTCTCCTTTTATCTGCTTCCGCACCGAAAGGTCAGGCGGATTTCTCTTTTTTATTCTTCTGTTTCTTTTTCCGGCCGGTCAGCTTATCCAGCACGACCACTACCAGCAAAAGCACCGCCATCACCAGCAGCACGCCCACCATACCCTTTAAGAGCAGCCAGAGCACCGCCGCAACGTCCGCGCTTTTGACAAAGCCCATCAGGCTCTGAAAATCCAGCGGCAGAGCCGCTAAAACAGTAAACATATTACAACACCCCCAGCATGGTATGCGCAAGGTTCAAAATAATGCCGCCCGCCACGACCGAGCCTATCTGGCCCGCTACATTGGCGCCGACCGCGTGCATTAGGATATGATTTTGGTTGTCCTCTTTCAGCGCCATTTTCTGGATAACGCGCGCGCTCATCGGAAACGCGGAAATACCCGCCGCGCCGACCATGGGATTCATCTTTTTCTCTTTGGGCAAGAAGACATTCAAAAGCTTTGCAAACAGGACACCGCCGACTGTATCAAAGAAAAAGCCGAAAAGGCCAAGCCCCATGATAATCAGCGTACCCCAGCTTAAAAACTCCTCTGCACGCATTTGAAAAGCAACCGTAATACCTAAAAAGATAGTAATCAGATTTGCCAGCGGCCCGGCTGCAGTTTCTTTCAGGCTGTCGAGCTTGCCGCACTCCCTCAGCAGATTGCCAAACATCAAGAAGCCCACCAGTGCCACGCTTTCCGGCGCAATTAGGCCGGCAATTACTGTCACAATAATCGGGAACAGAATTCGTGTAGTCTTTGATACAGCAGAGGGCCGGTACGGCATGCGGATCATGCGCTCTTTTTTCGTTGTCACCAGCTTAATCGCCGCCGGCTGAATGATAGGCACCAGCGCCATATAGCTGTAGGCTGCCACCGCAATGGCGCCCTTGTAGTGAGAATTCAGCTGCTGACTAACCAGAATGGAGGTTGGGCCGTCTGCTGCGGCAATAATGCCGGAGCTCAGCGCGTCGTTGAGCGGAAAGCCCAGCAGCACTGCCAGCACCGCTGTCAGGAAAATACCCACCTGCGCGGCGCCGCCAAACAGGAACATGCGCGGATTGCTCAGCAGCGGGCCAAAGTCGATCATTGCGCCAATACCCACAAACAAAAGCAGCGGCATGGCCTCACTTGCCTCTATGCCCACATGAAACAGCCACTGAATAATGCCGTTGCTGCCCAAAACACCGCTGAAAGGCAGGTTTACCAAAATGGCGCCGAAACCCATGGGCAGCAGCAGAGAGGGCTCAAAGTCCTTCTTGACCGCAAGCCAGATCAGCAGCCCGCCAATCGCCCACATGACCAGCATCTTCCAATTCAGGTTTGCCATGCCGTTTATTAGAAATCCAAAATCGCCCAATTTATCTGCTCCTTCTCTTTTTCCCGGCCCGCCGAAGGGCCGCTTCTGCCAAAAGTAGAATAAACCTATTATAGATAAATCCTGCCGGAATTGCAACCAAAACGCCGCCGCACCGCAGGACAAAAAAAGGCCGCCTGCCCCTAGACGCAAGGCAGCGGCACATAATCTGGCATTTTACATGTTTTCTTCAATATAATTGACCACGTCACCGACTGTTTTCAGGTTTTCGATTTCTTCATCCGGAATCTCGACCTCAAACTCGTCTTCAAGCGACATGAGCAAATCCACAACATCCAGCGAATCGGCTCCCAAATCATCGGCGATGCTTGTTTCTGCGGTGATTTCGTCTTCCTCTACATCAAACTGCTCAGCAAGGATATGCTTGACCTTTTCCAGTACCATTGGTTTCCCTCCTCTTGCTTTCCGTTATGGACAAAACCGGCCGGGCAACGGTATAATAATTGCACCGGGCAGCAGTCCCTGGATTTATTCTATCCATCATACTATTAGCAAAGCGCCTCTTTGTCAATATCTTTCGCAAATTTTTCTGCTTAACCATGGCAATTTTTAGTCTGGGAGGAAACCTGTATGCAGCAAAAAAAATTCGCCGTCATCGGCCACCCTATCGGCCACACCATGTCGCCGTTTATTCACAGCCGCCTGCTGGAGCTTGCCGGCGCTGCCGGCAGCTACACCAAACTGGATATTCCGCCAGCAGAGCTTTCGGCACGCTTTGCCGACACGCTCTGCAAACTAGACGGCTTTAATGTCACCATTCCACACAAACAGGCTGTTCTTCCCCTGCTGACCAAAGTGGGCGGTGACGCGGCCGCTTTCGGCAGCGTGAATACCGTAAAAGTCTGCGGCAGGGAAACCACCGGCTACACAACGGACGGCATCGGCTTTACCCGTGCACTCGCCGCAGCGGGGATTCCGCTCGCGGGGCAGGTGCTGCTTTTGGGCTGCGGCGGCGTTGCCCGCGTTATGGCAAACGAAATTCTGCGTGCACCAAAAGTCACGGGCCTTACGGTCTTGATGCGCCGCCATGCAGAGGAAACACCCGCTGCAGCGGACACCGCCGCACAGCTTCAGCAGAAACAAGCGCGCCGTGCCGCGCGTGAAGCGGCTTTTTTAAAGGGCTTCCCGCAGGCCGCCCTTTCGGCATTTTCTGTACGCTGCCCGCAGGGCATACAAATTACAGATGAAAATTCGCTGCGGCAGGGAAAGCAGCGGTATGCCCTTCTAGTAAACGCCACCAGTGCCGGCATGTATCCCAATCTTGCCGTAAGCCCGGTCGAAAAGGAAACTGCCGCACGGGCAGGCGCCGTATTTGATGCGGTGTACAATCCGGGTGTCCCGATGCTGATAAAGTATGCAGAAGAACTGGGTATTCCTGCGGTGAGCGGCATGGGCATGCTGGTATGGCAGGCAGCAGCAGCAGAGGAAATCTGGCTCGGGTGCCATTTCCAAAGCAAAGACGTTTCGCCGATTATCACCGAGGCACAGCAGGCCATGCGGCAGCAGTTTGGCAATGTCGTGCTGTGCGGGTTTATGGGCAGCGGCAAAAGCACAGCCGGGCATCTGCTTGCCAAGCGCATGGGCCGCACCTTTGTCGATACTGACCGCTACATTGAAGAACAGGAGGGCATGCCGGTGCCGGCGCTTTTTGCCCGCTATGGCGAAAATTGGTTTCGCGCCCGCGAAACCGAGGCCTGCCGCACCCTTTCGCGGAAAGCCGGCCTGGTCATCGCCACCGGCGGCGGTATGCTGGCAAATCCGCTGAATGCTGAGATTCTGCGCGAGACCTGCCTGATTGTGCTGCTGCGGCCGCCCTATGCAGTGCTGCAGCACCGTCTGTCGGGTGACCATTCCCGCCCCATGCTGGAAAAGCCCAACCGTGCCGAGGTGATGCGGGCACTTTACGACCAGCGCATGCCCCTTTACCAGGCGGCGGCCGACTTTACCGTGCACGCGGAAGACAGCCGTACAGTGTCAGAGCAGATTTTTGCGCTGCTCTCCAATCCATAAATCTTTCGCTTTAAATTGCTAAAATATATTGACAAACCCGCATTCTGTGTATTATAGTTAGAAAAAGCCCGGTTTCGGGCAATTCTGCACAAAGGAGCTTCCCCTATGCTGATTTCCTGCACACATCGATTTAGCAGCTTTTATCCCGGTCATTTTTTTGCCCGGGCCGCTTTGCTGTGTGCAAATTTCTGGCAGAAGCTTTCCCTATAAAGGTGCAGACTGTTTTTTAGATTTGGTTTGTATAAGCTTCAGACGGAGTTGGCAGCAGCTCCGTCTTTTTTTTATGATTCCGTAGGCTGCTGCAAATGACTTTCAGGAGGAATAACAAATGATTATCGTTTTAAAACCGGGCTGTACAGAAAACCAGCGCACCGAATTCATCAACGAACTGGAAGACACCTACGGTGTCTCTGTAAACACCTGGGTCGGCGCACAGAGCACAGTACTGGGCCTTATCGGCGACACCGCCGCCATTGATATTGACAACATCGGCGCAAACGAAATTGTCGATTCCGTCAAGCGCGTACAGGAGCCTTACAAAAAGGCAAATCGAAAGTTTCACCCGAGTAATACCGTAGTCACCCTGCCAAACGGCCTTTCCGTGGGCGGTGGGCAACTGGCACTGATGGCCGGCCCCTGCAGTGTAGAGTCAAAAGAGCAGATTACCGAAATTGCCCGCCGTGTCAAAAAGGCCGGCGCACAGTTTCTGCGCGGCGGCGCCTACAAGCCACGCACAAGCCCCTATGCCTTTCAGGGCCTCAAGGAGCAGGGGCTGGAACTTTTGAACTACGCGAAAAAAGAAACCGGCATGCCCATTGTCACCGAACTGATGAGCGTACGGCAGATTGACCTTTTCTTAAAAGAAGGCGTGGACATCATTCAGGTAGGCGCACGCAATATGCAGAACTTTGACCTGCTGCGCGAGCTGGGCCATATCAAAACGCCGATTCTGCTCAAGCGCGGCCTTTCCGCTACCATTGAAGAACTGCTGATGGCTGCCGAATACATTATGGCCGGCGGCAATGACAACGTCATTCTGTGTGAGCGGGGCATTCGCACCTATGAAACCTACACCCGCAACACGCTGGATATTTCGGCGGTGCCGATTCTCAAAAAGCTGTCGCATCTGCCGGTAGTTGTCGACCCAAGCCATGCGGGCGGCATTTCCTGGCTGGTAGAGCCGCTGGCAATGGCTGCAGTCGCCGCCGGCGCGGACGGCCTGATTATCGAAGTGCACAACAACCCGAAAAAGGCCCTTTCCGATGGTGCTCAGTCCTTAACGCCCGACCAATTTGACCATGTTGCCGCACGGCTTAAGCAGGTAGCGCCGCTGTTTGGCAAGACCCTGTAAAGTTTCACGGGAAGGAGCTGGCTTTTCATGAAAATTGTCATTGTGGGGCTGGGGCTAATAGGCGGCAGCCTCGCCAAAGCTTTTTCGGCATACACGGACTGCCATGTAGCCGGCATTGACTCGGACCCCGCCGCCATAGAGTCCGCCCTCGCCTGCGGTGCCGTCACAAAAGAGGGCGATGAGCAGGACCTGCAGGAAGCCGACATTGTGTACCTCTGCCTGTATCCGCAGGCAGACCTCGACTTTACTGCGGCGCATCTTTCCGCTTTTGGCAAGCACACGGTTTTAACCGATGTCTGCGGCATAAAGACAAAGGTCTGCAAAGGTCTGCGCGCCTTAGCAGAAAAGGGCGGCTTTCCCTACTGTGGTGCTCACCCCATGGCGGGCACGGAAAAGCACGGCTTTTCCGCTTCCAGCAAAGACCTTTTCCGCGGGGCAAGTTATATCCTGGTGCCCTGCGGCGCGCCAGAGTGGGCCTGTGAACTTTTGCGGCAGACCGCTTTCCGGCTGGGTTTCGGCCGCTGTGTCTCTACTACGCCAGAACACCACGACCAGCTGATTGCCTTCACCAGCCAGGTGCCGCACGCCTTGGCCTGCGCCTATGTGATGAGCCCGCGCTGCCTTGAGCACCGGGGCTTTTCCGCCGGCAGCTACCGCGATGTTTCGCGGGTCGCCAATATCAATGAGGTCATGTGGTCTGAGCTGTTTCTCGACAACCAAACCGCCCTGAACGAAGAACTGAATACCCTAATCAAAAACCTGTCCGATATCCGCGACGCTGTCGCCGGCGGCGACCAAAAAAGGCTGGAGGCGCTGCTGCGGCGCGGCCGGCTTGTAAAAGAGGAGCTGGGAGAATGAATTTGACCGTACACACAATTCCTTCTTACGAAATCATCATAGAAAACGGCTGTATGACCGAGATAGGCCCACGCGCCAAGGCGCTGCTGCCAAAAGCGGAGCGTGCGGCGGTAATTGCCGACACCAACACTGCCCCGCTGTACGCCGCCGCAGTACAGGCTTCCCTCGAAAAAGCGGGCTTTCAGGTTTCGCTTACGGTTTTTCCCGCCGGTGAGCAAAGCAAAAATCTTTCTACGATTTCCGATTTTTACAAAGCTTTTTCCGGTGCGGACCTTACCCGCACAGATTTTGCTGTAGCACTGGGCGGCGGGGTCTGCGGCGACATGACCGGCTTTGCCGCGGCGACTTGGCTGCGCGGCATTCCGTTTATCCAGATTCCCACCAGTCTTTTGGCACAGGTGGATTCCTCTGTCGGCGGCAAGACCGGCGTTGACCTGCCTGTGGGCAAGAACCTGGTCGGCGCTTTTCATCAGCCCGCGCTGGTCCTTATAGACCCGCAGTCACTCACTACCCTGCCCCCCGCTTTCTTTGCCGATGGCATGGGGGAAGTGATTAAGTATGGCTGCATCCGCGACCGCGCGCTGTTTGCGCGCCTGGAAGAGGCCGACTGCCACAGCCAGATTGCTTCTGTTATTTACACCTGTGTCGATATTAAGCGGCAGGTAGTGGAAAACGATGAGCGCGACACAGGCGAACGGGCTATTTTAAACTTTGGGCACACTTTTGGCCACGCACTAGAAATGCTGCAGAATTACCACGGCCTTTCTCACGGTGCGGCAGTGGGCGTTGGCATGGTATTGATGACCCGTATAAGCGAAAAAGCAGGCATTACCAAACCCGGCACCACCAAAAGGATTGCCGCCCTGCTGCAAAAATACGGTCTGCCTGTTTCCTGTACTGAAACAATAGAAGAACTGCTGCCAGCCACCGCGCACGACAAAAAGAGCAGCGGCAGCGGCCTGAAAATTGTGCTGCTGCGGGAAATCGGCAGCTGCTTTGTAAAGGAACTTCCGCGTACAGAATTTGCAGCACGCTGTGAGGATTTGTCGTGAGCCGCGCCGTACTCTCCCCTGCTGTACTTTCAGGTACGGCCGCACCGCCGCCGAGCAAAAGCGCCGCCCACCGTGCCATTCTCTGCGCCGCGCTCGCACAGGGTAAAAGCATTCTCTCCCCTATTGGCAGCAGCGCCGATATGCAGGCAACCATCGGCTGCATCAAAGCTCTGGGGGCAAAAGTAAAGCAGGACGGCGAAATTTTAACCGTAAGCGGCCCCCTTTGCTCGCCAAAAGGGGCTGTTACGCTTTCTTGTATTGAAAGCGGTTCTACCCTGCGCTTTCTGATTCCCATTGTGGGGGCGCTGGGCATTTCCGCTGTGTTTACGGGCTGCGGGCGGCTGCCGCAGCGCCCGCTGGGCATCTACCTTGACCTGCTGCCACAGCACGGCCTTTCCTGCAAAAGCACAGGCGGCCTGCCCCTTACCGTTTCTGGCAGGCTTCTGCCCGGGGTCTATTCCCTGCCGGGCGATGTTTCCAGTCAATTTATCACCGGCCTTTTATTTGCGCTGCCACTGCTTTCCGGCGAAAGTGAAATTCGGCTGACCTCGCCGCTGCAGAGCGCCGCGTACGTACAGATGACCTGTGACATGCTGAAACAATTCGGTATTGCGGTTATCCCACAGGAGAATGGCTGGCGCGTGCCCGGCGGGCAGCAGTACCGCGCCCGGCAGCTTTCGGTCGAGCGCGACTGGAGCCAGGCCGCCTTTTTGCTGGCGGCCGGCGCATTGGGCGGTTCTGTGTTGCTTTCCGGCCTAAACCCGCAGTCCGCACAGGGCGACCGCGCAATCGAGCCGCTGCTCCGGCTCTTTGGCGCAAAGCTTGTTTGGCAGGGTGGCATTTTAACTGCACAGCCCGGTCCGCTTGCGGGAGCGGAAATAGATGTCGGCCAAATACCCGACCTTGCGCCGATTTTAGCCGTCATGGGCTTTTTCGCACAAGGACGTACACGCCTGTACAACGCCGCCCGCCTACGCCTGAAAGAAAGCGACCGCCTCGCCGCCATGGCGCAGATGGCCAAAGCGCTGGGGGTACGCGCCGAGCAGACGGCCGACAGCCTGACCCTGTGGGGCGGCACGGTTTCCGGCGGCACGGTTTCCGGCTGCAGCGACCACCGCATCGTAATGGCTGCCGCCATTGCCGCGCTGCGCGCAGAGGGATCTGTCACCGTGACGGACGCGCAGGCAGTACAGAAAAGCTGGCCGGAATTCTTTTCAGTTTATCAGTCATTAGGAGGAAATGCAGATGTCATCGTGGGGTAACCGCATCAAAATCAGCATTTTTGGGGAAAGCCATGGCCCTGCTATCGGCTGTGTGCTGGAGGGACTGCCCGCCGGGGAAACCATTGACCCCGCACAGGTACAGCAGCAGATGGCCCGCCGCGCGCCGGGACGTGACAAAGCAAGCACCCCCCGCAGAGAAGCCGACACGCCGCATGTCCTTTCCGGTCTTTTAAATGGCGTCACCACCGGCGCGCCGCTGTGTGCCGTTATTGAAAACACCAACACCCGCTCTGGCGACTACGGTAATCTGCTCGCGGTGCCGCGGCCCGGGCACGCGGACTACCCGGCATGGGTAAAATACAAAGGGCACAACGATATCCATGGCGGCGGGCATTTTTCCGGCCGGTTGACCGCCCCGCTGGTATTTGCCGGCGCCGTGTGCAGCCAAATCCTTGCCCGGCGCGGTATTTTGGTTGGCGCCCACGCGCTCTCGGTCGGCAATGTCAGCGACGCTCCGCTTTCCGATATTTCCCCTTTTGTACTGGAAACGCTTCATGCTGCTTATTTTCCGGTCCTCAGCGACGCTAAAAAAGAAGCTATGTACCGCGAAATTGAGGCAGCCCGGCAAAAGCAGGACAGCATTGGCGGCGTGGTAGAGTGCGCCTGCCTCGGGGTGCCCGCAGGTCTTGGCGGCGAGGGCATGTTTGGCGGCATTGAGAGCCTGTTTTCCTCCATACTCTTCGGTATTCCTGCCTGCAAAGGCGTGGAGTTCGGCGCAGGTTTCGGTGCGGCAAAGCTGCGCGGCAGCGAAAACAATGATCCCTACTATTATGCCCCGGACGGCACCGTAAAAACGCGCACAAACAACGCAGGCGGTATTTTGGGCGGCATCACTACCGGCATGCCGATTGTATTCCGCGCAGCGTTTAAGCCCACGCCCTCTATTGCACGCGAACAGCAGAGTGTTGACCTCACCGCACACAAAGACACCGTGTTGACCATACACGGCCGGCATGACCCCTGCATTGTACCGCGCGCTGTGCCGGTTGCAGAGGCCGCCGCCGCGCTGGCGCTTATAAATCTTGACGGTATTTTAGAGCAGAGTGTAAAGGAATGAGTGTACAAAATGGAACTCAAAGAAATTCGCCGCGAAATTGACCAGATAGACAGTCAGCTGCTGCCCCTTTTCATCAAGCGCATGGACTGCGCCAAAAAAGTGGCAGAGGTGAAGCAGCGGGATAAGACGCCGGTGTACAACGCCGCACGAGAAGAGGAAATCTTAGACCGCATTTCAAAAGAAGCCGGCGTGTACGGCGGTGCCGCGCGCATTGTCTACCGCACGATTATGAGCGAAAGTCGCGCTTTGCAGCACCGCATGCTCGGCTCCGGCGAAACGTTGCGCAAAGCGATTTCCGCCGCGCCAAAAGCACCCGCCTGCCCCAAAACAGTCGCCTGCCTGGGCGGGCCGGGCTCGTACAGCCACAGCGTTGTTTCGGCGCTGTATCCGCAGGCAGAAGTAAAATTCTGCAGCCGCTTTGATGAAATCTTTCAATGTATCAAAGCAGACAGTGCCGGCCTTGCCGTGGTTCCCGTGGAAAACTCTAGTGCGGGCAGTGTCAGCGAAGTGTACAGCCTGCTGATGCAGTACTGCTTCTATATCATTGCGGCAAAGACCATTCGGGTACACCAATGCCTCGCCGCAAAGGGCGGCAGCCTTGCGGGTATTTCCTGTATTCAGTCTAAGGAAATTGCACTGCGGCAATGCTCGCAGCGGCTCTCGGAACTGCACCTGCCGCTTCTGACGGTCAGCAGCACCTCTGCCGCGGCAGAAGCCGCCGCGGGCGACCCCAAAACCGCGGCGGTCTGCAGCGAAAGCGCCGCGCGCAAGTACGGCCTGCAAGTACTGGCCCGCGATATTCAAAACGCTGACAACAACGCCACGCGCTTTGTCGTCATCAGCCGGCAGCTCTGCATTCCCGACCATGCGGAAAAAATCAGCCTCTGCTTCAACGTTGCCCACGTCACCGGCAGCCTAAACGCCGTGCTTTCCCGCTTTGCCGCAGCTGGCATGAACCTGACGAAAATTGAGTCGCGGCCGATTGAGGGCAAAGATTTCGAGTACGATTTTTACTTGGATTTTACCGGAAACGTGCGCGACCCGGCGGTGCTGGAATTGCTCTGCTCGCTGCAGGAAGAACTGCCGCGCTTCCATTTCTTAGGCAACTACTGTGAAATACGCGGCAAGGAATCCTTTTCTGCCTGCCACGGGGCTTGACAAACCTCTCTTTTTATGTTTATAACAAGATATACGGAAGTGCTGACGCGGCATTTCGGCCTGCGGCAGGTTGCTGAGGGAGGCTGGTCTATATGAAGAAAAGGCTGCGGATTGTTTCCATTGTGTTTTTCTGCGCGGCGGTTCCGGTTTTCTTTCCGGTAAACCTGCTGGCAAAGGGCTGCGGCTTGCTGGCAAGTTTTTGGTGCCTGACTTTTGGGCTGCTGGCAGACCAAATCATGCGCCTGCGCTTTCCGAAAAAATCTTTTGACTCACCGGAAAACTACCGGCATGGCAAGACACTGACTCTTGTTTCTTTCGTCCTTTTTATGCAGGCGCCGATGATTGCCGCATACGGCTGCAAGCTGCTGCCCAATGTCGGGGTGTGGCTTGCGATTGTCGCTGTATGCCTGGGGCTGGGCATCAATTTCCTTTCCGGCAGGCAGTATCCCTACAAAGCTGTGGAATTCTAAAAAAGAATAAAGAAGGCGCCCGCTGCAAAGAACCTGCAGCGGGCGCCTTCTTTTACACAGCAAAGCGGTTTATTTTGCCGCGATGACTTCTACTTCGACCAGCACATTTTTTGGCAGGCTCTTAACCGCTACACAAGAGCGTGCCGGCTTGCCTGTAAAATATTTGCCGTATACTTCATTAAATGCGGCAAAGTCGCCCATATCAGCGAGAAAGCACGTGGTTTTTACTGCTTTTGTAAAGTCAGTACCGGCTGCCTTTAAAATATTGCCGATATTTTTCATGACTTGCTCACTTTGTACGGTGATATCGCCCTCGGCGATTTTGCCAGTTGCCGGAATAATCGGAATCTGTCCGCTGGCATAAACGGTATTGCCGCAGACAATAGCCTGTGAATAGGGGCCGATGGCCGCCGGTGCGTCTTTGGTATAGATTTTTTCTGTCATATGTGTTTCCTTCCTTTCGTGTCGATGGTTTTGAGCAGCTTTTTGCTTACTTTGAGACAATATGATACCCTGCATTGGAAATTGCATCGCAGATTTCCTCGTAGTGTGTCATATTCCTTGTTTCAATATAGAACGAAAGGAAGCAATAGTCAATCCCACTGGCTGCAGCGTTGCGGTCGTGGTAGATGCTGAGGATGTTGCCGCCAAACTGTGCAATGATGGTGGAGATGTCCATAATCTGGCCGGGCTTGTCAACAATATCGACCTGAATGCGGCCAATGCGGCCCTGCTTGAGCAGGCCGCGCTTGATGACACGGGAAAGAATGGTGACGTCGATATTGCCGCCCGAAACCACACAGACAATATTTTTGCCGCGGGTATGAATCTTGTGGTACATCACCGCCGCAACAGCGGCAGCTCCCGCGCCCTCTGCAATGACCTTGTCCTGCTCGATCAGCTGCAAAACCGCTGTGGCAATTTCGTCGTCTGTCACAGTGACAATGTCGTCCACGTATTCTTTACAGTACTGATAGGTCAGGCTGCCCGGGCACTTCACTGCAATGCCGTCCGCAAAGGTAGAGACCCGGTCCAGTGCCTGCGGTCCGCCGTGCTGCAGGGCGTGTACCATGCCGGCGGCGCCGCTTGCCTGCACCCCGTAAACTTTGCAGGCGGGATTCAATTCTTTTACCGCAAACGCAACCCCTGAAATCAGGCCGCCGCCGCCCACCGGCACTACAACCGCATCGGTCTGCGGCAGCTGCTCTAAGATCTCAAGCCCAATAGTACCCTGTCCGGCAATCACGTCGTCGTCATTAAAGGGATGAATAAAAACCGCACCGCTCTGTTTTTGAATTTCGCAGGCTTTTTCATAGGCATCGTCGTACACGCCGTCGACTAAGCAGACTTCACCGCCGTAGCGTTTGGTCTTTTCGATTTTTGAAATCGGAGCACAGGACGGAATGCAGATGGTCGACTGAATCTGCCGCTTTGTGGCAGCCAGCGCCACGCCCTGTGCGTGATTGCCGGCCGAGCACGCAATCACGCCGCGCGCCTTTTCCTCATCCGACAGCATCGAGATTTTATTGAAAGCGCCTCGGATTTTAAAGGAGCCGGTCAGTTGCAGGTTTTCTTCTTTCAGGTACACCTGATTTTCGGGGTCCAGATCAAAAGCAGGCGTTAGGTCCGTTTTGCGCACAACGTCTTTCATATTGGCCTGTGCCTGCCGAATTGCATCAATCGTTAACAACGAAATTTCCTCCCCTTTTTTTTGCCGAAAGATATCCGCCCCATGCTGCATGAAGCGGATATCTTTCGGAAAATTTAAATTTTCAAAAGCGACTGCGATGCAGCCGAAAACAAAAGCTCAGCCCTTGATTCCGGCCTGCGCGACACCCTCGATAAACTGCTTTTGGAAAATGAAGAACAGAATAACAATCGGAATAACCGACAGAACCGCGCCCGCCATTTGGCCGGTATAGTCGTTTGTGTACTGCCCCTGCAGCGCCGACAGCGCCGGGCCCAAAATGGTCTTATCCAGCGAAGTGTTGACAATCAGCGGCCACATGAAGTCGTTCCATGCGAACTTCGCGGTGAAAATCACCAGAGAGACAATGCCGGGCTTTGCCAGCGGCAGCATAATCTTGCCGAAAGTCTGGAACTGATTGCAGCCGTCCAGCACAGCGGCCTCTTCCAGCTCTTTGGGCAGCGACATAAAGAACTGCCGCAGCAGGAAGGTACCAAATGCACTAAACAGGTTTGGCAGGAACAGCGCCGCAATGGTATCCAGCAGGCCCATGTGCATGATAATCAGGTACTGCGGGACTAAGAAAATCTGCCCGGGAACCATTAAAACGGATAGAATCAGCAGGAAGATGACGTTTTTGCCGGGGAACTCCAGCCGGCCAAACGCATAACCCGCCATAGAGCACAGCACAACCTGCGCCACCACGGTTACGATTGTGGAAATAATGGTATTGCAGTAGACTTGTAAAAATGGAAGTTCAGTAAAAATCTTTGTGTAACCTTCCAGATTCAAATGCTTTGGGAAAATACACGGAGGGACCTGCACAGCTTCTGCATGTGTCTTGAAAGAGGTCAGGAGCATCCAGATAAAGGGAAACACTACGATGATCAAACCAAGCAGCAGAATAATGTGGACTACGATCCGTCCTCTCTTTCTGAGTTTCATGTTTTCACTTCCTCTTCTTTCTCTGCCCGGGGCCAGCGGCCTCAGTCATAATTTACCCACTTTTTCTGCAGCTTCATCTGTACCGCGGTAATGACCAGAATAATCAGGAACAGGAATACGGCAACCGCCGAAGCATAGCCCTTATTCGAGTAGTCAAAGGCGTTGCGGTAGTACAGCATCAGAATCGTCTGGGTGGATTCGTATGCCGGGCTGCCCTTTCCGATCATCATGTAGATGATATCGAAAACCTGGAAACCGCTGATAATAGAAGTTAAAAGGACAAAGAAAAGAGTCGGGGTCAAAAGAGGAAGAGTCACTTTGAAAAACTGCTGAAAGGGATTGGCGCCCTCAATCGAGGCCACTTCATAGTATGAACCGGAAATGCCCTGCATACCGGCAAGCAGGATAACCATATTGTAGCCCATGGCGCTCCAGATACCGACAATCATCACCATCCAAAAGGCATACTTTGGGTCGGTGATCCAGTTGTGCGCCGGTATGCCAAACAGCGCAAGAAACTGATTGAGAATACCAAACTGTCCGTTAAAAATCCACTTCCACACCATGGCAATGGCTGCGGGCATGGTGACCACAGGCAGAAAGTAAAGTGTGCGGTAGGCGGACTTTCCCTTGATGTTTGTGTTTAGCAGCGCGGCGACAATCAGCGAAAGCAGAATGCCGATTGGCACTGTAATAACAACCCACAAAAGGGTATTGCCGAGGGAGCGCCACATGTCCGGGTCGGTAAACATCTTCTGGTAATTTGCCATACCGATAAACGTGGCATTATTAAAGCTGTCGATATCTGTAAAGCTGTAAAGAACACTTTGTATGAAAGGAATGATGTAAAACACAATCAAACCAATCATCAGGGGCGCAATAAACAGATATGCGCACAGCCACCCGCGGTATTTTGCTTTATTTTTTTGTCGGACCAAGCCCTGCGCCTGTCCATTTGGGATGCTCATGTGACGCACATCTCCTTTATCTTACTTTTCTTTTTCGAGCAGTGTCTTGTTATCTGCGTCCAGTTTTGCGCACGCATCTTTCAGCGTCATCGTGCCCGCCCATGCCTGCTTCAGGTACTTGGACTCGTTGTCAAACAGTTCACTGGAAACCGTGAGGGTCGGCAGCGGCTTCGAGTCTGCGACAGCGTCGATATAAACCTGCAGATTCAGAGACGGCTGCGTCTTGGTAAAGTACTGCTGTGCATCGTTGCGGGCAGAAATAACAGCGCCGACTTCGCCCTGAATCTTCTGTGCTTCTGCAGAGCCGAGCCATGCAGCGAGTTTTTTGGCCGCTTCTTTTTGCTTAGACTTGCTGTAAACAGCATAACCCAGGCCGTTGATGACATTGCCCTTGCTGCCGTTGAGGGTGGGCAGGCTGACCAGGTTGACTTTTCCCTTGATGGTGTCGCTGCTCAAATACTCGGCGATCATATAAGAAGCGCCATAGCACATGGCCAGTTTGCCGGACTCAAACAGGGAATCGGCGGAGTTATCGGTCAAAGTATTGATATCTGGGGAAACCTTGTCCTTGAGAATCAGGTCAATCCATGGCTGAATGCCGCCCATGGTCTTTGCATCACTGTACAGGGTTGACTTGGAATCGCTGGAGACAATGGAACCTCCGTTTGCAAAAATCGTATTCCAGTAGCAGGTCTGGAAATCCAGCGGAGAAGCAATGCCGTAAATGCCCTTAGAGGAATTTGTCAGCTTTTTCGCGGTGGCGACCATATCTTCCCAGGTCCAGCCGTCTTTCGGGTAAGGAACCTTTGCCGCGTCAAAAATTTCTTTGTTGTACCAAACAGCGTTGGTATCAAAGTCTTTCGGTACAGCGTAGACCTTGCTGTTAAAGGTATAAATCTGAGACAAGGCAGTCGGGAAGTCTTTGGTGACATCGATATTGGCCGCTTTCAGCGCATCGTCCAGAGGCTCCAGCATATTGCCGTTTACGTACTTCTTTGCGTGCAGGCAGTTCATCCAGAAAACATCCGGGGCAGTGCCGCCGTTCATAGAAGCGTCCAGCTTTGTCCAATACTCGCCGCCTTTATAGGGCGTGTACTGCAGGTTGATGGTTACATTCGGATTTTCTTTGGTGTAGGCTGCAACCAGTTTTCTCATGGTATCGCCCTGGCGTTCGTTGTCCCAATAGCCGAGGTTCAGCGTAACTTTTTCGCCGGAGCCGCCTGCAGAGGCTGCGGAACCGGAGGAACTGCCCGCGCCGCAGCCGGCCAGCGCTGTTGCTGCCATTGTCGAAGCAAGTGCTACAGCAATGACGGATTTGATTGCCTTTTTCATATTCGTTGCTTCCTTTCTCTTTGCGTGAATTGTTTTATAAGAGCCTGATTTTAAGCCGCTTATTCTTTTTCATCCGAATTTCCGCACACAAACTCTTTTCATTCTGCGATTGCAAGCTGCAGCCGACAGCTTTTTAGGTATCACTGCGCATTTCTTCTAGGGTGACCACCGCGCCATCGCGCAAGCGGGAACGCTCTGCCGCAAGGGCAATATAGTGGCTTTCCATAGAGCGCTCAAGTGACGTGATGTTGGAGGCGACCTTGCCGTCGAGTTCCATGTCAAGGAACTCGCGCACCAACTGGTTGTCGCCGCCGGCATGGCCGGAAAAGTCCTCTGCCAATTTAGAAACATCGATAACGTCGCGTTTTTTGCCAAACACGCCGATATCTATGGTATTTTTGCCCAGGTCGGCGATAATATCACCTTTTGTACCCATAAACTTTGCATAGCGGCCGCCCTGTGCAGTAAATGCGCACATGGTAAAGCTCATGGTTGTGCCGTCGGTCATTTCCAAGTTAACCACTTGATGGTCCACTACATTGTTATCACAGTGGAAAACACAGCGGCCGTAAGGACTGGTGCGGATTGCCTCGCGGATTTTCTCCTCGGTCGGATGCATTGCCAGCACCTCGCACGGCCAGCCGTCGTGACCATGCAGAATTCCGGTATCTTCATTGGTCAAGTAAATCTTTTCTGCATCAAAGGGGCAGTTTTCTTTTGCTTTGCA
This sequence comes from Oscillospiraceae bacterium, assembly GCA_022483045.1. NCBI lineage: Bacteria > Bacillati > Bacillota > Clostridia > Eubacteriales > Oscillospiraceae > Oscillospiraceae bacterium. Next base: position 75,678 of record JAKVOA010000001.1, on the reverse strand, counting down.
ACCATCCATGCAGCGCAGGGCGGCGCCCTCCGGCGCATTTTCTTCTTTAAAGAGATAGGTATCGCCGTAAGAGGAAACGCTCTTGCAAGTTTTGTTGGCAAGCCAAAGGTACAGGTCCATATCATGACAGCATTTCTGCAGAATCATGGGGCTGGTCTGGTCGGAATTGCGCCAGTTGCCGCGCACAAAGGAATGGCACTGGTGCCAGTAGCAGACGTTTTCAATGCCCATAATGGAAACCACATCGCCAATGGTGCCGGCGTCCAGTATCTCTTTGAGTTTCATATAAAAAGGTGTGTACCGCAGCACATGGCAGATGACAACCTTGCGGCCAGTCTCTTTTGCCACCCGCACTATCTCGCGGCACTCATCCAAAACCGGCGAAATCGGCTTCTCCATCAGCAGGTCATAGCCTTTTCTCAGTGCAGCAACCGCCTGCTTGACATGCTGGCGGTCCTGGGTTGTAATAAACATGGCATCGGCAAGCTTTGGCTGTGCGAGCATTTCCTCGACGCTTGTATAGCAGCGGTCTTTGGGGATCCCGTACGTTTTGGCGACATCCTCTACCTTTGCCGGGTCAATATCGGCGATAGCCGCCATCTCCATGCGGTCGGAAAAGAGTTTTACGGTTGGCGCATAGGTATCTTTTCCCCGGTTGCCAAGTCCCGCAAAAGCGACAGTCAGTTTTTTACCCATTTTCATTTTTCCTCCATTCAGTCTTTTCCAAAGGCATCTGAAAAATGAATATTTTGCATGCAGCAATTTCATTTTCGACATCTTTTCTTCAATATTCAGTATACGGATATGCAGAATGTGTTTCCATAGAATATTGTCCGAGATTCAGTTAAAATTGTCCGAGTGTCGCTTTTCCATCTGCTTTTTTTAGCAATTTTTGCAGTATTTAGATAAAAAAATAAATTGTACGAGATGCTTTCCGTTGTATATGTCTAATCATGCTGATGCTGTGCACGGACGATTATGCAAAAAAGTTGCTTTTTTAAAGTTTTGTCCCTATAATAAAAGCAAAAGCAAAGTGAAACGCATTTTCCGGCATAATTCACTTGCAGCAGAAAGGAGCGGGACCCATGGCCTACCTTACCACGCAGATGAAGCTGCCCTTTCAAATAAATGAAATCATCACCATTCATTATTTTGAGTACGCCAAGAATTTTTGTTTCTTAGGGGAAGAGCACAACTTTTGGGAATTTCTCTATGTAGACCGCGGCTGTGTCGAAGTGCGCGCCGCAGACAAAACGGTTATTTTAAAGACAGGCGACATGATCTTTCATGAACCGATGGAGTTTCACGCGCTAAAAGCCATACAGGGCACCGCCCCCGACCTGGTTGTCGCGTCCTTTGTCTGCACCTCGCCGGAAATGGACCGCCTGCGCAGGGGGCTGTTTCATATTGACGATACAGAAAAGGTGCTGCTCTCTAAAATTATTATGGAAGCGCGCAGTGCCTTTTCCACACCGCTGAATCTGCCCTCTGTCGAGCAGGTGCAGCGCTCCCCGCAGTCAGAGTTCGGCAGCGAACAGCTTATCTGCATTTATTTAGAAGAGTTGCTGATTCAGCTTTGCCGCAAGCAGGCCCACCTGCCAGTGGTACAGGCCGCTCTGCTGCCCGCCGGGGCCTCCCCCTCTGCTGCTGTGTCGTCCTCTAAAGAGCGCGAACAGCTCAACCGCATTTTCGAGTACCTAAAGTGCCACGTTTCTGAGCGGCTGACGGTGCCGCAGATTTCCGCCGCCGTGCTCATCAGCCGCTCCTGTATGCAGCAGCTGTTTCATAAATCCATGAACTGCGGCATTATGCAGTATTTCAACCGTATGAAAATCAGCGTAGCAAAGCAGCTGATTCGCGAGGGCAAGCGAAACTTTTCGGAAATCGCCGAGTGCCTGTCTTTCAGCAATGCCTCTTATTTTACGCAGTGTTTCCGCCGCGAAACCGGCATGACCCCCATGGAATACGCGCAGTCTGTCAGCTCTATTTCAAACGCCCTCAGTCACCGCGGCTTAGCGGAAAAAGAGACAGCCGCTGTAACCGCAGCAAACGAAACCGGACCAAAGTAAAAATACAGAAGCGGCGGCCAAACGGCTGCCGCTTTTTTGTACAGGCCGCCGGGCCGCTTTGGGGCGGCCTGTTTGTTTTGGTTCTTCCTTTTTCCTTTTTGCGGCAAATATTTTATTAAAAATTCTTATATTTTACATAAATAATTCTTTATTTGCTTGACTTTTATATTCTTTTTGCACTATCATGAGCAGGGATATACGAAAGAGAAAGGCAGCCACATGGGTATGTTTTCCTTTCGTGAAAATGGAGGTGTTGGTGCAACATGGTTGCAGAAATTCTCGCAATTATCATTTTTCTAGGTATGTTCCTGCTGATCATCCTCAACAAATTCGAGCGGCACATGGTGACCCTGGTAAGCGGTGCACTGGTGCTGGCCGTAGTCTTTGGGCTGTGCATGCACAGCGGTACAGCGGTCGTAGAAACACTGAACCTGCAGTGCCTTGCTACGAAAGGCTTTTGGTACGGCAAATCTTCCGGTGCGACTTCCGGCATTAACTGGTCTACCATTATTTTTATCTGCGGCATGATGATTATGGTGGAGGGCCTGGGCAAAGCGGGATTTTTCCGCTGGATCTGCCTGCTGGTCGCAAAAAAGGTACATTATCATACCGTGCCGCTGCTCATCTGCTTTATGGTGATGTCCGCTGTACTTTCTATGTTTATCGACAGCATTACCGTTGTGCTGTTTTTTGCAACGGTTACTGCAGAGATTGCAAAAGTAATGGAATTTAACCCTGTACCAATGATTATTTCAGAAATTTTCTGCTCAAACCTAGGCGGCGCAGCCACCATGTGCGGCGACCCGCCAAATATTATTATCGGCACGAGCCTAGGCTATACGTTCTCTGATTTTATTTCAAACACTGGCGTGATTGTAGGCATCTGCTTTTTGCTGACGCTTCTGTATTTCTGGCTTTGCTTCCGCAAAGAACTGAAACAAAGTGAAAACAACCGCACGCAGACCACAGCTTACCCTCAGCCGGCCGGGGCCATTACCAACAAAGCAGCCTTTTCCTGTGCCACGCTGATTTTTATCACAGCTGTTGTGCTGCTGATTACGCACGCACAAACAACCCTGAGTGTTGCCTTTATCGGCGTGATTGTCGCGGCGCTGACTGTTTTGTGCACCTTCCTTACTTCGGGGAAAGAAAATACCAAATACATTTTTACGCACCTAGATTACAAGACCCTGCTGTTTTTCATCGGTCTGTTTGTCGCGGTGAGCGGTCTGGAAAAGACCGGTGTGCTTGCCTCGATTGCTTCCTTTATCAGCTCCGCAAGCCATGGCAATATGATGATTATGCTGGCAATTATCCTGTGGATTTCCGCATCGGCCAGCGCCTTTATCGACAACATCCCGTTTGCGGCCACCATGGTCCCAGTCATCCGCTCAATAGCAGCCACACAAAATGTACCGCTGGCTATCCTTGCGTGGACTCTTTCGCTTGGCACTGACCTTGGCGGCAATGCAACACCGATAGGCGCCTCTGCCAATGTTGTGGGCACCTCCGTTGCCGCAAAAGAGGGACACTTAATCAGCTGGGGGCAGTACTGCAAATACTGTGTTCCCGCAACCCTGCTGGTAGTGGGAGCTTCCATGCTGTGTCTGTTTAAGATCTATCTGTAATCCGCATAAACTGCAGAAAGGGAGGCTGTGTTTATGAAAAAGCAGATTATTGTTACCCTTGGCCGTGAAGCCGGCAGCGGCGGCCACACCATTGCGCAGATACTTGCAGAAAAGCTGCAAATTAAACTGTACGACAAAGATATGATTAAAGCTGCCGTGCTGACCAGCGGGTACGACAAAGATATGGTAGAGCAGCTGGACGAAAAGCCCGTCAACTACCTTACATACCGTAGAATCGGCAGCTACTCAAATTCTCTGGAAGAAAACGTGGCAGAAAAGCAGTTTGAATTCATCAAAGGCCGGGCCATGGCAGGTGAATCTTTCGTTTTGGTAGGCCGCTGCGGCGAATACCTGCTGCGTGACAATCCGAATACGGTGCGCATTTTTGTCCTTGCTCCGCTCCAGTATAAAATTCACCACATGATGGAAGAGTACAGCTTTGAAGAAGACGTCGCGGCTGCGCGCATACGCAGCGTTGACCACAAGCGAAAAGCCTATCACAACCACTACAGCGATATCAAGTGGGGCGACTCGCGCGGCTATGATCTATGTATCAGCAGCAGTAAAATGGGCATTGCAAAAACTGCCGAAGTGCTGTTTGACTACATTCAGGTTTTCCGCAGCATTTAAAATTTCAGCCGTATAAAGCCTGCTTTGTATGCGAAGGACATGCAAAGCGGGCTCTTCTTTCGGGCCTGTTTCCTGCAAAGCAGTTCCTATCTCAGCCCTTCTTTAAAACCGTGAAGTGCAATCTAAACTTCTGTTTTTCTGATATCATATCTTTTTTACGACTCTGCTTTATTTGCTGGCGACCGTTCATCGAAAAAAGAGGCTGAAACCTGCTTTGGGGGTTCCAGTCTCTTTTTCCAGTCTTTCATTTTTAATACTGCTCACGCACCTGTGTAGGAGCGAAGGAGCGACTCAATCTCTTTGCAGATTTGGCAGTTTTGGAATTGGAAAGACGTAGGCAGGGCTTTCCGCTGTGCAGGAGAAAGCGCCTGCAGTGCGGGCACCAGCAGCTGCTCGCAATAAATCTTTTGAAAAGCTGCGCGCAGCCGGAACTGCATTTGGTAATTTAGGTCTTCAGAAATCGGCGAAAAGCCACTCTGCTCTAGGAAATGCAGAACGCCCTGTGCACAGTCTTTTTCTTTGTCCTGTGTCCACCCCTGGCGAATCGGCGCCGTCCACTGCATCCAGGGCGAATCGTCTTTAGGGACAGCCAGCCCCATGACCTGTGCATCTTTGTAGTTCCAGAGCGTCCACGAAACATGACTTGCTTCGCAGAGGTCCAGCATACTTTGGTCAAGGCCGCGCATAAAGGCCATGTTGTCTTTCTTAAACTCGCAGCCCAGCTCCCCGCACCAGATGGGGCGCTGGAACTTTTCGCGGATCGCCGCCTGCTTTGCAAAAGTTTCCTTTAAGATGTCCTGCCGCTTTGCTTCCGGGAAATCGGGGTCCATGACCTGCGGATTCCAAACAGTTGGGTAATAATGGAACTCCAGCGCAAGGTTTGCGTCTTCCAGGCAGCGCAGGGTAGAAAAGTCCATCGCAAAGTGGTCGCCTTCCAGAAAGATGACGTGGTCAGAATCCACCTCACGGATTGCCCTGATGCACGCGGCGTAATAGGTATTGAGGTCCTCTTTGTCGGGGATGAAAAATGGCTCATTTAAAATGTCATACCCACCAACCCACGGGTTGCCGCGGTAGTGCGCCGCAATATGCGCCCAAATTTTCACAGCCTGTTCCCGAAAGCATTGATACTGCCAAAACAGCGGAATACCGACGGCATTATCACTGTGCCAGTCGGGGTTCTGCGCACCGGGCGCGGCGTGCAGGTCGATAATCATATAAATCTGATAGGCTGCGCAGAGCTTTGCCACGCGGTCCAAGTAGAGAAAGCCCTCGTCTTTCAGCTGCTGCGGATTTTCGTCGTCCAGAAAATAGTGGTAGTTTACGGGAATACGAATGGAATTGATGCCGATACTTTTTAAATAGCGAAAATCGTCCTCCCCGACAAAGCAGGTCAGGTAACTGTGCAGCAGCGCGGCCGCCTCCTGCGCGCCCAAGGTCTGGCGTAGCGTCTGGCGAATCAGCTGCTCAGAGCCGGGAATGCCAATCATGTAGTGCTCCAAGTTCATCCAGCTGCCAAGCCCGATTCCACGCATGACAAAGTCCTGCCCGTCCACCGAAAAATTGGTTCCGTCCGTTTTTATAAAATAATCTGCCACAGCGAATCTCCTCACTTTTCCAAATTGATTTTCTATACTATACCGCATCCTTTCAAAAAAGAAAAGTTTGAAAAATCATCGTCCCCAGGGAGAAAAGAGCAGCTATCTTCCACCCTGCTTCCCGCCGGAACGCCGCGAAATTCTATCGACTGAGCAGTCGCTCTAAGCGGGAGCTTCTGGTGCGCCAAATTTCGGTACGAAAGATGCAGCATGGCAGCGCACGACATTGGCCCATGGCTGCGAGGTTCGTTTCGGTATCGTTTATGTGAATCACAAGACGCAGCAGCAGATTTCAAAAGGCAGTGCACAGTGGTACAGGAATGTCATGGTGTGCAATGACCGGAATTTATAATTAGAATACCAGACTTTTAATACAGCACAATTCTGTACAAATGCAAAGACGCAGTTCAGGCCACAAGGAAAAGGTCTGCGCTGCGTCTTTTTGCGGGTGAGCGGACTTGCGTGCAGTTATGAGCAAATTATTTTTATAAGTACCATTTATTGTACATAAAATGCACTATGATAAAAGGAAGTGACAGTTTTCCATATTATTTTGCTTGCAAAAGAGGCCCGCAGAAAAAGCTGCAGGCCTCTGTCCAAAATGGAGAGATTAAATTAAAAATACATGGAATTTACTCACTTTACATTCCTTTTGCAGGAGAAATTAATATTGCATAAGTAGTATACCCTAAAAATGAACTGACTGCAAATTAAAAATTTGCAGGAAATATGGGAATGTGCTTGAAAATTGAAAAATTCGTGCTATAATGAAGCCAATCGCTCACTCAAAGTACATATGAAATAACTCATGGAGTTGTAATAAGGAGGAACGAAAATTTTGAGAGTTATAGGACAGCTGGAACTCAAGGAACCGCAGTTTCCACTAGACTACCGGCCCACGGTTCTATCCCTTTTTAAAAAAGGGCTTTCTGATTACAGCGGCGGCGAATTTTTCAAAGAGTTTTACGACGGAACAGCTGCAACAAAGCCTCTGTGTTTTGCAGTTGGCTTTCCGCATGAGATTCAGTTTGAAAAAGACAGAATCCTTTTGCCGGCGTGCAACACTCACATCCAGATAACCTTCAGCAGCGGAGATGTGCAAACCGGCATTGTAATGTACAACGCTCTTTGCTGCCGCAAAGGAAAAAACTGGCCACTGCCAAGCGGAAACACGATGACGCTGACAAAGCTTTATATGCCGCCGGAAAAATTGGTGCACAATACGTCACTGATTGTAAAAGCACTTTCTCCGATCTGTGTTCGGGTAAAAGAAGGAGAAAAAGAGCACTATGCCTCTGTGGCGCAGCCAGATTTTGAGGAAAAGCTGCGGGAGCAGCTCATTCGCCGCTTTCGCGGAAACCACAGCATTACAGATGAAATGCTGAAAACATTTCATTTTTTGCCACTGCATATGAGGAAGACGGTGGTCCTACATTACCGGCAAAAAATTGAATGCAGCGTAGGAACGGCGACAATCAGTGGCTCACCAGAGCTACTGTATGAACTGTATGAGAATGGACTTGGCTCGCGCTGCAGCGCCGGATATGGACTGCTGCAGATTCTACAGCAAAGATAATGGGAGGTGAGAAGTTGTCAGACGTAGAGAGATCCGAAGAGGAAGTGTACCTGTACGCCAACGATGCCCTGTACAATGCGGGCCTGCTTGGCTGTGCACGAGTACTTGACCGAATGGAACAAACAGACGAGCACTGCTATTACCGGACCGGTGAAAACGGCTGCAGCATTTATGTGCAGCCGGAGGCTTTTTCAGAAAAATTTACAAAAGCATATTTTGAGAAACTTATTGAGCAGTACGGAAATGACACGGTATATAAAAATCTAATGGATGAACTTGCGTACATCACTTCGGAAAATGCCAGACAAAGCGAAAATTACACAAAAAAGCTGAGCAGTTGTATCAGCTTACTCTATGCAAAACTGAAACGAAATTCCTATCAGGCCGGATTTGAAATCCTTAAAACGCACTATGGCATAAATTATGACTTTTTAGCAACTGCAAAAAGCATTAAAAATGAAGCAGACCCGCAAAAGCAGCTGTCTAAGCTGAAAGAGATTGACGAACAGCTCAAAAATAAAGATGTCAGATATGTACTCCTTTTAAAAGATATTATCTATACCCGTGTACAGGAGTATTGGACAGGCGTTTCTTTTCTACACAAGCAAAAAAACAAAGAGCCATTTGAGCAAGCCTTTAACGATTATTTTCTTGATGCTATTCAAAAGTATAAGACTAAAAAAGGTAAGAAGTCAATAGACTGTTTTCAATGCGGAAGGACACTGCAGTCTGGTGCATCGTCAACTGCATGGGTAAACGAAACCGTGCCAGATGTCAAGCGGAAAACAGACAGCTTTTGGAATTATAAACCGGATATTATGATGTGCCCGTATTGTATGCTGGTTTACGCCTGCGTACCGCTTGGCTTTTCAACTTTTGCACACGAGGGCGTGTTTGTCAATGACTGCCGCAGCATTAAGGCACTAAAAAGTGCAAACAACTTTAAAGATGTCAGCGAAGAGCTAAAAGACGATCCCTTTGCAGTTGTTATCAATCGATTCACCCTAACAGCAGAGGAAAAAGAAGCAAAGAATCAGGTGCAAAATATTCAGGTCGTACGCTGCTCCAATGCCCATTACACAGTCAACAACCTGACAGCTGACATGCTCATTGCCTTTCAGAACTTAAATTTGACTTTTGAGAAGTTGTTAAAAGCAAATTCCCATTTATTCCACAGAACGCTGGAGCGTGTACTCAACAACCAGGAGCTTTACGGAATGATGCTGAGCGGTTATCGCGAATCCCTGAAAAACGGCTACGGTTTCGGCATTTACAGCTGGGTACTCGATATACAAATAGAAATGTTTGGAAGAAATAAGGATAAGGAGACCGTGAGAATGGAAAAGAGTTACAAATGGACAGCCTACAAAGCGGGTCAAGCTCTTAGAAAAACCGTTCAGGCTGTGAATCCGAACAGTGGAAAAACAAGAGCAAACGAAAAGCGCTTAGTTGGGGTTACTTACCGTCTGCTGAATGCACTGCAGAGCGATGACTATAAACTTTTCATGGATACCATGACAAGGCAGTATATCTCCCTTGGACTGACGATTCCAAAAGTATTCTGCAATGCAATTCAAGACACAGAATTATTCCCAGTTATTGGTCATGCCTTTATACAGGGCCTTAACAGCAGTGCTAAACCAGAAGAAAACAGTAAAACCGATACAAACACAGAAAATGAAAGCGAGGACAAATAAATGAAAAAGGGCGGACTTACTTTAAGCATGATTTTCGAGGCAGAAAGCGGAAACTATGGGGAGGGCGCTGGCAATATTTCTTCCCTCAAGCACATGACACGTGCAGGCGGAAAAAACTACACATATATTTCCCGTCAGGCACTGCGCTACAGTATGATTCAGCAACTGCAGTGGGGCACAACACCGGTTGTAGCCTCTGGCAGCGGAGAAAAAACAGTTGTTCAGTTTCAGCCAGCTTCTTCTGTCAAAGATTATCCGGAAGTGGACCTTTTTGGCTACATGAAAACAATAAAGGGTAGCAATGCCAATACGCGCCCTGCGGTTGTTCGGCTGAGCAATGCTGTCTCTTTAGAACCGTATGCTGCAGATATGGATTTCCTTACTAACATGGGGCTTTCCAAACGTGTGGATGCAGACAATTCGATTGCGCAAAGCGAAATTCACCATTCCTTTTACGCTTATACCATTACGATCGACCTTGACCGTGTGGGGGTTGACAAAAATGATGACACCAACCTGCCAAATGAAGAGCGCTGCAAGCGTGTAAAAGAGTTTCTCGACTGTGTGGAATTTCTTTACAGGGATATTAAAGGCCGCAGAGAAAACCTTGCACCAGTGTTTGCCATTGGCGGCGTGTACGAGCGCAAATCGCCATTTTTTGAAAACCGCCTGAAACTTACCGGCAGCAAACTGGAAATTCCCGTGCTGGCCGAAACAAGAGAGGCTGTAAATGAGCCGACTTTGGTCGGCTACATTGACGGAACATTTAGCAACAGCGAAGAAATTAAGCAAGAACTTGCACCTATCAGTATTGCAGAATTCTTTAACAAGCTTAAAAAACAGGTGGAGGATGATTATGCGGGCTGTTAGAGTGCTGGCCGAACAAAACATGGTATCCTACCGGATGCCACAGAGCCTGATGATTAAAGAGAGCTACCCACTCCCGCCTTACTCCACAGCTATCGGCATGGTACATGCTGCCTGCGGATTCACCGAGTACAAGCCTATGAAAGTCAGCATTCAGGGAGACTTTGCGAGCAGCGTGCAGGACCAGTACACGCGCTATGAATTCAGCAGCAAAATGCTATATGAAAAAGGCAGACAGAATGTCCTAATGCAAAAGGATGGCCACAACTATGGCATGACACGCGGACTTGGCAGTGTAGAGCTGCTCACTGATGTAAAACTGATTCTGCACATTATTCCGGAAGAAGACGCACTGTGTGAAACTATTGCGCACGGTTTGACTTATCCGAAAAATTACTTGAATCTCGGCCGCTGGGAAGATTTGCTGCATATAGACGATGTGCAGATAACGGATTTGCAGGAGGAGACAGTAAAAGAAGACAGAATTCAGCTTGACTGCTCCGCATGGATACCCGAAAAAATTGAAAAGACGCTGCAGCAAACGGTTCGTCTTTCATTTACTCCTAGTGGTACAATTTACCGGCTGCATAAAGCCTATACCATATCCAATTTAAATCTACGTAATTGGCACGAAACCGTTTCTGCACGCTATGCGGGGCGACAAACCGTCATTGGAAAAGGTGGGCGCCTGCTTACTGACAGAAGGCCGATTACAATCAAAAATATGCCGTATGCCGGCAGAGAAGTTATTCCGGTGTTTCCGGCGTAAAGAGAGCGCTATCTGCTGAAAAGGTGGATAGCGTTTATCTTTTTTGAAGGAGGAATTTTTTGGTAATCTATGCGAAAAGTGCAGAAAAGCAAACTCTGCAGGAACACATCAGCAACTGTCTAACATGCTATCAGGATTTGAAAAGGATTTATCAGGATAAGCTTTCTAAAAGGGAATGGAGAATTTTATACTGGGCAGTTGTATTCCATGATATGGGAAAAATGGATGCGCATTTTCAAAATAAAATTTTAAAAGCAGTTGGTAAACCTGCAATCGCCGAACAGGGTACTGAGTTCCCGCACAATTATTTAAGTCCTGCTTTTTTGGATATTGATTATTTTATGGATGATCTCCTTTTTAACAAAGATGAAATGGAGTTGCTGATAAAGATAGTCTTCTACCACCATGCGCGGGAAGCTGTTATCGGGAACTATAAAAGCATTCTTTCCAATTATATTGAAAAAGTTCTGGCCAAGCGCTGGCGCGATGTGCAGGCGGCAAACCATATCCAAAAGATTAACGGTTTAACAAAGGAACTGCAAACAGAATTTATTTCATCTATCGACTTTGTCAGCGACGAGTGGCTGGAGGACAAAAAGCAGGAACAGTTTATCAAACTGAAAGGAATGCTGAACCGAATCGACTACTGCGCAAGTGCAGGCATACCGGTGGAAGAAAGAATCAATGATCAGGACGGCAGGCTGTATTCTGAGAAGACAGTTGCATTTATGAAAGGACATGGCTTTTCGCTTCACCCTGTACAAAAATACCTGAAAGAACACAAGGGACAAAATGTCATTGTACAGGCAAGCACCGGCTGCGGCAAAACCGAAGGGGCCCTTTTATGGCTTGACGGCCAAAAAGGCTTTTACACCCTGCCGCTCAAAGCAAGCATCAATGCCATTTACGAAAGAATAACTAACACCCGGAATATAGGTTACAGCAAAGCTGCTGTGTTGCATGGAGATGCCCGGGCGGTTTATCTGGAACAAACAGCAGGCGGGAATAAAAGCGAAAATCAAAATGATGAACAGGCATTGGAAAAATACCAGCTTGCCAGTCTCTTTACGGCGCCGCTGACAGTCTGCACGATTGACCAGCTGTTTCGGTTTGTATACAAGGCAAATGGCACAGAAATTGCTGCCGCGGCGCTTGCCTGCGGAAACTTGGTAATCGATGAAATTCAAATGTATTCGCCAGAACTGATCGCTTCTATTCTGTATGCGCTGCATTTCATCAGCGACCTGGGTGGACACTTTTGTATCATGACAGCTACATTCCCTAAAATATTAATAACCTTAATGAGAAGATACAAAATTCCGTGCCCAACTAAAGCGGAACTGCCAAATTTCCATGGAGCGGTTCCCTACCGCCACCGCATTAAGCTGCTAAAAGGCAGCGACTTTCCGTTAGAGGAAATATGCAGTCAGGCAAAAACAAAGCGTGTTCTAGTACTGGTCAATCGAGTTAAAAAAGCGCAGGAAGTCGGAGAACAGCTGCATGAACTGGGAGCCAAAGTGAATATTCTGCACAGCCGTTATCTGCGCAAACACAGAAAAATACTGGAAAAGAAGATACAGGCATTTGCACCGAATGACAGCAAAAGAAAACCAGCCTGCAGTGTCTGGGTATCAACGCAGGTAGTAGAAGCATCTCTGGACCTTGATTTTGATGTACTGTATACAGAACTGTGTACCGTTGATTCCTTACTTCAGCGTATGGGCCGCGTATATCGCGATAGGAAGTATGACCTGGGGGAAGAACCCAACGTGTATATACTTGCAAATAAAGATATCGGCTCAGCATCGCATTGTATTATCGATGAAAAACTGTATGCGTACACATTGGCTGCTGTACAAAAATATGACGGCTGCCTGCTACGGGAAACCGACCAGCAGGACGATAAAGCCGATATGATTGACCTTGTTTATGATGAAACGAAAAATCCTGAAATTAAAGAATCAGATTACTGTAAAAAGATTATAAAGACTTACACGTATCTTCAGGAAAACAGAATGTATGCTATCGTTAAGGAAGATATACATTTTCGCGATATAACTTCAACAACAGTTATGCCTAAAAAGATTTATGCACAGCTGCAGAAAAACGGTGTCTTGGCAGCATGCGAGAAACAAATACAGCACGGAAGCAAAGCTGAAAAAATTAAGGCTCGCGAAAAGGTCATGGATTATACCGTATCTGTGCCCAATATGGGGCTGGACATTGAGCCTGCAAGCAATGACCACTTTTTCTTGCACAATCGAATCGGCCTTTATAATGGCAACTACGATTTTGATGAATCTACTGAGAGCGGAGCAGGACTAATCTCAAAATATAAGGACAAAAAAGGGAAAGAGGAATATGCCGAATTCTATTGAAGAGAACGGTGAAATGTATGGCCGTATCAGCGGCATGATGGTTTACTACTACTTCGTGTGTAAGCGCAAGCTGTATTATTTCTGTAAGAATCTGCACATGGAGCAGAACAACGAAAATGTCGAACTTGGAAAGCTGCTTGATGAAACAGCCTACAGCAGAGCAGAAAAACATATTACGCTCGATAACCTGATATCCGTTGACTATATCGAAAAAAGTTGCATTTTACATGAAGTCAAAAAAAGCCGGTCGATTGAAGAAGCCGGAATTTGGCAGCTAAAGTACTATCTTTGGTGTTTCAAACAGCGCGGCGTGGAAAAGCTGACTGGCGAAATAGATTATCCCCTGCTTAAACGCACAGAGATGGTTAAACTTACTGAAGATGACGAAAAGAATTTAGCTTGCGCCATTCAGGAAATCAAAAAAATACAGACACTAAAATTGCCACCCGCATACGAAGGCAAAAAATTCTGTAAAAAATGTGCATACTATGACCTTTGCTTTATATGAGGTAAAGTAAAATGAAAAGAAGTATCTATATTTACACAAACGGGGAACTGCATAGAAATGACAATACCCTTGAATTCATAGCCTATGATGGTACAAAAAAGAGTCTGCCAATTGCTGAAGTTTCAGACATTTACCTGATGACCGAAATGAACTTCAACACCAAAATGCTTCAATTGATCTCTAAATATGGGGTCTTGATTCATTTCTTTGATTATTATACAAATTATGTGGGAACATATTTTCCTAAAGAAAATCTGTTGGCCGGGAATGTATTGGTACAGCAGGTTCAAGCTTATCTGGATGAAACCCACAGATTGAGGTTAGCACGCGGTTTTGTGCAGGGAGCAACTGACAATATTTTGCGAAACTTACGATACTATAACAACCGCGGTCTTGCTTTGCAGGAAACGATGAATGCGATGCAGATATTTCGTGATCAGACCGACTGTGCCGCCAACATTCTTGAGCTTATGGGATATGAGGGAAAAATACATACACTGTATTATTCTGCCTTTGAAAAGATTACCGGCAGCAAAGCAGAGTTTAAAAAGCGAGTACGCCATCCACCGGATAATATGATGAATACCATGCTTTCTTTCATCAATGGGATGATATATGCCAGGTGCTTGGGCGAAATCTACCGCACACAGTTAAACCCGACTGTTAGTTTTTTACATGAACCTGGTATTCGGCGTTTTTCTTTAAGCCTAGATATTTCTGAGATTTTTAAGCCATTGATAGGCGACAGACTGCTTTTTTCCTTAATAAATAAGAATCAAATAACAGAGCAGGATTTCACCCGAGAATTAAACTGCTTGCATCTAAAGAAAAAAGCTTCGCAAATCATTGCGCAGGCGCTCGATGCCAGATTGAAAACGACCATTCGACACCGTGAACTTAAAAAAGGAGTTTCTTACCAGTACCTAATGCGCTTAGAATGTTATAAACTAATCAAAGACATTATGGGAGAAAAGCTGTACAAACCCTTTGTAATCTGGTGGTGAAAAAATTTGTATGTTATTTTAGTTTACGATATTGCAGAAGAAAAAAATGGCGCAAAAAGGCAACGTAATATTTTTAAAATCTGTAAAAAGTATCTTACACATATACAGGACTCTGTTTTTGAGGGAGATATTACGCCGCCGCATCTGGAATGTATGAAACAAGAACTGCTGCGGTGGACAGATAAAAATCTAGATTCGGTGATTGTCTTTAAAAGCCGAGAAGAACGTTGGCTAACAAAAGAGTTTTATGGAAAAGATGAATCTGCTGTTACGTCAAATTTTTTATAACAAATCTGTCGAACCCCGGTCGGGAAAAAGTGATAAGGGCACGACAGCAGAAAGCACTAGGAATAGCTTGCATTATGAATCAGGAAGTACTATAATATGAATAATTTGTAAATAGTTTACACGTTTATCATTGTATTCTGCCCAAATTGGCTCTTTTAATCTCTCCATACTGGAATGTAAATACAGGTCAACAAGTTTTTTTCCGCGGCGCTGACAAGGCTTTTAATCTCTCCATACTGGAATGTAAATGTGAGCTATTCCCCTTTGGGACGATTATTAAGGCTCCTTTTAATCTCTCCATACTGGAATGTAAATTCAATCAAAAATGACCACTCAGCACGCACTCTTGCCTTTTAATCTCTCCATACTGGAATGTAAATATCAAGCCCGTACCTGTGACGCGGGATATAGTCAACTTTTAATCTCTCCATACTGGAATGTAAATTCAACTACAATCTCGCTCGACTGCGACAACCCGCGCTTTTAATCTCTCCATACTGGAATGTAAATTATTACGATGCAGACGGGAGTCTGCATTATAGCATCTTTTAATCTCTCCATACTGGAATGTAAATGCGTTTGTGCGGAAAGCAATTCCGTAGTTAGACACTTTTAATCTCTCCATACTGGAATGTAAATTGCAGGCGCTGCTTGCTAGCTATCTCGGCTGGGTCACTTTTAATCTCTCCATACTGGAATGTAAATATGTACTCATGCTTGTAAGCGTCCTCGTTGACAGCCTTTTAATCTCTCCATACTGGAATGTAAATCGAAAAACAATCTGCTGTCCGGTCGGGCTATATGTCTTTTAATCTCTCCATACTGGAATGTAAATGCTTTTTCAGCAGTTTGTCCAAACCCTTGACTTCACTTTTAATCTCTCCATACTGGAATGTAAATCCTCGTTGACAGCTTTAAGTTGCTCAGCCTCAACTACTTTTAATCTCTCCATACTGGAATGTAAATGCTCAAAAAGTCGCAGAAGGAATTAGACAGCACAGCTTTTAATCTCTCCATACTGGAATGTAAATACGATTGGGCTTGTAGTTTTAGCCATTGCTGCGCCTTTTAATCTCTCCATACTGGAATGTAAATAATCTCTTTGCCAGCAACTCTGCTGCTTTAAGTCTGCTTTTAATCTCTCCATACTGGAATGTAAATAGGAGGAAAAACCAAAAATGAACATTTATGAGAAGCTTTTAATCTCTCCATACTGGAATGTAAATCCGAAACAGCGAGGCAGACACGGATGGGCATTCAGGCTTTTAATCTCTCCATACTGGAATGTAAATCAAGTATTTGATGTAGCCATGTGCGACCTTGATTGACTTTTAATCTCTCCATACTGGAATGTAAATGCGAGCTTGTAAAACGTATGTCCACAATTTTTGATGTCTTTTAATCTCTCCATACTGGAATGTAAATCGAGGCTGGTCAGCTAGAATCGTTGGATGCTACTCCTTTTAATCTCTCCATACTGGAATGTAAATGTTGGGCAATATGTTAACCGTAACGGTGATAATGTCTTTTAATCTCTCCATACTGGAATGTAAATGAAACTAAAAAAGCCACCAGCGGCGCCGGTAACACCCTTTTAATCTCTCCATACTGGAATGTAAATCAGATATTTAATATATCCGCGTGCGGATTTGATTGACCTTTTAATCTCTCCATACTGGAATGTAAATGAAATAGCATTCGATGGTGACGAAAAAAGTGGAAACTTTTAATCTCTCCATACTGGAATGTAAATCAGAACTGGACACAGTGCAGAAGCGTATTGAATTGACTTTTAATCTCTCCATACTGGAATGTAAATACTGCCCCCGCAGTTATCTATGCAGGAATTTTCTGACCTTTTAATCTCTCCATACTGGAATGTAAATTAAAGCGCTGCTTAGCGTCAACTGACCAGTCACGCACTTTTAATCTCTCCATACTGGAATGTAAATGTTTGAGTGCGAGCCGGATAATGGATTACTACCATCTTTTAATCTCTCCATACTGGAATGTAAATTTTCCGGGGATGTGGCAGGAAATCTGAAAAATCTGCCTTTTAATCTCTCCATACTGGAATGTAAATAAAAAGGCATGGATGACAGTCAAATTACAGGGACGGCCTTTTAATCTCTCCATACTGGAATGTAAATTAAATAATTCGCAGCTGGTCAAGCATAATTTGCACCTTTTAATCTCTCCATACTGGAATGTAAATTCCGTAAAGGAACTTGTTAACGTTAGCAAGCAAATGCTTTTAATCTCTCCATACTGGAATGTAAATCATGGCAAAAGCTGATTGACCGCTTCCCAAACGCTTCTTTTAATCTCTCCATACTGGAATGTAAATCATCGCAGGAAGCGGGGAAGAATCAGATTGGGACGCCTTTTAATCTCTCCATACTGGAATGTAAATGACAACGTTGTTTCGTCAGCTTCGCTTGGGAGAGTCTTTTAATCTCTCCATACTGGAATGTAAATGACAACGTTATTTCGTCATCCTCGCTTGGGAGAGTCCTTTTAATCTCTCCATACTGGAATGTAAATTGTAACTGAAAACTGTTTTGTGAGAAGCAAAAAAACTTTTAATCTCTCCATACTGGAATGTAAATCAGAAATTTTGAATGATTACGAAAATGGTAAAGTACTTTTAATCTCTCCATACTGGAATGTAAATCGGTAAATTGTTTTTGTTTTGTCGTCAACCCAGCCGCCTTTTAATCTCTCCATACTGGAATGTAAATGTTGATATCGACAGAACTCGCGGCCGGAGCAAACCCTTTTAATCTCTCCATACTGGAATGTAAATAGCACCAGCAGCATAGATGGAAACAAAAAATCTTTTCTTTTAATCTCTCCATACTGGAATGTAAATCACAGCGCAGGGCGATTTTAAAGCTGGATATCCGGCTTTTAATCTCTCCATACTGGAATGTAAATCGCATATGAGGGACGCCTAAAAAAACGGTCTGCCACACTTTTAATCTCTCCATACTGGAATGTAAATCAGTTTGTAGTATTTTACACGTACAATCCGCCACGCCTTTTAATCTCTCCATACTGGAATGTAAATCCTGTAGTGTCCGGGGCAGAAATGCCCGCGGCTTTGCTTTTAATCTCTCCATACTGGAATGTAAATCTGCGCAGTACTGACTGCTGTATGCTGCGGATTTTTCTTTTAATCTCTCCATACTGGAATGTAAATGGTAAAGACAAGCTTAATCTAATTGACTGTGTGGGCGCTTTTAATCTCTCCATACTGGAATGTAAATTTTCTGACATTCCATGATGGGAGTTGTGACGTGTATTCTTTTAATCTCTCCATACTGGAATGTAAATTTGTACCCGGTTGAAACAATTTCGTCATTTTTTACAACTTTTAATCTCTCCATACTGGAATGTAAATTGACTGCGGAATCAATTTTGGCCTTGTTTTGTGGGTCCTTTTAATCTCTCCATACTGGAATGTAAATGAGTATCAAGAAAATGTTGAGTACGCGATAATCAGGTCTTTTAATCTCTCCATACTGGAATGTAAATTGACGAAGTTGTAATTGACGCGACTCAAGACCAGCACTTTTAATCTCTCCATACTGGAATGTAAATTACAATTTGTCAGCATGCACAAATCTAAACAAATACACTTTTAATCTCTCCATACTGGAATGTAAATCTAACTACGGCTCTTAAGGATGTTAACAAAACAGCCTTTTAATCTCTCCATACTGGAATGTAAATCTCTCTTTGCTCGCTTGCAAATCGTCTATTATCTGCCTTTTAATCTCTCCATACTGGAATGTAAATATGACAGTGAAGGCTACGCTGATAATAAAAGCTTAAGCTTTTAATCTCTCCATACTGGAATGTAAATGAATATGGAACGCAGGAATATGAAGAAATGGAAGAACTTTTAATCTCTCCATACTGGAATGTAAATGTCATGCAAAATCAGCTTAATTATATTCGACTGGTTCTTTTAATCTCTCCATACTGGAATGTAAATGAGACCGTCAGCTCTGCTTTTCCGCTCTCGCTTTGCCTTTTAATCTCTCCATACTGGAATGTAAATTTTCCAGCCGGGGATTTCGCCGCCCTGCATGATTCTTTTAATCTCTCCATACTGGAATGTAAATGATGTCAGATACTCATACTTTCGGTGATACTAACGCTTTTAATCTCTCCATACTGGAATGTAAATTGAAATCGCCCTGCGCCGTGCGGTCAAGCTCATACTCTTTTAATCTCTCCATACTGGAATGTAAATCAATCATGCACCGGCTGGATAACTTCCCGGTGCCCCCTTTTAATCTCTCCATACTGGAATGTAAATCGAGACAAACGCCGGGCAGCTACTATAGTGATAGCCCCTTTTAATCTCTCCATACTGGAATGTAAATTTGCAAGGGCACTGGGTCTTTCGGAGCATAGTGTGTCTTTTAATCTCTCCATACTGGAATGTAAATCGTTGCTAAAAGATGCTATTGCACTTGTAGCACGCGCTTTTAATCTCTCCATACTGGAATGTAAATCGTTGCTAAAAGATGCTATTGCACTTGTAGCACGCGCTTTTAATCTCTCCATACTGGAATGTAAATCCTAAAGCAGAGTACGCAGGCACTAGAGGAAAAGCCTTTTAATCTCTCCATACTGGAATGTAAATGACCGTATGCCATTAACAAGCCCGTTCATGAGGTCGCTTTTAATCTCTCCATACTGGAATGTAAATCTCAACTTTATAGCGCTTGACTGTCTCGCTGTTACGCCTTTTAATCTCTCCATACTGGAATGTAAATTTTGTCATGATAACTCCATGGGGGGTCGGCGTATACGCTTTTAATCTCTCCATACTGGAATGTAAATACAGCCGGGTATGCTAATAAATCCGCAAGCAAAATCTTTTAATCTCTCCATACTGGAATGTAAATTGTAATGGCACGTGTATTACACAATCCAGCTTTACGCTTTTAATCTCTCCATACTGGAATGTAAATACAGCCGGGTATGCTAATAAATCCGCAAGCAAAATCTTTTAATCTCTCCATACTGGAATGTAAATACAAAAATGCGCCGCGCCGCGACACTAAATACACTCTCTTTTAATCTCTCCATACTGGAATGTAAATAGGTATAGTTGCCATCGGCAACTGCTTCAATCGTTCCTTTTAATCTCTCCATACTGGAATGTAAACAAATAATTGGAGTAGCAAAACAGGTTACTACTAATTTATGATGTAAAAAAGAATAAGTCCTCCAGTGCCGGTAACACCGAAGGACTTGTAAAAAGGATAATTTTGCGAGCCTATCCCCAAATATTATTATAGTTGGTTGGCTAATTTTGTCAATCTATGAGAGGGGAATTTTTTATGAAAAACGAGCAGTCAAAGAAGAAATCTGTGGGGAAAATTATTGGCGGAATAGTAGGTGGTTTGGTTGCAGCCATATTTATTGTAGGAGTCGTCACTACAATAATGGACACGCCAACGGCATCTGTTTCCGCGTCATCTGCTGCAAAATCCAGTGTAGATGAAGTTAAATCTTCTACCACTTCTGACAAAGCAACATCAAAAGGTGTATACTCGGACAATACAATGGATGTTAGTTTTGGAGGACTGTCTAATCAGGCGGGACTGGATGGCGAACTGTTTATCGGACTTAATGTAAAGAACAAATCAGCAAAGAGTATTACAGTTGCACTGACAGATGTGTATATTGACAACACAATGATGCCCACTGGCAGTGGTGTACCACTCACAATCCTTCCCGGTAAAAGCGGTGCAGGCGCATTTTTCGGGAAGAACAGTACAAAGCCAGATGATGTTAAAAAAGTAGGATTCAAGGTATACCTTCTTGATGAATCAGCAAGTCATTTAGAAACCACCAAACAAATCGAGGTCAAACTGAAATAAAAAAGCCGCCCCTTTTAATCTCTCCATACTGGAATGTAAATACCAGCATCGGAATCCGTAATCACAGCACCCGGTTTTGTCCGTGCAACAAGCGTGCCGTCATTTTCGTACGCTCTGTCTGCAAAGACCTCGCTCACTGTCCTCAGGCCTATCTTTTCCGCTTCTGTTATCATGCTGCTGCCGCTTAATGCAAAAAGAATCAACTTGGGATTGACTGCCGGGCGGACGTCGGAAGAGAAAGTATTGTAAGAAAACAGAAAAAATGCAGTTGAATAGGCATCTCAATTATGCTATAATAGCATTAGTTAGTTGTGGCGAACCGTTCGAGAAGTTGTTGTGATTGACGAAAGGAGTTAAACTTTATTAAGGCAAAGATATTCCGAAAGATAGGCAACTTTGTGTTGGCGTTTGTAATGGTATTTTCCCTTGGAAGTCCTGCATTTGCAGCAGAAAGTTCCAGTGTAAATTCCGTTCAAGAAGCGGGAAGCCGGTCGGAAGTAAGTTGTTCTGTTAAGAAGATTGGTGATACTTCGGTATTGGTAGAATCTAATGGAACATCAGAACTTGTTACCGTTGTGGAAAATGGTAGTGCAAAAACGGTCACAATTCAAAACACAAAAACAGGCGAGAAAAATTATTTAAGATATGATAAATTGACCAATACAATTTATTCATCTTTTACGGGACAAACAGTTCATCTAAACAATAGTAAGAACAGCGGAGGGATCTCAACAAATTCTGAAACTTCTTATAGTACTGAGTACATCTCTTATGCCGAAATCAGAGATACTATAGGTACAACAGCTACTGTAGGAGGACTTGTTGGTTTAATCGTGGCAAGAATTCCAGGAGCTCAATTGGCCGGTGGAGTGATTGGCACAATTAGTACGATTGTAGGAGGCACCACTTTGTTTATCCCAAATGATTCAAATCATGGTTTGAGGCTAACCGTACAAACCGTAAAATACTACAGGACTAGAGTGGGAATGCGATATGTTTACAGGATTGACCATTCAGTGACGGCAGTCACTACATATTAAAAATCAATGAAAAAGTGGAAAAGTTATGAAAAAGTGGAAAAAAGTTATAATATTTATCTGTCGAATTGTCATTCTCATTTGTCTGACACTTTTATGTGTTGCAAATTTTCATATATGGAACATGTCACGTCCTCAAATGGTAGCTTTGATTGCAGTTATGTTTTCTGGTGCGATTGGTATAACATGGTTTACTGATAGGACGAGCAAGGCTTACAAGATCTATAAATATATTATAACTGTTTTGCTGGTCGCTGTATTTTTTTTGGCAGTCATCTTCGGAAAAACGCCGTAAATTCGGAAGAAAATAGTCAGAGAAAACAGGGGTTGATTCTAAAATTTCATTCACTTAATGGTGCCGGAAGTTAGGCTGTGCTAATTATTCGAGACGCTGGGGGGGATTTATGAGAGATTTACCTTTAGTATGTTTTTCAATCTTTCTTATTTGCATGGGAGCTATCGGAGCATTTCATTATAAAAAAGACGAACATGATTCAGAGCATCCGAATATGTCATTTGTTACGCAATTCATTATAGGAATCCCAACTTTTCTTGTAAGTTTTTATTATTTTCTGGCAACACCCAGCTCAGATTTATTACTACTTGGCACAATTATCGTTTCCGGAGTGATTGCACTTATCATAGGCTTGCGTTATGACCGTAAAAAGAAGCAATGGGAAGAGGAAAACGATAAGGAAAATAAAGATTGAATTTATAATACTTTGTGGTAGGTTTGGCACACCTGTGTATCAAGAAGCCTCCTGTCGTAGTGATATCCTACGACAGGAGGCTTCTTTCGTTTTGTCTGCAAAATGCTCTTTCGAGTTTCATCATCCATGAGGCTATGAAAAAAGTCTGTAAATAATAATCTTCTATGCTAATACTTGAGCTGGAAGCGCTAAAATTAAGTTTCCAGCTCTTAAATTATATATACGACATGATTTCGGGCATGTCAAGAGCGGACGTCAAAAACGTCCTTCTCGTCATGCTAACAGATTCTATTATTCCGGGAGTCTTCCCTCGTACATAATACTAAGCTCGCCGTAGACCTGTCCCCAGTTTCGAATGCTCATAGTCCATCTTGTGGTAACTTCGAAAGTTGCCAGATACAGGGCTTTGAGGAGAGCTGTGTCACTTGGAAATACGCTTCTCTGACGGTTGAGTTTCCGGTAGGTGGAATTCAGACTTCCAATAGCATTGGTCGTGTAAATGACCTTTCTGACATCCGGAGAGAACTTGAAAATCGGCGTTATTGCATCCCAGTTATCATACCAGCGTTTCATGGAATTCGGGTATTTTGTGGTCCATTTCTCGGTGACGCAATCCAGAGCCTGTCTGGCTTTTTCTTCATCGGAAGCATGGTAAATCGTTTTTAAGTCGGCAGCAAATGCTTTTCTGTCCTTATCCGGAACGTATTTCAGAGTGTTTCTTACCTGATGCACAATGCATCTCTGATACTCTGTTTTCGGGAATGCAGCTGCGATTGCCTCTTTGATACCGCTAAGACTGTCAGCACAGATAATCAGGATATCCTTTACCCCACGATTCTTCAGTTCATTTAATACGGACAGCCAGTATTTGGAGCTTTCATTATCGCCTACAGTGATTGACAGAACCTCCTTTTTTCCTTCCGTGTTGATGCCCAGAATGACATATCCATTTCATCTTGCGTAATGATTTCATTTTTTAGAAAAGGAATTAAAGCAACTAAAAATTCATCAGGACTTTCAGAAGAGCCTATTATATAGAAAAGATCTCTCATCAAATTCAGCTTTTTATCTGAAAATTCACGTTCATTTATCATTCCCTGCTGAAGTAAAACAACTAGGTTATTCATAGAATGCACAAAGCTGCGAGAACTAATTTGATTCTGCATAGCTCGTTGTTCTTCTTCCTTAGCTTCCTTTTCCAAATCTTTTAAGCAGAAGATAGCCACAAGCGCAATTACGGGGGATAAAAATAAGCAAAACACTAACCATTTTCCAGCACTCCTACCTCTATTTTTAGCGCATTTACACGCAATAATGGTAAGTACTACCCATATTAAAAAACAAAAAAAAGCCAAAACAGTTCCTCCTATTTAATTCATTTTTACCACATATTGTAATTGAAGTCCATCTTTACTTATCTTTTCTTAGTCCTATTTCCAAAAGATTTCTAAATATCAAAAGGAGTGACAGCCATATCACTGCAAATTCTGTTATAAAGTAAAATTGCTGAATGAGGCGGTAAAGGCCCGTGTTTCTAAACTATACAGATTGACTGGGTGCACCCAATTTTTTTATGCACTGCTGAACTTAAAATACAGTGCACATCCGGCAGCGTGAAACTTTTTAAGCATTGGGCAAACCTGCTAAGAGGATATCCGCCGCTTCCTTCCCAACCTGCGCTGTCTGCCTTTTCCGCTTTTCAGAAATATTCCTGCAGTACAATCCGCTGTGCACAGAAAATCTTATTAAATTTTCATATTGACATTTATGGAATGAAAGTTTACAATTTTGCAATAAGGACGACGCTGAAGTCGATTGGCTTAAAAGTCAATCGACTTCAGCGTCATTTTTATTCCCCAAATTCTTATTTTGAATTTTTCTGTAAGAATCCGGCAAGTTCTATTAATTACCCTGAGGAGTGAATGCGCATGGAAAAAATAATCGGCAGTATCATTGATTCCGTTGATTCGTTCGTATGGGGGCCTGTAATGCTGGTCCTGTTAGTTGGAACAGGAATTTTTTTAACGATTAAATTAAAGTTCATGCCCTGGCGCAATCTCGGCTATGCTTTACACAGCGTGCTAAGCAAAGAGGCACGCACCACCAAACGCGGCCACGGTGACGTATCCCCTTTCTCCGCTTTAATGACAGCACTGGCCGCCACGATTGGCACCGGCAACATCATCGGCGTGGCAACTGCCATGTTTTCGGGCGGCCCGGGCGCCCTGGTATGGATGTGGATTTCAGCTGCTTTCGGCCTGACTACAAAATTCAGCGAATGTATGCTGGCGATCAAGTACCGCGAAACGAACTCAAAAGGTGAAATGTCCGGCGGCCCAATGTACACAATGAGAAATGCCTTTAAAAACAAAACATTCGGCAAAACACTGGGGTTTCTCTTTGCGCTGTTTGCGGTGCTCGCCTCTTTCGGAATCGGCAACATGACGCAGGGCAACTCCATTTCCGGTGCGCTGCAGGAAACCTTTAATATTCCGACCATGGCCACCGGCATTGTAATCACCGCGCTTGTGTTTTTAATCGTCGTCGGCGGTATTAAGCGGATTTCAAAAATTTCCTCCGTCATTGTTCCATGCATGGCAGTCTTTTATGTCATTGCGGGAATCGTAGTTATTTTACTGAATGTGAAAAATCTGCCGCACGGCTTATATCTGATCTTTACCATGGCTTTTTCGCCAAAAGCCGTGGCCGGCGGGATGCTCGGTACGATTACGGTATCTGTCATGAACGCCATTCGGTACGGCGTTGCGCGCGGTGTCTTTTCAAATGAAGCGGGGCTTGGCTCCGCCGCCATTACTGCAGCCGCCGCGACGACAGACGACCCCGTACGTCAAGGCTACATCAACATGACCGGCACTTTCTTTGACACCATTGTTGTCTGCTCAATCACAGGCCTTGCCATCGCATCTTCCGGTGTGCTTGGCTCCGTGGGCGCAGACGGAGCCCCGCTGAAAGGCATTGCTCTGACTATGGCAGCTTTTTCAAGCGTGCTTGGCCCATTTGGCAAGTATCTGGTATCGATTGGAATTATATTATTCGCTTTTTCAACCATTATCGGCTGGGAATATCACGGTGAAAAAGCCTTTGAATACCTTGCGAAAGACCAGAAGTACAACATTATCTACCGCGTTATCTTCTCTCTGGTCGTTTACATCGGCGCAACACAGACACTCGACATCGTATGGAACTTTTCAGATATTATGAATGCGCTCATGGCCATTCCGAACTTAATCTGCATGCTTCTGCTGAGCAATGTTATTGTCAGCGAGGTAAAGAGATTTCAGCCCATTCTAGAAGCAGAACGTGCGGAACACCGCGCTGCACGCTCTGCAAAAAGGCATAGAAACCGGGAGCAGGAAACCGCGTAAGCGAAACCTTTCGCATTGAAATTCAGTAAAAAAAGCAGGGACAAATCCTCCTCATTTGTTGGGGGAATGTCCCTGCTTTTCTTTTGGGTGTATTCTTTGCTAAATCAAAGTCTGCAACGATGACGCGCAAAATTCAAGCCTCCCGCTGGCAATTCATTTTAGGACTGCTTTCATCATAGCAAAAATGAAGTACCACAAAACCTACTTATCTATCAAAAATTCAGGTTTTAAGATTTTTGCGTAAAAACCTGTTGTTTGTTCCATTGCTTTCTCTCTTTGCAGCTGCAAAAAAGAGAGGTACAGGAATTCCAGCCCCTGCACCTCTCTTTGAAACGGACAAATTGTAATTCTAGGAACAATCATATAACCAAAAGATTTTAATTTTATAAAATTCCGTAATAAACCGACAGGAAAGATTTAGTGTTTGCAAAAGGGCCATACATAAGGTGAGCGTAAACTAAAACGAGTTTGGATTATCATCAAGTCAATACAGCAAAAAGCATCCTTACTATTTCGGCAATGTAAAAGAAACCATACACCCGGCGTCCACCTCAGCCGTAATTGCAAGATGGCCTCCATGCTTTTCTATGATATTTTTCACCGCTACAAGGCCAACTCCATTTCCTTCAAATTCGGAGTCTTTGTGCATACGACCAAACATTTTAAAAATATTCTGGGCATATTTCATATCAAATCCAGCACCGTTGTCCCGAAAATAAAAGACAAAATCGTCTTTGCGGTCTGCATAGGAAACAGTAATTTCTGTATACGTGTTTTTCGATGAATATTTGATGGCATTGGAAAGGATATTGTAAATGCAGCAGCGAAGCAAGACCTCATCACCCATAACATTTGGCAGGCGCTGCATTTGCAGTCGTATATCCTGTCCACTGTTCACCATGCAAAGTTCTGTCATTACATTTTCTACGAGTTTGTTCATACTGACGCGCACCAATTTGAGCCGACTGGATTTGATCTTTGAGTACTGCAAAAACTCACTAATCATATCAAGGCTCTTTTCACAGTACATTTTAATCTTTTCAGCAGCTTCTTGTGCCTTTGGCGTAAGGGCACCGGCCATTTCTTGAAGAATTGCATCATTGTACAGGTGAATGGCCCGAACCGGTGACTTAAACTCATGTGCAATTACGTAGCACATTTTTTCCATTTCGTTGTAAGCGCTCCGCATTTCTTGTGTACGTTCCAACACCTTGATTTCCAGCTCTTCGTTTAGCTTTTGTGTATGCTCTTCCATCTGAATCTCTTCTGTAATATTCTTTGCGAAAACAGCAAAGTCATATTTTCCTTCGCTTAATTTCAGGCAATAAATTTGCACACGGTAGTACTGCCGCACGGCCATGTCATAGTATTCGACATCCGCCTGTCCTTCTTTCTGCGCGGTATCAAAAAAATCATGCCACAAAACGGCATCTTCATCCGAAAACATATCAAAAAACAGCTGCCCGCTGACATCACACGATTTGGACGCATAATATTCGCTTCCATTCGTGTTGCATACCAATATTTTCTCTGTACGAACATCAATAAACCAAATCAGCTTTTCACTTGCTTCAAAAACCGCCTGTAAGCTGAAGGCAAGCCGCTGTTGCCTCTGCTCCTGTGCTGTGTGGTACTCCAAATAATGCCGCAGGCAGTCACCTGCTGTCAGCACGGCTGCCGCCTTCAGCAAAGCAAACTGCGTCGTGCCAATCGTACTTTGATAAACGTTGACTGTAAAAGTAATGGACATCATGCCGTTTGTAATGCCGTCTGTAGACAGCAGTGCCGCTGCCAGTGCAGCCGCACCCGTCAGCAGCACTACTACTGTGTTGTTCTTTTCAAAGCCGTTCCGTTCCACGCCCAACAGCTGTTTCACTCTAGGCAGTTCCACTACGCTGTTCATCACAGCTATACAAATGAAACAGGTTTCCGCTATTATCACAGCATTTGCGTTAATTAAGTTGTCTGGCAAATAAGAAAATGCGTAGCTGGTGTACCAAAATGGCGGATTGTAAGGTACCACCTGCTTCACCAGCGGTCGATTGAGCTGCAAATACAGGACCGTGAAACCCGCCTGATAGAGATATATAGAAAGGAACGGCAATCCTTTCTGTACTCTATCTCGGCAGTACCCCAATCCCACCGCCCACAGAAGCAGAAACATACTGGTGACAAAGCTGCCCCACCCATCCGCAGGCACCGTAACCATAGGACAAAACATTGCCAAACCCGGCACACAGCAAAGAAAGGCATATTTCATGCCAAACCCAAGCGCAACCGCAGCCGGCAGCAGCAAACCCGGCAGCAAGTATAAGTCATATGCCGAGTCTATTTTTACCGGTGCATAAGACAACACATAGCACAGCAGTCCCAAGGCTATGGAAATACATATTTTTCCCCGGCTCCAGCATTTCATGGTTTCACCTGATTCCCGGAGAAGGAACTGCCGTACAGAATAGCTGGCCACGGTTCCGGCTGAATGGCCTGTGCAGAGCGATAGATAATCTGGAATGTACCATTGTGTACACTGGCAAAGCAGGAATACAGCCAAGTACAGTGATTGCTTTTGTCCACCTTGATTTTCCCCTGCGGGGCATCAAACTCCAACCCAGAAAAAGCGCGTATCAGGGAATCTGTATCATACGGATTCTTCACCTTCATGGCCGCTTTCGCAAGCAGGAAACAGCTGTCGTAGGTTGTTTCTGCCAAACTGGTAATGACAGAACCGTCGTGTGCATAAGCGTTGTATTTCTGTACAAATTTTTTACTGGCAGATGTATTCAGTGTCGAAAAATAATTCATAGAAGCATAGTGCCCCTCCGCGCACGCCGCCCCCATTTCCTGCAGGCTCATTTCATCCGCTGTAATCGCAGCAATCGGACACTGCGCCGGGTTCAGACCAAAACGTTGATATTGCTTATAAAAAGAAATCACCGAGTCACCAACCAAATCGCAATAGATAAAGTCCGGCTTTTTCCGCTTAATGTCATTTAAAATTGCTGTAAAATCAGAACAACCCGCTTTCACATATTCTTCGCCGCAAATTACACCTCCGTTTCTCTCAATCAAGCGTTTTGCCTGCTTGTTACAGGTTACCGGGAAGACGTAGTCGTTACCCACCAGGTACACCGTTTTTCCAAGCTTCTTCATCAGCCAAGGCAGATACTGCGTCGCCTGCTGATTGGGCATCGCGCCGGTGTATATCACATGCCAGTCGCTCTCCTCGCCCTCAGTATAGGTAGGATAAATCAACAGGCAATTATATTTTGACAGAATCGGTAAAACCGCTTTACGGCTGGCAGAGGTGTAACAGCCAATAATGGCGGCCACTTTGTACTGCACGATTAACTCTTCCGCTTTTTTGGCTGCCATAGAGGGATCGGAGCAATAGTCGTCCTGAATGTACTGCACACGTTTTCCGTGAATGCCGCCGGCCTTATTGATTTCATCAAACGCCAAATACGCCGCATCTATCATTGATTTTTCTGTTACAGCCGAAGAACCGGTTGTGGAAAACAAGATGCCCACGCGGACCACACTGTCCCCTGCTTGTCCCCGCAGCGACTGGGCCGCTCTCTGGCTGCCGCACCCTGATGTGACAATCAGCAAACCGAAACACAGAATCATGGAAAGCACTTTTCGCAGCAGCCGCATTTCTTTCACTCCTTTTCACAATTCTCCCGCGTTTTTTTGTAGTCTGACGGTGCCATACCGAAATAATTTTTAAATAAACGGCTCATGTATTTGGGATCCTCGTAGTGCAGCTGGTCGGCAACTTCAGCTATCGTCACGTCTGCTTCATCCAGCAGCTTGCGGGCAATCTGCATTTTTACACATCCGACATATTCTACAAATGATTTTCCAACATCTATTTTAAACCTATGGCTCAGGTAAGCTTTGTTTACAAAGCATTTTTCAGCCGTTTGTGCCAGCGTAAGTTTGTCGTAAGGATGAGACAGCACATAGGCGACCACTTTGGCAGACAGTTCTGGAAGATTCGGGGGACCATAAAGATGTACGATGGTATAAACTTCGCGCATATATTCCTCAAAAATAGACAGTGCCATGTACATGGTGTCACACTGCAAAATTTCGCTGCAAACGTGCTCCACCTCCGGCACCAAAAGCGGCAGCCAGCTTCTTTCCTGCACCAACACCGCATAAATTTTTTTAATGGTTTTTGCCAAAAAAGCACCGCTTTTGATGAAGTCCTGGTCTGCCATGCTGTAACATTTTTCCGACAGCCGGGCTACAGCTTCCTGAAAATGGTCAGAGCCCTGCAGAATACTTTTTATCACGGCATTTCGCTCGTCATACAGTGCATCCTGCAGTTCCGGCCGGGCAGCGGATTGCCTTAAAAAATCTGCTGCTCGTTTCAGTGCATTCAAAAATGTACCATCACTTACTGGCTTGATCAAATAATCAAATGCACCCAAAACAATACCTTCACGTGCATACTCAAAGTCTGCGTACTCACTTAAAAGGATCACACATTCGCACAGGCGTTCCTCCTTCACTGCCTGCAAAAGTTCAATGCCGTCCATTTTGGGCATCTTGATATCCGTTACTAAAATATCCACTGGGTGGCCCCGCAAATATTCCAGTGCTTCCACTCCATTGTCCGCTTCCCCGGCAATACAAAATTGTGACTGGTTTTTCCAGCTTTCCTGCTGTTTCAGTTGACTTCTGAAGATTTCGAAATCATCTACCAGCATAACCTTATGCATGGTGCCGCCTCCTTTTTACAGCAGAATTTCATATAAAAAGGGTATGTACACCAAGCATTTCTGCCTAATATACACACCCTTGTGTTACTTTCCTCTATCATACATGAAAAAGTACAATTTGTGAAGTGGTAGATTTCTCATAAGCATTCTCCACTTGACGGCAGTATTTTTCTGCTCTTTTACCTGTGCGAATCATTCCTTCTACGAAAAAATAAGCAGGCAGTTTTGCCCGCTCTTTTTCATTTATTTCCTTATGAGATTTGTTTCCTTGTGCCCCAACTTAGGTGAAACGTCACAGTGCATCATTCTTTCTTATTTCACCGACTATAAACCGAATTTTTCGCGGGCAGCTGCACAGATGATTTCTGCACAGTTGCCATGTGAGGTAATGGAACTGTCCAGCATCATGTGCCGGTATTTGGTTGAGTGAAACGAAACACCAGTGTGCATTTTGTAAAAGTCGCGTCTTGCCTTGTCAACCTTAGCAATGTAAGCCTTAGCCTGATCATAGCTTAAGTTCAGTTCATTTTCGGAAAATGCTACACGCTTATCATAAGGAGCATAGATAAAGACATTCAGCATATTGGGATGCTTACACTCGCGCAGGATGTAGTCAGAGCATCTGCCAACAATGACGCAGTCGTCAGCTGCCGCCAAATCGATAATAACGCTTTTCTCCATTTCGTACAGCTGGTTCTGCATTGATGAGCTGCCAATACCCAGCGGATATACCATTCTGGAAAACAGCGGCGTTCCTTTCTCTTCCATTGCTGAAAGTTCCTGCAGGTTTCCGTGCAGTTCCTTCACGGTCATTTCTATAATGTCCCTGTCGTAATACCGAAAGCCCAGCTTTTCCGCCGTAGCCATGGCAATCTTGCGTCCCATACTGCCAAACTCACGCGTTACCGTAATGACTTTTCCCATCATGTACCTCCTCTCGATTGCTTTAAACCGCCAAGTACTTCTTCACGGTTTCCTCCTGCAGGCCGCTCATCTTACCGGCAGACACCACTTTGCCCTTTTGAATGATTAAGTAATGCTCCGCAATCCTTCTGGCGAACTTCAGGTTCTGCTCCACAACAACCAAGGTCACACCCATTTCGTCATGAACACGATCCAATATAGATGCCAGCTCTGCAACAATATTAGGTTGAATGCCCTCTGTCGGCTCATCTAAAAGCAAAAGCTTCGGGTTAGACATCAGCGCACGGGCAATGGCAAGCTGCTGCTGCTGCCCACCGGAAAGGACGCCGCCTTTTCGCTTGAGGTGTACCTGCAGCGCTGGAAAAAAGGCAAGTACCTTTTTCTTTTGCGCTTCCAAGTCTTTGACGTGTGCGTAACCGCCCAAATCCAAGTTTTCCTCCACCGTCAAGTCCGAAATAATTTCACGTCCTTGAGGAACATAAGCAATCCCCAGCCGAGAGCGGCGGTGCGGCGGCTGCCTCGAAATGTCGCGGCCATCCAGAGAAATGCTGCCGGATTCCAGCGGAAGGATACCAATCAGTGACTTCAGAAAGGTGGTCTTTCCCACGCCGTTACGCCCCAAAATTGTCAACTTGTCCCCGCAGGTCACCGTAGCGGAAATACCGTTGATCACTCTGCTTTTTCCGTAATTCACATAAATCTCTTGAATGTCCACTCAGTACCCCTCGCCTTCATCATTTTGGAGATACGCTTTAATGACTTGCGGGTTCTCCTTTACCTCGCAAAAAGTACCTTCGGCAAGCACCTTGCCCTGGTTCAGGACTGTCACACAGTCGGCAATCTGCTGCACAAAATCCATGTCATGCTCAATAACCAGCAGCGTGTGCTTTCCTGCCAATTTCTTAATCAGTTCACCTGTCTTAAAGGTTTCATCATCGGTCATGCCGGCAGCGGGCTCATCCAGCGCAATCAGCTCCGGCGATTGTATCATCACCATGCCAATTTCCAGCCACTGCCGCTGCCCGTGGGAAAGTTCAGAAGCCACCCTGTCCTGCTCTGTTTCCAGACAGACAAGCTGCAAAATTCTTTGAATTTCCTGCTTCACCGCGGCATTTCTTCGGTATCGAAACGCTTTTGCAATTGTGGTGTACCCTGCCAGTGCAATTTCAACATTTTCATATACGGTCATGTTGTCAAACACATTGGGGCCCTGAAACTTTCGCCCGATTTTATACTTTGCCGCAATCACGCCGGGATCCATACCCGCAATGTCTTTTCCGTGAAACAGAATTTGGCCGGCCGTGGGTTTAGATTTTCCCGTAATCATATCCATTAAGGTGCTTTTTCCGGCACCGTTGGGACCTATAACCACATGGACACTGCCCTGCTTCACCCGCATACTGACATCGCTAACCGCGTGAAAGCCGGAAAAAGAAATGCTAAGGTTTCGAATATCCAGCAAAGCGTCTTCCATTACGACAACACCTCGCTTTCCGCTGTGCTGCTCTCTTGTAGTGCAACTTTTTCTGTATGGGGTGTCTGCTTTCCACAGCGTTTCTGCAGTTTCACAAGTTGGCCAATGATACCATCTGGAATAAAGAAAATGATGAGCAGCAGCACCACGCCCAGAATCAGCTGCCACACGT
Organism: Oscillospiraceae bacterium; assembly: GCA_022483045.1. Lineage (NCBI taxonomy): Bacteria > Bacillati > Bacillota > Clostridia > Eubacteriales > Oscillospiraceae > Oscillospiraceae bacterium. The sequence goes on along the minus strand of JAKVOA010000001.1, from coordinate 42,333 downwards.
TGGCGAACTTGTCCGACAACAAGCTCTGCGCCCAGTTGATGAGCAGCGTACCGATCACTGCACCGGTCAGGTTTCCCCTGCCGCCCACAGCAATCCAGACGACCACGGCAGTCGACGCGGAAACACCAATATCGACCGGTGTAATGGAACTGGTCGCCGGTGCATATAGCGCGCCAGCTAAACCTGCCATTGCACAGGAAATGGTGAGAATTAAAATTTTGTAGTGTGAAGTTTTGTAGCCAAAATAGCGCAGGCGCTCCTCATTTTCACGAATGGACACCGCCACTTTTCCAACACGGCTCTTCGTAAACCAAATGCAGAAAAGAAACACCGCAACGCCAACGGCCAGAATTACATAATAATATTGTCTTTTCGTCAGCGGGGCACCACTGCCCACTGCAAAGCGCCGGATATTTTGCAGGCCGTTGAAACCATTGGTGTATTTTTGCTCTGTAATAATGAACTGATAAAACATGGTTGCCAGCGCCAACGTAATGATTGTAAAAAACACGCCCTTAATTTTGCTGGAAAACACAAAGAATCCAAGCAGCGCACCCATCAGCGCTGCGATGGCGATACCGAGAATTACCGCCAGCGCCGGATTTTTCAACGGCAGGTAGAACCACGGCAACTGGGTGATTTTTTCGCGGGTCATAAAGGACGGCAGCCCATGCTGGATCTGGTAACAGAGCCCAATCATATAGCCACCGATGCCAAAGAAAACTGCATGGCCCAGACTGAGCAAGCCCATATATCCCCACAACAGGTCCAAAGAAACTGCAAAAATAGACAATGCAATGTATCTGCCCATCATCTCTACCTGAAAAGTTTTTGCAAACAGCGGAAACAGCGCCAGAAACACAACCAAGACTAAGTCGATGAAGCGATTGACCGGCACCTTTTTCGGGCGGTCAGATCGACGAGCTGCAACAGAACGCATCATGTTCCACTACCTCCTTTCTTTCGCAAACAGTCCTTCCGGTCGGAATCGTACTAGGACAATAATGGCAAAGTACACCAGAATCATGCCCCAGGTATCGTTCAGGATCCCTGCCAGCAGCGTTCTTCCTTCGCCAATCAGTACAGAGGACAACGCCGCACCCACCATAGACTGTACACCTCCCAAAACCACTGTCAGAAACGAGTCTGTCAGGTAGGACGAACCCATATTGTAGGACACGCCCACCATCGGTGCCAACACACAGCCCGCAATGCCTGCCAAACCAGCACCGTAGGAAAATGTAAACGTATCGATTGCAGAGGTGTTGATGCCAAGGCACTCGGTCATTTCCCGATTCTGTGTAATGGCACTGATTTTTCTGCCGATTTTTGTTTTCTTAAACAGCATCACTGTCATAACCAGCAGCACTACCGCCATGGCCACCATGAAGATGTTATAAATAGGAATGGACACAGTGCCCAACTTCAGCACACCGGGCAGCGGCATTGCTACGTTTTGGGACAGCGGCCATATCATTCTGGCACCTTCTGTAATAATGACCGAAATTGCGTAGGTTGCCAAAATGGTTTCGGTTGGTTTTTCGTACAGCCGTTTGATAACGGTCAACTCTATGGCTGCCCCCAGCGCTGCCGCAAAGCAAAAGGAAAGCAGAACTGCCAGCAGGAACGGTGCCCGAAACATCTTGGTAAAGATGAACGCACAAAATCCGCCAATCATAATCATCTGCCCATGTGCCATATTGATAACGCCCATCATTCCAAAAATGATCAGCAAACCCAGTGTTGCAATGAGAAGAACGGCTGACTGATTCAAGCCGTTACTTAGTTGGGACAGGAAAACAGACATATTCATCATCCCTCCATATAAAAATGCTGCAAGCAAGCGCTCTGCGCTTTGCTTCTGCTTACAGCTGACACAGCTTTTACAGTAAGCAAAGAGGCGGGCCTGCTTTGCAGCACTTTGTTATTGACTTACTGCGGATAGCACTTGGGGTCGCTCCAGCTAGGCATGAAGTTGCTGCTCTTATACTGCGGATACAAAATAGACGGCCACGGCTCGGGACGGGCTGCGCTCTTAGAAGAATAGAGAATGTCAAAATTCCCATTGTGAATCTTGGCAAAGCGTGAGAAAACCCATGTAGAGTGATTTGCTTTGTCTACCTTAATCTGCCCCTGCGGTGCATCAAAGGTAATGCCGCTGAAAGATTTGATCAGTGCGTTAGTGTCTGACGGATCGCTGGTTTTCTTCAGCGCGGCGGCCAGCAGATAGCAGCTGGAATAAGCCGACTCTGTCAGCACGGTCACTTTTGTGCCATCCTTGTACAGGCTGTTGTAAGACTGAACAAATTTTTTGGATGCCGCAGTATTCAGTGACGAAAAGTACGGCATAGAAGCATAGTGCCCTTCCGCATAGTCCGCGCCAATGGCCTGCAAATTGCTTTCGTCAATGCCAATCGAACAAATCGGCGTCTTGGCAGCATCTAGTCCATATTGCTTGAAAGCTTTGAAAAACGCCGTGTTAGAGTCACCAATTACTGCCGAATACACAAAGTCGGCACCGGACTTCTTAATCTTTTCGCAGACAGTGGAAAAATCCGTTCCGCCCAGCGGCACATAGGATTCACCCACCACGGAACCGCCGTACATGTTCACCAGCGCACGTGCCTGCTTGTTGCAGGTTTTGGGGAAAACATAGTCAGAACCGACTAGGTAAACCTTTTTCCCTAATTTCTTCAGCAGATAGGGAACAAACTCCGTTGCCTGCTGGTTGGGCATACAGCCCACGTAAATGACATTGGGGTGTACCTCTTCTCCCTCTGTATAGGTCGGATAAATAAGCAGAGAGTTGTCTTCTTTCAGAGTGGGAAGCGTTGCCTGACGACTGGCAGAGGTGTAGCAGCCAACCGTGGCTACCACCTTGTCCTCTTCAATCAGTGTTTTCATTTTTTCAGTAGCCTTGGAGGGATCCGAGGCATAGTCCTCATGGATGTACTCAATTTTTTTCCCGTTGATACCGCCGGACTTGTTGATTTCATCAAACGCCATTTTGCACGCATTGGTCATGGTCTTTTCGACCAGTGCGGTCGAGCCGCTTTCCGAAAACAAAATTCCTACTTTAATGGTATTGCCGCTGCTTCCTGCGTGGTCACTGTCATTGTCACTGCAGGCGGAAAGCGGCATGGCAACCAGCGCAGCCGCAAGCGCCAGTGCAATCAATCTTCTACCCTTCTTCACTGCAATCATCTCCTGTTTTCTATGTGTTTTGTATGGCCGGCCTTATTCTTCGTGCGGAATGCCCTCTATGGGTGCCCACTTGACCCCAGGGAATTTACGGGTCATGCTTTCCACTTTCTTCTGTGTACCCAGCGGGTCATTGACCCAGTTCCTGTAGAATTCGAACTGGCATTCCGGCTCGCCAAAGCGATTTTCCTTGGAGTTCAGCGTACCGGTATAGCCTCTGTGCAACAGCTTGTAAAGATGGTTCTGAGACTGCCAGTTTGCTCGTGCATCCCGTATGGCACTGACTGAAAGCTGTGCATACTGGTAGCTGTTTTCCTCCGCGCCGCACATACCCAAAATATGTCCGTCAAAGCCACAGATAGAAGAGTGGCCAAAGTAGGAATAAACGCCATCATAACCGGTCGCATTGGAAACGGCCGCATAAACATTGTTGCACCACGCCATGACCGGCACCACATTTACTTCTTCCTGCTCGGCCGGGTACATATAGCCTTGGCAGCGAATGACCAGTTCCGCCCCGCGCATAGCGCAGTCACGCCAAATTTCCGGATAATTGCCATCATCGCAGATAATCAGACTGATCTTCATTCCTTTTGGTCCTTCGGAAACAAAGGTTCCGCTGCCCGGGTACCAGCCCTCAATCGGTGTCCAAGGCAGCATCTTCCGATACTTCTGCACAATTTCACCTTTGTCGTTAATCATTACCAGTGTATTGTAGGGCACCTTGTTCGGGTGCTCTTCGTGGCGCTCACCCGTCAAAGAAAACACGCCCCAAACCTTGTTCTCAATGCAGGCCTGCTTAAAGATTTCCACTTCTTCGCCATCATCGGTCGCAGCCAGCTTCATCATTTCATCGAAATCGTACATAATGCCATGTGTGCTGTACTCTGGGAACACAATCAGGTCCAGTCCCGGGATGCCGGTCTTGAGTCCCTTGATATAGTCCTTAATCTTATGGCAGTTTTCCAGAATGCCCTCTTTGGTGTGCAGCCGCGGCATTTTCCAATTTACAACTGCCAAACCAAGGGTATCCGGGCTGGATGTAATATCTCCGTGCATCATAACTTTTTACCTCCACAATAAATCATTTTTTTATAATATCCATCCACAGCCAAAACAAAAGGCGCACATCCACCGGTAAAGTGGATATGCGCCTTTGCATCTTTGTCTGTACTATGGTTATTACGCTGTTTCTGGTATCTATCATACTCGTCAGCTGGTCGTTGAGGAACGGAGAATATTTATTTGAAAGAGGATAAATTTTAGGCTTGCGCCACCGGCTGTGCAAAATCTTCTCACTTTTCTCTTGGCTTTTGTCAAGTTCGATCATTTTTTCAACGAAGGTGAAATGCAATAGACAAACATTAGAGCCCGTGGCTTCTCTATGCTTTCGCGAAATTGCAAACTTTATTGTACTCTATCAGCAGTTTCCCCATTGCGTCTTTCACCATCTCAAACTCACCGTGCCGATAGAACAGATTACACCGCGAAGCAATGCCATACCAGTTACTATTTTGATTACCGAAAGACATTTCAACAAAATCATCTCAAAATACTGCCTCGTCCAGCTCCTTAGAAACACCGTCCATGTAAGATTTCAGCAGCCAAATATTAAATGCACTGCCGCAGAAGAACTGCACTATAAAAAAGCAGTTCTTCCCGAAAATCGACCATACAGCGCTGCTCTGCTGGCCGAAAATACAGGAAGAACTGGAGGATGTTTATTATCAGACGCTGCTGCAGAAAATTGAAAAGCAAGCGCCAAAGTATAATGTTCAGCTGACAAAGGATACCCGAAGCGACGGCATCCAAACCGTAAGCAAAGATATACAGGCTTTCTTAGTCATTGGCTGGATAAATCACAAGGAACTCGAAACATTAAAAAAAATTACGAAAAGCGGCATTTGCATCGGCACTTCTCCGGATGAAAGCACCTTTGACGCGGTGCGCCCAAACCTTGATTCCATTCTTACGCAAATGGTCAATTATTTTGTCAGCAAAGGCTATCATAGTATTGTATTGGTTTTATTGGTGCAACTGACTTTCACATTGACATTCCGCTCATGTGTGAAACTGCACTGCAGTTTTTGCGGGAACATTTACTAAAAAACCGCACCATTACAAAAGCAACCGACATCAACGGCAGGGCCGTTTTCTGCAGGAGCTACTAACAGGATGGCGGAGAAAATCATGGTATTAACATGGAAGAAAAATACACGAAATCGATGACATTTTCATTTCAAAATAGAGAGATTAAAAGTCGCGTATACGCCGAGTCTTTCTTCGGATTTGCCGGCGATTTTAATTCCAGAGACGCCCTGCTTGTTCAAAAAATTCCTAGATCACAAATTCTGACCATTGCACACAATGACATCACTGTACCACTGCGCACTGTCCTTTAAAATTCGCTGCTGCGTCTTGTAATCCACATAGACCATGCCAAAACGAACCGCATAGCCATTGGTCCACTCAAAGTTGTCCATCAGAGACCACTGGAAATAGCCCGTAACGTCAATGCCCTCTTTGACGGCCCTCTGCAGCGACAGCAAATGCCGGTGCAGGTAATCAATGCGGTTCGGGTCATGCACTCTGCCATCCAGAGAAACCGTATCGTGTGCCGCCATACCGTTTTCACTGATAAAGATTGGCTTACCGTATCTTTCATACAGAAATTTGGCGCACCAAAACGGCCCGCTTGGAACAACTGCCCAGCCTACAGAATTTCGCGGCGTTCCGGCGGGAAACTCGGCGAAACGGAAGCTGTCTTTTTCCGCCTGCACCAGTGTTGCAGAGTAGAGATTCTGCCCGTAAAAATCGATTGGCTGATGAATCAGCTCCAGATCTCCGCTTTTGATGAGTGGTAGGATATCTGCGTATTTTTCATAATATGCCTGTGGATAATCTCCCTTAAAAATCGGGTCACTCCACAGGGAAACACTGAATAAAAGGTCATCTATGGTATTTGGCACGGCAAAGGTGGCCTGTCTTGCTGCCCGGATATCTTCGTCGCTTTCTGAAACCGGCACATAATTTTTCCCGCACTGCGCGGTGCCAATCTGCAGCCCGTCCCCGCCGTATTTGCGCAGGGCTCGCACCGCCAGCCCGTGAGCAAGCAGCACATGGTGCACCATAGCGAGCACGTTGCTGTCCGAGCAGCGCAGGCCGGGCGCCAGTTCACCTTTAGAGTACCCCAGCCCGATGAAGCACTGAGGTTCATTGATGGTAAAGTAGTGCTTGATTTTCCCGCGGAAGCGTTTGGCCAGAATCGTCACATAGTTTTCAAACCACTCTGGACTTTCCGGGTTGAGCCAGCCGCCTTTTTGCTGCAGCTCCGCTGGGTAATCCCAATGAAAAAGCGTTGCATAGGGCATAATGCCGTTTGCCAGCAGTTCATCCACCAATTCCTCATAAAACTGCAATCCGGCCTCGTTAACTTCCCCAGTGCCGTGCGGCAAAACACGCGTCCACGAAATGGAGAAACGGTAGGCCTTGATTCCAATTTCTTTCATCAGGGTAATGTCCTGTTTAAAGCGATGATAGTGGTCGCACGCGACTTGTCCCGTCTGCCCGCCTTGGATTCTACCCGGGATTTTGCAGAATTCATCCCAAATGGACAGCCCTTTTCCATTTTCCTGAAAAGCACCCTCTACCTGGTATGCGGAAGTTGCCGCGCCCCATACAAAATTTTTCTGAAAGCCCATATTGATTTCCTTTCCAGAGCGCATTTTCCTGTGCTGAGGGTCTCAGCCTTTTAGTCCGGTAAACGCGACCCCTTTTACAAGGTACTTCTGTGCAAACGCGTAAATAGCAATAATCGGAATGAGGGAACAGACTGTGCCGGCCATAATCAAACCGTATTCTGCGCTGTAGGTGCTGCGAAAAAAGGTTAAGCCAAGCTGGATGGTCTTCAGGTTGTCATCGCTGAGATAAATCATCGGTGCCAAGTAGTCGTTCCACACAAAGGTAAAGGTGAAAACAGTCAGCGTCGCCAAAGATGGTTTTGTCAACGGCATAATAATGCGCCAGTAAATTTGGAACTCGTTGCAGCCGTCGATTCTTGCCGCTTCCGAAAGCTCTGTCGGCAGGCCAAGCATAAACTGGCGCAGCAGAAACGCGCCAAAAACGCTGAAAGCGTTCACTAGGATCAGCGACCAGTGTGTATTGTAAAGGCCCATGGATTTAATAATGACAAACTGTGGAATCATAATCGCCTGCCACGGAACCATCATGGTGGCAAGATAGACTAGAAAGAGCTTGTCACGCCCGGGAAAATGCAGCCGGGAAAATGCATATGCCGCACAGGAACAGGTGAAAAGCTGCAGTGTCGTAATGACAACGGAAAGTTTAATGGTATTTAAGTAATAGACCGGGAAGTTGATCTGTGTCCAGACGTCCTTGTAGTTCGACCAGCGGGCGTGCTGCGGAATCCAAGAGGTGCTGCTGAAAATTTCTTGGTTGTATTTTAGGGATGCGGAAAGCATCCACAAAAACGGCACCACCATAATAATCAACATAATCATCAGAAAAATAAAGATCAAAGTCTTTGAGGCCGTTTTTTTGGCCTTACCCAGCGTATTGCTTCTTGTATAACTTGTCATCCTTTTCACCCCCCTTTACTGTGCAGACGCTGTCTGTTTTTGGCTTCTGAATTGAATTAATGTAAAAATCAAAATAATGAGGAACAAGAAGTACGCCATAGCAGAGGCATAGCCCATATTCATGTTTTTAAAGCCCTCCTGATAAATGCGGTAGACCAACACGCTTGTGGAGTCGCCCGGACCGCCCTGCGTCATGACATACACTAGATCAAACACTTGGAAAGAACTGATGACAGCCAAAATTGTCACCATAAACATGGTGGGCGACAGCAGTGGCCAGGTGATGTACCAAAACTTTTTCCACCCGTGGGCGCCGTCGATCTTCGCCGCCTCGTAGCAGTCAGAGGGAATGCTCAGCAAACCAGAGAGAATCATAATCATGTAATAGCCGGCGTTTTTCCAGACAGAAACGATTACGACCGAAAACATCGACCATTTTGTAGAGACGATCCACCCGGGAGGATTCTGTACCCCGATGGAGGTTAAAAAATTATTGATTGGCCCGCCGGTCGGGTTAAACATCATTCCCCACACAATGGCCACCGCGACCATAGCGGTGATAGAGGGAAAGTAAAACACCGTCTTAAACATACCTTTTCCTGGCAAGGGTGCCGTCAGCGCAAGCGCAAGCAGCAGCGCACAAAGCAGTGTCAGCGGTACGCTGACCAAGGTGTAAACCAGCGTGTTCCGCAAAGCAACCAGGAAATAGTCATCCTGAAAAAGCTCGATAAAGTTGCGCAGACCGACAAACTTCATCGTCTGCAGGTTGAATCCATTGTAGTTTGTAAAGCTGAGAATCAATCCGACAATAATCGGAATAAATGTAAAGAGGAAAAAGAAGCCGATGTTTGGCAGCAGGAAGAAGATGCCGCTGCGCCACTCCCGCTTCTGTGTGGAAGTCATCTGAGATATCTTCATATTCGTTTCCTTTCTTACGTACACAAGTAGCGTTTGGCTTATATCAGAAAGGGACAGGTTTGCAGCCTGTCCCTTTCTCTCTCTATGAAAAGATGGTTATGATTTATTCAGAATGCTGCTGCGCTTTTTTATAAAAGTATTCATGGCGTCATCCAATGACTTTTCACCGAGAAGATAGAGCTCTGCTTGCTCGTTGTAGGCCTCTGTAATATCCGAAAGGTGTGAATTGGCCGGCGCTTCCTGTACCATTTTCGAGTCAAATACCGTTTTTGCGCCTGCTTTGCCCACGGCCTTAATATAGGTATTTCTTACCGCGTCGCTGTGATAAGCGGGGAAGTTTTTGGTCTGGGCCATAATTGTCGCACCTTTTTCGCCGCACAGAAACTTTGCGTATTTCCAGCATGCCTCTTTGTTTTTGGAGCTGGCGGCAATGGAAACGAAGGAGTCGGTTCCGTGCGAAGTGCCCGCCTGCACGCCCTCTGGCACCGGCAGCGGGGCCGCATCATAGTTCAGCTTGGCTTTGCCGGCCTTGATGTCGGCGTCCAGCATAGAGAAAGTCCAGTCGCCGTTAATCATCATCGCGTACTTGCCAGACTCAAACTCGGCGTCGGCGTCGGCGTTGACGGCTTTCTGCTGTGCCACGTCCATAGCGGATTTGTCAACATTGAACACTTGGTTAAACACCTTGAGCGAATACGACAAGGCGCTGACCGGGTTGTCGTCGAGCAGAGAAACGCCCTTTTGTATAGCCATTTGGTTGTACACCCAGGTCGTCATGTAGGTGCCATACTGCTTGCTGGTGCCGCTGCCGTGTGTCATTTTTTTCGCCAGCGCCTCAAACTCCGTCCAGGTCATCTGCCCCGGGTAAGCGATTTTCTCTTTGTCAAAAACATCTTTGTTGTAAAGCAGCATCCAGCACGAGCCGCGCACCGGCAGGCCATAATGGGTATTGTTGAGTGTGTACTTTTGAAACAGCGTGCCGTAGGGGCTGGTGTCAAACTTGTCGCGGCTGATTAACTCTGACATATTCACAATCGAGTTTCCCTTTGAGTAGTCGCTCAACTTCTGAATCGTCCGCACGTCTAAAAGGTCGACGTTAGTGCCGCCAGAAAGCAGCACCTGCATCTTTTGGTCGTAGTCGCTGCTGGGTATGACAATGGTGTTGATTTTGATATTTGGGTTTTCTTTTTCAAAGGCGGCCACTTCTTGGGGGATATAAGTCTTTTCATCACTCCAAGTATAATAATTTAACGTCACCTTTCCCTGCACGCTGCCGGAAGCGTTCCCTCCCGATGACGATGATGCTCCGCACCCCGCGGCAGTCATCAGCATTGCCGCAGCCAGTACAGCGGACAAAAACCGTTTCATAAACATTTCCTCCTGTTAATGGATTCCAATCATCCGTTTTTCTGCGCGGCTTTCCGCGCCGTGTTTCCCGGGAACTGCTAAAAGCATAGCATATCCCATGCTATCTGCATAGGCTGATAAATTTTCGGCCAAATATTTCTTCTGCTTCGTAATAAAATTTGTGTATTTCTTCGACTGCTTTTCAAAATCCGGTGGGCGTTTCTCCTTTTTGAGGCCGTATACCGCTTTTAGAGGTTGAAAGAATATCATCCTCTGCGCCAAAAATGGCGGGATATGCCGGTTGATTTCCTCCGATGAGCGGTTTGTCTTTTTCAGTTTGGTATGTTATACTTGTGCAGATATTAATAAGAATGCTGCACAACGGGTGCTTTTTTTAACAAGTTACAATAAAATTATTAATTACTGCAGTACAAAAAGAAAAGCCCTTTCTATATGGGCCATCAAAACGGATATTATAGAATTAGAAAAGAGAGGTTCGCTGATGCTGCTGTTTCTGCCCTTTCTGTTCCTGCTGACTGCATTTCTTTTTTCCGTCAGCAAAAAGAGCAAGTCCATCAGGTACCTTGCCATTCTCCTTTTTGCGTTTTTGGCAGATATTCTCGCATTCATGCTCTATCTGGGGCGGGATAATTATTATTATAATGTTATACAAAATTATTTTGGTGTTTCGCGCCGTTTATGGGATTATTTTGCGCTGGCACCGTTTAGTCAGGACTGGATTATCCGCATCATCAACTTTTCCAGTATGATGTTTCTCTATTTCTGCGTTGTCTTTTCGGGCTCTTTTTCCCCGAAAAAGATCAGCGGAAAGCTGTTGGCAGCTTTGGCGATGCCGCTGATTCTGCAGCCTGTCCTTTACGACCCGGATTTTTACCAGTGGGCGTATCTTGTGCTCTACCCCAACTATGTTTCGGCCGATGCGATCGACCTTTTTTACGGGGTGCTGTCGCAGGCAACACACGCGGTCAATGCTTTTTATCTTGTCTTCAGTGCGGCAATTCTCTGTTACAGCTATCTAAAGTTAAAGCAAATCAAGCTGATTAAGCACTACATGTTTCTGATTGTTGCGAGTTTTCTCTCCATTATCATCAACTATTCGCTGCTGCTGCTCTGGGCACCGGCGCTGCTTGTAAAGGTCTCTAAAATTGCGCACTTTACGGATTACCTGACAGTCAGTCTTTTGAGCAGCCCACTGATTTATCATCTTTTCCCGTACGTTCTGCTGTGTACTTTGGCAGTCATCACGTTTGGCATATGCCGCTACGCGGCGTACCAGCAGCATGTAACAACGATAAACAAATCTATTTCTAAAGAAATCAATGCCGCCACGATTGCCACCAGCGTTTTCAGCCATTACATTAAAAATCAGATTATTTCCATCATGGCACAGCTGGACGATGTAAAAGACGCCGTAGGCGGCCCCGGCGAAGAAGCCGAAGCACTCACGGACATCAGCGGGGACTGCCGAAAGATTTTAAAACATATAGACCAAATGCACGTCTTGGTGGAAAATGACCGTCTTTGTTTAAAGCCGCTCGCGGTCGATGTACCCATCCGCAAGGCACTGTCTGACACTGCCGACTACCTGAAACCTTTCGTGGTACATCTGGAGATCCCGTCGCCGTGCCCCAAAGCCATGATTGACGCCGACTATTTTTCACAGGTCATCATCAATCTGCTGACCAATGGTGCCGAAGCCATGTTTTCAGCGCCAGCTGAGCGAAAGCGCTTTGACATCACGGTGGAAAGTCATTCCCACTGGTCGGTCATCACTGTGCGCGACTATGGCACCGGCATTGCCAAAGAACACCTTGGCAAAATCTTTACACCGTATTATTCTACAAAGAATGCTTCAAAGAACTGGGGCATTGGCCTTTCCCTATGCCACAAGATTATCATGGCACATTCCGGGCGCATCAGCGTGAGCAGCACACCAGGGGAAGGTACAGCATTTACGATATTGCTTCCAGCGGTTTCTGAGAGAGAAAGTCTTTTTGCAAAGTCGGATTTTCGGAAAGCTGAGAAATTTTTAAGAGCAAAGTGAGGAGCAGCATGAGCGAACAGATCAGGGTATTGATTGTAGACGATATGGAGCCTTTACAGCGGCGCTATTGCAAATGCCTGACAAAAGACGAGCGTATCACAGTGGTGGGCTGTGCGGGAAACGGCTATGAATCCGTCATGATGGCAGCTGTTTCTCACCCGGACGTCATTTTAATGGACATCGAAATGGAGAGCAAGTGGGCCGGGCTGGATGCTACGCAGGAAATCCTGCAGGAACTGCCAAATACAAAAATGATTATCCTGACTGTTTCCTCGGACGACAGCACGGTCTTCAAGGCGTTTCAGCTGGGTGTGGTGGATTACCTGCTGAAAGACGCCTCCAGCACAGAGGTCGTCGATGCTGTAATAGACGCATATCACGGCCGCTCCCCGATACGCCCAATGATTGCCAATAAAATTCGCAGGGAATTTAAGCGCGTCAAGAATTCCGAAGTGAGCTTGATTATGACTCTACAAATTTCGTCACAACTGACCAATACAGAGATGGATATTCTTTATCTTTCCCAGCAGGGTAAAACGCGAGCAGAAATCTGCAGCATTCGCCATGTGGAACTTACCACCGTAAAAACGCAGATTCACAGTATCTTAAAAAAATTCAATAAAAAATCTATTAGCGAAGTAATTTCCATGCTGGAACAGATTAATTTCTTTGATGTGATACAGCGCGTGAAACAGGGCAAAGTGTAACTGCCCTGTTCTTCCTGCGAACAATGTTCGGCATCCCCTGCTCTGGCAGCAGTTCGCCAAACGCCGCACGATCCTTCTGGTATCATTGCTTCAAAATAAAAATATTGTCAACGCCAGAAATGATTCTTAAGCATACATGGCTCGTTTGAATGCAGCCACAGGCTCTGCCTTTCATAAACGGCGCCATTCCCGCATAGTATCCAATAACGAAAAGCGGGAGGGTGCGTTTTATGAAAGGCATCGTCGAACAAAGAGCTGTTGAGCTTGGGGAATACATTGTTTTGCACAAAGCGACTGTCCGTGCCGCTGCTAAAAAGTTTGGCGTTAGCAAAAGCACCGTACATAAAGATGTTACAAAGCGTTTAGAGCAGATCGACCGGCAGCTCTACCAAAAAGTACAGAAAGTTTTGGCTGTCAACAAGGCGCAGCGGCACATCCGCGGCGGTCAAGCCACAAAGGCAAAATATGCGAGGCTGAATCAGCAAAAGATGAAGTCGGCTGGCTGACAGGGCAGCGCATGAGCTGCTTCTCTGCAAAGGGCTGCACTGCCGTTCTACTAGCACCAGCTTTTTTGGGGGGAAGCAGTGCGGTCTTTCTTCTGCCTTGCCGTATTTTCTGTTAAGCAGCAAAAAAGCGAAGGGCTTGCGCGCCCTTCGCTTCCTTTTTTAATATTTTATAAATAAATCACACGCGGTGCACATTCTGTATTTTCCGGACAGATATTGTGCACCTTGCAGTCTCTTGTAACCATGGAAATCGGTATCTTGGGCAGCAGGCTGTGCAGCACATCGATAAACCCATTTGCGCCGTCCTCTGCCATACCGGTGACAATATGCACAGCGCCCGCCTGCTGTGCAAATGCAGCCGCCGTATAGGCAGCCTCGTCATTAAAATATACGGTCATTTCTGCGTTTGCCTCATTTGAGACCTGCCGCAGATACTCCAGCTCTTCACAATTTTCACGGGTGCCGCCTCTTTTGGCCGACTGCACACTCAAGACCTGCAGCTCCACCCCGAGTTTGCGCGAAATGTATTTTCCCGTACGAATCAGCCGGTCGCAGTCATGCTGATTGGTGACGCATACAAGTACCGATTTCTTTCTTGCCAAAACACAGGACTCCTTCCTTGAAGCCTTAAAAGAGTTCTTTCAATCAAAGGCCTTTTATAAAATACCATGCAAATGAAACAGCAATTCAAACGGAAAGTGTATATTTTGTAAACAAACAGCCGTGTGATTTCTTGTATGATTTTGTTGATTATGACTCTCTTCGTCTATAGTATACCATACCTGCCCGCAGAACACAAACAAATAGAAAAGCAGCCGCAGGGCGGGGCACCCTGGGGCTGCTACTTGCAGGAATCCTATTCTTTTTATTTAAGGAATGGGGCTGGGTCGATAAACGCGCCGGCTTTTTGTACAGCAAAGTGCAAATGCGAAGCTTCGTCCGCTTCACAGGGAACCTCGCCTACCTTGCCAAGCGTTTGGCCGGTTTTTACGGTATCCCCTTTCTGCAAAGTCACATCTGACAAACCGCAGTACCAAGTGACCAGCCCGCCCGTATGAGAAAGCTGAACGGTGGTGCCAAAGTTTTCCGCTTTTGAGACGGCAATTACGGTGCCATCTGCGGCAGCTGTAACAGCGGTTCCCTTTTCCGCGCGCAGGTCTACTCCCGCGTGGGCACGCCAGTCGTGCATGGTTTTTGAGTAGACCGGCGTTTCACTGAAAGCAGCCTGCACTGCAGCGCCGGCCGCTGGGCTGCGCAGCTTTGCCACTGCTGTAGCGCGGCTGTTCTGCGGCTTTGCTGCCGCGGCGGCTGCAGCCTTGCTTTCCGCTTTACTGGAAGCGGAAGACACGGGCTTCTTTTCAGACAGGCTGCTCTGCAGCACTTCTGCCTGCGAAGAGGATGCCGCGGCAAAGCCGCTCTCTGACTGGGGCGCTATGCTCTCTGTAATGCTTTCCAGGGTATCCATCGCTGTCCGCTGATATTTGTGCAGGCTGCCATAGGTTGTCCAGCCGGCCACAGCGACTGCTGCCAAACAGATAGACAGCGCAATGTAAAAGCCCTTTTTTCCGGAAGAGGGCCCTTTCCCGGCACCAGAGCGCTTTTTGCGCGGGGTATATTCGGTTTGGGTTTCATTTTCCGGTTCGTCATTTGGGGTATAATTTTCACTGCTCAATCCTGCCACCTCCAGCCATAGTATGGTCGGCGCGGCAGGAAAATATACACAGCACTGGAAAAATAAACAGAAAAAAACCGGGCTGCGGCACCCGGTTTTTTTCAATAGCTTGAGGGGTATATTGAGGAGGGTAGAACATACATCAAGTGAACGGTGCGGCTCCGCTGAACTTGATTACTCGTATAGTATACAGCATATTAGCCTAAAAATTGTTAATAGTATATGAATTTTTATAAATAAAAGCAATTACAAACAAACGTTTGCTTTCTATAAGACTTTATGGTATACTACAGGTAACTGATAAAAGGGGGAATTCCGCCATGCTGACCGCCAGCCAGCAGAAAGTCTACGACTACCTGAAAAGCCGCCTGCAAACCGGCCTGCCCCCTACTGTGCGCGAAATCTGCGCTGCAACAGGCCTAAAGTCCACCTCCAGTGTCCATGCGCACCTAAAGACGCTGGAGCGCGAGGGATACATTACCCGTGATGCCGGCTTAAACCGTGCAATCCACTTAACTGTGCCTGACGGCGGCCATTCCGCCCCAATCCTGCAGGTGCCGGTTGTTGGGCGTGTAGCCGCCGGTCAGCCGATTCTTGCAGTGGAGGAAACTGAGGGGCACGTCCCCTACTGCCCGCCCCGCCGCAGCGAAGACGCTGTCTACTTTGCCCTGCATGTACATGGGGAAAGCATGAAAGACGCCGGCATTCTCAACGATGACATTGTCATTGCACGGCAGACGCCGGAAGCAGAAAACGGCGAAATTGTCATTGCCATGATTGACGGCGAAGCGACCGTCAAGCGCTTTTTCCGAGAGGCGGACCGTGTCCGTCTGCAGCCGGAAAACCCAGCGTTTTCGCCTATTTACAGCAGCGAAGTCATCATTCTTGGCAAAGTGGTTGCTTTGTACCGCGGCTATTAAAAAATAAAGAACAGAAATGGCACGCGCGCGTAAAAGCAGCCATTCCTGTTCTTTATTTTTGTATCAACACTGCACGTACCATAGACGCTTCTTCTCCGCGGTTTTTCAGCGGTAGTGCACACAGCCAATACTTTCCGGGCTGTACGGTTTCCAAATCCAAATTTTCGAGCACGGCGACCGACGCGGAAAGCAACGCACAGTGCGGTCCCGCGGGGTCAGACATCGGCGCAATACTGCTCTGCTGCGTACCGACCAGTTTGACGCCACCCGTTACGGCAGCAACAGCTGCTTCGCGTGAAAGGAAAACTTTCCCCGCCAAAAGCAGGCGCTCCGGGCTGCCCGCCTGGCGCAGGATTTCCTGCATACGCTGCAGGCTGAGGATTCCCTCTTCGCGTACAACGACACACGGCCCAAGACAGCGTTCTAATGCGACCTGACTGATATCCGCACCGTCCGGAATAAAATGCAGCGGCGCATCCATGTGCGTACCGTTGTGGCTACCGGCAGAAAGCTCACTCAAATTGCAGTCGCCGCCGGTTTTTAGCTGCCGCACAAAATGCAGGCGGGCCTCCGGGTCGCCCGGATAAACCGGCGTACTGAACAATTCTTTTGTAATATCAATGAGTTTCATGCGTTTTCTCCCACTCTGCCAAACCAGGAAGCGCCGCCAAGAGCACCTCGGTATTTTGATGGGCTGCGACTTTTACGAAAGAAGTATACGCAACTTTTGCATCGTCATCGGCATTATCCGAAATAGAGCGTAGCACTGCAAATGGAATGCCCGCCATGCAGCACACCTGCGCAATCGCGCCGCCCTCCATTTCACATGAAACTGCGCCGAATTTTTGCGACAGCTGCTTTAAGCGCGCCGGATCGGCGATAAACTGGTCGCCGGTTGCAATAACGCCGCGGTGTACATGGCCGGGGTGTGCTTTTTCTGCACAACGACAGAGTAAATCAGAGATTTCTTTCGAAGTATTCATCTCAATTTGCCCTAAACCGCTGATATAGCCAACCGGATCGCCCACGGCAGAGGTATCCATATCGTGCTGAACCAATGCAGAGGCAACAACCTGGTCGCCGATGCGGATGGATTTTCCGATTCCACCTGCAACCCCCTCGCACAAAACGGCCTGCGGGTGATAGCGCAAAAACATGGTCTGTGCGCAGACTGCGGCGGCTACTTTGCCGATGCCGCACTGTGCCAAAACACATTCCACGCCGGCCAGGCGGCCGTGATGGTACACAACCCCGCTGATTTTATGGCTGGTAATACCTTTCATTTTAGGCAGCAGCTGCTCAATTTCCACCTGCATGGCACCGATAATTCCAATCATAAATAACTCCTTAGGCAATAAAATACACAAATAAAAAGAGGCTGTCAAGATTTCTTGACAAC